>NZ_CP048878.1:4290000-5672500 GCF_011009015.1 Spartinivicinus ruber
ACTGGCTTTTTCTTGGTTGGCTGTTTCCAAATCAGCTGAAAGGCCACTACCCTTTAACTTTTGGACATAGTTATCCAAAACCTCATAACTCTTTGCATGCACTTCAATAGCCAGCGAGCCTGCCGACTGGTTAAAGTCGAGGCTCTTAGGTTTTATCTGTTGTACTCCCAGCTGCTGAGTAACAGAAGAGACATTAACCAACATATCCATAAATGGGCTCTCTTGTTTTCCGCCCCCTGCCGCTTTTAGCCGGCTGAGCATGCGCTCTTGAAGTTCTTCTTCCGCATCATCGTTAGGGTACACTTCCTGATAAAGAGAAATACTTTGCTGTTTCAGCTTACTGGCTTGTAAATCAAAATACACTCCTTGACCAACATTTAACCCAACAGCCAATATCAACCAGCCAGCAGCTAGCCCAACCAGTGGCTTCCAAGCTCCCAGTCCCACACTGTCAGAGCTAGTACCGTAAGGCTCTTGAAGCAAGTTAATAAAAGTAGAATGATCTGGAAGCTGCAAAAAACTACGGCATAAGTAGTGGAAAATAGTGCCTTTTAGCGCCGCATATTCCAAACCAATTTGATGACTAGCCAACTGTGTTTCCAGTTGTTTGAGCAGTTTTTTTACTTCAGTGGTTAATGGCTTGGCAACAGTTACCTTAATTCGCTTGAACTCAGCCGAAATGGCAGCACTAGGATCATCTTCAGCATCAATTTGCCGATATTCAGTTGGGTTTTCCAGAACTGTCATTAAGGTTGAAGGGAGTGCATGCATATCCAACCCAAAAAAGCAGCTAGGAGGAATAGCTAATAAGGAGCGATCACCATCAATAATGGCCTGGATAGTGTCATCATCAGTCGTGACTAACTGTGACTCAGAAATACAGAGTATTGGCAACAAACCTATCGCCTGGATAGCTTCATACAAAGGGGAAATATAATCATGATTAACTGCAGCCACCGGCAACATATCATTAACAACCCGACGGTTAGTAACAATATGCATGTCGTCAATATCATTAATAAGATATTCTTCCAGCATAAAAGGTAACGCTTGCTTTAGGTGCTTCATTTGCCCTGCATTAACTGGCACATTCATCATTAATACATGATCAGCAGGCACTACTACTATTACTTTTGCTCTACTCGCACCCTCCTGTTCAGCGAGGGCTTGCTGAAGAGTGCTAAGCTGTCCCCGGGAAGGGCCAAAATGTAACTCACCATCTGAATTACATCCAAGCCATTCAGCAACTACTTGATCCGGCTCTGAGCCAGATACATCTGTAATGCGGATAAAAAGATACCCTTCCATAACAACAGCGACCTATTTACGTTAGTCTTTTTTTACTTTTGGTTTAGCCAATCGAATTAATGGTTGTCCTTCTTGTCGAGAGATCACACTCACCCCCTCTTTAGGACTCCGATGAAAATAACTCACTAGGTAATATTCTGCATCGGCAAACTTAGTTTTTATGACAGCCTTAAAATAATCACTTTTAACACTCAAACTGCCATCAGGAACAGTTTTACCTGTCAGCTCAGGTAATTGTTTAAAATCTTGGACTTCTTTAAACCCTTCCTTACCTCTCTTTTGGATAATACTGTTGGCAGCTTTGCTATCGAGGCCTTCTTTAATAATTGCTTGAATCACTTTAGCTGGTGCCGTATTAACATTAATTTTAGTATCTGTTGAAGCTGCTGGAACCACCGCAACAAAAGGGGCTAGCTTGCGATAGGTTTTATAGTCCATATTGGCTAGCAACATTAGCTCTGATACAGAAGCCATTTGATCATTTGCGGTACGGTAGGGGTTGTCACCTAACAGATAGTCATCATCTTCAGCACCATTAGAGCTTACCTGCTGATTGGCGTCCACCCAGTCCGTAATTTGGCTAACGATCTGCTTCGCTTTATCAGTTTCTATACCTTGCAAACCCAACAGCCGGACAATTACATCTTTACTTTTAAAAGAGGTACTTTTATCTTTTCTTTCTGAATCCTTGCCGTCATCTGGTGGTGAATTAGTTTTTGCAGCCAAACTGTTTAAATTAATAAATGCTTGCAGATCAAACACATCAATTTCAATTTTGCCAATATCACCCGTATCAATTTTCAATTCTTCCTGCTGATAATGCCAAGCTTCAAAATAATGGTCTTTATCCGCTTTATTTCGCTCATCATTTTCTTTATCAGCCCTCAATAACTCAGCTACTAACTGCTCTGCGGAATAGGCATATTGCTTGGCCTGCTGACGCATGAGCAAATGACTGGTGCGCTCGGTTTCCAACCGGATATTGGTGACGATTTTTGCAGCTAAAACAGTGATTAGACTAAAAATCACCATCACAAAAATGAGGGCAACTCCCTGCTGTTTTTTTAACTGCCTATAACTCATCCAACTCATCTACTTCACTAGCGTTATTTAAAGGGGTCATTAAGCTTATGGTGGTTTGGATAATCACGGGGTATTGTCATTATCTTTGCCAGGTAGATTAGAGTTAGGCTTAGGAATAGTGACACCCATAATGATTTTATTTACCTGGCCATAACGTGGGTCTGTTAATGTAATTTCAATGCCTAATGGCACCTTTTTATTTGGATCTTGTTGCTGGCCACCACCAGGAATACCTGATATTTGCTGGTTGCTGGCAGGCGTTGACCATTCGTTTTTCCACTTTCGGTCTTGGTCTAAAAAACGCACAGATACATTTTGCAGTTTTTCAATTAAAACTTGCTGTTTTGGTTTGGTTTCACCAGGTCTGTCTAAAGATAGCCAGTATTGACGTATTAATTGACCATCTGATGCAGCAAAAATGTAAGCCACCCGCTGAATATCACTGCGCTTAGCATAGCTAGGATTTCGCCAACCCGTTTTACTAAACTGGATTAAAAAACCATCTTTGTTGGCAATAAATGCGGGAAGCTTATCACCTAGTTCATTACGAATGGGGCGAGGAATAATTTGACTGAGGTCTTTCTCAATAATTAACAATGCCCGCTGCAGTTGATTAATACGTGATAAGCTTTTTTCTGTCGCCTGTTTCGTATTAGCAACAGTATCAAATAAACGAAAAGCTGCGATACTCACAATTGAAAATAAGGCAATAGCAATGAGCAGTTCCAACAAAGTAAAACCACGCTGCTTAAAATCTTTTTCAGGTATGTTAAAACACTTCATTAAGATTGTTTCCTTAAATACCCTGTTAAGGTAAACAATACATTATCTTCCGCCGATTGAGTTTGCTCCTGTCGTGAGACGGTTAACTCTACTTTATTAAAGTTAGACTGAGAGGTTTTTGATACTTCAGTAACTACCTTCCAGTTACGCTGAGCAAAACTAACAGTACCTTCTTTTTTTCCGAGTTCTGGCCATTGGGCTTCTAACTGCATACGCGCCAGTTGATTTTCAGCAATCCAGCTAGCAAGAATTTTTTCTTCTAAATAAATCGTTTGCTTAATTGCACTACCATCAGAAATAACTAATACAGCAGCAGCGCTGGCAAAAATAGCCAGTGCCACCATTACTTCTAATAAGGTAAACCCTTTAGTCTTGCTTTTTAACTTCAACACGGTTAATTCCGTCGGCTACTAACTTCTTGGGCTTGTCATTGTACTCACTATCAATCGTGAGCTCGAAAGGGGTTGTCTGAGTATCTGTATAAATAACTACTTGTGGCTTTAATGAAGACTTTTTCTTTTTATTATCTTTCTCACTTTCAAGACTAAAGCTGGTTTTATCATCTTCTTCATCAGCTAATTTGAACTTGGTAAATTTATCGTCTTCCGCACTTAATGTCAGACTGTAACCTTCAGGTAGCTGATAAGGACGAAATGAGCCTTCTTTTAGTTGTAGCCACTCATTTTTTTCTTGGTTATATCGCATCCAACTATAGCCTGATGGCTCAGCCTTAAAACCAAGCTCATACCCTTTGACCAGCGCCTGATCAACAGCCAATTCAAACACCTTGGAAATACGTAGTGCTTCGTCATCCAGGCGTTTACTTTTATCTCCAAGTAATGGGCTTAATACTGTTATACCAATTAAAGTGCCAATGATGACAACCACCACTAGCACCTCAACTAAAGTAAAGCCCTGCTGCCTTGGTAAACGAGACAACATGAGCATTAATTACTCTTCCCAGTTAGCCAGATCAGCATTGAAGCCTTCACCACCTTTTTTGCCATCAGCCCCATACGAGTACAAATCAAACGGACCATGAACACCAGGAGACAGATACTTATAAGGGTTACCCCATGGATCAACAGGTACTTTTTTAAGATAAGGATTATTCCAGCCTTTAGGTTCTGGTGAACCACTGGGCTTTTTAACTAACGCATCTAGCCCTTGATCAGTACTGGGGTAATTAAAATTATCCAACTTGTACATATCCAATGCAGATGCAATTGCCCGTATGTCACCCTTTGCAACTGTAACTTTGGCTTGATCAGGCTTACTCATGATGTTTGGTACAACCAACGCACCTAATATCCCTAAAATAACGACCACCACCATAATTTCAATTAAGGTAAACCCTTGCTGTGCTGACTTAGCAATCACCTTTTTCACTCTTTCGTTCCTTTTTTTAATACTTACTATCAATTCAATAACTGGTTCATGTTAAGAATCGGCAATAAAATCGCCAATACAATCACCAACACAATGCCCCCCATGAGCATCAGGGTCAGTGGTTCAAACAAACCCACTATTACTGACATTCGGTTTTCAAGATCAGTTTCCTGACTGAGGGCCGTTCGTTCTAACATGTCATCAAGCTCACCTGTCGCTTCACCACTCGCGATCATGTGCATCATCATCGGTGAGAAATGCCCTGTTTGTTCTAACGCCTTAGTTAAACTCAAGCCTTCACTCACCTGCTGGGCAACATCTGCCACACTGGCTTTTATGTATAGGTTTGAAACAACTTCAGTCGCTATTTTTAGGGCCTCTACTAACGGCACACCACTGCGCGTCAGAATACTTAAGGTACTGGCGAAACGTGCCGTATTCATTTGTCGATTAAATCGACCAATCAAGGGTACCCGCAGCATGCCTCGGTGAAAGCGCAGCTTAATTGGGGGCTTGCTTAGCAAAACGCGGGTAATATAAATAATCCCAATCAACCCAAGCAACATAAAATACCAGTAGTTTTGAAATAAGTTACTTAAGTCAATCAGGCCTTGAGTTAAAGCGGGTAATTCCTGACCACTATCAATAAAGACTTTGACAATATCTGGTACGACAAATCCCAATAGAAAACTAACAATCGCTATAGAAGCCACTACCAGTAACACAGGATATACCAATGCCATTTTGATTTTTTGTTGTGACTGCTGACGGCTTTCAGAGTAATCGGCTAGCTGATTAAGCACTTTATCAAGAAAACCCGCATGCTCACCCGCTGCTACAGTGGCGCAATACATTGAGGGAAATACCCCTGGAAAGCTTTCCATACTTTGCGCCAATGTGTACCCCTCTAGCACTTTAGAGCGGACGGCCTGAAATATTTTCTTTATCTTTTGTTTTTCCTGTTGCTCAGCAACAGCCCGTAAAGCTTCTTCAATAGGCAGTGCTGCCTGTATCAGGGTGGCTAATTGGCGAATAACCATTGAGAGGTCACTGGTAGATATACTTCTAGAAAATAGACCACCTCCCGCTTTGCTATTAGCCTGTTTCTGCTTTTGTGCAACCAGTTCTACGTCTAATGGCGACATGCGTTTCTCACGCAAAATCTGCCGTACTTGCCTTGCACTATCGGCCTCTAAAGTCCCTTTTTGTTGCTTACCTCTAGCATCAAGGGCTACAAATTCGTAAACCGCCACTGCTTACCCCTTAATCATCCTGCGTTACTCGAAGTACTTCTTCAAGGGTGGTTTGTCCCGCTAGCACTTTACGCCGGCCATCTGCACGAATACTGGGTCTACCAATACGGATGTATTCAATAATTTCCTGCTCACCGGCATTGTTATGGATTAACCTTCGCATCTCATTATCAATTGGAATAATTTCATAGATGCCCATCCGACCACGATAACCTTGTTGGTTGCAGGTAGAACAACCTTTCGCATGATAAATTTCCGGTGGAGCATCAGGGTTTAAGTGCAGTCGCAAACACTCTGCTTCATCTGGTCGGTAAGGCTCTTTACAGTCATCACAGAGCCTACGCACTAATCGCTGCGCTAAAACCCCTACCAAACTGGAAGCAAGCAAGAAAGGCTCAACTCCCATATCCTGTAATCGGGTAATCGCACCGACAGCTGTATTGGTGTGCAAAGTGGATAACACTAGGTGACCAGTTAAACTAGCTTGAACAGCAATTTGCGCTGTTTCGACATCACGAATCTCACCTACCATTACTACATCTGGGTCTTGCCGCAAAATAGCACGCAATCCACGAGCAAAAGTCATATCCACCTTAGGGTTTACCTGAGTTTGACCAATCCCTTCCAGGTTATATTCAATAGGATCCTCAACAGTCAGAATATTACGGCTTTGATCATTTAAGGTAGAAATCGATGCATATAGGCTAGTGGTTTTACCTGAACCAGTAGGCCCTGTAACCAGAATAATGCCATGGGGCTTAAGAAGAATGCCTTTCAGCAGTTTGGTGTCATCAGCAGACATGCCTAAGTGGTTCAAATCCAAGCGCCCTGCCGCTTTATCCAGCAGCCGCATAACCACCCGCTCACTATTGGTCGACGGTAAGGTAGACACCCGAACATCGACTTCTTTACCTGCTACTCGTAATGAAATACGACCATCCTGAGGCACCCGCTTTTCAGCAATATCCAGTTTCGACATAACTTTAATCCTGGATATTAGCAAAGCTGCCAATTGCCGCTTAAGCCTAAGCTTTTCTCTCAGCACGCCATCGACACGAAACCTAACCACTAAATTTTTTTCAAAGGTTTCAATATGAATATCTGAGGTATTTTCTTTAATGCCTTCGGTAAAAATGGCATTTATTAGCCGGATAACAGGGGCATCGTCAGCTTGTTCAAGCAAGTCTTCAGATTCTGGAACAGCATCCGCCAGGCTGGCTAGATCCATATCATCACTGATACCAATTGCATCCTGAAATGCTTCAGAACCATCACTTTGATAGGTTTCTGATAACAGCTCTGAAAAGCGGCTCTCGTCGACTAACTCATAGGGTAAAGCACCACCTGCAAAGCGCCTCACTTCAGAGGCCACTATCGGTGTAAGCCCTTGTTTATGACAAACTTTAGCACTGCCATCCATCTGCCGATAAATAAGCACGCCATATTTTTTGGCAAAGGTAAATGGCAATCTTTTATCTGCAGGAGAGCCTTTTAAAAGTGACCCTTCCCCTTGGCTATCACTTCCTGCTTCACCATTAGCAACTGCTGGCACGTTCAATGTTCTGTAACCTCTTTTCAGTTGAAAGTCTGGTTAGAAAAAAAGCATCTTTCAATAGGTATCATCATGCAAAATACTTTTTAACCACCACTCAACCAACTTGTTCCCCAAATTATTTACTATTCCCCCAGCTGCTGCACTTTTACGCAGCTGTTGCAGTCTGTTTCACTGCTGCTTACTTGGTCAATGAAACCTATTACTAACGTTCTATTCATAAATAGTTGTTCATAAATTCTTATTATTCACAGATATTTGCTGTTTCTAGCAACATTTATTTATAAACACTCATACTTATAAACATTTACTTATGAGGGATTAGGTAACCGCATACTCACTAAACATTATCCCTTCCCTATATATGTTGCTAGTTGTTAAGCCTCTAGTTTTTACGTTTATTTCTAAATAACCAATGCTCGACTCACCAAAAACACCTAAGGCAAAGATCATTTAACCACAGGTAAGTTCCCTTAGAGCTGTTTGTTAACTAAACAGCAATTGGAACCAACTGGATACAGTACAGTCATAATGTCGAAAAGCCCAACTTAGCCTAGAGTTATAATGTGTGAAATTTTAACTTAGGCTAACTGTCGTTTTCATAGCGCCTTGTATTAATAGGCATCAGTTTTACAGTATTTTTTTACAAATTTCACACTCTTAAGGCAATTTGCTTGACCCATTTCAAGCAATAATTGTTATTATGGCAGCCGACGTTAAACAAGGGTACGTTGGGACTTTCGCTCAGTTTTTTAGGCATTTATTCAATAAGGAATAGCTTACAAGCAGCTTTCAATAATCTTATGAACTCAACAGCATTATCGCCTTATCTCACATTAGGGCATAAAAAAAATATTTCTGCTTTATGTCTTATTGTCCTAGTGCTTATAGGTATGACTTTAGCGTCTAAAGGTATGCAATTATACCAAACATTGACTGCGCCAAAACCGCAAGTAGAGGCTGTTCGCAATGTTGCCAGCAGCAAACCACGCACTGAATACAGAGCACAAAACATTGCATTGTTATTTGGACAAGGGGTAGGAGAACAGCCAGTGGCACAAAAACATATCCCTAAAACCAACTTAAGATTGGTATTGAAAGGCGCTTTTGCGAATCCAAATGATAAATTATCCAGCGCAATCATTGAAGGTAGTAACCGTCGAGCTGAGCTCTATCAGATAGGTGATCCTCTACCGGGCCAAGCAACTTTACATAAAGTGAAAGCAGATCATGTGATTATTTCAAGAAATGGCATATTAGAAACACTCTACTTTCCTGAAGCCAATAGTCCAAACCGAATTGAAGAATATAAAGGGCCACACCAGCTGCCCAAGCCTCCCGAACCAGTTTCTGTTACTTCACCACCAGAGTCACCAGAAAATATAGCCGCACAGCAACGAATGAAAGAGCTGCAAGCACGTATGAGGGAATTAGATAAGGGTGCCGGAGGAGGCTAACCAAATATGCTAAATGCCTTAACGAAAGCAGCCACTTACCAGGATAATAAGCAGGATTCTTGGAATAATAATCACATGTCTTACCAACAACAACGCTTTACTATGGCCAGATTAACCAAACTTTTTCATGCTTCAGTACTTTGTCTGTGCTTTTCAGTTACTCCATTTACATTAGCTGAAACAAGTACTGATAGTGGTAAACGCTGGACCATTAACCAAAAAAACGCTGATATAAGAGAGTTCATTGCCCAGGTCGCCTCTATTACAGGAGAAACAATTATTGTCGACCCACGTATCAAAGGGCCCAATAATGTAACGGTGGTATCTGCTTCACCCCTTTCCAAGGAAGAAATTTACGATGTATTTCTTTCAGTGTTACATGCCAATGGCTTTACCGCTGTACCTAATGGCAAAACCATTAATATAGTACCCACTAACAAAGCAAAAAGTGATGTACCTATTTTTAATGGCAAATCTGGCCCTCGCAGTGGGCATATGATTACTAAAGTCGTCCCTCTGGTTAACTTATCAGCAGTAGAGCTGATTCCAGTCATTCGCCCCTTAATTCCACAGTATGGTCATGCAGCTGCTATCGCATCGAGCAACTCGATCATCATCAGCGACCATAGTGCTAACGTAAAACGATTAGCAAAGCTTATTAGAGAAATGGATTTAGCTGAAGATGCTGAACATGATGTTATTAAGTTGGAGCATGCCTGGGTGGGGGATGTGGTTAAGATCATCAAGGAAGGATTGTTTGGCAACCAAAAGCAGCGTAACCCAGCTGGTCAAATTATTGCCGATGAACGTACCAACCGGCTAATTGTTACAGGCAAACCATCTTTTCGTAGCCAGGTTAAGCGAATGGCTAGATCAATGGACATAGAAGCTGATAGCGCGTCTTCAACTCGAGTCATTCACTTACGTCATGCAGATGCAAAAAACCTTGCAGAAGCTCTCTCTGAGCTATCTAAGTCGCTAACCATTCAATCGGGTAAAGATAAAAAAGATGCCAAACAGTCCATCATAAAAGCTGATGAGTCTCAAAATGCCCTGATCATTGCCGCTGAGCCAGAAATGATCCGAGAACTAGAAAATATCGTCAGACAACTAGATGTTCGCCGAGCTCAAGTATTGATTGAGTCAGCAATCGTTGAGGTTTCTGGAGACATATCTGAGCAACTGGGTATCCAATGGGGTATTGCAGGCAAAGATACCAAAACAGGTGGTGGAGATAATGGTGGCTCTGCAATTAGCTCTATTATTGGTGCAGCTGTTGATAATTCAAAGATCCCTATTGGTCAAGTCGCCTTACGTAATAGCAACTTTGGGATATTACTTAATGCTATTACCCAACAAAGCAATAGCAACTTGCTATCAACGCCTAGCCTAATGACCATGGACAATGAAGAAGCCGAAATTTTGGTAGGGCAAGAAGTGCCTTTCCAAACGGGCTCTTATACCACAAACTCCAACGGAGCAAACAACCCTTTCACCACTGTTGAGCGTAAAGATGTTGGCCTAAAATTAAAAGTTACGCCACATATTAATGAAGGCGACACTATGCGCCTAGAAATCGATCAGGAAATATCTAATGTCATTACCTCAGCAGAGAGTAGTAACAATCTTAACCAGGTAACCAGTAAGCGACAAATCAAAAGTACAATTCTTGTAGATGACTCAAAAATTATTGTTTTAGGGGGGCTTTTACAAGATGACGTTGTTCAAGGTGAATCGTCTGTTCCTATATTGAGTAGCATTCCCTTAGTTGGTCGCTTGTTTGAAAATGACAATAATTCTCATAAAAAGCGAAATCTAATGGTATTTATCAAGCCCACAATTATTCGCAATGCGAATGAAGTGAATGGGTTAACTCGAGATAAATACTCAAGTATCAAACTAATCAAAAGTGCAGTAGACAAACGTACAGAAAAATACGATGTTGAACGAGCCAGGCCTGATGATGCCAATAAGCTGTTTACAGCAACACCTCATACCAATGCACAAAAATCGCTTCGCCCAGTTACTACAAGCAACACTTCTGAAAGCTATGGGTCACGCAGCACACAACCAACGACTTACAGTAAACCTGCTGTGTCCCTGCCAACTAATACCTATACCCGCCCTACTAGCGCAGTTGCCAGCACCTCAACATCAGCGCCTGTCGGCACTGCTCGTTGGGCAATTCAACTAGCATCATATAAATCAGCTGCCGCTGCTGACCAAGCGATTAGTAATATTCAAAAGCGCCATGGCCAGCTATTAAACGGCCTGCAACCTAAAGTGAAGTCAGCTAATTATGGAAAACGGGGCACTTATTACCGAGTGTTATTTACAGGCATTCAAAGCCAATCAACTGCTATGGATATCTGTCGCAAGTTAAAAGCAGTCAAGCAAGGCTGTTTAGATACTCGACAATAGCAGCTTCATACAGTGACAAACAACAAACATTTGGCTTTATCACCTATCATGCGCTGACACTAACTAGTGTCAGCGTTCTTCCTATTCCTCCCCTATACTTCCTTAAGTCAGCTATTACCCACTTGTTGATTATGTAAGCTAAAAACTATCTAATAGCAGCCTCTGAATTTGCTGTCATAAACCTTTAAGTTGCTGCATCTCTATGAACATAACAAATCAAAGCACACCATGGTTTGCTTACAGTATTTTAGTTTTAGCCATGCTGCTTTGGGGTAGCTCATTTATTGCGCTAAAAATAGCCTTTAGTTATTACTCTATGTGGCTGGTAGTTTTTGCTCGAATGCTTATTGCTACTCTTTGCTTTCTGGCCTGCTTTCGCCGAATTTCATTTCGTCATTATCAGCAAGGGGATCTTAAACTATTGATTATGATGGTTTTGTGTGAACCTTGCCTTTACTTCATTTTTGAAAGCCTTGCCCTTGAATATACCAGTGCCGCTCAAGCAGGTGCTGTCACTGCGCTGTACCCAGCCCTTGTTACGATAGGCGCTTGGTTTGCTTTAAAAGAAAAACCATCCAAACAATTGCTTACAGGGTTAGTGATTGCATTTGTAGGAGCCCTTTGGTTAACTTTTTTATCAGAAGCGAATGAGCATGCAGCCAATCCTTTGCTGGGTAATTCTTTAGAGCTTATCGCTATGATTCTTGCTGCTCTTTATACCATAGTACTGAAAAAACTGGTTTTTCGTTATAGTGCTATAACACTAACAGCAGTCCAATCCATTGCAGGTACGCTATTTTTTCTGCCTTTCGCTTTAAGAAATGAACTACCAACACAAATTGAATTAGAACCAACCCTAGCTATTATTTATCTGGGTAGTATCGTCACATGTGGAGCATATGGCCTCTACAACTATGGAGTCAGTCAATTATCAGCCAACAAAGCATCAACATTTGTTAACTTAATTCCTGTTTTTACTGTCATTTTAGCTGCCCTTATTTTAGACGAATGGCTAACATCAGAGCAGTTGATGGCGGTCACTTTAATATTAACTGGTGTTATCATTGGCCAGCAGAAATGGCAGCTAAAAGTAAGAAGGAACTCAGAGGCTGATTTAACTTAAGTCTTGTTATAACTAAAAAACATTAAATATGTTGAAGTAATTAACTGACTTAAATGACTTCTTATAATAAATTAGCGCGCTAGTTGGTTTTATAGGGGGACGTGCCTCTTTACAAGGATGCAGAAGCCATTAACGTGCACACGGAAAACCATTACCACACTAAGGATAAAGGGAGTTTCAGTGAGCAGTATTCGCATTTTCAAACACCATATCAGAGTACCTTACTTATTATTAGGGCTACTTGAACTTTGCGCCTTTATTGCCTCAACCTACATCGGTACTTTGATACGTTTTGGCACAATGGATCCTACCGGCCAAGACCCTGCCAGCCCTTTAATTATTCGCGCATTAGTGGTTGGTGCTGCATTCATTATTAGCATGGTTGCTATGGGCCTCTACCAGGCTCGATTAAGAGAAGGCCTCACAGGCATGCTGATTCGCTCAGCTATTAGCTTTGTCCTTGGCAGCATCATTCTCTCTCTTTGTTTTTTCCTTTTTCCCACATTACTCATTGGTCGCGGTGTTTTTATCGTCACGATTACCATTGCATTTTTAAGTATTGCCTGCATTCGCTGGTGCTTTACCAGGCTTGTAGATGAAAAAATCTTAAAGCGGCGAGTCTTGGTATTGGGCGCAGGCAGAAGAGCAAATAACATTTGCCAGCGATTACGCCGCAAAAGCGATCGTCGCGGTTTTACTATCATTGGCTTTATGCACATAGCTAATGAAGCAGATGCAGTCGTTAATGAAGCTATCATCCATCACCAAGGATCGTTACTAGAATATGCAGTCGACAATAGAATCGATGAAATTGTCGTGGCGGTTGATGATCGCCGGAAAAACTTCCCTATCAATGAACTATTAGACTGCAAGTTAAGCGGCATTGAAGTTGTTGATATCCTAACTTTCTTTGAAAGAGAAACAGGAAAAATTGAGCTTGAGCTGCTCCACCCCAGCTGGATGGTTTTTTCTGACGGCTTTAGTCAAAGCAACCTAAGAACCTATTCCGAGCGTTTGTTTGATATTGTTACCAGCCTCGCCCTCCTTTGCTTTGCCTGGCCTTTAATGGCCTTTGCAGTGATCGGTATCTGGCTGGAAGAGGGATTAAAAGCCCCTATTTTTTACCGCCAACACCGTGTTGGCCTTAATGGTAAAGTATTTGATGTACTCAAATTTCGCAGCATGCGGATTGATGCAGAAAAAAGTGGTAAAGCACAATGGGCCACCCAAAATGATCCTCGTATAACTCGAACCGGCCGGATCATTCGTAAATATCGAATTGATGAGTTACCACAAATCCTCAATGTCCTGAAAGGAGACATGGGCTTTGTTGGCCCTAGACCAGAGCGCCCTGAGTTTGTAGCTAACTTAAAAGAAAAAATTTCTTACTACGACGAGCGCCATCGTATCAAGCCAGGTATTGCAGGTTGGGCACAGCTTTGTTACCCCTATGGTGCTTCAGATAATGATGCCAGACACAAACTAGAATATGACCTTTATTATGTAAAAAATCACAGCCTGTTTTTGGATATCTTAATTTTAATTCAAACCGTTGAAGTTATTTTATTTGGAAAGGGAGCCCGCTAGTCGGCTCAGCTCCCTTTTTATTCTTATTTTTGTTTCTAGCCCTACATACATACAGTTTACGTATTTGTATAAGTAGAATAACTTGCTACTAAAAGCCGAGTCGTTTGCTAAACCTTACTGGCTTCCCCTTATTAGTAGAAATTTGAACACAACGATCATCCCATAGTTCAATCATCCTAAAGTCCTTCACATTAGTAACCTCTAGCCCAGCTAAACCATGTTCAGTTAACCATTTTTCAACATAGGGAAGATATTCAGGAACAGAAGCTCTTGCTGTAAATATTTTTACTTCCTGTCCCTGCAGTACCCAATTTTTCACGCGATCCAGCATCGGTTTGATTGGCTCACCAATGTGCTCTGGGCCTCGCCATTTATCATAGTGTGCCAAGGTGCCATCTAAATCGACCCCAATCCATCCAGGCATAAGCCCCCTCAACTGTTTGAATGTCACAAAAGCGTCAAAAAATATTACAGCTTAATTTAGCATGAGGGCTAATAATAAATATAACCGTTTGATAATCAATCAAATTGATGGGTAAGGCTCACATTTTGCTAAAAATGTTCAGTATTAAAATATAAAATGAGGGGTGCGCCAATGACGAGTATATGGCTGCTACTCATCACGATTGCCATTATTGGCTGTATGGCAATCATTGTTTTCACCAGTGCTGCTAAACGTTACTCTGCAAATAAGCCTGTAACCTGTTGGCAACATAACAAACACTACGATCGTCGTAAAAACCAAAAACCTATTTACTACCCGTTTACTGATTCAGAAGGCAACTTAGTCACTTCAAATAGAAGAAACCATAAAGAAAGACGGCTTACCCCTTGATAATGAAGGTGCTAGTTTCTTATTAAGGTTTAATTAGTGCCTTTACATATTTAATTGGAATCGCGTAAGTAATTCCACTTGGTTTTTCTAAAACCGACTCTTTTGTTTGCTTAACAAATACTTTATTTACAATTCCAATCACTTCACCGGTTGTCGCTAAAAATACTGGACTGCCACTATTGCCCGGATAAGCCGTCGCATCCAGTTGAAAAACATTATATGGGCTTCGCAACCGTTGAATATGCGTTATATCTAACTCTTTTGCAGAAGCAACAGGAATAGCCACTGGGGTAATACTGGCCACAATACCATGGTGGGTCGCAGGATATAAACCTAACACCAGCCCTATGGGATAACCAGTAAAAGCTATTTTATCGCCCTCTCTCACTTGACTGGAATCCCCTAATGTTAAAGGTTTTAATGTTGTTCCTTTAAGTCGTAGCAATGCTAAGTCATGAGCCTCATCAGCTTTAAAAACCCTCGCTTCCCTCATTGATGGCTTTCTACCTTGCCCATAAAGTACAACCAAACGTTCTTTTTTAGCCAGATTCAGTTTAGCTGGTATAACATGTGCGTTGGTCACCACATGATACCCATCATCAACAACAAACCCAGTACCTAATAAGTTGACTGGAGGGCTTCTAGTTGGCAAATAAGTTGCCACCCCTACAACACTTGGCTTGATTTGTTGTATAGAATCAGCTAATGATTTAGCAAAACTATTTGGTACGATGATAGTTAATACTAAAATGAACCAGCTACTAATTTTAGAATACCTTGAATTACTCCACATCACCATTAAGATTCCATTCACTCATAAAACCAAAAAATCATAATATTAATTAATAGTCATTGTCATCATACAGAGCACTCGAAAATCTAAGATTAACAACAACTGTTGACGTTTTTTATAATGAGTTAATAACGTTCAAACAACTTAAGGACGAGCTATTGCAATGAGCCTACTTTTACACGAAATAGCCATCAAACAAAACACTACCACACCTGAAGCATCAGCCATAGGTTACAAAGATATTACTTACACCTACCAGGAAGTAGTTGATAGCATCTGGCAAGTAGCCAATGGCTTAATGAATCTAGGGCTAAGCCGCCATGAGCGGGTGGCAATTTACTTACCTAAATTACCAGAGGCAGTATTCAGTATGATGGGAGCATCAGCTGCTGGTGGCGTATTTGTTCCTGTTAATCCCATACTCAAACCCGAGCAAGTCCGTTATATTTTGCAAGACTGTAATGTTCGAGTATTAATCACTAATGCCGCCCGATTAAAACAATTAACCCCCGAGTTATCTCAATGCCATGATCTAAGACAAGTGGTGTTGATTGATGAATCAACCACCGAGCAAAGTAGCCCACAACCAGTTATATCATGGCAAGCGCTATTAGATTGCTCCTCACAGCAGTTTTCGACTGATGCTATCGATATGGATATGGCTGCTATTTTGTATACTTCGGGTAGTACTGGGCGTCCTAAAGGTGTCGTATTATCCCACCGCAATATGGTAACAGGCGCCCATAGCGTCGCAGCCTATTTGGAAAATCACCCTCAAGATAAAATTTTAGCGGTACTGCCTTTTAGTTTCGATTATGGGCTCAGCCAACTGACCACAGCTTTTTCTGTGGGTGCTTGCTGTTATCTGATGGATTATTTATTACCAAGGGATGTCATCAAAGCCGTTAATAAATATCAAATTACCGGCCTGGCGGCGGTCCCCCCCTTATGGGTGCAACTGGCAGACTTACCCTGGCCAACTGAAACCTCCAGTCACCTACGTTATATTACCAACTCTGGTGGAGCCATGCCTACCGCTACTCTTGAGAAGCTACAGCATCAATTGCCAAAAACTGCACCTTATCTGATGTATGGTTTAACCGAAGCGTTTCGCTCCAGTTACCTCCCCCCCAGTGAGCTGGCAAAACGACCTACTTCGATGGGTAAAGCAATCCCTAACACTGAATTATTAGTTATTAATGAAGCTGGAGAAATATGTGAGGCCAATGAGCCTGGCGAATTAGTCCATCGTGGGAGCCTGGTCGCACTGGGCTATTGGAATGATCAAACCAGAACCAAAGAGCGTTTTAAACCAGCACCGAACCCAGTTAATGGGATTCCCACCCCAGAGCTTGCAGTATGGTCTGGGGATCTGGTCAAAAAAGACGAAGAAGGCTTTTTATATTTTATTGGACGCAATGATGACATGATCAAAACCTCAGGCTATCGAGTTAGTCCTACTGAAGTTGAAGAAGTAGTTTATGCTTCTAACTTAGTAGCAGAGGTAGCCGCATTAGGTATTCCTCATTTGCAATTAGGCCAGGCAATTGTCCTAGCGGTGACAGCCAAGCCAGAAACGTCAATTGATGAAACAGCCATTATTAATCTATGTAAGCAAAAATTACCGAACTTTATGATTCCGCAAAAAATCGTCAGTTATCAAACACTGCCAAGGAATCCCAATGGTAAAATTGACCGTAAAGCATTAGTCAGTGGCTTGCCCGGCTTATTCGAATAAAAGTTAAGATTA
Organism: Spartinivicinus ruber; assembly: GCF_011009015.1. NCBI lineage: Bacteria > Pseudomonadati > Pseudomonadota > Gammaproteobacteria > Oceanospirillales > Zooshikellaceae > Spartinivicinus > Spartinivicinus ruber. The sequence continues at coordinate 4,307,335 of NZ_CP048878.1, forward strand.
TACAACGAGTAGATTATGCAAAATAAACCTATTCATGCACCGTTAAAAGGTTTTACGATCGACGACAACTGTTTACAGGTAGCAGGTAAACCCCTCTCGCAAATTACTAAAATCGTGAGTAGTACCCCCTTTTACTGCTATGACCGGCAACTGCTTAACCATCGGGTTAACCAGTTAAAACAAGCGCTGCCTGAACCAATCAAGCTTCACTACGCGATTAAAGCGAATCCAATGCCCGCTGTTGTTGATCACATGGCAACCCTGGTTGATGGTCTGGATGTCGCTTCTATCAAGGAATTACATACGGCGCTAAACAGCGGAATGAATAGCAGCAACATTAGTTTTGCAGGCCCTGGTAAGACTGACCAAGAACTAGCAGCGGCGATTGCCGCCTCAATCACGATTAATGTTGAGTCAATGGGAGAATTAAAACGAATTGAAAAAGTCGGTCAGCAACTCAAACTTAAACCTAACATCGCCTTTCGGGTCAACCCCAACTATGAGCTAAAAACATCCGGGATGAAAATGTCAGGTGGCCCCAAACAGTTTGGAATTGATGCAGAACAGCTACCAGCAATTCTCAATCAACTTAATACAGGTCAAGTTAATCTACAAGGTTTTCATATTTTTTCAGGCTCACAAAATTTAAAAGTAGAAGCACTGATTGAAGCTCATAATAAAACCTTTGCATTAGCAGCTGAATTAGCTGCTGTTTCTCCCAACCCATTAATGAAATTAAATATTGGTGGTGGTTTTGGGATCCCCTACTTTCCTGGTGAAGCTGACTTGGATTTATCACCCGTCTGTCAAAACCTTTCACAGTTGATTGTCCAATATCACTCATCATCGTTGAATAATTGTGAGTTAATCATTGAGCTAGGCCGTTACCTAGTAGGTGAAGCAGGTATTTATGTCTCGGAAGTCATTGATATTAAGCAGTCTCGTGGCCAAACGTTTTTAGTGACCAATGGTGGGCTCCATCATCACTTAGCTAATTCTGGTAATTTTGGCCAAGTTATTCGCAAAAACTACCCGGTTTATTTAGGCAATAAAATGAGTGAAGCTAACTATGAACCGGTCCAAATTGTCGGCCCATTATGCACGCCACTTGATATTTTAGGCGATAAAGTCATGCTCCCTAAAGCAGACATTGGCGATCTGGTTGTCATTACTCAATCAGGTGCTTATGGCCCCACGGCAAGCCCTTCTGAATTTTTGAGTCACCCACCAGTAAAAGAAATTTTACTTTAATATACTTTTCGTGAATTACTATAGGATACCCCTAAATTAAGCGCTTACACTGGCTGTTTTCATAACCAGTGCAAGCTGCAAATATTGCAGGTAAGTCCTTTTACTGGCTATCCCTTAGTTGATAACTTTTTTAGCAGGCCTATATGCACTTGCATTGTTTGTGATGGAATTTTCATCACAGCTGTACCTTGCAAATTAGCTGCAATTTTTTGAGCAGACAACTGCTTTCCTTTTACTTCTAATTGTTGTTTAGGGGCCAACCCAACGATGTAGATTTTTTTAAGTGGTGCTTCCCAGTCTAAATCCAGTTGATTAATGTTCGCATCCGCTAAAAACACTACAACTGTAGACTTCAAGCGGACAGCATAATAGTTTTGTTCTGCTTTTAGGATAGTAATATCACTTTGATTTAACTTTTTTGTATCCAACCGGGGAGTTAAGGCAACCAAAAAATGTTCAACTGACTGTGATGCTGTTGAGGCTAACTCTAAACGCCAAAAACCAGGATCAAACCACTTTTTATTAGAGGCCCCTTTATCAAAATTAACACCATCCCAAGTATGGCCATTGCCATCAATATCCACATAATATCGATAGTCAGGCCCCCCAATCACATTTAACTTGCTGTTTGCAGGTAACAATTTTTTCAAAAAAAGTCGGCTATTTCCGTTAACAATGGTAGCTTCTGATGCATCCGAGGTCATAATACCATTATGAGTTTCACCTTGAACCAACTTCAACCCCTTAACTACAGGCTGATAGACACTATGTAAAAGCCATTTTTTAATATAAGCAGGGTTAGTTGTTGCAATGGTATCATGTACCAATAACTGATCTTGTTCTTGTAAGTAAAAAAGCTCACGGGTCACTTTACTCACTTTGCCAATGTCACCATTATCATCATACTCACTGTTATTGTAAGCACCGGTTAAGTCTGCATAGAGATAACTATAAGCTGATGATAAATCGGCTCTAGCAATAGTCCCCCCCTCTAAATGTTTACCTTTATAGAGGTTTTTATACCAATAACTCACAGAAGGAATAGAACTGCCAGTTGGTTGAACTAATCGCTGCCCTCCATCAGCAACATTTTTTTTAAAAAACCGGTTAGGCTGTACTGCCTCTCCAGGGCGCATAATTAATAGGGTGTTTTTAGCAACGGAGCGGATTGCATAATTAAGCCGATGAGGTGCATCATAACGACCATAAGTACTACTATTAATGGCTAATGGCGACTGTTTGTGAATTGTAAAATGTCCTGCATCATAATGACCATGATGACTAAACTGATGGCCTGCACGAAAACTAATCAAGGTATCTTGATCAGACCAGCCAGAACGAATATAAGCTTGGTTAAATCCTCCTTTGCCAAAAATATCAGCAACAGGCAACTTGCCTTGAGCAAAAACCAGTTGTTTTGATTTAACTGGCTGCTTTACCAACTGCGGATTATTAAATAAGCGAAAAGCCCATCGCCAACCATCATAATAACTTTGCCCTTGATGAACCTGGTACAAATATTCAGAATATTCAGCTAATTCCGTGTCCTGAGTTAACTGAGCAATAAAGTCAATATAAGGGCGGGAAACATCTTTTAAGTCAACTCGAGAACCTTCATCACCGATGCCTTCCACTTTGTCATCTGGACGAGTAGCATAAACAACCCAATGGCCTGCGCGCCGGATAATTTCACGAATTTTCTCCCCCTTTTGGCTATGCTGTAATCCATTGATATAAGCAGCTGATGCCAATGCAATGGGAATTGCCCGATTTTGTATCCAATAATTATAACCTTCCGGCCACGCTTCAGTTAAATCCAATGCAGCCATTAAATCCAGAAAATAAGCTTGGCTTTTCTTTAACAACTCCCGCCGATGATCACTACTATGATCCAATACCATAGCCACTAAAAAAGCTTGGGAAGCGACGGAGGCCCGGCCATGCCACATTGACAACCCATCATCGGCCAATAAATCCAGCAGTTCTTCAAGCTGTTTTTCTAATCGGTTTTCTATTTCTTCGCGATCTTCCTGACGAAAACCAGGATACGTACAAGCTAAATCATAAGCCAGCGCCAACTCCCAAGCATTACCATAATAGCCACTAGATCGAGGCGGCATTAAATAAAATTTAAACAAGCTTTTAACTAACTGTTCACCTATGGCTTTTTCCGGCTTAGTCACCCAACAGCCCGCATTAGCAAGTGCAGACTTATAAACACAAGGATTAACTGAGATAACTTTTCGCTTTCTAAACAGTGCCATCCGTTCTTGCAAAATAGGATGGACAGTCTTACCTTTCCAGTTTTGTAAAAAATTCAAAAATACTCGTGGATGGTCAGCAATGGGCTGACCATCAAGCTGGTGTTCGTCAAGATTAGTGGCAAGCTGTTTTACTGCAAACTCGGAAAGTTGCTTGGTCACCACTACTGCCGCTTTATCGTTTTTTGCCTGGGAACTAAGATGATGATCAACCTGAAGGCCACCATAGGCAGCCAGGCTAATTAATACTGAACCCAACATAAGCTTTTTTCTGCCACTTAGGAGATTCATAAAATTTTCGGTCACCATGCTACTGATTTAATGAACTACTTGATGTTTAGCTATACAACTACCATGCCGGGTTTAATAGTTAACCAACTCACCCACAATCCAATTAACTGTTTGCTGCTCTACTTGCTTCCGCCATCTGGCAGTTGAAAATGTATGATTGGCTTCTGCACAATGCCATTGGGTAACTGTCAGTTTCTTTAGCAACTGTCGCCATTGTGGTTGACTGTTGGTGAGTTGAATAAATTCTGCTGCAGTAAGATCATTTCCACTTAGCAGTAATAATGTTTTACCTGAAAATTTATCCCAACCATAATGCATTCTCTCAATAAAATGCGTTGGCTCTGCCAATTCATTTGAAGTGGTATTAGCTAGATCAACTTTCTTTGCTGACTTACGATTTGACAAAAGCTTTGTGATATTTTGATGAAAGTCCGTGGCTACCTTGGTTATCTTCAACTGGCCTCGAAACACTTTGCGCCAGAAGTTTTTATCCAATAGTCGAGACCAGTAGTAACTCTTTACATATACTTGAGCTAACCCAACGTCTGAACGTACCCAAGGGTTCGCCAATACCAAACCTTTCACTCTTGGATCTCGCCAACTGTAAAATAAAGCAGCTGATGCTGCATCACATAATCCCCACAATACGACATGTTGCAGTTTAGGCTGCTGTTTAAAAAACTCATCAATTGCTGCTTTTATGTCATCATTAATTGTCTCAAATCCTTGCAACTCCCCAGTGCTATCCCCCATGCCACGGTAATCAAAGCGCATGGTGGCAATGTTCTGCTTAGCTAACGCTCTGGCTAATAAGACAAATTGACGATGACTGCCTGTTTTCATTTGAGGGCCACCGACAATAATTAATACACCCACATCACCTGGCTCTTCCCCATGGTGAATTACGCCTATGAGCTTTTCATTTAAACAGGAAAAAATAACGGGCTGCTCGTTCATGATACTCATGATTCAACATTAAAATAAAATCAAAAAAATTAGCCTTCCAAGCTAGCAACTGGTTGCTTCAGTTCAGGTTTAGCGAGTAACTGAGATAAATAGTGAAGGCTCTGTTCAATAAATTCGTCACCTTTTGTTAACTCTTGGGTTGTCCAAAAAGGATCAGCGAAGATTTTTGCTTGGTAAACTTTATTATTATTTTGTTGCCATGCTGTAATCGTTTTTTGACTGGGTATAGAAAATGAAGCATTTGCATCACGCACTATTTCAAGCCAAATCACCTGAACTGTTGAGGGCAATAGCTGTTGGGTTAAATCCAATTGATCAATAGTGCTTGTTAATGGGTAAGGCAGTAAATATCCAGCTACTTCCAAACTGCCTTCTTTTTTGAGCTGCTCACGTAATAATTTAACCGTTTCACCCGTTTGCTCACCTAATAAATCAGCGGCCAAACGCATCCTTAAAAATTGTTGTAAAAAAGGTTGCCCTTTAATCACCGGTTGCCAAAGTAATAAATGAAAATTTACCGACTGTGACAATTGTTTAAGATAATCAACGGCTAAACTAGCACCTAGACGAAGCCCCCACAATACAATGGGTAACTGATCAGTCACTAGCCAGTCTACCACTGTTTGAATATCGTTAAGCCAACAGGGCCAATCGACCTCAACCAGCAAGCCCTCGCTATCCCCTGTCCCAGATAAATCAAACACTACTACCTGCCAACCTTGCTCTGCCATTAGCCTAGCTTGTTTACTGACAATATGGCGGGACTTATTCATCTCTTCAGCAAAAGCAGGTATATGAATAACATAACCCTGAGTGGGTGTTGTAGGGGGCGGCACATAATGCACCGCAAATAGCTGACCGATTTGACTTGAAATAAAATGTGGCGATATTTGAAGCCTATCCATGGCAATCAGCTAAGCTTTTGTTTGAACAAATTCACATAAACTACCTAGCGACTCAAAAACTTCAGCACTGATTTCATCATCATCAACAACAAACCCAAACTGCTCTTCCAATGCAGTGATAACAGTTACTACAGCCATTGAATCAAACTCCGGTATTGCTCCCAGTAGCGGTGTATCTTCATTAGCAGCTGACAACTGATCACCCAACTGTAGTTGGCTAACTAGAATTTGTTTCACATCATTAATCACATCCATTACCAATAACTCCTTGGTTTTTATATGCTATAGGGTATAAAAAACTGAGTGCTAGAATGTTAGCACCAACATTATTTTAAAAACATAATGTTTAACTATATTTTTTAACCATTTATCAGCGCTTACATCTGGGAAGATATATGCTCGTCAAGTTTCGTAAACTAACCCAGGAATTAGGTTGGCTAAACGGCTTACTTTATTTACTACATACCAGTTTAAACAAACTCACCATTGGTCGGTTCCGAATCATAAAGTACTATTTGTATTATCAACCTATCCCAGAGACACCGTTACTCCCACCCAATCGCGGGAAACAAATCGAGATTAAAACAATCACCGCTGATGACACAGGCTGTTTCGAGCACTTTCCTCGGCCCTTGACAGTAATCAAGCGCCGCTTTGCTGAACAAGGCCAATGCTTTGCTGCTTATCTTAAAGGTAACTTTGTAGGCTATATCTGGATTAGTCAAGTTGACTACCCAGAAGATGAAGTACGTTGCTTATTTTCCCCCCGCCCTGTAGAACAAACCGCCTGGGATTATGATGTTTACATTACCCCAGCGGCCCGACTTGGTTTTGCTTTTCCTAAACTATGGCAAAGTGTCAACGAGTATTTATCCCAGCAAGGAGTAAAATGGACCTTGTGCAGGATTTCAGCCTTTAATACAGGTTCTTTAGCCTCTCACCAACGTCTGGGTGCCACTCGAATGGGAGCTGTTACGTTTATTTGTATTGGCTCCTGGCAATTAATGCTAGCCAGCCATGCACCTTATATACACTTATCAATTAGCCAAAGGCATACACCACAACTGTTACTACCAATAAAATCGACTGAGTCATCTGTTGAACCTATTCAGCCATCTTAATCAGCCTCACAACTGAAAGGAAATAAATATGGGCGCCTTTGCCTTGATAAAGGAGTCGGCCTTTAGCTTTATTGAGCCTGTTAGCCAATCGTTGCAACAACAAGGTTTTCAACGACCAATACAACTGACCCGGCCTGGATTTCAACTCTTTATCTGCCCTAAGCAGGTTAACCCTATAAGCAATTACTATGAAAATAGCCACGGGGATTTTTGTGTAAGTGTTGGTACCCTTATGTATCAGGGTTTACACGGCGAACCTGCCTTAAGAAGCTTGCTTGATGACTTTAACCAACGTCCAATCCCCCATAACCGATTTTACGGCACATATTGCATACTTATCTATAAAGCAGGTCGTTTATTTTGTTTCACTGATAGCCTTGGCTTATACAAGGTATACCACAATGAAGAGCAAACCATCTTATCGTCATCTTTCTTGGCTTTAATTACTGCCACCAGCAAGCCTGTAATCAACAAGCAATGTGTCTACGAGTATATTTTTCAAGGGGCAACTTACGGCACAGATACAGTCATTAACCAAATCGCAACCTTAGAGCCCCACTGGCTTTATAAGTTAATCCCAAACAACAAAACCTATTACCGTGCTTGTCACCCTCAGTTTAAAGCCGCCTACGGACCATTGGAGATTTTAGTTGAAGATAATGTAGCCAGCCTAAGAGAGCAGTTCGCCGCTATCAATCATTGCTTTGGCAATAAAATTGATACAGCGTTATCTGGAGGATACGACTCTCGCCTAATGTTAGCCATGCTAAGAGAACAAGGAACCACCCCCCGCCTACATGTTTATGGCAAAAGTACAGACCCTGATGTGCTAGTGGCTAAAACTATTTGCGAAAGCGAGCATATTCCTTTACAGCAAGTCGACAAGCAACAACAGCTTCCACTCTCGCCCGATGCGCTAGCTCAACAAGTGAATCAAACCTTTTACCGGTTCGATGGTTACCCTATTGATGGGGTATGGGATAATGGTCAAGACTTAGCGACCCGTCAGCAGCGCAGTGAAGGTGGCCGATTACCTTTAAATGGTGGTGGTGGTGAGATTTACCGAAACTTCTTTTATTTACCTGATAAGTCTTATACCGTTCAACAGTTTTTATGGAGCTTCTACAGCCAGTTTGATCCAGCCATGTGCACCCAGGCATTTCAACAACAGTTTTATCATCGAAATCTAGCTGATAAGGTCAAAACCACTCTCAATCAGGCTAGAAATCGTTTAAACCGCACCTCAATTGAATACTTATACCCGGCTTTCCGTTGCCGGTTTTGGGCTGGCCGCAATAATAGCCTGAATAATCGTTTCGGCTTAGCCCTTACCCCTTTTATGGAAATGAACAGTGTAACAACCGCAGTGAATGTGCCAATCAAATGGAAAAACCACGGTATATTAGAAGCACGGATGATTCTTAATGTTGACCCCATTCTAGCTGGTTATCAGTCGGATTATGGTCACCATTTTGCTGCAGTTCCCCCCTTAAAACACAAACTTAAAGATTGGCTGACATATATCCGCCCTCCCAAACTAAGACAGATGACGTATCGGATTAAACATCGACGCCAGACATTACAGCGTCCTTACTATTTAACGGCAGATTATTTACGCCAGCTGATTAATATTGAGTTTCCCTATCTTTCTCAATATGTTCATGTTGATAAAATTAAAGACAACGAGCAGTTTAACCGAGTTTGTACATTAGAGTTATTATTTCAGCGCTATAATGTAAGTAGCAACTAATCTTCATATTAATATATGTCGACTTATTGTATGTGCTTGCTCCCCCTTTTGCTTTGAATACAATTTATTGGCAGCTATTTTTCCATTTTTATTAAAAGCATACTTTGCGACATAAAAATTTTATAGCCAAACAGTCTTATATTTTTCTCATTCTTTATTTATCTTTAGCAGCTGCTCGACTTCTTATATACTAGTTACTAAGTTGGCCATCCTATAGTTAATCCATGGAGGATTTTTTGCATAATGTTATGTGCATGTTTATTTTGAGGGATTATTTATGCAAACTAAATGGTTATTTACATTACTCTTAGTAAGCGTCATATCAAATAGCTGGGCTGGTGAGTTTGAGTGCGGTAGTTTAAAGAATCAATACGGCCCTTTTGACTACACTAACCCACGTCACTTTAAAGAAAAACTATCCATAGTCGAGCAGTTTCATTTTAATCGAGATGTCGAAACATTAAACAAAGGCATGACTGGTGCTGTCATCGGTGACCTCTCTTATACCCTAAAGGCTTTTCCTAACCACCATCGCGCGTTATTTTCAGTTGTCAAATATTACACTCAACCTAATGTTGAGCTTGATAGGAAATATTTGTCAGCTGAGTGCTTTTTCGATCGAGCCTTACGGTTTAAACCAGATGATGCTGTAGTTCACATGTTGTATGGTATTTACTTACATAAAAAGCAAAAATATGATGAAGCGCTAAAAAAATACCAAAATGCCCTACGCCTCTCTCCTAATTTTGCTGAGCTTCATTATAATCTGGGCTTGCTTTACATTGACATGAAGAAACTACAAGAAGCAAAAAACCATGCACAAAAAGCTTACCAACAAGGCTACCCCTTGGCAGGACTTAAGCAAAAATTGAATGCTGCCGGTGTTTGGTAAGCACCTCAACCCCAAGTGCTGGCTAACTTGGGTATCAAATGGGTTTGTTTGCTTTATAAATTGATACTTTTATTGCTTGTTTTAAAGGATGTCCCATGATTCCATTTGGTGGTTGGCTAACCCCTGATCCACTTAATGAAGGTAGTGCTGTAGAAACCTTGAAAACCCTACTACCTCGCCCCGAGCACCACCCCCTGGAGACCTTTGTTAACGCTAAACTAGCCCTCATTAAAACGGCTGATAACACCAGTCACTTAGCCCAACAAGAGGGTATTACTGTGTTAATCAGTGGTTATCCTCAGTGGGTAGAAGCACCCTACAGCCATATCAGCAGCAAGCAAAATCCAGCAATTGCCGCGATAGCTGCTTATCAAGCACTTGGTACCAACTGCTTAACCAGTTTACATGGCCAGTTCAGCCTGTTTTTATATGACCATCAGCAGGATGCTTTTATGTTGGCCACTGACCGAATGGCTACCCAGCCGGTTTATTATCAATTACATAATAACCAGCTCTTTTTTGGCAGCTTTGCTTCCATTGTCAAAAACCATCCAGACAGCAGCACGTCACTATGTGACCAGGCAATATATAACTATCTTTACTTTCATATGATTCCCAGCCCGGGCACAGTCTACGACAACATATATAAACTAGAACCAGCGCAATATATTTGTTATCAATCAGGACAACTCAGTACAGACTATTATTGGTCTCCACTTTTTGCATCAAGAAGTCAGCTGACGGATAACGAACAGGCTGAGTTAATTCTTAGCACCCTAAAAAATGCTGTTTCTCGTGCCAGTCAGCAGGGTAATGTAGGTAGCTTTTTAAGTGGTGGCTTGGATAGCTCAACCGTATCAGGATTACTGAGTCAACTCAGCGATAAACCAGCAAAAACCTTTTCCATTGGTTTTCCCGTAGAAAAATATAATGAAATTGAATATGCCCGGCTAGCTGCCAAGCACTTTAATACAGAGCAACACGAATACTTTATCCAGCCAGAAGATATTCTTAGTCATTATCAACAAGTGATAACAGGGTTTGATGAGCCATTTGGTAACTCTTCTGCATTACCTGCCTATTTTTGTGCGAAATTAGCTAAGCAGCATGGAGTAAACCTAATGCTGGCAGGTGATGGTGGCGACGAATTGTTTGCCGGTAATACTCGCTATCAAAAGCAAATCATTTTTGAACTGTATCAACATATCCCAGGTTTACTTCGCCAGCGAGCACTCGAACCAGTCGTTCGCCACCCCTGGTTTAATAAATTACCCCTCGGCGGTAAGGCACACAGTTATATTGATCAAGCCAATATCCCACTACCAGACCGTTTAGAGACTTATAATTTTCTTCATCGCCACCAACCAGCTGAAATTTTTAATTCAGCTTTTTTGCAAAATGTTGATACTCAGCTGCCTTTACGAGAAATCCAAGCTACCTATCATCAGCCAAAACAAGCTGACTACATCAATCGTATGCTGTTTTTAGACTGGAAACGAACCCTAGCAGACAATGACTTGCCCAAAGTCAATCGCATGTGTTATCTGGCTGGCGTAGATGTGCGTTATCCTATGTTAGACGACGAGATGGTAGATTTATCTTGCACCATTCCTTCCAACCTTAAAGTTAATCTCACTCAGTTACGGGGTATTTATAAGCAAGCGATTAAAGGCTTCTTACCAGATGAGATTATTAATAAGTCCAAACATGGTTTTGGTCTACCTTTTGGCGTTTGGACCAAAGACCATCAGCCATTACAACAAATGGCTTATGAGGCCATCGACTATCTGTCTGACCAGCCCTACTTTAACCCGGACTTTTTAGCTAATGCCAAAGCTATGCACCAGCAAGGCCACAGTGCTTACTATGGTGAGTTAATTTGGTTATTGATGACCTTAGGCAGCTGGCTAAAAACTCATATGGGCTAAGGAATGTGTACATTCCTAAGCAGCCAGTTCTGGATGAGTTTTGCGATATTGCAACACTAACCTAGCCATAAACTTATCAGGTTGCCTATCCCATGGCATAAAACGAGGTAACTGGTAAATATCACTGTTGGCAGTGGCGACTCCCCAAGCCGTGGTTACTGCTGCCTTAAACCCAAGCCGACGCATCATTTTCACATGCTCAATACCGTAATCCTGCTTGGGCTTACCATTAGGATAAGCAAACAAATTGACTGGTGCGCCAATAATAGCCTCTAATTGTCGCTTACTATCTGCAATTTCTTGCTCTGCCTGATCTTTATTAATTTGCTGGAGAATCGGGTGATGGCAAGTATGTGCTCCTACCTCCATTCCCGCTTGATGCAATTGCTTGACTTGGCTAGAAGTCATCATCAGATCTTTGGGCGGCACTACGTTAGATCGTTTAACAATTTCTGCCACCAGCTGTTGACGCTGCTCAAAGGGGCGATGTTTCAGTTGCTTTACTAAGTAGCGAGCAGCCTGACGCCTGTCACCCATGGTATTTAAAGATAACCTTTGTAGCCTTAAGTCAGTCAATGATATATCCGTTTGCTCGGTACGATAAATAGCCTCAGAAACTTGGTCATTCCACATGCAGCCACCATCAAGAAAACCACTGGCGACAAAGAAAGTGGCTGGGATTTGTAATTCCTGCAAAATAGGTAGCGCTACTGTAGCATTATCAGCGTAACCATCATCAAAGGTGACAGCAATAGCTCTAGGTGGCAGGCTATTATGCTGAAGCAACTCAATCGCTTCACTGAGGGGCAGCACATTGAAATGTTCGTTAATTAAATTCATTTGCCAACGAAATGTGCTGGCATCAAGCATGCCCGTCCCTCGCTCCGAAGGTTCCGCTAACACACGATGATAAATCAAAATCGCCAGCCGCTTCTGGTTGGCAAATTGGCTTAGTCCCTGTGCAACCCATTGAAGGGAACGGCGTACGACTGGTGACGATTTCAACTTCATGTAACTACTTTTCCCAAGGCCATTTTTGTGTTGATATTGGTGGTTCCGTTGACAGCTTTGCTATTGATGTCTGACTCACTTCAACTGGCCTCGCTAATTCCTGCCTAACCCAAAGTTGAGTTACAACTAACAGGCAAACCAAATGATAGGGCAAATCAAAATAGCCTAAACCTAAAAATGCTCCACCCGTTGCATAAGCCACAAGACTTACTTGAATCATTTTAGCCAACTGATTCGCCCATAGCATGTTTGTTTGATCAGTAGTGTGACGAATGATCCAACTTCCCGTTCGCCAGGCTAACAAAAACACCAGCAAGAACAAAAATAACCCGGGAAATCCTTGTTCGCCTAACACTTCAAAATAAATACTATGGGCATCAAATACTCTCTTAGGGTCTGAATAGAGGGCAAAATTTTCTGGCGTCCAACAATGAAAACCACCCCCGGTGATTCGCGCTTTAGCAATATTATAAGCCATCAGCCATGCGCTTAGCCGGCCCTTGCCTGACTCATCTATTTCTGGCCCCGTTTCTGACTGAGTAATATATTTCCCTACCACAGGAATTGACCCCATTCGGTCAACCCAGTGCCCAGGCAAAAAGGGCACTAGAACCAATAGACCAATAATTCCAACGAGGGCTATTGGCAGCTTATATTTACTTTTTGTCCATAAGAAACCAAACATACATAAAGAGGCTAAAAAAGCACCTCTGGAAAAAGTGCTGATGACTGACAATGCACAAAGAAATATTGCCGCTAACGTCAGTCGTTTTACCCATTTTTGGCTGCTTGTTGAAAAAAGATAAACAAATAAGGGAATAACCATTAACAAGGCAATACCTAATTCATTATTACCAGTAATCACTGATCCTGGTGGTCCCCATACCCGATATTGCATACCAGTAACCAAAGAAAAAAAGCCTCCTTTTATCCCAAAAAAACCAATAGATAATGCAATAACCCACACCAAGGTATGAATTCTCTCTTTGCTTTGAATCAAAATCATCGAAAGGCAAACCAACAGCTGAATTTTGAGGACATCAATATAGCTTTGCCAGGCATTCTCAGGATATACAGCAAGTACCGTGCTCACTCCTATCCAAACAATAAAAACAATTAATACGACTGTCACAGGTGTAACTGGCAACTTCTTATTTTCTTTAGAAAATAAGAAGGCAAGGATGGTCACAATCGCTACAATAAACGCAAATGGAAAGTTGTAAGCGAATCCCCAGCCTAATCGGTGTGGATTCATATAGCCAATCCATGCGGAAAAATAAATACCCACATGGGGATTCATGAGAATATAGGGAATTGCAGCAAATATGATGACTGAAACCAGTAGGTCACGCATAGGGTAATATCTTTAGCTTTCATGGCAAACAAGCTGACATTACGCTTGTTTACTCCTAATAGCCTTTAAAATGGCTTGCTAACTATTCATAGTTTAGAAAGCCATGTTAAATTCATCCATTAACAATACTTTGCAAGTTAGCGACAACTAATAAGTAAAATGCTTTTTGTTACACAACTATCATTTTATACCTGAAACCTATTTAAAAAAACATGACTCTTTTAAACAAGCTATTCTTCATATTTCTTAATAAAGTCAATGTATGCAATTACTTATTTTAAGAGAATTTTAGCTAAAACTTAATGAGGCTGAACACTATAGTTTTAATTAAGAGCACAGTATACTGTAACTCGTCATTTTGGTTTGTCGCATTTAGTCAGTAGAATCAATACATGTAACCGATGAAGCACATCACCAAATTAAAAGATTAGTGTACTTAAAAATAAAATCAGGCACTGAATAAAACTATGGATACCTCTCTCGTTACGGGACTCGCTGCAGAGCAACTGCTGACAAACGAGCAGTTTATTCATCAGTGGCAACAGTTATATAATCAGTCACCAGTTGCCTTTCCGTATCAAACCCCTACTTATGTTAATAGCTGGTGGCACTCTTATCACCATAATTATGACCTGGCTTTTTCACTGGGATATAACAACAATCAACTCGTTGCTTGTCTTCCCCTTTGTATTAGGGGCAACCAGATTACTGCAGTGGGTAATCATCAAACCACCTATCAAGCCTGGTTAACAGTTCCAGAGAAACAGTTTGATTTCTTCTCTGCGTTAGTAACAGATATACAGCAGGTATTTCCCGATGGCCAGTTAACATTAAAATACCTACCTACAGTGTTACTTACACAGACATTAGAAAAAGATACAGGCCTCAACGAGCATTTAACAGTTAACAATTACCAAGGTAGGCTCTTTAATTTAGATAAAATTAATATTAGTCAATTGCAATCAACTAATGGTAATAAAAAGCCAATTAATCAACTAGAGAAAATAGATGAATTAAACTTTACTCGAATCAAAACAGCTGAAGCGCAAATTGACTTACTAAAACAACTGATTCCTGTTTATGATTTTCAGCAGGGGATCAAAAATAACAAGCTTCCTTTCTCTGAAGACCCTGCCAAACTCAAGTTCTATACAACGCTTTGTCTAGAGATGACTAACCAACTCCATATTACAGGAATTTGGTTAGATAAAAAATTAGTATCTGTACACTTAGGTTTTATCAACAAAAGTACTGTCCACTTAGGACTTTTCTGCTGCGCCCCCCAATATCATGTTTACTCACCAGAGAAAATTCACCTGTTCAAGCTAGTTGAGCTATTAAAAGAAGAAGGTTATGACTATCTGGATGTCACGTTATGTGAAAACCCACTAATTGAGCAACATAGCAATGAGCAAGAGAGCCTAATTGAGCTTATTTATTTTAGCAATATAAAACACAAGCAACGATACGAAAAAATGCAGCAAACCTCTGCTACTATTAGACGTTCTGGTGGACACATGGGATTTACGCCTGAGCGTTATCATAGTCTTCTTTCTCTCCCCCATAAATTCACATCAAGCAAAGCACTAAAAACTGTAATTGAGCAATATTACTGCGACATTGAGCTAAAAATTTACCGACTTAAAAGCCAGCCCAATATTAGTGATGATCCAAACAGCCACTTTACTTTTAATACATTTAACTTAACAGACCTAACTGAGTTTTACTCCGATCTTACTAGTCAAGACCGTCAACAATTTCTAACTGAGTGTCGCAAGCGACTAGCTAATGGGGATATTCCCTATAGTTACACTGATAACCATAAGCTACTAGCTAATGGTTGGTTAATTCCTAATACTAGGCAAGCTTATTTTAGTGAGGTTAAACAAGGTATCCACCTACCTGAAAATAGCGCCGTTTTATATGATATTTGCACTATCCCAACCGCAAATAGTCAAGCACTACATCAGGCCTGTATACAACAACAGATTCATGACGCTTTTACTCTGTACGGAGCAAAACAAGTTTTTACTGTGGTAAGGGCAGATAACACTACCTCTCGACATGTAATTGAAAAAAATAATTTCGAATATGTTGGCTCATTGCACTACCAGCATCATTTCAATAATGAAACTAAATCCCAACAACTGCCAGACTATTTAACATTGGCTAGCTGACGAAGATGAATAAGTTACATTATTTACATACATTGAAGCGTTTAGGAGCATTTCAGCTCACTAAGCCATTTGCCAAAAATAAATTATTAATTTTATGTTACCATGCATTTGAGCTAAGAGATGAATGCCTGTTTCGTCCTGCGCTTTTCCAAAAACAAACCACTTTTCGTAAACGACTGGAGCTACTATTATCAGCCGGTTATCGCGTTTTACCCCTTGATGATGCCATTAACCTGTTACAAAACAATCAACTCAAAGGGTTAAATGCCGTTATTACCATTGACGACGGCTTTCAAAGTGTTTACCAACTTGCTTACCCGGTGTTAAAAACCTTTAATTTACCAGCTACAGTTTATGTCACCAGCTATTTTCAAACAAAACAAACGCCAGTGTTTGAGCTGGCTGTGCAATATATGTTTTGGCGAAGTAAACGCTCATCTTTTAATTTAACTAACATCAAAACGCTACTTTCCGATAATACCATTAACCTTAGCACTCACCCTCGAGAGTTAATGCATCAACTTATTAAACTCGGTAATCAATCAGAACATAATGAATTTAGAGAAACATTAGCTGAAGCTATTGGGTTTATGTTAGATGAAAATTACCAAAGCATTCGAGATGAAAAGTTATTTACATTAATGACCGATAACCAACTTACGAATACCTTAAATGGATTAATTGACTTACAGTTACACACTCATCGCCACCGCCTCCCTCTTTCTAAAGAGGGAACTATTAGAGAAATTAATGATAACAGGGAATCACTAACCAAACTTAACGCAGGTCATTTAAACCACTTTTGCTACCCCAGTGGAGAATGGGACAGACAACACTGGAGCTGGTTACAACAAGCCGGTATTGCCAGTGCTACTACTTGTAAACCCGGTTTTGTTAATGGACGTAGTCAATTATTGGCACTTGACCGAATATTAGATGGAGAGAATTTAGCAGCAATACAGTTTGAGGCTGAATTATATGGAGTTGGAGAGTTAGCAAGGAAAATAAAAAAATTAGCTAACCATAGTATTGGCCATGTGAAATGGAATCGCCGGGCACTAGGTCATGAAGTGGCCAGTAATAGGTAATTATCTAGTACCCATTAACCACTTGCTCAAAAATAGCCTGTTGTGCAGCACTGACTTGGGACCAGCTAAATTGTTCCGCATATGCTCGCACTGATGCTCTTATTACAGGGGAGTGCTGCTGTGCTTGAACAGCTCCAACAATAGCAGCAACTGAACGCTCTTTTAATAAAGTACCAGCTACAGGACTCTTAACTAATTCACTCACTCCCCCCACATTATTAGCAATTACCGGGTTACCGCAAGCCATAGACTCTAATAATACATTAGGGCACCCTTCTCGTCGTGAAATCAGTGTTAATACATCAGCCGCATTATAGTAATCTACCAGCTGCTTTTGCTGTAAATTCCCCAAAAACGTTATCCGTTCAGATACTCCTAACCTATTGGCAAGCTTCTGATATTTTACTTTTTCAGGCCCTTCGCCAATCAATATCAGCTGCACGTCAGGCAGTTTTGTTAATGCTTCTATTACTAGATGATGTCCCTTTAACTCAATCATATTCCCCACAGAAATCAATGTAAATTGATTTAGCCCTAACTGCTGGCGAATCTGCTGGCGGTTTTCCAGTTGCTGAAATAACTGCAAATCTACCCCATTCAACAGCACATCAATCGGGGTATCAATGGCTAGTGATAACATTTGTTGTTTTAACGCGTCACACACAGCAATTAAGTAGCTCGCTTGTTTCGCCGCCTGCTGTATTAGCTTCCGCGGCTTTTCATATTGTGGAATATAACTAATATCCTGACCACGGGCAGAAATAACGACAGGTTTATTAAAGTACTTTCCTAACCAAGCAGCCACTACTCCATCCGGGTAAAAATAATGGGCATCAATAACATCAAACTGTAGCCCACTCGCCATCAACTGCTTTATAAAGCGTTTCATTGACGTAAACATTAAGTTAGGCTGAATATTCATGCCTATTTTAGGAATATTGACATAGCGTGGGTGATAAACCTTAACGCCGTAACGGATTTCTTCGTCAGGAATTTTGTTATAAATAGCGTATTGACCAAAACAAGAATGAGAAAGTGGAAACCAAGGCACCGGTGCCACTACGGTTACTTGATTACCTGTATTCATCACATACTGCCGAGTGCGGTTTTCGACAAAAACCCCATGACGATGTTGTAGTTCATTCGGGTAAAGGGCCGTAAATACCAGTATGTTCATAAAACCGGGTGCTGCAAAATCATAAGTATAGGGAAACAATGTAAGTGGTTGTTATTAGCTCATATGTGCCAACGCTTGCTGATAAACACCCTGATAATAACTCACACTGCGCTCCCAGGTGCGCTCTGTTTCCACATAGCGCCGTCCATTTTGTAATATTTGTTGCCATTGTTCTCGGTTAGCCTGAATGGCTTTCACTTTTGCCACTAGATCACTCACATCACCTTTTTTAAACAGCAAACCATTATGGCCATGCTGAATTAACTCCCGATGCCCCCCTACATCAGATGCTACCACCAACTTATGTTGAGCCATTGCTTCAAGCGGCTTCAAGGGCGTGACTAGCTCAGTTAAACGCATAGACTTTCGTGGATAAACAAATAGATCCACTACACTGTAATAGTCTTGTACCTGATCATGAGGTACTCGGCCAACCATGATTATTTTATCTTTTACTGGGTTATTGGCCACCATTGCCTTTAACTTAGCTTCCTCGGGGCCCCCTCCGACTAACAATAAACAACTATTGGGGATTGCTGAAGCCAGTTCTGGCATAGCATTAATCAAAGTATCGAGCCCCTCATAAGCGTAAAAAGACCCGATAAAACCTAATACCAACTTATCCTGCAACTGATGTTTAGTGACAATTGCTTGCTGTTTCTCAAGTAATGGCTGAAACCTTTCCGTATCAACAGCATTGGGAATGACTGTCACCGGTACTAAATTTTGGCTTCGTCCAGCCATTTCCGTTTTCAATCCTTCACAAATGGTGGTTAGCCCCTGCACCCGTTTTAATACGAAAGTTTCTAATGCTCGGGTTAATTGATACCTCAAACCACCTTCCACAGAAGTACCATGATCAACAGCAGCATCTTCCCAAAAAGCTCTTACTTCATAGACTATAGGAATATTTAACTTTTTACCTGCCAACCAAGCTGCTGCTCCATTTAATGCTGGGGAATGGGCATGTATTAAGTCAGGCTTTACTTCCATAGCAACTTGCTGAATACGCTTTGCCAGTGTAGGAATAATGGCTAGCTGGTTAGCCACTGGCATTTTATTCAACCAACCAGGTAGTGGCGGAGTGCGATAAAAATCTAACCCGTCAACTGTCTCCTTCAATCGTGGTACTGCACCTTGCTTAGGACTAGTTAAATGAAAGGTCTCCCATCCTAACTGCCGCTGATGGAGCAAAATAGAGCGGGTCCGAAAAGTATAACCACTGTGTAAGGGGATTGAATGATCAAGAACATGTAACACACGCATCATTATGCCACCCGAGCCACAGTGCTGGACTCATCGACTACTTGCCTTAAAAAAGCTTCAAACATTAACAGCGACCAGAGTGCTGCACTGTGATCACGCAAGCCACTTTGATGTTGACTCACTAAACGAGTTAAATAATCTGCGTCAAAATAACCACTATCTAGCATTCGCTCACTGAGTAAGGCATTTTTAAGCTTATCTTTCAGAGGTCCTCTAAACCATTTCGTTAAAGGTACTGCAAAGCCTTTTTTATCTCGATACAAAATATTATCCGATAAATATGGCTCTAACGATTTTTTCAAAATATATTTGCCTTCTTGCCCCTTCAATTTAACAGAAGACGGAAGACGGCTAGACCACTCAATTAATTTATGATCGAGAAGCGGCACTCTCACTTCTAACGAATGAGCCATACTCGCCCTATCCACTTTCGTTAAAATATCTCCTACTAAATAGGTTTTCATATCCAGATATTGGATTAACGACAACATGTCATCGGTTTGACAGTTAGCTGCGTGCCGTTGAAATACCTCAAGTGAATGATAACCTTGTAGTTCCCGCTTTAGATTACTGCTGTATAACTCTTTACGCTGTTGGTGGTTGAGCAGGGAAACAGAATGCAAATAAGCTTCTAGTGGGGTCCGCGCTAACGATTGGAAAGTGGTTTTTGCCCTTAACACTCGAGGAGCCCAGTCAGCCTTAGGGTAAAGCTCACCTAGTAAGCCAAATATGTGTTTGCGAAAGCCTAAAGGAAAGCGGCTTCTTACTTTTTCTTCATTCATATGCCAGCGATAACGGCGATAGCCAGCAAATACTTCATCCCCCCCATCTCCCGAAAGGACCACCGTTACTTTTTCCTTGGCTAATTGACAAACCCGATAAGTTGGCATTGCCGAGCTATCAGCATAAGGCTCATCATATAAAGTGGCTAATAAATCAAGTAACTCAAAGTCATCAACGGCTAATGTTTTTTCAAAGTGATCTGTTTTATAGCGATTGGCCACTTCTTTTGCAAATGTTGATTCGTCGTAATCAGCTTCATTAAAAGCAATTGAGCAAGTATGAACAGGATCTGACTGAAGCTCTGCCATCATGGCAACCACCGCGCTAGAGTCTACCCCTCCTGACAAAAAGGCACCTAGTGGAACTTCTGCCACCATCCTAACCCCAACAGCTTCCTTTAACTGGGTTATGAGTTGCTCATTAACATCATCCGGCAGCACAATAGCTGATGGGTCAAATGATACATCCCAATACTGGACAGGTGTCGCGTTTGGCTTATCACGACTAATTAATAAAGTATGTCCTGGTGGTAATTTATAAACCCCTTCAAAAATGGTTGAAGGCTCTGGTACATAACCAAATGTAAAGTAATCCTCAATAGCAGGCGTATATATAGTACGAGGTAACTTTGCATGAGCAAGTAATACCTTTAGCTCAGAGCCAAAAATCAATTCGCCATTAGCTAAGGTGCTATAAAATAATGGTTTAATCCCTAGTCGATCACGAGCTAAAAATAAACTCTGTTGTCGACGATCCCAAATAGCAAACGCAAACATCCCTCGCAAATGCTTAACACAATCAGGCCCCCAGGCCATCCAAGCATAAACTATCGTTTCAGTATCTGAGTGAGTTTTAAAGTGGTATCCCTTGGTAATCAGTTCCTCACGCAATGCCTGAAAATTATAAATCTCGCCATTAAATACAATCGCGACATTACCATCTTCACTGAATAACGGCTGTTGCCCTGTTGAAATATCGATAATGGATAACCGCCGGTGAGCAAGCCCAATACCTGGTTCTATATGAATGCCCCCTTCATCAGGCCCACGATGAAACTGAGTTTCATTCATCTGATGGAGCAAGGCCTCATTAATAACAGCCGCTGGCTCCTTAACATTAAAAATTCCTGCAATCCCACACATAGCTACATCACCTGTTACAAAACAGTTAACTGCTGATATATTTCTAAATACCGCTGCACCATTACAGTCAAGCTAAATTTTTCCACCACTAGCTGTCTAGCTGCATTTCCATGACGACAGCATAATGCAGGGTCATCAAGATAACATTGTAATGCAGCCTGTAATTGTTGCTGATCTCTCGGGTTAACCAAGATGCCTGTTTGTTGGTTGGCAACCAACTCGACATTACCACCAACATTGGTTGCAATCACCGGTTTGCCTGCAGCCATTGCCTCCAAAACAGTATTAGAAATCCCCTCAGCTAATGAAGGTAATACGAACACGTTAAAGCCACTCAACAACTGTGGTACATCTTGTCTCGCACCAGTAATCCATAACTGATCAGATATTCCCAATAATTGTGCCTGTTGTTTCAGTGCGGCATATTCTGGACCATCTCCAACAATAACCAGTTTAATCTGGAATTGACTATTCTTTTTAATCAGTTCTGCTAATACAGGTAGTAAGCACAATTGGTTTTTTACTGGAGTTAATCGCCCTACCGAGCCAATAATAAAAGTATTGGGAGTTTGAAAAGGCTCAGGGTAACTTTTTCTATTGCAACCGGGACTAAACCGATCAGTATCAACACCATTACACAATAACGCAACATTTGCTGGTTTAACTTTTATTTTATCAATTAAATAGTTTTTACTTTCTTCAGAAAGTGCAATAAAAAATTTAACAAAAGGACGGATTAATCTTCTTATCCACTGATATTTTTTATTAATGCCACCCAAATCATTCATATCCCAACCATGCTCTCCATGAATTCTCACAGGCACTCTTGCTAACCAGGCTACCCAGTGGCCTTCTACGGTAGCAAGATTACGGGTATGAAATATCTGTGGGCGCAACTGCCTTAATACTTGATATAAACGAACGAACCATCGCCAATCCTGGCCAGGCTGTTTATGCAAAGAAACAATTTCCACATCTTGCCGAGAAATTCGTGTGGCAAAATCAGTAAAGTCAGTAAGACAAATAATGACATGACGAAAGCCATCTTCAGGCATGTGATTGATAAGATTCACTAGCCCATTTTCCAACCCACCAACATCCAGCTTATAGATTAAGTGAGCAATTAACGGAGGCTGCTGATACGACTGATTTGTCATACTTATTTAAACTATTTTCAAAATCACTGATTTGGCGTAACAGCCGCAACTATTGATGGATAAGCTTCTTGTAAAAACTTCAATAAAAACGCCCTAGCTTCTTCTGGTTTAAACTCGAATTGAGCAGATAAAGCAATAAAGCTACCTCCTGCAGGACGATTTAACACCTTAGCTAAAGTCTGTTGGAACTTAGCCCGATACTGATCACTTTGAGTAGTGTTATTAACAAAATACCAGCTCCACACCAAACGTTGTTGGAAATGTGATTCCAGCTGATACTCTTTGAGAAAAATAGTTGTTTCGCCAACCTGCAATTGCCTGGCGTGACTATTAAGTAATTTCCATGAATCTTCATTAAATACTTTATTGGCAAAACTAACTAGCTCGATGTTTTCCTGCTCTTTTGGATAATGGGCAATAAACAGTTCTAATTGGTGTTTACCCTCTCGCCAAGCTTGTTTTAGCTGCTGTTGAGCACTAAAAGTTGGCGTCCATTCTGAACTAAAGGGTGCTGATAGCCAGTTAGCAGGATTATCAACCTTTAATGACACTGGTTGAGCGGCTGGTATTGGCTTAAATGCAGCCCATAAAGGCAGTAAGACTACAGCGACTAACACGGTTAAAATAGTTAATGGTTTTGTCACAACATTTTCATTGCTTGCGGCTTGCTGATCAGGCTTTGTCAGGTTACTCATATCATCAGCAAATTTAGAGCCCAACCAAAATAACAACATCATAACAATACCGAAGAAAACCCAACCATACAGTAAATGATCAGCGCCTGTGGCATATTCCATGTTAGAGTAATAAGCAATTAAAATGATACCAAAAGCCCGAATGCCATTGGCAATTACTGGAATAATGATACTAAGTGCAAATACTGCCAGGCGTTTCTTCAAGCTGGTATAACTGATGTAGGCATAAAAAGTGCCTAACGCCATGGAGGCGATTAAATAACGAATCCCACTACAAGCTTCTGCAACCAAAAACTCACCTGAAGGAATAGTAATATACAAGCCTTCCCAAAATACCGGAATACCAACCAGCTTTAATCCCCACACACAGAACCAAGCAGTAATTTCTTGTAAATAGGGAACAATCCCAGACCCCATTGGCACTGCAAATAATAAGTACCCCAAAGGAAACACTATTTGGCGTGTTATTGTTGTTCCTAAGCAAGCCCAAACCAATAAAGGAATCATTAATACAACAGCTAATTGCTGAATAACATTAATGCCTGATACATTAGCGATAAACCATATGACCGAGAGCATTAATAAAGGAAATAGTGGTAGCCAACTCGGTTGTATCTGTTGCCAATTCAGTTGATTTCTTTTTTGCCATAAAAGAAATAACGACATGGGTACTATTAACAAACCGTGCGCATAGGTTGCCGAGTTTAACCAAACTGTCACCATAGCATGCAGGGTAGGAAAATAAGCAACCAGCCAAACCAATAAAGCTACTGCTAGCCAATATAATGGCCGTTTACTATCTGTTGGTGTTGTCATAACCGAAACTTGCATTATCTTTCCCTAGGGTGAACCAAACCATTGGTTTAGCTGTTGTAGGCTAGACTCCCAGCTAAAGCGCTGAGCAACCCATTGGCGAGCAGCCTGATGGCTAGTTTGCCTTTCTGTTGAGTTAAGTCGGGCTAGGATGGTCTCAGCCATCAATTGAGGAGTTGCAGGCAATGTATCTGCAATTTCATCAGGTGGGTTAATGCCTTCCATCGCCTGTTCTGTCCCTACCACCCATTTCGCCATAGCCATTGCTTCTAGCACTTTATTTTGAATCCCTCTGGCAATCCGTAGTGGTGCCACCACCAAGTCAGCAGCAGCAATATAAGGGCGTACATCTTCTACTCGGCCAGTGACAGTCACATGGGGAGATGCTAACTGTTGTACTTCACTGGTAGGGTTGCCTCCAACAATATAAAAGTGCACATCAGGTTGAACTTGAGTTAGTAGAGGCAATACTTCTTTAGCAAACCAGCTGACCGCCTCAACATTGGCCCAATAGTCCATCGCTCCTGTAAATACAATACGAGCTGAACCAGACAGATGTTCGGTTGAATTAAAGTCTGCTTGAGGATTAAAATAATTGAGGTCTACCCCATTACGCATCGCATAAATTTGTTCGGTTTGGTTAGCGGCTAATTGTTTAAATAAATTGGCTTCTTCTTCAGAAACAAACAAAGATGCAGTAGCTGAGCTTGCCAGTTTTTTTTCATAAGCTTGTAGCTGTTCTGCTTCACGACGATATACCCAGGCAGATAACCCAGATTTTTTATCACTATACTGACGCCACTTATCAGAATCTACATCAACAAAGTCAACTACCTTATTCACCGCAGCAGGGCTATCCAAGTCAACAAATTGTCCCATTGCTGACGAAAACACCAGCACATTATTAATCCCTTGGTTAGCCATTACAGTTTTGACCCAGTGTTTCATTTTATTATCAGTATAATAAGGCAATGTTAATGGCTGACCAGTGATTAGTCCGGTTAAAGCTTTGCATTTAGCTAAAAGTGGATTGATAGGTCTGATAAAAAGCTCAGTGCACAATGGTTTAATCTGTTCTACATATTGCCAATCATGTGGGTCATCAATAAAAGTACCGAGAAATACTTGGTATTGTGAAGCTAAGTGCTTCAATAAATGATATGAGCGAATTTTATCGCCTTTATTTGGTGGATAGGGAAGCCGGTGTGCTAAATATAAAACTGCTGTCATCACTTACCCCAAATTCTTAGCAATCATTGGCCCAAGTAATTGACTAACAGCAAGCGGCAATTTTTGCCATAGCTTGATAAATAGCTGGTATTTAGGGTTAGTTGGACTGACGTTAGGCAATGCTTTTGCTTTTACTAGGTAATATTGATAACTCAAAGGCTCTGCACTAAAACCCCAATTTTTCTTAAAACTGTAAGCCCCTGTATCCTGTTTACTGCGTCCAAAGTCAAAAACATGCTTGCCTTTTTCAACTGCATGGCACATCAGCTGCCAATACATATAATCATTACCTGCCACTTGTCTGGCTAAGTCAGTGCCGCCCCCATAGTAAGGCAAAACCTGATTTTTAAAATAAAAACTGAGAACACTTGCCACTAAATTACCATGTTTATCATTGATAGTGACTACATCAGCATCATTAGTAAAAGCTTCTAGTAGCACTTTAAAGTATTTTTTAGGAAATACAGGTGTTCCCAAATTTCTAACACTAGTTGAATATGCCTGAAAAAAATTTTCAACAGAGTGTTCAACTGTTGTTGTTAATTCAGACTTAATCCCTTTTCTTACCATCGCTCGTTGTTTTCGTGGAATAGCCTTTAAATTTTCTTCATCATTATCACTAATGGTTTTGCAAAAAGTTACATAGAGCGACTTTTCTTGCCAGCCTTCTATAGTAATAGCCTGTTGGTTTCTTAACTCCAGGTAATCTACTTGTAATTGTTTAGCAAGCTCGACCGCTTTATCAAGCAGTGCTCGCTGAATCGCCGAATTATCAGCTACTACACCACCATAAACACAAAAAGGCACTGAAATTAATGCATTACCAAATAGCCAACTAGCAACATGGCCCAAAGGTAAAACCCCCACAATTTGACCACTTTGTTTAGCTTGTAAATAATAACTGTTATGACCAAATGACTGTTTTATAACATCTCGCCACTCAGCCCGATGAAAAAAAGTTGCTTGTGCTGATTGCTCGACATAAGCATTCCATGCAGCTATATCGCTTTCGTTTGAAAGTTCTTCAATCACCAAATCATTCACGATTATTACCCGTAGCTAACTGAGGTAAAAACACGTTTTGCATCGTATCCCACTTAAAGTCCTTTAATAAATTAGTCAGTCTCAATTCCATTCGACTTAAACAAAGGTAATGGCGAAATTTAGTTTTAAAGCTAATATTATTCTGTTTAGGCTGTTCAGCATCTATTTCCCAAGGGTGAAAATAAAAAACTGCCGACTGCCCTTCTTTGTTATTTAATTGCTTTATACCCCAACGGGACAACCAATACGGATATAGGCGAAAATACCCACCACCACCAAAAGGTAAATTTTTCTGACTCACTTTTACAGTTGTAATAGGAATTTCCCATAACCCATTGTCACATTGATATTTAAAACGAGGGGCATCCGGAATACCGTAAAGATCATGGTGAATAGGATAAATACTGGAACTGTATTGGTGCCCTGTCTCTAGTAATGCATCATGCACCCATAAATTATCTTTACTGATGGAGTAGCTTGGCGCTCGGTAGCCTACAACTGCTTTGCCGCTTATATCTTCCAATAACTGCTTGGCCTTACAGATATCTTCTCTAAACTCTGCAGGTGTTTGACTAGTTGCCCGTAAATGCCCATAGCCATGGTTTGCAAGCTCATGTCCCTCAGCAATTATCGTACGAATGAGCTGTGGAAATCGCTCTGCAACCCAACCTAAGGTAAAAAAGGTAGCTTTAATTTGATGTTTGGCAAACAACTCTAGAATTCGTTGGGTATTTAGTTCAACTCGCTTAGGTAGATTATCCCAATCAGAGCGTTGAATAGTCTTTTCAAAGGCTGAAACCTGAAAGTAATCTTCTACATCAACACTCATTGCATTGACAATCGACTGCATAACGAATACCTAAATTCTTTTAAAGCCAAGCTAACAGGTCTTCAGCAATACGCTCTGCAGCATTTCCGTCCCATAATTCTGGGACTCTACCTGCTTTGCCACCAGTTTGTAAAATTTGATCCAGCTCTTTTCTTACTAAAGGAATATCAGAACCTACTATCGTGTTAGTCCCTGCCGACACAGTAATGGGTCGTTCGGTATTTTCACGTAATGTTAGGCATGGAATGCCGAGTGCAGTAGTTTCTTCCTGGACACCACCAGAGTCAGTTAAAACCAACTTCGAATTACTCATTAAACCTAACATTTCAAGATAGCCAACAGGTGCCAGTGTAACTATCTGTGGATGTTCAAGCAAAGATGTTAACTTAAAACGTTGAATATTTTTATGTGTACGTGGATGAATAGGAAAAACAACAGGAATTTTATCTGCAGCTTCTTTAATAAAAACTAATAATTTTTGCAGTATCTCAGGATTATCGACATTAGAAGGACGATGCAATGTTAGTAGAGCATACTGACCTGCTTTTTCAATTACTGAATAATTGTTTGCCAATAACTCAGAAGGATGTTTAGCTTGGGAAAGATTATACTTCAAAGTATCAATCATTACGTTACCGGCAAAAACGATTTTATCTCGTGTAATACCTTCTGCCACCAAATTATCTTCGGCCAGTTTTTCTGTTGTATAAAGCCGATCAGAAAGCTGGTCGGTTAAAACACGATTGATTTCTTCTGGCATTGTACGGTCGCGACTTCTTAAACCTGCCTCTACATGTACAACACGAATTTTCTTCTGGGCAGACACCAGCGCACAAGCAATTGTAGAATTTACATCCCCTACCACTAATACTGCGTCTGGCTTATAATGATCCGCCTCAGGCTCAAAGCGTTTCATTATTTCTGCTGTTTGTACCGCTAGTGAGCCGGCTCCTACTTCTAAGTCTTTGTCAGGCTCTGGAATCCCAAGCTGATCAAAAAATTGCGCTTTCATCGTTTGGTCATAATGCTGACCAGTATGAATAAGTACCAGCTTTAAGCTCGGTGCTTTCGCTTTTAATACCCTAACAATTGGAGCAATTTTCATGAAGTTTGGTCTTGCTCCAACCACACAGATTAAAGTTTTTGTTACCGTCATTGGATCTCTATTTTTCTATACTATCAACTAACTGTTTAAGGGTATTAAGACGACTGGCAATAGCTAT
This sequence comes from Spartinivicinus ruber, assembly GCF_011009015.1. NCBI lineage: Bacteria > Pseudomonadati > Pseudomonadota > Gammaproteobacteria > Oceanospirillales > Zooshikellaceae > Spartinivicinus > Spartinivicinus ruber. The sequence continues at coordinate 4,335,689 of NZ_CP048878.1, forward strand.
CTCCAAGGATTCAATTGTGTAGCGAATATTTTGAATTTTGTTTGGATCAGCCACTTCAAGTCCTTCTGAATACTCTCCAGTTACTGGCTGTTCTGAAGGGCTTGTCACCTGTTGAGCAATTTGTTGCAATTTTTGCATCTCTTGAGCAATATCATGCTCCATTGAAGCTGGCACTTTTTTTACAGCGTTAAAAGGCGACGAAACCTCTTCTTTCATTTCTTCTGCCACCATTTTAACAACATCTGGTGTTAACTCATGGGTTTCTTCTAAATAGCCGAATAGTAGTAATCGGTCACAAAATACATTGATTCGCCGAGGCACTCCATCAGTCAGTTGATGAATGTCAATAAAACTTTGCTCTGGAATAACCGGGTCATTATCCCAACCCACATGTTTCATTCGATGGATTATATATTCCCGGGTTTCACTTTCATCAAGCCCACCTAAGTGGCAAGAAGCAATTACCCGCTGCCTTAATTGCTCCATTCCCTGAGACTGAATTGTCTGCCTAAACTCCTGTTGACCCAGTAAAAAGCTTTGTAATAAAGGCTGATTATTAATTTGAAAGTTGGAAAGCATCCGTAATTCTTCAACAGAAGCAGCCGGTAGATTTTGTACCTCATCCACCACCAGTAACACTCGCTTACCTCGGCGATCACATTCTCGTAGAAATTCTTCAAACTGTCGTAGTAAAGCAGTTTTACTCATACCTTCATAAGGTAAATTAAAAGCAGAAGTAATCATTTTAATTAAGTCATCAGCACCCAGCCGGGTAGTGACAATATTGGCAGCAATAATACGAGTTTGGTCAAGCTCAGCAAATAAATTACGGATTAAGGTTGTTTTACCAGTACCAATATCACCCGTAATAATAATAAAACCTTCACACTGACCAAGACCATAGCGTAAATAGGACATTGCCCGACTATGGCCACGACTATTAAAGAAAAATCGTGGATCAGGGCTTAGCTGAAAAGGCTTACTGGTTAGGTTATAAAAAGTCTCGTACATCTGTGTACCAATTTACTAGAAAGTTTTCCTTATACTGACACTAATGCGATTTTCTGTATATTCATTAGTTTCTATATCACTTGTACGCTTTTGCGAAGCAAATTCCAAAGCACCACTCATATCGCGACTAAGCCGACGTTGCAACTGAAATGACGCTGACCAAGTTTTGTTATCAGAGTTGTCATCAAAATCTGATGTTGACCAGCCTAAATTAATATTTGAAGTCACTTTTCGACTTAAGCGGCGGTTCCAACCTACATTTATACCATGAACCAGCTCATTATTGTCACGAGTTTGGAATTCTCTTTCCTGACGGTAAGCATTTACATTAAATGAATCACGTTTTCGTACATGATACCAGCCTAAAGTAGTATCTTTACTAATAAAATAATCATCTACTTGGCTCGTAGTGCCACCAGGCAGTTGAGCAATAATCTCTTTACCTGCTTCAGGATTTTCACCTACTCTAAGCTGCTCTCTACTACAACCAGGTCCAATCGCCCCCCCTTCTGGACAAACCAAGAAATTACCTACTAATATTTGATCCCTGACTGTTTGCTGCTGTTCACTATAACTTAATGTAAATGTAGAGCGCTTTCGCTGATGACTTAGGTTAAAGCCATAAGTATCCCCATAATATCGCTTACCATACTGGGCTGATAAAGACGTTTTCCGGCTTAGAGCCCAATCCATTCCCGCAATCCAAAAAGCACCATCAGTGTCATTACGAATGTTTTCTGCATCATTATCTTGGCTTTCATAGCCAACGGTTAACGAGGTATTAAATTTCGGAGTCCATTGATAGCCAACTAAAATAGACTCTGACTGACGCTCAGTATCATTTTGTGAGTCATAATCCACTTCATCATAGTTATAATTAAAACGCCAAAAAATGGGGCCCACCCCAGGCGCACTATTAGCCGACCAATAAAGCGACTGACCACTGCTATCACTTCCATTGTCATTTTCACTATAATTCACTTCGTTATAGCGAACCCCTAACTCAGTTTCTACATCAGAGCTGAGCTTTTGCTTCCAATAGGGGTTTATTTCATAGGTGAAAACATCAGAAAGGTTATTTGACCCACTAATATTATCAGATGAACCACCTCTACGTTCATCAATTAATTGTTGTGAAATATTTGCTGTAGCATCTAGAAATAAATGATTTTCTATAAGCTCACTACTTAATCCCGACTGCAAGCGGTGATTTACTTCATCATCATTCGTATTTTCGAAATAATGTAAACCTTGTGCATTATAATCGAAATTAAGTCGTAAGCGTCGCCCTTCCCCTTGAATTCTAACTGCAGGGACTATTTCAAGTACTTGATCACTTTGCTCATTATTGCTTGATAAATTAATGTTATCTGAATAAGTATCTTCAACAGTAATTGATGGAGTAATTGTCCACTGCGCTCCATGGCACGTTACTGAACCAAAGAAAAAAAGTGAAAAAGTAATAACACATCTGCTTTGCAAGAGGTTACGGGGGCCATTATCCGTAATACCCATAATAGTTGCCATCTTGATTATACTTACTCTTATTCAGAACTAGGCCGATATGCATTGAAGGATCTAATAACGACAGCGCATCTTTAACCGTTTGTTGATGAGTTTTACCTTCTTCAACAACCAATACGATTTGCCCTGCCAACCTGGCTAGAATAGAAGCTTCTGTCGTATGAAGTAAAGGTGGTGTATCAACTATAATGATCCGGTCTTGATATCTGTTAGCCATTTCATGCATTAAATTAGACATATTATCACTGGCTAACAATTCATTAGTTAAATGGTGTCGTTTACCGGTAGGAATAATACTCAAGTTTTCTATGTTGGACTTATAAAGAATATCAGCAACATCATTTATATCATCTGATAAATAATCAATTAGACCTTCTTCTGTTTTAATCCCTAATAAATTATTGACAGAAGGGTTAAGCACATCTGCATCCACTAATAACACATTACGCTCTTTTTCTAAGGCAATGCTCATTGCCAAATTGACTGCGTTATATGTCTTACCTTCCCCAGGTGAGCTACTGGTAACCATAATCAGATTACCATTAGGCACTTTTTCAGCATGCTTACCAAATGCTTTGTTAAGTAGTGGGCGCTTAATTTGACGAAACTGCTCTTTAGTTAAAGAACGATCTTCACTTGGAACAATCACCCCCAGCTTTGCTAATCGGTCAAACTGAATTTCAACCCGTCTGTTTTCCTTTTCTTCATCAGCTAAGCCAACATGATGACTTTCACCCTCCCTTGCTTCAGCTACAACAGAATCATCACCAATTGCTTTATCAATATCAGATAAATCTGGTTCTGGTAAATCAGCACTTGACTGTTTATCACGAGCAATAAACTCTTCATTAAATTTCTGCTGATGTTTGCGCAGAGCTTTTTCTATGGTGTCCATACCAGCCACCTTTAAAAGAACAAAACCATAACAGATGCATAACTTGCAACAAAGCTAATACAAGTTAATGCAAATGTCATATTAAACAAGCGTTGTCGATGCCGGTAATGATCACTCACCACTGCATTAACAGCCCCTAACACTGGTAAACCAGTGACATCAGAAAGTATTTTTTTGCTGGTAAAGCTTGGCTTCAATAGCGCAATTAACAAAGCAACCCCCAAGCCGATAATTATTGAAAAAATAAACACTACAGACATAAACAGCGGCCGATGAGGACCAACAGGTTCGTTAGGTACATGGGGAGGATCAATTACTTTAAACTGAACATCATCTGTAGCTTGTGAAGCTTTTCGAGAAATTTGAGCAGACTCTCGTCGAGAAAGTAAATCTTCATATTTTCTTTTTGTAACTTGATATCCACGATTCAGCGCAATTAATTGTGCTTCAATTTCAGGAATGGTATTCACCATTTTTTCAAGTTCATCAACTTTATCTTTAAAGGATTGAACTCGCACTTGCATTGAAGACTTTTCTGCTTCTACCTCACTTAGGTTAACCTTCAGCTGCTGGTAAACAGGATTTTGGTCCAAGCTAGTAGGGCTAGATGGATTTTGCTTAAGCTCAGCTATTTCTTTTTTTCGCGCCCGCTTTAGCAAACCTAACTGCTCCCGAGTCGCTTTCACATCGGGATGTCGAGAGGTATATTTTAGTAGTAAACCATCTAACTGCTCCTCCAAAGCGGCTATCCGGGTATCGTAGCTGGTTGCTACTGATGATGCCGCAGGCCGATCAGAAAAACCAAAACTGGGCTCTTCACCTTTTAATTGTCTTTGCAAAGCCTGATATTTTCTATCAAGCTCCATTAACTCTAGATTTGCCGACTCATACTTAGCTCTTGCAGCTTCAAGTCTCTGGTAATAGTCACCTTCAGCAGAAGGCATAATTCCTGCGTGCTTGCGTTTAAACTCTTTTAGTTTATTTTCATCCTCTTCCAAACGCTTTTCATATTCACTCAGCTGCTGATCAATAAAACGCTGAGCACTAACGGTTTCTTCACGGCTTTCTCCCAAAGAGCTTTCAACCAATACTGTCAGTACCGATTGCACCACATTTTTAGCCGTTGCTGGATTCGCGTTGGTATATTCTACTGTATAGACATTTTCCCGCTTCGAGCCTTTAAGTTTGATTTCCTTACGTAATTTGGTCATCAACGCTTCAAACTCTTCAGGATTGCTTTCATCAACCGCATAATCCAAATCAGCCATTAAAGCAATTTTCTTAGTATTAGGTCGACTTAACAGCGTTTTGACAATCAAGTTAACTTGATTGTCAATATTAGTTTGAACTGTTAAACCTCGTAATAGCGGTCTTAACAGTGTTTGAGTGTCAACATAAAAACGAGCAGAGGCTTGGTATTGGTCAGGCAACTTTATAACAGCAAACCAGCCAACCAGTGAAACAGTGACCGCAACCAGTATTACCAACCAACGTCTTAACCATATTTCGCGTAGGTAGCCTACAACCAACCCGATAATATCTTGCATGGATGACTTCCTGTCCTATCGCGATTAAAAGATAGCTTCTGGAACGATGATAACATCACCTGGCAAGACATCGCCATTAGCGGAGATATCTCCTTCGACTAAATCTTCCAGTCTAATGGAATATTGCTTTTGCGCCCCATCTTCAATGCGGACTAGGGTTGCCTGATTGCCTGCAGCAAACTCAGTTAGTCCTCCCACTGTAATCATGACATCTAATAGGGTCATATCTTCACGGTAAGGTAGTGCCTGAGGTTGGCTCGCTTCACCCACAATTCGTACCTGTTCACTATAAGGGCCGGTAAACCCTTCAACCAAAACAGTGACAATTGGGTCACGAATGTATTTTGCCAGCTCTTTTTCAAAAGCTCGTGCCACTTCAGTTGCCGTCTTACCACTCACACTTATATCTTCAACTAAAGGAGAAGTGACCTTGCCATCAGGTCTTACTGAAACAGAGGTAGATAATTCAGGGTTTCGCCAAACAAATACCTGTAATTGATCACCAGGACCAATTCGATAGTTGTAATTAGCGGGATCCGTAGTTAAAGGCTGCTTGGTTGTTGTCGCATTTAAAGGTGGATATTCTTTATTTGCACAACCAGCCGCCAACGTTAAGATAGAGAGAAAGAATGCTGCTTTCTTCACATCCTTGATCATCAGTTTCGCTCCAAACCTAAGTGATGGGATGCAATCATTATAAACCTTGCAACCTGTAACGCGTGAATTTTTATTTAGTTAACAAATACTTACATTTAAGTATCTATTCTAAAAGCGAGTAAACATTAGCATTGATAACTACTTTGATAAATATAGTAGTTCACAACTTCGGCGTCACTTGTTAAAAGAAAACGTCATGACAATTAAAGCGGGCATTAGAATCAGATCAAATATAAGCGCTGTGATTAAACCAGCTGCCGTCAAAAAACCAAAGTGAACAGTCGGCTGAAACAGTGAGAAACATAACACAGAAAATTGAAAACCCAATATTATTGTTGTCACCGTCACAGCACTACCCGACTGATAATAACTTTTTAATAATGCTCTAAGTGGTTTAGCGCCATGCTTAATACCATCCTGAAAACCATGAAACAAATGAATTGTATCATCCACTGCAATACCCACAATGACACCAGCAATCATTGCCGTTGCCATGTCTAACCAGATGGAAAATAATCCCATCAAAATAAACATTACCACAACTGGCGCCAAATTCAGAAACAAAGTCAGTAATGCAGTAGTGAATTTACGCCATAGTAACAACATCATGACAAAAATCAGTAATACAGCACCTATCAAACTATTAACTTGCCCTTGTACTAGTAACACTTCCTGGTCTTCAAACAACTTGCCATAGCCTGAAATAGTCCATTTTAAATTATCAGAAATTTTTTCATTTAAATACTCTGTCAGTTTTTTTACCACTTTCCTAATATCATGAGAACTATGAACATTCAGATTCAATAAAATACGGGTACGGTTAAACTCCTTGTTGACTATTTCATACAAGTCATTTCCGTCGTATAAGAGTAAATATTGATTAACAAGATTTTGCTGATCAGGAATTACACGATAACTAGGTTCCTCTTCGTGAAAACCCCAGTGCATATCCTCAATAAAATCAACAACCGATTGTACCTTTTCAACCTCTGGCATTGCTGCTGCGTGAAGTTGTATTTTTTTTATCAGTTGTAGTGTCTCAAGTTGTTTAATTGCATCACGCTTATCCCCATCAATGACAATTTCCAAGGGTGTTACACCTGTCAGTTTTTCTTCCACTTTCTTAGTTGCAATGGTAATTGGATGATCGTCGGCAAAAAAAGCCAGTAAATTAGTTTCTGCTTTAACATTAAAGATTTGGGGGATACCTATAATCAAGCCAACAACAAAACATATCAACACATGTACAGGGTAACGTATTGCAAAAATGGTAAGTTTTTTTACAGTTTGAGTGAGTCCTTTCATCAGCAGATTATCAGATGGCCAACTGGCTTTATCCCAATAACTGAAAATAGGTGGTAATAATAAAATAACAATTGCAAATCCAAACAACACGCCTAACGCCGAAATGATTCCAAAGTATCTAATAGGCGGAATTTCACTTGCAGCTAATGACAATAAGCCCGCAGCCGTTGTCGCAACGGTGTAAGTAGCTGGCTTTTTAATTTCTGCCAATGCCCAACTAACACGTTTCTTTCCTTCAAATTTAAAGCCTGACGCAAGCCGTAAACCATTAAAAAAGTGAATCAACACAGCCATGGTTAATGCTGCCAACAACGAAGGGATCATACTGGAAATAAGTGTATAAGGCTGACCAAAGGGGATAAACCATAATAAAGTGACATTCACAACCCCGCCAATCGTCAAGAGGGTCATTACTACTGCTAACAAACGTCTGAATAATAAGGCTATTAACACCAACCCCAACAGCACTGTGATGGGAACAAAAGTGAAGGTATCACGCAACATTGAAGCTAGCTGGTAAGTTTCCAGGGGGACAGGACCAGCTATCGCAGAAATTAGATTGGATAAACCTGCCTTGTCTAATGCTTGTAAAGTAAAGTCTAATATTTCTTGGCGCGCTTGAGTGTCATCTAACAACTCCGGCCTGACCACCATAGCAAGAACATCGTCATTTCTACCAATTAATGCCCCTAAGGCAAAGCGATCATCTCTAATATAAGCCGCTCGATCCGTTTCCTTAACCTGACGAAGCCGCTTGTTGTTCATTAATGGTAAAACTTCAAAGCCATCAGCTGTGCCTGCAATATGATCAACTGAGGACACACTAACGACTCGATCAATTTTAGGATGCTTTTTAATCGCTTTCGTTGCCTGTTCAACCTTTGTTAAAACCTCATTACTAAACAGGCCTTCCCCTTCAAATAACACCATCAATACTTGATCTTCAGGAAATTCTTTTCTTAATTCATCACTGAATTGAACACTAGGCTGTGTTTTGGGTAAATATTGCTCTGGAGCATTATTGATGGTTAGGAACAATAACGAGGGAATGCCATTCATAATTAATAAAGTAATCAGGCAAGCTATTGCCTTCCACCGGTCTGGCATCAGAACTCTCCTCGCCACCCAATTGTAAACATATTATTATTTTTAAAAAAACCACCAACACTTCTTGGACTACCATCAAAAAAGTAAGATGCTAAATAAAATTCGTGAGGCTCCCAACCAAGAAAAGCAAATTCTGTAGCAATAAAATCATCATGTAAATTTAAGCCATGATTGAAACGAACTCGTAGTCTCCAGCGCTCATTACTATAAAGTCCCTCATACTGACCATTTAAAGAATAAACTCGTTTTCTATCAACTAGCTTATCATTTGCATTAATAGTGCTACCGACTAACTGCAAATTTAAACGATCATCCCCATCACCTGGGTAAAACTCACCACTAAAAACCCAATCAAAACCGTCATAAGTAGTGTAATCAAGTGTTTGCTTAGTGGCAGGCTTTTCACTGGAAAAAGCTCCTTCAAGCCGCCAAGTTACATCCCATGCTTGAAAAGTAATATCCCCTCCAACTACCCAACTATAAGGATGTGTTTCTATTAAATTATCATCACTGGCAGTTAAAATAGCTAAGGGATTAGGGTTGGTCCTTAAAATATTTAGTGTTTCATTACTGAGCTTATAATAAGGTAATGAACGCTTAACCCGGAGAAGTGCAATAGAGTAATCAAAGCCTTCAGCTGTGACACTATATCGTAATCCTCCACCACCAGAACCATCATCGTCTTCACCAATGGTAATTTGTGACACTTGAAATGAACGTAATGGCGCAAATACTTGTCCTGTATCTCTCTTTATTGGAGCCCAAATACTATCATCATTGGGTAACTCAGCCGCTCTAAAGTCCGGCAACCAAATTGCGTCCAGTTTTCTGCTATCCATAAAGTATTCAAACCGTAACATTGGGTAAGCACGATGCCGGTTTTCCCAGTCTGGTATTAATCCCCGAGTTAAATCCTGAACACTAACCTGATCCGTTGGCGCTACTTCATCTGCCACTCCCCACAATACAATTTGACTGCCAATGGTAAAACTGAACTGATCTGTTCGATGACGTAAATAAATTTCGTCATAATCAAGCTTGAATGCTTCAAAATCTGGACTGCCTACTTGCTTATCATAATCAGCACGAACCCCCAAATGCCACTCCCAAGCTTCACTAGGCTGATATTGCAAAAAGCCATTTAACTGTGCATATTCATAATGACTCACATTACTATCTGATCGACTTAACCAAGAACCAGTAGCAGTTGTGCTTAAACCATAGGTAATACCATAACGATCAGTTGATTCTCCTTCTGCCAGTTCCTCTAAAGACTCTAAATCTATTTCCCCCTCATCACTATCTACATCTAATAAAATTCCTTCCTCATCTTCTTTAATCTCATCACTGATCGCATCTTCAGTCACATCAAGTACTGATTCTGAATCAACATCAGCCTCAGCCAAAAAAAATAATCTCAAATCATTTAAAGACTGATGACGCTTTACAAACTCACCTTTTGACCATGCATTTACGCTGATAAAAGTAATGAGACAAACCCCAACCCAAGAAAACGTATTGAGTATATTTTTTTCTATTATTTTTTTCATACCAATGAAGTTTTATTATTGTTCCAGTTGTTTTGGCCTATACGTTACTTCTCTCACAGGGTCTTCCAAAACTTGAACAGTAAACATATCATCGACTAAACCTTGGTCATATAAAATATTTTTAACTTTCATAATGGTTTTATGACCAGACTCAAGGTCAGTAACCGTGGATTCTAAAACCGTCCAATAACCTTGTACTTTATTAATTTTATTAACCATCAACCGCTTCATTGGTTTAGCTGAACCATCTTGATAATAATCAACCTTCAATGCGATTAATGAGCTTTCGTGAATCCAGCTGATCTTTTTGGAATAGGCTGAATCATCTGCTTTTTTCGGAGTACTCTCTAAAATAATGGCATTAAGCTTATTCACTTTTTCCTTGCCAAGAATTTTATGGTTGTCTTTTGTATATAAACGATTTTGTAGATCTTCATAAAAAATGTCAGAACCAACAAATCGTCCGCCTTTCCTGCTGGAAGAAATTCTCCTTACTCGATCAAGTCCAGGTAAATACACCCATTGCTCACTGTCCTTAGCTTCTGAATCCAATGTCAGCAAACCAGTATTCGCTATGTCCTTCGGCGAAGTGAAACGAATTAATGACCAGACATCACTATACGACTTATCTTTCCCATAGCTAAACATGCCTCGAACTCTAGGCTTGTGCCCTTGCTCCACTAAAACCATATAGCCAAAACTCGCCCGATCATTTCCGTCTGGGCGTTCATATATCCGTTTGGCCAACGCTGCAGCATCACTGGCTGCTAATAATGGGAAAGAGGTAAACCAGCTTAGTAATATAAAACAACATATCCATTGGATCTGCTTCATGATACTTCTCTTAAACGAATACTACATTAACGGATCAGTATAGATAGAGAATAGCCAGTATGTTTAGTCAGTTTCTAACAAACTGCTGCTAAAAATTTTCCTTAACTGTACTCCCCCTCTCATTAAGTAATGTACATCCCTCTCATTAGTACAATTAGAAAAATAAAAATTTATTTTTAAAATAAAAAAATATATTAATTTAAAAATATCTTTTTGTTTCATAATCTCAACTAGACTTGTTTTACCTATAGTTAATCATTAAAACTAGTTGTATCAGGTTGTAACTTTCATGCTCAACCCCAATGCTATTGTTGATCACTTTTATCAATACTTTAAACCGGTACTTGCCAGTGACCTGTCTCTGGTTCAACATGCCTACCGCATTCGTTGCGACGTGTACTGTAAAGAACTCAAGTTTGAGCCAGATACCACCTCAGACTTTGAAACAGATGACTTTGATCATTACTCCCAACATGTATTAATTGAACACCTTTCTAGCCAAAGTTACGCAGGCTGTGTGCGTTTAGTCGTACCTCCTAAAAATAATCGTGATGCGCAACTCCCTCTAGAAAAGTACTGCTATGAAGCACTTGATAAGTCAATTGTAGATATTGAAAGTTTTGAGCGTGGTACCTTTGGCGAAATTTCACGGCTGGCAGTTAAAAACCAATTTCGACGCCGTTCTGGAGACTCAAAAACACCTACTGGCGCACCAGAGGTAAAGCAAACCAGTCAGGCAGAAGAGCGCCGTAATTTTCCTTTTATTGCTGTAAGCTTATATCTTTCCGTCACAGCTATCGCCAAACTAAATAATATTGAACATGTTTTTGTTATGATGGAACCCCGTTTAGCTAAGCACTTAAGTATGATGGGAATAATTTTTCAACAAATTGGACCTGTTGTTGATTACCATGGACGTAGGGCACCTTATTATATTAATGAAGGTATATTTCATAAGAATTTACCTCATTTGGCAAAACCTTTTTTTGAGCGAGTTTATAGTGACTTGTCAGATCAATTTTCTTCTGAGCTATCCATACATAATATCTCTCATCAACAAACCTTAATAGTGAAGAAATAATATGGAACAAGCTAACTTTGATTATGACCTTGCATTCTCTCGTAATATTGGCTGGGTTACTGAAGAAGAGCAACATGAACTGCGTAATAAAACTATTGCCATTGCAGGAATGGGAGGAGTGGGCGGTGCCCACCTGATGACATTAGCCAGGCTGGGAATTGGCCACTTTCATTTATCTGATTATGATAGCTTTGAAGTTGAAAACTTTAATCGCCAGGCAGGCGCTAAAATGTCATCAATTGGCCAACCTAAATTATCTACACTGGTGCAAATGGCCAAAGATATTAATCCAGAGCTAACCGTAAAAGAATTTCCAGAAGGTATTAATGAAAAAAATGCCCATGAGTTTGTAAAAGGAATTGACCTTTATGTTGATTCATTAGATTTTTTTGCTCTTGAAGCCCGGCGGCTTGTTTTTGCTGAGTGCTATGAACGTAATATTCCTGCTACTACTGCAGCACCATTAGGAATGGGAACAGCAGTGCTAAACTTTATGCCAGGGAAAATGACATTTGAAGAGTACTTTAAGCTGGAAGGATGCTCAGAAGAAGACCAAGCACTTAAATTTCTAGTAGGTCTGTCTCCAGCCATGTTACAAAGACCTTATTTAATGGATAAAAAACGAGTCAATCTAAATAACAAAAAAGGACCTTCGACAATTATGGGCTGCGACTTATGTGCAGGTGTAGCAGCTACCAATGTATTAAAAATACTATTGCATCGCGGACCTATTTTAGCTGCCCCCTGGGGACTGCACTTTGATGCTTATCGAAACAAGTTAAAGATAACATATCGCCCTGGTGGCAACGATAATATGATTCAAAAAGGTATGATTTGGTTTATTAAAAACGTTATCTTAAAACATCAACAACAACTTTAAAAAAATAAATAGTTTCATATATAGCCAAAACGAATGCTTTACAAAGGCAGGCGTTGGACGTTGAAACCCTATGATTTCATAACTCAACAAAAAATTAGCATAAAGAACGACAGTAACAAACCCTAAAATTCATTCGAGAAAGGTGTCATAATAAAAAGGCTGAAGTATAAATATACTTCAGCCTTTTTAAACATCCACTTATGTTTGGTGTTAGTTGAGTTCAGACAGTAGCTTTTCCGCCTCAGACTTTTCAGAAAAATCCATATTTTTACTTAACAAAGTTTGTAACTGTTCTTTGGCTTGTTTGGTTTTTCCTTTTTTAGCCAGTGCAACAGCATAATGGTAAATAATATCACCATTATTCGGTGCACCTGCCAATGCCTGTTGCAATAGCTTTAACGCCTCATCAACTTGGTTATTTTCCAATAAAATCCAGCCATAGGTATCAGCAATTTCAGGCTGCTGTGGCATCAAGCTATAAGCTTTTTTAGCATAATCTAAAGACTTTTCTTTATTAGTAGACATATAGAACCAAGCAAGGTTATTAAGCGATTCTATATGATTAGGCTGTAGAGTTAACACTTCTTCATAGGTATTTATAGCATCATCAAGTTTACCTTGCTGGTGAAGATAACCAGCATACCTAGCTTTAATCTCTGGGTTCTTATCAAACTTTTTAGTTGCTTTAGCAAACAGATCAGCAATTTTCTTCTCGTCTTTATTATTTAAATAATACTGATAAAGAGGTAAGAACACATTGGGCTCTGCCAGCTCATCAAAAAGCTTTTGATAAATCTGAGCTGCTTTGTCTTTATTACCTTTTGCGCTTTCAATACTGGCAATAAGCGTTTCCAAAGAAGGCTTATCAGGGTTCTTTTTAACTATCGACTCAGCGACTAACATGGCTTTATCATATTGCTTATCACCAACTAATATATTGTATTTAGTAAGTAACAAATCCATATCGTCCGGATTAGCCAAAATTGCAGCATCAACTAGCTTAACAGCTCCTACAGCGTTCTTATTGTCCAGATGTAAATTGATTAACTTTCCAAGTATGTTTTTATTATCAGGCTGCTTATTATAGAGTTTCTCTAAGTAAAACTGTGCCTTATCTTTTTTGTTTTGACTAAAGTAAACCTGATAAGCTAAATCCAACAAGCCTAAACTGTTAGGCTGTTTGTTTAACGCCTCACTTATAGCCCTTTCAGCTTTAAGCGGCTGTTGAGTTCTCATATAGGCTTCAACCAACAATGTACTCGTTCTGGTATGACCTGGATTTACCTCACTTGCTTTTTTCAACCATTCAATTGCAGAATCATTATCTTGTTCTGCTGATGCTAAAGCACTTAACGCATAGTAAGCAGGCAAATATTTTTCATTGATTTTAATAACATTTTGGTAATGCTCTTTTGCTTTAGTCTTTTCTCCTTTATCAGCGTCAAGCGACGCTAAAGCCATGATTGAGGGAATATACTTACTATCCTTTTCAAGAGCAGTTTTGAATAACTTTTCAGCTTCTTCAGGCTTTTCATTCACCTGCTGAATAATCCCTTTCAAATTATAATACACAGGGTTATCAGGCCATTTTTTAATTCTTTGATCAACAAGCTCTGTCGCTTCAGCATGTTTTCCTTGCTGTATCCAGGTTCTAACTAATAATAAATCAGCATCATTGGGTGTAGAAGCTTTATCAGATAAAGTCTTTAACTCTTTAACAGCCGTATCTACATCACCAGAAAACAGGTGACCAACAGCAGCTTGTGCTCTTAGCCGAGAAACATCCGGCTCCAACTCAAGTGCCTTATCAAGAAACTCAGTTCCTTTAGCATAATTGTTTTGCTTCATGTAAGCATTGCCCAATAAAGCAAATACCTTAGCCTGATGCTGGCTATCTCGACCAGTTAACGGAGACAATACTTTAATGGCTGCCTTAGGATTATTCTCTTTTAAGTAGATTTGCGCTAATAGGATATTAGCTCCTTCGTTTCCTTTAACACTAGATACATATTTTTCCAAACTTTCTGCTGCCTGCTGATAGTTTTCAAGCCCATAGTTAGCTATAGCTTGCAAATAAACAGCAGGTAAAAACCCAGGCTGAATACGTAGCACTTTATCAGCTGTTTCTTTTGCTTCACTAAACTTATTTTCCTTTAATAAAATTTTTGTTAAAACAAAGTTGGCCTCAGGATGATTAGGCACTTCTTTTATTACCACATTCACATCATCTTTAGCTTCTTTTAGCTTATCTAAAGAGACAAACCCTTCTGAACGTTTCAGTAAAGCATTAAAGTTCTTACTGTTTTTATCGAGTACTTTATTTAAGATGGTAATAGCTTCATCTATTTTTAATTCTTTTAGCTTAAGTTGTGCCTGTAAAGTAAGTGCTTCAGCATGATCTGGATTTTCCTTCAAAACCTTACCAATATAGCCATAAGCCGTCATTATATCTGATTCAGTAAAGGCAACCCGTGCCAAGCCCATTTGTGCCGGAATACTGGGCTTAATTGCAAGTGCTTGATTAAAGGCATCCTTAGCATCAGCTAACATCCCTTGTCCTAAATAAGCAAAACCATGGGTTGCAAGCGCATCAGGTTTTAATTCTTTTTTTATAGTATCTAACTCAACCAAAGAAATAGCTTCTGCGTATTTTCTTTGTAATAAATATAATTCAGCAAGCTCTAACTTATCTTTGTCAGCTAATGTCCCGAGCTTATTAGCTCTTTCCCACTCTTTAATTGCAGAGGAAAAATTACCAGATTTAACATAAACACGGCCTAATAGTGCTCGTGCCTTACCATTTTTAGGATTTTCTTTTAGTAGATTTTTTAATTGAATAATAGCTGTCTTATATTCACCATCTTTATAATACTTTTCAGCTTCCTGATAAAGATCAGCCGCAAATAACGTTTGTAATGGCAGGGTGACACCTAAACAAATCGCCAGCAATGATTGTTTCAAATAACTTGGTTGACTTTTTTTGCTTTTACTCTGTTTCTTGCGATTTAACATTGTTTTATTCCATTATTCCATATTTATGCATGAGTGAATATAAAGTAGGCCTTGTTACACCTAGTAAATCAGCAGTTTTAGATATATTTTTGTTAGTGTATCCAATCGCTCGATTAATGACTTCTTTTTCAGCTTTCTCCCTTACTTCTTTTAAATTAAATGGAAATTCATTCAACTCGACATTTTCTAATTCCAGATCTTCTGCATTGATCATTTTACCATCAGCCATCACCACAGCTCTTTTTAAGCGATTTTCTAACTCACGGATATTGCCTGGCCAGTGATAACTTGAAATTGCATCAAGGGCATCATTAGTGAAGCCTTTTAAGTTTCTCTTGTGCTGTTCATTAAAGCGTTGTAATAAATTGCGTGCAATTACCACTGCATCACCATGCCGTTCCCTAAGGGGTGGAATTTTCAAGGTAATTTCACTTACTCGGTAATATAAGTCTTCTCTAAATCTGCCTTCATCAATCAGCTTGGGTAAATTCTGATGAGTAGCACAAATAACCCTAACATCAACAGGAATTTCCTCTCGGCCGCCAACCCGTTCAATGGTTCGTTCTTGTAAAAAGCGCAATAACTTGGCTTGTAATGACATAGGCAGATCACCTACTTCATCTAAAAAGAACGTACCATTTATTGCGTATTCAATTTTTCCTTTGGTTTGCTTAACAGCACCAGTAAAAGCACCCTTTTCGTAGCCAAATAACTCACTTTCCAGCAAGTTTTCAGGGATAGCCGCACAGTTAACCGCAACAAAATTATTATCTTTTCGATTACTTAAATTATGAATTGCTCGAGCCAGCACTTCCTTACCCGTACCACTTTCCCCCAATAGCAACACTCCAACATCTGTTGGTGCAATTTTTTCAATGCTTCGAGTTATTTTTTGCATGCTTTCACTACAAGCAATAATACCCGATAAGGGTTCTGCATTATATTTTTGTTGTAAACGATGGTTTTCCTGTTCTAATGCATGAACATGAAATGCTCTTTCAATAATTAGCCCTAATACATCAGTATCAATTGGCTTTTGATAAAAATCATAAGCACCCAATGCAATGGAGCGAATAGCGTTTTCCCTATCATCATTACCAGTCACAACAATCACTTTAGTTTGTGGTGCCAATGATAATATTTGTTCAACTGTTTTTAAGCCTTCACTAGCATTAGCTGGGTCAGGGGGTAATCCTAAATCAACAGTGACCACTTGTGGCTCAGTGCGTCTAAGATGTTTAATAGCCTCTTCTCGCGTTCCACAAATAATCGTTTCATAATCATCAAAACACCATTTAAGTTGTTTTTGTAAGCCCGGATCATCCTCAACAATAAGCAATGTCCGCTTTATATCTGACATGCTTGTTCTCCTTCAGTGCTTTTTGTTGCTTCGTTAGGCAACCCCTGGTGTAGGGGTAAACGAATAATAAATTCGGTACCTTTACCAGGTTCGCTGTTAACTGAAATTGTGCCGTCTTGTGACTCAATAAATTCCTTGGCATCAAATACACCAATGCCCATGCCTGCATTTCCTTTAGTGGTATCAAAGGGTTTAAAAAGTCGTGTCTTAATAAAGTCAGAATCCATTCCCGCACCATTATCTACAACACTGATAATGGCATGGTTATTTTCATGAGCTGCGGTTAACTTAACCCAACCAGAGTCTTCTGTTGCATCTTGAGCATTTTGTACTAAATGCCCCAAAACCGATACCAATTTTGCTCGATCAATTTTTAATGGAATAACTTGGCTCGCATTAATGACTGTTACTGAAGGAACATAACCAGATTGCTGTCTGGCAACTTCAGAAACCACATCATTTAAATCAACGATGGTTTTATTTTTAGTAGGTATTTTACCTTTACGAAGTTGCTCTAACATTCGATTCATTTTAGCCACAGCATTAGTTAGTGTTTCCAATGCATCATCAATAAACTCTGGCTTATGCTTATGTTTTGATGAATTCGTTACAATCAACGACAGTTGCGCGACTACATTTTTCAAATCGTGTACAACAAAAGCTGAAAGACGATTATAAGCTTCAAATTGCCTGGCATTAGCCAACTCTTCACTTGCATCAATTAATGCTAAATAATTCGTCAGTTGATAACCAATCATCTTTAATAAATCATGTTCTTCCCAGTTAATTGCCCGTTTTGCTCTTGGCTTGGCTAAAATAATAAAACCAAATAGATCATCATGATTAATTAACGGCACTATTAGCCAGTTATCAGGGTTTTGAGTAAACCAATCAGGAAAAGCAACACCATCATATAATGACTGGTTAGCATCATATTCTATTTTATTGATTACCCACTTTTTATCTATCAAAAATCGAACCAGCTCAGACTCTCGGGTTTCCTGCCAGTGATCAGCAAAACGCATATTCCAACCGTATATTGGTTTAAACACTGATTTTTTATCTTTGCACCACAGCACTCCCGCGGGACTATCAACAGTATCGGCCATTACTTTAATGCAACGTTGTTGTAATGGTTCTGTGGCATCAATGGATACTAAAGCATTATTCAAGCGCATCCATTCATCACGATAGTCATATTTAAAATGAAAGAAGTGTTTATTAATTAATACTTTAATTTGTGCACGAATTTGTGCAGAAAATAACAAAACAAAAAAACCAACAATGGCTGAAGTGACAAAAACAGCCAAAAATACTTCGCTCCATTCCCCACCAAAGTCTCTGATATAATAACCAGCAATCGCCATTATCAGCAGGTAGCCTCCTGTAATGACTAATACTGAGGTGCGATAAATAATCCGCCTAGAAACAAATACATCAACTGACCACTTCGGGTTACGTGTTGCTGACAAAGCAATCAATGGCACAATTAACGCGTCAACCAAACCTCTGGCATTCCACATAACCAAGTTAATATGACTATAAAGTAACGCTTCAGCATATAAAATAAAGTCAAAGGCAAATGCTACTGCTAACCCCAAATACAGGTGTTTAACTGCCCAACGCTTATCCACTTGCGTATTTCGGTATAGCTGTTCTATCAGGAACAAGCTGGTAATAGCCAGTAATAAATGGCTAATAATACGTAGGTCTGAAGTACTATCCTGTTGTATGCGCGCCAGTAAATCCGGATCCAGTTCTAGCCAAACCAATGAGGCAACTAATGCTAATAAAGTTGGCCGACCTATTGCGATAATCTTACTAGCAGCTAACGTGGTATAACCCAGCAACTTTAACAAGAGCCAACACCATAGTAGTGTTCTAACCGCTTCTACTGGTAGCACATCAGCAAGAAAGATCGACTCATCCCAACTGGCATAGGCAACAATTCCTGCCCAAACTGACATGCCTGATGTAGCCAGTACCAACCAACTCCCAACAACAGCTTCTTTTTTAAGGCGAGTACTCAGTAAGAAAGTAAGAACAAGGTAGGCAACTGCAGCAATGCTATAGCTGACTAAACCAACTGAATCCATAGTTACTTCCTGTTGTAATCAAGTGGAGAGCCCCACTCATTAGTGAATCCTTAATAGTGATCAGTGTTTTGAAGGGCATTACCGTTAGCCCTGACATAGAAGTGACATGCAAACTAAATAATCTCCCCTTGCTTAAAGCAGTGGTTGCAACTTGATAGTTGATTCTTTATTAAATGCAACAACCAACCTGCAATTAAGCTCCCTACTCTCAAGTGTATGAGCTAATAGCAAAACTGTCGATAAAATTTACAGGTTTAAGCTATGTTATTGAAATAACTAATATTATTTAGTCTAACAATGGAGTATATGAATTTCTGTGACTGTCTTATGAAAAACTAACGAGACCAACTTTTTTATGTTGGTTATTTCACAGGCACTTTTTGCAGAAACTTCAATCATTAACCATCTTAACCCTGTTTTTATGCAAAACAGAGTTAAAAACGAATAAT
Source organism: Spartinivicinus ruber (assembly GCF_011009015.1). Taxonomy (NCBI): domain Bacteria; kingdom Pseudomonadati; phylum Pseudomonadota; class Gammaproteobacteria; order Oceanospirillales; family Zooshikellaceae; genus Spartinivicinus; species Spartinivicinus ruber. Next base: position 4,354,997 of record NZ_CP048878.1, read on the forward strand.
AGTATAACTTGAGAGCAGCTTATCTAGATAGTTCACTCACTACCAAAAACCACACTAAGACCACTCCCGTACAAAATCACTTTGTGTTAACAACGGGAGTCGTTTAGCCGTACCTTGAGGTGTGCCCAAATAAATGAAGCCCGTTAGTATTTCTGACTCAGCCAGCCCCAGCCCTGCTTTTACATGTGGATGGTAGGCCATTGCACCAGTTCGCCACATGGCTCCAACTCCCATCCCATGACATGCCAATAAGATATTTTGAGTAGCTGCACCTGCTGACAAAAGCTGTTCTACCTCTGGCACCTTTGGGTGTTCTTTTGGACTGCAGATCACCACAATCACCATTGGTGCCCGTAGTGGCATGCCCAAGTACTTTTGCAATGCCTCTTCACTTAAATCAGGCTGATCCTGTCTGGCTGCATCTGCAAATAGCTGCCCCAGTTTGTTTAAGCCTTCCTCTTGAATCGTTAAAAAACGCCATGGCTTTAACATAGCATGATCAGGCGCTCTTAAAGCCGCTTGAAAAATAGCAGTCAATTGCTCATCAGATGGCCCAGGCTCGACTAGTCTAGGCATAGAAACTCGGTTATGTAATGCAGTTAATATTTCCATTAATAATCACTTATCAACATTAGAATAGATTTTTATCAGGAAGGAATTTTATAAACAAGCTTCCATTACTTCTATACTCAGGTTACGATTAGAAGAGACTGGTATTAAATAGTTCGAACATATATCTTTAACCAATTATTAACATATGAAGATACATCAGTTGCATCCATGGAATATCTCACCTGCTGAGGCTGAGTCTATCCAAAAGTGCCTGCGCGCCTGGATTGTCACTGATGATCAGTTTACTCATATTCAATATGTGGCCAGAGCACAAGTTGAAATCAATTTAGATCAAGACTACTCCACTGCTCACATTACGTTATTACGGCTTGCTGATCATAAAATCATTGAACAGCACAGCGCTACTGAAAAACTTACCTTTCCTAACCAAAATGGCTTAATCTCATTCAGAAAAGCGCCTGTGCTGCTCAAAGCATTGGAAAGCCTAAAAATTAATCCAGACTTGATTCTGTGTGATGGCCGCGGGCTAATTCCCCCTGATCGATTTGGCTTAGCCAGTCATATCGGCCTGCTAACCAACACCCCCTCAATTGGCATTCGCTCTATTCCTCATATGCCTGTACATCACAAACTACCTCGCAAACGGGGAACTTGGGTGCCGCTAAAAACCCACCAACAAGCCCACAGCGCTATTTTACGCTTGCATGAAGATTATCCGCCCGTGTATATATCAGTGGGACATCGGTTAAATTTGAAAAGTGCTTTAAAGTACACTTTACTTACGCTCCCTAGTAATCTACATGAGTTAAACCTATTTAGCTTGGTTTGTCCTGAGCCATTAGGCGAGCAAATGGATGTAACCAATCAAATCAAGCCCATCATCGCCAATACCAATAATGAACAACAGCTAACTCTCGTACAGTAAGTAGAAAAATCTACTTGGATCTAACGATGTTAGAAGTTAATAGAATAACTTTTGCTTCTTGCCCATAACCCGACAGCCTTCCGCTATTCTTGTAATATTCACAGTCAATTAAGGCCACTTACATCACTATGAAAATGACGATTTTTCAAAGAAAATATTGAGCAAGAACTAAAAAAATACCAATACCTATTTCACAGGGTATATTGCAGAAAGGTAGTGGCAAGGTTAAGATTGACTTCTAACCTCTTGAATTAAAAGCCATAATTGATAGCAGCCACACCTATTGCTTGTTGTCGATATTGAAGAATAGGCCATCAACATAGATGAGTGCAGTAACTAATAACCCCTTGATCAGGGACTACAATGTTCGCATCCTGGCTTATCTTGCAGGTGCTGTTACCATAGCATCTGGCTCCTATACTGGGCATTTGGCTCACAGCATCTTATGGGTCGTACCTTACGCGTTACTCTACCCTCATATTACTTATCTGTTTTGCCAACGTTTTTTCCAGCATGCCAGTAAAGCAAGCCGTCGCACCCTTCACTATTTAGACGCAATTAATACAGGTGTAGTCATTGGGCTCATGGGGTTTTCTGCAGTGCCCACTACACTCTTTATTTTAATGCTGGAATTTAGCACGATTGCCTTTAGTGGTCGGCAAACCCTTTCCACTACTAATTTATTCCTCATAGCAAGTGCCATGGCTGGTTATGTCTTCAATCAGGGGCAATTGGCAGGGCCAACGCCAACTCTCATGGCAGTAGCAGCAGGCATCAGCTGTGGTGTTTATATTTTATATATCGCTCATCAGTTTCATAATACAGGGGAGCAATTAAAAACCAGTAAAAAAGAAGTCCAACTACAAAAAGAAAAGTCACTGCAGTTGGCTAACAACCTTTGTAAGTACGTCTCTCCTCAAGTGTATGAGTTGATTTTTTCTGGTAAACATAAAGCCCGCCTAGAAACCCAGCGTAAAAAGCTATCTGTATTTTTTTCAGACATAAAAGGTTTTACTGAATTAACTGAAGAAATGGAAGCTGAGGCATTAACTGACTTACTGAATAACTATTTGACCGAAATGTCCAACATTGCCCTCAAATATGGAGGCACTATCGATAAGTTTGTGGGCGACAGCATTATGGTATTTTTTGGCGACCCAAATAGCCAAGGCGCTAAAAAAGATGCAATGTCAGCAGTATCCATGGCAATCGCCATGCGCAAACATATGAAAGTATTACGTCAGCAATGGCGCAGCCAAGGTATCAGCAAACCCCTAGAAATCAGAATGGGAGTTAACACCGGTTATTGCACCGTGGGTAACTTTGGAGCAGAGTCCCGAATGGACTACACCATTATTGGTAAAGAGGTTAACTTAGCCAGTCGCTTAGAAAGCAGTGCTGAACCCAATGAAATTCTCATTTCTTACGAAACCTACTCATTAATCAAAGATGTCATCATGTGCCGCGATAAAGGTAATATCAGTGTTAAAGGCTTTTCTCGGCCAATTGCTATCTATCAAGTGGTGGATTTTAGACGTGATCTTGGAGCAACCCAAAGCTTTATCGAACACGAGCTTGAAGGTTTTTCAATGTATTTGGATACTGCAAATGTTCAACGTTACGACAAAGAAAAAATCATTACAGCCCTACAAGATGCCGCCAAAAAATTGCGAGATAAAGTCATTATCTAGTCCAGCGAGGGCCTAATGCCCCCTGCAACCATACTATCCATTAAATATCAGACACCTTAACGTTGCACCTATTTAATGCAACAACCCTTTACCTTTGCTAAGCAGTCTTAAGCTATACATTGTTAGCAATAGACTAAAGAACACCAACATTCCAATTGAAAATAAAATATTAATACCATCCGCATAACCTAGTATTCCATAGCGAAAAGCATTAACCATATAAAGGATTGGATTGGCATGGGATAAATGTCGCCAGAACTCAGGTAACACCTCTACTGAGTAAAATACCCCCCCTAAATAGGTCAAAGGGGTAAGCACAAAAGTAGGAATAATTGATATATCATCAAACTTTTCTGCATAAATTGCATTGATAAAACCACCCAACGAAAACACAATCGCCGTTAATAACACTGCAATCACTGTCACCCCAATATCAACCACTTGTAAGTTGGCAAAACCCAGAGATAATAAAGTGACTATCAATCCAACAGCTAAGCCACGTGTAACTCCACCAGCAACAAAGCCAGCTAATATAACCCAGTTAGGGATAGGCGCTACCAGCATTTCCTCAACACTTTTCTGGAATTTATTACTAAAGAAAGACGAAGAGACATTACTATAAGCATTGGTAATCACTGACATCATCACCAGTCCAGGTACCACATACTCCATATAGGCAAAGCCCCCCATTTCGCCCACTCTCGAACCAATGATGCTGCCAAATATCACAAAATACAGCACCATAGTGATAGCCGGTGGCAATAAAGTTTGTGGCCAAATTCTGAGAAAACGACGAACTTCTTTTAAATAGATGGTTTGAAATGCAATCCAAATGTGCTGCCAATACATGCGATACCTATTATAATTTATTTTTAGACTAAAATACCCAGCTCAAAAAAACTGACTACTTACCATTACTTGCTTCCACCAGTGATACAAATAGCTCTTCTAAGCGATTGGCTTTATTACGCATACTGGTCACCTCAATCTGTTGTTGAGATAACTGGGAAAAGAGTGAATTAAGGCCCTGGCTTTTTTCTACCTGTACTTCCAAAGTATGGTCATCAACGACCCTGACAGGGTAACCGTTAACAGTGGGTGATTGGCTTATTGCTTGTTGTGTATCAAAAATAAAGGTTTCTAAATGGAGCTTCCTGAGCAACGATTTCATACTGGTATTTTCCACCAGGTTACCTTTATCAATAATGGCAATATTTCGACAAAGTTGCTCTGCCTCTTCCAAATAATGGGTGGTTAAAATAATGGTAATCCCTCTGTTTTTGTTGATATCCGTTAAAAACTCCCACATAGAACGACGCAACTCAATATCCACTCCGGCAGTTGGTTCATCTAAAATCAACAGTTGTGGTTCATGGATTAGTGCTCTGGCAATCATTAACCGGCGTTTCATCCCACCTGACAACATTCTTGCCGGAACATCTCGCTTATCCCAAATACCCAACTGTTTTAAATAATGATCAGCCTGCTTTTTGGCCTGTTGTGGCCTCATTCCATAATAACCACCTTGCGTCACTAAAATATCTCTGGTTTTTTCAAACTGGTTAAAATTAAATTCTTGTGGAACAACCCCCAGTTGCTTTTTTGCCAGGTAGCGCTGTTGTTCCAGGTTATAGCCAAAGATTGCAACATCACCTGCTGTTTTATTTATCAAGGAGGATATAATACCTATTGTGGTAGACTTCCCCGCACCATTTGGCCCAAGCAAGGCAAAAAAATCGCCTTGTTCAACAGTCAAACTGATACCTTTTAGTGCTTCATGACCATTTTCATAGGTCTTATGTAAATCATTAATCTCAAGTGCTAAAGACTTCATGCAATGTAACCCATCTTAAGACTGACTCAACCTGACATAGATGCCTTTTGAAGGCTTGGACACCTGGACTAGGAAAAGTCAAATTCAGAGTGAAGTGTAGCCAACTGCGATAGACAGCTGATAACACAGCAGGTCAGGTAAGTAGCTCTGCAATAATAATTTTAATAGTGATAACAAGCCTTAAATCCGCTACCCTTTCCTCTTTAATTGAGGTCAATCAATAGAAATCCAAGCCTATGTCAGCAACACCATCATTAGAAGTACTTTTTCACCAGTTGAGTGAAACAATGAAAAAAGCCAGTGCAGAGCTTAATCAGGAAGCCCTAAGCACTTGGGTAACGCGCTGTCAAGAAATTGCCCATTATTTTCAACAAGGCGATGAATCTGCCTATCAGCAAGGACAAGATTTAACCTGTCAGCTCATTAGTTATTGGCCACAATTAACACCTGTTATTCCAAGAGATTTACTATGGCTGCTAGGTGGAGAATGTTTGCACTTCATGCCAGAAGAAGAAATTGCCGTTTATCAGCAATTAGAAGAACAACGGTTAGCTGCAGAAATGTCAGGTGAGCCATTTGACTGGCAGGCAGCCAAACAAATTCTCGCAGCTCAAACGACTGGTAACCAACAGCGTCACTAAGGAGCTTACACATACCTAAGTTTAATGATAATCGCAGAAACTAAGGATTAAGTCGGCTGTTTGTTTGGGGGTCACAATAGGGAAAAAGTGGTCACCCGATAACAGTTTTAAGTCAGCATTCGCCATCAACCTTGCCATCAATTTCATATTGATGGCAGGTACAATCGTGTCCTTCTCTCCTGCTAACAGTAAGGTGTCATTGCGCACCTTACTTAGCCACAAAAAACTGGTCCATCCATAACCTGCCAGTAACTGATAGGAAAAACCTACCATGCCCTGGGAAGGTGGCTTCTCAGGCAAACTTGCGTGCCGGCTATAGTTGTTGATTAAAGCTCCTTTAATAGCCTGACTAAAATATTTTTTGGGTTGCCAAGCCATCTTCAATAGCTCCGAAACATGACCAGGCACTGCTACCACTCCCATTGTAGTAGCAGCCAATACCAGTTTACGGCAACGTCTGCTAAAGTCATGAACAAACTGTTGGGCAAGCGCGCCCCCCCATGAATACCCCATGACATTAACTTGTCCATAATTCAGCTTATTTAGCAATTTTGCAGTTAATTCTGATAACCCTGCAAAACGATACGGTACCAAAGGAGCTGGCGATCCCCCAGCCCCAGGTACATCAAAAGCAATAATTTCTACACCCGTTAATTCATCAGCCAAGGGTTGCAAAAACTCAACACTGCCACCGATACCATTCAATAGTAACAAAGGTGGCTTATTTTCAAGGCTGCCTGGTCGGATGGCCACCCGTAATTGTTGGCCGGCTACTTCCTGATATTGAATGTCAAAATCAGGATATCTAGCCCATTTTTTTTCTGCTGCTTTATTCATTACCTATCTACTCATGAAGCCTATTTCTCATAAAGCTTTTTATTCATGAACATAAGTGCCAGGAGCAATATCCGTTGGAGGGTATAAACTACTGCCTAATTTTTTAGGGGCTTGTAGCTGCTCACCTGATCTTTCTTTAATCCAGCCAGCCCAATGTTCCCACCAACTTCCCCGGTGTTTAGCGGCAGACTTGCGCCATTCTTCGGCTCGTTGAGGGTGACTGCTGTTAGTATAATAAAATGCTTTCGGATTGCCGGGTGGATTCAAAATACACTGGACATGACCACTATTGCTTAAAATAAAGTCACAATGCCCTTCAAAAAGCAAAGTTGATCGATAGCAGGCTTCCCATGCAGTGATATGATCATTCAACCCAGCAACTGCATATAAATCACACTCCACCTGGCTTAAATCAATCGGTTCATGACAAATTTTCAATAAACCAGGATGATGAAAAGGGTTCTCCTCATACATATCAAGAAATTGCCCATGCAGCTCCGCCGGCAGCCTGGTAGTATCATTATTCCAATACAGTACATCATAAGCCGGTGGTGGATAACCCAATAAATAGTTATTAACCCAATAATTCCAAACCAAGTCGTTTGGCCGCATCCAGGCAAATACTTTCGCTAAATCTCGTCCTTCTAATACCCCTTTGCGATGAGAGTAGCTTTTTGCCTGCGCCAGTGAACGTTCGGTAGCAAACAAGGCAACATCAGAGTCAATATTCATATCCAATACACTGACCATTAACGTCAGCACATTAACTTTACTTTTAGCCACGGCCTGTAAATACCCCACCAAGGTGGCTGCAGTAATTCCCCCTGAACAAGCGCCTAAAACATTTACATTATTTGCACCCGTTATTTCACAGGTTGCATCAATAGCATCTTCCAAAGCAACAATATAAGTTTCCAACCCCCAGTCACGATGCTCAATATTGGGATTACGCCAGCTACAAACAAATACCTGAATACCTAAGCTTAAAGCATAATGAACAAAGCTTTTATCTGGTGTTAAATCAAAAATATAAAATTTATTAATTTGCGGAGGAATAATAAATAAGGGTTTGCTATAAACTTGAGGAGTAATGGGTTTATATTGAATTAACTCCAATACTTCATTACGAAATACGATCGAACCTGGCGTTGTAGCAAGATTTTCCCCCACACTGAAGGCTCGCTTATTAACTTGTGCAGGCATTCCACCATTATGTAGCCAATCATCAAACAAATTGACCACACCTTGCTGAACACTTTCTCCAGCAGTTTCAAAAATCCTTTTTATTGCTGCAGGATTTAACAACGTATTTGTAGGTGCTAACGCCTCAGTAATAAGCGATAAAATAAATCTAGCACGACGTTGCTCTGCATCTTCAAGGCTTACCTGCTCAGTCCACTCACACAACCGATTACACCAGGCAAAATAAAGTTGCATATAACGTTTATAAAATGGGTTATCATGCCAAGTAGGATCATAAAAACGTTTATCTTGTTTCGATGGTTTTAAATCTGAATTACCCAGTAACACTTGTACAGCATCACCTAACAATTGCCAACTTTGATATAAAGCCAGCTGCGGGTGTTTCACCACCTGCTTAGCCATAACCATTAAAGTATCAGTAATATCTTTGGCATGTATCCCTATAATAGGGTTGGGGCCTGCCATATTTTCAAAATCAATATAGGCATCCGTCGAACCATTGACTTCTCTGCCAATTATCTTGGCTAACTGCTTACGGCATCGACGAGCAGCTGCTACATCTTCTTCTTCCAACTGTTCAATGGCTAAGCCGATTTCTTTAATTCGTTGCGAAATATCCTTAGCAGCAACTGTTTCCATGAATAACCTTTTGTATTGAGCAACTTGTACCTAGCTATACCTAACAAATTACCATTACCAAATAAATTACACCTAAGCACAAACCATTTATAGCTAGTGATAAATAACTTACACCTAGACTCACTTAAACAAAGCTAAGTAATATGAGTGAACTTGTCACTAACCTTAAACCTAATTCCTTTCTTTCCGATTTTCTTTTCGGTTATGACAGTTTTACATGTCAGTTTAATGAAGTCACTGGAAGATTCCTAGCTTTTTATCAAGCTATCATTTTATTAAGTAACTCAACTAATACTAGACTAAAATAATAGAACTTAACTTAACCGCAATTCCCACTCTAACCTCATTGGTTTGTTGTATGGAACTCGTTAAAGACTCTGGCTTTCAACTAGGCCAGTTAAAAAATGCAGCTCACAAGATTTGGCTAGCAGGTTTAGGCGCTTTTGTTCAACTAGAAAAAGCTGGGCAAGAAAGCCAACGCTTATTTGACCATTTAGTTGAGGAAGGAGAAAAATTAGAACAGCGTCTTCACGAACAACATGATAAAGCAGCCCACGAAAAGCCAACAGAATCCACACAACACCCATTGTCTAGCAAGCAAGAACAATCGGAAAATCCAGAAGACTTGCGCACTCTGTTAAACAGGCTTTCTAACGAACTTACCCAGCTAACAGCTATGGTTAAAGAAATGCAAAGTGACTGTCAAACCACTAAACCAGATAAGTCACACATCACTATTCCACATACACCTAATAAAAGAAAACACCGTGGCAAACACTAATATAATGTTAATTCTAACTTGGCAAAGGTCTTGCTAAAATATCAGCTAAAGCACTTTGCAACTCCCCAAATTGAAACTCAAAACCAGCTTCAAGCAATCGTTCAGGCAACACTTGTTGCCCTTTTACCAGCAAATCAGCACCTTCACCCAACATTAACCTCAATATAAAGGCCGGCACAGGAAAAATAGCAGGACGATTGAGTTGTGCAGCTAATGTTTTAGCAAATTTCAGGTTTGTCACTGGATTTGGACTGGTAATGTTAAACGGGCCTGCCAACTTATCATTAGCAACTAGAAAATCGATGGCATTCAGTAAATCTGCCAGGTGCACCCAAGACATCACTTGCTCACCAGTACTGATTCGCCCCCCTAAACCCAACCGAAATGGCAACAGCATTTTTTGTAAAGCACCTCCGCGCCCTAAAACCACCCCAAAACGCATCAAACAAACGCGCATACCTAGCGACTCAGCTTTTTTTGCAGTTAGCTCCCAGTCATGACAAAGTTTGGCAGCAAAATCATCAGCTGCATGTTCACTTTCATCAATCTTTTTATCAGCTGGGCGATAACCATAAAAGCCGACAGCTGATGCATTCATTAACGCTTTTGGTGGCTTGTCTAACTGTTGTAAAAATTGAATCAGCTTTTCCGTCAGCTCAATTCTACTGGCTCTTAATTGTTGTTTTCTTTGCTCAGTCCAACGTTTGTCTACTATAGGTTCACCCGCCAAATTAACCACGCCATCAAATTCATCATCTTGCCCTAACTGGTCAAACTGGCTAATACAGGTAACTTTGTTATGCCAATGGCTTACCCACTGTTCTGGGTTACGGGTTAGCACTGTCAATTGATAATCTCTCTCTAACCATCTTTTAACTAATGCCTGACCAATAAACCCTGTTCCGCCTGTTATTAGAATTTTCATTGTTTTTACTAAGTTGTCCTTAATAATGTATGAGCTGTTCTCTGAGATTAGTATGAGACACCAATTAAATACTGAGATGCTCAAGCTTGCTTGACTATAAAATAATTATACAAAATCAATTATATCTTATACAATAAAGAAAACATGTATAAGTTAAGGACATCGACCATGACTTTGCATTACCAAGCGCCTCTTCAAGACATAGAGTTTATCTACAGCCAGCTACTGAATAATGCCAGACTAGACCAGCTGCCTCGTTTTGCAGAAATAACCCCAGATCTGATCATGACGATGATTAACGAAGGAGCCAAACTCTGTGAGCAAGAGCTTTTCCCTTGTTATACAGAGGGAGATAAAATTGGTTGTGTATATGACCCAAGCAATAAAAGTGTTAAAACGCCGCCAAGCTTCAAGCAGGCCTACCAGCGTTATGTAGCAGCAGGCTGGAATGGTGTGACACTTGATGAAGCCTATGGGGGGCAAGCTTTACCCCACTTAATTGGATTTGTGATGGAAGAACTATCCTGTGCAACTAATTTGGCTTTTAGCGCATACCCAGGATTAACTGGAGGCGCAATTAATTGTATCAACGCTCATGCTAGTGAAGGGTTAAAGCAGCAATATCTACCGCTTATGGCAGAAGGCAAGTGGTCTGGTACCATGTGCTTGACTGAACCACAATGTGGGACTGACTTAGGACTAATCAAAACCAAGGCTATTCCATCTAATGAAAACAACCAGTTTCGTATCACTGGCACTAAAATCTGGATTACCTCCGGTGAACATGATTTAGCTGATAACATTGTTCATTTAGTACTTGCCAAACTACCAGATGCGCCTGAGGGTACCAAAGGTATTTCATTATTTCTGGTACCTAAACTATTGTCCGACAACAGTCGTAATGGCGTATCTTGTGGTGGCTTAGAACATAAAATGGGTCTTAATGGCTCCGCTACCTGCGTAATGAATTTTGAAGACGCACAAGGCTGGCTAGTGGGCCCACCGAATGGCGGCTTGCGTTGTATGTTTACCATGATGAATAACGCACGACTAATGGTGGGTTTGCAAGGGTTAGGACTTGCAGAAACCGCCTATCAAACCGCATTAACCTTTGCTAAAGAGCGTTTACAAAGTCGAGCAATCACCGGTGCCAAATTTCCTGATTTAGCTGCCGACCCAATTATCGTCCACCCTGATGTACGACGGATGTTGTTAAGGCAAAAAGTCATCAATGAAGGTAACCGCGCCTTAGCCTATTGGGTGGGAGCTGAAGTTGATATCAGTGAATATCACCCAGATAAAACAGAGCGCCAACGAGCAGATGATTTTATTCAACTGATGACACCTGTGGTAAAAGCCTTTTTAACCGATGAAGGCAGCTATTGCTGTAACCTTGCTTTACAGACGTTGGGGGGAGCTGGTTACACCAAAGACTGGGGAGTTGAACAGCTAGTCCGTGATGTAAGAATAACCCGTATTTATGAAGGCACCAATGGTATTCAAGCCTTGGATTTAGTGGGCAGAAAACTTCCTCTGCACCAGGGACGTTTATTTGCTGGACTGTTAGATAAAATCAATCAGCTGATTCAACCCCATACTAATAGTCCACACTTTGCTCAGCAACAGCAAGCCATCAGCCAGCTTAAAGAGGCAACCCAATGGTTAGCCCAACATGGAAGTAAAGACCCAGAGCAAGCAGCAGCTGTGGCTACTCCTTATTTGAGGCTGGTAGCTTTGGTCTGTTTGGGTGCCTTATGGCTAAGAATGGCAACACTGGCTAATCAACAGTTGCAGCAAAGTACCACTCAAACAGACTTTTACCAGTCTAAGGTTAAATCCGCCCATTTCTTTTTTAGTAAAATTTTACCGGAAATTGATTACCTATTTTCAGATATTCAGTCAGGTAAAACCAGTCTAATGGATTTTAAGTTAAATGAGTTTTAATACCTATTTAATGTGGTTTCGTAGCGATCTAAGAGTCAGCGATAACACTGCTTTATATGAAGCTAGCAATAAAGGCCAAGTGATTGCTGTGTATTTATTATTCCCAGAACAATGGCAACAGCACTATGACTCACCTAATAAAATTAAATTTCAACTTGCCCACTTGGCAGACTTAAAACAAACACTTAACAAACTAAATATTCCTTTATTGATCAAGAAACTTCATCAATTTAATGAAGCTGCAGAATTTCTTTTAAGCACAGCGATACAATATCAATGCAGCGGTTTATTTTTTAATGAAGAATACGGGATCAATGAAATCAACCGAGACCGACAAGTTCATCAGTGTTTCCAACAGGCGCAGCTGACTTGCCAAAGCTTTACCGACCAGTTGCTATTTACCCCTGGCACAATAAAAAACCAATCAGGCAATTTTTATAAAGTCTTTACCCAGTTTAAACGCAGATTATATGAAAGATTAGCCTCAGTGAAGCGATTACCACTTCCTTCGCCAGCCAAACAAAAAAACTTTAATCTAATATTAACTCAAGACAGCTTAGCGATAGATTATTGCAACCAAGCTATTGCTAAACTGTTTGATCATTGGCCTATAGGTGAATCAACAGCTCAACTACGTTTACAACAATTTATTAATCACAAAGCAACACATTATCAGGAAAGCCGCGACTTTCCCTCTCATCCTGCTACCAGCCAGCTTTCACCCTATTTAACAGCAGGAATTATTTCGATTCGACAATGCCTTCATGCAGCTCGTAGCGCCAATCTTGGTGAATTTGCTTCAGGCAACCCTGGGATCACTTGTTGGATAAATGAGCTTATCTGGCGAGAGTTTTATAAACATATTCTGGTTGGATTTCCTCAAGTTTCTCAGCACCAGCCATTTTTAGCTGAAACCAAACTAATTCCCTGGTCTCATGATATTAACCTCTTAAATGCCTGGCAAAAAGGCAACACAGGCTTTCCTATTGTCGACGCCGCTATGCGACAATTGGTAGCGACTGGTTGGATGCATAATCGACTCAGAATGATCGTAGCCATGTTTTTAACTAAGGATTTAATGTTGGATTGGCGGCTAGGCGAAAAATTTTTTATGCAACATTTAGTTGATGGGGATTTAGCGGCCAATAATGGTGGCTGGCAATGGTCAGCATCAACAGGCACTGACGCTGCCCCCTATTTTCGAATATTTAACCCCACTAGCCAATCGAAGAGATTTGACCCACAGGGGCAGTTTATTAAAGAATTTGTTCCAGAATTACAATCAGTCCCTATGAAATATATTCATCAACCCCAAGACTATTTACAACAAAATCAGCTGCCCAATACTTACCCTGCCCCAATAGTAGATCACAGTCTGGCAAGAGAACAGGTGCTAACAGCCTTCAAGCAGTTAAAGGAAGTCAAGTCATGCCTGCAGTAAATTATGAGGAAATATTAACAGCCTTTAAAGGCCGCTATCTGTTGCTGAACAGGGATAACTTAAATCAGCTCAGCACAATGTACACTGAAGATGTTGTGTTTATTGACCCGGTGAACAAGTTTACCAGTTTAACCTCTCTACAAAACTATTTTGAAGCTTTATATCAAAATTTAACCTCCTGCACATTTAAATTTGAAGAGGAGACATATATAAACTCTCAAGGTATTGCAACTATCCCTTGGCAACTGACTTATAGCCATTTAAAGCTGAACAGAAACCAACCCATTCAATTAAGTGGCATTAGCCTGATTAAATTTTTAGATAATGGTAAAGCATTTTATCATCGAGATTATTTTGATCTAGGCAGCATGCTTTATGAACATATTCCTGTGCTTGGCTATTTAGTAAAGAAGCTTAAACACAATATCTAGAAATGATTTTATGTAAATGAAAAGTAAAGCCCATATCTTTATTCTCAATGCTTTTTTATTTCAACTGGGATGGTTCGGTTGCATCTTAGGAGGTAATCACATTGCAGTGATTTGTTTGGTCATTATATTATCCATTCATTTTTACTTGATTGGTAATTGGCAACAAGAGCGCGAACTTTTAGCAACTGTTTTGTTAGTTGGAGCAAGTATAGACAGTTTTTGGATACAGCTAGGAGTTATTATCAAACCAGATACACAAACAGCATTAGTTCCATTATGGCTAGCCTGCTTGTGGGTAATTTTTGCTACTACCCTCAATCATAGCCTGGCCTGGTTCAAATCCCATAAGCTTATTGCAATACCGACTGGAGGCATTGCCGGTTCTGCCAGCTACGCGGTAGGGATACAACTAACTGAGCTTAGTTTAGGCCCCAATGGTCTATGGTTTATCTTTGTTAGCTGGCTGGTTTTATTCCCGTTATTATTATTGTTTGCTGATTTTTACCAACAAAAAGCCACCTCAGACACTACTATAGATTCGCAACAGGTATAACCCTAAGAGTATCGACTCATTAAACTAGAGACTAGAGTATGATTGTTTTTTTCAATAACTGCTTGTTTAGCTTAACCCTACTATACAGTATTAACGCGCTTGCCAACTCAACCCTAATCACTGTCATAGGAACAGCTGTCGACCATAAAACCAGACAACCCTTATACCAAGAGCATCACCAGTTTAACATTAATCAGCTCACTCAAGTACCTATCACTGATACTGTCAAATACTACGGCCCTAACGATCAGCTACTAGCAAAAAAGACCGTCAACTATAAACTCCCTAAAACACCCAACATCGAATTTATTGACTATCGACTGAATTACCAGCAACGCTCTCAAGTCATCGACAATACTATTATTATTACTGAAAAAGTGGAGAACAAAATTATTACCAACACTCAAACATTGCTGGATAAGAATACTATTGTTGATGCAGGGTTTGATTCGATGATTAAACTAAATTGGCAGCCTCTTACTCAGGATAAGAACATAAAGTTTCGTTTTATTGCGCTATTTAATGGCAAGTCTTATGGTTTTGTGGCAAAAAAAATTCAACAATCCGAAGCGACTGTTTCCTTTCATTTAGCATTAGATAATATGTTATTGAGGTGGATAGCAGACCCAATTGAAGTGACATATAACAAGCAAACCAAGCGGTTACTTCGATACCAGGGGATTTCCAATCTATTAAAAAACCCCGATGAAAATTATGTTGTTGATATTAGTTACACTTATCAGTGAACCATTTCTTTCATAGTATAAAGGCTGACATTTATTTTTCAGCTTGCTCTAATACTTTTAAGCGCTTTTCCATCTCCTTCTGTTTTGTAACATCCTTTTGAATACCTATGTAGTACATAAGTTGATCCTCATTACTAAACACTGGGGTTAAACGCAGTTCATTCCAAAACATTGAACCATCTTTACGATAATTTCTGATAAGCTCACAGGCTGGCTGATTATTTTTTAATGCCAACCGTATATTATTGATGCCCGGTTGATCACGATCATCTCCCTGAAGAAAACGACAGTCCTGATATAAGATTTCTTCAGCACTATAACCTGTTAACCGCTCAAAGGCTTTATTAACATAAATGAGTATGTGCTCATCCCCTTCTTGTTCGGCAACCACAATGCCATCGTTGGCATTATCTACCAAAAGCTGTAATAGGTTTGCATCAATCACGCGTTACTCCGTAATAGTTCTTAAGCTTGCCCATAATTTAGTTTATATACAATAGTGGAACAACCGCTAACTGATAGCGCGTTATAGAAAAGCTGTACAATACAGCAAAGATTATCCAAAACATAACCTACTGTTTTTAATAAAAAAATATAGTATCAGCGTTTATCTCGAAAGCTTACCTTTACAAACTTATACAAAAGAACTAAATTGTACAATACAAGCTCTTAACAGCCAGGGAGTATGTACAATGAGTCCACACCCAGAAAAGCCTCATATTGGTATCAGTGCTTGTTTGCTAGGTCAAAATGTCAGATTCAATGGAGGTCATAAGCATTCAAAATACTGCACCCAGCAACTGGCAGAGCATTTCCAATTTGAACCAATTTGCCCAGAAGTGGGGATCGGTTTGGGAATACCTCGAGAACCCATTAGGCTTGTTGGTAACATCGCAAATCCAAGTGCCGTAAAAACTCACCATCCAGAAGAGGATATCACCACCGCTTTGGTTGAGTTTTCTCAACACAAAGTGCAACAGTTAGCTCATTTAAGTGGCTACATCTTAATGCAAAAATCACCTAGCTGTGGCATGGAACGGGTTAAAGTTTATGCGAGTAATGGGTATGCTCAACCGGGTGGTGGCGTTGGGTTATTTGCTAAAGAATTGATGAAAGCCTATCCCCTATTACCAGTTGAAGAAGAAGGTCGATTGCACGATCCAGTGATTAGAGAAAACTTTATCATCCGTGTTTTTGCTTATCATGAATGGCAAACAACTGTCGCCCAACATCTTTCCAGAAATACCATTATTCAATTTCATAGCCGCAATAAGTACTTATTGATGGCCCACCAACAAAAAGGGTACCGGTCACTGGGCCGTCTCGTTGCACAAACTGCCAATAAATCACTAAAACAACTAGCCGATACTTATATTACAGCTTTTATGAAAGTCCTTTCAGTTAAAGCCACACGTAAAAGCCATTGTAACGTCTTGCAACATATTTTAGGCTTTTTGAAAAAAAATACTTCAGCCAAAAGTAAACAACAAATTCTTGAATCAATCGAATCTTATCGCACTGGCATACTCCCTTTGATAGTACCTATCACTCTCATTAATCATTATGTCGAACAATATGGAAACGACTATATTAGGCTACAAACATACCTAAACCCTCACCCCCCTTCGCTTGGGCTAAGAAATCAACTATAAGCAGTTACCCATGTTACTATTTGGTTTGACTTAGTGAATGGCAATCTATCGTAATCATGACAATTGAAAATACCGATACTTCACAATTAATACCTATTAGGGAAGTATCTAAACTTACTGGGGTTAATGCAGTTACGCTACGAGCCTGGGAGCGTCGTTATGGGTTAATTAAGCCGAATAGAACAGCTAAAGGCCACCGTCTCTATTCAATGGGCCACATTAAGCGCATCAATCAAATTGTAGAATGGATAAATCGCGGTGTAGCTGTTAGTAAGGTTAAAGGGTTACTTGAAAGACAGAGTACTCAACCAACCACAACTGAAACACCACCTACAGAATCAACCAACAATGAACAGTGGTTATCCTATCAAGAGCAAATTTCAACTGCTGTCCAACATTTCAACGAGTCAAAGCTTGATGATCTGTGTAATCAGGCATTAGCTATTTATCCTATTAATACTGTCAGCGACTCGTTGCTTCTCCCCGTATTAAAAACACTAGAAAATACCTGGCAAAACGAATATGGCCGCCAGGCAGAGCGAATTTTTTTCTATCAGTATTTACGTAATAAACTCAATACTAAACTGTATCATGCCAACAAACAGACAACAGGTGATAAACTCTTATTGGTAGCCCCCTCTACAGAACCATCTGATATATATTTGTATTTTCCAGCCCTATTAGCGGTTAGTTATAATTATCAAATACAACTATTTGGACCCGATTTACCAATAAATGAAATCAGTTACATAACCACCAAAACTCACTTCGATAGTGTAATACTTGTCAGTCATCAGTCAATGAACAATCTTTTTCAACGAGAAATACCGCAGTTGTTAAATACTATTAACTGCCCCTTAGGAATCATAGGTGATGCAAGTACTATTCACGCAAATCAGCTCGATTCTTTGGGAATTTTACATAGCATAGAACTGAATAAAGATTTTCTAGCTACCCTAGTTAAGAACCAACAATGATGCGTAACATTCGTAACCTTTGTATCATTCTTGGTGATCAGCTTAACCACGATAGTCTAATTTGGCAGCATTTTGATCCAAACCAGGATATTGCTTGGATGGCTGAAGTTAATGAAGAATCAACCCACCCTATTTCCAGTAAAACCAGGACGGTGTTATTTCTGGCTGCAATGCGGCACTTTGCTCAACAGTTAGAAAAACAAGGCATCACTGTTTACTATCTACATATAAGCCTTCAGCTTAAGAGTTTTACAGAAGCCTTACAAAAAACCTTTACAGAACTACACCCTAAGGCGATTCATTGTGTTTTACCTGGTGATTGTCGAATCAAGCAACAAATCGGTGACTTTTGCCAAACCCAGAGCTTCAAACTGCAATGGCTGGACGATCTACACTTTTTTAGTACCCCGGATGAATTCACCAGTTGGTTAGCAGGTAAAAAACAAAACAGGATGGAATACTGGTATCGTTATCTGCGCAAAACCAGAAATATTTTAGTCGATAACAAGCAACAGCCGCTAGAAGGAAAATGGAACTTCGACAAAGAAAACAGAAAGTCTTTCAGTAAACAGAGCCCTCCGCCAAAAAACGCTCCCCTTAAACTTCATCAGAGTAGCATTGTTAAAAGCGTAATTAGTGATATTAACCAATATTTACCGGATTTGCCTGGTCAGCTAACACACTTTAATTGGCCCATTAATCGTCAGCAGGCACTCCAAGCACTCAATGATTTTATCGAAAACCGTCTTCCATTTTTTGGTGATTATCAGGATGCCATGTGGACAAACCAGGCGTGGTTATATCACTCCCTTCTCTCCAGTAGCCTAAACTTAAAATTACTCAACCCAAGAGAAGTGGTAACATTAGCAGAAGCTGCTTACCGCCAAGGTAAAGCCCCTATTAATGCTGTGGAAGGATTTATTCGCCAAATACTTGGCTGGCGTGAATACATTCGAGGATTATACTGGGCTAATGCAAATAAATGGCTAAACTTCAATTTTTTTCATACAGAAAAGCCATTACCTGATTTCTATTGGACAGGCAAAACCAACATGACTTGTTTGCAAGAGTCCATTAACCAAGTTCTCAATCAAGGTTATGGTCATCATATTCAAAGACTGATGGTAACAGGGTTATTCGCCTTAATTTGGGGAAGTAAACCTGTAGCAGTACATCAGTGGTATTTAGCCATGTATGTTGATGCCGTGGCTTGGGTGGAAATACCAAACACCATAGGGATGAGCCAGTTTGCTGATGGAGGTGTTGTTGGTTCTAAGCCTTACATTGCCAGTGGTGCTTATATTGATAGAATGTCTAACTACTGTTGTCATTGTCCTTACAACCCCAAACAAGCTCATGGTGACTCAGCTTGTCCTTTCACTACCTTATATTGGCATTTTATTAGTCAACATATAGTTTGGCTAGCTAAACATCCTCGCCTTGCTATGCAAGTCAAAAACTGGAAAAACAAACCAAAAGATATTCAAAAACAAATCATATTACGTGCAAAATGGCTAAATAAAAACATTGACCAGATTTAATAAAGTAACGTACTGCCATCCCAAAATAACAACTGACCACTTTTTTCTACCGTTAATTTTTCAGCTATTTTGGCAATTCGTTGTGCTGTTAACTGTGGCGAATACAACTGATGAGCTGCCAAACTAGTCTGAAAAGGCTTAGATAACGCTGTATCTGTGGTACCAGGGTGAACCGCTACGATACAACCGTTAGGGTGAGTTCTATGCCATTCAATACTTAAGGTTTTCACCAGCATATTTAATGCCGCTTTACTCATTCGATAACTATACCACCCACCTAATTGGTTATCTGTTATTGAGCCTACTTTTGCCGACAATATTATGATTTTAAAACTGTCACGCCGTCCATACAACTTAGCCAAACACTGAGCCAACAAAATATTCGCAAAACAATTGACTTGCATATTTAACTGAAAAAAATATTGATTAACAGCTTTTAAGCTTTTTTCTGGAAATGTCTCTGGTGTATGCAGTAGCCCTATACAACTAATGATAATGCTAGGCTTAACATTATTTTGGTTGTATTTTTTCTTTAACCAATCATACAAAAAACCTGGCTGTTTTGTTAAATCGACTATTAAAGTGCTAAGTAAAGGATGAGAAAACTCAATTTCAGAACGGCTTACAGCTAACACCGTCGTAGACTGCTCACAATAATATTGAATTAAACTCTGACCAATACCACTATTTCCACCGACAATAAGTATGCTCATGGAAAGCGTCCTATTACATATTACCAATAAAGTAAAAATACACTCGTTATATTATACTTAGCACTAGCTCAAATACCTATGAAAGTCCTTTGCTAATTCATAGGCACTCAGAAAAGCTGACTCAACATCACCGTTAAGACACCAATCGCCACAGGCTGCTAAACGTTGATCGGGATCTAACAAAAAAGGATCTTTCGTTTGAGCTTGATAAATAGTGTGATTTTTTAAGTTTATTCCAGCATAACGCCAACGATGGATATCAATATGAGCATTTTCTGGTATAGGCAAACCGACCAAATCAACAAATTCTGTTAATAACTGATCAGTCACCCAGCCAAGATCATGTTCAAGATATTCATTTGCCCACTCCTCTGTTGACTGAATAACAATACAAGTAACATGATGATCATGCCCTGGTTTGGAATTCTCAAATGAAACCCATTGAATAGCGGAGTTTTTCACCTTGGCCAAATCCCAGGGTAAATCGACAACTTGTTTAAAGCCTACCATTAGACAAAAACAAGGCTTCATTACAACCTGCTGCAAGGCATAATACCGGGAAAAAGCCAACGTCAATAATTCTTGAGTTTGCGGTGCAGGCGCTGTTGAAATAACCCAGTCAAATACTCCTTTTACACTTCCATTAATATCTACCAGTTGCCACTGTGCTGTGACTTTTTGTATCCTCAAGATTTTAGTATTTAGTTCTATTTTACAGTTTTTCGCCAGAGCTTTACACCAACTGTTCATTTTTTTAAAACCAACATAATGAGGCTCAAACCAATCTCGTCGATAATGCTTATTCGTTTTTTCCAGCGTGATTACTTTAGGTTGCCACTCAACCAACAGCCCTTTGTGGATTGCGTCTTGAATAAACTCTTTAAAAACCTTACTGTGTACAGTAAAAAAAGGAGCCCCATGGTCAAAAACATAATCACCTGAATATCGAGTGGCTAATCGTCCACTCACCCCTCGTGATTTTTCAAATAAAGTCACTTCGGCAATATCTTTTAGTTGATGAGCTAAGGTTAACCCTGCCACACCAGCTCCTATCACAGCAATTTTTTCCATATTACTAAATCCTTACTGTTTAACCATGCACTTAGTGATTAAAAAAAACCAACGATATGGCAACAATCGTAGTATTTTTATCCAAATAACAAAACGCCAAGGAAAAGTAATTTCAAATGAGTTTGCATTAACTTTCTTAATAATCTGTTTAGCGGCTTCTTCGACAGAAATTAATGCTGGCATTCTAAAATGGTTTTTCGCCGTTATTCGTGTAGCGACAAACCCTGGTGAAATCAACCGAACCCTACAGTCCAATGCAGCCAATTCAGGCCGTATTGATTCAGCTAAATTAATTAACGCCGCCTTACTCATACCATAACCACCGCTTTTTGGCAGTCCCCGATAGCCTGCTAAGCTTGCCGTAATAAACAATTGTTTAGGAATAAAGTCAGGATGCTCCAAAATCGCTGCTAAAGGATTTAACACAACATCAATATTTGTGTGAACAATATTTTTCCATTTACTCTGATCAAATGGGATGACTGGGGCTGGTTCATAAACGGCTGCATTTAAAAAAACCCAATCCACTTTACCATATAGCCGGTTAATTTTTTGCCATACTTTTATACAGGCACTTTGATCAGTTGCATTCAACTGAAGGGTTGTCAGCTTGTCAGTTAAAGTATCTCGCTGCTCAATCAATTGTACAAGACTGCTGGTGTTACGTGCTGACACAATCACTCTATGGCCAGAGCAAGCCAGTTGAACTGCCAGCTCCAAACCAATCCCAGTACTTCCACCTACAATCCACACTGTTTTCATCGTTCGCTAATGTCCATTTATATAACTTAATGAAATAAAAAAGCTATTTTGCACAATATCTTAACCTTTACAAACCAGTTGAACTTATACAAAAATATAGCTAATCTTATACAAAATAAAAGATTGGTAAAAGAAAGAATCACCATGAGCAAACCAACAATCGCTATCATAGGCTCCGGTATTTCTGGGATAGCCACCGCCTGGCTGCTCCAGAAGCAATACCAAGTCACTATTTTTGAACGAAACAACTATCTGGGTGGCCATACTAATACAATTGAGGTAAAAGCTGGCCAGCAAGTCATCCCCGTTGATACTGGTTTTATCGTTTATAATCAGGCTAATTACCCTCACCTAACAGCCTTTTT
This sequence comes from Spartinivicinus ruber, assembly GCF_011009015.1. Lineage (NCBI taxonomy): Bacteria > Pseudomonadati > Pseudomonadota > Gammaproteobacteria > Oceanospirillales > Zooshikellaceae > Spartinivicinus > Spartinivicinus ruber. The sequence continues at coordinate 4,377,242 of NZ_CP048878.1, forward strand.
CAATTGGCTAGATGTGAGAACCCAACCAACCGACATGAGCTTTAGTGTTTCTGTCAATAATGGCGAACTAGAGTATGCTGGCAGTAACTTAAACACTTTATTCTGCCAACGAAGGCAATTGATTAGCTCTAAATTCTGGCAATTACTTGCCGATATCATTCGATTTAATCATTTGGCTAAAAAATTTTTAGCCAGCAATCCATCTGCTGATGTCACGATGAAGTCTTTTTTACAGGACAACAAGTTTAACCCGTTTTTCAACCTAAACTATTTATTACCAATGGCTGCAGCCATTTGGTCTTGTCCAATAAATAAAATGTTACAGTTTCCAGCCACAAGTTTATTACGTTTTTTTTATAATCATGGATTGCTAAACATTACTGATCGACCTCAATGGCACTCTGTTTGTAATGGTAGTTATCATTACATCAAAGCGTTTTTAGCCCGATTTAATGGCACCTGGAAATTAAGCCAACCTATAAAAACAGTGATTCGACATAAAAATTATACGACAGTTATCACTACAAGTAATCAACAACAGCAATTTGATCAAGTAATTTTTGCTTGCCATGCTAATCAAGCCCTACAATTATTGGACAAGCCTTCACCCCAAGAAGCTTCAATATTAAATGCATTCAATTATCAAAAAAATATTGCTGTTCTTCATAGCGACAATCGATTAATGCCAACTAATAGGAGAGCCTGGTCAGCCTGGAATTACCAACGTACACAACAGAATTCACAAGTGTCCGTCACTTATTGGATTAACCTGCTTCAAAGACTTACGACTGAGCAACAATTTTTTGTTACCCTTAACCCAGTTGTCGAGCCCATCCCCAAAAAAACCATTAAAATAATCGAATACCAACACCCTGTATTTAATACAGCCGCCATCCAAGCTCAACAAGAGCTAGCCAGTATTCAAGGTCAAAAAAGAAGTTGGTTTTGTGGCAGCTATACTGGCTATGGTTTTCATGAGGATGGCTTTAAGTCAGCTCTCTCAGTGGCCAACTTACTCAACTGTGAAGCACCATGGCAACAGATGAATTAACCTATAACACTCCACGGCTATTTATTGGTAAAGTATCTCATCAACGTTTCTTTCCAATACGATACCGGTTTACATATCGTGTTTTTAGCATTGCAGTCAATATCGATAAACTTGAAGACACTTTTTCAAAAAGTAAATTTATATCACTAGACAAATGGAACCTATTTAGTTTTTATCGCGCTGACTTCGGTCCAAAAGGTAAAATGAAGCTTCGGCCATGGGTAAACCAGTCGCTACTTAAAGCAGGTATAAGCTTCCAGCCAGATAATGTTGAGTTATTTTGTTTTCCTCGGGTTTTAGGTTACTCTTTTAACCCACTTGCTATTTGGTATTGCTATAAAGACTCCCAATTAATCGCTGCTATTTTAGAAGTACATAATACTTTTAAAGAAACCCATACATATATAATCAACTGCGTTAAAGATAAAACCCTTACTGGCAAAGCTAATAAGTCTTTTCATGTATCCCCTTTTATTAGTATGGATGCACGATACCAGTTTAAAATTAAAGATAAACCAACTACAAGAACAATATCTATATGCCAATACCAACAAGATACTTTACTGTTGATTGCCAATCAGTACGCTAAAGAAATACCTTTTTCTTCGGGTAATTTATTAAAGATATTTTTATCAATCCCACTGATGACTTGGAAAGTAATTGTAATGATTCATTGGCAAGCACTAAAAATATGGTTAAAAGGCGTTACTTTCTACCCTCATCCTAATTACAGACATAGCAAGGATAAACAATGTTAAGAAGTTCTCTCAATTCTATTAATCAACACTCCAGTACCTCATGGTATGAAAAGTTTTGTCTAAAAAAACTATTTAAGCTGCTTAATAACACTCAATATGGAGTGATAACAGTCTACTACGATGACAATACTTATCATATAGAAGGAAAACAAACAGGTCCCTCTGCTAATATAAACATCAATAATTTAACAAAAATGTTAATACTTTTAATACGTAAGTCAGATATTGGTTTTGCGGAGGGTTATATTGAAGGATACTGGACTACAACTCATTTAACTAACTGCCTATTATTTTTTGCTATTAATGAACCTTGCTTCAAGCCATCTATTTTAACATCAGTTTGGAATAGGTTAAAAAATAAATGGTTACACTTTAGAGCCAGAAACTCTCTCTTAGGATCAAAACAGAATATTCAATTTCATTACGACCTTGGTAATGAGTTTTATAAATTATGGCTAGATGAAACCATGACATATTCTAGCGGCATTTATCAAAAACCCGCGGATACACTTATACAAGCTCAGAGTAATAAGTATCATCGAATATATAAGCAGTTAAACCCCAAACCAGGAGCAACCATCCTTGAAATTGGCTGCGGCTGGGGAGGCTTTGCAGCTTACGCAGTTGAACAAGGAAGCAAAGTGCTCGGCATTACCCTGTCAAATGAACAGTTTCAATATTGTCAGCAACAATTTTCTAGCCAAGCCAAATTATCGGCTGCCAGTTTCAAACAACTAGACTACCGTCACTTAGAAAATACCTATTCTTATATCGTTTCCATAGAAATGTTTGAAGCCGTAGGAGAGCAATATTGGCATACCTACTTTAAGCAACTTGAAAGTTGTTTAAAGCCAGGAGGCACTGCAGTTTTACAAGTTATTACGATTAATGAAATATTTTTTGAGGGATATCGTAGCCGACCTGATTTTATTCAGCTGTATATCTTTCCTGGCGGTATGCTGCCTACGCGTAGTAAAGTAGTTAGCCTGGCAGAGCAGCATAACCTTCAAATAAACAACCTGATTAGTATTGGTGAAAGCTATAAGCACACGCTTCAAGACTGGCTAGCAAACTTCACTAACAATCAAGAAGCGCTGGACAGAATAGGGTTTGACAAAAAGTTTAGGAAAACTTGGAGATATTATCTTGCCTATTGTATTGCCGGTTTTGTATGTAATCGTATTGACACTATACAAGTCACATTACAGAAACCGGTCAACCCACAACAGCAGTAAACACCTAGCCATGTCTTAACTTCAACACAAGTACAATAGAAGAAAGTATCAGTGTAATAACATTAGCAATGATCATTGGCCAGTTTACCAGCATAATCCCATAAACCAACCATAGTGCTACACCAAATACAAAAATACAGTACATGAAAACAGAGATACCCGCAGTATCTCTGTGCTTAATAATATGCAATACCTGAGGTAAAAAGGCTAATGTAGTACAAAATGCAGCAAAATAACCAATCAGAGCATCATTCATAACTAAAAATCCAACAACTGTTAAGAAAGCTGCTTAGCTAGAGTCAGCGCCAAAGCAAGCACTATACTGCTACAGCAAAGATACTGCCAACAAGCCAAGTAGAACTTATCTATCAAATTGATAACAAACGCAAAACACCGCCTAACAGCGGTAATCAAGATCAACTATGTGGGTCTATTTAGGATTCACCTGCTTTAAGTGTCTCTAGTTCAGGTGACTAATATTCTGCTGATTATAATGATTGGTATAACTAAAGTGGCGTCCCCTAGGGGACTCGAACCCCTGTTACCGCCGTGAAAGGGCGGTGTCCTAGGCCACTAGACGAAGGGGACTGCATAAAAACCTTCGTTAATGATTAACGTTGCCAACTGATGCTGACTTTTAAAATTGGAGCGGGAAACGAGACTCGAACTCGCGACCCCAACCTTGGCAAGGTTGTGCTCTACCAACTGAGCTATTCCCGCAAATTTAAAGTAATCTAACAGTTATAGTATCACTTTAAATAAATAGTGGCGTCCCCTAGGGGACTCGAACCCCTGTTACCGCCGTGAAAGGGCGGTGTCCTAGGCCACTAGACGAAGGGGACTGCTTAAAGCCTTCGTAAAGGATCAAAAAAGCCGACATATGCCGACCCTTAAAAATTTGGAGCGGGAAACGAGACTCGAACTCGCGACCCCAACCTTGGCAAGGTTGTGCTCTACCAACTGAGCTATTCCCGCAAATTTAAAGTGATCTATCAGTTATAGCATCACTTTAAATAAATAGTGGCGTCCCCTAGGGGACTCGAACCCCTGTTACCGCCGTGAAAGGGCGGTGTCCTAGGCCACTAGACGAAGGGGACGCATTTTAAAACTTTGGTGGAGCCAGGCGGGATCGAACCGCCGACCTCTACAATGCCATTGTAGCGCTCTCCCAGCTGAGCTATGGCCCCAAGCTTTGCGTCGCCTCTCCAACCCATGTTTTTACACATGATGTTGGGCATTAGGCTTTTCACTTCTTCAACTTCAGTGCCTTAGCGCTCGGCTCAGCCCCGAAATGTGGTGCGCATTCTATGTAGCAATGTCTTGTGTGTCAAGCATTTATCATCAAAATATCTTTACTCATCTTGATGATAAGAGACTAACCAGAGGCAGGATTCAACCCAACTCTGGCTTATTTTTTTAAGTTAGCGATTCATTATCTAACTGACGAAACTCCTTCTCCCAGCGTTTAGCTTCTTTCTTTGACATACTACCTAACACTTCAACTCCATAGCGTAATCTAGCACGGGAGAGATCTGGTCCTAGTAATGACATTGCATCCAATACAGACACTGATGAGCCTGAGCCAGTAATTGCGACAAAGATAGGGAACAGAAACTCTTTAAACTTTACATCCATATTTTTGGCTAACTGGCTAAGTGCCTGATAAATGGCATCCTTAGTCCAATCTTGCAGCTGTTCCACAGTCCAAGTCGTAAACTGTAGTATTTTTCGACAGCTGTCTAAATCGAGTTTTTTATGACTAAAATCAGCCTCTCCAATTTGCACCATGCCAGCTAAAAAGAAACCCGCCAGTGGTAGTGCATCAGAAAAAGTTTCAACCCGACTTTGAATTAGCGGAATAATCGGCTTTAAATAGTTTTCATTAATCGCCCACTGTTGCATCCGCCCTGCAAACTCATCAGTAGATAAGTTTCTTAACCACTGTCCATTCAACCAGCTTAGTTTTTCCTGATCAAAAATCGGCCCACCAAGCGATACTCGTTTTATATCAAAATGATCAATCATTTCCTGTAAAGAGAACTGTTCTCTTTCATCAGGCATCGACCACCCCATCCGTCCCATGTAATTCAATAACGCTTCAGGCATAAAGCCCATTCGCTCATAGTAATTGATACTGGTAGGGTTTTTCCGCTTACTTAGCTTGCTTTTATCTGGGTTGCGTAGCAACGGCATATGACACAACTGTGGCATTTGCCAATCAAAATACTGATACAACAGCTGATGTTTAGGTGCCGAGTTAATCCATTCTTCGCCACGAATCACATGGGTGATACCCATTAAATGATCATCCACTACATTAGCTAGATGATAGGTTGGCATACCATCTTGCTTGAGCAAGATCTGCATGTCCACTTGGGACCATTCAATTTCTATTTTTCCCCTCAGCATATCATCAATAACACAAACACCCTGTTCCGGTATCTTCATCCGGATAACATGAGGCTCACCAGCTACCAAGCGCTGTTGCACTTCTTCTTCAGTTAATGCTAAGCCACGCCCATCATACTTAGGGGTTTCTTTACGGGCCATTTGCTCTTTACGCATTTCATCCAGTTCTTCAGGCGTTGCGAAGCAGTAAAATGCATGACCTTGGACGACTAACTGTTCTGCATATTGACGATAAATATCTCCCCGCTCACTTTGCCGGTAAGGGCCAAATTCCCCCCCAACATCAGGACCTTCATCCCACTCCAGCCCTAACCACTTGAGGGAATCCAAAATCATCTGTTCAGAAGCTTCAGTGCTGCGAGCCTGGTCTGTATCTTCTATACGTAAAATAAACTGACCACCGTGTTGACGAGCAAAACACAGATTAAATAAGGCTATATAAGCCGTGCCCACATGTGGATCACCAGTTGGTGAAGGAGCAATTCTTGTGCGAACAGTCATAAATTTTATCTAAATAAGTATTGGTTTGTGTCTAAGAGGGGAATTATACGGGCAGTCAAGCTATATCACTAGTCTTTGAGGATACCAGGGTATTTACAAAAAATGGGAGTTACAAAACTTCAGGATATATTGACAGTACTTTTACTTATTGGTTAGCCTGTAGTTCATTTTGCAACCACTCCTCACAAAGGAGAACTGGTTGAGCAACATAAAAATAAGCCATAACAAGTAGCAAACCCAAAATAAAAGAATGCCCAATAATTTATTCTATTAGCATTCTCAATAAATTCACTAAAACGGATGTTGTGGCTAATGTACCCCATATGAAGGGTATAACTATAATTAAAAACTGTGATGCAGTGATCCTGCATACGAGGATAAAACCATGCCCCAGCTAACGAATAATAACTATAGATTAACTCCCCATACTTCCCCCCATCATATAAGCTCTAATCAATCTGATACTTATCTAATTATTGCTTTCACGACTTAATCATTCATCAAGCCAAACAAAAAAACAAATAACAATTAAACAAGTTCAACTTGTACCAATTTATAAAAAGCTTTTGTAGCAGAACACAGCTAACGCTGTTTTGTTACAGCCTGATAGATAGGAGTCAGTTATGGCATTAACTGCAGTTACCCTTGATGATAAATATACACAACAACAAGGAATGGTATTATTAACAGGTATTCAGGCACTTACCCGGCTGCCATTAATGCAGGCACAATTAGATAAACAGCAGGGATTGAATACAGCCGGGTTTATTTCAGGCTATCGTGGTTCACCCCTTGGAGGCTTTGACAAATCCCTATGGGAAGCGAAAGAACTCTTAGCCGAGCATAATATTGAATTTATTCCTGGCATTAACGAAGACTTAGGCGCTACAGCCGTATGGGGCTCTCAACAGCCCCAACTATTTCCAGATGCCCGCTATCAAGGAGTATTTGGTCTTTGGTATGGAAAAGGCCCTGGGGTTGACCGCACAGGCGATGTATTCAAACATGCTAATGCGGCAGGTTCCAGCCAGCATGGTGGTGTCCTTGCGGTTGCAGGTGATGATCACGCTTGCAAGTCCTCCACACTCCCCCATCAAAGTGACTACGCCTTTATTGATGCAATGATGCCTGTACTTTACCCCGCCAATGTTCAAGAAGTCATTGAGTATGGTTTATATGGCTGGGCACTATCCCGCTATAGTGGCTGCTGGGTAGGTTTTAAATGTTTGGGCGAAGTAATGGACTCTAGCATGCGAGTAGATATTGGCCTGAATAATTTTCAAATAATACTACCCTCTGACTTTACGTTACCATCAGGTGGTTTAAATATTCGCTGGCCAGATCTTCCACCAGAGCAAGAAGCCCGTTTACATCAATATAAACTACCTGCTGCTCAAGCATTTGTAAGAGCCAACCAGCTCGACCGCTCCATTTGGCGAACCGAGAATAGCAAAATAGGCATTATCACAGCTGGTAAGTCTTATCTCGACGTTATCCAAGCTATATCTGATTTAGGAATCAATGAAACAATTGCCAAGCAAATTGGCTTAGCCATTTATAAAGTTGCTGTCGTTTGGCCTCTAGAACCGACTCAACTAAATCAGTTTGCCAAGGGGCTTGATAAGCTGATCGTTATTGAAGAAAAACGTCCTCTTCTGGAAAATCAGATTAAACAACTGTTGTATGAGTTACCTGACAATATAAAACCTGAAATTATTGGTAAAACCAATACCAATCAACCACTACTACCCTCAACACTAGAGCTCAAGGTTAGCCAAATTACTCAGGCTTTGGCTCAACAAATCATCACCAGCATTCCATCCCCGCTGTTAAAACAAAAATTAAACATTGAGCAACGACTTAAACAACTTACTGAAAAGCAGCAAGCATTAGCTGAGCCAAAACAACGTCTTAGTCGAACCCCACACTTTTGTTCTGGCTGCCCTCATAATGTCTCTACCAAAGTCCCTGATGGAAGCCGGGCAATCGCTGGCATTGGCTGCCATTATATGGTGACCTGGATGGATCGCCAAACTGACACTTTTACCCAAATGGGTGGTGAAGGAGTTACCTGGATCGGACAAGCCCCTTTTTCTAATACTAAACATGTCTTTCAAAATTTAGGTGATGGCACTTATTTTCACTCAGGGATATTAGCTATTCGAGCCTGTGTAGCTGCCAAAGTGAATATCACTTTTAAAGTTCTTTATAACGATGCTGTGGCAATGACTGGTGGCCAATCGGTCGACGGTCAACTCTCCGTACAACAAATTACCCAACAAGTGTACGCTGAAGGGGTTAGAAAAATTGTTGTGGTTAGCGATAACCCCAATCAAATAAACATACAACAAGGCTTTGCCCCTAATGTCACTCTTCACCATCGTGAAGAATTAGATGTATTACAAAAACAGCTAAGAGAGTATACAGGTACCAGTGTCTTAGTTTACCAACAAACCTGTGCAACAGAAAAACGTCGCCGACATAAACGTAAAGCGTTTATTGACTCACCTCGCCGATTAATGATTAACCCTGACGTTTGTGAAGGCTGCGGAGATTGCAGTGAACAGTCCAATTGTCTTTCCATTGTGCCCAAAGAAACACCTTTTGGCAGAAAGCGGATGATCGATCAGTCTGCCTGCAACAAAGACTACACTTGTAGCAAAGGCTTTTGCCCTAGCTTTGTTAGCATTATTGGTGGACAAACCCGCAAAAAACAAGCCGAACTACAACCTGATTTACCCAGTAATCAACCTAAAATTCCTGGCTGTAAAGTACCCTATAATATTTTAATTACTGGCGTTGGCGGCACGGGAGTAGTGACTATTAGCGCTATTTTAGCCATGGCAGCTCACATTGCAGGTAAAGGTGTTACAACCCTTGATCAAACAGGCTTGGCACAAAAGTTTGGTGCCGTTAGCAGCCATGTACGAATTGCCGATGAACAACAGGCCTTGGCCTGTGCGCAAATCCCTGCCACCAGCGTTAACCTGTTACTCGCCTGCGATCTTATGGTCGCTAATAGTGACGATGCATTAGACAAATTATCTGCTCTCCATACCCAGGCAGTAATCAATACTCAGCAATCAATGCCCGGTAGCTTTGCGAAAAACCCCAATTTAGTTTTTCCTGGCGAAGACATGTTATCAACCTTAGAACAATATACTCAGCAACAATTTGCTATTCCCGCGCAGCAATTAGCTACAGCCTTGTTAGGCGATGCAATTGCCACCAATTTATTTATGGTTGGCTACGCTTGGCAACAGGGGTTAATTCCTTTACCTGAACGCGCTATTATGCGAGCCATCGAATTAAATGGTGTCGCAGTGGATTTTAACCAAACAGCATTTATTTGGGGACGTAAAGCAGCTGAAAACCTAGCGACAGTACAACAACATGCCAGTGCAACACCTCAACAGCAGATTATAAAAAATCAAGAAGAAGGTTTATCTGAAATTATTGAAAAATATAAAACTCATTTAACAGCTTATCAAAATAAGACTTACGCTAACCAATACGAGCAGTTAATTAATAAAGTTGCTACAAAAGAGCACGAGAAATGCAAAGGCCAAGAGCAGCTAGCTAAAGCTGTTGCTGAAAATTATGGCAAACTTCTCGCTTACAAAGACGAATATGAAGTGGCCCGTTTATATAGTGATAATCATTTTTGGAAGCTAATCGACCAGCAATTTGAAGGCAATTACAAAGTAGCGTTTCACTTAGCCCCACCATTACTTAGCAAACGAAACCCTGCAACTGGGCTACCTGAAAAACGTCAATTTGGTCCTTGGTTAAAGCCTTTGATGAAGGGATTGGCACAACTCAAATGGCTGCGAAATACACCATTCGATCCCTTTTCTTATACTAGTGATAGAAAACTCGAAAAAATGCTTATCAACAATTACGAAGAAGATATTGCGTTAATTTTAGAAAAACTCAATTTATTTAATTATGAAATTGCCATCCAAATAGCCAAATTACCTAGTAAAATAAAAGGTTTTGGCCATATAAAAGAACAGAGCTATCAGCAAGTGCATCAGGAGTTTGAAGAGCTACTCAAACATTTTCGTTCAAGAACACAAGCTAGTCCTGCGCAATTCATCACTGTTCAACCATAATCTTAAGGAATACTTAAAAATTCAAGTTACTAAACAAAAATGCCCAGCATGTTAGCTGGGCATTTTTTATTTTATTTGCTAAGTCTATCAAATTGAATTTTTATAACTTCTATCTATTAATACTGTTTTTCAATTTGTTAACTCTAAGCATTCAACACAGGACTGTCACTAACAAATGAGTCAGCATACTTAATACCTAGGCATCTAAGGTAAACTCATTTACCTCAACACTGGTACTTGTTTTCCTTCCATCAGCAAGTAGATAGAGACAAGTAGCAACGGAGCCAACCACGAGTAAACCAATCGCATAGTTATCGCCAAAGTTAAGTCCAATCAACCCTATTGCAATGAATGCTAAACCTAATAACTGCATGTTATGATTAATACCTGAAATAGCTTCTACATCACTATGACTTATAATAAACAAGCGTTTCATAAGCCATTTGAATAACTTGTAAGCTATTCTACCATGACTATTCATTACTTATTGAGAAGTCAGTGGCCTTCAAAGGCATAAACATTACTCAGCTTGAACAAACACACCGACAACCCACAAAAAGTAAACAGACACAAATATTTTTCCTAGTTTTGTGCAGTCAATATTAACCCATCTATTTATAGAAATAGTAAATGAATACTTCATTCTCTCTAAAAGCATAGAGAGCTACAGGCTAATTCATTTCTAAGGAGTAAGTGTGAGTTTTCTGAAGAAGCTTAACTAACAAAACTATTCCTACTACCAAATTATTTATAGCAGGAATAGCTCATCACTAATCACTTAAAACATTCCTTGCTAACAAAGTAAGTAATAATTTTATTACCAACGAAACTGGTGTTCACTTACCCCACTTACGGGCATTAACTTTAATTGGTTGTCATTAGTATTATACTCCAAAGCAAAATTTGGGTTAGCTTTATTACGCAAAGTGCTATTTTCCCAAAACCACTGTTGATGAGTATATCCAGAACAATTCGCCAACCGGACTATAGAGCCAATTTTAAAGTATTTCCCTACATCAAGACATAAACTTGACATTATTTGAGATCGTAGCTCGCCTTTTTCAGTCATCAGCCAATGGCTTCTTTCATCTTCCAAACAATAAGCATGATTATTAATGATTACTTCATCACCACTTACCGTTAAACAACCACCTAAGGAAGACACAATGGCTTTATAAGAGCCATCAGGAGTGAATCGAGCTGACAGACCAGACTGAAGTGCTGGTTGAAGAGGTGATACCTCAACAGACTGAACTTTGAGGTCAACCACCTCTTCCTCAACAGGATATAAAATATGATCGCTTGTATATGGAAAAGCATTTACCAATTGAAAATAGCCGCTAAATACAGCAACAATAATGGTAAGACTACATTTTTTGTATATCACAAGCGAAACCTAGTTTTATGAAATCATTTTTTGTAAATGGCTATAAAACAAACAACACTAGCTTTAGAGTCAATACGACCAAACATACTATCCCAGCTTTGACCATTAGTCATCACCTCATACTTTTCATCGTTACAAACCAATATTCCTCTACACATAAGTATCAGTCTTTAATTATCTTACTAATAAATGTATACATAGGATCAATTCCTCCTCCTGCTACTGAACGACAAAGACCAGTATCATAAGCTTGAGCTAACTGAAAGCTATTCCCATCAAATACCCATTCTTCATGGTCAAAGCAATCTCCAAGCCCTCTTCCTTTATGAGCCCTCCCAACACGCCCAGCTTGATAATAAGTAGCAGAATCTGTTACCAATTTAGGATTGTACGGTTTCTTATTATTAATCAACCATACACCGTAGCCATAGTTATATGCTCCGTGCCAACAAAGCATCTTTATTATAGCTTGATTATCATTTAACTCAGCAAACTCCATTTTTGAAAAAAAATCATCTTTATATGCTACGTACTTTTCTACTTCACATTCTTTTTTATCGGTATTTTTTATTAACTCTGCTAGCAATTCACGATAACGATTATCATCTAAGCTAATTACAGATGTTTTTTCATCATGCACTCTTGCAAGCTTTATCTTAGGTATAGACTGAGGAGCTAATAGCTTCTTTTGCGCTTGATCACCTTTTACAACCAAAGCACTGGGCGTGTTTAGCCGCTGTTGAAATTCATCCATCTTTCTAAATACAGCACTGACTCCCTTATCAGAAAGTTCCCAAGTTGTATGACCAGCGCTAAATACAACTTCAGCATCTTTCTGCGGTAAAGCATCTAAGAGCGCTTTTACTTGAGAGTGATTCAAGGTGCCATCACTCATCAAACTGCCCCAATTTTTCTTATTAATTGTCAGGGTTAACGAATCAAAATGGCCAGTCTTTTCCTCAATAAAAACCTTGCCTTTGACTTCTGCACTCTCACCAGCCTCTCGCGTGAACATTACCGCAATCGATGAACGATGGCTTCTACCTTCCGCCGTATATCCAGCTGCGCGACATGTTCCTGAATTATCACAAACTAAGTACCAATCCTTATGCTCAAATGAGATCCCTTCAAGGGAGTAACTTATTGAACTGAACACTGCCAGTACACAAAACAAACTGCACTTAATCAACATAAAATCAACCTTCTGCAAATGAATTTCCGGTAAACCAATCACTTTACCACCTGCACAAAATTTACGAATAAAGAACTTAAGCTTTGCAAATATTACCAGTAATATACACCTTTTACTAATCATTAAATCATCCCTGAGATTAACAGCAACTGATTACAGGAGCTTTATTGCCTGGTTTATGAAAAAGATTATAATTACTTTATCTTTGTTAATTATGATATTTGCTAGCGGTGCACTTTTTCTAAAATGGGCTGAAAAAGGGTTAGCAACTCCAGATTGGGAAGTAATCAGCCCAAATAAAAAATTTAAAATTGTGATTTATTGTGTTGCAGAATATAAATCATTTGCAAAACTATATAACAATGAAACCGGAGTGTTCATTGGTGAGAGTCCAGTTGTTGATTCTGGGGCAGGAACGGGGATTTGGTGGGATCCTGATGGCTATCTCGCTTTTTTAGACATGTCTATGCTTTTCGATATTGGAGAATTTGACACAAAACACACTACTTTTACTGAATTACGCCAGTACAAAATAAATAATTAACACTTTATAGTACTAATAACAAAACGAAATTACCCTGGCAGTAAGATATGCGAAAATTTAAGCAAGAGCCTTCACACTATTCGATATAGCACTCTGGTTATCTTGCAGCTCAAGAGCTGCAAGATGCTCGCAACCACCGACTTTCCACCTCTTACAGAAGCATAAGCATGTAAATGACAGTTGGTGTTACTCTTTTGCTATTAAAGACAATCAAAGCTAGATTTTCATGTTGGCGATAATAATCAGACCTATCTATTATAGTTTTATTGCATAATATTGAACGGCTAGGGTGAGGAATTTATTATGGCATCTAACCTCCAACAAGTTGCAATAAAAAGTTTTATGGCTCAAGCTTCAACTAAAACTGTAATATTCATCATAATAATTACTGCACTCATAATATCTATCCTTATTTTTCTAAATGAAAATATAACGTTTACTCCAAATGCACAGGGTTTTACTGATTTGATAAACACCTTTAAAGTTCCGTTAGTAATTCTTAGTTTATTAATACCTATTCTAGGAATCATGGCAGCACATCACCGTTCTATACAATCTGCAGAGCAAATACGTATCATAGAAGAACAACGTATATTTTCAAACTACTTTAAGCACTATGAAATGTTTGGAAAGCATCTTGATAATATAGAAAATATATCCTTTTACTCAAAAACATCATTACATGAACTTTTTTACCCTCATTCCAAGGCAGGAAATTTAAGTATAGACATTAACCTAAAAGACACTGTAGATGATCTTATTAAAGAGACTATCGCTAACCTAAAACAACTAAACATAAATGAAGACCCATCTCAAAGAAGTTTTTTTACTGCCTTTGAAAAAGTAGAAAGTAACTTACAAAAAATTGAAGAGGTGACAAATATTGAACACAATGATAGAAAAAAATATAAAACCATCTTAGATGACTGTCCACTTGCATTTAAGGGCTTAGATGTCAAAGAAACTGGGTTAAAAGCTTATTTTACTATTGCCCATACTTATTTATCCCAAGTAGACCAACTATTCAAATTTGAATTTGGTAACATTCCTAAAAAAATTTATAAAAACGAAATTAAAGACCTTTTAAACAAAGGTGCCTTGCCCGAAGAAGATTACAATAATCTAGTAGGTAAACTAAGGTAGCTTAATAGGTCAACGACTATTGTTATAAATACAGGTGAACATCTACCTGCGCTTTATTCTGATGTAAATAGCTACATATTTTCATGCCTTCATAAAGACTGCACGTGATTATTTTACTCCCAACTGTATTACAAGTCATTTATGTAGTATGACTACATAAATGACTTGTGCCTTGCCGGGCGAAAAAATAGTCTACGGCATAGGTAATTAAAATAATATTAACAGGCCCTAACATCATAATTTAGTGTAAAATCACAAAACCAAAATATAAACAATTATTTATATTTTTTTATTACACTCTCAAACAGTCCTTTTTGAATTGCTGAATCATATGCATTCTTTATACTTTTTAACATGCCTTTAGAGACTGACTTTTTGGAAAACCCAAAATAAACGTAGTATTTATGAATAATATAATCATGTATTTTAAAATTCTTGTAGTCATCATTTTTCAAATTAAAGTTAGCCGCATAAAATTCATCAATCATACCCACAATTCTACCAGCATGCATTTTCTTTCTATTTAATTGACTAGAGTAATTAATTTCAAATTTATTAGAAAAAACTTCATCATTCATTAATTTATTTTTAAATTTTTCTCCTCTATAAGCTCCTTTCTGCCTACCAATCTTTCCTGTAATTTTTTTAAGATCATCCAATGAGTTAATTTCTAGTTTAATATCATCTCTAAGAACAAGGACCACAGACTCATCCATTTGAGGACCAATAAAATGCATATATTTTTTTCTTTCCTCTGTTATTGATAAATTTGTCATCATATCAATGCCGCCGCTTCTCATCAATTCAATTGCTCGGCTCCAACTAACCTTCTCATAAGCAAAAGTACAACCTGCTTCTTTAAGCAATATTTTTCCTAATTCAATAGATAAGCCTGTCCAATCTCCAGAAGGAGTTTTTATATAAAATGGCAGTGTAACACTTACACGAATTCTCATATGGCATGTTGCCCACGAATTTGTTTCAAATATAAAATAAATTAAAAAATAATTTACCAAAAGGCGAATAATTAAAGAACTAGAGATAGCATTCATTATATAAGCTCTTTATAAACATAGCTAAAACTATATAAATTATAGCTGACCGGATATACCTTATACATATTAATGCATTTAACTCAAGTACAACAAAATAATATTTTTTCTGGATTCCACCAAGGGTATGAAAAAATTGATACACTCTTTTCATCTGCATCTACATTCCGTGCCACTGTACTCTGATGCTAATAGCCAAATACATCAGCAATGTCTTTCTCAATACACCAAAGCTCGCTGCTTATATCCAGTGCACAAACAACAATTGATCCTAATAAAAATAGAGTTAAATCATTTATTTATTAACTCTCTTCTTAGTAATTTAAAGGAATCATAGGCAACTTAAGTGGCAGCAAAAGCTATATCGATTAGACTAAATAGAAATTAAGTTATTTTAAATATCTACTAACAAAGAAAATTACATGATAAATACATGATGTTTATGTAACTTTAATTAATTAAAATTCTATTGATTTAATTATAGGTTAGAATTACTATTATGCTCTCGAATGAACAGCACTACGGTCATTTACAACTCATTCCTTAAGTATCCAAGCAGTTAGGAAATAGTTATGAAAGCTGGCATTTTATGCACTTTGTTTATAGCTACATTTATTAGCCACTCGACACTATCTGCAGACCCTTTAAGTAAAAAACAAATCCGTTAATATTTTTACAGGTGACTCATTAGAAGCAAAAGATAAGGGTAGCAATATACTCTTTGAATTCAACTCTCCTGATAATCGCTCTAAGATAGGCTCTAGTTTGCATCTCGAGCACAGCATCAATAATCGACTTGAAAATCAATTTGAACGAGCAGAGCAATCTAACCTGAATTTTAGTTTTACTATATTATTCGATTAAACTCCCTACTTCTAATCAATATTTGAATCAGACAAACCAAATATCTTCTGATAAAACAACACCATTCCCCGCTTATCCCATTGATACTTGAAGAGCCAATTAACAACAATAGTTATCATGGTTAGAATATTCTCCTCCTGCCCTTAGCTGTGAGACTAGCAACCACAGAGCCTGCACTAACAATAGAAGGAAGGGGTATTGGATATGATGTTTTCAGTTACCATGAGACTAACCATTATCATTGTCAAGTAACACCTTGAATTTTTGGACATTTTTCTGAGCCACCAAACTCAAGAGGATATATTAATTAACTGGTTTTAATTGTCCTTAGCATGGTTACCACATCAGAGCGATTAGCTAACGACAAACCAATCACAATAAAATCTCGCCATATCCAAACATAACCGCATTAACCCAGGTTGCCAACCCGAACCTAATAATGAAGGGTATTTAGCTTCTACTCAATTGGTTAATGCCTGGAGTAAGGGGAGTTGGTTTAGAGTTTTTGCTTAGCAACTAAGTGTTTTCTTCAATAATATTAACAGGCCCTAACTATGTTTGAAATTGACTATCTTTTATAATGAAAGTACTAAAATAGTAAGTTATAAATAAAATAAGTTGTAGTATTAGATGAATACGCTCATAAAGATAATCATTTCTTTAACTATTGCTATAAGTAGTACTTCTTATGGAAAACTGATTGTAAGACATGTTCCTCCAGACAGTATTCATGATAAGCGGCATACCTACTTTATCGATCTATTAAAAATAGCGCTCAAGAATACTCAAGGGTCAAATGAAGTCTTCAGCCTTGAAATGTCACAATCAATAATGAACCAAGAACGAGCAATTGCAAGCCTCCAGAAAAAACAATTCATCGATGTACTATGGACAATGACATCAGTTGAACGAGAAAAATTATTGTTACCAATTAGAATACCGCTACTGAAAGGCTTGTTAGGCCATCGTATATTTATAATAAGAAAAGCTGATAAGGAAAAATTCACTAAAATTAAAACACTTAAGGAATTAAAGCAGTTACGAGCCGGTCAAGGTCATGATTGGCCTGATACGAAAATACTTCAAGCAAATGGTTTTCCTGTAACTCCAAGCCCAAGTTATGAAGGACTATTTACTATGTTAGAGCACAACCGTTTCGATTATTTCCCTAGAGGTGTAACAGAAGTTTGGCAGGAACTTAAAGAACACTCAAACAAAGGTCTTATACTCGATATGACCCTAATGCTTTATTATCCAGCACCAATCTATTTTTTTGTAAATAAATCAAATAAAGAGCTTGCTCATCAGATCAGCAAAGGACTTTGGGTAGCCATTAAAAGTGGGGAGTTTGACAGGATATTCTATAATCATCCTTCACATATTAGTACTTTAAATTCAGCCAAAATGGAAAATAGAATAATTTTTACTCTACAAAACCCATTGCTTCCACCAGAAACACCTATTGATAATGAAGTACTTTGGCATAAAGTTGAAAGCCATCCTCCAAAAAGGTAGCTAATTAGATTAATTATAACGCTATCTGACCTATCAAGTCTTGGCTTTCTTGTTTCAACTCTTTCACTGCTTCGATTAAAATACTAACAATTCCAGCATAGTTAACCTGTTTGAGTGTTTTTCTGTACCATTTTCATCTGTGACTTTGACATTATGAAATAGGCCGAGAAACACTTTTTCAACATCCTGTGCAATTACACCAATATCTTTTCCTTGAGAAAGAGTTTCGATATTAGTCTCTTCAGGTTTTTCCACTTAAAAGCAACTCCTTTTAATTGAGATACTTTTTCAAGTGCATTACTCAAAGGTGAAGTGTTTTACTTGAGGTTTTGGCCACTCTAAACACCACGGGCGTACTCCCAAATACAAATCCCATGCTGATCATGTTTACATTAAGCTACTACAGAAAATAAAAACAGGGATAAGCAAGCAAATGCCCACTCACCATCTTGTTCATTTTAGTTAACTCGTACCAACTTGATTCGAGATATTGTTAAAACAAGTAATTGGAGCAGTATTATAACCAGTGGAGGTTTATTAATATAAATTTCCTCAGCGCCTCTCGTTGCTCTTCTGTAAGCACAGCATAGTTGACTTGTATTGGCTCATTATTCTCACGACCACTGTTTTCCAAAGTATTTTTATAGTCTATCTTGCTTATTGCTGTTTTAGCGCCTGGAGTACTGTGGCTATATGCATAAGAAACAGCTGAAATTGAGTATAATACTGCAATAATACCTATTTTTTTCATATTGATTCACCCGTGCTTTATTTATGCCTTATGTTACAACCAAGTATCACTTTAAAGAGAAGTCAAAGTATAGTAATTTTTTGTAACAAACTGTATCTAATAGCAGTTAATTAAAACCAGTGAAAAACCATTTTTTTGTTACTATTTCTACAACCAGATTAGTATAGTCAGTACTCTTTATTTATTGATTTATTCTTACCCACCTTTCAACATTGAAATTTAGGCATGATCTTTCCCCCATTTAGCGGACACTTGTCATTAGGAATTTAAGCGCATAGCTGCTCATATCCTGCTGGTGTTTTGTAACCAATAGATGAGCGCAATCTTTGCTGATTATAATAAATTTCAATGTACTCAAAAATTATCTATTTTTACCTGTTCACGATGACTAAAAGTATAATCGTAAACACACTCCACTTTTAGGCTATGGAAAAAGCTTTCTGCAACGGCATTATCGTAACAACAGCCTTTGCCACTCATACTACAGATAAGCTTGTTGTCTTTAAGCCGCTGCTGGTACTTTTTGACTACCTCTGTCAGTATGTACGATGCCCCCTTTCGGAAAGCCTCGACGCCACAAGGCCATCAGCAGTGCATCACAGACAAGCGCCTTATTAATCTGTTTCGACATCGACCAACCGATCACCTGGCGGCTAAACAAATCTATCACGATGGCTAAATACAGCCAGCCTTTTGTGGTCCATACATAAGTGATATCGCCCACCCATTTTTCATTGGGTCTACTGGCACTAAAATCTTGTTGCAAGCTATTTTTAGGGACCGGTAAATAATGCTTGCTATCTGTTGTAGCCTTGAACTTCCTCGCTTGTTTAGCTCGAAGCCCTAGTGCAACCATTCGCTTTGCAACCCGCTTGTGATTGATACGCTCTCCGTTGTCTTTTAGGGCTTGAGTAATACGAGGTGCCCCATAACGACCTTTATGGTGTTCAAATAACTCGATAATATCAGCATCCAGCTTCTCATTAAGCTTTATCCTTTGTGACGTAACTGAATGGCACCACTTATAATAGCCTGACCGAGAAACACGAAAAACCCTACACTGTAAGGCTATAGACCAGCTCTGTTTATTGGCTTTGATGAAGGCATACTTCACATCTGGTTTTTCGCGAAGTATGCTGCCGCCTTTTTTAGTAAGGCATTTTCAAATTTTAGCTTTTTATTCTCAGCCTCTAGATCCTTGATCTTCTGAGCCTCTGTTTGTTATTGATCTTTGCTCATTGTTTCCCTGGCAGCCTGTTGGTTGATCCACACGTAATACCAATCGTGGTAAATAATCTGTAAAATACCTGGTCACAGTATTTCACTTAATTTGACTAGGAATTTAATAATGGCAAGGATTGCTTCTATTCCAGATGAATTGTATGACTACGACTTTGATGCCTTACTGAACAGAGAACCACATCCAAGAACACGGCTTCGCTTATTAGCGATGGCTCATTTACAAGCAGGTTGGTCTCAAACTGAAATAGCACGAGCATTAAGGAAATCAAACAATACCATTCAGGACTGGCTCAACCGTTTTAGACGAGATGGCCTTGAAGGACTTTATGAACAACCCGGTAGAGGAAAAAAACCGTTTCTTTGTCCTTCACAATATAATGAATTTAAAGCAGCGGTTATTACCTTACAAAACCATCGTCAAGGCGGTAGAGTTCAGGGTAAAGACATACAACAGTTGCTGCTGGAACAATTTAATATAGACTACAGCTTAAGTAGTATTTATGAAGTATTGCATAAAGCAGGACTTTCTTGGATTACATCAAGATCTAAACATCCTAATCATCGCCCAGATAAACAGCAAGCATTTAAAAAAACTTTGAAAAAGAGGCCTTAAAAGTACTTCCCTCATGCGTTTCTCCAGATAAAGTTGATATTTGGTTTCAAGATGAAGCCAGAGTGGGTCAGCAAAATACCTGTACGCGTATTTGGGCAGAGAAAGGTACGCGTCCACGAGTGGTAAAGCAACAACAGTTTGAGTCAGCTTATCTCTTTGGCGCTGTGTGTCCTGCTAATACCAATCCTGTTTATTAGCTTGTTAAAACAGCCCAACATCTGGAGCACAAGCTTTTAATGTTATTTTTCTTATTCACAAATACATTCCATGCCTCACAACAAGACTCAACAATATCATTGAAATTTTTAAAACAACGATTTGCCAGTGAATCTTCTCTCAGTTTTTCCCATATCCGCTCTACCGGGTTAAGCTCTGGGGAAACGGGTGGTAAATTTAATAGCGTGATATTCGCAGGTATTTCTAGGCGATGAGTCGTATGCCATGCCGCTTGATCAACGATAACCAGTCCGTGTCTTCCCTTAGAAATGGCTTTTGAAATTTCTGTTAAGTGCAACCTCATTGCTTCTGTGTTAGCAATAGGTAATACAAGAGCCACTCCTCTATCTTTAGCAGGACACACAGCGCCAAAGAGATAAGCTGACTCAAACTGTTGTTGCTTTACCACTCGTGGACGCGTACCTTTCTCTGCCCAAATACGCGTACAGGTATTTTGCTGACCCACTCTGGCTTCATCTTGAAACCAAATATCAACTTTATCTGGAGAAACGCATGAGGGAAGTACTTTTAAGGCCTCTTTTTCAAAGTTTTTTTAAATGCTTGCTGTTTATCTGGGCTATGATTAGGATGTTTAGATCTTGATGTAATCCAAGAAAGTCCTGCTTTATGCAATACCTCATAAATACTACTTAAGCTGTAGTCTATATTAAATTGTTCCAGCAGCAACTGTTGTATGTCTTTACCCTGAACTCTACCGCCTTGACGATGGTTTTGTAAGGTAATAACCGCTGCTTTAAATTCATTATATTGTGAAGGACAAAGAAACGGTTTTTTTCCTCTACCGGGTTGTTCATAAAGTCCTTCAAGGCCATCTCGTCTAAAACGGTTGAGCCAGTCCTGAATGGTATTGTTTGATTTCCTTAATGCTCGTGCTATTTCAGTTTGAGACCAACCTGCTTGTAAATGAGCCATCGCTAATAAGCGAAGCCGTGTTCTTGGATGTGGCTCTCTGTTCAGTAAGGCATCAAAGTCGTAGTCATACAATTCATCTGGAATAGAAGCAATCCTTGCCATTATTAAATTCCTAGTCAAATTAAGTGAAATACTGTGACCAGGTATTTTACAGATTATTTACCACGATTGGTATAAAGATAGAGGAGTGACTCTTGTATTACCTATTGCTAACACAGAAGCAATGAGGTTGCACTTAACAGAAATTTCAAAAGCCATTTCTAAGGGAAGACACGGACTGGTTATCGTTGATCAAGCGGCATGGCATACGACTCATCGCCTAGAAATACCTGCGAATATCACGCTATTAAATTTACCACCCGTTTCCCCAGAGCTTAACCCGGTAGAGCGGATATGGGAAAAACTGAGAGAAGATTCACTGGCAAATCGTTGTTTTAAAAATTTCAATGATATTGTTGAGTCTTGTTGTGAGGCACGGAATGTTTTTGATCTTTGCTCATTGTTTCCCTGACAGCCTGTTGGTTGATCCACGCGTAAAGCAAGCTCACACCAACGGCTTGCCTGCCTCACTGACACCCACTGTTTCTGCGGCTTCTTTGGCACTGTAACCTTGGTAAATGACCAGGTTAGCTGAATCAATTTTAAATTCTGTTGAATAATTCGGCTTTTTCAATGTTTGTACCTCTATCAATGGTGGGATTATACCATACAGTTAGGTGTACAAATTTATTAAGCCACAACAAAGCCAACAGCCCAACACATAACCAACCCAATCCAGGTCGCCAACCTGAAACCCACAATGATGGATGCTTGTCTTCTTCTAAATTGGTTAATGCTTGGAGTAAATGCGGCTGGGTGAGTGTTTCTTGAAGTTTTTGTTTAGCAGCTAAGCGTTCTTCGTCTGAAGTGAATAAGCTATCAAGGCCACCCATAATTTCACTGGCTACGGTGTCAATTTTTGAAAATAGCATAATTAAATATGGTGGGGTTGCCATGTGAAGTAAAGTCTTCTTGGATTGTAGCGTACCTTTTGAATTTTTTATTCGAGAGAGACTTTTACAGTATTCTTTTTATATCACGAACTACATTCCACCATCTTTTAGCTTGAAAATTAGGGCAGTTTTTTTTC
Organism: Spartinivicinus ruber; assembly: GCF_011009015.1. Taxonomy (NCBI): domain Bacteria; kingdom Pseudomonadati; phylum Pseudomonadota; class Gammaproteobacteria; order Oceanospirillales; family Zooshikellaceae; genus Spartinivicinus; species Spartinivicinus ruber. Next base: position 4,399,892 of record NZ_CP048878.1, read on the forward strand.
GGATTTAAGTTGCAATGTCCAACCACCTCAGCATTAGGGTATTTTATGTGCCAGTCGATAATCACTTTCTCTAAGCTATCAAACTGAGCATCAGTAAACTGATCTCGACCGACTAAACAAACACCTAGGCTATTGCTATTGTGACCTTTAACATGTGCACCGACCCAATATTCAGGCCGACCATTTTCGATAGTGCCATCACGCTTAATCACTTTATGGTAACCAATACCCGACCAGCCTCGTTCAAGGTGCCAGTGGTGAATGTCTTCGGCTGAAATATCTTTGTGATTAGGTGAGTCGCTGCAATGAATAACGAGCTTAGTAATTTTCATAATTAAACCAATTTATACCAGACAGTTTTCTTGATCTGTGTCATACCTATTATACCGATATAAAAAATAATATATAAGCCATATTATTGTTGTATCTAAGGTAATAGTAATGCTTTATAACTTTACCTAATTATCATCATACCTAAGCTATATTTAGTAGCTTACCTGGTAGTGGAGGTGTTCTCAGTGCTACAAATGCTAGCCTAGGAATAAATTCTACTAAGCTAAATCTTCGATTAAATCGATACTGAAATTCAGCAAGATAACGTTGTGCATATTTAGCGCGAATAGCATGATAAGTACTACGTAAAGCACTTTTTAAGTTTCCAAGGATGGTGTTAACCCAATAAAATTCAGGTTCCTCTACTGATGCACGACCACCACCGCATACAATTTTATCATGAAGACAACCTGCTTCTATGACACCATTAAAACAGGCCAGTCCATCGGAGATTACGGTACTGCCCTTGGCCAAATTCTGCCTACTCCAAGCCGTTATCTCTTCTTTATTAAACCCTTTTAAAATGCTCAGTTTAATTCGTGTCGGTTGACCTTGTTTTGTTGTTTCTACGGCTGCTACAAAAGGTATTTTCCCATCTGCTCCCCTACCTCTTTTGCAACCTGTACGCTCACCACCAAGATAGGCATCATCAATTTCAATAAAACCCGACAATTGCTTGGTGCCTTCTCTTTCTTGCATCACTTTCATGAGCTTATGTTTCATTCTCCAGGCAGCTTGATAGGAAATACCTAAATGGCGATGTAATTCTATGGCTGATATACCTTTTTTGTCTTGGGAGATCAAATACATCCCTTGGAACCAAGTCTTTAATGGTAATTTGGTTGATTCAAAGATAGTACCTGCAGTTACAGATGTTTGCTGGTGACATTTATAGCACTGCTGAAGCTTTCTAGTAGTGAGTTGACAGCATTTGTCGTATCCACAATTGGGGCACTGAAAACCTTCTGGCCATCGCAATTTGTATAAGGTATTAAAGCATTGTTCTTCTGTACCATATTGTTTGAGAAACTCGTTTAAACTCAGGCCTTTTTGAAATTGAACTTTGTTGATAGCCATTATTTATACCTTCTCAATTAAGTTTCCATGCTGTTCAAATATACAGCAGTTAATGGCTTAGGTATAGTGATAATTAGGTAACTTTATTAAACCATCAATATTATTAACTATTGTGATCTCATCAAATGTTTTTGCTGAATGGACTAATGTGTTATGTGTAAAGTCGGATGGTTCTGCAATGTACAATCTAAAAGATGAATCTGCAAATAACGTAACTATTGCTGGTCAATGGGGAAATGCTTTAAGTTCAAGAGCAGGCGGGGATATTAAAGTTTTTATGGTGTCATATGAGGATTATAAAGGTATTGTTAATCAATGTAATAACGGTTATTGGCCACAACCATATAATAGTAATGATAGACTTTATGTTTTTGAAGTAAATCTACCAAATGGAAATAAAGGTCTTGCTCCTGGTAAGTATACAGGTGGAATTATTCCACTTAAGTGCAGATATAGTCCTACGTCTTGTTTTTAGCTTATGATATACAGCTGAGCAGCTAGTCAGCTTAGCTGTATATCAAGAAGTACTATCCTCCTGCTCTTATACAGTCTCCCCAAATTTCAGCGGAACAAAAGGGGCGGCTTGTATCAAAATGCCCCGGTGCAATATATTGCTCACCGTTAGGCTTATTCACTTGGAATACCTTCCAAATACTAAGACTACTGTCTGCTGGTTGTGGCACATGTTCTGTTGTAAATTTATTTCTACATTGAATATAAGCCGACCTATAGCTAGCTTCAGAAACACCGAAATAACTGAATTCATAGTTGTTTGATAAGGTAGCTATTCCCTCCTGACCAGAGATTGTAACTTGGTTCCCATCATTATCTTTTAACCAGTCCCAATGACTTGCATCAGGTTTTGCACAGATTACATTTGTCCATTCAGCATGCGCACTACTAGTACTTACAACAGCTAAAGCTGTAACTAATATTTTTTTCATAATTCATTCTTTTGCGTTGATGGAAAAAGCGCGGATTATACGGTCAAAAAAATATAAATAAAGATGACAACAAAGAGACCAGCTATTACTTTTAGTCAGGCTAAGAATTGCTCTTAAAAAGAAACTACTAAACGTTAGTAATATAAGAAAGTTTATACGCTCCAAAACGAAAAAAGCCCCAAAAATTTGGGGCTTGAAGGATATTAATTGTTTGTTTTTACAACTGATCGGATTGAGTATAGTCAGTTGATTAAGTTTCGCTATGAAATATTCACTATATTATCAGAACAGTCTTTGTGTGTGCATTGATCTAACTCAATTGGATCCCATATTGAATGAGACTTGTCAAAATTTGCAAATTCAATTGACTCATATCCAGCTATATTACCTTTTGGTGGTCTTGGGCAACTGGGACCACCCTTAACGGCGAACTTAACACCCTTTTGTGGCTTACTAATATCATCATTACACTCCAGTCCTACTGGACACACTTCCTTAGACGCAAACTCTATAGGCTTAACTCTAAACGGGTCAAGCTCTGGACTTACATCGGCACTAGCTGCTGAAGCTATGGCTGTGATAAATACCATTTTCTTAAGCATGTTAATCCTTTCATAGTAGTATTCAAACGCTGCAGAATATACAACACTAAAAGTATAATAGGTGTAACTTTTGTTTATAGTAATGCTTTCGTGTGTAAAAGGTATTAGGCACTTTTGAGACGGTTGTGTTGCAAATAGGCACAGCCCTTGTCATCTGTTAGCCTAATTCTCTTTGATTGATGCAAAGCGAGTAGTTAATGATCAGCTTTAAAGGCCGCCATTTCCATCAAACCTTGATTTTGCAAGCGGTTCGCTGGTATGTCGCGTATCCGTTGAGCTACCGGCAGATCGAAGAAATCATGCAAGAGCGTGGCTATGATGTGGATCATACGACCGTTCAGCGTTGGGTCGTTCATTATTGTCCACAGCTAGAGAAGGCTTTCCAAAAAAAGAAGCGACGCCCCAAGGGGCGTTGGCGATTGGATGAAACCTACATCAAAATCAAAGGCCAATGGAAATACCTATACCGTGCGGTTGATAAAGCAGGTGATACCATTGATTTTTTATTAACCGCCAAGCGTGATACAAAAGCCGCCTTACGCTTTTTAACCAAAGCCATTCGGCGCAATACCCAACCCAGTTTAATTAATATGGATAAGAGTGGTGCTAATAAAGCAGCAGTAAGGGCTTATAATCAAGCGTCCGATCATAGCATTGAAATACGCCAGGTTAAATATCTCAATAATATGGCTGAGCAAGACCATCGTGGTGTTAAGCGCATTACCCGACCGATGATGGGGTTTTACAATTTTCATTCAGCGCAGAAAACCTTAGCCGGTATTGAATTGATGCATATGATTAAAAAAGGGCAAATGAAAAAACACTATCGTGGCAATTTATCACCGGCTGAACAATTTTATGCACTAGTAGGCTAAGTGCGCCCAAGGGAAAATAGTTTTTGAATTAATTAAATATTTGCAACACAACCCAATAAAGACAATTATGCCAATTAACGTGTCAAAACAAGTGGCTGAAAAATAAAGGAAAAATGGAGTTTTGACAATTATGACAATTACGCAGCAGGGTCTTAAAAAACAAACTAATAAATAGGGTTTAAGTACCCCCTTGTCATTATTGTCAAAATTGTCATTATTATATTTATTATTATTTTTTATATTATATATCAATAGTTTATAGATTCTTAGTTTTGACAAAGTAAAAGCAGATTAAAGACAAGGTTGTCAAAAGTACGTAAAACCCGAAATAACGAATGGAGAATAACAACAATGAAAAGCAAAGAACGAACGACCAACTTGATTGCCATGGCAAAACGCTTTGAGAGGCTCGCAGAGCAGCTAGAAGACAGTTTAGAACATGGCAGCAGAGAACTAGCCCTGGCAGTGAGAAAAACGGCTGAGGGGCTTAAAAGTGGCAAGTGTGGTATGTGTGGAGAGTAAATAACAATGCGTGACCTTGAAGGAAAAGAACAAGCCGATTTATTTCGTTGGTTACATGGCAACTACCCTGATGTGTATCGGCATGCCTTTCATGTGCCTAATGGTGGTCATCGGCATGTGGCGGTAGCAAACAAATTAAAACAGCAAGGCGTTAAAGCTGGGGTACCTGACATTTTTATTATGATGCCCCGTGGTGGTTACCATGGGTTGGTCATTGAGTTTAAAGCCAGTCCTCCTGCTAAAACACAAGTGTCAGCCAATCAAAAAGAATGGCTAAACCGGTTAGCTGATCAAGGTTACCTAGCCGTCTTGTGTCGTGGAATCGATACCGCTAAGCAGCAGATTCAAGATTACTTAACGCTACCCGAAAATAAAAAAATAGCGTAAGTGTTTAATGACCCGAAACGACGAAGAGTATATAAAAATGAGTGCAATGACCTTATTAACACCTAAGTCAGTAAAATATGAAGGTGTACCTGGTGGAATGCCAACGTTAACCCCTGAAGATGTCGCAGCGGCGCTTGGGATGGGAGATTTACCACGAGAGGCGTATTTATTGGGGTTGTTAAAGTATACCGATGATAAGACGGTTTTACATGAGCTTGATAATTTAGTTCAAGAGTTTGTCATTAAGAAAGGGATTGAGGAAGGTTGGCGGGAACCATGGCCAAATGAAAAAAAGCGCTCCCTTATGTTCTTTAAACAGTTTGCTCGATCAATGATAAATGAAGTGGTAGACGATAATCTTTGTAAAAGATGTAATGGCTCTGGAATTGACTGTCGTACATCCCATCATCGAAAGTGTAATTGTAATAACGGTAGAAGAGCACCATTGAAAAAAGAATTAGCAAAGTACTGCGGCATTAATGAAAAGTGTTGGCGTGAGCGGTGGCATACCCGTTATACTGAATCATTAAAGCAAATTCACACCTGGCGTGCTCAATTAATTTGGCATTTACATACATTTATTGAAAAAAAATAAAAAAGAGTGTTGACAGGGTACGCTAGGTTGTATATGTTAAACCCATGATGTGATTTTGCACCCTAATGAAAGCCCTGTCAGATGACGGGGCTTTTTTCGTTTCAGGCTAACAACTTTTATGCTCACTTAAGCACAAGCAATACGCCTAATCTGCAGTACCACCATTATTAACTGATCTACTCGATAAAGCCCAGTTACATAGCTGGGCTTATGCAGGCTTTATTTCTTTTTCTCTCTTAGTACATGCTTTTCTAATGCAATTAAAGGGATTGTTTCAGTTTTGTAGGTATAGCTATTTTCAACAGAGTCAAACCAAGCGCATACAGCTGATGGAATTGAAGGCTTTTGTTGTTGTGTTTCAAAGTCATCAACAATAACCATGACTGGTGACTTAGATGATCTTGCTTTGAGCATGACCACATCACCCATTTTTAAATTAGATTCCATAAGATAAATTCCCTTTGTTGTGTTTAACCTGATGATTATTCTTTCGAAAACTTTATAAGTCAATCTAGATAGGAAATATAAAATGGATACAATTGAATCAGGCTCTGTTGTTCAGCTTGCATCTGGTGGACCTAAAATGACCGTGCTGAGTGAGGGTAGCTATTTCTATGAGTGTTGTTGGTTTGATAAGGCTGATGTATTACATACAGGTAGCTTCAATTTAGAAACCTTAGTACTAGCTGATCACTGTGATGAGCCTAACTCTATTTAATAACTAACTTATGAAAATCACCAAACTTGTCGTCCACTGCTCAGATTCTTCCAACAACAAAGACATTTCAGCCCAAGATATTCACCGCTGGCATATTGAACGAGGCTGGTCGGGTATTGGCTACCATAAAGTAATTAAGCGTGATGGCACAGTTGAAAATGGCCGACCTGAGTATTGGGTCGGTGCACATGTTAAAGGTCACAATAGCAATAGCCTAGGTGTTTGTTTAGTAGGTCGAGATCAGTTTACTGATGCTCAGCTTGATAGCTTAGAGAAAGTGATTATCGACTGGCACATTAAAAACCCTGAAGCTGAGGTGATTGGGCATTGTGATTTAGATTCTGGTAAGACTTGTCCTAACTTTGATGTGACTAGTTAGCGGAGTGTAGTTAAAGATATAAGTGAATACAGTTAGTATTGAAGCAATAGCTAACTCTTTAATTTACTGTAATCAGTAATGTAGAAAGCTTTGTCAGCAGTATTAAAAAATAATACACGATAAAAAATTCACCAAAATAACCTATAAGTGTTACGAAATTTTACAAAAATCAAATATACTTTTAGTGTCATATAAAGAAATATACTTAGATAGGTTGCGACCGGTTAGTCGAACTGAATAGATTTTTAATATAGAAATTAAATCAAATATTTGTGGGTGCTTACAGTGCTAAGAATATTGCTTGTTACTTATTTGGTTTTACTACCAGTGATTGCGAATGCTGATCCATTTGATGAGATCCTTGCACATTGTAAAGACCTCCCATTAGAGAAAATATTCACATGCATAATGAGGTATGCAAGTGAATTAGCAAGACCACGATATAGTGATCAGAACCTTAAGAAAAATGTTACTCCTATTAACAGCTCTTTAAACAAAATAGCTCATCTTAATGGTGCTACATTTCAATGGAAAAAAGATGAAAGTATAGGTGTAATTGCTCAGGATGTAGAAAAAGTATTTCCTGAGTTAGTTCATAATATCAAAGTTACAGATAAGAATGGTGCTGAAGTCACACTTAAACAAGTTAACTATGCTGGACTAGTTGGTGTTTTAATCGAAGCAGTGAAAGAGTTGAAACAAGAGAATAAAAAGCTACGTGAACAGCTGGACCTTTAAAACCTATTACAATCTGAATCCACTCTAAATTAAGCCAAGGCTAAGCAGTCTTGGCTTTTTTATTCCCATGAAATTGATATCACTTGATAATATCGCTAACACCATTTTGTCTGGCTTGGATAGCTTATTCACTTCAGACGAAGAACGCTTAGCTGCTAAGCAAAAGCTTCAAGAAACGCTCAATCAACCGCATTTACTCCAAGCACTAACCAATTTAGAAGAAGCCAAGCATCCATCATTGTGGGTTTCGGGCTGGCGGCCTGGGTTAGGGTGGTTATGTGTTGGGTTGTTGGCTTACGCTTGGATACTACGTGATTTTATTGTGATTGGTTTGTCGCTAGCCAATCGCCCTGATGTGGTAGCCATGCTACCCACAATTGAAACCAGTGAATTAATGACACTTGTCTTTACCTTGTTAGGTCTTGGTGCTCAACGAACTGCCGAAAAATTAAAAGGTGTTGCTCGACAACGATAATGGTTAGCCCCATGGTAACTGAAAAAATCATATCCAATGCCCCTTATGTAGCCAGTGCTGCCACTGTGATTGCTGGTCTAACACTCAAAGACTGGGGTGTGATAATTGGTATTATTCTGACTACGATTACCGTTGTTGTTAACTGGATATATAAGCATCGGCAGGATAAGCGGGAGACAGTGTTATTTTATCAAAAAGTCAATAATTCAAGTGACTATAAAGAAGAGTAATAACTGTTTTAATAGGATAAGTATTAAATAATAAAACTAGAAGCCATGTTCAATGAATATTTTCTCATAAGTTCCGTCTTGTTGGATTTCTGTTAGACCTTCATTAAAATCTTGGATTATCTGACGGTGATCTTTTACATTAAATGATGAGAATAAATAAAGTCCATTTTTTGAAAGCAATGGTTTCAAAATAACAACATCTGATAGGCTATACTTATTCATTTTATTCACTTCATATCGAAAAACAGGTATTGATGTTACAATCATATCGATACGCTTTCCAAAAAGCTTTCGAATGGTTGTATGATGAAGCAGTGAATAGTCTTTATTTAAGTATGTTGCTGAATCAAATTCTGAAGAGTTTACCCAGCCCTTATTTACACCTATGACATATGGCTTAAGATCTTTAAGGGACTTATATGAAGATAAGTTAGTTTCTTTAAGTGCAACAAGACCAATATCGACTTCAAAAAATGGTTTACTATATAGGTAAGTTTTTGCTCTTTCCTTACTAAAATATCCTATAGCGATATCTTTTTTTCCTTTTGCGGTTAAATACATGCATCGTTTCCAAGGGTACCATTGAATTTTCGCACTATGCCCTTTACGCATGAAAGCGGTTTTTGCTATTTCAATCAGTACTCCTTGATTTTTCAATGTTGATGCAAAGAATGGTTCCCATTCGGACGTTACCATGCTAATTTCCCTAGCTGATAGGTTGCAAATAAAAAAAGTAGATAGAAGAACTATATATTGAGTATTTTGAATGATTTTTTTTGATTTCATATCAAGTTAAATTTACGGTAGTTTATAGTGGGCTCTCAATAACAAGTTATACTGTTTTTCATAAAAGACCATTACTCGTGAAAGTCTCATTTTAGTTACAATTAAACGTCAATTAATAATAAGCTTAGCAATTTTTTACTAATAGTACTGATTTACATAGTGCCGCTATAATAAGGAGTTCGAGTATGTAACAAATGTATGTTTAACCTTCCCTTTAGTTAGTAACTTATTTACTTCGCTACATAATTTTTTATTCCCAAAAAATATATAAAAGGGAGTTAATAAATGAATGATTTAATTCCATTTCAATTTGGTTCATCCGCCGTTCGCGTTATTAATAAAGATGGTGAGCCTTGGTTTGTAGCGACTGATGTAGCTAAAGTTCTTGGCTACTCTGAAGCGTATAAAATGACACGCAACTTAGATGACGATGAAAAGGGTCGCCAGATTGTGGGGACCCTTGGTGGAGACCAGGCATTACAGGTTATTAATGAATCCGGTCTCTACTCAGCTATTCTTAAAAGCCGTCGCCCTGAGGCAAAAACTTTCAAAAAATGGGTAACGAATGAAGTGCTGCCCAGTATTCGCAAAACAGGCAGTTATGGTGTCGCTCAAATTGATTGGTCTAATACGGGGCAAATAGCCGGTTTATTAGTTCAGTCATTAGAAAAAGTGCAAGAGCAAACGAAACAAATTGAAGTGCTAACCCCTAAAGCCGAGTTTCATGATCAAGTTACTCAATCGGATGATGCTATTACCATAGCCGAAGCGGCTAAGATTATGGGCACGGGACGTAATCGATTATTTAAGTTCTTACGTGATATTAAATGGGTCACCTATTTTAATGAGCCTTATCAACGATTAATTGAAAAAGGTTATCTTGACGTTAAATTAAGTGAGTTTGACCATCCTACCCAAGGGTTAAAACAAGCCGTCACAGCATTAATTACGGGTAAAGGACTGAAGGAATTAAAAGCATTATGGAGTCAACGGTTAGTCGCCTAAATTGGAATGGAATGTTGCCCACTTCGGTGGGCTTTTTTTATTAAGGAATTAATTATGCGGTGTGTATTATTAATGGTTTTATTTTCTTCTATTTTTAATTATTCGGTTGTGTTGCAAATAGGCACAGCCCTTGTCATCTGTTAGCCTAATTCTCTTTGATTGATGCAAAGCGAGTAGTTAATGATCAGCTTTAAAGGCCGCCATTTCCATCAAACCTTGATTTTGCAAGCGGTTCGCTGGTATGTCGCGTATCCGTTGAGCTACCGGCAGATCGAAGAAATCATGCAAGAGCGTGGCTATGATGTGGATCATACGACCGTTCAGCGTTGGGTCGTTCATTATTGTCCACAGCTAGAGAAGGCTTTCCAAAAAAAGAAGCGACGCCCCAAGGGGCGTTGGCGATTGGATGAAACCTACATCAAAATCAAAGGCCAATGGAAATACCTATACCGTGCGGTTGATAAAGCAGGTGATACCATTGATTTTTTATTAACCGCCAAGCGTGATACAAAAGCCGCCTTACGCTTTTTAACCAAAGCCATTCGGCGCAATACCCAACCCAGTTTAATTAATATGGATAAGAGTGGTGCTAATAAAGCAGCAGTAAGGGCTTATAATCAAGCGTCCGATCATAGCATTGAAATACGCCAGGTTAAATATCTCAATAATATGGCTGAGCAAGACCATCGTGGTGTTAAGCGCATTACCCGACCGATGATGGGGTTTTACAATTTTCATTCAGCGCAGAAAACCTTAGCCGGTATTGAATTGATGCATATGATTAAAAAAGGGCAAATGAAAAAACACTATCGTGGCAATTTATCACCGGCTGAACAATTTTATGCACTAGTAGGCTAAGTGCGCCCAAGGGAAAATAGTTTTTGAATTAATTAAATATTTGCAACACAACCCCCCGACTTGTATTGCTAGGTGGTGCCGAGAAGGTTATCTCCCCGCTAAGAAAATTGGTGGCTTATGGTTTATCGATGCTGAAGCCGAAGAAATTCTATCGGGTAATGACCTTGTTGATAGTATTTTAAGAAGTTAACAAAGCCATGGCGCCTAGAAAAAAAACCACAACCAAAAGCTTGGAACCAAACTTATATACTTATGGCCCTGGCAATAAATACTACCGGTATAAACACCCCGTGACGGGTAAATTTTTTGCCATGGGTACTGATCGCAGAAAGGCCCAAGCGGCAGCGAGAATGCTCAATGCTCGCTTAATGAAAGGGGCTGGACTGGTCGAGACAGTGATGGGGATGAATACGGCTACAGTCTCTCAAGCGATTGAGCGCTTTCAAGAAGAGTACCTCCCTACCCGGCATTTAAAACCCGGCAGCCTTGACAATATGGAGCAGCGATTGAGACGGTTAAATAGCGACCTCGGCAAAATGCCATTACGGCAATTAGATGTACCGACGGTTGCAGACTATCTTGATGAAAACTTTGAACGGGATTCTTATGTACAACACCGCTCTGTCCTTAATCAGGTGCTGAGATTTGCTGTAACAAAAGGGTTAATGAAAGAAAACCCCGTGCCCACGACGATCAATAAAAAACGGGTTAAGCAAAGAAAACGACTGACATTAGTGCAGTTTAAAACCATTTACCAACAGGCAAAACCCTGGTTAAAAATTGCATTAGAGTTAGCCTTGATCACCCTGCAACGTCGTGGTGATTTGGTTGAACTGCAATATAAGAATATTAAGGATGGGAAATTATTTTTAATTCAGCAAAAAACTGAAAAATGGGGAGACGCCGCTTATTTAGCCATTGAACTATCCCCTAAACTTCAAGCGTTAATTCATCTCACTAAACAGTCAGGACTAGATAGCCCTTTTATCATTCACCGTAAACCGCATCATAAAAGCAGCTGCCACATAAGAAACAAACATTGGACCTATGTAACAGGCGACACATTAAGTAGAGAGTTTTCCAAAGTACGTGACAGCCTGGACGAGTTTAAGGGTATGCCAGCCGCTAGCAAGCCCACATTCCACGAAATAAGAGCACTAGGGGGTTATCTATATGAGAAGCATGGATTCCCTAAAGACTACATCAGGGCCTTAATGGGGCATACAGAAGAGTATATGACCAACCATTATTTAGAAGGACACACAGAGCGATGGACTCATGTTTCAGCTGAGCTAAACATTGACTTATTAAAAGATAATAATCAAAACAACAATGAAACAAAAACGCCATCAGAGATTTAAAAACAGCTCACTGACAAATCCAATATACGACTTGCGGTGTATAAAAACAGGGTAAAATCATTCAAGAGTTTGCTTAATTCTTGCTTAATTTTGCTTAAACCAAAATGATTCTCAATTTCAGATGAGCTGTAAGTGATTGAATTTAAAGAAGAAAAATGGTCGGAGTGAGAGGATTCGAACCTCCGACCCCCACAACCCCATATATATCCTATGATCTAGTATAACCTATTGATTTTATTGAAAAAAGCACCCTATTGTCCTACACCCATTATAGCCATTATACCCCCTTATGAATCCTGGGCTACAAGGTGCATATTGCAGACATTCTGGGGTTTCGCGATAGGTAACACCTGTCGTGGTTAAAATTTAGGCTTTAAGTCTTTTGATCTATCGTCTAACAATCTATCCCCTACCCTTTCAATTGGTCTCTACTTTTCATTCTGAAGAAGCTCCACTTTCTATAAATTCAGGCCATTACCAGAACCAATATTTAGATTAATTATTTATATTTATAGATGTTTTTATAACCTTAATATATCGCTTTTACGTCAATAAGGTCCTTTTGCATCAGTTAGTGAACTAAATACACAACAGATCAATTTATCGTTTGGTTCTAAAAATATTTCCTGGAAGAATTTCCCCTAATTTTTCAGTATCATAGCTTTTTAAATAGCACCAGGTGTGAATACACCCTTTTTCAATCATTGATTAACAAGGGCTAAGAATGTCTGAAAATAAACCCTGGAATAATAACCAAATACAAAAGCTAATAGCTGAGTTAAACCAATCGTCGTTGACGACAGATGAGATTGGTCATGTGAGCATAGAAGAGTATAAGGAGTTAAAAAATAAATATTTAAAAGTAACTATGAAAGCTATAGAAATGGAGCAAGCTTTACGCACAATTAATAGAGCATCAAATATTGCTCTTTTGGATGAGTGTTAATATCGAAGAATAAGTTATCTGGTTAGCTATGGTGTTGAAGTACATAGCAAACCGAAAAATAAGCTGTAAGTAACCGTGTTTAGTCTTGCTTCTAGCCACATCATATAGTAGGCCAAATATTGGGTTAGCTTTCCTTTCTTATTCGTTTTTCGCGTTCTTTGTCAAGTTTGATTGGGTGGTATTTTCTACGTAGTTACCGAGCCATAATCACTCACACTTATGATTAATTACTTTCCCTATAACTGAAATTAATAAACGTGAATTAAATTTGATCTTTGCTTGTGTGTGAGTAAAAATTGCGCATTTTCATATTTGCAAAACATGGTTTTGATCGTTTTAGAAGTGGATGTGTGAATGAACATTAATGTAAAGTTGTCTTTCTTGTTGGGGGCTGGGTTAGCCTCAGTTATTTGTTGTAGTACTCAGGCTGAAGTTAGATGGTATGCTCCTTACACTTCACATGATCCATGGAAAACAGACAGTATATCAGGTGTCTATGTAGCCACTCCCTATGAGTCTTGCATAGAGCAGATGAATTCGTATCAACGTTCTGCAGAAGCTTTTAGGAAAGATGGCCGAGGATATAGTTTTTTAGCTGTTGAAAATACTTACTGGGCAGGGAAGGTAAATCCTAATTTTAAAAAGTGCTCTTATTTATTTACTTATCCAAATGGCTATAGCTATCAATGGCAGCTGAGTGCAGGTCTTCAAGGAAAAGGGTGTGAGTCTCCTTTGGTCTTTGACGAGAAAGTCAGTGGTTGTATTAATAAAAATGCACAACCTCAAAGCTGCGAGACGTTAAAAGGAAACCCTGTCAATATTGCTACTGGCAATAAAATCCAATGGTTCACTGATTTAAGCTTATCTGATTTATCGATTAAACGCCTTTATCTTCAAGCAGGCAAAACGGGTAGTTGGCGTTTTAGCTTTAGTCGTAAGTTAAGTGTTTATCTCAGTGCCGATAACCTCATTGCCCACATCACTCGTGACAACGGCCAGGAAGTTGTTATGTACCAAGAAGATGGTGTTTGGCAGGATGATGATGCTAGTGGCTATCAAGTTAAGGCATTGGAAAATGGCCAATACCAGCTGGTAACAGCTGCTAACTTAACCGAGACCTATGATAATCAAGGCCGCTTAATTAAAGTTGAGTCTCCCTCACAGCAGGCAATAGAATTGGCTTATGAGGATAAAAAGTTAGTTATTAGTCAAGGCAATTCATCGATTAACTATCACCTCAACGATAAGCAGCAAATTACCCGTATTGAAAGCGGTAGTTTAGTGCGAAACTATCAATACGATGAGCAAGGCAGATTAACCAGTACTGATTTTAATGGTAACTATAAGGAAACCTACCATTATGAGAATGATCAGTATCCTACCTTATTAACGGGTATTACCAACGCGAACAATCAACGTTATGCTACTTGGCAGTATGATGAAAAGGGTCGTGCCACAGTTAGTAAACACGCAGGGGATGTAGATAATGTTACGTTTAGCTATCCTGATGAAAACTCAACGATTGTTACTAATCCTCTCGGTAAGAAAACCACGTATCGTTTTGAGGAAATAAATGGTTTTCGTAAAGTAAAATCAGTGGAAGGTCATGCCTCTGCTAATTGCTTAGCCGCTAATAAAGACTACGAATATTTCGATAATGGTTTATTAAAATCCAAAACCGATTGGCAAGGTGTTAAAACTACTTATCAATATAATGATCGTGGTTTAGCAACTGAAAAAACAGAAGCGGCAGGTACACCACAAGCTCGAACAGTATCCACGGAATGGCACGAAACCTTTAGTTTACCGGTAAAGGTGACAGAACCAGGTAAAACCACCATTTACGAATATAGCGATAAAGGCCAGCTAACAAGTCAACGGCAGGAAAGCGCTAAATAGAATCAATTAATTTAAATTGCTAGGCGGCACTAGACCGCCTTGGCCAGGTTTTAAATTTATTTTGAGTAGTCATATTATGCAGTTTAAACAGACTTTATTAGCCGGGGCTTTATCGTTAGTTATTTCCCCGTTAGCGCTTTCAGCGATCACTACTAATACCAGCTATCAATATAATGACCAGAACAAGGTTAGCCAAATTGATGGTCCACGCACTGATGTGCAAGATATCACTCAATTTCGTTACAACAATGATGGGCAATTAACCGAAGTTGTTAATGCACTGGGGCATTCCACACAATTATCTAACCATAATGTCTTTGGTAATCCCCAACAAATTACTGATGCTAATGGCACGGTAACTAGCCTGTCTTATGATGAGGTGGGCCAATTAACCCAATCTACCATTAAAAGCACAGCGGGTGATATCACCACTCGTTTTGAATACGATGCCATTGGCCAAGTGACGGCGGTTTATTTACCGAATGGTAGCGAACTGCATTATGAATACGATGGAGCAAAACGCTTAACGGCTATTCAAAATGGTTTAGGCGAGCGCATCGAATATCAACACGATAATGCAGGGAATATTACCAAGCAGGTTGTTAAATCTTCAACCGGTGCAGTAGTGAGCCAATTTAGCCAGGCTTATGATGAAATGAGTAGACTGTTAAAGTCTGTTGGCGCTAATGGCCAAACCAGCCGGTTTGAATACGATAAAAACAGTAATACAACAGGTGCTACTAATCCTCGTAATTATAAAAGCGGTAATGCGTATGATGCGTTAAACCGGTTAGTCACTAGCACTGATGCATTAAACCAAAACACGCAATTTAAATACGATTCGCAAGATAATTTAACCCAAGTCACTGACCCGCGTGGTGTTACCACTACTTATCAATATGATGGCTTAGGCCGTTTAGTTAAAGAAATTAGCCCAAGCAGTGGTGAAACGGTTTATAGCCATGATGCCGCAGGCAACGTTACTCAAAAGGTAGATGGCCGTGGTGTTGTTACCAAATACAGCTATGACGCTTTAAACCGTCAAACCAGCCGGTCTTATCCGGCTAGTCCAGAGCTGAATGTTACTTATCTTTATGATGGCACCAACGATGGTAACAAAGGCATTGGTCGCTTAACGGGCATTCAGGACCAGTCAGGTTTAATTGCTTATCAATATGATGACCGGGGTAATGTCACCAAAACCATGCGCTCGGTTAGCTTCAATGGTAAGGATCAATTCTTTGGTGTGGCCAATGGCTACAACCTGGCTAACCAACTGACCCGTATTCAATACCCCTCTGGCTTAACCATCAGCTACCAACGTAATGGCAATGGTCAGGTTAACCAAGTGACAGGGCAATTTAAGGGAAGCGACCAGGTCATTAATTTAGCCAACAATATTGGCTATGTGCCATTTGGTCCTGTACAACAATTGACGTGGGGTAATGGTAAAACTTTAAACCGCCAATATGACCAGGACTTACAGTTAATTCAGCAAACCGTGCAAGGGATTCAAGAGCTGAATTACCAGTATGATCCAAACGGAAACATTACCGGCATTGATAACTTATTAGCTCAGCAAAACAACAGCTCATATGGTTATGATGCGTTAGACCGCTTAATCGAAGAGCAAGCTAACTACGGTCGTAAAACCTATGAGTATGACCCGGTCGGTAACCGCACCAAGCGTACAACCGAAAAAGCCGGTAAAACTAAAACGCAGAATCTGACTTATGCCGATGATAGCAACCGTTTAATTAAGCGTGGCCGCCAAACCATTAATTATGATGGAATGGGTAACAGTCTTGATAAAATGCGGTTAAAGCTGCAATACGATGGCCAAGGACGATTAAAGGCTGCTGTTAGAGGCTCAAGAGCCACGCACTATCGTTACAATGCTATCGGCGAGCGAATCGTTAAAGAGCTTGGCAGTCAAACCGTTGTTTACAACTACGACCAGAATGGACAGCTGCTAGAAGAAGCTTATTATAACGCTAGCAACAAGCTGTTCTATACCCGTAACTATGCGTGGTTAGGTACTCAGCCGATAGCCATGTTAGAACAATGGCTAAACGACAAAGGCCAAAGCACTAAGCAGCAAGTTGCGTATATCCACAGTGATCATCTTAACACTCCGAGGGTTGCTACCAATAAAGCAGGCCAGGCTGTTTGGCAATGGCAATCGGATGCGTTTGGGGTTGGCCGGGCCAATGAAGATGTTGATGGTGATGGCCAGAAGGTGGTTATTGCACTGCGTTTTCCTGGGCAGGTTTATGATGCTGAGTCAGGATTGCACTACAACTATTTTAGGGATTACGACCCTAACCTTGGACGCTATGTTCAGAGTGATCCGATTGGGTTAAATGGTGGGTTGAATACTTATGCTTATGTGCTGAATAATCCAGTCTCACTGATCGACCCTCTTGGATTGGCACCTGGTGATAAATTTAAATCTCAAGAAGCAGCTCAGCACGATAGAAATGTTTGGATGCTAGACATGTTCCTGCCGATCTTTTTGGGTCTTGGGGAGTTTCCAGAATATTATGTATCTGAACCTTATCAAACAGCGGATGGGTGCTGGACTTACGATTTTAATATTGACTGGAGAGACTGGCCAGAAATTTTAATTGGTGTAACACCAATTGGTAAACTAAAGCACGGAAAACATTTAAAGAAAGGCTTTGATGGAGGAACTCCTGCAACAGCACCTGTTGGCCGGAAGGGGTCTCCTCTACAAAATACGTCTTATCAACCAACTCGAAACGCCGACCAAGTGGTAAATGGTCGCCGTTATACAGGACATGCATTAGATCAGGCTCAAAATCGTGGGCTTACTCCATCAGTTATTGAAGATGCAATTCAAAATGGAAGTAAAAGTCCAGACCCTATACCAGGCAGAACAAGAAACTATAGTTCTGAAAATAATATAACTGTCATCACCGAAGGTAATGATGTAATTACCGTCATCCCAGGAAAAAGATAACAATGAGCGATTATAACTTACGTCAATTAGAAAAAATGCACCTCCAAATAAGTGCATATAAGGATGGTAAAATTGATTTAAGGTCTTTGATTGAAGACCTTATGTTTTTAAGAGATGCTCTAGAGGAAGTCGAGCAGAAGTGGGAGCATGACTTTACAGATAGAATTATAGACTTAGAATCAGCGTACTCTTATGCATTAGAGAAAAATGCAGGCAATTTAGACTCCTTGACACAAAAGATAGTTGAAGATGCGCTTCCAAAATTACAATTTCTAATTGAGCAAAAAAAACAATGTTATTTGGTTAATAAATCTAGTTAGTTGTAGCACACCAAATTATCATCATACTTTTTACCAAATTATTGGCCATATAGTTTGGTGGTAATTTAAGTAGATAAGCCCCTGTTAATCAGCGGGCTTGTTTGCACTCATATCATAGTTTTACATATGATAAGTTTCGTGAGAGGTTCTCTGGTGGGAATAGTTCTAATGCCCAGGATCGGGCTGATCAAATAATCTGGAGTCAGTATCAACTGGCTTCTGAATTTTTAAAAAATCGGAATAAAGACTGTGATTGCTCAAAGAAGTACAGTAGTTGATCATAAAATAGCTATTTATGTTGCATAAATTAAGTTTGAATGAAGTTGATAAGGTGCTTTTTGAACAAGGTACTGACCTATATAAGAATGGCGCTTTGAATAAAGCGCTGCCTATATTTGAATCATTATCACAAGCTAATCCCGAGTCACCTATGCTTACAGCAACGCTCGCAAATCTTTATTGGGACTTAGGTCGTATTGATATTGCAACTGAATTTTTTTATAAAGCAGTAAAATTAGGGCCTAAATCTGAAAAAATATCACGCGGCTTGATGCATATATTATGGGAGCAAGATAAAAAAACAGCTGCAATAAAAGAAGTTCAGCGTTTTCTAAAAGAAGGGAATGCCTCTGAAAGTTATATAGAAATAGCAAAGGAAGTTAATTTGAAGATGAATGCCAACATATCCATCCCAGAAAATAAACTTAAGTAATTTAATATCAAGCTTTTACCTTGTTATATTTAGTGTAGCAAACTGAATTGCCGTTATACTTTTTGCCTAGTTATTTATCGTACAGCTTGATGGTAATTTAAGTAGGTAAGCCCCTGTTAATCAGTGGGCTTGTCTGCATTCCCATCGATTTATTACCTCATTCATCTACTTCATCAGACTAAACGACGCTTGCCGTCTATCCAGGCAAAAATAGGCTTTGACATGAAGTCTCCTTCTACAAGGGAAAAACTACTTATAAGCGCACTGCAAGTAGAGGTAGACTGGTAAAATATGAAAATTATTAAAAAAGAGTTTACTTTTAGGCTAACGTCAGCAATCATTGGCATTATTAGGTACAAGAGACTGTTTGCTTGTCCTAGTGTATAGCTTTGTTATACTTCTGTTCCGAACATCATAATAGGAATATGTTAGATCCATTAGCTCAGCTACATATTTTTTAACTTCCCCAATTTTTCCTGGATATATTTCATTCTTTATTCCAAGGTCAATATTGAAGTAAATAGTCTGTGCTAATTCTTGTATTAGATATTTGGACAGATTGTATAGCTTTCTCATTTCAATATCGCCATATCGTGGACGTAAGTTTTCGGCTACCGTACCAAAAAGAAGATATTTAAATTCAGCGCAGCTTTCTATGTGAGAATTTAGGATTGTAACATAGGATTCTAGTTTAAATTCTATGTCCTGCCACAGCACGATATTCACGTCGTTAAACTTTTCCTGAATATTTTTCTTAATATCGACACCTCTTTTTGTGATGATATGCATTGCTTGATTGTATTTAATATTTTCCATTGTCTGTAGATTAAAAATTTCCGGCTTGTCAGCAATAACAATCGTTAACCTAGGCCATTCTTTCCTGATAAAACTCAAGTAGTTAACAAGTGATTTTTTATCCATAAATCTTGGTTTAAAGATACTTATTCCAATAAAAGCAGTATCATTCAGCTGTTGCATGCAGATATTCCAATTGATCATTTATCCATTTAACAGCTATTCTCTTTTCGAAACTTTTTGGTAGAGCAGAGCAGAATCCGCTAACTTCCATGATGTTCAACCTAGACATTCTCAAGTAAAATTCTAATAGCTTCGGTAAGTCATTGGGCTTCAAAATATATTGAATTGTTATTAATTTATTATATGACCATTTGTTTACCAACAAAAATTCATTTTTGATTTGACTTAATGCGCTATATAGCCCGCCCTCAGAGTTTATTAATTGGTGTAGGTTAGGCTTTTTCACTGCCAACTCTTTACCAAAAATGCAGATTCCATTATTAATAGATTGGTGCAAAAATAAAGGCGAAAGCAACTCCATTATTTGGCTAGTTATAAACAATAGGTGTAGCTGATTTTTATCGTCATTTAGGCTAATACCAAAGTCAGTATGTATATTATAATTCATTATCTTTGCATTAATATGTAGTTCACCCTCCAAATGACTTGACCACTCACTGACAAGAATAAGCAAATCGATATCTCTTGAGTGTTCTGTTTGTAGTGTGCTACCAAATAGATATATAGACTTAATTCCAATACCATTTGGAATGCACTCAATTATATCGAGAATGATGTTGTTAATTTTTTCCTTTTTAAGAGAGTAATTATATATACACTTAAGTCTTCTTATAGTTCTATTTATATCTAGTTCACTTTGACATAGTTTGCCAATAACTCTCCGTAACTCAGCATTCCATTCAGGCCAATATTTAGTTAAATACATAACTGATTTTCCAAACTCTATGCTGTTTGGTTCTACAATTGAGATACATTTTGTGTAGCCTTTTAGATAATGACTAATTCCACATCGACTGCTTAGTACAACAGGAGTTCCATGGCATATAGCTTCTAGTGCAGTTAATGGTCCAGGATCATAAAAGCTGGGAATTATCAGCACATCAATATTCTGAAAGAAATTTTCTAGATTATAAACATATCCTTGATGTTCGTAAGAAATTTCATTAAATGATAGGCTCCACAGAAGTTGTTTCGCTAATGGTCCACTACCAGCAAGAAATAGTTTTGCCGTGGGCCCTAAGTATTTCATGAAATCACATAGTAAATCACACCCTTTTTCAGATGCATATCTTCCTAAATAGCCAATACGCAATCTGTTAATTGGGGAAAAATACTGCTTGGAATATTTTTTTATGGGAATACCTAGAGGAAGAACCTCTTTTATGCCTTGAATCGAAAAGTACAGAGTACTATCTAAAGCCGATTTTTTATCAAAGAACGTTACGACATCAGAATTTTTTGCTGCCTCCCTTTGTAAATTTAAGGCTAAATTAAGCCCTTTCTTATCTGGCAATTCCAGAAACCCCTTTTTGAGCCTGACGTTCAGTACAGTATGTATTGTCAAAATTACTGGACAAGAATATTCTTGCCGAATTTTTTTTGCGGCCACCCAACACAACCAATCGTGACAATGAACTATAATACTATTTAAGGGTTGATCCAGATGATTAATAACACTCTCAAATAACGTAAAAAGCTGTTCGTTTTGTTCTATTAGGCTTTCGCTAAAATTGCTGGAGTGACCAGAAGGTTCAGTACGATACCAACCCTCTTGAGATAGTCCACCTTTATAGTTATGAAAGCCAGGAAAACTCATAGCTAGAGGGATGTGTTTGACGGCATTGCAAGATGATTGCGAATCGAGAAGATAACTTAACCATTTCCCTATTCCAGCTACTTTATCAGGTGGTGCTTCATGAGTTAGATGTATTGCTATTATCATTAGTTATCTGACCAGTACTTATCAAGACAGCATCGTAATTTCCTATAGCTGATATCCTTTTTCTTGATTAAGTAACTAGGAATAGCTATTGATAGTGCAATTAAAGAAGTGATAGCCTGGTCTAATATCATTAATGGCATAAAGTCTCGAAAAAACAAGTTTATAAACAGGACTACCAAAGCTCCATAAACACTGATTCGAAATATTATTTGATATAACAATTTAATAGATATGTTAGATGATAGATCAATGACTGCAAGATTTGCAAACTTGGATATTTGAAATTCCCAATTCTCTCTTGCGTTGAAATATTTCTGGTACCTAATAGCTAAGAAAGCACCAATATTGGCAACTCTCTTGCTATTTACAGAATAACTGGAAAGCGCAATCATTGCTAATACAGCGGGCAAAGTAAATAAAAACCCAAGTAAAAAAGGTACTTCATTTGACAATGAAATTGTAATAAAGAAACCCCAGATAACTGTTGATGCAGTAACAATCATCGATACACCGGATGCATTATTATTTTGTAACTCAGCGACTTCTCTACGTAGAGACTGATATTGTAGTTGAAGCATTTCTGGGTTAGACACAGTTTCATTTAGTAATGTATCCTTGAATTCGGTAAGTCCATTATTGATTAAGTCACGAACATTAATGAACTTGACATTGGCTCGCGCAGCCAAATTTCTGTCTTTCGAAGAGTCTCCGACGTAAATACATTCTTCAAATGTTTTATTAATCGACTGGATAAATCGACATAGTGACTCACAGTCAATGTATTTGTTTGAATCCGAATAGATATCATCAAATGAAAAAGGAAGTGAGTTATTAGCTACTTGATTTACAATAAAGTCTTTATTTGATCTTGAGAAGATTATATTTTCACACTCCGCTATATCAGGTATAGATAGTATCTCCTTGATGCACGGTAACAGATATGGGTTTTTGGGTTGCGCGTTATTGAATAAAATTTCAAACTCTGAATACTCTCGGCTCTCTAGATTGCTAGACTTGAGTATGTTGTATAGCCCTTGTAATGACATGGGGAGCGCTTGCTGAATGTTATGCCATGTAGTTTCTGGAACTTGGGAATACATAGCTACTAGGGCTTCACGAATCCTTCTATTGCTATCTACCAAAGTGTTGTCGAAGTCCCAAATAATAGTTTTCATTGGGTATTCATCAAATGTCACGAGATAGGTTGACTTAAGACATAAGACTTACATTCAGTGGTATGTCCGCTACAGTGCTTTGTTACAGCTCATTACCGATTCTCTTTTGCCTCTCAAGACCAAAAATTGGTTGTCGGCGCATACTCTTACAAAAACCATCCAAACCAGGATATATATTGGCTGAATTGATATTCATTTTGTTCAGTTGTCGAAGGCCTTCAAGCCTCTGACTGGCAGGAATAATAATTTTAAGTACATAACCATTATGAATATTGTAATCATTTAAGATCTTCCCATGGCTTAAGTCTAAAGTGTTCGTAGCTACAAATAACCCTTGTTGCGAGAGTAATCGTTGATTAGAGAATGTAGGCTCAAAAGCAAAAAGGCAAGGATCATCTTTTGAGCTAATAGGCTCAAGTATTCTTGAATAAACTTTGAGTCTATTTTTTCCGAAGTATTCATCATCATCATTACGAATGGCATCATGACTAATGCAATAAACAGAGGCATCTTCTTCACCAAACTCTAAGGCAAAGTAGAGCGCAACGTAGGGCGAAAACGAAAAATCCAACAGTCTTGTTGGGGCTCCATGGTGCTGCATCAAAGACAACCAACTTAAATGATCTTCAAATTGAGGCAAGTGATCAAGATACAAATGAGCGTTACATTTGAAACGGTCTATCATTACCTTTTCATGCTCAAACCTACTTAATCGCTTCTCATTGCCATTTTTCAATTTATGTATTAACTGAGCTTCTTCGAATGCACGATGTAATGAGCTTTCCAGAGGCCAACTCGAGTCAGACTGCCCCCTATAAATCCACTTGCGAAAATGCTTACACCTTACAAACTCATCAAATTCGCTCCAATTTCTTATGGTTTTAGTATCCATCGTGATTCCTAGTTATAACCTAATTAACATTAACTGATTAAATTCATAGTTTTTATATCCAGATTAATATTTAACTACTCTCTATAAATAGCTGATTTTTAATAGCTTCAATGAGTTTTATATTTCTATTACACGTCTGAGTGGCCTAATATTTTGTGTCATGCTGACGCATAACTCGCTTTATACATCACTTAACTAAACTGACACCTGTTGTATACCCCGAAGCACTTACCGAATGCTTTGCCTTCTTTACCACCCACCGACCATCAACGCCAATCCTTACTCCTTGAATAATCACAGGCCGTTCAGCGATTAATTCAGGATTACCCACTACAGTTATACTTAAACTGGCTTCTGTATCATTTAATCCACTTAGTTTGGCTTTAGCACTGGCTTTGGCTGCTTCCCTGGTCGGATATACCATTTTAATAGTATAGGTCGGTTCGCCATTACCCACCTTAACATGCTCTGTCTTACCACCTTCAGCGCTGTGATACTTAGCCATCACACTTTTATAATATTGCCTGTCAGGTGCTTTTAAACTCCATTTATTAATTTTAGAAATTGTTATAGGTGACAATTGTTTACCAGTAGCCGTTTTAGTTTTTCCTCGCTCGACAAACACTAAATGTTCCATCATCGGCTTAACAATTGCCCCATGATCTAACGCAATGCGACTTAAAAAATTAATATCAGATTCTTCTGTCTGGTCTATATGATCAATGACAATGGAGGTAAATACTTCTGCAATTTTAGGTTTCAAACCATTGTCATTGGCCACTGTGGTGACAATATCTACCAACTTTTTTTGATGCCATGAGCGTGATTTAGGGCTACGGAGTTGATATCGAAGGTTTGCCCCTTTAGCTTGAATGGTCATTTGGTTAGGTGGGCCAGAAAGTGACACTTCATCAATAATAAAATCACCCATATGAATGTTCTGGATAGCGACTGATAGCCTAGTGCCTTTGGCGGGTATCGGTAAATTGCCATCATGATCAGAAAGTTTAAGGGTTACGCTATCTGACTTGATACCCGCTTCATCGGTAAGCTCTAGGCTGATTAGGTGGTTTTGGATGTTAATGGGGAACGATGGTATGGTGACTTGATGCTTTATAAACATGGTGAATAACTGTAAAAGAAAATACCTATATTTTTAAATTACTCTTGTAACAAAAAAGCAAATTGATTAAAATTCGTTCTTTTTTATTGGCTTAGCTTTAAGGTGCTTTAGAAGCCGAAACCTAATTTGAGTAAAAATAAAGATGGAAAATATTGAGTTTGGGTTGATATATGCTATTGGTGGATCATTAATCCTTTGTTTTGTATTAAAAATATTGAAAATCGAATATAAAATTTGGCAACCTGTAGTAGCCTGCATTGCATCAGGAGTGTGTGCGGCTTTTATTCCTACTGCTGGAGCAGGACTAATTTCTTTGGGTGTTATGCTTCTCGTTTTAAAATTAGCTATAGGTGAAGACTGGGAATCTATTTGGCTCCCTGTTGTTATAACACGCCTATCTTTAGTGCCAGTATTTTTAATGTTTGGCTCTTGGTAATAAGAAATTAATTATCTTTATATTTTTTAAGTTGATGAAATAAATTAGGACCATAAATTCTCAGACACCTGGGCTTTAAGGACAAGCTTAGGTAGTTTAATCTCAATCCCTGCAGCTAAAACTGGCCCTTGCTCCACTAACCTAGGATTGGCATCTAACACCTGCAGCACAAAGCTTTCATTACCATAATACTGCTTACAAATCCAATCCAGGGTATCACCGTCTTTGGTTCGGTAGACTGTCGCCATAGTAGGTTATGCTCACACTGAATTCAATCTTACGGCACTTGCCTTCTTTATCCGGGTAGGAACCGCTTTCACTGACTTGGGTAATACACCAGTAGCCGAGAATTTCACCAGTACCGGCTACCAGGATAAAGGGCGCACCTGTACCCGCCAGCTCAACCATATGAAGCAGGCTATCACGACTGCCATACTGGCCAGGGTACATGGTGCCGGTTAAAGTCATGGTTCGCACGGTTTCCCCGGTATACTGCTGCTGGGGATAACCCCCGATAATAGGCTGACTAGCCCATTTAAATTGCCATTGTTGACGTAGTTGTTGGTAGCTGGCTGTTTTAATCGAGAAGATAAAATCACCCAGCTTAAGCAATGTATAACTCATAGAGTCGCCATATCCATGTCGTATAAAGCACTTCGCTGCCTGGCTTCAGCTTCCTGCTCGCGCTCTTCAAGTTTGGCATTAACCTGCTGAGCAATTTCTTCAGCTGACATGCCTGTTGCCCCCTGAATCGTGATCGGTGCATTGATGTGGGTGGTAGCATTCATGTTTTTTTGTTGGTTGATTTGCTGCAGCCGCCTTTCGATTTGTTTGGCATTGACGCCTTGTGTCGCTTGTATCTGGGCTCGGCGTTGTTCCATCCGTTGATTAACTTTGCCTGCAACGGTTTGCTTTTCTTCTTCGTCATCACCCGTAAACCAGCGCTTAATGCCTTTTAGTTTTTCAATGGCGGTATTAATCCATTTAAATTTACTACGTAGCCAATTAATGGCGGGCTGCCAGATTTTCATCATTAACCCTAACGGCGAATAACTTAAAAAGCTTCTGGCAATACCTGTTACTCCACCATCAAATGCCTTACCAATCCCATCCCATAGTTTGCTAAAAAAATCACTGATGCTATCCCAGTTAGAAACGATATAACCAAGCGGCGTGAAGTTGAGAAAGTATTTTTTAATTATTTCAAATGCATAGCTGCAAGCATTAGCAATCGAATCAAATGTATCCCCTAAAAAGGTAGAAACGGTGCTCCAGTTGGTATAAATCAACGTAGCGCCAACAGCAATAAGTTTAATGATTAAGCCAATGGGATTGGCCATCATGGCTAAGCCCACAGCTTTAATGGCTGGAATTAATGCCACTATTGCCGTTCCTGCTGCTAATACGGCACCGACTAATTTCACCCCAATTAATGCGCCTACAACAGCCGCAATATTTTTCCAGCCAATAGTGGCCTCAATAAAATGATTAATTTGACTGGCAACGGTAAATACCGTTTTACCCAGGCTCCACATAAAGCGACCCACATTCACTAAGGAATCTGCTATGTGGATTAGCAATTGATTAAAGCGAGCACCGTATTTTTCATGAAAGGCTTTAAACTTAATCATCATTCGGGTAACCAAGGGCATAAACTTGGCCCCAATGGATGTACTGACACTGCCAATGATTTGTTTAAAGTCTAAAAAGGCATCCTGAAAATCCTCGGCATTTTTAGCATCTTCTTTAGAAATTATATTACCAGTCGCTCTGGCGTCTTTTCTTAATGCTTCAAGGCCCGCTTTTCCGCCATTCAGCATATTCACCAGCCCAACACCCTCAGTGTCGAATAGCTTCATGGCCAGTCGTACACGATCCGCTTTATTGGGGATATGCTTCATCGCTTCTGAGATTTGCTCAAACTGCTCTTCAGGTTTCAGTGAGTTTAACCACTTAGCATCTAGCCCTAATTCTTTGAGCGCTTTACCGGTTTTACCAATCCCGGCAGCCGCTTCCGACACCCGTCGTACCATCCGTTGGGAAGCGGTATTAAACTGTGCCGTCGATACCCCAGAGCGTTCAGCGGCATATTGATACTCTTGGAGTCCTTCAACAGTAAACCCCAATTTAGCTGCATGCTTGGCAATGGGGTCACCACGATCAGCCGTGGATTTAACCATGGCCAATAGGCCACCCGCTGCCCCGGCTAATCCACCGGCCGCCCATTTACCGGCAGTTTTTAACTGGCCAAGCCGTCTCAACCCTGATTGCTGAAGTCCTTGAAAACGAGCAGTACGCTGCAACTGTCGCTGTGTGCGGGCTAGGTTATTTAAATTCACCCCATAGCGTTGTGCAGAGCGAGAGGCCCGTGATAAGGATTGTTCGGTACGCCGAATCGCATTGGCTAACTGTTGATTACTTCCCCCGGCTTGTTGCTGTTGCCGACGTAATTGAGCCAAGCGTTGGCGATACCGATCTACCTGTCGTACAGCGGCCAGTTTTTTATTGGTTTCCCGGTAGGCTTTACCTAATTTACTGGCAGCGGATTCGGTTTTTTTAAAGCTTTTTGCCAGCGACTTATCAATATAAGCGCCAATAGCAATATTGAGTTTATTGGCCATGATTATGGTTGCTTAGGAAGGGATTGATACCAATCAAGCAAGTCGTCGAGGTCCATGTCTAACAGCTCAGACAATGGCGTACCTCGCAGGTAATAAGACAGGTTTAAACAGATTTGCTGGACCGATCGCCAGTCGAGTCTAAAAAACCCGCCACCACATCATTCAAGTGTTGAAAATCAGCGGCATCTAACTCTTCTATGGTTTTAATATCCAAGCCGGATAAATCCGCAATCATATGGATACTTTGGCTAATTTCACCGCCACCGCGTTTTTCAATATTTTTCATGTCTTTGGTTTTAGGGCGGCGTAAGGTGACTTCGTTAATGACTTCGCCATTGATTTCGATGGGGTAATTTAATTTAATAATTTCGCTCATGGTGTACCTATTGTGTTGTGTGTTTGTTTGCTTGTTAGCTGGTTGAGATAGTTGGTTTTTTTATAAGCCTAATAATTCACGGATAGTTTGCATGTGGTCAGTGCCTTCTACGTTACGGACATGGTTAACCACATCAATCTCATAAATCAGCTGGTTGTTAATGGTGAGTTTGTAGTAATCCAGTTTGAGGGTGGCGGTTAAGCTGGATAATTCCGCTTGTTTCCATTCCCCAAAATCCAGTTCACTGACCAAACCACGACAGACCGCATCAATCCCTTGTTCACCCTGGCCAGGATTGCGCAGGACGCCTTTAATATTAAACGGCACCTGTTTGCCTTTTTGAAAACCAAAATGCTTAAGGACGTCGGTATTACAGTCGTCAATGGTAAAGCTCAGCTCCATGGCTTCCATCCCCAAATCCAAATGGGTTACTCCATCCATGCCGCCACCTCTAAACTCTTCAGTTTTAAGGGTAAGCTTGGGCAAGGTAATGGACTGGACCCGTCCCGCTTGGCTAGCCCCATCAATAAATAACGTGGCATAAGCGACGTGATTAGCGTGCATTAAACACCTCCTTAAAATAATCGTCGGTTAAGGTGGCATTGAAGGTGATATGTTCCGCTGGTGCGGGGGGCGTAAAATCAAAATTAAAATACACCTTGCCATCGGCTAAAGCATCCGGGGTATTTAATTCAGGATCAGCCCAGCAAGTGCCACCTAAAATAGCACCGATATTTTTTAACCGGCGCAGATAATTATTTACACCTTCAGTGACATCAGCGATGTAGTTTTTCGTGATATTACGATCCACTGCCCATAGGTGTGCCCGTTGCAGTGAGTCATAAATAATTTCTGCGGTACGCACTACACTGACAAACGCCCATTTCGGATCACCACTACAAGTCCGGTTACCCCAGAGACGGTAGCCGTCTTCTTGAATAATGGTAGTGACATCATGGCTATTTAAATAATTGGCTCGGCAGTTTTTATCCCCCAATTTAAAATCAATCGGTCGAGCCGTACCTAAAATGCCGTTAATTAATTTATTCGACGGGGAATGCCAAAAGCCATGATCGTTATCAATTTTAGCCATTAATCCCGCCACACGAGCCGAAGGGGGTTCAATGACAATGCCACCTTTACCTTCGTTTATGTCGCTATTCCAGACTTTAACCCACGGATCGATTAGGTAAGCGTAACGCTTACCAAATACATCACGATATTTAACCGCCTCTTCACCGGTCGTATTAGGGCCATCAATGATCGCGATACCGCCTAATCGCTCTGCTACGAGCACCAACTTTTGGGCGGCGGCCTTGATATGTGAAAATTCTGGGGCAATTAAAATCCGGGGCTCGACATGGACCGTACTTTTAGCATCCAGCAACGCATACATGCCGGTATTAGGTTCACCTTGCTTACCAATAATGGCATTCAGTGCCGTATTTTCATTATCTGTGGTTTCTGGGGATACAGGCGGTTTATCGTTAACCCGAATAACCACCACCATCGCCCCAATCTGATCAAAAATACCTTGCAAGGCGGCTGGTAACGTCCCTTGCTTACCGAGTGCTTTCGCTTTTTTTAAGCTGCCGGCTAATAAAATCGGGGTGTCATAAGGAAAAACGTCGTCTTTCGCGTCGGGGGCTGTGCCGACTAAACCAATCACACTGCTTTTAACGGTACGTATGGGGCGTGGGCCGCTGTCAATTTCAACGACCTCGACGCCATGGAGAAATTCACCTGGCATGGGGGTTCCTTTTTATGATTAAAGAATGAAGTCAAAAATACAAGGTAGGGTAAATTTATTTAAAAGACTTCGAAGGTAATAGTGGCACTTTCAATATCTTCATATTCCAGTGGTAGCCCTTTTTTAACTTGTTCAGTCGTTAAGCGCTTTATTCCCATTGAAAATAGTTCTTCATCACCATCAATCGTATCGTCCGGGCTAACTTTTTTCACATATTCACTTTGATGGTTTTGCATATACAGCAAGTCATCAATGATATCACCGGTTAATGTACTAATACTGACTTCACCGTTACTGTTATTGCTGGTCAACCAAAATTCATCATCACTATCTAGTTCAACACTCATGTTGTCACCATGTTTGTTTCCTCTCATGGTAAATAATGCAGTATGCGCCTTATCAACTGACTGGATTAAAATATTTCCTTTCTGCTGTTGATTTCTAATTGTGACTAATAAACGAAAAGAACGATCTCGATAGCCTAGCGGTAACCATAGCGTACCTTTGCCGGAAACTTGTGGTCGATATATCCGTTTAGATGCAATGATCGTTGGGTAAAATTCACTGCTTTCAATTTTCCCTAACAACACATCGTCATAGCTTGAATCAAAAGATACATGTTGTTCATCCAAACCATGAGTATTATACGTGCCATCCTCTAAGTCTCTTAAATTGAAGCCTGTAGAAGGTGACCATCGTAAGTGATAGGTTTTGTCTTGCTCATAGGAGAATGTACGTTCACCTTCTGAATAACTTGCCGTATTGAAGTTTTTCCACCCGCGCCAGCGTATAATTTGATTGGGCTTTATCGTTAATAATTGGCTACTCAGATTGACTTTAAGCCGGTTATCGTCATTCAGTATTTCTGCAGCAACCGGTATTTGTGAAAAACTATTGGCTAACAAGTTTTCAACATATGAGCGAGAAGCCAATACAATTGCAGGATCAATTTTAAGTTCTACATTCGCTGTATTACTTAGCTCAAAAATAACCTTTATATATAGGCTACTACCACTACCTTGAGCCAAAGTGGGTTTATACGTTTTCGGGTATTTACCGATGGCAATTAAATTATCATCTGTATCATACAGTCCAAATTCAGTAATATAAAAGTTACCATCTTCTTCAGGGATGACCGTTTCAATCACCAGCCAATGATCGTTATCCGGGTCTTGGAAAATACTATTAATAGGCCCCTGCCATTTTTCTCTAACCAGTGATGTATCCGTTTCTTTGGGGTTGGTTTCTTTACCGCCATCTTCACCACCGTCACCCACTTTCAGTTTGGTGATTTTAACCGTTTTACCCAATGCTTGGGCATTAATAATCCTGGCCTGCCCAAGCTTAGTGAGCAGACTAAAGTATTCTTGATTCAAATTTAGGCTCCTTTGGGATAGATCGTGATGGTATTAACTGCTTGATAGCCCGTCACCAGTACCCGGCAAATGTTGCTTGTCAGTTGCGTTGTAATAAATGGATAAATCTGGTGTGTCACAGCACTTTGGTAACCGGACGTCAAACAAGTAC
Source organism: Spartinivicinus ruber (assembly GCF_011009015.1). Lineage (NCBI taxonomy): Bacteria > Pseudomonadati > Pseudomonadota > Gammaproteobacteria > Oceanospirillales > Zooshikellaceae > Spartinivicinus > Spartinivicinus ruber. The sequence continues at coordinate 4,431,298 of NZ_CP048878.1, forward strand.
ACAGCTGGCTATTCATTTCTTTGGTTAAATAGGGAATAACCGTGGTTTGTTGACCTTGTTGACATGTCACTGCCACACGCGGCATTTTTGTTTTATTGGTTAAATAAACGGTTAAGTCAAAATGACTCCGAACATTTTTAGTACGCTTAATTAGCCGATTAATATTGTCGTATTCTTTTTCAGTAAGGCCACGGGTTTCTAAATTCACATCGGCTTTAAACGTATAAGGCTGGCCGTTATATTCAAACCATTCGGTTACCGTGATATCTACACCTGTTGCAGCCAACGCTTTTTTTACCGCGCCAAGGGTGCCTTTATGTCGATGCACTTCAATGGATGCCTTAATGACATTACGCTTGGTTTGCTCTTCCCAAGCTTCGTCCCATTCATCCACCGATAAGGCCCAAGCCAACCAGGGTAAACAATTAGCCGGGCAAGACTCAGGATGCCAGACGTGATTAGGGTAAGCGGGTATTTCACTGATACGACGGGTACTGTCGGCTAACCCTTCCTCTAAAGGAGTGGTGTTATTCGGTAGTAAACTCATGAAGTTATGCGAGGGTAATGAAAATAGATTTAGCTTTAGGCGCTTGAAAAACTTTGGCTTGAATATCAGAAGTTGGAGCAATTAATTCGACGCGAGTAACGCCCCCCATATGCAACGCATCATAAATACCCGATAAGGCGACGGTTTTACCCAGCTTATAACACTGATCAACATACGTATTTAAGGCAGCCGTCGCCGTATCCATAATGGTTTTGGAAGACGGCCCTTGTTGTACATGCAGTTTCGCATCAATGGCATAGTCGATAATTTCCGCCGCTTGCACAGTAATATGATCAGTTAATGGCCTGACATCTTCATCATTTAACGCGGTTAACAACGCCTGTTTTATTTCCTCATCCGGTGCCATATCCGCTTCATCAGCCAATGGTCGCCGTAAAAAAGTAATAACCACCTCGCCCGGCTGATCAGAATACACCGAGACATCGGCAATTTGATCATGGGCATTATGGGCATGGGCTAAATATGCCCCAACCGGGCCAGCGGTTGAATACCCTTCAGGGCCTAATTGAATGCGACGACGAAAGTCTTCATCAGATTCCATCACAGCAGGTGTGGGTGGCACTTGATTATCATCAGCCGGTTTAATCACTTTACGTTTAACGCCGTAATTCGCACCCAAATGATCTAAATCCGAACCTTGCGCATAAGCTAACATGACCGCTTTTGCTCGTTCATTAAATTGCCCTCTCTGTCAGGCTAGTTGTCGTTTTTATTCACTGAGATGACGACAGATAACTGATGGCTAAATATACCAAACAGCAAAAAGAAAATATCTTAAAGCTATTGCTCCCACCCGAAAATAAATCAGTCCCAGTGGTACACAAAATGACTGGCATTCCTCAGTCAACCCTGCATACTTGGAAAACCAAAGTGCGAAGTCAATCTGCCAACATGCCGAAAGAAACATCAAATCAAAGCTGGTCATCAGAACAAAGGCTTAATGTGATCATTGAGACAGCGGCCTTATCTCAAGCAGAGCTAGCAGCCTATTGCCGAAAAAAAGGGTTGTATGTTGAGCAAGTTGAGCAGTGGAAACAGGCATTTATTCAGCCAGAGCAACCCTCCCAGGAGCTAAAGAAAAGCTTGCAAGTGGAAAAGCAGCGGTGCCAACAACTTGAAAAAGAGCTAAAGCGAAAAGAAAAAGCACTGGCCGAAGCCGCGGCCCTGTTAGTCCTTCAAAAAAAAGCTCAGTCAATCTGGGGACCGGACGAGGAAGCCTAACGTCGTATGCGGATAGGCAACAAACAGTTCAGTTAATTGGGGAAGCCACAACTGCAGGGGCTCGGCAATTTAAGGCCTGTGAAGTATTAGGGTTAACCCCGCGCACTTATCAACGGTGGCAGCAAGGCGGTGAGCTACAACCGGATGGCCGCACCACTGCACAGCGTCCATTGCCGCCTAATAAGCTGCCTCCCAATGTTCATCAACAGATGCGAGAAACGCTGAATTCACCGGAGTTTGCTGACCTCCCACCTTCTCAGATTGTGCCTAAATTAGCAGATCAAGGTGAGTATATTGCCAGTGAAGCCAGCTTTTATCGGCTCATGCGGGCAGAAGGGTTATCAACCCATCGAGGGAAGACCCAATCTCGTCAACCCAAACCGAAAACCACCCACACGGCGACAGGCCCTAATCAACTTTGGTGCTGGGATATCACTTGGTTGCCAGGTCCCGTCACCGGCATCTTTTTTTACCTGTATTTGATCCTTGATGTTTTCAGCCGCAAGGTGGTTGGCTGGGAGGTGCACGATTGTGAGCGTAGTAGCCTAGCGGCAGACTTAATACAGAAAGCCTTCTGGCGGGAAAATCTCCATAAAATTCACCAGCAGCCCCTGATATTACATTCAGATAATGGGAGTCCAATGAAGGGAAGCGCTTTACAAGTCAAACTCGCTGAACTTGGTATTGAGCCTTCTTATAGTCGACCGCGAGTTAGCAATGACAATGCTTATGCAGAGTCCATATTTAAGACCACTAAATACCGACCAGATTTCCCTCACCAAGGGTTTACCTCATTAGAAAGCGCTCAACGGTGGGTTGATCAATTTGTTCATTGGTATAACCATGAGCATCAGCATAGTGGATTAAAGTTTGTAACACCGGTACAACGCCATACAGGTGAAGACCTAGTTATTTTAAGCCGGCGGAAACAGGTTTATGAGCAAGCTAAAGCAGCTTCCCCTAACCGATGGAGTGGGAATATACGAAACTGGGAGTTGGCAGATGAAGTCCACTTAAACCCTGAGAGAAATCAAACTCGTTAATATCCATTTAAAACTGTGCAACTCCCCTCTTTAATTGAAGCTGCTGAGGATGGATGCTTTGCATCGCAAGGCGTCCACCAGAAGGAGCAATGGGTGTTGTCTGTGTTATTAATAATTAGCCCTAAATTGATTATTAATATTTATTATGCCTCACGTTTTGAGATAGCTCGATGAAGATAAGAAGATAACACGACAACTACGTTGACAAACACCGATTGCTGGCGAATTAGCATTTCGCGATACGCGCAGACTTCTAAAATCTTCATGGCCGGGTCTGATTCGACTAAGGCTGTAAAGCTACTATCGCGCTTTTGTAAATCATCTAGCATGGATGCTAGGACCATTTCATAATCAATCGGCTCAATCACATCTGGCGCGGGTAACTGTGATAAATCAATGGCAGTAAATTCGCTCATACAATGATGCCATCCAATGTAATGGGTTTGCCTTCGGGTAAATAAATCCCTTCTAACGCAATCAATAACTCGCCAGGTTCACCACGAAACGCTTGCACCTTGGTGACCTTTATACGAGGTTCCCAACGGATTAAGGCTTCAGCGGTGGCCGCATAGATTTCCACTAGCCACTGACCATTCATGGGGCGATCCACTAATTCAGGTAAACGACTGCCATAGTCACGCCGCATCAGTCGGGTACCAATGCGGGTGGTTAGAATGTCAGTGATGGATTGGCGGAGGTGATAGAGGTTAGAAAGGGGTTTACCGGTTTGTCGGTGAGTGCCTTTCATAAAATATTTTAGAGGAGTTAATTACTAAAACGATTAACAACTAAAATTTAATGTCATTATAAAATTTTTATACCACTGATCCTAAAGAAAATATAGGTATATACATAGAAATCATCGAAAATCCATTTATAACTAGTGTTAACACGAATATTAAAACTGAAAAAGCAAGCATTGGGTTTTTACGGCGTTTTTCCTTACCTTTGTAAATTAATTTTTTTCTGTAAATAAGAGTGCAAATAGGTAAAAGAACCAGAAACACTAAGAAATAAAACCGATAAGTACTTAAAACAAACTCGGTAATAGCTGGTAAATCAGCCCCAAAACCAGCAAATACTTTTTGAAATTGTGGAATAACAAAAATTACTCCAATATGGATAAATAAAGATAAAACAATCAGCCCTAGTGATAGCAGTACAGCCCACGTACTCATTGACTCTATTTTACAGTCTTCAAGGCTTGATTCTGGTACAGCATAAGGCTCTTTCACTAATTTCTCCACAACGTGCTTTAATCCTAGATTTTGTAGCGCGTGTATATTAATTGAACAGACGCTGTTTGGCAATGCTATTGTTTAGCTCCTGTCGGCACCGCTGTACCATGACCTGGCACATCATGCCCATGGCCGTTATAAATATCCCGATCACCTTGCATACTTCGCGTGTGGTCGGTTATTTCTTGAGTGGCTTTAATATTCCCCTCAACCAATAAATCACCGACACAATGAATACCTTCGGGACTAATTAATTTGGTATTACCTGCACCGGTTAACTCAATGATTAATTCATCACTGCCTCGGTGATAGCTAAACCGGGCATGATTTTTAAACTGCCATACCCACTCATCTGGATCATGGCTAGGGGTTGGGTACTTGTTTTGATAGACAGCCGGTAACACAAAACCATTGGCTAATTCGCCACTGGGGGATAACACAATGACTTGCTCACCCACTTCCGGTGCCCACCAGCTTTGGTCATGGCCAGCTCTGGTGGTTAACCAAGGTAACCAGCCAGAGGTTAATTGATCGATTTGCACTCTGACGCGCGTGCGTTGGTGATCCACTTGGTGAATGGTGCCAGGGCGAATTAAGTTAACTAAAAGCCGGTAAAGCTCATTAACGCGAAACAACTCGGTAGTCATCTTTATGAGGGATTCCAATTTCAGGGGCGTCACTGCATAAGACAGTGGTTGGTGGTGTACCGCTGTCTTGCCAGATTGATGCTTCGGTTCTAATCACTTGCTGCCAATTCACTTGCCAGCGCTCGTAGGGTGTCTCACCCAGTGACATAACTTCTTGATCAGCGGTAATGTTTTTCGGGAAGTCCAGCGCGTCGCCTAAGTCCCATTGATTTGCATTAATCAGTAATGATACTTGAGTCGCCAAATCCCCAGCGTAGCCAACTTGGTGGCAGCAATAGGCAGTTAAGTTACATTCTACTGCGCCCGGCCCACTCCAATCGTTAGCAGGCTTAATTTGTCGTAGCTTAAGGACAATGGCGGGTAATACTGGCTGAACTAGTTGGTAATCAGTCAGCGCGGTATTGGAAACCATAGACAGCTGCTGCTGTACATTATTTAAAAACTGTTTAATTGGGCTTTTGTCTGGGGTGCTTTGCCGATCTGCCACTAAGGCTAAATCACCCCAGCACTCAAACTCCATAATCACCGAGTGCAGCATTTTTTCTGGCTCAAAGCCATCCGCACTGGATATCAGTTGCAGCCCTAAACCGGCAAACTCAGTTATACACTGCTTTTGTAGCAAATGTGCTTGGCCATAATTTTGGCTCCAAACAACCACCTGAAATACGCTGTTTTGTCCACTGATCTCAGTGGTATTAATACGGCCACTGCCTTGAGCTGCATTCACCCGATGGTAAGTGATGGCTGGGTATTTGGCTTTTTCAGGTAGTATGGTTGGGTAAGCTCGATCATCCACTAATGCGGACAAGGCTTGTTGGATTTTAATTTCAATCATTTAGCAATTCATCAAGCCTTTTTTCAATCAGCTCGATAACCTCCTGCTTAGCGTTGGAAAAATTGGATTGATCAACAGCGGGTTGAATAAAGGGCTTTTTAGCTTTTTGCCGGTTGTTGCCATATTCCATGGCTAACGCTTTTTGTACGACGGATGGCTGATGCTTTTTTTGCGAAATGCCCGAATAAACCACCGCAAATTGGTCTTTAGCAAAGGATTTATGATTAATCGCTTTTTTTAGTTCACCCGTATCAACCGGTGCATTCTGCTTCATCTGCTTTTTAACCGGCTTAATAATTTCTAACAAGCCTTGCCGTACCGCCCGATTAATTAGCTTTTCTTCTACATCACGAAACTGCTCGGTTAACTCTTCCACATCGGTTAAATTCAGATTAAGTTCCATGTTCTTCACACATCAGCTGTAATTCGCGATTGGCTTCTTTGGGGTTGAGTACTGCGTGAATGTCAAAAAGCCGATCTTTATACTTCACCCGACACTGCGGCTTAATGCCTGGCCGATAACGCATCGTTATTTTGTAATTAATGGCGTTATTAATTTGCTGGGCAGCAAAAAACTCTTTACCTGATATGGGATCAATGGCGGCTCTTGTTGTACATACCACGACCCAAGTTTTAGTGGGCTGGCCAAATTCATCTTTAGTTAACTCAGGTTTTTCAATGGTAATACGATGTTTTAAACGTCCAGCTCTCATAGGGATTTAAAACGGTATTTATTCCAAATCGTTTGGGTAGATAACGGTAATTCACTGACAACCCCGCCAATCACTACAGACTCCCGGTTGTTATACCAGTGGCCAATGAGCATGAGTAAACCAATTTCAATTTCACGGGTGATCACCACGGCGGTATCAGTGAGGTTTTCTTGCACTAGCAAGCGTTGTGTCGTGCTTTCAAAATGAGCGATAGCCGCCTCGGTTAATACCTGTAAATAGGCATCATCTTCGGTTATTTCTTCATCAATATTCAGGTGTTTTTTAACTAGGTTGAGTTCAAGCATAGTGATTGCCTAATATTAACCGCGCAACAATAAATAAAGGGCCTTTCTGCACAAAATTTGCAAATTTAATGCACACCAATTGCTTCAATAACCAGTAGTATATTGAGATGGATAATTTAAACGTCTGGTGAGGCTCTTTGTACTGTGAGTAAAAACATCAAAATGAAGTTGTTAATTATTATTGCCGTTTTGGGCGGTATGGCTATTCTTTTTTGGCTGGCCGCGACAGGTATTATTTATGCGCTCCATGATTTTGATCCCAACGCATTACAAATTGATGCCTGTTTAGATGCGGGTGGCGCATGGGATTATGAGGGAAGTACATGCAAATACTAACCATATGCACTGGGCGATTAAAAAAGGCGGGAATCCCCGCCTCTAATTATCCCGCTTTAATTTGTAATACCTTAACAGCATTGCTATCCAACAACATATTCCCCACCCGCTTGGTGGTATAAAACGACACAAAGGGTTTATTGGTGTAGGGATCGCGCAATACCCGTGTACCAATCCGATCTAAGATCAAATACGCCCGCTTAAAATTACCAAAGGATATCGGCGCTTTTTTCGCAGCAATGTCATCGACTTGCTCATTTTCCGTCAGCGAATAGCCCAGCAGTTTCGACGGCTCACCGGCTTGTAAACCAGGGCTCCATAAATAATTACCGTCATTATCCTTCATCAGCCGTACTTGCCCAACACTGGTGCTGTTCATCATCCAGCGAGCACCGGTGCGGTATTTACGTTTTAAAGCGTACAACAGCTTTAACAGGTCATCTGCTTCGAGCTTAGCGGTGGCGGTATCCAAATACTGCAATTTGCCAAACGCTCTTTTGTCGTCGGTTTCTAGGGTGCGAGGATAAGCAAACAATCCCTTTGGCTTGTCATTACCATCACCGCGAGTAAAAGCAATTTCTTCTTGTTCGCTAAATTCTTCACCAACTTCCCCCACTAAAAACTGTTGTACATTAAAAAAGGCATCATCCAGCATGGTTTGCGTGGCTTCAGGATTGGCGTAAATCTCTCCCCAGGTGGGTGTAATCGTTTTGAGTTTAGGGGTATCCGTTTGTGGTCTTGGGTCGGTTTCCCCTACCCAGCCCGATGTCGCTCGGCCTTCTTTGCGTAGTTTTTTAAACTCAGGTGTCGATAAGGTTTGGCTGGCGCAAACCGAACGCATCACCACTTGATCACGGCCAAAATCGATAATTTGCCGGTCTAATTGTTCCGGTACCGCATAACCGCCATCCTCATCATTGCCGGTTTGCATGGTTTTGGTTTTTAAATCATCGATCTGGTCGGTTTTACCTTTTCTGACAAATTGATCAAAGGCTTTTTCATATTCGGCGTTTTGTTGTTTACCGCCAAACGTGCTGCCGGGGCGATTCGCTTTGGTTTCCAATTCTTCAAACTGACCTTTGAGCTTTTCCAGTTCCGAAAGTTTGTCATTGATTGACTTCAGTTTGCCTTCCACCAATCCATCCAGCGCGTCACCTTTTTCTAAGGTCGTTAAGCGTTCATCATTGGTTTTTTTAAATTCATTAAAGGCACCACCTAATGCCTCAATTGTCTTATTAATCTCTTCAGCGTAAGCCATTCATTTATCCTTTTAAGGTTTGAATAAGGGATTGCAATTGATTCACGGTACTTGATAACTCAGCGTCGCGCTGATTCAAGGCGTGATAACCATCGGCCATTAAGCCTCTGGCTTGGGCTCGCGATAAACCGGCTTCGCGCAGGAATCGCTCAAAGGTTTTGGGGCCACCGTCAATGGCGGATTTAACGCCATCCACCGTGGCCGATTCATTGGCAGGAAATGTTACTAAGGACACTTCCCATAATTTCACTTGCTTTAGACGATAGGTGTCGGTGTCTTCATCCCATTCACCACCACCTTTGGGAAGAGTAAAGCCAATCGATAACCCGGTGACTGAACCCGCTTTTAAATGGGCATACGCCCGCTTCGCTAAGGGATCATCGTCTATTAATAATTTGCCCTCTACATACAGGCCGTGGTTATCCTCCATCATTTTGGTATAGACGCCGATGGGCTCGTCATAACGATGCTGCCACAATAAAGCGGGTAATTTATTTTTCTGTTGCCACTGATTCAGTGATTGTAAAAAAGCGCCTTTTTCAACCACATCACCGTAACTGTCTTCCACATCAAACACCGAGCCATAACCCGCAAATACCCCTGACTCGTCTATCGATTTAATTTCAAAGGGTTTAGCAATCTTAGTGAGTTTCATTTTTTTCTGGCTCTTTGCCATTAATCAGCATATTCATGGGGGTTAAATAAATATCACCGCCCTCCCTTGGGTCTAAATCTTCCAGTGCCCGAATTTCATTGGGGGATAAGGAGCCGGTTTGTTGCAGCTTGGTGTAAAACTCAGCACGGGATTTCATATCCCCTCGCAACAGGCTATTCACATTAAACTTGGCAAAGTGGCTGGCACGTTTGGCTTCAGGAATTAAACTCACCTGAATACGTTGTTCAATCCGGGTTAAATACGGCACCAGTGCATTGACCACAAATTCTTGGGCTTGATGTTCAATATTGGAAAACGTGGCTTTTTCTAAATCACCCACCATATGGGGTGGCACGCGAAATAATCCACAAATTTCCGAACGTTGGTATTTGCGGGTTTCTAAAAACTGAGCATCATCTGACGTCATGCCCACACTCACCCATTTTAAGCCAGCCTCTAAAATCGCGACTTTATGAGCGTTATCTAACCCTTGATATTGATCGTCCCAACTTTGTTTAACACGCTTAACCACATCATCCGTTAACTGCTGATCCGTGCTTAAAATGCCCCCAGGACGTGCCCCATTACTGAATAATTTCGAACCGTGTTTTTCCGTGGCTAAACCCAAGCCAATGGCATTACGGGCATAGCTAATGGGTGACACACCTTTGATGCCATCAACGGAAAACCCCTTCACATGAAACACTTCATCAGCGGTAAGAATGTCGCGGCTACCATTAGCGAAGGTGACATCATAAACCAGGGTGTAATTGTCCAGTAATTTGGGTTCTACGTTATCCGGGTTTAAGGGTAATAGTTCCCGTAGTTCACCCTTTACCGTATTTTTATAGGCGTAAAAATTACCGCGCAAACATAAATGGGTAATGCACAACTCCCATAACTCTTGGGACGTCATATAACTGTTCGGCGACAGTTTAAGTAGGCTATAAAGACGACTCCCAGTGGCTTTTACCCGTTTTTCACCTTGCTGCACAAAATAATTCAGCGGTAACTGGCCAACCGATTCAGCCAATACCCGAATACAGGAAAACACCGTGCAACAACGCATGGCACTCTCAGGCGTAACCGTGATATTGGTATCGGTTTCATAACCCATGCCTAACGCTTGCAGCAAAGCATGCGAATCAAATGGGACCGCCTGACTTTTGGTAAACAGTTTTTTAAAAAAACTCATAGAAAACGAATGCCGTGGTTTTCGTACACTTTATTTAATGAAGGATTATCATCGTCGAGCATGGAGCGACCAATACCCATAATTAATGCAACGGCACCATCAATTTTATTATGGGGCTTTTCTTTGCGCGGAAAGATATTTTCGTTAGCGTCTTCTTTCACCGTGACGTTCGACATCATCCAAGTTAAGATGGGGTTGCCATCGTGGTGAAGTCGCTGCGCTTTTATCGCTGCCTCTAACTCTTTCATCGCCGGTGAAAAGTTGGAGGTGGTTTGAGGAAATTTAACCGGATTTAAATGGTATTGATCCAGCTCTTGTGCCAGTTGTACCGCGCCCCAAGGGTCGTGGGGAATTTCCCTGACTTGATGCTGCTCGGATAGTTCTAGAATATCTTGCCTGACTTGGCTGTAATCAATTTCAGCCCCATCAGTTTTCGTTAAATAACCCTCGTTTAACCACTGCTGATACGCGGAATGGTTTTTATTATTCTCGTCATAGATCGTGTCTTCCGGTAAATAGTGACGAGAAAAGGCATAATAATGCTGTTTATCTGCGACTTGACGGGTAAATACCTGCACAAAAGAACAAATATCAATGTGTGATGAAAGGTCAATCGCAAAAACAGCCTCATCCCCTTTAAAATCATCAAGGGATAACCCTTTATCACAGCACCGATGCCAATCGACTAAATTAATCCAGGCTTCTCGGGCATTGACCCAAACATTCAGGTGCTTCGTTTTAAATGGATTTTGGCGGCTGGCATTGGCAACGGCACTGGCTTGCTGGGATAATAAAAAATCCTCCAATACCGATACATTGTAATTCGGATTGGCTTTGATTAATGCTTCCGGTTGGGTCCAGTCGTCGTCTTCATCAATGGTATAAATGAGTCCCCACAGTTCATCATTCGGCACGGAACCGTTAAGGATATTAATCACTTCTTGTCGTTTATCATAACAAGGCCCAGCAATGTTAAAGCCTGCCGTGGTAATCACAAATAATAATGGCTGTTCCCGCGCTCCCATGCCTGAACGCATGGTGTCGTATAAATCACTGGTTTGATGCTCGTGGTACTCATCAATTAATGCACAACTCGGTGAAGCACCATCACCCGGGTTACCAATCAACGGTTCAAAGCGGGCATGGTCTAATACAATATGCATGTTTTTGGCGTTGACTTGAATGCCCGCATGTTCCTGCAGCTTCGGCCTTTTCTCGACCATGATTTTGGCCGGTCGAAATACTTCCCAGGCTTGTTTTTCAGTGGTGGCACCTGAATACACTTCCGCACCAAACTCACCATCCATGGCAAAGCAATATAAGCCAACGCCTGCCGCCAAAATGGACTTGCCGTTTTTACGGGGGACTTCGTAATACACCTCACGATAACGGCGGGTGTGGTCTTTTTTCTTGCACCAGCCAAACGGCACACCAAACGCAAAACACTGCCAGGGTTCTAACTGAATATTTTGCTTTTTAGAGGCCCACTTGCCTTTGGTATGCGGCAGTAGCTGAACAAATTTACAAATACGCTCGGCTTTTTCCTCATCAAAATAATAAGGGAAATCAGGGTCATCAACTTGGGTTAAATCGGTTAAATGGCGCTGACATGCTTGAATAACGTATTGGCAAGCCGGTATATCACCAGCGACCACCGCCTTCGCGTAATGTTGAGCGCGCTCGTAATTCATCATAAATTAAATTCGTTGGTTTCTTCCGCTGGCTGGCCAACCGCTAATCGAGCACGACTGGCAGGATCAAGACCCAACTTGGCACCGTAGCTATCCACCTGTTTAATGGATTCGTTCGCCACGGTACAAGCCGGGTTTTTCTTTAAGTTACCGTTGTTATCTGTGACCATAATGCCGTGTTGTTCTATCGCTGCTTCAGCGGCACGCCAACGCGCGTATGCCGTACAAAAGATTTCCAGGTTATGAAAATCGACTTCAGTTAACACACCACTCTTGATTAACTTCGGGGCTAGATAGCCCCACAACTCCGTAGCAGTGGCATCCAACCAGGCAGGCGGGTCAACATTAGTCAGTGCACCATAACTCGGTTCATCATGATTTAAAGCCCGTTTGCCGGGATTCCCTGCGAGTAACTTCTGCTGGGTGGGCTTTGGTTTTCGACCTCTAGCCATCGCATGTTGTAATTTTTAATTTCGCGGGAATAAAAAAATTCTTGAAACGCTCGATACCTAGCTACAAGCCCCAGAGATTAACCCCGCCCCTCCCCTTGCAGGAATTTAATAGCAGGACATTAATCATCTTTAGCGTTGCTTACAAAGGCTCTCAGACAGTCTTAGCGACGATAATTTTTTTCTTGATCGGTTTTTTTCTGGTGGCAAGCACGACAGATAGCCTGTAGATTTTCAAGCGCATCATCACCACCTTGGCTCTTGGGTTTAATGTGGTCAACACTATTCGCAGGTGTATATTTATTCATTAATAAACACATTTGGCATAGATAAGTATCACGCTCTAATACCTGCTTTCGCAGTCTTTCCCATGGTTTGCCATAGCCACGCTGGTGGCGGTTGCCTTTGTTCTTTTGCCATTGAGTCCAGCCTGACGCCTGTTGTTTATGTTGCTCACAATAACCGTGTTTTTCTCGGGTTAAACCATTGCAACCTAATGATCGACAAGGACGAGGTGTGCGCTTAGGCATGATGTTCTTTAGTGTTGCTATCTACGTCAGTAGTAGTTAGTGAGTAATTAAATAGTGAAGAGACTAAAACGACTAATAAGATAAATCGCATAATAAATACCTAAAAAAAAGCCCACCGAAGTGGGCAAGCTTCCTTTTGAGTTTACTGGTTAAATTAATGCACTAATAATGCTTGATTCAACTGTTTTGCTAGAAATGTTAGTCCTTTTGGGGTAACCCTAACTTGCTCAACTATCTTTTCTGTTCCATCGGAACGGTATACTTCAGTCACTTTATGTTCTAACAGGCCACGTTGAATTTTATCCTGATACGCTATCCAGTTGGCATTACCGGTCCGGCGATATATCCATTTATTTTCAGATAACCAATTAAATAAATCTTTTGGCCTCACTTGTAAGTCTTTAGCTGCATTAGTAATGCACAATGCACCATCGGATTCAGCAATGCGATGATAGGCCTCTGCTTGCGGTTTCATTACTTCTATTTGCAGGCTTTGTTCTTGTATTTTTTCCATTGATTGAGCCAAGATACCTGCAATTTGTTGTGGATTAGACCAATCAATTTGAGTTAGTCCATAGCTGCCAGTTTTGCGAATACTTGGCAATACTTCTCCCATTACCCACTCTTCAAACTTTTGAGCCTCTGGAAGTTTAGATTTAACAATTAACCTAAATATATCACTTTCCGGAATGATCGCTAACTCTTGAACTCCACTAGTGGTGGGGAGGTAACGTTTCGTTACCCCCTTACAATGACGACCTATTGTAGCGTTTGGATTGCTATAACCTAATAGTTTTGCAACATCTTTAGCCACAAACCAAGGTTCACCATTTTTGTCGATAACACGAATTGATGAGTGATTAAATTCGAAAGGAATAATATTCATAAATTACCTATCTTCTTTGTTGTTTTAAAAAAAAACCACAGGGCGTGGGCAAAGGTTGGTGGTTAGCTATTTACTCTTTATCAGGTGATGATGCACCACCATACATTTCCCGATAAAAACGTTCTGTTTCACGCCTATCTTGTCGATGCTTATAAATCCAATTAACCACAACGGTAGTTGTAGTGAGAATAACACCGATGATTACACCCCAGTCTTTGACTGTCATACCTGCAATTACGGTTGCTGCACTTGCAACATAAGGGGCATTAGAAATGATTTTTTCAGTCACCATTGGACTAACCGTGTTGTCAGTTACTTTCCAAATCGTTTTGTTAAATACTGAACTAACACACTACGCAGTATTCTTCTAAATCCAAAGGTATCAATAAATACAAGGGCTAAGGCGTATAAGTACCATTCAGGCACACTGGCTTTTAAAGCATCAAAACCATCCTGAATATAAATGCTCATACCAGGTACAAAGCAAATGACTAGCGGGAACACCGTAATAATCAACAAAAAGTCATCTTTCCAGCCACGCGACTGAATGCTTATCGAATCAAGCTCTGAGGCACTGATATTACCTTGCTGTATTTCGTCTAATTGCTTTTGGTGAATGGCTTGTTTTAGTTCGGCTTTGTGTTGTTTGTTGGTTAAATAGGATTGAAATAAACTACTAACGGCTGTGACGATAGTGGCTATCATTTGGTTTGCACTTTCTATTTAAGTAGTCTTGGGAATACTTACTGCGTTGGTAATTACAGTAAACTAATAAACCAAGGGCAGGTAATGCAATGCCAATAAAGGCAGCTGCAAGAATGATGAAAAAGCTAATCGTTAATTCCATTCTGGCTATATTTCCTAATATCCTTAACCGAAATCCACCACTCAGGCACATCAAAGTTAGGGCAGGTTTTACCCGAGTCTAAATCACAATGGCCAACCACTTCAGCATCAGGATATTTCAATAGCCAGTCGTCAATTACTTTTCCTAAGCTAACTAACTGAGCGGAAGTAATGCAATCACGGCCAATTAAGCATACACCTAAACTGTGTTGATTGTGGTTTTTAACATGTGCGCCAGGCCAATAGTCAGGGCGTCCATTTTCAACTGTGCCATCACGTTTAATGACTTTGTGATAACCAATGCCGTCCCACCCCCGTTCTTTATGCCATCGATGGATATCCTCAGCTGATATATCTCTATCGTCGGGTGTATCAGAACAATGAACAACGAGTTTAGTGATTTTCATAGTTAAAAAGAATTAACTTGCTCTAAAGCGGATTTAGGGAATACGTCTTTATGTGGGGTAGCGCCATCAAACCAACGACATTCGACAGCTGAAGTGTTTACATTAATAACAGTCATCACCGGTCCGCCTGATTTTAATCTAACAAGCGAGCCAGCATATAAGCTAGTAGTGTCCATAGTGATATCTAGTAGGGAAATGGTTTTCTGCAGGCATAAAAAAAGCCCCATCGAATGATAGGGCTTTCTTCTCAAGACTTTCTATACTCGAATGAATTTTGATTAGACGCAAAAATACATTCTGGAAAAATAGTACACAATTCACCGACCTCTGTCAAAGGGATTTTTTATTTTTTTCCAAATATTCACTTAAATGAAAAATAATTTGAGCATGCCATTTATGAACTTGCTTTAAGCATACTTCATAACGTGCATACCAACGTTCACGCCAGCACTTTTCAAATATACCGCAAAACTCTGCTTGCTTCATTTTAGTTAGTGGTCTTTTGCCATCATTACAATTGCACTTTCTGAATTTATTAGATCGTTTGTCAATGCCTGTTCCTTTACATACATCACATAGGTTTTCGAATACTATTTCGTTAATCATTAATCGGGCAAATTGCTTAAAGAACATTAAGGAGCGCTTTTTGTCATTTGGCCATGGTTCGCGCCATTTTTCCCTCACCCCCACACGAATTACATATTCCTGCACCAATCTATCCAATTCATGCAACACAGTCTTATCACCTGCATACTTTAACAGCCCTAATAAGTACGCCTCTCGTGGTAGGTTGCCCATACCCAATGCACCGGCAACATCTTCAGCGGTTAATTGGGGAGTACCTCCAGCTACACCTTCATAATTGATACTGCCATGGGCTAATAATGCCATTACGTTTGCATTTACCATACTTCACTCCTTCAAGGGTTTATTCGTTCTTACTAATATGGTCTTAGCCTCTCTAGCACGATAAGTAGCGGCAAATTGGAGGCTTTATTCTTGTTGTTGGTTTTCTTGATTTATGCTTGTTGATTTGGTGTTAGCCGCTCTAATTCAGGTATTAGCAGCTGATTTAGGCTTAATACGTTGTACTTAGTTTATTGTGTGTTCCACCCCCTAATTCGGTCTCAGGCTGTCTAGCACGCCTACTAGGAACTAGCAGACAACAGCTTTTGTATCAGTTCTACCGCTCGGCCACTGTGGATTAGCTCGCTGTTGCAGCGGTAGATGTTCCAGCCGAGGCTCATTGCTTCGTGGTATTTCTCCATATCGCTGGCAAAGCCTTTACCCCGGTTGTGCCTTCCGTTTACCCATCCGCCTCCTTCTACCTCTACTGCTAACTTTTTATCTGGCCAAGCAAAGTCAAAGCGCCACTTTCTTGTGGGATGGAACTTGTATTCGCTTACTGGCATGGGGAGCTTGTGGGCTTTTAAGTAAAGTTCTAAGGTTAACTCCAATTGACTCATATCAAACCCTGGGTTGTTTTATGACTTACCATTCATTTATTGTTAGCCAAGTAGACTTCACATGTTGTATTGTCTGGCTCGATTTGTATAAGACACTTAAAGCCATTCGTTATGGTGCATTGCCTCAGCCTTCCTTCTGTTCGTCCGTACTTTTTTGCTGAGGTAATGCTTTTTTTTAACATCGCTCTATCGAATGACCACATAACTGGCTTAGTTTTAAATACACCTCATACATAGCTTGAGCTTCATTATCTGGTTCACTGCGGGTATGCCATTCAACTACTCCATCTAGGCTGTATGTGTTGCCTTTTCCGTCTTCCCATACCCACTGACCGGGCTTTACGTTTATTGCAGTTTTACTGACTGCAGGTTTGGCTAACTGCTTGAACATTGATTTTGGAAACTGCTGTTTTATGAGTGGCAAGTTGATGCTTGTCATTTTGTTTCCCTTATCCAAGTTTTTAATCCTTCTGGTAGAGGACAGTGGTTTTTAGCAAGTAGGTGTAAGCATTCGATGTACAGCTGGTGTTGGGTACCGTAGCGTTTTTCAAATCGGGTTTTGTATGGGTGAATTGCCCAGCCTTTTAATATGTTATGGCCGGTGCCGTCTTGGTGGTGTCCAGCACATAGAGGCAATACATACCAATGAGCGTGGTCTTTTGTTCTGCCATCTATGTGGTGGATTGATACCCAGTTGTTGTGGCAACCAGCTTTTCTACATGCAATACAGCCGACGTGTTCTGCCAAGGCATCATGAAATAGCTTTTGTTCTTTGGTTACTGTACGTCCAGATAGCAATTTGTTGCTCCTGAATCTAAATTGAAAAAATAAACTGGTTTAAAACCGAGGAATTAGATTAATTATGAAGGGAAAAAAGAGTTGTGTTTAGGTGCAACGTTGCACTTTCGTAATTTTTTAAGCGAACTGTTTTAGTTCGCTTAAATTATTTTTTGCAACAACTATCAAAAGACTGTATTTACTGTAGAAATGATTGCGGGGTAGGCTTTAGCATATTGACTCGTGTCTTCTCACGAATAATCATATCTGCAATTTTGGGACGTATATTATTTTTCCAATGATCACTACCATACACTCGGTCATACAGCTGTTGTTTCTCTTCCTTATTTTTATACCTACGCAACCAAATATAACAGTTCTCGTCTTCAGTATCGATAAAGCTTCCAATTACTAGCATACCTTGAGATAGCTGAAATGGAATAATACACGTTTCCATTATTTTAATGAAGTCGTTTATCATGCCGGGTTGGATATAATAATATCGAAGTTCATATAACATATTTATCTTTATTCCTAACTATATAACATTAGAGATGTAGGGGTTATTAACAGGATCAATACCAAATTCTATGTCACTTCTGACTCTTTCAGATTCTAGGGCGAGGATTAGCTCAAAAGGATTCAGGTTAATGTAGTCAAGTCTTGGTAGAGGCTTTCCCTTTTTTATTAAGTCTAACAAGCTACTTGTATCGCTAATAATACCAATAAATTCACTGCTATCTAATTCACAGCCACTTCTGGGGTATGCCCAATAATGAAGTGGAGTACATTCACCAAAAGGGTTTATAAATAATTTATGAGCTACCTGGTCTTTTGGTAGACAATATCCTTTTGGAATACTATTGAAGAAGTTGTCACGACCGAGCGAACCAGTTAAATTAACCTTAGTAACACCAAATTTTCCATCAGCAATTTCATTTTTAATTATATTCACTATTGTCTCTAGCTGATTAAAGTAAGCATCATTCTTGTTATCAAAATAATCGCTTTTTATTTCAATGTAATCCATTTCTATATTGGAAATATCACGAACAAGCCTTTCAAGCTCGTGAAAATTAAACTCGCCAGCCACTGTATTGATACCAAGCTGAGTCTTTGACCCAATTTTATTACGAACTAACACTAGCTCCTTAAGTGTTTCCATCAACTCAGACAAACTAGCTACTTTTTTGTTTTTTATATGGTCTCCAAAATATGCTTCATTGTAGCTATTACTATCTGATGTGCTTAGACTAACGCGTAAGTTGTCACACTGCAGAGCTAGTTTGCGATTCTTTTCAATCTTAAGTAGCATACCATTTGTGAATATTGTTGAGTTTATGCCATGCTTTCTGGATAACTGCAAAATCCACTCTATAGTTTTAGGATCAGTAAAAGGTTCTAGGCCTCCTGAAATTTTAATATTTACCTGTACACCTTCCTCTATCATTTTTCCTAAATCATCAAATATTCTTACAAAGTCCTCATAATTCAATTTCTTTTTACCTGGTGTTTTACTTTGAAATCTAAACAGTTCACGATATCCATCTTCATGTATTTTGACGCTTGGACAAAAATGACATCTTGCAGGACAATATAAGCCTACAAAAAAAACAACAGTGTATATTTTCCTGCCAAAGTGATTATTTACTGTATCAAAATAATCCCTATTATCTGAGCTTTTTAATTCATGTTGTAGCTTAGTTGACGATCTAATAAATTTATATATTCGATTAATTTCATATAAGTTTAACGATAAACGCTTCGATACCTCTTCTGCTTTAATGTAAGGTAACCGCTTTAACAAATTAAAGACTGACCGAATTTTATTGACAGGTATTAAACTGGAATTAAATTGAGGATCTTCTTTTAGCAACATAAACACTATCCAACATCCATGAAAAACAATATTTCTTTAGTCTAAGTGGATATCACAGGTTATCTCAATTTAATTAGATATTACACTCATTAATATAAAATGGAGCTTAAGTACCTATCAAAGAAAGTTTTTTAAATACCAAAATAGTACTATTTAGTAACTAATTACTTGTAGAAATTTTTATCTTTCTTCCTCTGCAACCTATAATGTTAAACACCTGCCTTCTTGATAATGCATATTTTAATGCAACTAAGTCAGCTCTTGAGACACCTGTGCTAGGTTTTGTATTGATATACTCTTTCCTAATTAACTGATTTCTGAGTTCTTTAAATTCGTTTTTCGTTGGAAAATGAATTGTTTGCCCACTGAGACGTGCTGCAATTTTATTAGCCGCCTCATGACCAACAGCAAGGGTGATCAGATGACCCTTACCTATAACTCGGGGGATGTATAACCTAGCCCCTCCAAGGCACTGACCTAACTTGATAGCTGCTTGTTCTCCAATAGTTTCGGTTAGCTCGTTCATGATTGACATGATGTATATCCTCTTTGGATCGATATAAAGCACTAAGTGTGAACTTCTTTAATTGGCTAGGGTCATACTGATTACACGGTAGCCCCCGTGTGCATTGCTTCGTTTTACCTACTACTCCCTAAACCTGCGTTGACGAAGCAGTGCTTTTTTTAATTCCTACCCAACATGCGATATATTTCGCTCATTGCGTCCTTTGGATTATTTAATTGATCCAACCCTTTTTCTTGTAACTGTTTTTTCTGCTGATCATCGTGGTAAGCCTTGTTTCGCTCAGCAATGGTCTTTTGTACTTGGCCAGGTAACGCTTTGGGTATATCACTGATGGGCTCGCCCTTGAGTATTTTCTTGGTGATAATGTCGTAGTTTCTCGTGAAGACAGGCAGTATGTGTTTTTCTGCCATAGACTTTAATTCAAAGAAACCCGTTTGTTTTGCTGCTTCGTATACGGCTTGGTGTGACCATTTCGCTTTTAGTGGTTCGTGGCTATGCCTGCACGCTTCACGGTAAGCAATTTCAACCTCGGGCAATCCCAGCTCTTCAAGCTTTGGTTGGCAAAACTTAATGAATTCTGAGGGCGTAGGGACAAATGCTTTTCCCTGGTTACGCACGTTTTTGAGGCCATAGTAAATTTGAAAGTCAGTGTTAATGCCATTCTCGATAAACGCTTTTAACCATTCTTGTTTAGCTAGGTTAAGCGACTCATTATCTGGGTATGCATGACTCCAAGCCGGGCAACAACCTTTGAGCTTTTGAAAAACATCGTTAATTAGCTTAACCGCTATTTTTTTATCATCAGCTGTTAATTTTGGCTGAGGTGGCAACTGACCAGGTTTCAGGTTTTGTGTAATTTCGTTGATGCGTTTCATTTGAAAACCTCCATATCGTCTGCCCAGGTTTCATCATCAAGGTCAACGGGTTTCTTAGTTGATTTACTGGCAAGGTTTTTGGTTTCTTGCTCGATGTTTTGCACTTGCTGCTGAGTTTTCTTTTCCAACGCCTGGTTAAGTTGCTGCTGCCGTTTCTGTTGGCTTTGGTAGTAAGGCCATTGGCTGATCAGGTGTTTGATAAACTTGGCTGTCCATGATGGGTGGACGACATGTGTTCGATCAAGCCAGTAGGTTTTAAATTCTTCAAGACTCAAGGTTGCAAAAGCGGGATCAATGCCTGCCAGCATTAAACTCGCTTTAACTCGTTGCCAGTCAGGTTGCCAATCCGCAGTCATGGGATTGCCTTGGGTTTTTACTGGGGTTTCGTATTTTTTTTGAAAAATATCGGGCTCTGAATTTTTGACCTCGCGCGCGGTTGTTGTAATTGTGTTTGATGATTCTAATGATGATTCTAGGGGTACCACAGCTGTGATACCCTCCCCCTTACAGAGCTCTGATACCCCTTCTGTTATAGGGGTATCAGATTTTACCCCCTTATTTTTCTGGGGTTCCTCGGTTAGTGGCTCTTTAATGGTTGCACCGATATGCAAGAAAAAACCATTCGTGCTGGTGGCGCCATTTGCACGCGTTCTTTGTTGTTTAGTAATTAAATTTAATTCTTCTAATGATTTTAAGTGTCGTCTAACTGTCTGCTTGGACATTGAGGATTTATTGGCAATTGTATCCATTGACGGCCAGCAGTAGCCTTGGTCATTCGCATTATCAGCCAATGACAATAAAACGATTTTTTTATAAGGGTCTAGTTTCGAAAGGGTAAATACCCAAGACATCGCTTGAATACTCATAAATAACCCTCTTGAAACACTGAATTGATGTTGATTTTTTCGACAGTTTTCTGCATAATATCTACATCCTTTTGTTGTTAAAAAAACTGCTTCGCTTTGACGGGTAAAGCAGTTTTTTTATGCCTAAAATTTATCCCCGCCAATCTACAGCTAAGAAAATCAGCGCGTAAAAATACCCTGCCAGCAAAAACAATTTATTTGCTAGCCACTAATTGAGCGTTAAACCCAATAATTGATAACGGTTAAGTTACCCAGACTGAGACTTTGGATTAATGCATTGTGGTTTTACTACTTCCATATCAGCGCTCCTTTATATTGGATACTGTACAAGTAGACAGACCTTTTAGTTTCAATGACAACCAAACAGAAACTCGGTATAGTTTTTACACAACATGAGCGCTAGAACTACGAGAGCTGGGTCTAACACTCACCCCCAAACTTTGGCGTAAGGGTACCTCTCAAGCACTAGTGTTAGTGTTGATAAGGGTTTATTATGAGGCCGGGCTTCCTATATGAGAGGTCCGGCTTTTTTATTTATGAGTTGAATAGTATTAATAGCGTTTTAAGTTGTCAATAACAATTGTTTTAGAATACTTAAACTAATTTCTGTTACAGTTTGGTTACCTGTAAATATGACTGAAAAGAATAGCGAGCTTAAAGATAGAATCCGAGTATCTAGACAAGCTCTTGGCTTTTCCCAGCAAGAAGTAGCCGATAAGTTAGGAGTAACTAAGTCGGCTGTAGGTGCTTGGGAGCAAGGTAGGAATGATCCTTCAAAGCTTGTTATGAAAGAGTTGGCTAATATTCTTGATACCCCTTTAGAGTGGCTAGAGTCTGATGAAACTTATATTACTGATGACTGGATTGAGACAGGATTTGAAAAGAATAGTGAGTTTAAAGATCGACTAAAGGTTGTACGAAAGTTTCGAAAACTTACTCAAAAGGAGCTGGCTGAACAGTTACACATTACCCCGGCTGCCGTTGCGGCATGGGAAACTGGCCGCAGTAGACCTAATGAGGTAATAATTAAAAGGGTTAGTGAAATTTTTGATTGCCCATACAAATGGCTATCCTCTGATGAGGTTGCTCTTGGCAAGAAGTGGAAGGCAGGTATAAACGAAGATAGCTCATCACCACCTAATATTGTCGAAGATTCCGCTTCTAAAACATACGGGCAAAAAGCTGTTGCAGATGAAGCAGGCTTTGTTGAAGAAATTAGTAAGCTATCAATAAGAATGACCAAGCTAGCATTTGAAAAACGCGTTACAGCAAGTGATATCCAGATGTTGAAAGCTTTCCTTGATGTTATTGAAAATAGGCAAGATAAAAAATAACTACCTACCGCTATCTTCCTGTTCCTTTCTGAACCTCCTTGAATTTCATACAAATAGATTTTATCTATTGTTTTTTTCTTTACAATAACCAAAATAAACTTCAAATCTACTCAAATTTAACAAATTATTATATGGTTACTTTAGTGTTTTGGTATAGCTATGGACAGCACAATAACTTCAGATGGACACTGGCAAGCTCACTTGGACAACCCATATTTAGCGCCACGTGAGACTGAATACTGCTTAGGTTTACTATCCGGCAAGACTGATAAAGTCATTGCTCGTGAGCAGGGTGTAGAGCCCAACTCAGTGAGCAGCAGAATAAAAAACGTACATTACAAGCTTAAAACTGCTAATCGAGCGCATTTAGTGGCCGAGTTAATACGGCTGAAGATTGTCACCCTTAATGTTTCGCCAGTGGTGATGATGTTGTTATCTGCATTTGTCGTTAATAGTGTGCCGATGGTGGTGAATGATAACCCTGATAAACCCAGGCAAGTCCGCATAGTACAACGGACTGGAAGACGGCTGGAGTATTTACCGTTAGATAACTCAAAAGGAGACGAGCTATGTATGAAAACGCAAATGTATATCAGCTAAATGCTAATGCTGATTATGTTGTTGAGCAGTTATTAGGTGGGGTTAGAGATGCTGAGTTTACCCCTTGTAGTAAATATCAAGAATTAAGTTATGGTTTTGTACCGGTTAAAAAAGGTAGTTATCTGGAGACACGAAAAAAATTAGCCGTATTCAAAGTTAAATTAGAGAAAAAGGTATTATCACCTACGGTTTTAAGACAGCGTGTCATTGAAGCTGTTGAAGACCATAAAGACCTTACGGGAGAACGTTTGACTAAACAGCAAATTGAATGTGTATGGAAAGAAATTAGAACCGGGCTGATTCCTCAGGCACCCAAAATAACAACAGTGGTTGAGGTTTATATTGATACGGAGCGAGGCTGCTTAGTCGTTAACAATCAAGATATCGATTTAAATAAGTTATTTCTACAGTTATTTACACAAATAGTTAGCAGTGGCAAAACTGCCATAATGCTAAACCACATGGTGGCTGCATGACTATGGCTACTCGATTACCTAAGAATGAAATAGTTATTAACCAGCAACAAAGAAGGAGAAAAACAGAAGCCGATTTGCTATGGGATAAAATAACCGAAAAATATCAAGCTGATTTAGCTATTCATAAAAGTCTGCGCTGTCGAATGCGGTATGTGCTTGATAAAACCCGGCATAAGTTATTTGTAGAACCAGCAACTTTTTAAACTAAATAAATAATAGTTATTAAATGCTCAATTTTGAGCCACGGCACCTTATTGCCTGAAGAAAGGAGATAATTAATGAATACCCAAACCATCATCAATGAACTTAAAGAGAAGGCTAGAGGTAGTTGGGAAGGAAAAGTCGGTGAAGACAGAGCAGTTAAACTTGAGTCCTTTTTGAATAAAATGCTTACCGAATACTCAGAAAAACTTGGCTACTCCGAGTACGAAATTATCTCTGCTATCGAAAAAACCAGAAATTATTCAGCCATTAACTATTATCAAGAGTCAAACTTTCCCAGTCTAGAAGGTGTTGATGTATATGAAACACTAAAAGACTTGAAAGCTGCAATAAAAACAGTCGCTTTCAAGTGCCCTGCATGCAATGGTATTTCAACTAATCCTTATGAGTGTAATTCTGGTGTGAAGTCAAAAGAAGGTAAAGCGTGTGACTGGAAGTCTTATGGCTTATTTAGAACATTAGGGGAAGGCTATCGATTTACTATCAAAGAAAGCTTTTTAGAAAAACCAAGAATTGACGAAATATTTATGCCAGTTGACCTCATTAAGTAGCTAATACTATCTATTATGGAGAAATTGACATGGAAATCAATCGAATGGAGTTAACTAAAAAGAATTTAAAGCTATACGAGAAAGCCAAACAATATATTGAGTATTACACCCTCGCTAAAAATAGAAAACCAAGACAATTACATATTACTAAAGAGCAGTTGGAAGCCTTTAAAACGAACTTAATTAAATACAATTGCAAGCCGCCGTATACCATTAATGGCGTGCGGCTTATACCCTTAAACTAAGGAAGACGCCGATAACCATGATCAATAACGAACTGGACTTACAACCATGGAAACCACGCACCAGGGTGTTTAATTATCGTCGTATTGATGCTAATAGTAATGAAATAGGCGTCACTGAGTTTATTCTTGATCAGTCTGCAGGTATCGCTAACCAGGCAATAGCTAAAATGGTTGCCTCAAATAAATTAAAAAATAATGACTTTGATGCTGAAAAATTGAGTAAAGATAACCAAAAGCTAGTTAATAAAATTTACCAATACATTCAAGTTTTTGAGGCGAATAAAGGTCGTAAGCCACACTTTATTTGGCTTACTCACGACCAGATAAGAAGTATAAAAAGTGATTGCAGAAAAGCTGGAATCTCACCCCCTAAAAATTTCCGAGGGGTAATGTACACGCACTATTTAGGAGCTGTTTAATTATGTTGACTGTAACACGTCGTATAGGTGAATCCCTGAAGGTTGGGGATTACCGGCTGGTAATGCGAGCGAGAAGAGTGGGCGGAGTAACGCTCACTACCTTGCATCGAGGTCATATAAGCATTAAAGACATTGAGTTTGGCCACCCCCTTAAGTTGAATCACGAGATAACAGTTTACCCCTACCCTAGCAATAGGGAGAGTTTATCTAAGTCAATGGGGCAGGCAAAGCTAAGTGTTAGTGCACCTAAACACATAAAAGTCGAGCGTGATGAAATTGAAACAGGCTTTAACAGGAGTAATAGTCAAACTTATTTTGGCGTAGTGACTTGAGGTTTTTACAACAACCAACAAATATAAAGGTAATTATTTATGATAAAAAAACCCAATTTATTATCAATTAAAGATTGGATTGCAACCCGCTTTATTTCAGGTGCACCCTCTATTAGCACAGTAAACCGCTTATGTCGTGAAGGTAAACTACCCGCCACTAAAATAGGCAATACTTGGTACATTGAAGCAGATATTGAAAAGAGTATGACTGGTAATGAGCTGGTTGATAAAGTATTAAATGGTTTGTAATTATGCCACCACGCAAAAGAAGTAGGAAAAATCTAGGGCTAGAGCCTAACTTATATACCTATGGACCAAAAAACGACTACTTCCGGTACAAGCACCCCCTTACTGGAAAGTACCACCCCATGGGTAAGAATCGAGCCAAAGCACAAGCGGCGGCTCGTCAGCTGAATATTAGGCTTGATGGCCAGTGTATGCTGGTCGCTCATGTGATGGACTCCGATGCAGCTAATGTTGAGCTGCTAATTGATAGGTTTAAAAAAGAGTTTTTACCTACTCGCAACCTTAAGCCTCGCAGCTTATTGAATTCTGAGTATCGATTAAATCGCATTGCCAGGGATATTGGAAAGCTGCCATTAAAAGAACTTACAGTGCCAACTGTTGCTGACTATCTAGATAATAGTTTTTCAGGTGACTCTTACTGCCAACATCGATCAATTTTAATTCAAGTTTGTCGCTTCGGTATCACTAAAGGATTACTAACTTTCAACCCCGCTGAAGTAACAATGAATAAAAAAGCTGAAAAAATACGGCAACGGATGACCATTGAGCAATACCACGCTATATACCAATTAGCAGACCCTTGGTTGAAAAATGCTATGGATATTGGGTTAATTACCCTTCAACGTGCAGGTGATGTTGTAAAAATGAAGTTTGAGGACATCAAAGACAACCGCCTCTTTGTTATACAACAGAAGACAGAAAAGCATGGTGAATCAGCCTACCTGGCCATCAACATTGGCGAAGAGCTAGGTGCAGTTATTAAACGAGCAAGCGAGAGTGGTATACGTAGCCCCTACATTGTTCACAGAAACCCTGACAGGCGCAGTAGCAGCCATCGGCGTAATGACCACTGGACAGCTATTAAGCGTGATTATCTCAGCCGAGCATTCTCTGAGGTGCGGGATAAAACTAACTTATTTAAGGAGTTAAAAGCCAGAGAGCGCCCCACCTTTCACGAAATACGATCCCTGGGTGGCTACCTCTATGAAAAAGCGGGATACGACAAGGACTTTATTAGACGACTAATGGGTCATACTTCTGAAAAAATGACATCACATTACTTAGATGGTCATGCTAATCGATGGACAGAATGTTCAGCTGAACTAGTCATACCAGATTAGTGGTACTATCATAAATTACATTCCCCTTGGCAACCATGTGTATATAAAAATTCGCTTCACGATTGCCAAGGCAATACATTTATTTAAAGCCCATCGCTTTTCTTACTTATAACAATTACTCCAACAAGCTGATAATCCTCATTTCCATCTAGTTCATATTCCTGTACATATGGATCATCAGGTCTAGGAAAATATCCCTCTTCAACTGTAAAAACATTTATATCTTGTGATACTTTATTTAGAATTGGCTCATGCCTTATATATTTTTTATAACGTTTTTTTATTTTTTCTTTGTTCTTATTTTTGTCTGAGTCGTTTATAGCTTTTCTAAAACTGTGAAAAGCCATAAATGCCGTAAAAGAAAGTTTTGAGACACCTGTAGTAAATTTTAAATTAAGGAGTTCACTATTTCTTTTCAAGTCTCGAAGAATATATTTTTTTACTGGATTAAACCCCTTACATTCTATCACGCAAAGCGGATCGTGAATTATAGGATTCCTACTTTTTTTGTATACAGCAATATCAACTCTTCCTCTTCTACTTACCCTTTTTCCGGGACCATAAACTTCCCTCGGATATAGCCAACTTTTTTTTGACATAAGAGGCCTTCTTGAAGGACGTGGTTTACACCTAGATTCTAGCTTAGCTGTCTTATGTTCTAAGAAAATTTGGTATACCCCGCTTGTGAATGGCGTGCCTGGATCCTTGTTCAACTCATCAATTGCTTTAGCAGCATTTACTGTTAACAGGTACTCTGCTCCTATTGGCATGCTCTCATCTTGCAAGAAACGAAATGAATCCATGTGCGAAGTAAACATGGACTCTTTTAACTTTTTGATAATTTCATCTTCCATGACTAAATCCATACAATACAGAAGGCTTTCAAACCGTCGATATCAGGGATCAAACTTCATTTACAAGTCATACCACGCTAATAGTAACGTCACAAACTGTTGTTTTTAGATCATATAAGAATATAGCATGAAGTAGGGCTCAACTAAAAAAATAGACTTAGCGAACTAGATTACACGTCAACTGACTTCTAAAAACAGGGGTAGAATCTGGTGTTATTTACTTAAAATATACTTAATTTATACTTAAAGAAGAATGATTCTTAATTGCAGAAAGGATGTAAGTAATTGAATCTAAAGAGAAAAAATGGTCGGAGTGAGAGGATTCGAACCTCCGACCCCCACAACCCCATATATATCCTATGATCTAGTATAACCTATTGATTTTATTGAAAAAAGCACCCTCTTGTCCTACACCCATTATAGCCATTATACCCCCTTATGAATCCTGGGCTACAAGGTGCATATTGCAGACATTCTGGGCCTTTGGGATAGGTAACACCTGTCGTGGTTAAAATTTAGGCTTCTTGTCTTTTGATCTATCGTCTAACAATCGATCCCCTACCCCACTCAGCTGGCCTCTACTTTTCATTCTGAAGACGCTCCACTTTCTATAAATTCAGGCCATTACCAGAACCAATATTTAGATTAATTATTTATATTTATAGATGTTTTTATAACCTTAATATATCGCTTTTACGTCAATAAGGTCCTTTTGCATCAGTTAGTGAACTAAATACACAACAGATCAATTTATCGTTTGGTTCTAAAAATATTTCCTGGAAGAATTTCCCCTAATTTTTCAGTATCATAGCTTTTTAAATAGCACCAGGTGTGAATACACCCTTTTTCAATCATTGATTAACAAGGGCTAAGAATGTCTGAAAATAAACCCTGGAATAATAACCAAATACAAAAGTTAATAGCTGAGTTAAACCAATCGTCGTTGACGACAGATGAGATTGGTCATGTGAGCATAGAAGAGTATAAGGAGTTAAAAAATAAATATTTAAAAGTGACTATGAAAGCTATAGAAATGGAGCAAGCTTTACGCACAATTAATAGAGCATCAAATATTGCTCTTTTGGATGAGTGTTAATATCGAAGAATAAGTTATCTGGTTAGCTATGGTGTTGAAGTACATAGCAAGCCGAAAAATAAGCTGTAAGTAACCGTGTTTAGTCTTGCTTCCAGCCACATCATATAGCAGGCCCAATATTGGGTTAGCTTTCCTTTCTTGTTCCTTTTTCATGTTCTTTGTCAAGCTTGATTGGGTGGTATTTTCTACGTAGTTACCGAGCCATAATCACTCACACTTATGATTAATTACTTTCCCTATAACTGAAATTAATAAACGTGAATTAAATTTGATCTTTGCTTGTGTGTGAGTAAAAATTGCGCATTTTCATGTTTGCAAAACATAGTTTTGATCGTTTCAGAAGTGGATGTGTGAATGAGCATTAATGTAAAGTTGTCTTTCTTGTTGGGGGCTGGGTTAGCCTCAGTTCTTTGTTGTAGCACTCAGGCTGAAGTTAGATGGTATGCTCCTTACACTTCACATGATCCATGGAAAACAGACAGTATATCAGGTGTCTATGTAGCCACTCCCTATGAGTCTTGCATAGAGCAGATGAATTCGTATCAGCGTTCTGCAGATGCTTTTAGGAAAGATGGCCGAGGATATAGTTTTTTAGCTGTTGAAAATACTTATTGGGCAGGGAAGGTAAATCCTAATTTTAAAAAGTGCTCTTATTTATTTACTTATCCAAATGGCTATAGCTATCAATGGCACCTGAATGCAGGTCTTCAAGGAAAAGGGTGTGAGTCTCCTTTAGTCTTTGACGAGAAAGTCAGTGGTTGTATTAACAAAAATGCACAGCCTCAAAGCTGCGAGACGTTAAAAGGAAACCCTGTCAATATTGCTACAGGCAATAAAATTCAGTGGTTTACTGACTTAAGCTTGTCCAACTTATCTATTAAGCGCCTTTATCTTCAAGCAGGTAAAACGGGTAGTTGGCGTTTTAGCTTTAGTCGTAAGTTAAGTGTTTATCTCAGTGCCGATAACCTCATTGCCCACATCACTCGTGACAACGGCCAGGAAGTAGTTATGTACCAAGAAGATGGTGTTTGGCAGGATGATGATGCTAACGGTTATCAAGTTAAGGCATTGGAAAATGGTCAATACCAGCTAGTAACAGCTGCTAACTTAACCGAGACCTATGATAATCAAGGCCGCTTAATTAAAGTTGAGTCTCCCTCACAGCAGGCAATAGAATTGGCTTATGAGGATAAAAAGTTAGTTATTAGTCAAGGCAATTCATCGATTAACTATCACCTCAACGATAATCAGCAAATTACCCGTATTGAAAGCGGTAGTTTAGTGCGTAATTATCAATATGATGAGCAAGGTCAATTAACGAGTGCTGATTTTAATGGTAACTATAAGGAAACCTACCATTATGAGAATGATCAGTATCCTACCTTATTAACGGGTATTACCAACGCGAACAATCAACGTTATGCTACTTGGCAGTATGATGAAAAGGGCCGTGCCACAGTTAGTAAACACGCAGGGGATGTAGATAATGTTACGTTTAGCTATCCTGATGAAAACTCAACGACTGTTACTAATCCTCTCGGTAAGAAAACCACGTATCGTTTTGAGGAAATAAATGGTTTTCGTAAAGTAAAATCAGTGGAAGGTCATGCCTCTGCTAATTGCTTAGCCGCTAATAAAGACTACGAATATTTCGATAATGGGTTATTAAAATCCAAAACCGATTGGCAAGGTGTTAAAACTACTTATCAATATAATGATCGTGGTTTAGCAACTGAAAAAACAGAAGCGGCAGGTACACCACAAGCTCGAACAGTATCCACGGAATGGCACGAAACCTTTAGTTTACCAGTAAAGGTGACAGAACCAGGTAAAACCACCATTTACGAATATAGCGATAAAGGCCAGCTAACAAGTCAACGGCAGGAAAGCGCTAAATAAAATCAATTAATTTAAATTGCTAGGCGGCACTAGACCGCCTTGGCCAGGTTTTAAATTTATTTTGAGTAGTCATATTATGCAGTTTAAACAGACTTTATTAGCCGGGGCTTTATCGTTAGTTATTTCCCCGTTAGCGCTTTCAGCGATCACTACTAATACCAGCTATCAATATAATGACCAGAACAAGGTTAGCCAAATTGATGGTCCACGCACTGATGTGCAAGATATCACTCAATTTCGTTACAACAATGAAGGGCAATTAACCGAAGTTGTTAATGCACTGGGACATTCGACACAATTATCTGACCATAATGCCTTTGGAAATCCCCAGAAAATTACTGATGCTAATGGCACGGTAACTAATCTGTCCTATGATGAGATGGGGCAATTAACCCAATCCACTATTAAAAGTACAGCGGGTGATATCACCACTCGCTTTGAATACGATGCCATTGGCCAAGTGACAGCGATCTATTTACCCAATAGCAGTGAATTGCATTATGAATATGATGGAGCGAAACGTTTAACGGCTATTCAAAATGGTTTAGGCGAGCGTGTCGAATATCAACACGATAATGCTGGGAATATTACTAAGCAGGTCGTTAAATCTTCTACTGGCGCAGTAGTCAGCCAATTTAGCCAGGCTTATGATGAAATGAGTAGACTGTTAAAGTCTGTTGGCGCTAATGGTCAAACCAGCCGGTTTGAATACGATAAAAACAGTAATACAACAGGTGCAACTAATCCTCGTAATTATAAAAGTGGTAATGCGTATGATGCGTTAAATCGGTTAGTCACTAGCACTGATGCATTAAACCAAAACACCCAATTTAAATACGATTCGCAAGATAATTTAACCCAAGTCACTGACCCGCGCGGCGTTACCACCACTTATCAATATGATGGTTTAGGGCGTTTGGTAAAAGAAGTCAGCCCTAGCAGTGGTGAAACGGTTTATAGCCATGATGCCGCCGGTAATGTGACTCAAAAGGTAGATGGCCGTGGTGTTGTTACCAAATACAGCTATGACGCTTTAAACCGTCAAACCAGCCGGTCTTATCCTGCTAGTCCAGAGCTGAATGTTACTTACCTTTATGATGGCACCAATGATGGTAACAAAGGCATTGGCCGCTTAACGGGCATTCAGGATCAATCAGGCTTAATTGCTTACCAATATGATGACCGGGGTAATGTTACCAAAACCATGCGCTCGGTTAGCTTCAATGGTAAGGATCAATTCTTTGGTGTGGCCTATGGCTACAACCTAGCTAACCAACTGACTCGTATCCAATACCCCTCTGGTTTAACTATCAGCTACCAACGCAATAGCAATGGGCAAGTTAACCAGGTTACCGGTCAATTTAAGGGCAGCGATCAGGTCATTAATTTAGCCAACAATATTGGCTATGTACCGTTTGGCCCTGTACAACAACTGACGTGGGGTAATGGGAAAACCTTAAACCGCCAATATGATCAGGACTTACAGTTAATTCAGCAAACGGTACAAGGCATCCAAGAGCTGAATTACCAGTACGATCCAAACGGAAACATTACCGGCATTGATAACTTATTAGCTCAGCAAAACAACAGCTCATATGGTTATGATGCGTTAGACCGCTTAATCGAAGAGCAAGCTAACTATGGCCGTAAAACCTATGAATATGATCCGGTCGGTAACCGTACTAAGCGTACAACCGAAAAAGCCGGTAAAACTGAAACCCAAAAACTAACTTATGCCGAAAACAGCAACCGCTTAATCAAGCATGAAGAAAGCAATGTCAGTTATGACGGCATGGGCAATACCCAAAATAATGGTAATGGTTTACAGCTCCAATATGATGGTCAAGGGCGATTAAAAGCTGTTGTTAAAGGTGGAACTACCCAAGCTGAATACCGTTATAACGCGATTGGCGAACGATTAGTAAAAGTCTTAAATAACCAAACCGTTATTTACAACTATGACCAAAACGGGCAACTGTTAGCAGAAGCTTATTACAACGCTAACAACCAGCTGTTCTACACCCGCAACTATGCATGGTTAGGTACTCAACCAATTGCCATGTTAGAGCAATGGCTAAACGACAAAGGCCAAAGCACTAAACAGCAAGTGGCGTATATTCACAGTGATCACCTTAACACCCCGCGAGTTGCCTCCAATACAGCAGGCCAGGCTGTTTGGCAGTGGCAATCAGATGCCTTTGGGGTTGGCCGGGCCAATGAAGATGTTGATGGCAATGGCCAGAAAACAGTGGTTGCACTGCGTTTTCCTGGGCAGGTTTTTGACCCAGAGTCAGGACTACACTACAACTACTTTAGGGATTATGACCCTAACCTTGGACGCTATGTTCAGAGTGATCCGATTGGACTTGAAGGTGGACTGAATACTTATGCTTATGTATTGGGTAACCCTCTAAAATACTCAGACTCTACTGGAGAGGCAGCAAATCCAGTATCAACTGCTGGAGGAGCAGTCCTTGGCTTCGGTTGGGGAGTAGTAAGTGAAGTTACTTCTCAAATTCAAAATGGATTTGATCCAGTAAAAATCATATTATACCCGATTGCTGATGGAGTAACAGGAGCAATGGCTTGTAGTATGAATCCATATTTAATGGGAGGAGCATATCCTGCAAATACTACTATGAAGCGTGCTGCTGATGCATTATCTAATGGCTTAAAAGAAGCAATGTCAGGTATGGCAGGCAATTAATACTACTATAATACTAGAGCCAAGCATTGCTTGGCATCTGAAAAAAGTTTAGTTTTTAAAATTTTAAGCCATAGCAAAATATAAATTTTGGTATTCAGGATTAAAAGTGAAATATTTAATAAATAATATTATTACCTCAAATAATGCAAAGTACTTTGTGAAAAATAGACTAACATTGTGCTGTTGTTTGTTTGCACACTTTCTAGCTTTAGTTGGCACATTACATGGAGAAGTTACTAGTGCTATACCTTTATTTTTTATGTTTGTTTTACCTACTATTTATCTTCTAATAATGAAGGGTATGTTCGATAAGCAAAAAATTAGTACTAACTCAGAATAATTAAGTTTCTACAAAAAACCCCACTTTGAATTATGTTTTAAAATCAAGCTTTCCAATAAAGCTTTAGCGATTTTAATCTCTTCCTCATCAAACTGATTGAGAGAGCCTCAAACTGGTGTTTCAGCTCTATCTCTAGGCTCTCCGTTTGAAGATTGATTCAAGGTGGAGCACACTAAACTACTAGTATACACTTTGATGGTAATCAAAGTAGATAAGCCCCTGCTAATCAGCGGGCTTACCTGCTCTCCCCTCCTATCGTTTATCACCTTGTTCATCTACTTCGTATACGCTTGCCACCCATCCAGGCAAAGATAGGCTTAGACATGGAGTCTCCTTCTACAAGGTGTAGCGAACCAAATTACCGTCATACTTTTTACCAAATTATTGGTCGTACAGTTTGGTGGTTATTTAGGGAAGGTGCGATGAAGGTTAATAAGGCTAGGGGTAATTGGCGCTTCATTCTACTGGCTGTTTTGTGTTGTCGCTTAAGTAGAATAGTAGATATTTTGAAGAAAATAAATTTTCTGGTGTTTTTTAATGGTTAGATTAATATCTTCTTGATCTCAATAGAGGATAGTTGCAATAAGCTCAACTGTATTAATTTTGAGAATCCACAAGCTTAAGATCAAACTTCTTATGGTCACGATTATATTTTATGACTTCGATTTCCACCCAATCACCTTCTTCATAACTATCCAAAGACTCTATATTTTTGAGTTTGCTTTTGTGAACTAAGCCAGTTCCATTTAAGCCAAATTCTACAAAAAAGCCATATTTTTGGATAGATACTACCTGAGCAGCAACTTGTAGTCCTGGAGGGTACTCATCTTCTAATCTTTTTACAGTACAATATTGATAATCATTTCCAGCAACTGATGTAACATAATCGTAGATATTGGATATATAGTCATCATTTATGTTAGTATCTTCTTTGAGGATTTTTGCATAACCCATAAAATAGCTTTTATGATATGAATTCATATAATCTATAAGGTATTTAGCATTGCTAATCTGTGACTGTTTAGAGTCATTTCTAAATTTACCCCTTCCAATGAGATTATCTGCTATGCTTTTAGCTACTTGATTTTCTCTAAATAAAGTATCTTCCGATATTGCTGATAAGTAACTTATATTTTTCAACAGTTCAAGGTGGATTATACCTGCTGGTGAAATGGAAACAAGATCTTCTATATTAATATCAGATTTCTGAGCCTCAGAGCTAACACAACCTGAGAGTATTAAGCTTGATAGCTCGATTAAAATTCTTGAATGGGAGTGACCGTAAGACTGAAGATTTTGTACCAAGCTTCCAACTTTATGGAATCCCTTTGTTTTATTAGGACCATACTCTCTAAACTTAGAGTGTAACCACTCTAATATAGCAATTCTAACAAATGGATCTGGAAGACTATCCTCACTATCAGAGTTAAATAGATTTTTTATATGGGACTCCTGGTCACTATAGTACTTCCTCTTTCCCTTCAAAAGTATCTTAGCTATTAAATAATTAGGTAGTCGATAATCTCCATTTGACTGCCTAACCTTTAAAATTTCACTTTCGCTAATATGTCCACTTTTACAAAAATATAATATAATTTCTAGTCCTTTTCTTATATTACGACCTGCTATTCCAGATATTATTCTTTTAAACATCCTATCTTGAAAAAGAGATGCGATCATCGACTTTAAATATTTTCCTATATCAACACGAGAGCACACAACCTTCATATCGTTTGGCAAAAAATATACGAAGTCTGTGTTCTGTTTTTGAATTTCTCTCAGCACATAATTAAGACGTTCATATATAACTCTATCCAACAGCGGAGGATCAATTCTAAATACTAAATCTTTTATTACAGTATCAAGTGGAGGTTCATTTCGAAATTGATCGTATGTAGTATCTCTAATTGGCAGAAAGACCATGGTCAAAAAACTGCTCTTTAGCCATGAAGCCACCTCAAACATAAGAAGTTGATCATCGCGATTTCGTTTGTCACAATTATCTAGCACAATGACTAATAGTTTATTTTTTTTAACAAAATAATGATTTATTATCCCTCTCAAAGTTGCACTATGATCGTGCTGCAGCCTTGTAATTTCATTATATATTACATCTATATACTTCTCTGAATCTTTTGGATATAGTGAAGCTATTTTTTCTGTTTTCTCTAGCTCTTTAGAGTATATTTTCTTTAGCTCTTCTATACTATCAAAATCTATCTTTGAGTGATTTTTTTTAATTTCATTAATAGTTTCACTAACAATCCAAGTATATATAAGCTCTCTAGATAGAGGTGCTTTATTGAGATTTAAATTTACCCACTCAGTTGAGAGTCTTATTGACTCAGGTAATGCCTTTATGCGAAGGTAATCGGTAAATGTTGATTTTCCTGACCCCACGCTACCAATTAGAAGACATATTTCATTTGAAATTTTTTGTGTGTTAGATAGTTGTTCAGTGATTTCTGTAGGAAATTCGGTATCTTGCAGAGACCTGGCATTAATTATATGCTCAGGTATTGCAGCTCTGACTATTTTATCAATTGGAGAGATATGGGAAAGTTTTCGTTTTGATTTTACATAAGCATTTTGAACTATTGCAGCGCGATCTTCAGCAGTATCAGGATTAAATAGACATTTGTACTCTACTGAGATATTTGCACCAAATGAGTTTTCTCCAACTGTTTCATTTTTTACAGATTTTCCGCCAAGCAAGTAAACTGGTTTATAGTATTTTGCTGACTTCTTTATTTTGAGTAATATATCTTGACTTCTAGACAAGACAGTTTTTTTTGAAAGAAAATCAATTAATGCTGAAAAATTTGTATCAACTGAACTAAAATTTTTAGATTCGACAAAAATCTCGATTTTGTTTCTATCACAATATCCTGCCGCAACAACCATCCCATCTGTTACTACAATTTTCTCACATGGATTGATGTTTTTAGGATAAGATGCATTTATTTCATTTGCATATAGACGAGCTTCCCTTAACGCTTCGTCAATGTCTTCACCAGGTTTTTTAGCCTCAACTATTACTGAAGGCACACCGTCAACAATAATTGCATAATCTGGATAATATAATTTTTTATTAGCGCCTTTATCAATAGCCAACTTTCTAATGTCTGGCTTCGTTCTAAAATCTGTATCCGAATAGCCTAAGCCTATAGGCTCCCCTTCTGTAAGAAGCCTATATATGAATTTCTGTTCTACATCACTCTCAGTTAACAATTCCAATTCACTATAAACTTTATACATTTCTTTTCTCTTATTCCAAATAACTATTTTATGGAATTTCCTGGTTAACTAGCATGAATTCTTTGACTCAACTTTTACTATTGTATGTATTAAAACCACTAGAATTACTTCCGACAAACCTGAAATTTGTTTTATTGAAAATTTTGAATAACCATTGTGTAAGTATAAGAAACTCATATATACTGTTTCCTATTTCATATTCTTTAGTTGATTCTTTAATAACCTCATTTCCAAGTAATTTAGATGCTTCTTCAGAATCAATAACAAAGTTATGATCTTTATAATGATTAGTAAAATGATCAGCAAGAGAACTAGCTGATAGATTTCCAGGCAGACTTTTTCCAATTAATAACCTCTCTGCATATTGAGCTGCTGATTCGTTTAGACGTTCAAACAAGCCAAGTTGTACAACACTAACTTTCTCTGCTAAGAATTTAGCAAACATATCTGAAGCACTTGGAAATTTAGAGGTCATTTCTGCAACTTTCTCAATTGCATTAGCTAAGCCTAAAGCAGGAAACCCCTGTATTTGAGGATCAATTGGCCCCAATTCACTCAATAATCCCATATGAACTTCATTTGCTCCTAGTGCTATTAAAGTTGCTGCTGATTTAGCTAGACGAGGTACTAAAACATTAAATTTTGACTTTGCTAATTTTTTACATGTTTTGCTAATTAAGTAAGCAGGCTCAATTTGCCCCCCATTTGAATGAAGTATCATAAGAATATCTTTATCTTTAGAATCTTTTATAGCATGATATATCTGGTTTGCGTGAAAGCTATTTATTGGGTTTTCGTCATCAAACAGGTAAATTATATTGTAGCTAGATAGATTAGTTTCCTTAGTTAGATCACATAAATGGGCTGATATTATTTTTTTTATATTATCTTCAGGTTCTTTATTTCGAAACATTTCAACATATTCTTCTTCGTTGAATTTTTTGCTTACAGTTTCTTTTTTATCTTGTTTGGTATTTGTTATTTTAAACTCATCTACTACTTCCTTCTTATTTTCCATGCTTGCAATGTTTTCAATTGATGAGTTCATGATGCCTCCTTGAAGACAGTTCTTTTATTTTATATAAATATTTTTCCTTAGTTACTTACCCCAACAGCACTCACCGAACATCGACACCCCATCGATTTATTGCCTCTAAACATCACCCGCTCAATCGACCACTTACCTTGCATATGAGCAGGAAAACTCCCATCCAATTCGATTAATCCTTCAGCCACTAATAACGGATTAGCCGGCATTTCTAAAGAAATATTCACCCCTTTACGCCCTACTTTCCTTAATTGACGTTCACCAATTTCTCTGGCTTTAGCTTCACTATCAAACAGGTGCCGTAGTTTTTTATAGGCAGGCTTTCCTATTTTCACTTCTCGTTCCTTAGCGGCTTTTCCATCCCACCAGAGAGTGACCACACCATTATATTTACCTCGACTCGGTAAAGTGGCATGTGCATTAATAAAATTATGATTTGTCGGCTGGTTATTGGCAGGCAAACCCACTTTAACAGTCGATAACTTTTTACCCGATATGCTTTTCAGCTGTCCTTTTTTAGCCAGTACATACAGCTTATTGATAGGCTTAGCTACCGCATCATACTGCCTGGCTAACCGAGTAATAAACGACATATCCGTTTCGTCGGTTTGATCGACATGACTCACTATAATTTTAGCTAATGCTGGATCGACGCGAGGTAAAAAACCGTGTTTTTTTACGATATTTTCAAATAACACACCGAGTGTATATTGCTCATAGGACTGTGACCGTCTTTTCTTAAACGCACTGTCATCTTTCACCTGAAATGGTGCTGCGGTGGCGACTATGGTTATTTCCATCGGAAATAATTTAGCGTTAATCCGAGTAATTAAAAACTCGCCTTTATCGTAGGGAACACCTTGATAATTCAGTATTAATCCTATTCGTTCGCCTTCTTTCGGTAGTCCAGGTAGCCCTTCTGCATCGACGACTAGTTTTAATTGGTCAGACTGATGACCATCGGCATCGGTTAATTCCCAGGAAATGAGCCGTTGATTAATAATCTTGGCATGCGCCCCCGTCATGGTAGGATATACGCGATAATCTAATCCCATAATTGTATAACTTGCTTTGGTTTTATCGGTTGTGGGGTGGGTACAGTGAGGGGAATACCGGCAGGTAAGATATAAGTTAGTTGTGTTATTTCTGGATTAAGCTGATAAAAAGCCTTCTCTAATTCGTCATTATCTTGCCCTAAATGCCGATACAATACATCAGCTACTGTATCACCGGCCAGGGTCGAGACGCGCATTGGCATACTCCTCTAATGACAGGGTAAATTCAATTACTTGGGGTTCCCCGGTAGGTAATATCCGTTTATGGGTTTCGGTCACTTCCAATATTTTCCACTGCCCTAAATTGGTACCCCGGCCATCCACTAAAAAATAAGGCTGACCGGCCAGCTGCATCTGTCGTAAACGCAATAAATTATCTTCGCCAGTCACACCAAAGACCTTACCATTTACACTAATGGTATCTAAATTCGGGGCACTGAAGTGGCTTAATGGTTTACCATTCACCACTTCGGTATTCACCCACTTAACAGAAGATTTATATTGTAATTGCTCATACGCCGAGCGATGGGTAATACTGAATACAAAATCCCCTAATGCCATTTGTTGTCGCATTAATCGTTATTCCTATCTGAAAGCGAACCATCCAGCCGCTCAGCTAATTGACCACTGGCCATCAGCGGTAAGACTTGGGATTGCATTTGGTTCATGACGTTGTTAGCGATGGCTTGGGTATTATTGGGATCAATGCCAGGTGGCATCATAAAACTTAGGTTAAAGGTAGGCGACACTTGTTGGTGATTATTATTGGTCACGATCTGTTGTGCGACTTTTTCCGGGGAAGGTAATTTATCGGTAATGGGTTGATTAACAATATCAGCCACCTTGGGTTTAAGCTCGACTGTTTCTTTTTCATCGTCAAACCAGCTGCCAACCCCTTCGCCAATCCATTTACCTAAACTACTCCCAGCAATACCCCCCACTACGCTACCAATGGCCCCACCAATTACCGTACCCACGACCGGTACGACGCTTCCTACTGCCGCCCCCATGGCACCACCTGCCATCGCCCCACTTAAACTGCCGGCTATATCGCCTATCTGTCCGCCGGCTTCTGTCGCATCACCCGCCATGGCCGCATCGGCTAAGGCAGTCGCCGCCAGTCCAACGCCTAATGGCCTGACTACACGACCTGCACCTTGTAATAAACGTCTGCCCAGTCCTGGGGGCGAAGCGGCTGCCGCAGCAGGGTTGGGTAAAACGGGTAATGTACGGCCTCTGCCGGATAGTCTCCCACGTCGGCTTCGCCCTCTGTTTCTTCTACCACGCCTTCTTCGTCTACCACCACCGTCCATCTGGCAACAACAGCAAGCACAGTTAGCGCCTAATTGTCGTCTATTGTTATTGCCTCGACCCGTACCCGCTAAGGTATTATTCAACTGTCGTAGTGACGTATTCGCTTGTTGGGTTTGGGTGGCCGTGGTCGCTGTCGTACCGCCTAACCTGGCACGGGCTCGG
Source organism: Spartinivicinus ruber (assembly GCF_011009015.1). NCBI lineage: Bacteria > Pseudomonadati > Pseudomonadota > Gammaproteobacteria > Oceanospirillales > Zooshikellaceae > Spartinivicinus > Spartinivicinus ruber. The sequence continues at coordinate 4,471,789 of NZ_CP048878.1, forward strand.
CGTAAATAATTAATCCCTTGGCCAATACCGAGGGCCATTAATTTAATGGCTAATCCAGCCCCAATTAACGCCACACCACCAGCGCCAATTAAGCCGATGGTTTTAGCTACGGTTGGATATTCCTCGGCGGCATCCGCTAATGAGTTAATAAATTCGGTGAGAGGATCAACAATGTCATTTAATACCGGCAATAACTGATCGCCCATTACTATAAATAAGCGGTCAAAACTGTTGCCTAATAATTCTAAGTTATTCGCAGTAGTGGCTGAACGGGCCTGATACTCCTTTTCCATGGAGCTAAGGTAACGACTTTCATCCCCGGTTAATTTGAATGCATTTTTTAAATTATCCAGGTTTTTAATTAAGGGCATCACTGCCCCTTTCGATTCTTCTCCAAATAAGGCAGAGACTAAGGCGCTGATTTCTTCCTCGGGCATATCCTGAAAGGCTTCAAAGACCCGAATAATGGTGTTAGGCGCATCCTGTAGCATTTCACCGGCTAATAATTCCGGGTCAAAGCCTAATTGCCCCCACACTTGTTTTTGGCGTTTGGAGGCCATTTTCCCTTTGGACATGGCCCCGGTGATATTTTTTAAGGCCGTAGCAGCGACTTCTTCAGCTGCACCACCGGATAATAAGGCAGCCGAAAAACTCGCGGCCTGGACTTCTGAAAAGCCAGAGGACATCGCCACTGATCCCTGGCGTTTCATTACCCCAGCAATATCCTTGGCTTCTGCTGATAGGTTATTTGATAAATAATTAGTAGCATCCGCCAGCTTAATTGCCCGGTCTTGATTTAATCCCATTGCCGAACGCCAGGCGGCCATGGTTTTACCGGCTTCTTCTGCCTCAATATCAAAGGCCACACCCATTTTGGCCGCCGAGGTCGCAAAGTTTAATAACTCACCTTTGGCGATATTACTTTGGCCACCGGCGGCAATAATTTCTGATAAGCCGTCTGCGGCCATCGGGATTTTAGTGGACAGCTTCAGTATGTCACTGGCCATTTGCTTGTCTTCGCCTTTGGACCCGTCAAAGTCCACGACTTTTTTTACATCGGCAAAAGACGATTCATAATCAATGGCTTTTCTGACAGGCTGGGCCATTAAATACCCGGCGGCGGCCACTTCCATCATGGCCCCATAGACTTTGCCCCGTTCCGCCTGGTTGGCATCAATTCGGGCTTGGGCTTGATTGACCGCCTGCATCCGTTGCTGCTGAGACTCTAAGGCATTATTGGCTTGGTTCACCGCACCCGCCATGCGGATTTGCTCAACCACTAAGCGGTTAGTATCCACACCGGCATCAGACAACTCCCGTTGTAGATGGTCTAACCGGTTAGTTTGAGTTTGATACTGCACATTTAACTGCGAAACGGCCCGATTAACCCGTTCAAAGGTCCGCGTCAATTGTCGGCTGGGGTTTTGGGTTTCCTCCATCTGTTGGGCTAATTGCCGTTGCTCATTTCTGGCTTCCGTGAGCGAACGACTGGTGTCTTCCATTTGCCGCTGCAATCGATCATAACTGCTCATATCCCGTTGCACGGCATTAAGCCTACGAACCTCAGAACGTTGCTCACGTAATTGTGACGTTAACTGTTCTGTAGTGCGCTGATACGACTGTAGTGGTGCCGAAAAGCGGTCTATCGCCGCAATGGCAATACTATATTGAGCGTTTGGCATAACGTTGTAGAGTCAGTTGATAACGACGCAGGGCTTTATCGACCGGCCAGGATAAAATTTCCTGTTCGGTGACGTGGTAAACCAGGGGGATGGTATCGGTTAGGGTGTTAATGTCTCGACGGGAAAGCAGTCCGCCGTTTCGGTCAAAAAATCCGTAATCCTCGTTTGAATATGCAACCAGTCAGGCATGGCTAGCCGATTAATTTCGGTTTCACTTAACCCGGTACAAGCACGGGTAATAAATAAGCCTCTTAATTCCGTGGTTTTTTGTGCTTGCATTAATTCGCTGGTTTCAACAGTGGGGATTTTTAAATCAATGTTATTAATCAGCTGATCATCATCGCCTTTAATCGGTACCAACAACGCTGGATGGTCTTTATCAAAATCCTCGCCCAGTTTTTCAAAAAAATAATCCGCGCCTTTACTGACTAGATCAATGAGTTTGTCTTTAATACTGTTCCAGTCGGGCGTATTTAACCGTTTAATTTCACTGATCGATAATCCACAGGATAATTGGGCTAACCGATATAAAGCTTCATTGTCTTCTGGCTTGTCTTTTAAAGCGTTAACGTGATCCTTTCGGTTAACCGGTTTTAGGGTGACTTGGGTTAAAGGCTGGTCTTTATCATCCGTAATTGCCCAGCGTAATTGATAGACTTCGGGTGTCCATTGGGTCATAATAATTTACCTTTTAAATAAATAATTAAATTATGGATTTCACTTAAATTACAATGAAGTTAAATAGCTAAATATTGATCAAAAAGCATATCATTACTAAACTAAATTTATACCAACTTCTCAGTGAGAGATTTATGAGTATGTCTTGTTTAGGTGATTGTGGAAAGCTTCCCACCTTGATTCATTCTAAAACCCATAATTCCTATCTTATTAATTGCTCTGTGTGTGGAAAATATGCTGTTTCAGAGTCTTTATGGGCAGAACAGTGTATGTCGCCTGTGCATTACTTTCAGAATGAATTTAAACAGCTCATTAACGGTACTTATAAAAACAAAGTGATTAGTTTAAATGATCTAATGACAAAAGAATTTATGGATATTAAATTATTGAATACCAAAAATTATCTTTAAATTCAAGGTAAACCTAATCCCCGCCGATCCTCCGCAAAAATATCCCCCTGACCTAAATCGATTTTCTGGGTACGGGTATTAATATCACAGAGGGTTTTGCCATTTTCGGTTTTCTTAAAGGCGATACAGCTGCCACTGATGGTCACTTCGGGTTTACTGCCCATCTTAATGGCTTCTTCTTTAATCCCAGTGAGTTGGCCGGATAAACTGTAGTGGATAATAAACTTACCGCCGTCTTTATCCCGTTCGGCGGCTTTAATATCTACTTGGCAGATTTCCCCGTGTTTTAGGCCGTATTGTTGTAATAGCTCTACACCCGCCCCAGCAATTTTTAATTCGAAAGTGAGTTTTTCTAACCCCACCCAGACTTCATCAGGAATAAATTTACCGCCCTGACTGTCTTCCATTTTGTGTTTCAGTTCTGGCGGGGTAAATTCTTCTACCTCAGCCATTAACGGATGCCCGTTAACATTGGCACTTAACATCGTGCGATAACGTTGTTCAGCCATTAGCTTAAGACCTCCTCTAAGAATTCTTCGATAATATTGTCACTGGCATTCACATGGTAAATCATGTGCTCGTTCGGACTGTAACGACCGTACTCAACCACAATATACCAACTGCCGTTTTTATAGCGGCTCACGGTATTTAACTCAGGGTGCAAGTACACCTTCCCACCGGGGATAATTTCAGCGGCCACTAAATCCTGCATAAATAAATCGACTTTGGTAATTTCCTGCTCCATGAATGACATGGTGAGGTTTTTACTCATGGCCCGCTGGCTGGCCGCTTCTAATTTACGAGCAATGGCGTCTTTTAGTCCGATATGAGAAATAAAATCCCCGGTGACCGTACGATTACCGATTAAACGCCAGCCGTCACTGGTGCGGGCAAAATAGGAAATACCATGTTTATTGAGCAAGTTACCATCAGTGGATTTATCAATGATGTTGTAGTCAATGTGATACGACACATCCTGAATATAAATTCCTTGGTTACCCGGGCTTTCCCAGGGTTTTACCGCCGCTACCGCCCCCATCGCTAAGGTACTGGTGGGAACATAAATATTACCCTTGGCTTTTTTGCTGTAAATCGCTGGCATCGGTTCCACAATATACACCCGATCATGACCCGTGCCTTCACCACCAAACTGCTTGGAATACTCCATGGCTTGCTTAATGTTTTGTGCAGGGCCATCAGCAATGACCCGACAACGTAATTTATTCGCCATGGATGCTAAAGCATCAACCACCGACTTTTGATGACTAAACCCAGGAGCCGCAATTAGGGTTGGACGTTCGGGGCATAACGCCAACGCCGAAATTCCCGTTAACTGTCGGGTATCCGTATCAACCCCACCGATAATATTTTTGGTGGTTTCTGCTTCGTCGGCCCCTTCTTCCACCACAATAAAATACTGGGGAACCCGGGTGCGTTGTAGGGTTTGAATCGCGGCATGCCAACCGGTGCCACGCTCATCCCCCTTACTATCCAATAAAGCGGCTGTCGTGGAGTTAGAGACGCGATACGGGCGGTTTAACGGCACCGATTCATGTTTGTCTGGTGCCGTCACCACCCAAGCCACCACGTTTTCACCTGGTGGGCCTAATGGCGGTGGCGGCTCATTAGTAATAACGGTAATCCCATTATGTTCAAAATTAGTGATTTGTGGCATTCACTTTCTCCTTTTTCGTCGTTGGTTTAGGCGGTAGATAGTGTTTAATGTGGCCAGTTCTTAATAATTGCTGAGCTTCGCAATCCGTTAATTCGAGTATTTCATTGGGTACAGTCCACCCTTGTCGCCAAGCAAAGGCTTGGCAAACGCAGTATTTTTTAATAGTCATGGATTATTCCTTAAATTAATTAAAACACTTCAAATACGATTGAAGCACTTTCAATATCTTCATATTCCAGTGGTAACCCTTTTTGAACGTCTTCAATCGTTAAACGCTTTATTCCCATCGAAAAAAGTTCTTCATCACCATCAATCGTATCGTCTGGGCTAACTTTTTTCACATATTCGCTTTGATGGTTTTGCATATACAGCAAGTCATCAATGATATCACCGGTTAATGTACTAATACTGACTTCACCGTTACTATTATTGCTTGTAAATAGAAATTTATCATCACTATCTAATTCAACATTCATGTTGTCACCATGATTGTTTCCTCTCATGGTAAATAATGCAGTATGTGCTTTATCAACTGATTTAAACAAAACATTTCCCTGCTGCAGTTGATTTCTAATTGTGACTAATAAACGAAAAGAACGATCACGATACCCCAAAGGTAACCGTAATAGGCCATTTCCTTTGGTATGATATCGATAGACACGCTTGGGCTTGATAATTGCCGTATAAAAAACACCATTGCCTACACCGCCCATTAATACATCGTCATAGGTACTATCAAATGATAAATCCCGTTCAGTTAACCCCTGTGGGTTATAAACGCTATCTTGCAAGTCCCGCAATTGAAAACCATTAACAGGCGACCAGCGTAAATGATAGGTTTTATTCACACTGATATAGTCAAATGCCCGCTGACTTTCAGGATAATCTGCGGTATTAAAATTTTTCCAGCCTCGCCAGCGGATGATTTGACCCGGCTTAACCGTAATCACACTACCGCGCAATTCAACAGCTAAACGATTATCCGGTGTGACAAGTTCTGGCATAATAGGAAGTAACGATAAATGTCCTGCTTGTAAAGCATATTGTGGGTGGGGATTGGGTGCTGCCTCATGGCTGGATAACTCATGTTTTAGTGCATCCACAAAGGCCACTTCTCGCCAAGGTTGCCAGTTATTTTCAATAAAACGTCGCTCGAATTTTCTATTTTCCTGAACAGGCTGTAAGCGTTGGTAAATTAAGTTATCGCCACCGGCTAATACTTCGAGATAAAATGCAGATTCAGAATCATTCACCCCATAGCCTAATGGCAAAGTACCCGCCGCTTCGGTGACATGGTAAAAGCCAAAGTTTTTAATAGCATCGATATCAGCTTTATTTTCCTGAATTAGTTCACCTAACCCAAAATCACCCACCACCGGGATTTGCCCTTTATTTTTCCCCAGCTGGCTTTTTGGAATATACTGCGGATGAGGATCAACCTGACTGACATGCATTTCAATCATGGCCGTCAGCATATCCCGAGTGGCATAAACCGTGTCAGGATCAATGGTTAAGGTGATCTGCGCCGCATTAGCCGAAGCAATATAAAAATTAAAACCCACTTGTTTTTTAGCGCCTGAGTCCGGTTCATTTTTAAAGGTCGGGTCTACTCGACCAATGGCGTATAAATCTCCATCCGCATCATAAATACCGACTTCCCGAATAAACCAACCGCCGATATCGTGGGGGACTACTGCATTGACTTTAATCTGCGTCGGGTGTTTGCTATCAACAAATACCCCATTAACGGCGGCTCGAAATTGCTGGTTGATTAATGCCGTACGGGCAGCCACGGCTTTTTGATCATCGGGTAATTCCCCATCGCCGACGGCAAATTCCACTAATTTAATTTTGGTGTTATCCACCCGAGCACGAGCTTCTTTTTCTAAGCCTTTATTAGTAATTAAACAATAATTATCATTCATTCGATGTTACCTGGAGTGTAATGATTTCAAGTTGGGCAAAGTGACTACCACTATAAAATTGACTGGATGTGTTGAGTTGATCCGGTTGATAAGGAGCCACATCGATGACTTCCCAGCATTCCGTCGCGACGCCGGTTGTTAATTCGAAGGTTGCAGACCGGCAATAATTAATACTGTATTGATCCCGAAGACTGACCGCTTCTTCCAGCCGGGCACTGATCCGTTGCTCGATATTTGCCGGGAGGTTTTTACCGTCTAAAAACACCAGTAATTCGAAGGTATACGGCGTTTGATTGGTTTCATACCAGGGTAATATCGTCGCTTCATAACCCAAGGTTTCCACTGCCATTTTAATCGCACAAGCGGTACCCGCCTTGCGCCGTATTGGCCAGATTGCTTCAATGGTATGACGCTTTTCTGCCTCGCTGGCTTCCATGGGCCAATCGGTGACGCCACGATCCTGGGCTAAATGGGGGAGCAACTTAGCTGATGTTTCCTTGGGATTTAATAAAGCTGGGTAAGGACAACAGGTATCTTGTAGTAATTCGTAAAACCCCACCTCTAAACCCCGCTCTAATAAGGATTTATTGTCGGGTAAAATGCTGTAATGGTCGGTACTCATGACAGGGTTTTCATGGTGATGTTAATGCCCGTGCAATACGGCGCTTGTTGCTGGGTGGTGATTAAGCGTTTTTCTGGTTGAATTAAATCCACCTGCACAGCACCAGCCTGATGCAAGTCATGGTAAATTTGCCCAGCATCAATGGCCGCGTGTAAGGTAAATTGTTGATCGGTGTATTGCTGTAAGGCTTGTTCAGCACTGTTTTTAGTTAACCCTGCGTCTGGCCCTGAATACACATAACACACCACATCCACCGTATAGGGGAGTAATTCAGCTAACTGTACGGTAATCTGATCGGTGGCGGGGGCGACATCATCCCGAGCAAAATAGGCGTTAGCGTTTTCTAATAACGTATCAAGCTTTTGTTTAAGTGTTTTTTTGGATGCTTCGGTTTCCGCAAAGGCTAGTTGTAATTGATCATAGGCCAATAAGGTAATAACCACTTTGCCCGGCTCTGGCCGAATCGCGGTGGCGGATTTAATCTGACTGGCTACGCCATTGTCACGAAATTGATAGCGTAAATTAAATTCCGTGGGTGAGGTTTTTTCCAAAGTAATATCGGGTTTTTCTCCCAACATTAACGCATGGTAAACATACGCCTTGTGTGGTCCTGCGACGGAAAAGGCATAAGGCGCTAAAAAATACCGCAGCCGTAAATCATCATCACTCTCATTGGGGTGGCGTTCTAACCCTAGATTACTCACCACCGCATCTAAATTCGAGCCTTTAGCCCACCAGGCAAACATCTGCTGGGCTTGATAATTCAGTTGTCGAATATCATGCTGACGGATATACACCAAAGCTTGTAATAGCTTAGTGATTATTTCCGCATCGTTTTCCAGGGTGGTGGCTACCTCCTTAGCCTGGGTTTGATCCTGTTTAGCAATAAACTCGACGACCCGTTGTTTATATTCCGTGAATAGGTTTTCATAATCAGGGACTGCCAAGGCTTCAGGCATGGCCAGCTGGTTATGGCCGGGAATCATCATAAGGCAAACTCCAAAGTAATTAACTGGTCTTGCCATAACCCATGTAAATAAATGGCAAAGCCATTGTTATCGCTATTGACAGTGACCCGGCACACCTGGCACTGAAAATCCAATACGCCATTGGCTGGATTAATTAACGCTTCCAATGTATACACCTGGGCTTTTAACGCTGCTTCGGGGCTGACATTACGGCCTAATAAATCCGGTACCCGGGAACCAAAGGCCCGGCGCTTAATCCGTGCCCCAACCGGGGTACTTAACACCTGTTGTAGACGGCTTTTTAATTGGGGAATTTCAGCCAGGGTTTTCCCGGTGGTGCGATCAATGCCAATCATTAATCTACTACCCAATAACTGTCACCGGTTGCCACTTGACTACCACAACTGACCGGATCACCAATGCGGCCCACAGCGTTACCATTAACCGTCATATAAGCCGAGCCCGCCGCTAAGACACCCGCATGACAAACGGGCACCGGGTTACAATGATCCGCCCAACCATGACCGACACAATGTACCGGACGGCCATTGATCACTAAATAATGATCCGAGCCGGTATTATTGCGCGGCGGAAAATCCGCATGACCGGTACAAGAGTCGCCAAGTAAACAAATAGGTTGCATAGGAAAATAGGAATTAAAAAGGAAGAAAATAATTAACGTTTATTAGCGATATGCTGCTGGGCTTTTTCGGTAATAATGCCACCAATATCCAGGGTTAAATTACCAGTGATTTTAATGGTTAAATCCCCTACATGATTAATCACGGCTTGATTGCTGTTATGGTCAATGGTGAATTTAGAGCCATTAGGATACACCCGACAATGCTCGTGTAAATTCGTGGACGGCGGTGGAAACCGATCACAATAAAACCCACACAGTGCAAATGCCTGACTGGAGTTATCTCCGGCGGCATAGTTAATTAATAAACTTTGTTCACCGACAGACGGACAACGGTACTCTTTCACTTGGCCAGCAGCGGGCACAAAAAAACGAATAAACGGTGATAAATTATCACCATGTTTTACTTTGACTAGTGCATTTTGGGGATCAACCGCAGCGACCGTGCCCACCCGAATTTGATTGCCTAAGCGTCGGTAAATCTCGTCGGCTTCTTCCACTAACTCGGCTATTTTATCTTGGTATTCCTGTAAATACCGTTGCACCACCGATTCGATAATGTCAATCATGGAACCGTTCATATTCTTTTTCGTCGGCTGGATTGTTCGGATTATTGGCCCACCAAACACCTTTTACAGGGGGATCGTCTTCTAATTCACTGGGACCTAAATAAATGGTTTGAGAGAACAATACGCACCAGGACTCGTAACCGTTACTGTTATCGGGATCAAAGCCACCGGGTATTGTCCGAATATCAGTGGGGTAGTCGATTTGTTGGGTGGGTAATCCCCATAAATGACAATCAATACGACGGGCTAAGCCTATGGCTAAATCCAGGGATTTTAATTCCGGTTGTAATTTATGGCGGCCAACTTGAATATGCAGTGCCACGTCTAATTGCACCCCATAACGGCCATCATGATTCCGTTGGATCGCTTGGGCTTGCTCAATTTCAATTAAAATAGCGGCTTCATGTTGGCTTAGGTTAACCCGACCATAATCACTGTAGCCACTAATAAAACACGTCTCATGTAGGATACTTTGCAAGGAGGATTCAACCGCCCGGTAAAATTCAGACGGCTCATTAAGCATAGCCATTAATTAGCACCTCAATTTCATGATCTAATAAGGTATGAAAGCGTTGTATTAGTCGAGCTTCCCAGCGTTCCGCGATATCCCGTAACGGGGTTTCAATGTTTTCAGTGACTAACTCAATCGGCAGTCGATGACGCCGGGGCCGGCCTTTACTGTCGTGTCCTTGGGCATAACGTGCCAGGGCTTTACGCTTAAATACCAATAGCTGGCCAGACCGCATCGGCTGTATAAAAGCCCCTGGATAAGCACGGCGACCCACCTTTACCCCTTGGGCACTAAAGCGTGGTTGTCCTAACCAATGAACTCCCACCCGGTTCAGGCCAAACCAGACTTTCATTCCCCGGTTACCAAGTGGAAAGATTTGTACACGGCCTTTTATCGCGGTTCGCCGAATACTTAACTCGGTGCCTAATTCCCGCAATGAGTGGGTCCGCAACCATTTGGCGGCTTTTTTTAAAGCGCGGTTGGTTGCTTTATCAATTTCCTTTGCTGTTAATAATTCCGTGCCGGCCTGGCTTGTTGCGGTTTGAGTAATATCAATTTCTAAATAAGGAGCCGTCATAAGTCGTCTCAGGTTTTCGGTTTAATACCAACTCGACTAATTCATTATCAATGGGGTATTGATCCGCAATGACATACAGCTGCTGATTTAATTCGATCATGAGCCCGTTTTTTTGTGGGGGCGCATCAGCTTTAAGGACTTGGAAGTAACAGGTGTGGTGGGTTTGTTTAATGCCTTTGGCCACCTCGTTAAACTTTCTGCCAAGGGTGCCATGTTGCTCAGGCACACTATCAAACCCATTAATCACTTTTTTATGACTACCATCAATTAAAGTGGCTGATGTGCCCAGCCCCAATAATGGATCAAGTAAGGCTTGATCCATGGCGGCGGTCAATTCATCAAAGCGTTTCATTAACTGACAATCACTTCCACCAGCCCATCACCGGATGACTGATAAAAGTGTCCAATGTCTAAGTTATTCTCGGCGGCACTGGTCACCGCTTTTTTGGATTTACTCCAGTAGGCTTTTTTACCGGTGACCACACTGGCCGAGCCTTCAACCGGTAACGCAAAAATGCCATAACGCATGCCCACAAAGGACTGTCCGGCGGGTGCCGTTTGTTTAGGGATAACAAATAAATCCTCGATACAAACGGGTACCCCCGATTCCACACCACCCGAGGGTGCAATTAAATTCAACGTGTCATGATCAGCAAGATAATTTTTCATGGTTGTAATCCAAGCTTAGAAATAATTAAAAAATAAAAGTGAAGGAATAAAAGAAAACAGGCGCTTTATTTGACGCCTGGATTTTTTGATAACGTCCGATAAGACAAGGCACTGACACCGGCATCAATTCGTACTTTAAATTCGGCGCCATCCACATCCCAGCCTTGTTGCTGTTCTAAATGGGGTTTATCATTGCCATCTAAATACGACACTTCAACTGTGTCATAGCGATTACCCGCCGCAAAGAACCAGGGCAGAGCTTTATTTTCAAAGGCGTAATCCAACCGAGAGTCTGCCACCACGGTTGCCATGCCTTTATGGGGATTAATTTTATTAAAGTTATCGCTGTCAGGGTCATAGCTATTTGTCATGTAGCTGTGGGCAATGTCTTCCAAGGCTAATGGCACAATTAAATAAGTGGGACGAATATTTAACGGGGTACCCGTACCATCTCGTTGTAACCCCATGGCTAATTTACCTTCGCGCAACGAAATAGAATTAATGTCCGAGGCTTTTAGCAGGTTGTTATGATCCGCATGAAATAATGGCTTACCATCTCTCATCGTGGGATTTAAAATTAACACCGCATAAACTAAATTCCCGACCGTACGAATGGCCGCTTGTCCCATCATGGATGGGATTTTAGTAAACGCATCCAAATCATCATTAATAATGGTTTGGCGGGTAATCGAGAATTTACGCCCATAGGTGGCTAGTTGAAGTTGTTCACCCGTATCATTCAAGGTGGCGTATTGGTATTTACCGCCATCTTCCACTTTCTTTAATACAGGGAAGGATTCTAAGCCGACGCGGTGCGACACTTTAAAATCACCTAAATGGCCTTTTTTAGTCCATTTTGTAAAAGTTTCCTCGGCTTCATCAACGCCTTTTAACATGGCTTTATGGGCCACATCTTTCAACACATGATTAAAATCACTGCTGGTATGCGTAAACGCACTGGCCACTAAATCCATTTTATCCATGCCATAGGCAGAGACCCCGGATTCAGTTAAAGCCAAGCGCGCCGACTCCATTAATGATAGGTTTTTATAGCGGTTTTCTTGCTCCAGCTGATCCAAACCCACCCGGGCCGCTAACATGTTGGTTAAACTGTCACGAATAATCCGGCCATTACTGGCATGAAAGCGGGCATCAATACGGTGGTTGCCGGATGCCGGTTCACTGCCTTTGCCTAACGCTTCCAGTAATTTATCTTTGGCCGCATTTAAATCGATATCCATATCATTTAAGCAGGTTTGCTTTAATTCGCTAAATTGCGAAAACCCGTCAAATAGCGCATTAATATCCGTGCGCCGGGTTTGTTCTTTGGCTTTAAAATTTGCCTCGGCATTCGCCACATTGGCTGAATCAGGCATGGAGGTCTCCTTTGTTTCTACAATGGTGGGTGTGTTTTTAGGTTGATGGGAAGTTGGGGCTTGGTTCTTTGAGGTTTCACTAACAGGCGTTAATTGATTTACTAATGTTTTCGGTGGGTTGAAAACGGATAATTGCTTGGCATCGAAACGCGCTTGCATTTCCACCGCATTAATCACTTCATCAGCAAAACCCGCTTCAACAATTTCATTGCCGACTAACCAGGTAGTGGCATCACATAATTGAGCCACGTCTTCTGCCGTTTTGCCCGAGCGCTCAGCGTAGCAACCAATCATGGTTTGCCGAGCTTTTTTCATTAAACTTAAATAGCTTTCAACGTCGGTTTCTTCCCCATACACACCACCTTGTGGGTTGTGCATCATAAAATAGGCATTTTCAGGGACTTTTCGAACATCACAGGCTTGTAAAATCACCGAGGCCATCGAAGCCGCGACACCATCAATATAACCGGTAATGGTTGCCGGATGATTGCGTAACGCATTATAAATGGCGGTACCATCAAATATAGAACCACCGGGGCTATTCAGGTGTAATTCAATCGCTGGGGTTTTAATGGTTTTAACCGCCTCTAAAAACCCTTTAGCACTGACACCATAAGCACCAATTTCATCATAAATATAAATGGCGGTAACACCGTCAGCTTTCGCCTCGATGCTATACCAGGTTTGTTTTGACATGTTGTTTACTCTTGAGCGGATGGGGTGGATTTAGCGTAATACTGGTGATAACTATCAGAAGAAAACACCAGGTTATTTTTTCGGTTTTCCTGAATTTCGCGTAACCGTTGGCGCTTAATTTCTCGGGGATTACGAGCACGGCTGCGAATCACTTCGGCCTCCGTGGAATAACCGCCTTGTACCAGTGAGTTATAGCCCTCGGCTTCTTTGGCGGGATCAATCCAAGGCATCACCGGGGGTTGATAGTGGGCATTAAAAACCGTTGATGGCTCGACATCGGCTGGAATGGTTAACCCACTTAAGGTAGCCATTTGTACCCAACGCCGGTAAGTCGGTCTTGCCCAACGAGCAATAAAAGCATTGGATAACACGCCGTAACTAACAAAGGATTCCACTAACTCTTGTCGCTGTGCACTGTAAGTGCCGTCATATTGTTTGGCTACGGTGGAAAAATTAGCCCCGGTCGCCGAACACACCGCCCGTAGCATGGCATCCCGAAACGATTGTAATAATTGGCTAGGCCGTTTGGATTCAATCACGCCGACATCTTCCCCTGGGCGTAAATCATCAAAAATATTTCCCGGTGCAATAGGAAACGACTGTCGTTTATTGGGCTGCTCTAATTCATCGTAATAATCAGGCAAACCTTTACGAATATAAAAGGCCATGGCAGCAGCAATTCGAGCAGCAACCAGCTCACTTTCTTCATAGCCTTGCAGCCCACTTAAGCGCTTAATGACCGGGGCTAAAATGCTAATGCCCCGGCCTTGGTGTAACCGAGTCATTTGTTTAATGTGTTGGACTTTCCAAGCCGGAATTTCACGCAGTAGTTGTCTTGGTGAGCTTATTCCACTGCCCGGATGATCCCGGTACACATGATAGGCGACGGGTTGATTCCAGTTATTATGCTGAATCCCTTGGGTAATCTTTTTTTTCGGTTCACTAAAATCAATGGGTAAAAAGTCAGGCTCTAATACTTGTAGCGAAAAAGGCACCACTTGATTAGGGTGATGAAAGCCGTTAATTCGCCCGACTAATTGTTCACCTAGACATTCCCCATCCCGTAACCAAGTACGACAGACTAAACGTTCTAACTCTGGGCGGGTTAATTCACCTGAACTGTCGGGGGCTAATGACCATTCCGCAAATTGTTGGCTTAAGGTATTAGCAAAATCCTCATGAATTTCGCCACCTTTGGTTAAAGGCATCGGTTCCACTCCAATCCCATTCGGTCCCACGGTATGATTCACTAGCACCGATAATAGGCCACTGACTAAATCGTGATTTTCTTCCAGCCAACGGCCTTGGCCCCGTAAACTTTTACCGGCCCATTCTACAGTGCTATTGGCATCACTGTGGTTAGTTTTGGCTTTATGCAACCGACTAGGGCGAGCCGCTTCATACAGTTGTATTTCACAGCGGGATTTTGCCCGCGCGGCAGCCCAACTGGGAGATATCAGGGCAATGGATTTTTCTAATGGATTCATTCGAATTCTGCCAGGCTAGGCCATTGACGACCGGAAGACTGCAATTGACGAACTTTGCTTTCCCATTCTTGGCGACCTTGGCGAATTTCCGCGAGATTTTCACGGGTCCAATTACGGTCACCTTTGGTAATGGATTTTCCCGATAAAACAGCTTGCTCCGCTTCTAAATAAAAGCGCAGCATCGATTTAGCTTCAGTTAATGTCATGTGCAAGTTAACCAATCATTTAAGGGATCAGCCGGGGCTGAGGGTTGAGTTTTGACTTCAGGCGTAGGTGTTGAAGGAACAGAAGCTTTTTTCTTTTCTGTCGTAGTTTGATTATTGCCTTCTAATAACGGGTAAAAATCAATATTGCGTTTAATCCGGTGCACATTCAGAATATTCGCCAAAATAAATTGCATGGCCTCACAATCTAAATAATGGTTTTCACCGACTTGTTTCCATTCGTCGTTTAACTCGTCGTATTCTTCCCCGACAATTTCCTTGCAATAATCATCCGTGGTCGCCGATGACAGTACCCACCAAGCCGGTTTGTTATAAGGGCGGCCAATGCGACTGTGTACCCAGGCTTTTGCCCGTGAGGAATCAAAATCCCAACGGGTTTCGGTACGTTCACGACTGATCCGGCCTTGTTGGGTTACCCCGACACGAATCATTCGAAATAGCCGATTCATTTTATCGCCACGCAATACCCGACAACGGCCACGGTGTTTACGGGCAAAGGCATAAACATCATCTGGGCGATAACCGGAATCAATGCCCATTTGTTTAATGCCATAGCCTGACCATTCCTGTTCAAGCAATAGCGATAACGCTTCCCAAACTTCCGGGTGATCGGTTTCGCCAAATAATTCGCCATGCTCAACTAACTGGCTCCCCATGCCTGGCCACCAGGCACGCACAACATACACCAGGCGTCGTTTTTGTACGTCAACGGTACATAATAAAAACTTAGGATTGGCAAGGACTTTACCTGGGGGAATTTGCTGGCAAATATGGTATTTCACTTCTTCCCATTTCGGCGCGTCGCCTGGCTGGTCGTAAGGTTCACCAAAGACGGTATTAAATACACCCTGTAAGGTTTCCGGGTCACCCGTGCGAAGGGCTTCAATTAACCGCTTGGCACAATAACCATAGGTTTTTTTCGGGGAAAAAGAACAGAGCCCAGACACCCACGCAGAAAAATGCGTATTACCGGCTGTATCCGCTGTGCCAGTAATTTCCCCTTGCTGATTAACCATTTCACCGGGGGCAATAATGACACCACGCTCATTCATTTTACGGCGGTACTTGTCTTCTATTACCACTGAACAATGAGGACAACGCAAGCCGGCTTTTTTTTCTGCCGCTTCCGGGGTAACTTCGCCTTCATCCCCAATGCCGGGTGTTAATAACCCCGACCAGGGAATAAAATAATGATGGCAATGCGGGCAAGGCACACACCACTCATGCCGGGTACCTTGTTGCCAGAGTTTCCACACTTTCGAGTGCAGTTTATCCAGCTCGGTGATTTCCCAATGGGCAGTTTTTGTCTTGGGATGGGTAAAGCGACCCACTCGACCTTTAGTAGGGGTGGCGGTATAAGCCACTTTGGAATTAGCAAAGGCATCGCCCCGGGCTTCAATGATTGTGGTGGTGTCACCTTCGTTGGTATTAACAATCCGGTCAACTTCATCCACCAGGACTAAACCAGCCGAATCAGCGGCTAATTCTGTCGGGGAACCGGCCCAGGCAAAACGGAATTTAATGCCACCGAGCCATTTAGTGTATTTAGTTGAACGCCGATGGTCGTATTTTTTGGCGAGGGTTTCACTCTGTAAAAATAACGCATCAAATTTAGGCTCGATAGTGGAGTCAATTAAATTCGAGGTGGGTGCTACATATAAGACCGGTGTTGGATCATCATCTAACCGCCAGCCCACGACATTTTCCATCGTCACCGATTTACCCATTTGGGTACCCATGACAAAAGTAATTCGGTTGTATTGAGGTTTAGCAAAGGCTGCCACTATCGGTTGCATATAAGGATTAACGCTCGGATCAAATGGCCCGGGAATCGGTGACCCTAATGGCATCACCCGATTATCACGCGCCCATTCGTCCGCTGTTCTCGGTGGCGGTCGGTCCACCATCTTGGCCATCAGACTCACGACTGCCGTTAATTTCTGCAGTGAGTGTTTGTACTTCTGACAATAATTCGCCGGCAGTGGCTGACTGTATGCGTGCGCATTCATGTTGTAACTTGTCTTCGACTTCGGCGGGATTATCAATAATGGCTAAGGCGTTGGCATTACGGGGTGGTAATACTTGTAATTGGGTGCTAAAAATATTGGCCACCCGTAATAAAATCTGTTCCACCACAGGAAAAGGTAATAACTCTTTTCGGGCAGTGGCGGTTTCCATTTCTACTTTTTCACGGCGTGCCCGTTTAAGTTTTAATTCTTCACTGGCTAATGAGCCTTCGACTATTTCACAGTGACCCAGCTGCTTATTGACTTCGGTTTGAATTAACCACTCAATGGCTTTAGCCGTATCAATTTTTAAGGCCACACCACGGCCCCCACCATCCTCAATAGGAAAGTCAGGATGATTCGCAATGAGCTCGGAGATATGGCGCGGACTTTTGCCCAGGATGTCGGCAAACTCTTTTTTATTAACTAACTTACCCATCAGAAAGGAGATTGAGTGAAAAACGGCAGTTGAAGTAGGCTAGACCCCCCGTTATTGCTGGCCTCGTTAAGGTCCTTTCTTATTGCTGCAGAAGGGACAATTCAGGGGTAATTTGAACACAATACAAACAAAAAGTAAGTGCATGGCACTGACTTGGCTCCTTTCTTTTTTTGCCTTCGAAACCACTAAAACCCCTGTTTTTATAGGCTAAAGTCCACTTTTGACGGTCTCAGGAGAAAGGAGGCAAAACGGGCTGTTTGTTACCCGACAAGTGGTTTACTCCTTTCTCAACTCGGCGCTAGCCCCCGTCATTACTGAGATTCTTATGTTTTGAGAAAGGAAGAAAGGACCCCATTTTTGACAGTAAAATGACGCGAAACCGGCGAGTCTCACACCCGTTACGCTCGGATGCGCTGGGAGTACCTTTGTAACAATCATGCAATAAATAATAACAATCAGGCATGATAATAACTGCTATTAATATCAGGATTTATGGTGGTAAGGGAATAATTAAATATTGAAGAAATAAATATTACTAACAATACAGTGTGCATAGACTAACCTATAACTGATTATTTCAATAATGTTTTTGGGTTTCCTAATAACCTAGCCTATCAGCTGTGCTTTCATTAGATGGTAGTGAACAAAAAGGGACGAGGTAAACATAATGGCATTTTCTGAAGCATATTTTTTTAAACCACGAAAAAAAGGAAAAGGTCTTTTTGGAGAGCCTATAGTAAAGTACTTTTTTTGGGTATTTGTTTTTATTGCAGCATTATCTTTCGTACTTATTTTATATACTGAAGCAAAATTTTTAACATTTGACTTTTCTGCAGATGGGTTCTCAAGGTTTATCGAACTTTTTAAGTTTCCATTATTAACAATTGGAGCACTTTTGCCCATTTTAGGGCTACTGGCTGCACATTATAGATCTAGGCAAATGGAACAACAAAACATATTTACTAATCATATAAAATACTATGAATTATTTCATGAATATGTCGAAAAGAGAGTAAACTCTAATGAGGAGCCACCCTATATAGAGTTTCCCTCAATTATATACAATAGCCTATATCCCTTATCAAAACAGGGCTGTTTAACACCTAACCAGACTTATATAAGTGAAATAGCAGTCAGTTTTAGAAAAGCAAAAATAAAGGAGCAAAAGACTAATAAAAACAAGCTAAAGAATGTAATTGAAAGTATTAATGAGCTGCAGAACAAAAACAATATAAGGTTATTTAAAAAACCTATTAAACAAAACTTGGCTGGACTTGAAGTTAGCATAGAAAGATCATTATTGCTTTCTGAATATCTACCCAATATTTCAAAACTTGCTGATCTTTTTTTTATATTGTTTAGCTTTGATCCAAGTATAAAGATACCTAGTGAAATTACTGAAGTTTCTCAATACAATCTTGATCAGTTTACTGAGCTTAATGGTTTACTTCACGATGTTGTAACAAATGATCAATCACTCTGACTATTAGTTAACAGTTATTTCTCATTAGGCTCAGACAAACCATTCATCTTCTGATAAAACAAAACCGTCTCTCTTTTATCCTGCCGATGCTTATATATCCAGTTAACAACAACGGTAATCGTGGTCAGAATGATACCGATAATGACACCCCAGTCTTTGAGTGTTAGACCTGCAATCACAGTGGCTGCACTAGCGACATAAGGGGCGTTTGATATGATTTTGTCAGTTACCATGGGGCTAACCGTGTTGTCAGTTATTTACCAAATTTATTCGTTAAATACTGAACTAACACACTACGCAGTATTCGTCTAAATCCAAAGGTATCAATAAAAACAAGGGCCAAGGCATATAAGTACCATTCAGGCACGCTCTCTTTTAAAGCATCAAAGCCATCCTGAATATAAATACTCATGCCAGGCACAAAGCAAATGACTAATGGCAGGACAGTAATAATCAGCAAAAAGTCGTCTTTCCAGCCTCGCGACTGAATACTAATTGAGTCCAGCTCTGAGGCACTGATATTACCTTGCTGAATTTCGTCTAATTGCTTTTGGTGGATGGCTTGCTTGAGTTCAGCTTTGTGTTGTTTGTTGGTTAAATAGGATTGAAATAAACTACTAACGGCTGTGACGATAGTGGCTATCATTTGGCTTTCGTTTTCTGTTTAAGTAGTTTTGATAATGTTTACTATGTTGATAACAAGAGTAAATTAAAACACTTAGGGAAGGTAAAGTAGTTCCAATAAAAACGGCTGCAAGAATAATGAAAAAGTTAACTGTTGTTTCCATATTGACTGTACTCTCTTATATCTCTAACGACACTCCACCAACTTTCAACATGAAAATTAGGGCAAGTCTTTTGAGGCTCTAAATCACAATGCCCAACCACCTCAGCTTCAGGGTATTTAATGTGCCAATCGATAACCACTTTTTTTAAGCTATCAAGTTGAGCATCAGTAAACTGATCTCGACCTACTAAACAAACACCTAAGCTATGGCTATTATGGCCTTTAGCATGAGCACCGACCCAAAATTCAGGCCGACCATTTTCAATAGTGCCATCACGCTTAATTACTTTATGGTAGCCAATACCCGACCAGCCTTGTTCAATATGCCAGCGATGAATGTCTTCGGCTGAAATATCTTTGTTGTTAGGGGAATCTGAGCAGTGGACGACGAGTTTGGTGATTTTCATTTGAAGCTGGATTTGATGTATAAATTGAATTAGAGCCGTTATGGGAATTCCCATATCGGTCGATGGATAACTCTTTTTATGATGTGTATGGTGAGTTTAGTGTTAAACAACTATGGTTTTTCCGATACCTGCTTGTTTATATAAAGGCTTTGTAATTTCGTTATACCCATACTCACCAATAAGAGCGTCTTCATTGTTGTAAACCTCAACATAGTGAACAGGCTCTTCACCTGGTTTATCTTGTGATTCAAGATGAAAAATAAACTTTCCGCTTTCTGTTTTATATAAATCTACACCCGCAGTCATTCCATTGTTCGTATATTCTGTAGTGGCTATTACTGCCCCTCGAAACTCATAATCTTGTCCTCTCGTTGGGCTTAGCTTGTAATGCTTCATATTCATTTACTTTTCTCCAGGCATAAAAAAAGCCCCGTCATCTGACAGGGCTTTCTTGAATTGAGTGCTGTTGACATAAAAATAACAGCTTACCTGAAGGGTACTTTCTGGGTAATCAATTGTCAACACCTAAATTTAAAAAATTCAAAAAAAGTTTATGCCGCTTCTTGCTCAAGTGCATTACGCTCTTTTTCGCACAAGACGGACACAGGACCTAATGCTTTACTACAGTAATCATCTAAAAAGTTTTGCATCGTGGAATAAACATCACCCCAGTCACGCGTAAAGTTTTGTTTTTTTAAATCAAGTTGCTCAGCCTTTTTAGTGGTTGGCATAAACTTACCTTTCCATTGTTGTTCTTTCCGGTCATCAATCGCAACATTACATAAAGAGATTAACCGGGCACACTTTATACGGCTGTTAACGATTTTATCACCATGCTTTTGTATAACCACTTTATAAAGCCTGTCAGCAATCCTTGATTTTAACTTTTCAGCTTGTGGGTGATCAGGGGCATAACAAAACATTCCCCACTCTTTAATCGGTTGAGGAAGCTTTGCCACGATGTCTTGTACTTTACCTGCTTCCACATTCTTTGTGATACGACCTAAGTTTGTATTAAATCCTGAAGGCGTTTTACCTACTCGACTTTCGATATCAAGAAAAGCATCATGCCAGGCGACTTTTGCACTATACCATTTCATTGATGGTTACCTCTTTTCTCTTTTTGTTGCTTCGGGTAATTAAGTACTTACGCTATTTTTTTATTTTCGGGTAGCGTTAAGTAATCTTGAATCTGTTGCTTAGCCGCATCGATTCCACGACACAAGACGGCCAGATAGTCTTGACTGGCTAACCGGTTTAGCCATTCTTTTTGATTGGCTGACACTTGTGTTTTAGCTGGGGGACTGGCTTTAAACTCAATCACCAGTCCATGGTAACCACCGCGGGGCATCATGATAAAAATGTCAGGAACGCCAGCTTTAACCCCTTGCTGTTTTAATTTGTTCGCCACGGCCACATGCCGATGACCACCATTAGGCACATGAAAGGCATGACGATAAACATCAGGGTAGTTGCCATGTAACCAACGAAATAAATCAGCTTGTTCTTTTCCTTCAAGGTCGCGCATTGTTATTTACTCTCCACACATACCACACTTGCCACTCTTCAGCCCCTCAGCCGTTTTTCTCACTGCTAGGGCTAGTTCTCTACTGCCATGTTCTAAACTGTCTTCTAGCTGCTCTGCGAGCCTCTCAAAGCGTTTTGCCATGGCAATCAAGTTGGTCGTTCGTTCTTTGCTTTTCATTGTTGTTATTCTCCATTCGTTATTTCGGGTTTTACGTACTTTTGACAACCTTGTCTTTAATCTGCTTTTACTTTGTCAAAACTAAGAATCTATAAACTATTGATATATAATATAAAAAATAATAATAAATATAATAATGACAATTTTGACAATAATGACAAGGGGGTACTTAAACCCTATTTATTAGTTTGTTTTTTAAGGCCCTGCTGCGTAATTGTCATAATTGTCAAAACTCCATTTTCCCTTTATTTTTCAGCCACTTGTTTTGACACGTTAATTGGCATAATTGTCTTTATTGTCATTATTCAGCTTGCATGGCAACAAATGCATGACGAGGGCGACCAGCAATACCGTCTACACGGCCATACTTAATTAACTCAGCCGCAATGAGTGTATCTCTGATTTCCATCCTGACTTTTTTAGACCACTTAGAGAAGACACCGCGATTAAATTCGCGTTCAGTAATGCCTTTATTACCTGCGCATCGAAAAGCTTCTAATATTTCGTTGTAGTTCTTTTGATATTCACTATCCGCCATACGATGTTGGGCAGCAAATCGAGTGACATTAATACTATACGACACAAAGTCCATCGCCCACTTTACATCATCTAATTGGATATATCTAGATTTAGGGTTATTACTGAGTGCCCTGATGGAAGCCAGTTTACTTACATGTTCAAAAGCACGCGAAAAAAGTGCACGATCAACTTCATTACCTTGTTTTAATGCTGAGTGAATGATATCACGATTATAGTGGTCCACTAATTCTTTCGCGGGCTTATCAAATAATAGCCGAATGGGTTTGTCTGGTGATAGACCCACTAAATTACCCTCATCACCGGATAAGTTACTGACCTCTTTCCACCACTCTTTTAATTCTTCTGGTGCTTTAATGTCGATTTGCTGGAATTCATTATCAGCTGGATATTCATCACTGGTTTGGGTGATTAACATCCGACTAACAAATCCAGACAACACATTTTTTGATTCTAAGGCGCGCCAGAATTCTTCAGTGGCAGACGAACCATATAAAAACACATGAGGATACTCGATATCCTGGCGTGGCTTATTTTTTTGATCAGCATACTCAGTACCAATAAAGATAGAAGCTGCACTGGTATATAACTGCATTAAGTTAGTAATGATCTGTGCTTCGTGGTTGGAAGCATTCGTATGCATGACCGACTGAAGGAGCAACCCCATTTCATCAATAGGAAATAATACGTTAGGATTGTTTTTAACACGCGCTAACAACCCTTGACCACTTGCCACCCGTTCACCACCTAAGTAATCGGTTAACTGTAAATCATGCAGAATTTTTTTAAGGGCTTTACGGGGATGATCTTTACCTGAACCCGTTGGCCCCAGACACACAATATACTCATTCAGTCGTAAGCCTGTGGGTGTGCAAAATTTTCGATTCGTCAGTAAACCCACCAACATAATGGAAGCACATAACGAAAAGACCGGTTGTACTTTGGTCGCTGTGCGATTAATTAAATCAGATACCAAGCCCAACATTCCCCCCACAGTTAATAAATGACTGGGAAATTGGGGCTGATGGTGTTCTTGCTTAAAAATCTTCTCATCAGGAATGGTTAATTGCTCCTGCTGCTTTTTAAGTAAGTTATCCACCAAATTACTTTTGACCGGTTGTTGATTACCAGGCCAGCCACTTTCTTTAGCTCTATAAAAAAGTGTTTCTAACTGAATTTCATTAGGTCGATTACCAAAGCTTTTCCATTTAGCGGGCATCTCCTTTATAGCCTTAGCGTCATAATTACTGGCTTGACTAGACCACTGCTGCCATAGGCTGAAACCCGTTTCATCGTTATTTAAGTTATAGAGTGCCATACCCACTTTAACCCAATCTTCATAAGGCGTGGGGTCAATGTATTGCAAGGCATCGCATACATCCCGAAGCGTTGCCAGTGGTAAAGTCGATGCTCTATTTTTAGGAATGGTTGGCGCTTCTGGCTCGGGTACTTTAGGAATAAGACCAGAGGCTTCTATTAATTTTTCAACACTAAAAAAAGTCCCTTCATAAAATTCCGTAAAGACCTGATCTTTACGCTCAGGATGGCAAGCCGGTAACCAAAACGCACGACTCATGTCTTTACAGCTGGTATCAATATTATTCGAATCGCCACCTAATGCATTAAAAGCCCCTGTCCAAACGGCTTCCCATTCAAACGGTTTAACTGGTCGATCTAATGGAATAACCAAACGCCACTTCGGCCAGTCGTCTTGATGGCTATAAGTGGAATAACAGGCCCAGGCATAGCCCTCTAATTCAAAAGCTACATCATCAGGTAATGCCGGTGTCGTGGATTTTTCTTTGCCGACTTTATTGTCATAATCAAAAACAATAAATTGCGCGCTAATCGCATTCGCTAAACAACGGTGATTATCTTTAAAAATAGTCGGACAAAATAGCGGACCTTCTTTTAATGGTCTGACTTGGTGATTAGATAAATAGTGCTTATAAAAGTCTGGCCAGGAGTTTTCCGAGCACAGGCAGCCCTTAGCCTCATGCGAAGCGGGCAATAAGGTAAATTGCATTACCTCACCTCCTTATGAGTCAGTTGACTGTGGTTACTTAGGAAACACCGGTAGTACTCCAGTTGGGTACTAGTTAGCAAAACAGTCATCTCTAGCAGTAGTGACATCAAAGACCTACTCAGATATAGTTATTGTTCAACCAAGGGATGTGCAGAGCCTTATAGCCGTGAGGCTACTCCTTATACCTCTCCCATCTCCTTTGTTGTTTCGGGTTTAGCCGGACTTCCCTTGGGAGGTTCCGGCTTTTTGTTGTATTGGTATTTGTAATAAAAGTATACCCAAAAGTCAAGAAAGTATTTTATTTATTTGTATGTATACTATTTACATGTAACGTCTGATGTTTACTTAATGCATGAGTAACAAAAAAAGCGAGCTTAAAGATAGAATTCGAACCTTGAGACAGTCGCATAAGATGTCCCAGGAAGAGTTAAGTCGAAAGTTAGGTATTACTAAGGCTGCTATATCTGCATGGGAAACAGGAAGAAATGTTCCTACAAGCCTCGTTATTAAAGAGTTAAGCGAGCTTTTTGGCTGTCCTGTTGAGTGGATTGAATCAGATACTACAGAAATCAATGACGAACTACTTGTGCTAGATATTGAGAAGCAAAGCGAGTTCAAAGACAGACTAAAAGCTGTAAGAAAATTCCGTTTATTTACTCAAGAAGAGCTGGCAAACAAGCTAGGAGTATCAACTGCAGCTGTTGCTTCGTGGGAGATTGGAAGAAGTAAACCAAAAGAGGCAAGCTTACGACAAATTTGTAAAACTCTTGATTGCCCTTATGATTGGCTGTCGTCAGATTCAAGTGATCTAGACCCATCTTGGAAAGAAAGAGTAGATAATGAGCCACCAGACAAAGTTGACGATGCTAATCAGTTTCGCAGTAGAATATTAGATGATGCAACAGAAGCATCCGTCACCATCACTCGATTAGCATTAGAAGAAAAGCTTACCCAGTCTGACCTTAAGATGATTCTTGCTTTACTTAAAACCATTGAAGATCGTCCGTAACCCTCCCACTCCTTTCTCATCTCCCTTCTTAACTTTAAACAAAAGCTATTAAAAATCAATTTCTGATCAATATTATCAATTAGAAAAGTATTGGTTTTTGGGTGTAGATTTACATAAAAGTACACTATTTATCGGTTTGAGTATAACTATGGACGGTAACGTAATAGCAGAAGGACACTGGCAAGCGCACCTGAACAATCCGCATCTTGCCCCACGGGAAACGTTGTACTGCTTCGGTCTCCTAGCGGGTAAGTCAGATAAACAGATAGCCCGCGATTGCGAAGTCTCACCGGGCACAGTGACGCAACGAATTAAAACCGTACATTACAAGCTACGGACCCATAATCGGGCACATTTAGTGGCTGAGTTAATTCGGCTAAAAGTGGTCACCCCACTGATGATGGTATTAGCTGCATTAACACTACCTGATTTACCACTATTAACTGCCCAAGACGATGAACCGAATCAACCCCGCCAGGTTCGCATTACCCAACGACCTGTGCGGCGAGCTGATGACTTAACGACATTATTAGTATAAGGAGCCACACAATGGCCAGTATAAAGGAAGCAACTATTTATCGATTAAAAGTCCACTCTGATATGGTGGTCGAAAAAATAATGGGTGGATTACAACAATATGCATTTCAGCCATGCGGTAAAACCCAAGAGTTAAGCCATGGGTTTACACCAGTCGTGGACGATAGCTTTGTTTTAATGGGTGATCACTTGGTTTTATTTCGTTATAAAATCGAAGAAAAAATATTACCTAAAGCGGTGATTGAACACCATGCCCAAAGACGTATTGTCGAAGCCGAAGAAAAAAACGGTAAACCCTTATCAAGACAAGAAAAAGATCAAATAAAAGATGCTGTCCGTTTTGAATTACTCCCACAAGCATTTAGCCTTTATAAAACCATTGATGCCTATATTGATACCCAAAACGGTTGGTTAGTGGTGGGTAGCTGTAATACTACAGCGCTGGATTATGTCTTAGGTGCTGTTAGACAAGTAGTCAGTGGTTTTTCCAGTGAACTAATGGTGACAAAACAAGAACCCAGTTTGATCATGACCGCCTGGATATACCAGGAAGCCTTAGACTTTTCTGAATTTGAGCTAGGCGACTGCTTTAAAATCTCCAATGGTGAAGGTTCTATTACCTGTCGGAAAGAAGATTTACGCGATCAGGAAATTGTTGATTTATGTGGTACTCGCCAGGTTAAGCAATTAACCCTTGAAAGTGTGCATTACACGTTTGATGTTACCGAAAACATGCAAGTCAAAAGACTTAAAATTGATGACGCTTACACCGATTCTTTTATAAATAATGAGGAAGAAGACAAGCTTCATTATCTTCGGGTTAATGCGTTTGTCACTCAACAAACCATCAGTGAAATTATTAACACCTTAATTAAAGCGTTTGGTGGGTTGGTTGAGGAAAGATTGCCAGAAGAGCAAGCGGCATGAAACCCATGGCCACCCGATTACCCAAAACTGAACTAAAAGCCAACCAAGCATTAAGAAGGAGAAAAACCGAAGCTGAAATAATGTGGGAGAAAATCACCAGGGAGTACCACGAATTATTAAAAATTAACAACAGCCTAAGAATACGATTACGCTATCAGCTCGATAAAACGAAACATAAATTACTAAGAGAACCTGCCGGGTTCTAAACCGAATAAAAAGCTGAATTTAAAAACGCTCAAATTAGAGCCACGGCTTCTTATTGCCCGAAGAAAGTGAAGGAGAAAACAAAATGTTAGCAATCCAACAACCACAACCAACCAGCATGATAGATGAGTTAGCTACTTGCTGGGAGTTAGCCAAACAACAAGAAACCGAAGCGATAAAAAGCCGTCGTGCTATTGAAGATAAACTGATTGAATTAATTGGCCGTAAGCCAGAAGGTACTTGTAGTAAAGCAACGGAAATATTCAAGTTAAAAACTAACTCTAAGATTAGTCGCAAAGTAGATGTCAATAAATTAGCTGATGTCGCGCAGTCCATAAATCCAACCTTATTTAATAACTTGTTTCGGGTGAAGTATGAGGTCAATACCACAGCCTTTAAGGAGTTAATGAAAACCGACAGTAAAACCTACAATGTAGCAGCCCATGCGGTGATTTCCACCCCAGCCAGAACCAGCGTTAGCGTTGAGCGTGTGGAGCAATAACCATGGCCATTTCACTTGCCAGTATATCAAAAACCAATGGGATTAAGGCCCCTCGGATATTGATTTATGGGACTCATGGTATTGGTAAAACCACTTTTGCTGCCGGGGCACCGAATCCCATATTTTTATTTACCGAAGATGGTTCCGGTCAATTAGCATTAAATTCATTTCCACTGCTGACGAATTATGTAGAAGTTATTCAAGCTTTAGCGGCTCTATACAATGAACAACACGAGTTTCAGACCGTGGTGCTTGATTCACTGGATCATTTAGAACCCTTAATTTGGACCCATACGGCTCAGCAATGTAATAAAGACAGTATCGAAGACTTTGGCTATGGCAAGGGCTATATGGAAGCCTTACGTTATTGGCGTGAAATACTAGGTTGGCTCGATGCGTTACGCAATCAAAAAGGCATGACCTATATTTTAACGGCTCATACCCATATTAAACGTTTTGATAGTCCTGAAACGGATTCTTATGATCGTTACCAAATTAAGCTCAATGACAAAGCCAGTGGCTTAGTTCAAGAGTCAGTAGACTGTGTGTTGTTCTGTAATTACCAAGTCAACATTAATAAAGCGGATGTTGGCTTTGGTAAAGAAAAAGCCCGAGGTATTTCCACTGGACAGCGATTAATTCATACCGTGGAAAAACCCGCTTATATCGCTAAAAACCGTTTTAACTTACCCGAAAAAATGCCCCTTGCATGGGAGGCATTTACCAATGCACTTAACCCACAACCCTCTGTATAAGGAGAGTCACTATGGCAAGTTTTGGATTTAATACAGGTGAATACGATCCTAATGCCGGTTTTGAGGTATTACCTGCCGGTGATTATATCGCTATGTTGGTAGAAGCCGATATTAAAGCGAATTCAAAAGGCACCGGCCAATTTATTAACTGTAAATGGTTAATTACTGAAGGCGAGTTTGCTAATCGTAATATTTTTGATGCAGTCAATATTACTCACCAAAATACCATGGCGGAGAAATTAGGTCGGCAACGACTGTCGGCGATTGCCCATGCCATTGGGATTCCTGATGCCCAGGATACTGACCAACTGCTACAAAAGCCTTGTGTATTAAATTTAGGCATAAAAAATGATAAGGAATATGGTGATAAAAATATCATTAAAAAATTCACGGCTTATCAGTTTGGTATGCAACAACCGGCATCACCAGGCAGTTATCAACAAACGGCTGTGCCAACCATGCCGCCGCAACAAACTACTACGACTCAAGCACCACAACAACCCATGAATTTAGGTGGTCCTAATGGTCAACCAGTATTTAATACACCCTCATCTGAGCAAGCAGCAAAAATAGCGGTTTAATTAATCCCCACCTGCGGGTGGGAAATGACTGAATAAATAATAAGGACACACACAATGGAATCATTATTAACCGCAAATATTGACACCTATATGGAAACCAGTCTGAAAGATATTTTAGAACATATGGTATTTCAAAAAACCAGCAAAATAGAACTGAAAATCATGGGTTATGACGGAAAGCCGGAGGTCGCCATTGTGCTCGTGACAGAAAATGTGCAGACCTATCTGGATGCGATTGAGAAAACAGAAAAGGAAATTAAGCAATCGCCATAAGGACTAAAAAAGCATTGCTTCGTTAACGCGGGTTTGGGACTAGAGTACAGCAACGAAGCAATGCCAATATACGCAAGATTACAAACTATCTGACTGAGATAGGAGAAAAAAGTTTACCTCAACCACAGTAAAAAATTCTCCTAAAAACGACACTTTTAATAGCCGGTAACCAGGGAGTGACCATATGCAAATTCCTGACGCCAGTAACACAACCGTTAATGCCATTTACCAACATTACGAAAAAAATGCTGATAGTGGTTTTCGGGCACACTTGGGCGCGTCCATTATTGGTAAAGAATGCCAACGGGCGCTGTGGTATGACTTTCATTGGTGTACCCCTAGCAATCATTCGGGTCAGCTATTGCGCTTATTTGAGACTGGCCAGTTAGCCGAAGCGCGCTTTGCTGAAAACCTAAGAGCCATTGGCGTACAAATCCATACCGTAGACCCAAAGACCGGTTTGCAATATCGGGTCGTGGCTTGTGATGGTCACTTTGGTGGCAGTATGGATGGCATTGGTCAAGGTTTCCCTGAAGCCCCAAAGACACCCCATGTCGTAGAGATGAAGACTCACAGCGAGAAGTCTTTTAAGGAATTAGAAAAGAAAAAGGTTAAGGAATCCAAACCCCAGCATTACACCCAAATGCAAGTCTATATGCACCTCGGCGGATTCGAGCGAGCTTTTTATATTGCCGTGAATAAAAACACTGACGAACTTTATGGTGAACGGGTTGAATATGATCAACAGCATGCCAGGGAGGCAATTGATAAAGCATGTAATGTGATTTTTTCGAGTGCACCACCGGCAAAAATTAACGAAGACCCGAGCTGGTTTAAGTGCAAGTTTTGCGACCACCAAGCCGTGTGCCATCAAAACAAATTACCACCGGTTAACTGTCGTACCTGTATGCATTCTACCCCAGTGGCCAATGGTCAGTGGTTATGTGAGCGTTACCAACTCAATCCGACCGATGAGCAACAACGCTGGGGCTGTCAGAGCCATATGTATAACCCACATCTGTTGTATCCCTGGGCGGAAGTACTGGATAGCGGGGATTACTGGTATCAGTTTGCTATCAAAGCCACGGGGGAAATCATTACCACCGGGGAAGCACCGGAACACCACAAGAGCAGTGAATTAAGGGCCGTTTCTGACTTATCGTTATTAAACGATAAAAACGTTGAGGCCATTCGTGAGCACTTTGATGCCAAGGTGGTGGCATGAAACTTCGACCTTATCAGCAGGAAGCGATTCAGGCACTGATTGAATACTTTCATCGTGCCACTGGGAATCCGTTAATCTGTATTTCCACTGGTGGCGGTAAATCCGTGGTGATAGCCGCTTGGTGTCAGTTGGTATTAAACCAATTTCCTAATCAACGCATCTTAATACTCAGCCACGTTAAAGAAATCCTGGAGCAGAATTACAGTAAATTAAAAACCCTGGCCCCTGATGTGGATATGGGGATTTATTCGGCCAGCTTAAAACGCAAAGACAAAGACGCCAGTGTGTTATTTGCTGGTATCCAATCCGTGTATTCCAAAGCGTTTGATTTAGGTCCCTTCAATTTAATTATTGTGGATGAATGCCACTTAATTAATGCCGATAACGACACCACGATGTACAGCCAGTTTTTTACCGATGCTAAAAAGATGAATCCCAATATTAAAGTGATTGGGTTTTCAGCGACACCGTATCGGATGAAGTCAGGGTTATTAACCCATGGGGATAATGCCTTATTCCATGAGATTGTTTATGAAACCGATATTCAGCAATTAATTGATGATGGCTATTTATCTCCTTTGGTCACCAAAGGTGGCAGGCAGAAAATCGACCTTACTGGGGTACGGACCCAAAACGGCGATTATGCCACCAAGGATATGGAAAAGGCGGTTAATAAAGATGATTTAACTGATAAAGCCTTGGCTGAAATTATGGAGTTAGGGGCTGATAGAAAAAGTTGGTTGATCTTTGGAGTATCGGTTAAGCACTGTCTAGAAATTGAAGAGAAATTAAAAAAGCAAGGTGTCTCCGTGGGGATCGTCCATGGTAAGACACCTAATAAGTTAAGGGATAGAATTATTACTTTGTTCAAACAAGGTAGTATACGTTGTCTAATTTCGCAAGGTGTTTTAACGACGGGATTCGATGCGCCTAGAACGGATTTAATTGCGTTATTACGTTCGACTAAATCTGCTGGGCTGTATGTGCAGATATTAGGACGTGGATTACGGATATCGCCCGAAACCGGCAAGACTAATTGTTTGGTCCTAGATTATGGCGGCAATGTTGAACGCCATGGGCCGATTGATCAAATCAAAGTGAGGAATGCCGGTAAGAAAAAAGAGCCGGGGGAAATGCCAATCAAGGAATGCCCCAAGTGTCAGTTATTGATTCCCTGCTTTGAAAAAGAATGCCCAGATTGCGGGTATATTTTTCCCGCACAAGCCCCCCATAAAGCCACAGCCAGTAACAAAGCAGTACTGTCTGCTATGCAACAGGCCGAATGGTACCCAGTGGAAGCGGTATTTTATCAACTGCATAGCAAGGCGTTTTCGAATAACTCAGTCAAAGTGACTTATCAGTGTGGCACTGAATTTTTTGATGAGTGGGTTTGTTTTGAGCACACCGGCTTTCCGAAACACCGGGCATTAACCTGGTGGGTGCAACGGGTCGGTTATCAACCGCCATGCCCGAATGATTGTGATACGGCATTGGCCTATTTAAATAATAACAACGTTAAAACCCCATCTGCTATTCAGGTGAAACCTGAAGGCAAATACAAAAAAATAATTAATTACGAGTTTCTACCCGAGACAATAAAGGAGATGGCTTATGGAAATTAACCAGATGTATTTATCAAGAGAAAACAGAAAGGTTGTTGAGCGAATGAGGGAGTATATTAACTATTATAAGCTAGCCAAAGCAGATGGACGAAAGCCTGAAAGAATACAGTTAGAAATTAAACAATATGAAAGGCTTAGGAAAAATTTACTAACAAAGACTAATGGTAAATGCAAACCACCTTACACCCTTAACAATATCCCAGTTGTACCGGTTCAACATTAAGGAATTGCCATGTTAGCACTCTCACGAAAATACGGTCAGTCTATTTATATTGGTAACCACATCAGAATTTCATTGGGTGGGTTTAATCGGGAATCGGCCCGAGTAGGACTAGCAATCAATGAAAAACTAGAAATTAAGGAGGTGCCTTACGAACTTTATCAAAAGCTAGGTGACGATATTACCTTCTTTATTCGACATAAAGGTGGTCAAGTGTGTTTTTATTTTAATGCACCGAGAGATGTAATCATATTACGCAGTGAGCTGGAATCAAGAAATAAGCAAGTTAAATCCAATAAAGAGTTAACAGCCGCTTAAGGAGAAATCAGTGCGACTTATTAGCTTGGAAAATTATAGAAAAACTAAATTTCCTTTTGGTGATGGCCCTTCGATGGGATCCTTGCGACGACAGTGCCGTAGTGGTGATCTTGCTGGCGCTCGAAAGGAAGGTAAATTATGGTATGTGGATATCGATGTTGCCTCCTCGACGAGTGGTGATCCTCTGGTTGAGAAAGTATTAAGTGAAATAGGCATGCTATGACACCAAGACGTAGAATTAAACCGGGGCTCTGCCCCAACCTTTACGAGTCTGATGGGCTTTACCGCTATCGCCACCCTTATAAAAAAACCTGGCATAATTTAGGGCGTGATAAGGCTAAAGCCGTCAAAGCAGCTAAAGAGTTGAATGCCATATTACTGCCCAATCATGAAACGTTAATACGTGGTGTGATGGGTTTAGACAATAAAACCATCAAAGATTTAATCCTTAAATTTAAAGAAGAAATATTACCCAAGAAAGAATTAAAAGAACGTTCACTGCATGAAATCAATTATCGCTTAAATAGAGTTGAAAAAGATATCGGCCATTGGGCATTAACGAAATTATCCACACAAAAAGTTGCTTATTATTTGGATATTAACTTTAGAGGGGATGCCTATAAACAACACCGCTCAGTATTAAATCAACTCTGTCGTACTGCAGTGGTTAAAGGTTGGATGAAAGAAAATCCCGTTGAAACCACCCTCCCTACTCTGCAAGGTGAAAAAATAAAAAAACAGAGAAGCCGATTAACCGTAGAGCAATACCAAGCGATCTATCAGTTTGCAGACACTTGGTTACAAATAGCAATGGACTTGGCACTGACCACACTGCAAAGGCGGTCAGACCTATTACAGCTAAAATTCACCGATATTAAAGACGACAGATTGTATCTCGTCCAGAGCAAAACCGAAAAACATGGGGATGCGGCTAGGCTGTCTATCCATATTGGCCATGATCTGAAAGCCATTATACAACGAGCAAGGTCGAGTGGTGTGCTCTCCCCTTTCATCATTCACCGAAAGCCACTGCAACGCCAGAGAAAGCAGCTAGAGACCAAGGAACATTGGACAGCCATCACCCCACGATACTTGTCGGATGCCTTTGCTCAAGCCCGTGATAAAACGGATTTATTTACCAACATACCACAACAACAAAGACCCACTTTTCATGAAATTAGGGCTTTAGGTGGACACCTCTATGAACAGCACGGCAGGACTAAAGCCGAGGTACGTTCATTAATGGGCCACACTTCTGAAAAAATGACAGAGCACTACTTACAGGGGCATGTGGAAAGGTGGACAATGGTTGATGCTGATTTTAGGTTGGATTGGCTGGATGAATAAATAACAGTCTTGAAAAGAAAAGAGGTGAAAAATAGCAGTTTATTATGTATCAAAAGAGCCTAGAGATACTAGGCTCCAAAACAGGTGTAAAACGAATAATTAATCTTTTGGAAAAAAAATGATATCTGAACCAAGATTACTTTTATCTAAAGAAGCAAGTGCTATTTCAGATAATGTACCTTGAAAAGGATCTCTGATTGAAATTTTATTATCATCGACAGAGTCTACGACTATAAAATGAGGACCGTACATAACAATAGCAGCTCTATTAGGGCCATCTGCATTTAAATTTTCTTTTAAAGTTTTTAGGATGTTTTTACTATTCTCCTGAAAATCAGTTTTAGTATAGTCATTTGCTAATTCATTTAATTTATTCATGAACATACCTGATTCTGTGTCCATAACACTTCGCTGAAGTTTTGATATATCAACATTTTTATCCATTAATATCATGGCTAGTGATGTTGGACCGCATGCATTAGTAGTTCCCTGCTGAATAACATGAAGATTGTTATGAACAGCATAGTCAAATCCATAATCACCTTCTAAAGACTGATCAAAGTTGTCAGGAGTGACTATATTATCCATGTCTTTAATATCTACTGGAACGCCATCAAACAATTCTTGAAAATGTTTATAGTCACCTGGTTTTTTTTCAGGAAAGTACACACTGCGATCAACACCATCGGAATCTGGGATAGTGATTTTGGTAATATCAAAAAGATTACCTTTACCATCTTCATCATCATCAAATGACCCAAATATACCGTCATCCTTAGGCGCAAAGTGTTGTAGCAATTGGCTGGTAAGAGATGATTTATTATTTATATCAATTTCTAAATATTGATATCCACCCTCTTCAGAGTCATAGTACTCAATTTCTGCAGTGCCTTTTTCGGGTAAACTTTGCAAAGCAAGAGGAAAACCTGCTGGCTTTGCTGCTGTAGCTTTCGTATCAGATTCTTGCGATATTTTATTTAATCTAGCCTCTAAACCAGCTAGTGTTGCGTTAATTTCTTTTCCTTTGGTGATGTCGTGAATATGCAAATGTTGCAATAGCTTAGAAAACTTTGAGTAAAGTTTGTTCAAATTACCACTAACTTGAGCATCAAGGTTATGTGAAATTTTGTATTTAACTCCATTAACCTCAATTTTACTGTTTGAATCTTTTGCTGCAATTAAATCTGAGTTTGAAAGTGATGGGATAGAATTAGCTTGGATAGCACTAATATTCGTCATAAAAAAACCTATATTAAACACGCATAGAGTGATTCTGAGATGTTATATTGGTGTGACTAACTTCAGGATTATTTATTGATCTCTCACTTTGTAGCCATTTTATCTGCCATTCTATAAAATAGGCGACAGATGCTTCTAATGAGTCCACTGTTAATTTATCGAGATCAAGATGAAGGAAAGCAACTAACGAATTTGATTCTGGATGTTTTCCTATACCTGGTTCATTTTCGTTGAAGCTGTTAAAAGCTGTATTTAGCACTAATGTCAGCCAGGTTGTTGTAATACTCTTCGGATTAATAGTTGATAGTTCACTAAACAGTGTTATACGTTTACTATTCGAGCTGTAGCGTAAAGACAAAGGGTATTTATTATTTATAACTAAATGACAGAGCCCATCCTCATTAAGTGAAACATCAGATAAATTTGCCCTATCAGCAAACTCTTTTAGAAGTTGTTCGATATAATTATGAAACATTAGATACACCGATAAATCCTAAAGTAAAGGTACTAACTACTAAGATCCTTACTTTATATAACTGTCTTCTCTCTTAATTTACAATAGTACTATAAAGCAATATTTTCTTTTTATTATAATCAGTCCTTATTTTTAACTCTAAGCAACAAAGAGTTTAAATAAACACCCCATAGTTATATCCTTTGAAAAAGTTTTTTTCTGGAAAATAGTTTATATGGCACGCGTTTACAGAAAAGAGCAAAGTGCCTACACCGAGAATTTATACGTAGTCTCAATAGATCATAGAAAACCTTCTATTGAGATGATAGAACCACACAAACTCCACTCACTCCCACAAATTCACTTTAGGATTTAAATAAAGCCTACAATTTAAAATTTATAAGCGAAATATCGTAAAATAAATCATATTCAACATTCATTACTTTAGAAATAAAAGCTTCTCTCCTTAGTAACTTAAAAACCGCGCACCAACACAACAGAATTTCACTTCTTTAAGCGATAGATTCACTGGATGATTACCTCCATGAACAGCCAGCTTAAACAAAGCTAATGCACGTTCATAAATAGGTAAACTAAACGTCAGAATTAAGAAAGATTATTTGGTGAACTGTGCACAAGGATACTGGTTAACGAACACAAACTTTAAACATAACCAGAGGGAAAAATAGAAGTCAGTTGTCGTTTAGCAGGCTTTTCTCAAAAATTATATTGCAGGTTATTGCAGAATATTGCAGGACGAGAATGAGTCTCAATTTCAAAGACTTGTAAGTGATTGTTTTAGGGAGGAAAAATGGTCGGAGTGAGAGGATTCGAACCTCCGACCCCCACAACCCCATTGTGGTGCGCTACCAGGCTGCGCTACACTCCGAACTGCTTCGCTGTTTTGAAACAACGCTGATAATACAGAAAATCCGTTAAAGTTCAAGCGGATTTTCTGTCGTCATTTAACGGGATTTTAATACAGCGAGTACTTCTTCCAATTCAGCAATCATCTGTCGTATAAGCTGTTTATATTGCGTACGGTCTGATTTTGATTCTTCACCAGCAAGTTGATTTCTAGCACCACCAATTGTGAAGCCTTTTTCATATAACAGGCTTCTAATTTGTCTAATCATCAGCACATCTTGGCGCTGATAATAACGGCGATTACCTCGCCGCTTCACTGGCTTCAACTGCTCAAACTCTTGCTCCCAATAGCGAAGCACATGGGGCTTAACCTGGCACAACTCGCTTACTTCTCCAATTGTGAAGTAGCGCTTGCCAGGTATCGCTGGTAGTTCTTCACTGATGCTTGGTTCCAGCATATGCCTCTACTCTTGCCTTGAGTTTTTGTCCTGGCCTGAAGGTAACTACTCTTCTTGCAGAAATTGGAATCTCCTCCCCTGTTTTTGGGTTTCGACCTGGCCTTTCTCGTTTGTCCCTTAAGTCAAAATTACCAAAGCCAGACAATTTAACTTGCTCATTGGATTCCAAGGCATGACGAATTTCTTCAAAGAACATCTCCACCATATCCTTGGCTTCACGTTTATTAAGGCCTAGCTCTTCAAAAAGACGCTCAGCCATTTCTGCTTTCGTCAGTGCCGCCATTGGCTACTTCCTCAAACTTGCCTGAAATTTTTGCTCCAGTTGAGAGACTACTTGATCAATAATTGAGTTCACCTCTTCATCATTAAGAGTGCGCGATGGATGTTGCAACGTCAAGCCTAAAGCCACACTTTTCTGACTTGGTTCAATCCCTTTTCCTTCGTATAAATCAAACAAAGTCAATGACTTAAGCCACTCACCCGCTTTTTCCTCAATTACTGACTTTAGCTCATGGGCCAATACTGCTCTATCAACAATAAACGCCAGATCTCGTCTAACTTCAGGGAATTTAGATAGTGGGACAAAAGCAGTCACTTTTCCTTCACTAATAACCTTCAAGTCCAGCTCAAACAAATAAGCGGAGCCAGGTAGATCCAACTTTGCTTGTAGCTCTGGGTGTAATGTTCCCAAATTGCCAGCTAATTCTCCATTACAGTAAACAGATGCAGTTTGACCAGGGTGCATAGCCGAGTGCGTACCTGGTTTAATTTCGACTGTGGTTTCATTACCTAAGGCCAACAATGCCTCTACATCACCTTTTAGGTCATAAAAATCTACTGATTGTTTCTGAGAATGCCAATTTTCAGGAAGGCGGCTACCATAAATAACGCCCGCTATTTTTTTCTCCTGAGTTAAGCCCTGTTCTGTTTCAACAAACACCTGTCCTGTTTCAAACAGCCTGACTCTTGATTGCTGCCTATTTAAGTTATATTTCACATTACTTAATAAGCTAGGTAATAAACTGGTTCTCATGACCGCCATATCTACAGAGATTGGGTTAGCTAATGGCTGAGGCTTTAAATCTGGGCTAAACAAATGCTGTAGCTCAGGAGCAATAAAACTGTAGTTAATTACTTCTTGATAGCCTAAAGTCGTCAACACTTTTCGCTGCTGATGTAACGGTGTTTTGGCTTCAGGTATTTGTGCCATTACTTGCTGGCTTTGTGGCGTGGTGGTGGGCAGTTGGTTATAGCCAAACACACGCGCAAGCTCTTCAATCAGGTCTTCTTCCCGCTCAATATCAAAGCGATAAGTGGGTACATCCACCAACCAACTATTTTCTTCAGTGGTAGAAACTTGCATACCAAGTCCACCAAGAATATTTTCAACCTTTTCCTTAGCCATGCTAAAGCCCAGCAGCCGCTCAATTCTTGCTTCGCGCAATTTTACTTGCTGACGCTGCGGTAACTTATCCTTTACGACTGCTTCTGTTAATGGGCCAGGCTGACCACCACAAATTGATAAAATCAGTGCTGTTGCACGCTCTGCTGCTAGACGGGGCAATTCATAGTCTACCCCTCGCTCAAAGCGGTGAGATGAGTCTGTATGCATACCATAGCGACGGGCTTTACCTGCGATGGTAATTGGGTTAAAAAAAGCGCTTTCCAGGAAAATATCTTTCGTTTTTTCAAAAACGCCCGAGTGCTCTCCTCCCATAATCCCTGCCATCGCTAAAGGCCCTTTTTCGTCAGCGATTAGCAAAATATCATCTTGCAGGGTTATTTCCTGGCCATCTAATAATTTAAGTTTTTCCTCTGCTTTGGCTTTTCTAACAATTACCTTTCCATGTAGTTCTGCTAAATCAAAACCATGCATTGGTTGACCCAGCTCTAACATTACATAGTTAGTCACATCAACCACTGGGTCTATACTGCGAACGCCACTACGACGTAATTTTTCTTTAAGCCACAGTGGTGTTGGCTGAGATAAATCAACGCCTTTAATTACCCGGCCAACATAACGTGGACAATCATCAGGTGCTTGTACTTCTATAGCAAACTTATCATCAATTTGTGGAGGAACGGACTTAATTTCAACTGAATTAACTATTGTATTAAAACTTACCCCTACTTCACGGGCAATACCCGCAATACTTAAACAATCAGCACGATTAGGCGTTAAATCAACATCAATAATGTGATCATCCAGGTGCAGATACTGACGTATGTCTTCTCCTACAGGCGCATCAGCTGGCAATGCCATCAATCCATCATGATTATCAGAAATACCTAGCTCTGCTTCAGAGCACAGCATTCCGAAAGATTCTACACCTCTTAATTTGGCTTTTTTAATTTTAAAGTTTTCAGGCAATATTGCACCAACTAAAGCAAATGGTACTTTCATTCCAGCTATTGCATTCGGAGCACCACACACCACTTGTAGGGATTCACTACCATTAGCTACCTGACAGACTTTCAGTTTGTCTGCATTAGGATGTGGCTCTGTACTTAAAATTTCGCCCACTACTATTCCTTGAAAATCACTGGCAACAGGTTCAACATCATCTACTTCTAGGCCAGCCATAGTAATTGTTGATACTATTTCTTCCGTGCTTGCTTTCGGATTAACCCACTCTCGTAACCACTGTTCACTGAATTTCATCGCTTTACCATTTACAAATTAATTACTCTGAAAACTATACGTTATTTGCCTTCTATTAAAACTGCTGCAAGAAATTCAAGTCATTTTCAAAAAACATCCGAAGATCATTAACCCCGTAGCGCAACATCGCCATTCGCTCTACCCCTAAGCCAAAGGCGTAACCAGTATATTTTTCAGAATCAATACCCACAGCCTCAAACACTTTAGGATGCACCATGCCACAGCCCATTACTTCCAGCCATTTAGTATTGCCTTTTTCATCGGTACCCCACTCAATGTCTACTTCAGCTGATGGCTCAGTGAATGGGAAATACGATGGACGAAACCGCACTTTTAAATCACGCTCAAAAAATACTTGTAAAAACGCCTCAATAGTACTTTTTAAATCAGCAAAACTAATGTTTTTATCTACACACAAGCCTTCCACCTGATGAAACATCGGTGTATGAGTCATATCCGAGTCACAGCGATATACTTTACCTGGACAAATCACTCGAATGGGCGGCTGGCTGTCTTTCATAGTACGAATTTGCACTGGAGAAGTATGAGTTCTCAACAGTGTATGGCTATTAAAATAAAATGTATCATGCATTGCCCTAGCTGGATGGTGAGAAGGAATATTCAATGCTTCAAAGTTATAATAATCATCTTCAATTTCAGGGCCTTCAGCCACTCCAAAGCCCACACTCGCAAAAAAAGCTTCAATCCGCTCCATAGTTTTAGTTACTGGATGGATACTTCCCTTAGACTGACGTCTTCCTGGTAAAGTCACGTCCAGCGTTTCACTAGCTAACTTTGCATTTAACTGCTGCTGTTTGAGTTGAGCCTTGTTATCATTGATTGCCTGCTGCACTTGCTGTTTGGCTTCATTAATTTTTGCGCCTGCTTTCGGCCGCTCCTCTGCACTCAATTTCCCCAGCCCTTTTAGCAATTGGGTAATCTCACCTTTTTTTCCTAAATATTCCACCCGCACCTGATCAAGTGCAGCCTCATCAGTTGCAGAGGATACTTTGGCTAATGCAGCAGCAACTAATGCATCAAGATTTTCCATGGGTAACTCCGGCTTTTAATAATGGATATCAAGCAAAAACCTTCTCAAAAATGACAGTGGTGCTATTTTTTACTTTTAAACATACCTAACTCGATGCACACCACACACCATTACTTTTGACAAGACTTTTTCATATTTTCATGGCCCATATACCAAGAAAGGAGGCTAAAGCCTCCTTTCTTGTTTTTGTCGATTAACAAATCTGGTTAGGCTAAAGCCAGCTTTGCCTTTTCGACGATCTGGGTAAACACTTCTTTATCATTAACAGCTAAGTCAGCTAAGACTTTACGGTCGATGGCAACAGAAGCTTTCTTCAGACCTGCAATAAAGCGGCTATAGGATAGACCGTTTATGCGAGCGCCCGCATTTATACGAGCAATCCACAGCGCACGGAACTGACGCTTACGTTGACGACGGTCACGGTAAGCATACTGGCCTGCTTTAGTAACAGCTTGTTTAGCTACACGAAATACTCGACTACGAGCACCGTAATAACCTTTAGCCTGTTTTAAAACCTTTTTATGACGACGACGCGCCACTACACCACGTTTAACTCGAGGCATTCCTCACTCCTACTTAAAAAATTTAACACTAAGAAAAGTTGACTAGTTAACACGCAGCATTCTTTTTACTGCAGGTACATCAGCAGCTGCGACTGCAGAAGTACCACGTAACTGACGCTTACGCTTAGTGGTCATTTTGGTGAGGATGTGGCTTTTAAACGCACTTTTACGCTTAAAACCAGACGCAGTCTTTTTAAAGCGCTTGGCAGCACCTTTGTTGGTTTTCATCTTTGGCATAATAATCACTCCGCATTCGTGAGGCTTATAGCCTTTGCCATTTAGTTAATAAAAAGCAGTGAAACTAACGCAATGTCAGTTTACTTAAAACTACCTTTTCTTTTTTGGGGCCAGCACCATGATCAACTGACGACCTTCCATTTTAGGGTATTGCTCAACGGTACCAAACTCTTCCAAGTCTGCCTCAACCCGCTTTAGCAACTCTAATCCCAACTCCTGGTGAGCCATCTCTCGACCGCGGTATCTTAGTGATACCTTGGCTTTATTGCCCTCTGTCAGGAAACGTATCAGGTTGCGCAGTTTTACCTGATAATCCCCTTCTTCGGTACCTGGGCGAAACTTAATTTCTTTCACCTGGGTTTGTTTCTGTTTTTTCTTTGCAGCCGCTTTCTGCTTTTTGAGCTCAAACAGGTGCTTACCATAATCCATTACTTTACAAACAGGTGGCTCGGCGCTGCTATTGATTTCAACTAAATCAAGCGTAGCTTCTTTTGCCTTAGCCAATGCATCGGATAAATCTACAATGCCTACCTGATCGCCATCAGCTCCAATCAAACGCACCTGTTTAGCACGAATCTCATCGTTGATACGATTGGCACGTTTTTCTCTTCTGTTGTCGCGCTTAATTGTAATGTCTCCTACTTCGATTCACTCAGTAATCGGCCGCGTAATTCTATATCTGCTGACAGATGCTTGCAGAACTCTTCGATTGAGAGGGTTCCTAGGTCTTGCCCTTTTCGAGTCCTTACAGCGACCGTCCCAGCATTCATCTCCTGATCACCAACAACCAAGAGATAAGGTACTTTTTGTAAAGTGTGCTCACGGATTTTAAAACTGATTTTTTCGTTTCTCAAGTCTGATACGACTCGAAAGCCTTGATTTTTTAGTTGATCGACGACTTTCGTTGCATAGCCAGCCTGATTATCGGTAATATTTAACACCACCGCCTGCACGGGAGCCAGCCAAGGAGGCATTGCACCCTCATAATGCTCAATTAAAATACCAATAAACCGCTCAAACGAGCCTAGTATAGCACGGTGTAGCATGACAGGAACTTGGCGAGAACCATCTTCCGCCACATATTGCGCACTCAACCGCTCAGGCATTGAAAAATCCACTTGGATAGTGCCACACTGCCATACCCGACCGATGCAGTCTTTTAGCGAAAATTCTATTTTAGGTCCATAAAAAGCACCTTCTCCAGGCAGCTCTTCCCAGTCCAAACCAGTTGCATCCAAAGCAGAGGCAAGGGCTTGCTCCGCCTGATCCCACACGGCATCAGAGCCTACTCGCTGCTCAGGCCGAGTGGATAGTTTCAGAATCACTTCGTCAAAACCA
Source organism: Spartinivicinus ruber (assembly GCF_011009015.1). Lineage (NCBI taxonomy): Bacteria > Pseudomonadati > Pseudomonadota > Gammaproteobacteria > Oceanospirillales > Zooshikellaceae > Spartinivicinus > Spartinivicinus ruber. The sequence goes on from NZ_CP048878.1 coordinate 4,514,277, forward strand.
AAGTCACGATAGACCGCAAACAGCAAGTCGATAAAAGTCGCAACTTCTTTTTGAATCTGATCTTCAGTACAAAAAATATGAGCATCGTCCTGAGTAAAGTTTCTTACTCGCATCAAACCATGCAATGTACCGGATGGCTCATCACGATGACAAGAACCAAATTCTGCTAGGCGTAATGGTAAATCACGATAACTCCGTAGTCCTTGATTAAAGACCTGCACGTGACAGGGACAGTTCATTGGCTTAACCGCATAGTCACGATTTTCTGAATGAGTTGTAAACATCATGTCCTGGAACTTATCCCAATGACCTGATTTTTCCCATAACGTCCGGTCAACCACTTGTGGGGTTTTAATTTCCAGATAGCCATTGTCACGCTGAACTTGTCGCATATATTGCTCAACCACTTGATAAATAGTCCAGCCATGATGATGCCAAAACACCATTCCGGGTGCTTCTTCCTGGGTATGAAAGAATCCTAAACGCTTACCTAATTTACGATGATCCCGTTTTTCTGCTTCTTCCAAACGACGTAAATAGGCTTTTAGCTGTTTTTTATCAGACCAGGCGGTGCCGTAAATACGTTGCAACATTTCATTATTAGAGTCACCTCGCCAATAAGCACCTGCCAATTTAGTGAGCTTAAATGCTCTAAGAAAACGGGTGTTCGGCACATGAGGGCCACGACACATATCTGTGTATTCTTCGTGGTGGTATAGCCCAACAGCCTTAACAGAGTCATCCATGTCATCAATTAGCTGTACTTTATAGCTCTCACCACGATCAAGAAATACTTTCCGAGCTTCTTCAATAGGTGTCATCTTTTTAATGACAGGATAATCTTTTTTAATCAACTCACTGATTCGGGTTTCGATTGCCTGCACATCTTCTTGAGTAAATGACCGATCATAGGCGATATCATAATAAAAGCCATTTTCAATAACAGGACCAATAGCCATTTTCGCTGCTGGAAAAAGCTGCTTAACTGCGTGTCCAACCAAGTGAGCAAATGAGTGACGAATAATTTCAACGCCTTCTTCGTCTTTGGCGGTGATAATTTGCAGATCAGCGTCTTCTTCAATCAGGTCGCAAGCGTCTTTTAGTTGGCCATTAACACGACCGGCAATAGTTGCTTTTGCTAAGCCAGGACCAATAGACTCAGCTATAGCCAATACAGAAACTGGCTGATCAAATTGGCGAGCACTGCCATCAGGGAGGGTAATTACAGGCATTAGATTTCCTTACTTTGTTCAGTGGTGACCCACACCAAAGGCCACATGTTGTTGTTCGCTTGGTAAGGTTAGCTAAGTCAGGTGATTCGTTTTTATAACTTAAACAATCAAAGCGAAACAGAAAAAGCCAGTCACTAGACTGGCCTCTTTAAAATTTGGTAGGCGCGATTGGAGTCGAACCAACGACCTCCACCATGTCAAGGTGGCGCTCTAACCAACTGAGCTACGCGCCTAAAACGTGGAGCGTACCATATCAGCCATTACTAAAAAAAACAACCCCTTATTATTTATATATTTCAGACTGTTACAGTTGATAGTAGTCTCGATACCAGCGGACAAACTGATCAATACCTTCAGCAACTGTTGTACTTGGTTTATAGTCAACGTCATTAACCAGGTCTTCTACATTGGCATAAGTGTCAGGCACATCACCAGGCTGCAATGGTAATAAATTCATTTCAGCTTTTTTACCGAGTTTTTCTTCTAAGGTTTGAATATAAGTGAGCAGCTCAACTGGCTGATTATTCCCAATATTGTATACCCGCCATGGTGCTTTGGAAGTACCGGGGTCTGGATTCATACCAGTCCAATCAGGATTTACGGTAGCGGTTTTATCAAGGGTTCTCACGACCCCTTCAACAATATCGTCAACATAAGTAAAGTCGCGACGATGCTTGCCATAATTAAACACATCAATTGGCTTGCCAGCCAAAATGTTTTTTGTAAATAAAAACAGAGCCATATCTGGCCGTCCCCAAGGACCATATACGGTAAAAAAACGCAGTCCAGTCGTAGGCAACCCATATAAAGAGGAATAAGTGTGGGCCATCAGCTCATTGGACTTCTTTGTGGCAGCATAGAGTGATAAGGGGTGATCTACATTATGATGCACAGAGAAAGGCATGTCTTCATTTGCCCCGTAAACCGAGCTGGAAGAAGCATAAACCAAGTGTTTTACCTGCTGATGGCGACAGCCTTCCAACACATTCATAAACCCAACAATATTACTATCAATATAAGCATGTGGGTTTTCTAAAGAGTAACGAACTCCCGCTTGAGCCGCCAAGTGAACAACCTTATCAAACTGTTCTTGAGCAAACAGGTTGGCCATTCCTTCTTTATCAGCCAAATCCATTTTTACGAACTTAAAATTAGCTGCTTGCTCGTGGTTTTCAATCAGCTTCAACCGATCTAGCTTGAGGTTAACGTCGTAATAATCATTAACATTGTCCAAACCTACAACTTGATCACCACGGGATAATAAATAAAGAGCCACATGGCAACCAATAAATCCTGCTGCACCAGTTACTAAAATCTTCATATTATTGCTCAACTTGGCTTCCTACTTAATAAAACTGCCGCAAAACGATTGCGTTGGTAACATTCCACAAGCTACCCCTGACAGTATACAACACTTGCTTTCTGCAAATAATGCAAACTTTACTTATTTAATAATGACATTCCACGGCCAATGGCATAGTAGTTGATCCCCAAGCCAGCCATGGTATGCGGGTCATAAATATTGCGGCCATCAAAAATGACTGGATTGCGTAATAATTGTTTCATGCGCTCAAAATCCGGGGCACGAAATACCGCCCACTCTGTGCAAATAACCAATGCATCCGCATCAACTAAGGCATCATAAGGAGTCTCTGTCAAAATTAGTTTTGAGTTTTCTCCATAGATTAAGTGGGCTTGGGCCATAGCCTCTGGATCAAATGCTTTAACTACAGCTCCTGCCTGCCATAACTGCTCCATAACAACTCGACTTGGAGCTTCACGCATGTCATCTGTCTTAGGTTTAAATGCCAGCCCCCAAACAGCAATCACTTTACCTGCTAGCTCACCAGCAAAGTAGTGGTTTATTTTAGTAAATAGTTGATTTTTCTGTTTTTGGTTAATTTGGTCTACGGCTTCCAGCAAGTTTAAAGGGCTACCTGCGTTTCTCGCTGTTTGAGTAATCGCTTTAACATCCTTTGGAAAACAAGAACCGCCATAGCCACAACCTGGATAGATGAAGTGATAACCAATTCGATGATCAGAGCCAATCCCTAACCGAACCTCTTCAATATCTACACCCAAGTGCTCAGCCAAATTAGCTAAATCATTCATAAAGCTGATCTTGGTTGCCAACATGGCATTAGCAGCATATTTGGTTAATTCCGCTGCTTTCACTTCCATATACATCATGCGGTTATGGTTACGATTAAAGGGCGCATAAATTTCAGCCATGATTTGTTTGGCATGATCAGACTCCGCCCCCACTATAATCCGATCAGGGCGCATAAAGTCAGCAACTGCTGCCCCTTCTTTTAGAAACTCTGGATTAGCAACCACTTCAACATTAACTGCTTGCTCCCTGCAAGCCAATTGTTGATCAATAGCCTGCTTTACTTTTTTCGCCGTACCAACTGGTACAGTAGACTTGGTAACAATAACCTTATCTGAGGCAACATGCCGACCTAGCTGCTCAGCCAAACTTAAGACATGCTGCAAGTCTGCTGAACCATCCCCATTAGGCGGTGTTCCCACCGCAATAAAAATGACATCAGCAAAATTAAGCGACTGCTGAAAGTCACTACTAAAAAGCAACCGCTGATCAACATTGCGCTGAATGATTGCAGCTAAGCCTGGCTCAAAAAAAGGTACTTCACTCGCCTGTAGCTGTTGTATTTTTTCATGGTTAATATCAAAACAACAAACTTGATGCCCCACATCAGCCAGGCAGGCCCCTGTTACAAGACCCACATAGCCTGTGCCCATAATGGTTATTTTCATTATTGATCACTTTGAGTGAAAAAATTACAGCCTGTCATCAACCCACGTTTTGGGTAGTGCGCTCTTCACATCAAATAATACGCCATTTGGCGCCTTTAATGCATTTAGCTGGCTCTCTGTCAGTGAAACGAATTGCTGGTGACCTACAGCTAAAATAATCGCCTGATATTGTTGTTTAGGCAGCTCAGTCATTACTTCCAGCAGATATTCATGATGAGCTTCCTCAGGATCAACCCAAGGGTCATGGATATCAACCTGAACCCCCCAGCTTTGCAGTTCTGCAATAATGTCGATTGTTTTCGTATTCCGCAGATCTGGGCAGTTTTCCTTAAAGGTCAACCCAAGCACTAATACTTTTGCTTTTGACAGATCTATCTTATTACCCACCATAAGCTTTAAAACGCGGTTAGCAACAGTGGCTCCCATGCGGTCATTAATCCGCCGCCCAGCCAAAATTACTTCAGGACGATAGCCAATTGCTTTCGCTTTATGAGTAAGATAGTAAGGATCAACGCCTATACAGTGACCACCCACTAAACCAGGGCGGAATGGCAAGAAGTTCCATTTGGTACCGGCAGCCTCTAACACTTCTAAAGTATCAATATCCATTCGCTCGAAAATCAAAGCCAATTCGTTAATCAAGGCAATATTCAAGTCGCGCTGGGTATTTTCAATGACTTTAGCTGCTTCAGCTACTTTAATGCTAGACGCTTTATGGGTGCCTGCAGTAATGATACTGGCATACAATTGATCCACCAGCTCAGCAATTTCAGGAGTAGAGCCAGAGGTCACTTTCTTAATCGTAGTTAAACGATGTTCTTTATCACCAGGGTTTATCCGCTCAGGGCTATAGCCAGCAAAAAAATCCTGGTTATAAACCAAACCAGAGCCCTGCTCTAAAATAGGAATACAATGCTCTTCTGTTGCACCCGGGTAAACTGTTGACTCATAAATAACAATATCCCCCTTGTTTACTACCTTCGCAAGCATCTCACTGGCTTTAGTTAACGGGGTTAAGTCTGGCTGTCGATAGTCATCGATTGGTGTAGGTACAGTAACAATATAAATGGAGCAACCTTTTAAGTCTTCTACACTCGCTGTATAGCTCAACTTATCCACCGCTTTTAAGTCTTCAGAACTCACTTCCAGCGTTTTATCAACACCATCACTCAGCTCTGCAACTCGCGTTTGGTTAATATCAAAGCCAACTGTGTTGTAATACTTGCCAAACTCCACAGCCAATGGCAAGCCCACATACCCTAGGCCTATTACTGCGATTTTCCGGTCTTTTAATCGCTGTTCCATGTAGTTTTTCTCCGCATATACAGCTACTTAATTAATTGATTCTGAGTTATAAAACTGCAGGCAAGTATAATCGTAGAAACGTCTGCTGGCCACGATAGCCCCTCGGCTAAGCCCAATAATGCGGACTACTGCAAGAGCGCTGCTTGTTTTAGCTGGCTTATTTGATCACGTACCGCTGCAGCTTCTTCGAACTCCAGGTTCTTGGCATGTTCGTACATTTTTTCTTCAAGTTTACTAATTGTTGCCAATAAGCTTTCGGGATTTGCTGATATAACTTGATATTGTGCTTCAGGCTCAGCCACTTGTTTCTTCTGAGCTTTCTTCCCTTTGCCTTTCTTTCCAGGAATGGTCGCACCTTCTAAAATATCTGCGACTGCCTTTGTCACACCTTTCGGAATAATGCCATGTTGCTTGTTATACTCTATTTGTTTTGCCCGGCGGCGCTCGGTTTCATCAATTGCACGCTGCATGGAGCCAGTGATTTTATCCGCATACAAAATCGCTTTACCATGAATGTTCCGGGCAGCACGACCAATGGTTTGGATCAACGAGCGATCTGAGCGTAAGAACCCTTCTTTGTCTGCATCCAAAATTGCAACCAAGGCTACTTCTGGCATATCCAGCCCTTCCCTCAACAAGTTGATGCCCACAAGCACATCAAAGACACCCAAGCGTAAATCCCGAATAATTTCCACTCGCTCAACCGTATCAATATCGGAATGCAAATAGCGAACTTTCACCCCATGCTCCAGCAAAAACTCTGTAAGGTCTTCTGCCATCCGCTTTGTTAGTGTAGTTACCAACACCCGCTGCTGCTGCGCTACGTAGTGACTGATTTCAGATAATAAGTCGTCTATTTGGGAAGTTGCAGGCCTCACTTCTAGCTCAGGATCAATCAGCCCAGTAGGCCTAACTACCAACTCCACTTGCTGGCCTTGATGTTCCAGTTCATAAGACCCAGGTGTGGCAGAAACAAAAATAGTTTGTGGGCTTTTCGACTCCCACTCTTCAAACTTCATTGGCCTGTTATCTAAGGCAGAAGGCAAACGAAAGCCGTATTCCACTAGTGTTTCCTTGCGCGACCGGTCACCACGGTACATAGCACCCACTTGCGGTACAGTTACATGAGATTCATCAATCACTAACAAAGCATCATCCGGCAAATAGTCAAAAAGTGTCGGCGGTGGTTCACCAGTAGCACGCCCTGACAAGTAACGGGAATAGTTTTCTATTCCTGTGCAATAGCCTAGCTCCATAATCATTTCTAAATCATAACGGGTGCGCTGTTCCAAACGTTGCGCTTCAACCAACTTATTATTGTTACGTAATTGTTCAAGGCGATCTTTTAACTCAACCTTTATGTCTTCAACTGCATCTAAGAGCTTTTGTCTAGGAGTCACATAGTGAGATTTAGGAAAAATAGTCACTCTCGGGATTTTCTGGTTCACAACCCCTGTTAATGGATCAAAATAAGACAGTTGATCAATCTCATCATCGAATAACTCAACTCGAACTGCTTCCTGCTCAGACTCTGCGGGGAAAATATCAATCACATCCCCACGCACTCGATAAGTTCCCCGACGCAGTTCAAGGTCATTGCGAGTATATTGTAGCTCAGCGAGTCGCCTCAAAATGGTTCGTTGATCAACGACATCACCTCGATCAAGGTGCATCACCATTTTTAAATAGGATTCAGGATCACCCAAACCATAAATCGCTGAAACAGTTGCCACAATGATGGTATCAGACCTCTCCAACAACGCCTTGGTAGCAGACAGGCGCATCTGTTCAATATGATCATTGACTGAAGCATCTTTTTCTATATAAGTATCTGAGGTAGGTACATAGGCTTCAGGTTGGTAATAGTCATAATAAGAAACAAAATACTCAACAGAATTATTGGGGAAAAAGCTCTTAAACTCACCATACAACTGAGCAGCAAGTGTCTTGTTATGCGCCATCACCAAAGTTGGGCGTTGTAGCTGCTCAATTACTTTGGCAACCGAGTAGGTTTTGCCTGAGCCAGTAACCCCCAATAAAGTTTGTGATGCCAACCCAGCACTCACCCCTGCCACAATCGACTTTATGGCAGCCGCTTGGTCACCGGCTGGCTGAAACGTCGAAACAACTTGAAATTGCTTAGTCATGGTTCCTGAAGCCTGCTACATCTAGTATGATGGATGAGCAAATAACTCAAAAATAGCCAGTTAGCATTTGCTAATTACTTTCGCACTGTTTATCTGGCACTTACCCAAAGCGTAAAAGCTATTTTGCGAATGGGTATACAGGCTAGCCTGAGCAAATCAAATAGTAAACACACAAACTGATTTAAGAGGAATCAAGGTGGACGTGCAGCTCTCCCATCGTGTCAGTGCCATCAAACCTTCCCCCACATTAGCCGTCACTAGTCGTGCAGCCGCTTTACGTGCTGAAGGCAAAGACATTATTGGCTTAGGTGCCGGTGAGCCGGACTTTGACACTCCCAACCATATTAAAGATGCAGCCATTGCCGCAATTAATGCAGGCCAAACCAAATATACTGCAGTAGATGGAACAGCCGAACTAAAACAGGCCATCATTGATAAACTTGCCAATGATAACCAGCTCACTTACCAACCCAACCAAATTTTAGTGTCCTCCGGTGGCAAGCAAAGCTTCTTTAACCTTGCTCTCGCCCTGTTAAACCCAAGTGACGAAGTAGTTATTCCAGCACCATATTGGGTCTCTTACCCTGATATGGTCAAAATTGCCGGTGGTGAACCTGTCATTGTAACCACCCTTGAGTCCAACCGGTTTAAGCTTACTCCGGAGCAATTATCAGCAGCGATAACAGATAAAACGCGACTAGTAGTCTTGAACAGCCCATCAAATCCTACAGGTGTAGCCTATTCCAAGGCTGACTTAGCTGCATTAGCTGAAGTGCTGCAAGCCCATCCGAATGTACTGGTAGCTACCGATGATATGTATGAAAAAATATTATGGAGTGATGAACCGTTCAGCAATATTTTAAATGCAGTACCTGATTTATACCCTCGCACAATTGTACTTAATGGTGTATCAAAAGCTTACTCCATGACGGGTTGGCGTATTGGTTATGCCGCAGGACCAGCTAACCTGATTGCTGCTATGAAAAAAATTCAGTCCCAAAGCACATCCAATGCCTGCTCCATCTCCCAGGCTGCAGCCACTGCTGCACTGAGCAACTCTCAAGACTGTGTTACAGAAATGGTCAAAGCCTTCAAGATACGTCATGATTTGGTAGTTGGCCGGCTTAATCAGCTAGCAGGCGTTTCGTGTATTGAAGCAGATGGAGCTTTTTATGCCTTTGCTAACTTTACAGAGGCCATGAACAATAAAGGCTTTAACAGTGACGTAGAGTTTGCTGAATATTTACTCGAACAGGCTGGGGTTGCTTTAGTACCAGGTTCAGCTTTTGGCTCACCTGGTTATATGCGGCTATCCTATGCGACAAGTGAAGATATACTCAATAAAGCATTAGATCGTATACAGCAAGCGTTGTAAGTAGAAGTAAAAAAAGCTCGCCAGTTGGCGAGCTTTTAGTGTCTTCAGGCAGCACAAGGCTTAATCAAATTTAACACTTAGTTGTAAAAATGAATTTTAACCACCAACAAAGTGTTGACCTCCTCCCTACAACTTATTAGTATACCACCCCGTTAGCGATTCCCCGATAGCTCAGTTGGTAGAGCAAATGACTGTTAATCATTGGGTCACTGGTTCGAGTCCAGTTCGGGGAGCCAACTTTAACTAATCAGTTGAAGTTCTTTATTTTAGAATTATTTTACCTTCATTTTTATGCAGCGTACCTTCACCAATTCCTTTAACTTCAGTTAGCTGTTCTATGCTAGTGAAGTCACCATGCTCATCACGGTAAGCAATAATAGCTTTTGCCTTAGCTTCTCCTACCCCAGTTAGTACCTCTGCAATAGTAGCTGCATCAGCAGTATTAATATTTACTTCACCAGAATTTGCCCAAGATAAGTTAGCAACAATTAAAGAAAAAGTGAAAGCCAAAGTTTTGAATAGTTTACTCATAACTATCTCCTTACAGTTTTTTAACGACCACTCAAAAAGAGAAACAGAAGATACCAATCATAAGTTTATTTTTTAACAGTCTATTTTAAAAAAAAAGAACCAAGCCTCATATTTTTTTCGCAATAACAATAATCAGCTTTTACGAGAGCAATTTACAATTTTTTATTACTCAACCAATTAAAAATAAAACTAAAAAGCACAGCTAATACCAGTTCCTTTTAAACTACAATAACCATCTGGGTTTTTAGCTAAATATTGTTGATGATATTCCTCTGCATAGTAGAAGTGAGTTAATTCAGCAATTTCAGTGGTAATTTCAGCATAGCCATCACGAGTAAGTGCTAGCTGATAATTAGCTTTTGACTGAGTTGCCTGCTGTAACTGATCCGTTGAAGTCACATAGATTGCAGACCGATATTGAGTCCCCCGATCATTACCTTGCTTCATACCCTGAGTTGGATTGTGGGACTCCCAAAATAACTGCAATAATAGCCGATAACTAATCTGATCAGGATCAAACACTACCAGCACCACTTCAGTATGACCTGTCATTCCAGAGCAAACTTCCTGATAAGTAGGATTTGGTGTATAACCTCCTGCATAACCAACAGCCGTCGTATAAATACCAGACTGTAGCCAAAACAAACGCTCTGCCCCCCAAAAACATCCCATTCCAAAAACCGCTTGCTGATAACTATTTGGAAATGGTGGCTTAAGAGGGTGACCTGAAACAAAATGCTTATTGGTAATATTCATCAATTCATCACTGCCTGGTAATGCTTTATCCTGTTCAACCATTGTAAACTTATCGTGATCCAACATTTTTTCTAATCCTGTTAAAGTTAAAACAACCCAACAACTATATAACCAAGGATCGGCATTTATGGCTAAGCTAACTAACCACTCCTACATTCCAGAAGGTATGCCACAACTGATGCCCTATATTACAGTGAAGGACATTGAAACTTCACTTAAGTTTTATCAAACCAGTTTTGGTTTTATTCCTGCTGAAAACCCGCTTGCTGATGGCAATACACTAGTTCATGCTGAAATGTCTTTTCACAATGCCCGTATTATGCTGGGTAAGCAGGGCGCTATGCAAAATGACAGTGTAACCCCAAAACACAGCCAGATTCAGCAAGGGATTGCCCTTTACATATACTGCCCTAATGTCAAAGCACATTATGAACAAGCAAAAGCAGCAGGTGTTGAAATTATTATGGAGCCTGCCTTAATGTTCTGGGGAGATGAAATGTATTCTGCGGTAGATAATGATGGTTATCATTGGTCATTTGGGGAAAATAAAGAAACTTTCGACCTAAGCAAAGTACCTCCTGGCTATAACGTAAAAAAATAAGTCATCCCATACCCTCGCTTTTTATGAAATAACTGTTTTAAGGGCACAATAGCTGGGCTTGATTATTTCTATATATAATCAAGCCTGATAGTTATATTTTTATTTTGCATAAAATGACTATCTCTTTGCTTAATTCTGACAAAAGATAAGCGTCTGTTATACTTCAAGTAATATGATTGTCTGGCTTAATACCAGTGCATTTAAGCGGTAATGCTACATCATGCCTAACTATATTTTTGCAAACAAAAAACCCTCTCAAAAGCTCGACACCAAAGCTGATACAAGCCAGACAACTGCGCAAAGGTGGAAAGTACTGGTAGTCGACGATGATATTGAAGTCCATACCATTACTAAAATGGTATTAAGCAACTTTACCTTCAACGATGCTAAAGTTCAGTTTATAAGCGCTTATTCAGGACAAGAAGCGTGCCAGCTGCTTGAAAAGGAATCGAACATTGCATTAATTTTATTAGATGTTGTAATGGAAACTGACCATGCAGGGCTTGAGGTTGTTAAATACATAAGGGAACAACTGAAAAACCCTTTTGTGAGAATTGTACTCCGTACTGGACAACCAGGCCAGGCACCAGAAAATGAAGTAATAGTTAATTATGATATTGATGATTATAAAGAAAAAACTGAGTTAACTTCACAAAAACTGTTTACTTTAATGCGCTCTAATTTACGCTCCTATCGCAACATTATGTCTATAGAAAAAAATAAGCAAGGACTCAGAGAAGTGGTACAGTCATTAGATAATATTTATCAATTTCGTTCCCTCAATCAACTACTCACCGGCGTTGCCACCCAACTTTGCAGCCTGCTGCACTTAGCTGACAACACCTTAATAATTAACAATAATCACCTTGCTACTGCTAACCCATCAGGTTCAACTGATATCAAAGTATTATGTGGAACAGGCTGCCATGAAATATTAGCCGGTAGCAATATCACTCAATTAGATGAAAGTATCCAAACTTGCATCAAAACCGCTTTAGAAAAAAAACACAGTATTTGTACAGAAACGGGTTATGCTTATTATACTTCAAGGCATAACAATGAACTGGTTATGTATTTCTCTGGAATTAGTAAAATAGATTCTTTGAGCTCCATAGAAAAACATTTAATTGATATTTTTCTTCACAATGTTACCACCTGCTTAGAGAACTTAAAGCTTAGTGAAGAAAGCGATCAAATCCAACGTAAGATTATCAATACTCTAGGCACTGCTGTTGAAAACCGCTCCAAGGAAACTGGCGCCCATATACAACGAGTGGCAGAGTACTCCAAGTTACTGGCCATAAAATCAGGTTTAAGTGAAATGGAAGCTGAAATAGTTGAAATGGCTTCCCCACTCCACGATATCGGCAAAGTAGCAATTCCAGATGCTATTTTACATAAGCCTGGCAAATTAACTGATACCGAATGGGAGGTGATGAAGACCCATGCAGAGGCTGGCTATAATATTCTTAAAGGTGACGAATCAAAAGTATTTAATGCAGCCAGTATAATCGCAAATCAACACCATGAAAAATGGGATGGTTCTGGTTATCCTAGTCAATTAGCAGGTGAAAATATCCATATCTATGGTCGAATCACAGCATTAGCAGACGTGTTTGATGCATTGAGCAGTAAACGATGTTACAAAGAACCATGGGATATCGACGCAGTGCTCTCCTATATCAAAACAGAACAAGGTAAACACTTTGATCCTACATTGGTAGATATCCTTTTCAGCAGTCTCGATGAGTTCCTTGCGATCCGTGCACAATACCAAGACTCTTAAAGTCCCTGATTAAAACTCAAACTTAACACCTATCGTAAAATTAACATCATTATCACTGCGTTGATTTGCACTAGGTGTATTATTCGGCCCTAAGTTTACCGAAAATAAGTCTTCTGACAATATATTATTAACGGTTGCAAAAAAAGTAATGCCGTTTTTTTCATATTGATAATTAAGGGCTACATCTGTTGCATTCTCAGAAATTTGCCGCTGGCTAATATAACGCGCACTGGCACCAAATACGTGATCACCTAAACGATAGTGCCCACCAATATTAACGGTTAGTTTAGGCACTAATGCAGCAAAAGTATCATCACTAATGCTTGTTCGGTTACCTTCATGATTGTAAGCCAAGTTTGTATGAAAACGAGTATTATCCAGCTGAATCTGATAATCTAACTCTAGTCCTTTACGAGTAAAAGTGTCTCTACTGGTAAACAATAAAAAAGGTGGCTGAGCTGGAAACCGGGTAATAAAGTCTTCCCCTTCATAATAATACAGGTTAGCGACAAAAACTGTTTTTGGGGTAACGTACGAGTAAACGAAGTCCAACATTTCAACAGTTTCAGGCTTTAAAGCACTACCACTCGAAGTAATATTGGTCTCAAAATTAGGCGAGGTAAAACCGACAGAATAAAGCCACTTTAAAGATTGTTGTTCATCAATAGAATACACCAGTGACGTTCTTGGCGTTATTTTAAACCCTGACTCTTCATTATCTGTTGCTCTTGCTCCCACCAAAACACGCCATTTGTCCCAATGAAAATCTAACTGGCCATAAATAGTGTCTTCACGCATATCATCTGCTGAAAATAATAGTAACTCCGTTCCTCCTGGATTTTTTGATATATTTCTAAAATCATCCACTTTTCGTAGTTCAGTTTCTAACCCAACTAAGTAATCAATCATATCACTGGCTTTACCCTGTGCCAGAAATCCAGTACGCAAACGAAAGTTATCTTGCCAGCTATCATCAAACCGCGAGATCATATCTGGTGATAAAAAAGCAGGGGCATACTGATTATAATCAGCAAACACAGATAACGAGTGTTGCTGCCAATCCCACTGATAGTCACCGTGCAATAATAACCCCTCTGTCTTCACATCAGGCACTTTCGATTCGATTAACATTCCAGGCATAGGGGATGGCATACCCGGCATTGGAAATGCCGGAATTTTAATTTTGGCACCTTCAGTAAAATCATTAAAATACGATAAAAACACTTGCCCACGGTCATGCTGAAACTGAATAAAAATAGATTCAAACAATTCTTTTTGCTGAAACTTAGCTGGGGCAGCTACCTGATTAGACTGCCTGACTTCTGCATCATAGCCATCATCTTTATGTTGTTTTTCATAGGCAACAACAACGCCACCTCCTTTCTCTTTACTGTCACCCGAAGCTAATTCATAACGATAATATCCTGTTGAATTAACTGTAGGATTTGAACCATAACTCCCTTGAACAAGCCCTCCAGAGGTTTCTCTGGTGATCACATTAATAACACCAGCTATTGCATTCGATCCGTAAATGACAGCACCAGGCCCGCGTATGACTTCTATTCTATCAATGGCAGCCCACGGAATACCTAGAACTGGAAGATTACCATGAGAAGGAGACCAGTATGGGACGCCATTGAGCAACACTAATATTTTGGCTCCAAAATCCGAGGTTGCCCCCCTTACCATGATTTGTGGAGTACCAGATACATTACGATCCACGACAAATCCAGGTACAAAGCTGATGACTTCTTTTAATGAGCGTAATCCTAATTTACTCAAATCCTCTACTGAATAACTGGATACAACGGCTGGTGTATTAGCTATGTTCTCCTGCTTAGTTGAAGCAACCGACACTTCTATATTTAATAGCGCTTCAAGGGGTAGTTCATACAAGTCACTGTTAGTATCATTCTTGGCAAATAATTGAGAGGCTATTAATAACAGCACTCCCCCAGCCCCCCTCCAAATTGCTTTTTTACTACCAACCATAAGATTGCTGTTAACCACTGAAGTACTTTATAAGTGTTACATCCCACCCTTTATATAGTCAGCAACTCCTATGCTTCTGGACAAAGCCTATTTAAAAGGCTTTATTTTCTATATATTCTATTTATGTAGACTTTTTTATATTTAATTTCTTCCTATTATTATCAATACTTGCACTAATAGTTTGTTCAGTCTAAACAAACAAATACACGTTTATTAATAATAAAGAAAATACCTAAAAAACACGGCCCTATGAAGCATCTAATAGTCACACTAACTCTGGCTAAACATTATTTTAGTTTGACACTATTATTTATTGTCATTACCAGCCTTTTTTCTAACAGCTCATATGCAACCGATGATGAACTAAATGAGCTTTTGGAAATGGATTTAGAAGAACTGGTAACAATCACTATAGCATCAAAACGTGAAGAGCCTCATCATAATGCACCTGGCATTATCAGTGTTATTACCGCAAAAGATATTGCAAAGTTTGGTGCCCGCAATCTCAGGGATATTTTAAACCGACAAACCAGTTTTATGATGGTGGGAGGTCATGTACTACCTGAGTCTAGAGCAGCTCTAAGAGGGGTACTCAAAGCTCCTCAAGATAATCAGATACTTTATTTACTAAATGGTCGCCCAATATCCGACACTCAAAGTAGTAATGTCCATGTAGATCTGTTTTTAACGTTTCCCCTAGACATTATTGAGCAAATTGAAATTATTCGTGGACCAGGCTCAGTCTTATATGGCAGTAACGCTTTTAGCGGCATTATTAATATCAAAACAAAATCAGTCGCTACCATCAACGATGGCTTATCTTTGAGTTACGGCTCATTTGCTACTAAATCTGCCAGCCTGCATGGTAGTGCCTCATTATCTGAAGGCTGGATAACAGGTGCCGTCCATGCAACCAACTTCGAAGGAGATGAGTTTACTAACATTAACGACCTTTCTGGACAAACAGACACCTATCCGATGGGAGGCAAAGGAGCAAGTGCCGTATTTGTAATGGAGCTTGATAACTTTAAAGTGAATGGTTATATCAGTGATGCAGAACGAGACAACTTACTGGCTGATTTCCGGTTTCCCGCAGAGGAAGTAAGAACAAAACGAGTATCACTCGATTTTGGTCACCAATGGGATTTCACTGCCAATTGGTCCTTACAAAGTTACTATGGGTACTTTAACAACTTTACCGACCTGTTCATTGCCCCCAATGGCTTAACCAATGAAGTTGATGGCACCCTGCATTCACTTGAATTTAATTTACACGGCCAGCTTAATCAGCAAACTAACCTACTATTGGGTATTAACCCTTTATACTCTAAAGGAGAATTTGCTGAAGGAGAACTAAAAGGTGACTGGAGTACCTGGCAGTTTGGTCTTTATAGTCAAATTGACTACCAATTGTTTGACTGGTTAAAACTGGTTGGTGGCTTTCAGATAAATCGCCCCAAAGAATTATCTACTGATACATCCCCACGAGCAGGGCTGATTTTCAACTTTAGTAATGGATGGGGTGGCAAAATCCTTTATGGCCAGGCATTTCGCAATGGCGAAGCTATTAATCGTTATTTTGATGGGAGTCTTGCTACAGCAAATAACTCACTCAAACCAGAAATGATTGATACTTTTGATGCTCAAGTTGCCTATAATGCTGATCACTACAATATAGCCCTGACTTATTACCATAGCCGTGTAACAGACATCCACAAACCAGTATTTATTCCTAATATCAATAAATTCCAAACAATCAATTCAGGCACAGTTGAAATTGACGGCATAGAGTTTGAAGCAGCCTGGCAACTCACTAAAACGCTAAGTGTCGTTACCAGTGCTAGCTATCAGACGAATAAAACCAATACTGGACTTAGAGATTCAACGTTTATACCAAACCTGATGGCTAAGCTGGGTATCTCCTATGAAAACCCAAAGGGATACAGTATTGCCTTATTTGATAGTTATTTTGGCAAACCCACCCCCCTGGATAAAGTGGCAGACTCTGCTCAAAATGTTAACCCTGAAGCAAACAGCCACCACTTGGTTACTGCTAACCTAGTGTTAAACTTAGGACAGGTATTTGATAAACCACAACTCAATAATGCTTCTTTCTCACTTTATCTAGATAACTTATTAGACGAAGAAGTATTTTTCCCAAATTTTTCTACCCAAACAGTTAATACCTCACCAAATAATCAAGGACGAGCGGTTTATGGAACAATAAAAGTGACTTTCTAAGCCACCTAACATTTTTAATATTATGTGCATACTCTACGCCAATGGTTTTTAGAATTTGTTGCGAGCAACGTAAGTGGAGGGAGTGCTTTGTTTGCAGGAGCAGTTAGCTACAAAGTGAAGTACATGCACCATTAGTTATTAATCTATGGGAAATTCAATATCATACTGTATCCCTTCTCCTTGCTGGCTTTTCACTTTAATAGTCCCTTTTAACCCTTGGGTAACCAAATTATAAATAATATAAGTGCCTAATCCACTACCACCTTGCCCACGTTTAGTGGTAAAGAAAGGCTCAAATAACTTTTGCAACTGCTCCTTGGCTAAGCCTTTACCATTATCTTGATATTGAATTTTTATCTGAGAGTCTGATCGATGCACATCTATTTTTATTAACCCTTTTTCTTTATTCTCAAAACCATGGATTAAGGAGTTTATGATTAAGTTAGTAAAAATCTGCGATAAGATGCCAGGATGGCTAGTAATAATCATCTCTGCATCGCAATCAACTTCAATTTCATGTTTTACTCGTTTTAGCTTTGGCCGCAGTGATAAAATTATTTCATCTAAATATTCTTTCACTTTAAATGTTCTTACCTGCTCGCTTGATTGGTCAACTGCCACTTGCTTAAAGCTACGTACTAAATCCGCCGCACGCTGTAAATTAGAAAACAACAGTTGACAGCTTTGCTTAGCGTTTTCAACAAACTCTTCTAACATTTCAGCCGAAAGGGTTTCCTGCTCATAGGCTTTAGCTAGATTATTGACTGCCTCTTGTAAAAATGTAATAGATGTAACCCCTATGCCGATTGGCGTGTTAATTTCATGGGCTACTCCCGCCACCAACTCTCCTAACGAAGCCATTTTTTCCCGTTCCACCAGCTGTTGCTGTGAGGTATTTAATTGTTGTAAGGTAGTTCGCAATTCAAGATTAGAGGTTTCCAGCTCATAGGTTCTCGCTGCAACTTTTTGTTCCAACTCCTCATTTAGTTGTTTCATTTCCTGTTCAACCTGATTTTTTTCGGCTAAGTAAGTTTGGATTTCCTCCATCATCATATTAAAAGTTTCAGCCAACTTCGCTAATTCATCATTGGAAACAACAGGTACCCGTAATGTATAATCCTTACGCTCAGTGACATTACGAGTTACATCCATCAGAGAGTGGATTGGCTCTGTCACTACCCGTTGAAAACGTATTGCAATTAAAAAGGCAATCCCCAGAGCAATTAACGCTATCAAGGAGCTTGCCTGACTACTTGCTATCAATATGTCTGAAAGCTGACGAATCTCCGCCTGAATAAACAGATACCCCAACATTTCCCCTTCAAACTCAATAGGCTTAGTCAGGCGAATATGGCGCGTTTCTTCCTTCATTGACAGATAATTCATATGATTGTTAATGGCTGGGAGTGTATCACCTGGTCTGACATAATTCGCAAAGGTATCAGTTTGATTAGTCAATGGATCAGTGCGATAGATAATCACTGCTTGGATTCCTGGCTCAGACTCTAAGGTTTGCAATATCAAGTTTGCTGTGGTGACTTCACCAAAAGTCAATGCCGGAATAATATTAACTGAAATTAATTTTGCTTGAGTTTCTACTGTTTTTATCGTGTTAGTTTTAATTCGCTTAACTTCTAGATAAGTCAAAATTCCTGTAGACAACAGTAAAGCAACACAGGAAGCTCCCATTGCCAACAAAATGATTTTTTCTTTAATAGAGTGAAACCCACTAAACATTAGTATATAACCATCATTTATTGTGCCTACAACTGATATCCCTTAAAACGTCTTAGTAATCATCAATAGTCGTGCCTGCAATTTCACCGAACTTTGTTCCAGCGCCTGACGATTGATAAAAATATTCAATTTCTTGTCAACCAAAATAAGTGCAACCATTCCACCACTGGTTAAAAAGCCTTTGTTCCCTCCGACCAACAGCGTATTGGTAAGTAGGCTGGTATTACGTTTTAAAATTTGATTAATGTTGCCATTGGTAAAATAAAGCATATGGCAATGCTGACCTTCTTTTATCAACCTGACTAATGCAGACTCAGAAGATACTGAAAAAACATCTAGTGGTCGTTGCTGGGTCTTTTTCCCTTTTAACTTGCCTAAAATAGCTGCCAAACCCAATTGGTCAGGACCGTATAAGCATAAGTTCACTGTGGAATCTTTGTTTTTAAAGGTAGATTCTGGCCAGATAACAAATTTGCTGATTTTATAAATAAACGCTGCCGTTACATTAGCTAAGCCGCGATCAGCGCCTTGGCTAACTGCAGGTAACCATGCCGTCACTAGCAGGATAGCTACCAAGAATATCTCTCTTACATATTGCTGAGTTGCCAGGCTGAACCGCATGCACACGCCACTAGTGAGCTGAATTGAAGGAGAAAGCTATGGAAAAGTATAAATGCTAGCCCGAATTTTTCCTCAGTTATCAAGGTTGCTGGGGGTTACAGGCTGCATTTTCTAACAAGCCTTGGTAGAAAGCCTAGACTTAAGGGAGATGAAAATAGATTGAGCCAAAAAGCTGCTTTTAAAAGATAGAGCGTCCCAATCTTGAGGTAAACAGTTCTAGTGCCGCTGTGCCTGCTAATGAGTTACCCGATTTATTAAGCTCAGGAGACCATACACAAACGGTGAGTTCACCAGGCACAATACCAATAATGCCGCCACCCACACCGCTCTTGCCAGGAATGCCTACCCGATAAGCAAAATCACCAGCTTCATCATATAGCCCACAAGTCACCAGCAATGCATTGATTTGCTTAGTTTGTCTCGGGCTGATCAGTGGCTTTTTCCAACCCAATGGGCGCCCCTGATTGGCTAAATAAATGAAGGTTTTCGCCAAATCCACACAACTCATTTTTAACGCACAGTAGCTGAAGTAGGAGCGCAGAACATCTTCCACCCGGTTAGAGAAGTTACCAAATGACTTCATCAAGTAAGCAATGGCAGCATTGCGATCACTATGCTGATACTCTGACCGTGCCACTCGTTTATCAGAGATAATCGCTGGATCATCTGCCAACTCTCTCACTAGCTCCAGCATTCGATGCTTTGGTGCTGATAAACGACTTTGCAGTACGTCACTAACAACCAAGGCACCCGCATTAATAAATGGGTTACGAGGGATGCCCTTCTCATATTCCAACTGAACCAACGAGTTAAATGACAACCCAGAAGGTTCTTTACCCACGCGCTCCCAGAGTTCATCTCCTACCCGATTAATCGCCAAAGTCAGGCTAAGCACTTTAGAGATACTCTGAATAGAAAACAGCTCATCTGCATCGCCTGCTTTAAACACTTCGCCATCCACCGTACAAACAGCTATTCCCAAGCGGTCAGCAGGCACTTCTGCTAATGCAGGAATATAGTCAGCAACTTTGCCCTGACCAATCAGTGGCTTTACTTCAGCGATAATGTCATCGAGCGTACTTTGCATGATGGGCATATACGTCTTTACCTCATAAACATTTGGCACTACAGCTATTTAGCAACAAGCTAAGTCCCTCGGGGCGCGCCATCATACCGAGAAAACCAGTGCCAAAACAACTTTTTTTAGATTCCTAAACACCAGTTAACTTATTCAGACTATATAGTAGCCACTAACAGCTTGTTATTATGTTTGTCTTGCTTGGGATACTGGTTATTTTCAGTTAAATTACATTTCGTCTTATGTGGCTTACTCATAATTAATAACCACATCAACACCACATATTCATATTTTTATTGAGAATACAGCTCTTTTTAGTCCCAATGGAGGGGAATACATGTTAAGAAATACAAACTTACGCTACGGTGCTATTGCTAAATGGTTACACTGGTTAACAGCACTTGGCTTTTTGGCTGCCTATATAAGTGTCTATTACCGTCACTGGTTTACTGAGCCTAAAACAGAAGCCACTTTAACAGCTTTACACCTGCATCTTTCTTTTGGGGTTTCAATTGGTATTTTCGTTTTACTAAGAATTACCTGGCGCTTTACTAACCCCACCCCTAAACCTGCACCAGGCAGCAGGTGGGAACATATGGCTGCAAAAGCAGGTCATTTTGCACTCTACTTTTTTATGATTGCCATGCCTTTAACCGGCTATATGGGTACCCATGATGATACCCAGTTTTTCTTTTTATTTAATATTCCCCAATTTGCCCATACCCCATTATTTGACTGGTGGGTT
Organism: Spartinivicinus ruber; assembly: GCF_011009015.1. Lineage (NCBI taxonomy): Bacteria > Pseudomonadati > Pseudomonadota > Gammaproteobacteria > Oceanospirillales > Zooshikellaceae > Spartinivicinus > Spartinivicinus ruber. The sequence goes on from NZ_CP048878.1 coordinate 4,535,202, forward strand.
GTTGATCAACTAGGCATGACATTTAAAGAGTTTGAAAAGCCAATCGATTTTTTTCACAAACAAATTGGTGGCCAATATTTAGTTTGGATGCTCATTGTCGTACATATCTTAGCGGCTTTTTACCATCACTGGATTAAACTGGATGATACATTACAAAAAATGCTGCCAAGTAAAGCCTAAATCAAAGTTAGCCCACAGGAGTATTTCTTTAGCCAACAACTGACGTTACACTGGACTGCAATCGCAAAATAAAATAAGCACAATAAATGGAATTACCTCATGACCGACAATCAAGACCCCGTTGAACGGATGGCAACTGCCCGCCATGAATTTGGAGAGCATGGTGGTGTTAATATGTCCATCGAAGCAAGCACTACATTTACCGTGATGGAGGCAGACACACTACCTGCAATTTTCCAGGGGGAAAAAGGCCCAAACCAAGGTGGCTGCTATTTATATGGACGACACTTCAATCCCACTGTCTATAACTTAGGCCAGCAACTCGCCGCTTTAGAAGGCACAGAAGCTGGCTATTGCACGGCAAGTGGTATGAGCGCTATCAGCTCAACACTTATTCAACTGTGTCAACCGGGCGATGAAATTATTGCCGCTAACTCAATCTATGGTGGTACTTTTGCGTTACTGCATGACTTGCTACCCGCCAAAAATAATATTAATACCCGCTTTGTTGATATAACTGATCTCAAAGCCGTCAAAGCAGCTATTACTGAAAAAACCAAAGTTATTTATACTGAAACACTCTCTAACCCTACACTACGGGTAGCACCTTTACCTTTACTGGCTAAGATTGCTCAACAACATAAACTCACATTAGTGGTGGACAATACCTTTAGCCCACTCATTATTAATCCCATTAATCTGGGTGCTGATATTGTTTTACATAGTCTAACCAAGTTCATTAATGGAGCATCAGACACTATTGCAGGGGCCATTTGTGCACGACAAGATTTTATACTAGATATGATGGACTTACACCAAGGTACTTTAATGCTGTTGGGACCAACCATGGATCCAGAAATCGCATTCAGAATCAGTATGCGCCTACCTCACCTGCCCTTGCGAATTAAAGAACATAGCCTGCGCGCTCGATTTATTGCCAACAAACTAACTGAAAATGGTATTAAAGTGAATTACCCTGGCTTACCCACCCACCCAGACCACCAGCTGTTTAAAGAGATTGCCAATCTTGAATACGGCTTTGGTGGTATCCTAACCCTGGATATGGGCACCGAAACCAAAGCCAACGAACTCATGAACTGCCTACAAAATGAGTTTCAGTTTGGGTATATGGCTGTTAGCTTAGGTTATTTTGACACGTTAATGTCTTGTTCTGGCAGCTCTACTTCAAGTGAACTCAGTGAAGAAAACAAACAAAGTGCTGGAATTAGTCCAGGCTTAATTAGACTGGCGATTGGCTATACAGGCTCAGCAGAACAGCGCTGGCAACAACTCAGTAGTGCACTAAAGAAAATTGATGCTTTAAAATAACACTTAAGGGGCTGAAGTGGCTAAATATAGGCCACTGCCCATCTATAAAAAAATAAGCGCTAACCAATTTCTTTTAATAGGGACCGTAAACCATCACCATCTACAAGCGTGAGGTCGTTAGTTTGAGCAAACTCAATCGCTGGTCGGGTATAAGTACCTGAGGTCACAAAAATACCTTTGTGGGCTCTTTTTGCTGTTATCACTCCTAATAGCTCTCTAACAGGTTTAACTCCAACTTTGCTATTCTTCCAGTGCTTACATTGCACTAAAGTTACTTGCGCCCCTTTTTTCAATACCACATCAATTCCATCATCAGCAGAGCCTTCTGTTACCTGAACACGGTATCCCTTGCGCCGATAAGCTTCTGCCACTAACAATTCAAATTCTCGCCAGCTAATCTTGCAGATATCTTTACCTTTAAACTGAAGCTTAATCCGACCAGAGCGCCCCCTAAACAAATAAATAATTAGCTCAAATACAGCCAATGCCAGCATCACCAGCGCAGTATTCTTGGCGTAAGGCTCAATAGACGTCACCAGTCTTTCAATAAGCCCAATAGAGAAGTTTTGGTCAGGCAAGTAGTAAGCCATTAAACTGTAGAAAATAGGGGCTAAAAGTAGAAAAGCCCACCAGGGTAGAATTAAACAAGCACGTATTGAGGCCATAAAAGCTATTTTATTTTGTTCTTCTAAGACGATATCAAAGGGTTAAATACGACATATTATGCATAAAAACCCGCACTTGTCCCAACAAAGTTCAAACTTCCCTCTCCTGACATATAGGTGGCAGGAGAAGGTCAGTATAATAGAGTGTTATCACTTAACTCTTCTTGTAGGTAGTGGAAATGCGTCGATCAGACAGACTGTTTCAAATTGTGCAAATTATCCGTCACCGTCAATGGACGACTGCAGCCTATTTAGCTGAGCGACTGGAAGTTTCTGAGCGTACTATTTACCGAGATATGCAGGACTTACAATTAAGTGGTGTGCCAGTAATTAGTGAAGCAGGCTATGGTTATCAACTGGATCAAAGTTTTAACTTTCCTCCTTTACAGTTTACGGAGGAAGAGTTAACAGCATTGGTGCTTGGCTTACAGCTCACCATGCAATGCACCGATCAACAGCTCCATGATGCAGCTGAATCAGTCCTAAACAAAGTAAAAGAAAATATCCCGGCTAGGCTGTTAGCCAAGCTTCAACAGACACCTCTTGGTGTCCCTTTTCCGTTACATGACAAACAAGTCAGTGAACGTATTGAACCTCTGCGGAAGGCCACCATTGAAAAGAAAAAAGTAGTCATTGATTACCTTGATGAAAAGCAGCAATCCAGCCATCGAACCATTCGACCACTACAGCTCTATTTCTGGGGAAAAGTCTGGACACTGACCACTTGGTGTGAATTAAGAAATGACTTTAGAAATTTTCGACTGGACCGAATCCAACAGCTTACTTTACAAAACAGCTACTTTATTGATGAACCTGGCAAACAACTCAGCGACTTTATCACCTTGATGTCGACAAAAGATAACACTGACTAAGTGCTATCTTTTGAACCTAATCCAGAGTGCTCGATGGAATTAAATCATTAGAAATACAATAAGCAGAACAGCCAGCAGTGCCCCATTAACACCCAAGCAGATATTACGCCACTGGTTAAAGTCTTTATCTGCACCAAACTTTTGTTGCTGTAACAATTCATAGCTTTGATTAATTTGTGGTGCCATATAGCCCCAAGCAAATAAGCAAACGCCTACCACCGCAACTAATAATACTGTGCCTAAAAACATAGGCTGGGTTTGTAAAAAGCTCAATAGCACTGATAACAAGGCCACACCACCCAGAGCGGGGTAAGCCATCGGCATCACTTGCTTGATCAATAATTGCTCATGCTCAACAGATAATCGTTGATATATTTGAGGCACTGTTACCAGGGTTAATATAATGACACTTGCCATTAACCCGAAGGTTAATAAGCCTAATAAAAATGCCATGACCATCAGCCAATTCTCCTGCTTGTCGTGTATTTTCTCTTTCTCAAACTCACTTAGCTTTAAAGCCACTGCTTTTTGCTATAAAGTCAACACAGCAGCCGCTTGTTACAATATTTGTTAAATATGGATAAGTATCACACACCTGAAAACCCAGCAACCCCCTGCTACATTCAATTGATTAGCAGTAAAAAGCACTATTAAAGAGACTTTGTTCTTCAAAGCTTTTTAAACCAAATGGTAGTGCTTGAGTTGCATGTATAAGCGTTTTGTGACAGCCTCCATGGCACTAAGAAAGTCCTTGAGTTGAGTTTATTGCTGTTAGTTAAATAGAACAGCGGTTAAGAGAGCGTACTTTGAGTGCTCAACAGCCAAGCCGACCTTTTAAACACCACTGTCTTAGGCTGCATTTATACTACATAGTGTCGTAATAAAATGATGAATACATCTCCTTTCTCAATTTAAGGGACCAACGTTTTATTAAAAAGCGAGTTCAGGCACATTCCGTACATTCATCTGGCCAATACATTCAACATTCAGGTTAACAGCGCAACTTTGAGCTTTACATTAGCAATTACACAATCAGGTTTTTAATGAACGCTAACTCTGACATTATCACCGACGTTATCAACCAATATGCCCAAATACTCAACGACAATGCTGAGTTAGTGCTTAGCTGGCAAGATATAGAAGATTGTGGCTGGCGTAGTCCTGCTCACTTTTTAATGGACTTACTTAACCATATCGAAAAGTTGGCAGCTGACATTGATGAGCATACCCTTGAAGCAATTGACCGTACAGCCTATGTAGGTCTTCTAGAGCTGATGATCCAGTTACGTAATCAAGTACCTGGCATCCGCAAAAAATGGGAACAATTTCAAACAGAGTTTGTTAATAAACTAAACAATAATCAATTACCTAAATCCTGCATCTTGTTATTTTTAGGCCACTTGACTGAATTTGACTTGCCACTCAACCAACAGCTAGTTACAGCCTGTCAGGCCTGGCACCAGCAGCAAGCCTATCAACATGAGAATAATAAAACTGATGCTACCCCTGAAAGCTTAATGGCAGAGCTGGAAACCTTAATTATCGACTGCAACATAACCAATGAATATGATTTCTATCTTCACTTTGCAGACAATTTAACTTTTGTACCAGAAGATACCCTGATCCCTTTATTGGCAGATATGTTACAGTCCACCAGCGCTATCATTAATGAAGGTTGCTTTTTATTTTTATTACATAAGCGTCCTGAAGTACGACAAACGTTGCTTTCACTATTACAACACCCCCATTGTCTTGAGCAGGTTTCCAGTAAAATTTTGCGGCGGCTCATCATGATGCGAAACTGGTTAGCAACCGATGAACAACAACAGTTGGATATTATTATCCGACAAATTCGCCGCCTCGGAGTGGAGTGTGAGGAGTATCTAGGCCAACCACATTTTGAGCTTAAAGAATTACGGGTTTCGATGGTAGATGGCTCTGGTGCCTGCTCATTATTAGCCTTGGTCAAAGAACATAAAAAGTTTCGTTTAATTGGGATGGTATTAAAAGAGCAGTTTGGCATTATTGATAGCTGGTTTACCCCACTGTCATTACGCAAAGACTGTGATGAAGCATTTAAACAATTTCGTCAGCAAGTGTTCAGTTTTTCTGTTGATAAGCAGTGCCTCAACCATGTACTTCCTCATTTTTTAGCCTATAATCGCGCTAATCAACAGGCCGTCACAGCAGAAGCGATGATGCTATTTGAAATGCTCAACATTAATCAATGGCAGCCCACTTTTATTAATAGCCGAACCATGCTGAAAGAGTGGAAACACTCAAACTCAGATCTATTTGAGTTTAACCAGATAGATCAAGTGCTCACTAAAAGTAGCGATTGGCCTAACAGCGAAATGACCCAATTTAGCTGGTTTGAAAGTGACAATCAGCTACATAAAAAAATTGTGCAATGGGAAAATGATCAACTAACAGAGCAACAACAAGCACAACTCCCTTCTTTTATGCTGGAAAGCTATCGGGAAAAATGGTTAAGCCGCTTTGTTCTATTAGCCTTGTTAAGCCAGCATAAACTGCAAAAACGTGGGCCAGAGTGGCACGAGTTTGCCATCCTTGCCGATTGCCTGGCCAATGATATGCCACTTGAGGAAATCCCCTTATTTACCCACATTCTACAGGCATCAATTGATGCCTACTTTGACCAGGCACACCTTCCCTTTTTACATAGTATTACTTAAGAACCTCTCGAAAAGTAACTTGAAATAGTGGTGCTTGAACTAATAATGAAATGTTGCGATGACGGGATAGTGATCAGAAATATCCTGGTAATAGCCATCATACCATTGTTTTCCTGAAGCAAAAGACCACCAGCCTCTTAGGTATGACCAATACCAAGGCTGGCTGGCTTTTAAAGGAATCACTTCCATCTCAGCAGGTTGCTTAGGCTGGCGGTAGTCGGCACGTGCCATGACATAATCCAGCGTATCGTCATATTCAAGGGAAAACTTAAAATGATAGGCATTGGCTCTGGTATGCCAGTTGGTTGGTGCTGAATAGGACATCACTGTTCCTGGCTGATAGGTTAACTCACATTGGCAGCTGCGTAACATATCCTGAATATGGTCACTACGGCCAAATTCAACGTTCATATCACCAGCGACAATCACAGGCTCCGACCGGCTTATACCAAAGCTATCGGTCCATTGACGCAACTCTATTAATTGTTGCATGCGGAAGGGGTGGGATTTTTCACTATCATCATGAGCCGCTTGCAAGTGGGTACCCAACACATGAAAATATTGCCCATTCCGCTCAATTTTTATATAAGCAGCCCCCTTGTTGGACTGGTAGTCCCAGGAGCCAAATTGGCTGGCAGTAAAAACCAAGGCATGCTGCTCTACTATCGGGTAACGACTTAATAGCATCACTCCACCCCGAATAACCAATAGACTATTGGAACAATCTCCACTTAAACTATCCCACCCATTGCCTGAGCAGTCTTGCCCTACATTAGGGGTTTGATAAGGATATAAATCTGCAAGTTGATGTAATACATCTGCTGCCTTATCAGTAAAAACCTCATTAAAAACTATCACATCAGGCAATGATTCTAGTTGACGAATAGTTTCACCGAGTTGATTTAGCCGGTTAGTTTGATCCCAGTCACCCGCAATTTTACCCAGCTGCATAATGTTATAAGCCATCACTTGCAGCTGAGTTGGTTTGCACTGACCAACTTGAGAAAATAAAGAGAGACATAGCCCTAATAAGAGCCAGTGTTTGAACAAAGACATAAGGAAAACCTCTTATTTTTATTATTTTTGCTTTTATGATTTGATCGTAGGGTGTTTATGCATTTTGTAGGAGAGAATGTGGACAATCTAACCGAGTTTATTTTTAAGCCTATCGGTATTATCCATTCTTGCTATACCCAAAAATTCGGTATTCCCCGCCAGCCAGGTTTAGTCACTGCTGCCACTGCTGAGCTGGAGTTACTCCCCCCTTTTAACCGCCGAGAGTGCTTGAACGGCTTGGAAGTATTCTCTCACCTTTGGGTTTCATTTATATTTCATCACACCTTAAGTGAGGGCTGGCGTCCTACCATTCGACCACCACGTCTAGGGGGTAAAAAAAGAGTGGGCGTTTTTGCCTCACGCTCAACTCATCGCCCTAACCCTATAGGTTTATCAGTTGTAAAACTGGAAAGTATTACCCAGGAAAGCGACAAGCTAAGCCTGCAATTAAGTGAAATAGACTTGCTGGATGGTACACCGGTTATCGATATAAAACCCTACTTACCCTATAGTGATCACATTATCGAAGCCAGCAATGGTTTTGCTCCACCACCTGCTGCCAATAAAACCGTAACCTTTAGTGAGCAAGTAAAGTCATTTTGTCAGCAATACCAACAAACAACGGGGCGAAATCTGTATCTATTGACCAGCCAGGTACTTAGCCAAGACCCCAGGCCAGCTTATTTACAAAATAGCAGTGGACGTGAACATGGTATTCAACTGTGGGATGTTAATATAAGATGGCATACAACACCTGACACCTTTCATGTCAACTATATGGAGCCTGTTAATAATGAAAGTGATTCAAGTTTCACAACACGGAGACATTGATGTACTACAACTGGTAGAAAAAAATTTACCTACACCTAGCCCTGAAGAGTTAGTCATTAAAATTTATGCCGCAGGGGTTAATCCAGTTGATACTTACATCAGAGCGGGCACCAATAATTACACAACTACTTTTCCTTACACACCCGGCAAAGACGGCGCTGGTATAGTAGAAGCGGTTGGAGAAAGTGTGTCTTGGTTTAAACCAGGTGACCGGGTGTTTTGTACCCAATCCATTACCGGCTGCTATGCTGATACTGCTGTTTGTTCACAAGATCATGTTTATCCCCTACCAGATAACCTTAGTTTCGCTCAGGGTGCTTGCTTAGGCATCCCTTATGGTACAGCCTGGTTAGCTCTTCACCAGCGTGCAGCGGCTATCGCCGGTGAAACTATGTTAATTCATGGTGCCAGTGGTGGTGTTGGTTTAGCCGCCATTGAGCTCGGTAATGCTCATGGCTTAACAGTGTTGGGTACTGCCAGTACAGAACTAGGAACACAATCAGCCTATCAGCAAGGGGCTGATCAAATGTTCAACCACAATGATCAGAATCACTGGCAAGCCATTAAGGGTTACACCCAAAATCAAGGTATCGATATTATTTTAGAAATGTTAGCCAATATTAATTTAGGCCAGGATTTACCTTTGTTAACCAAAGGAGGACGGGTAATTATTATTGGCAGCCGTGGTGAAGTCACAATTAATCCAAGGGACCTCATGGCACGTAATGCCGATATCAGAGGATTAGCATTAGCCAATGCTAGTCTGGAAGAACGACAAGCAATGTACAACAATATCGTTGAGCTAGCCAAAGATGGCAAAATTAATCCTGTTGTTAAACATGCCTTTACTCTTGAAGAAGCAGGTAAAGCCCATCAACAAGTGATGACCAAAGGTGCGGCGGGTAATGTTGTATTAATAGCAAGACCAGAGTAAGTATAACTCTTCGTGAATAATTTTTAGGCTTTGTTACCATCGTTGTTCACTCCAGTTACTTAAGCTCCTGGGGCCTTATCACTTGGTTGCCTAGCCTAAAACCTCCTTCACTGTGAGTATATACTGCCGTATTTCACATAGTGGGTACAAACAAGTTACTAACTAGCTTACTCTCGCCAAAAAGTCCTGGGTGCGAGAGTCTTGAGGTGATTGAAATATTTGCTCTGGCGACCCTTGCTCAACAATACCGCCATCTGCCATAAACAACACCCGATCAGCGACTTCACGGGCAAATTGCATTTCATGGGTAACCACCAGCATGGTTTGTTGTTGTTTGGCTAATGCTTTCATTAAATTCAGCACTTCTCCTACTTTCTCTGGGTCAAGTGCCGAGGTTGGTTCATCAAATAAAATAACTGGGCTTTGAGTTGCGAGTGCTCGACCAATGCCTATTCGCTGTTGCTGACCACCAGATAACTGAGCAGGAAAAGCGGTTGCTTTATCTGCCAACCCCACCTTATCTAATATTTCAGATGCAAGCTGTTTTGCTTCCGCTTTAGGCCATTTTTGCACAGTAATCAACGGCTCCATAATATTGGCCAAAGCAGTTTTATTTTTAAATAGTGCATATTGTTGAAACACAAAAGCTGTTTTACGCCGCAAAGCTAATACATCAGCCGTTGTATAGCTCTGGCTGTTGACTGTAATCCCATCAATAGCCACAGTGCCTGCCGAGGGTGCTTCCAACCAATTTAAACAACGCAGTAATGTCGACTTACCCGTACCGGATGGACCTATTATAGCGACTGTCTCCCCCGCATTAATCGAGAGATCAATATTGGATAAAACAGCTTTACCAACAAATGTTTTAGCCAATCCTTTTACTTTAAGCATAACAACAATTTCGCTTTTAAACTCAATAAGCTTTATTTAAATGATTTTCCAATGCCTGCTGACAACGGGTTAATAAAACGACTATCAACCAATAAACCAACGCCACCAAAACAAAGCTTTCAAAATATTTAAAACTGCTGGCAGCTTCTAGTTTTGCTTTTGCCATAATATCCGCCACCCCCAAAGTAAATGCTAATGAGGTACTTTTGAGCAAGTCAATAAAATTATTCATTAATGGTGGAGTGGCAATTCGGGTAGCCTGAGGCAAAATAATTCGTCGCATAGCCTGCAATTCTGTCATGCCAATACTTAATGCAGCTTCCCGCTGATCACTGGTAACACTTAAAATAGCAGCGCGAATACTTTCTGCCATATAAGCAGCAAAGTGTAACCCTAATCCAATCACAGCTGCTGCAAAACCCGACATATCAGCAGCTGGTACTAACTGAGGTAACCCGTAATATAATAAAAACAGTTGCACTAACAATGGAGTGCCACGAAAAAAAGAAATATAAAAATCAGCCAGCTGGGTTAGCCCTTTCACTTGAAAAACCTTTATTAAGGCCAGCAAAACACCAATACCCAACGATAGCAGTACAGCAATAATGGACATCCCCATAGTGATGTCCAATGCATTTAGAATAACCGGCAGCCGGTCGTAAAGGTAAAGAAAGTCAAAATTCATGATTGCTTGGTAATATCCATGCCAAACCATTTGTTAGAAATTTTTGCCAAAGTGCCATCTTGTAGCATGGCTGCTAAGGCTTCATCTACCTGTTGACGCAATGCATCCCCTCGTTCATTGCGTGGAAATGGCAAAGCATTACGAATCACTTCAATCGGTTTACCCACTAGCTTTAAAGGTAGTTGAGATTTTTTGATCAATGCCAACACAGATACTCTATCCATAACAAAAGCATCTGAACTACCTTTCACAACATTTTGTTCAACACCTGTATCAAAGGACACAATCTCTATCTGTTGCTTCTCATCATGCTTGCGCAAGATCTGTTCAAAATTAGAGCCCAAATTAACTGCTACTTTTTTACCAGCTAAATCTGCAAGTGACTGAATGGTTGCATTATTTTTATGCACAACCACCTGAGCACCATCATAAACATAAGCCGTAGAAAACTGATACTTCTTATTACGCTCTTCAGTTATGGTAATTTGATTAGAAATCGTATCTATTTTACCGGCTTCTAACATGCCAAATAAACCAGAAAAATTTGCTGTCACAAACTTAATGGGTTGATCCACCCGTTTGCCTATTTCATTCCATAAATCAATTTCGAAGCCCTGTAGCTCTCCTTTTTCAACAAAAGTAAAAGGATAATAACTACCAGAACTACCAACTTTTATTGCCTCTGCTTGATTCTTTCCGGCTTGTTCATTTTCTGATGAACACCCTACCAAAGCGAATATAGCAACTATTGGTAGCAACCAACGCATTAATTGTTTCACGCAAGCGACCTCTATATTAATAAAAAATAACACTACATTTACTGTAATTAGTGATTACTCAAACTGTATTTAATTGGTACCAAGATTTATTTATAGAATGATTTGGCCAAATATGTCAGTTGGCAGCCATTCCTAATAACACCCTTTATGAAACCAATAATGGATTTAGGCAGAAACCGAAGTGACAACACATAGTCTATTAAAAATCTCAACAGCGGTAGGGAGCCTATACCGTACTTATAGACCTAGCCAGGAGGACACCATACTGAAGAATAGATCAGCAATACAATACTAAAAAATAACATAAAAATAACATTCAGTTATATAAGTAAACTACTACTTACTCATTGAAACACAATCATCAACAGATTCTAGAACCTTAATGTATATATGTTACAATAGGGAAATTTTTTGGCTATTTTTCAGCCTCTGGTATTACATTAAAATTTAACAACTTAGTAGTCTCTTTTTACAAAAGAGCATGAAGAGAAAGTAGCAAACTCATGGCACAGAATACCATTCTTGTTGGCATTGCAGGCGCATCCGCTTCTGGCAAAAGTTTACTTGCTCAAACCTTAATCAAAGAACTCCAATCTGAACAGGTTTGTGTAATTTCAGAGGACTCATACTACAAGGATCAAAGCCATCTGACCATGGACGAGCGCACTAAAACTAACTATGACCATCCCGAATCACTCGATCATGAATTAATGATCAAGCATATGCAAGCACTCAAATTAGGCTCTACCGTTCAAGTGCCTGTCTATGATTACTCTATCCACAACCGACGAGCAGAAACTCGAGCAGTAAAGCCAACACGTGTAGTTCTTATTGAAGGTATTCTGCTACTCGCTACTCCCGAAGTCAGAAATGAGTTTGACTTGAAGTTTTATATGGATACCCCATTGGATATTTGCCTGCTTCGTCGTTTGCAAAGAGACATTATCAGCCGCGGCCGTGACATGGACTCTGTGCTAAAACAGTATCAAGAAACTGTTCGCCCCATGTTTATGCAGTTTATTGAGCCTTCACGCCAATATGCCGACCTGATTATTCCCCATGGCGGACGAAATCGCATTGCTATTGATCTAATTAAAACCAAAATCCGCTCTCTGATCGAAAAGTACTAGTCTGCTGGCTTTTTCAGCAAATATTAAAGAGCCAAGCACGCTATCTAGACTTACCTATCTACAGCATTTTCGATTCATCAGTGAATCAAGGTGCTGTAGCTACTTTTGTTCTCTCCCCCAAATTTACTGAGTGTTCTGGTGATAAACCAACTAAATAAAGGTCAAACCTTACAATTAGCTCATTTACTCCAGGTTAAGCCAGGTACATTTGTTGCTTTATTATTGATTATCTATCATAAAAGCATGGAGGTTGTTCAATGCTTAAACGAATTGTTTATTCCTGCTTCCTTATCAGTGCATTATTGATTAGCGGTTGCTCCCATATTGCCAAACAGCAAGCCAAGTACCCATTAAGTGTATACTATTACACCCAAGGTGATTTCGTAAATTTAAGAGCTTACTTACCTGAAGGTGAGCCTGCCAGTGGTGCCCAACTGGAAGTATTTGACGACTTTAATCGTCGTATCATCAACAAACCATTAAACGATAAAGGCTTCCACCGATTTCGTTTTCCTTCCAACAAAGTCAAATTGACAGCTCATGTCACCAGTCAAGATGGCAGAAAAGGTAGGCGTTATATCGAAAGAGAAGACAAAGATTCGTTAAGGAAGAACACGTTGTGGTATAAAAACTATTAAATAAAAGCAAAAGAGACTAACAAACGGCAAGCAATTCTACAGTGACATAGTTTAAAGGCCCTGTATTAGGGGCCTTTAAACTCTATATTAACGATATTTTTCAGCTTTTAACAGCAAGTCGTACATCATAGATTAATGAACAAGCACGCATCAGCTCACTGTACCAAACAATCACATCATCTGAATAAAAGCTGTCAAAATAAACGTTTTTAGAGCGATCAAATACATGCAGACCATTAATCCCAATGACAACTTTATTGCCATTAAAAACCAGGTAAACATTATCGCCATATTTCGCACGTAAAGACATGACTTGCATTATCAGTCGAGTTGTTAACAACTGATGAACATCTTCCGTGCAATCTGAGTAAACGTCAAAATATCGATCAAACGCAGCATAGCCAACATTAATATTATTAAAACACTTATAAAAAGCCTCATATTCCTGACGTTCTTCTTCATCCAAGAAACTTGGCTTAGGCCGTATGACTAAATGTCCCGGAAAGTTTTTTTCGTTATCAATAATGACACAAACCCCATGAAATGCTGTTTGCAAGAAATGAAAAATACCTTTCCGCTCCACCGCCGCATAAATATCTGACATTTCAAAATGAACACCTTCCCACTTGCCCGTAATATAGTCTTGACCTTGATAGCGAACAAAAGCACCCGGAACTACCTTACTATCCTGGAATACATGACGAGTTATCCCTTGATTAGCACGGTATTCCAAGGAGTCATCAGTAAACTGGACTACTTTAGGTAAAATGGCAGAGTAACATTCAGTATTAAAGGCCTGCTTGAGTTGCAAGTAATCTTTGCGCAGATACCAACCAATCACAATTGCTGATAATAAAATGGTGACTAGAATGGCATTACTGCTTTCCAGCAATAAGGCTGAGGCAACAATAGCCGCCAACCAATAAAGCAACCCTTTTTGAATACTTTGATAAAACTCGTGGCCCAGCGATTTTGCCCTTGCTGAAAAGTCCCCTTTGCCTTCCACTAATGCATCAACATAAAAGGCAGTGATTTGATCTACAGACTTCATTACTACCCTCGCCTAAACATTGTCTGACAATAATCAACCATATAAGTATAGCCTTCAACTTAGAAAAAGCCGTCAAAATCAAAAGGCAACCTTATACTGATCAAGCATAGTTTAAAAGGGGTAATATCACTGATTTTTATGATAAAGCAATTAGTCATAACATGATGAATTAAGCAATACCATTTTATGAATTAGCCACAATTAAACTAAATGGGCAACAAATCAAACTGGCGACAGAAAGCGATCAAAATTCAATCAAAAAATCAATTAAAATATGGCGAGGAAAAGATACAACTAAAAAATAAAAAACCCTTACTATAAAAGTAAGGGCGTAGGATTGAGACTATGGCTTTGTTGGTTTTAGTTATTCACCAGCTAGCAATTAACTAAAAGATGCGGGCTATCATTTTCTAGTCCAGCTACTGGTTTCGATCAGTTATTTGCCTCGTTACTTAGTTGAATATAGCTATTTAGTAATATAACTTCTCAGTTACTCCAACTAGCCAGCCACCACAATCAATTAACTTGCCAAACAACTAATTTGAGTCAATCAGCATTAAATATTTTTGAGTTAATTTGACAGTAAGAAAAAACTCAACATTAGCCGACTGAAATATATTAAGAACTAAATTTGTGTAACCAATTAAGCAAAAATATAAAGCGCATGCCTTATTGGAATCTGCCAACCGGTTAACGGTCTGTGAAGAAACCCAGCACCACTTACAACAATTTGAAATACATCACCCTATTATTAGGCATACATTAAACTTATTAGCTCTTTACTTTGACAACTTTTATGCCTGATGAGCTCTCATCTTTTGTTTGCCTTTAATATACTACGCGTGCAGTTAAATCCTCTGTAACTAAGGTTCTGCAGAATAATTCACTGTTTATTCTAAATACTCCTTTTAAAATAGCTTTAAACTACCCTTGCTAAATAAACGACATACATTGCATGCTACTTTTAACTAATTCCAACTTAAATAAGCAAGTAGTTAACAAAAAGCTATTCACAGGAAGTTCAAATTGAAACACCGTATCGTCAAGCTTCTCACTATTCTCACCTTATCAAGCACAGCAGCTTTAAACAGCTATGCTAGTGCCAATGCGAATATTACTCACACAGATGGTTTTCAACCATTTACTGGTGGTTTATTAACCAGTCTACTATTAAAAACGCCATTCCATAATCTCCGTGTTGCCGATATTCTAGTATTAACCCTGCTCACTGTAGGCTTAGCATTTTTATTAAAGTATCGGTCTGATCAGCTAAAGCGTTACCTTAAAGCAAGGCCAGAGCCAGTTATTGATGATGAGGCATTAGCTTCACTTTCAACAAGTATTCAACAAGACATCACTACAACAACAGAATCAACAGCACCCGAGCCCGTAAATGACAGAACTATCCCTTTTCACCTAGGTTTCAAAAACAAAACTATAACTACCTCAACACCACAGGTTAATAGCAAAACACCAGAAGAAGCTGCAAAAACCAACACCTCAACAGTTGACCAAACATCAGATTTAGCTGCCCACTATGCTCAATTTGACCTGCCCGAAGGCTTACAACCAGAATTATTTTTAGAGCAGGCAAAAGAGTTATTTAAACGCGTTCACTTAGCATGGCTAGCAGGCGATCAACAAACTTTAAAGCACTATACAACGCCAGAACTATTTGAGCGATTAAGTTTGTCTCTGCCAAGCCAAACCGAACAAACAACAATAGACTTATTGACCGTTTTTGCTGACATTACCAGCGCCCGCAATTTAGGTGAACTTGCAATGATTACAGTTAAGTTCCATGGTTGGTCAAAACCAAAAGCCAGTAAAGAAGTTGAAGCCTACAGTGAAGTTTGGCACCTGGAAAACCAGCAACAAGATAACAGCCAGTGGTTAATTACAGGTATCCAGCCAGTGTCTGGAAACTTAAAAATCAATAGCGACTCCAATCTTCCTGCAATTACAAATCCAGAAGCCTAACTATTAGCTCGCAAACGTTGGAGAAAAATTCTTTATATAGTTCAATATAGTGCATATCATTTTTACAACATCACCGCTTCAAATAACAAACCAGTTCACAATCCTCTTGCTACAGGTTAGCTTTTGCATTAGAATGCGGCACTCGCTTGACTAGGGGTCTAACGGGCTAGTTTATAAGGTTATTGTTAAGCTCGAATAAGTAAAAACCCCTAAATGAATCACTTTCTGTACAAGCTTTATTCTGTAATAGTCGATTAAATTAACTTTATTGCAGTTTATCAACAATGTTGAAGTTGTTATTAAATGGAAAAAGCGCCTGTTACGTAATCATACCTATTTACCCTGTCAGCTCAGTTTTTATTATTTAGCAACCAAGAATAAATACAGAATAATTTAGTCATTGAGGAGTATGTAATGGCCAAGTATCTCTATACCACCGTTTATGAACAGTTCACTGGGCAAAAGCCACCTGAGCCTCAACCAAAGCCAGAGCATCGCCAGCAGCGTAAGACCCATGGCCACCCTTACCGCATGCGCCACAATATGCAGAATCAGCGCGATAATCAAGAAGGCGAATTTCAGCCTAGCTACCATCAGGATGAACAGCAGCACCAACGTTCGCTAAATAATCACAATAAGCCTAATTATAATAATACTGGCTACAACAGCAAAGGTACTGGTCACCCATTCAGACAGAACCGGGCCAGACAACAACAGCCAAACCATTATAATCAGCAATCTCAGCCTTCTTATGAAGCGGGAGAGGCTAACTCAAGACACAACCAGGCCGCCCCTAAAGTCGTTTATAAAAAGCGTCGTCAATATCGGTATCCTCAAGACTCCCAGCAACAGTTTGACGCATAAATAAAACTGCTAGCTAGCTACGCCATTACAAGTTATTAGAGGTATCTTAGCTGAGATACCTCCTTTACTATCAAATATCCCACCTTAGCTCTTCCAGCTTCACCAGACCCACTCCATTTTTTTGCAATCAGCATGCCCTTCGCACCAAACCGTACAAATAATTAGTGATTTTTCCTAAAAGCTAACTATTTAAAAATAAAAAATCGCTTAAATTATTCATTTAAGCGATTTTTAAGTGGCGATTAATTATTTAAGGCTTAGCCAGAAACATATTTAATCATGACCCCCGCAGCAACTGCAGAGCCAATAACACCCGCCACATTAGGCCCCATTGCATGCATTAACAAAAAGTTTTGGGGGTTTGCTTCCAAGCCAAGCTTATTAGAAACCCGCGCAGCCATTGGTACTGCCGACACACCTGCGGAACCAATAAGTGGATTAATTGGCGTTTTTGATAATTTATTCATTAATTTCGCCATCAATACCCCTGCAGCCGTACCAATACAAAAGGCAACAACCCCCAAACCTAAAATACCTAAAGTTTCTGCTTGTAAAAACTTGTCGGCAACTAATTTAGAGCCAACTGACAAGCCTAAAAATATGGTAACGGTATTAATTAGGGCATTTTGTGCCGTATCACTTAATCGATCAACTACACCACACTCACGCATCAAGTTACCAAAACAAAACATCCCGAGTAGTGGTGCTGCATCTGGTAATAACAATGCAACCAATACCAATAGCACTAATGGGAAGATTATTTTTTCGCGCTTGGAAACATGGCGTAACTGCACCATTTTTATTTCACGCTCATGCTTGGAGGTTAACGCACGCATGATCGGTGGTTGTATCAGCGGTACTAGTGCCATATAAGAGTAAGCTGCTACAGCAATAGCACCTAATAAATGAGGTGCCAAAATACTGGAAACATAAATTGCCGTTGGTCCATCAGCTCCTCCAATAATACCAATGGCAGCTGCATCTGCCAGCGAGAAGTCCATCCAGCCGAGATGCGTCAATCCTAACGCCCCCATTATGGTGGCAAAAATACCAAACTGGGCTGCGGCACCTAAAAATAAGGTTTTAGGGTTAGCCAGTAACGGTCCAAAATCCGTCATCGCCCCTACCCCCATAAAAATGACTAGAGGAAAGACACCACTGGCAATGCCCACTGAGTAAAACTGGTATAAAACACCATTGTTATAGCCTAAATTACTAGCAATACCTGCTGCAGCCGACTGTAAGGTAGGTGCTGCATTATAATAAGCTTTTAAAACCATTTCTGGATCAGTTAACCCAGACTGCTCTAATGCAGCCGCAATTTTATTGACAATAACCAGCGCCTCTACCTGCTTGGCGCCATTTGCCATCATATTGGTTGCTTGGTGAAGCGCCTGCTCGACAGCAGAATAGGCCAAACCCGCTTCTGGAATATTCGCTAGAATACCGCCAAATCCAATAGGCACTAATAACAAAGGCTCAAAGTTTTTTCGTATTGCTAAAAACAGCAATACGAATCCGATAACAATCATGGCAAATTGGCCAAACCCAAGATTCGCCAACCCTGAGCCCTGCCATAGAAGAAGAAGTTTATCCATTCAGCTACACCCTTACGACAGCTTGAGTAATACATCACCCACAGCTACAGCATCACCATCTTTAACCATGACAGCGGTGACCTTACCTGCACTTGGCGCACGTATTTCAGTTTCCATTTTCATTGCTTCTAAAATAATCAGCACGTCACCTTCTTGAACTGATTGCCCCGGTGTAACATGAACTTTCCAAATATTCCCAGCCAAAGGTGCTAACAATGGTTCACCATCATCTGATCCAGCTGTGGTAGGGGCTACAGGGACTGTTGGTGTAGTTGGCGCAATAGCTGCGACTTCTCCTCCCTCAGATACTTCAACCACATAGGCCTGACCGTTCACTTTAACGGTATACACTTCGATCCCACCTGGTGCAGCAGCTAGCTTAGGCGAAGCTTTCGTTGCTGACACTTCTTGTCCAGTTGGAGCAGGCTCGAAGGCATCAGGATTGCCGCGATTTTGTAAAAATTTAAGTCCCACCTGCGGAAACAACGCGTAAGTTAAGACGTCATCAACGCTATCTTTTGCCAGTGAAAAGCTTTTTTCTTTGGCCAGCTGGGTTAACTCTTGGGTCAACTTTTCTACTTCAGGCTTGAGCAAATCCGCTGGACGACAGGTGATGGGTTCGTCCCCCTCCAACACTTTTTGTTGCAGCTCTTTATTAAATCCAGCCGGTGCTGCTCCGTATTCGCCTTTTAAGATAGCTGCCGTTTCTTTGGAAATAGACTTATAACGCTCCCCGGTCAGCACATTAAGTACTGCTTGAGTGCCCACAATTTGTGAGGTTGGCGTCACTAAGGGGATATATCCCAAGTCTTCTCTGACCGCAGGAATTTCTTTTAACACTTCATCAAATTTATCCTGAGCACCCTGCTCTTTTAACTGGTTTTCCATGTTAGTTAGCATGCCACCAGGCACTTGCGCGATCAAAATGCGTGAATCAACACCGCGAAGTGCTCCTTCAAACTTGGCGTATTTCTTCCTAACAACGCGGAAATAGGCAGCGATTTCCTCAAGTAAGCGCAGGTCTAAACCTGTTTCACGTTTAGTGCCTTGTAAAGCAGCAACTATCGACTCAGTTGGAGAATGCCCATAAGTCATACTCATTGAAGAAATTGCGGTATCTATATTATCTATTCCGGCCTCAATTGCTTTGAGCGCTGTCATTGAAGACAAACCCGCCGTCGCATGGCACTGCATATGTACTGGAATTGACAAGCTCTTCTTCAATCGACTTACTAGCTCATAGCCATCATAAGGCGTAAGAATCCCTGCCATATCTTTAATAGCAACAGAGTCGGCCCCCATATCTTCTATCTGTTTCGCCAAGTCCACCCACATATCAATGGTATGCACAGGGCTTGTTGTATAAGAAATTGTTCCTTGTGCATGTTTGCCCTGTTTTTTTACTGCTTTGAGCGCTGTAGCTAAATTGCGTGGGTCGTTCATTGCATCAAAGACCCGAAACACATCAACCCCGTTATAAGCTGCGCGTTCAACAAAACGTTCTACAACATCATCAGCATAATGGCGATAACCTAATAGGTTTTGTCCCCGCAACAACATTTGCTGCTGAGTATTTGGCATGGCTTTTTTTAGCTGTCTAATTCGCTCCCAAGGGTCTTCCCCTAAAAATCGAATACAAGCATCAAAAGTTGCTCCCCCCCACGATTCAACCGACCAAAAGCCCACTTTGTCGAGCTTCTCTGCAATTGGCAACATATCATCCAACCGCAGCCGGGTGGCAAATAAAGACTGATGTGCATCTCGCAACACTACATCGGTAATACCTAATGGTTTTTTGTTCTCAGTCATGGCATTTTGGCCTTTTCGCTTGCTAATTAAAAATCCTTAAATACTAACGGTGACGGCTACGATATTGTTTTATGGCAGCACTAATCACCGCAACAAGCTGTTCATCTTGTTGTTTATCTGCCACAGTTGAACTAGGAGCGGCTTGAGAAACAGGAATCACTTCCTCTTCACCAAACTTCGATATCAAACGAGACATCAAAGCAGTAGCAAAAATAAGTAACGTCAAAAATACAAACACAAAGCCCATGCCAAACAGCATTAAATTCAGCCCTTCATTAAGCAACTCGGACATTATGCGTTTCCTTATGGTTATCAGTTTTTATTGGCAAACTAGTCGTTATTTGGGGCAACTTTATTTTTTATGTGCCTTTTTCAGCACACCTTTTGTTGGCTATAGACACGCTATTATTATCACGCTGTTATGATATGTCCTGTCTATACTAGTATCGCCGTATATATTAATAGCCGTTATACCCTTACGATGATCAACCCTTCGCTTTGGCTAAATATAACGCTATGTCTTTTACCCCCAGACAAATGTTGTTAATGTACCTTGATTCCCAAAGAGAGGCAAACCCAACAAGGGCTATACCACCCCGTGCTATTATTGCTAATCAACTTTTTAACCGCTTAAAATAACATGCTTGATTATTACCACTTAATTAAGACCGACAGGTTCTGCCTAGTTAACCCTTCACAAAAATAATAAATAAGACTCTTACTGAGTGGTTGAAAAAATAGGGATGATTTAAAAGTGTCACCATACATTTAGCTAGAAAATTATGGTTATTCATCAGCAAAATAGATGATCAATACCGTTCAACTAATGAAAGTAGAGAGTAAGCTAAGGTTCCTAAAGATCTCTTGCTACTCTACTCATTGCATACTCTGAATGATTCCTGCTGTCTAACTTAACAGAACTAAGTGAAATAACTATTTGTAAGAAGAGAGGGCAACTTTATGAGTAAGTGGCTGCTTATAAGTACCTTGGCCGTAATAGCAGGCTGTAGCACGCCTCACCGGATTTTGTTAATCGATGGTTCCGAGATCGAAACCCTGGATCAGCCAGAATATAATCGCTCCACTGGCTTTTATGAATATGAAGGGGTCAATGGAAAAAACCGTTCAATTAACAAAGACCAAGTCAAAAGTATCAGTGAGCTTTAGTCATAAACCATCAGGTTAATAACTGAAAGCAAGTGTACTTCCAGTCTGTTAGTTACTAGGTGGGATAGCATATATGTCAAGCCTGGGAGTTATGATATTGTTCCTATCAGGACGCATGAGTACCGCAATAAATAGCCTAATATAATTAAACGAGAATGTTTTAAATGATAAAAAAAGCGATTCTGCTAGGCGTAGTAAGCACTTCCATTTTAGCTATTGGTGGCTATTGGGTTCTAAAAGCTACCGCCAAATCCGCCCCTCATTACCCTGTTTATGATGATTTACCGACACCTGCTGTGATTGCTCATCGTGGCGGAAGAGGATTGTGGCCTGAAAATACCTTATATGCCTTTCAGAAAGCTGTAAAGCTGGGTGTAGATATGCTGGAGCTTGATATCCGTCAAACCAAAGACGGACAGCTCGTAGTATTACACGATGAATATGTTGATCGTACCACCAATGGTGAAGGCCCCATAAATAGCTTTACCTTAGCAGAAGCAAAGAAACTAGACGCTGGCTTCAACTGGACCAAAGATAATAAGAGCTTTCCCTTTCGTGGCAAAGACATTGTTATACCGACATTTCAGGAAGTACTTGAAAACTTTCCAGCGCAAAAAATGATTGTCGAAATAAAACAGGCTCAACCAGCAATCGAGCGAGCTGTCTGCCAGGCAATTCAGGCGGCAAAAAAAGAAGATCACATCATTATCGGCTCTTTCTACCCTGAAGTATTAAAACGCTTTAGACAAGTGTGTCCGGAAATTGCTACCTCTGCTAGCCCTAATGAGGTCAAGCTACTATTTGCTGCTGAGCGGCTAGGGCTAACTGACTTACTTAGCCCTGCTGCCAGTGCTCTACAAATTCCCAAGCAAGATGGCAAGATCGAAGTTGCTACACCGTCATTCATTAGAGCAGCTCATGATCGCATGTTGCAAGTGCAAGTGTGGACGATTAACGACCCAGACATGATGCTCTCATTAATTGCAAACGGGGCTGATGGGATTATCACTGATTACCCTGATCGATTACTGAATTTGATGCGTAAATAATTTAAGGGCATCTCAAAAAGTTACTTTTTTTAGAGGTGCCCTTCACTCTATTATCTTCGTTGCATCCTGTATATAGATAGGAATACAACGTTGGATGCATCACCGATTAGCCTTATCAGTATATTGTTTTTTCACATTGATCCGTTTGACGGTATCCACAACTGCCTGGGTTTGACTGTCCACTTCCAAATTGACTTGATCACCCACTTCAACCTGACCAAAAGTAGTTACCCGCAAAGTTTCAGGGATAAAATAAACACTAAAACTATCTTGATTTAATTCAGATAAAGTCAGACTAACTCCATTTAGCGCTACATAACCTTTTTCAAATAAATAATCCTGCAACTCAGTTGGCACTTTGAAGGTCACTTTTTTATTATTTTCTGGTGATTCAGTAGCAATGACCTCCGCCATAGCATGGATATGCCCAGATAAGAGATGCCCACCAATTTCATCGCCAAACCGTGCAGCACGCTCAAGATTTACCTGATCACCTACATTTAAATTCACTAAGTTGGTGATCCGCAGGGTTTCCATCATAGCGTCAAAGCTGACCACATCACCTTCTATTGCTGTGACAGTCAAACAAGCCCCATTAATGGCAACACTTGCTCCCAGTGTTAGGCCCACTAATAACGATTCAGGAAATTGAAACGAAAACCGATATAACTGATGTTTTTTTTCAATATTTGCAACAGGTAATGTACAAGCGACTATTCCAGTAAACATAAAGCAACTCCTTTAAATATCATGCACTGCTAACGATCTTCACTTAACCAAGCCAACACCATATCCAGCGGCATAAAAAAACACAAGCTACCTGTCTGGCTCCAGTCCAAATAACGTTCCCACAGCACGATCTTAACTATGCTCACCTATCACTCCCAATACCGTCAATTGCTCCCAACAAAGTCCAGAGAGCCAACAAATTTATCAAACAACCAACCCTGTCCTTGTTATGCTATATCAAAGGAAACTCAGTAAACAAAAGGTAACGTTATAACATGAAGCAGGAAGAGTTAATTTCGACCATCGTTAGTCCAATAGGAACGATGAATGTGCTGTCAAGCAGTGAAGTCAGCAAGTTACAAGATACTACCCTGGGTGGACTCTATAAACTATTCCGTCAATGCGCCTTAGCCGCACTAAACTGTGACGAACACTCTGACAACCCTTACAAAATTCTTGAACAACATAAAAGCTTTGATATTCGCATTATTCAGGAACACCGAGGCCTTAAACTGGAATTGATTAACGCCCCCGCAGATGCGTTTGTTGATGGTAAGTTGATAAAAGGTATTCGCCAAAACCTTTTTTCAGTGGTAAGAGACATTCTTTATGTAGCGAATGAAGTCACTGCAGGCAATCAATTTGACATTAATAAATCAGACGATATTAGTAATATGGTTTTCCATATGCTCCGTCATGCCAGAGCATTTGTCCCTAAAGTCCTGCCAAACATCGTCGTATGCTGGGGAGGACACTCTATTTCTGACTACGAATATAAATATACTAAACGTGTAGGTTACCAGCTTGGCCTGAGAGGTTACCATATTTGTACCGGGTGTGGCCCAGGAGCAATGAAAGGTCCTATGAAGGGAGCTACAATTGGTCATGCCAAACAACGCACGAGTGATAGCCGTTTTATTGGCATAACAGAGCCAGGGATTATTGCCGCTGAATCACCTAATCCCATAGTGAACGAACTCATCATTATGCCAGACATAGAAAAGCGTCTGGAAGCGTTTGTTCGGTTTGGCCATGGGATTGTCGTATTTCCTGGTGGGCCAGGCACTTGTGAAGAAATCCTATATATTTTAGGTATTTTGCTGCACCCTAAAAACCAACATATACCATTTCCTCTAATTTTTACAGGTCCAGACAAGTCAAAAGAATATTTCAAACAAATAGATAATTTTATTGGAAAAACGTTAGGCCCAAAAGCACAGCGTCGTTATAAAATAATTATTGAAAATCCACCTGCGGTTGCTAAGGAAATGAAACAAGGACTTGAAGAAATTTCTAAATTTCGTAAACAAACAGGTGACGCCTATCATTTTAATTGGTTACTCACTATTGATCATGAGTTTCAACTTCCCTTTGAGCCAACTCATCAAGAAATGGCCGCACTAAAATTAACTAAAGACCAGCCAACTTATATGTTAGCAGCAAACCTTAGACGGGCAATGTCAGGTATTGTTGCTGGCAATGTTAAGGAAGTAGGTATTAAAGCTATAGAAGAACATGGCCCTTTTGAATTAACAGGTGACCCTGAATTAATGGCTGACATCGACCAGCTACTGCAGTCTTTTGTTGAACAACACCGCATGAAACTGCCTGGCAGCCATTATGAACCTTGTTATAAAATCATGAAAAATTAAAATATACGCTTTATAAAGAATTTTCACTACAACTTGCTCCTCAAATGAGCTAATTGATTACCGCTTATTTAAGGAGCAGAACGAGCAGCCAAGGCATCTTTATCTTTTAGCTTGAGCTCTATATTTTTCTTTTCTGATCTGAGCTCACCTATTTCCAGTTTAAGCTTTGTTATTTCATCACAAAAATCTTGTTGCATTTTTCTCATAGATACATCATCCTGTAACGCATCTTTCAAAATATGCTCAGTATTCTGTTGCAATCGATTGCTTTTCATTTTCAAATGAACAATTGTGGTATCCTTTTCTTTTACCTCTTCTTTAAACTTATCAAGCTGATATCGCGAGGCTTCTAATAATTCATTATATTCAGCTACTCTTTCCATTTGCTTGGCATCATTACCTGAAAGCCCTTTCTGTATACAATTATTAATTTCAGTTTTATTCAGCGCAAGCAATTGCTCCTGCTGCTTCATCCTTTTATTACAACACTGTAGTTCTTTTTTGTATTGCTCTATTACAAGCTTTGTATAGTTATTCCCATACTCATTTTCACCCGCAACAAGTAACTTTTCAGGTAGAGCAACATTTTGAAACAAGGCTCGATACTGATTAAAAAGCTCTTCATAAAACTGACTTGTGGTAAACTCTGTTTTTAACAAGCCAGCTTCTAATGAAAATAGTGCTTTTCGCAATGCTAATACTGCCTGACGAGACAAATGGGCAATAGCAACTTCATCAAGACCCACTTGCCCATAAAAACGTTCTTGTTGAGTTGTTGTTTCTACTTGCTTAATCAAATGATCATGAAAACCAAATTGCTGTTTATCAACAATCGTATTAAAACTCTCTTGTAGCTGACATAAAAGCTGATTATAAGCTTGAAAGATTAAATCCTCTGTTTTACTTGAAATAGATTGATTTTGATCAATATCAGCAAAGCCCTTTTGTTCTGCCAACATGACTTGTTTTCGAAAGGCAAGAATATGTCGTTTGGTAATTCGTTGCTGCAATATGTCACTAAAGCTGACTTCTCCCACTCGATCTAAACTATGTTGTGCTTCATTTATACAAGCTTCAATATAATTAAGCTGACTATTCTCAGAGGATTTAGTTTGAAATCTCGCTATTCTTTTGAATTTAACTAACTGCCAACCAAGCACTATTACCAAGATCATCAGCAATAACGCAAAATTTGCCACTGCCACTAGCCATATTGAGTTTTGCATTCAGCCTCCCTGCGAGAGTTAGTGCTATATATAAAATATACTCCCCACTCTCGTTATTCTCAAACAAGGAAACGCCTTCCCTCAATATTATTTATAGCCAAAAAAAATTGGTAATGCTCTAAAAGCAAGCTTAAAAAATAAGTAATAAAAAAAACAAAAAGGCGCCACAGTATAGTAACTGTAGCGCCTTCAATATAAGCTTAAGAAATATTTCTGTTAGATTTCTTTATACAGCTTAGGATTTAATACATCTCTGAGCCAATCACCCAGTAAATTAATTGTTAGCACTAAAACTACTAACACAAGGCCTGGAATAACAGTGATCCACCAGGAGCCACTTAATAAATATTCAAAACCACTACGGATTAATGAGCCCAACGAAGGAGTCGTTTCTGGCATTCCTAACCCTAGGAATGAAAGCGCTGCTTCACTCATAATAGCATTGGCTACTTGTACAGTGGCAATAACAAAGATAGGCGGTAAACAGTTAGGCAAAATATGTCTCACCATAATACGTAGTCCACCAAAACCCATTACTTGGGCGGCCTGAACATACTCTTTTTCTTTTTCAGCTAATACCGAAGCCCGAATGGTACGAGCAAACTGAGGCCACTCAGAAATACCAATAATAAGTACTAACAAATAAATTGCTACTTCATGAAACGTTTCTGTACCCAATTGGGCCTGAAAGAAAGTGGACACTACAATTGCAACCATCAGTGTTGAAAAAGATAATTGCACATCTGCCAAACGCATTAGAAAACTTTCTAACCGACCTCCGTAGTAACCTGCTGCAAGCCCTATGGCAATGCCTAACACTGATTGTAATAATACGGCAAAGAGCCCAATAATTAGTGAGGTGCGAGTACCATATAAAATAGTACTCAACATATCCCGCCCTTGGTTATCTGTACCCAACAAAAATCGTTCATCGGCCTCACCCTCCTGCCATACAGGTGGTAACGTGGAGTCCATGACGTCAATACTTGCTAAATCATAAGGGTTAAAGGGAGCAATTAATGGTGCCATTACAGCAGCAAGCACCATTATAAAGAATATGATTGCGGAACCAATTGCAACTTTATCTTTTTTAAAATAGTAAAGCAGATCAGAGTTTTTAAATTGCTGCCAGGCTGATGTTGACGTGCTCATTTACTACCTCCTGCTACATTCACTGTAGGATCAATCAGCCCATAGATAAGGTCAACAATAGTATTGGTGATAACAAAAATTAGCCCTACAACTATCAAATAAGCCTGAATTAAGGGGATATCGGCACGATTAATAGCTTCCAAAAACATAAAGCCCATTCCCGGCCATTGGAAAACAGTTTCGGTAAGAATTGTGTATGCCACCATGGTGCCTATTTGCACACCACCAACAGTAACCACTGGCAATAGAGTATTTTTCAAGGCATGAATAAACCAAACACGGTATTTCGCTAATCCTTTAGCCCAGGCAAACCGTACATATTCGGCATGCAACACTTCCAGCATTTCCGAGCGAATTAAACGAATAAATAGAGGCAGCATAATGCTAGCTAACGCAATACTAGGCAACACCAAATGTAATAAACCATCCCACGTCAGAAAACCTGTTTCCCAATAACCCATGATATGGACAACCTCACCCCGACCAAATGAAGGCATCCAATTTAATTCAATCGCAAATATATAAACCAACATAATAGCAGTCAGGAAAACAGGAACTGAAATACCAATAATACTGAATCCCATAATTGCTTTTGTAAAAAAACTATTGGGCTTAATTGCGGCATAAACACCTAATGGGATTGATAAGAAAACAATAATTAAAGTAGCACCAAATACAAGTTCCAAGGTAGCTGGCAATTTCTTTAAAATTACTTCAAGTGCAGGCTCTTTAAAAAAATAGGAAGTCCCCAAATCACCTTTCACCGCTTTTTTCAAAAAGCGCCAATATTGCTCTAAAAAGGGATCATTTAAGCCTAACTTATCTTTTAAAGCTTCCCGTTCCTGTTCAGAAACAGATTGGCCAACCATTTCTCTTAATGGGTCACCTAAATTATCCTGAATAGCAAACCCAATTAAACTTAATACAAGCATTACTACTAACGCTTGCAATAGCCGCTTAGCTAAAAATGCAATCATGCTTTAAAACCATTATTTAAGTAAGTAGCGAGTAGCAAGGCGCTACTAGTTGGTGCTGGCCCTATCAAAAAGGGCACAGCACTAGAGGGGTATCATTATTCAATGACTAGATCACCCAGATAAGGGAAATTCATAACATTCAAAATTGGCTCAATTTTAACATTCTTCTTAGCCGCCCAAGCCAAATCCTGCCAATGTAGAGGTACGAATGCTGCGTCATCATAAAGCATTTGCTCAACTTTTTGCAGCATTGCAGCCCGTTTTTCTGAGTTAGTTTCCTTACCACTGGCAATCACTAATTTGTCAACCGCTGGATTGCAATAGTTGCCGCTATTATATTGACCGAAACCTGTTTCCTTATCAGGACACATCAATAAAAACTCAGTGAAATTAGCCGAGTCTTCTGTATCTGAATGCCAGCCTATCATCATTATATCCGCAGCACGTTTATCAAACTCTGCCCAGTATTGTGCTTTTGGCATTGTTTTTAGGTCTACTTTAATATTTATTTTGGCTAGCATACTTGCCACAGCCTGAGCAATTTTAGCATCATTCACATAGCGGTTATTCGGTGCCATCATTGTTACACTAAATCCTTTTTCATGACCTGCCTCCTTCATTAATTGCTTGGCTTTTTTCAAGTCATAACGAGGTTTAAGGTTTGGATTAAATCCAGAATAACCTTTTGGACTTTGCTGAGCAGCAGTCGTCGCAAACCCTCTCATGATTTTTTTGGCAATACCTTCATTATTGATAGCATAAACAATGGCTTGCCTAACCTTAGGATTTTTAAAAGCTTCCACTCTTTGTTGGTTTAATTGAAAAGTGATAATTCGAGTACCCGATAAAGTCACTAAATCTACTTTAGGGTCTTTTTTGATTCGATCTAAATCAGTAGGTGGTACTGGAGCGATAAAATCAACATCTCCTGATAACAATGCTGCAACTCGAGTTGGAGCTTCTTTAATTGGTGTTAATACAATTTGCTTAACATTACCAGGTGATTTTTTATCCCAATATTGATCAAAACGTTTGAAGTCAACCCGAACTCCTTGCTCGCGTTTCTCAACAATAAATGCACCTGTGCCGGATGCATGTGTGGACGCATAAGAATTACCATGTTTTACCAAAGCATCTTTTGACTTATTATTACCATCAAAACCTGTATAGAACTTACTATCCATAGGGAAAATATAAGTTGCAGCATTAAGTGTTAATGGATAAGGCTCGGCTGTCACCAAATCGACAGTATATTTGTCAACCACTTTTACCGCGTCAAAAGGCGCAAAAATCGCTTTAAAGTCTGGGCTGGTTCTTAAACGATTAAAGGTCCATTTAACATCCAGTGCCGTTAGTTCATTCCCTGAGTGAAACTTAACGCCTTTATGCAGGAAAAAGCGTACGGTTTTATCGTCTATCCGCTCCCAACGTTCAGCTAAACGACCTTCTACTTTTAAGTCTTTATTCCAACGAACCAATGGATCAAAAATCATATGCGACAACTGCAGTGTACCACCTGAAAGCTGCTCATGAGGGTCAAGTGAGACTGGGTCTGCATCATAGGCCATTTTAAGTGTCTTAGCCGCCGCCGCAAAACTCATCGTTGCAGCTAAGGCGACACTTGCCAGTAAGGTTACTCCACGTTTCATAGTTTACCCCTAATATCTCCTATTTGATTATTATTGCTGCCTTCAAGCCTGGCTTATCGCCACTTCAGGCATTATAAGAGTGGCCCAAACCACTCTTTAACTAACAGCAAAATGATCGCGTTTTACCCTTTACAAAAAGTTTGGTCTGAAACCTTTGTTGGGTAACGTGGTAACTCAGGATTCACCTATTACCACTCCAACCACTTTTACCATTAAGCTCGTGATTCCACAATCTCCAACCCTTCTCGGGATAACTGGGTTAACTTTGGCATTAGATCTAGCAGTTGTTGTGTATATTCATGTTGTGGATTAGTAAATAACTGCTCTGTTTCAGCCACTTCCACCAAACTTCCATAGCGCATCACTCCAATGCGATCACACACTTGACGTATAACTGGTAAATCATGGCTGATAAACAGCATCGTCAGCGACAACTCATCCTGCAAATCTTTTAACAAGTTAAGAATTTGCGCCTGTACAGATACGTCCAATGCAGAGGTGGGTTCATCACAGATTAAAAATCGCGGGCGTGTGGCCAATGCTCGTGCAATCGAAATTCTTTGTCGCTGCCCTCCTGAAAACTCATGAGGATACTTAACACCCGCTTTACGACCAAGGCCAACGTGCTCTAACAAATCACCGACTATCTGTTGTATTTGTTGGTTGGAGGATGCCAGTTTATGAAATCGAATAGGCTCTGCAATAATATCTGCTATGCACATTCTGGGATTCATTGAAGAGTAAGGGTTTTGGAAAACCATTTGCAATTCACGACGAAATGGTCTTCGCTGTGCTTCTGTTAAGCCAGTGAGCTCTCTTCCTGCAAATTCGATAACACCAGAGTCAGGTGTGTAAAGTCCAGCAATTATTCGTGCAATGGTTGACTTTCCACTGCCGCTTTCCCCTACTAGACCAAAGGTTTCCCCTGCTTTTACCGTAAAGGATACATTATCAGCTGCTTGCACATACTTACAGTTTTTCTTTAATAAAGCCGATTGCGTTTTAAACTTTAAGCAAACCTTATCAACTTTTAACAAATGGTCTGCATCGGTCGCTTCAAAATGATTTCCCTGACCAAGCCAATGGTTACTGATATCAATTTTTTCAAAAGCAACTTCTGCTGCTTCGATGTAATCAACTAGTGGAAATCGCGCTAATTTTACATCGGAGCGAGGAACCGCACTGATCAAGCTTTTTGTATAAGGATGCGACGGTTTGCTTAGAATTTGTTCAGTCGTCCCCATTTCTACAATTTTACCGCGGTACATAACTGCTACACGATCAGTTACGTTAGCAATAACCCCCATATCGTGGGTAACCAGAATACACCCCACCTGACGTTGTTTACATAACGACTTTATCAGCTCCAGTATTTGGTCTTGAATGGACACATCCAGAGCCGTTGTTGGTTCGTCTGCAATAATCAATTTAGGCTCAGAACATAAAGCAATAGCTATAACAACTCGCTGCCGCATCCCTCCAGAAAATTGATGAGGATATTGCTTAATTCTAATTTCCGGTTCAGGAATACCCACCTGTTGTAGCATTTCTAGCGCTTTTTGCTGAGCTTGCTGCTTTGATATACTACTATTTGCCAATATGGTCTCAACCATTTGCTGTTCAATAGTCAACAAAGGATTAAGTGATGTCATTGGATCTTGAAAGATAAAACCAATTTGTTGGCCGCGAATTTCTCGAATTTTATCTGCCGGCAGTTGTGATATTTTCTCTCCTTTTAAAAACACTTCACCACCTGCTACTCGACCCGGTGGGCTTAATAAGTCAATAATAGCATTACCAATGGTTGATTTACCTGCACCACTCTCTCCAACTAAACCAACAACTTCACCCGGCTCTACTGAGAAACTGGCCTCATGTACCGCCGTTGCAACACCAAAGCGGGAAGGAAATTCAATTTTCAGATTTTTTACTTCTAGTAATGCCATTTATATCCCCTACACAATAGGCAAAGCAACGACAACATAGCGATAAGGTAATTCATAAAACCTTTATCTACCATTCATCTCTGTTTAATATTTAAACGCTATAAAGTATTTTAAGAAACAAACTCATAAGATAACCATTTTTTATTGTTAGTATTCTATTCCAGTGGTTACTGCTATATATCAAGCAATTAAGACCTGAATTTTTATGGCTGATATATCGCCTATTTATGCATTACCTGTTGTAAATGTCATCTATCAATTGAAGCTCATACCTAACTGTTTGTAACAGTCCACTTTAACCCCTAAATGTTACTTTGGCCCTTCTCTTTTTTACCTTAAGTTTTACTTTGGAGCCTTCTTTAAAAATATAATTCTTTCTTTTACCTTTCCCGATTTCTACCTTCACAGTGGACGCCCGACTTACTTTGGCTTAAATCCAGCTAATTTAGAAAGCACCAAACAAAGACTTTTGATCAAATAATCAGCAATTTCTATTATTTATAACTTCTTAAAATAATCAACCCTTAAAATCATCCCATCTATAATTAATAGGAATATAGATAATAACAATAACTTACTTTCAGTTACATATATTATCATTTTGTTTCCAATAGTATCTTATAGTCAACCCAAATCAAACATCTGAGCAAAGGCGCACAAAACTAGACTAAATAGTCACAAGATGCAAAGGTTGACCAATAGAGCCCAGCTCTGCTGGTTTGATCAAACAGACTTGAAGCCATTTACAGGAGAGCAACTAGATAGGCATGTCCTAGGTGTGAACTATAACTGGAGGGAAAATAAGTAGTTGTTGCTGGGTTTAGCCTGCAATCGCTTGTTTGAAAGAGAGTTACTCAACAAACTACACCCTTTGTTAGGATGCAGTACCAGGTATTACTTCAATTCTGAACAGGTTTCTACAAAACTGTAAATAAATACCGTAGGGCCTTGCCATAAATATTGATGCAATAATCAACACACTACAAGCAGTAACTATTTGTTCAACATTTGCACCCACAGCCACCAAAGTTAAACCATAAATAACCGGATGAAATAAAACAAAAGCCAAAGTATCTACTGCTGAGCGCTTCAGCTGTGAGGCATTTATGGCATTAAATAGCTTAAATATCCAGTCGCGAAATAACCCATAAGGCGAAGCAATTAGTATATTAACTGGGATATTTACCAACCGGGATTGCAGTGACTGCTCCACAGAAAGCCCTGTTACAACAATTTCAAAAAACAACCCAGTAACAAATGCAAATGAGATAAACGCAAACGTATCTGCCAATGAGCGTTTCGAAAACCAATAACGCATGACAACCCCTAATGACTTTTTTAAACAATGAGGTCTTACTTACAAGCCAATCTGTCTATGGTTGCTTCTGGCTTAAACAGCACCTTGCCTTAGCCTGGTTCACACATAACCATTCACACCTTTTCTAAGGTGTTAACGCAACAGATCAACTCATTGGAAAAATGCTAAGTTTTAGTTAGAAGGAAGAATACCCAAAGAGATCGGTATTCTCAGGGGAACAGAAAAATTGTAGTTGGCTACTTTTGATAATAACTCTGGTCACTTTGCTTTAACCCAACCAAGCACAATACATTTGCAGCAAGTATCTTGAAAAATAAAAAACGATCAATTAGCCACCCGTCAGGGTAGCCGCCGAATAGTAACTAGATGTAAACAAGGTTGCAATGAGTAAAATCCGAAGCTGGACTGTAACAGATAGCTGTAAAGAAAAGGGATTACACCTTTGCAATCTAAGTTGAATCCCTGTGAATTAAGAGACTCATGATTAGATAACCGTTGAGCGTAATTTCTAATCGTTATTATTAACTATTACTCCCCTAAATGTCAGATGTGGCTCTGCCAACTATAATAAAGAGGGTCTTCAGTTACCAACTGATCACTTTTCAAGGATGAAGCTATGGGCTTATTATCTCACTTATCAGTTCAACAAAAATTCATCTGTTTATTTATTATTCTTTCATTCATTTTGATTGGCTCATCCTTTTACTCCTATCAAGCAATCATCCCTATTGAGCAAAGCTGGGGAAAATACCAACAAGAAGCCGTCAAGAGAAGTAAACTACTTGAAGCAATCCAGGAAAACCTCGGTTATGGGGGCCTCATCCATAATTTTAAAAACTATGTTTTGCGAAAAACAGATAAATACTACACAAAAATATCCCAAAACTATCAGCATATTTCTGACAGCATAAGAAAGTATCAACAACTCCCACATCTTACCCCAATAGAACAAACTGCACTGCAAACTATTGCCGAAACAGCTGAGCAATATTTTAACAATGCTAAGCAAATTAAAAGTTTTATTCTTAATAATTACTCAATTAGTGAACTGGATAATTCCGTTAAAATTAATGACCAACCAGCATTATCTGCTATTCACCAATTAAGTCAGACCATTAATCAACATACAGGAGAAACCAGTCAGCAAGTCACCAAGCATATTAGTCAAGCCACCAAAGTAATGGTGACCAGTGCAGCTATTGCCTTATTACTTTGTATAGGCGCACTTGCATTAATTTACCTAGCCATTAATGGGCGGATTAGCCAGCTAAGAGCAATCATGACAGATCTTGCCACTGGTGAAGGTGACTTAACCAAGCGTATGCCTGATCAAGGGCACGATGAATTAGCCTCCGTATCTCAACAGTTCAATTTGTTTATCAGCCGTATTCATGACTTAGTCAAACAAGTTTCCAAACTAGTAGAAAAACTTTCATCCAGTTGCCACACCGTATTAGACATTGCCAAAAATACCTGCAATGGAGTCAACCTCCAACAAGGAGATATCAACCAGATTGCTACTGCTATTCAGGAAATGTCTGCAACCATTCAGGATGTTGCACAAAATGCAAATCAGGCTGCGAAAGCCACCAATGAAGTAGAGCATGAAACCAATGAAGGAACTCGCTTAATTCACAATACCCAAACCAGCATCAACCAACTAGCCCAGGAAATAGAAGACTCAACATCAGTCATCGTTAAATTGGAGCAAGAAAGCGATGCTATTGGCAGTGTGCTTGATGTCATCAGAGGCATTGCCGAACAAACTAACCTGTTAGCACTCAATGCTGCAATTGAAGCAGCCAGAGCCGGTGAGCAAGGACGTGGGTTTGCAGTCGTCGCTGATGAAGTGCGCAATCTGGCAAACCGAACCCAACAATCGACAGAAGAAATCCACTCAATGATAGAGCGTTTACAGTCCGGTTCTCACAACTCTGTCAATGCTATGACACAAGGCTGCAATCAAGCAAAAGATACTGTAAAACTAGCCTGTGAGGCTAATAAGTCGCTGGAGTCTATTGCAGGTTCCATCGAAACCCTAACCAAAATGAATGAACAGATTGCCAGTGCTGCAGAAGAGCAAAGCGCTGTTTCTGAAGAAATTAATCGCAATGTTGTTGCTATAAATCATGTGGCGGAAGATACCACTAAAATGGCCGAAGACTCTGCTGATGCTTGCGAAGAAATGTTTCGCCTAACAGCTGAGCTGGAAAATCTAATGAAACAGTTTAGAGTGTAGTACTGAATTCTGCATCGGTTACTCACTGGCAAGATAGCTAGACTCACATTATGCTTAAAATATACCCAAAAGGGTGATGCCTTTACCATGGACCAGGCTGAGTATTATGAAGTCACTATTTGCCG
Source organism: Spartinivicinus ruber (assembly GCF_011009015.1). Classification (NCBI taxonomy): domain Bacteria; kingdom Pseudomonadati; phylum Pseudomonadota; class Gammaproteobacteria; order Oceanospirillales; family Zooshikellaceae; genus Spartinivicinus; species Spartinivicinus ruber. The sequence continues at coordinate 4,570,422 of NZ_CP048878.1, forward strand.
ACAGTAAAAGCAATCATATTAAGCTTGTTTACACTTTAGTTGATCACATTCTAGCCACCGAAGATAATCCCACCCAATGGCGCCATCAGCTAATCGAAAGCTGCATTTACAATACAGACCAAGCTTCACAGCTATCTGATGACCAACTTGCAATGATTTACCGAGCGATTCTCATCGCCAAGTACCTTAAATATTCTTATGATGAGTTAATTCCAGAGTTTGAGCATTATCAAGTTCGCTACAGCATTGATCTGGATGATGATTACACTGCAGGAGCAGTGGCTTACTAGCGAGTTGAGCCACTAGCCATGAGCTAAAGGAAAGGTCGCTAGTGCTTTATAGTGAGAGCCCATGTTATCCACTGTACTCTGAAACAACTTCACCTCATTTACCTCAAATAACTGGGTAAGTCCAACAGGTAATACTTTTTTTGTATGCATAGTTTTTTTTAAGCGGGCTAATGTTAAATGAGGTCTAAATGGCCTGGTTTCTTTAGGTATCTGCCATTGTTGACACAACTGATCAACCTTCAACGCCAATGCAGGCAATATACCTTTAGAACTTACTGATAAAGCTAATAACCGAGCTCTATTTTTATTGGGAAACCAATGAAGGTCTTTCAGCTGGCAACTAAAACAGGTTTGTTCAGCTATTAACTGTGTTAAATGACTAGCCAAGCTCTCAACCACTCCAGAATCTAATGCAGCGATAAATTTTAAAGTGATATGAAAGTGCTCTAGTTTGGTCCAACGAAGGTTTTTACTGATGAAGGCCTCAGAAAAAGCTCCCTGGTAATAATGGAAAATAGTTTCTGCCAAGTCTGTGGCAATTGGTATACCAATAAATACCCGTATCGGCTGTGAGTCAGTTGTATCTGTGGTATGCTCTGGCTGGTTAGCAGTTCCCATATGCTCTCACTTAAGTTTACTAAGAGCTTATTATACCCTATGACAACTAACGCAAAATCTGCCAAGCAGTGGCTTGAAACTCAGGGCATCAACGAGCCCCGTGAACGTATAGAGCAAATTGCCCAAAATATTCTTAACAAACTAGCCGAATTGGATGATGAGCACCCTCAACAACAAGGCTTATTAGACGCTTTGGCCGTTGTGGAGGATTACCTGGCAAGCTTGCCTCCCCTACCACAACCAAGTAGCAATTGGGATACTACCCCTTTGGGTGACCCACCGACTGATACCATTCCCCAATTATCCCAAGAAGAAAAAAAACAACAGTTTCAGCAACTATTAAAGCAGCAGGAATAGGAGTTGATGATTAATCGCGATTGACAATAGGATTATGCATTCACCACCAATGAAGGTTGGTACAAGGATGTTATTTCTTTTGCGATATCATCCAGCCCTAGGGTCATAACTGCTGCCCCTATACCCACCGCAGTGCCAGGCATGCCCCATACAACACTTGTTTCCTTATCTTGAGCAATGGTTATCCCACCACATTCCTTAATAGCTAATAGCCCTTTTGCTCCATCAACTCCCATCCCAGTTAATAAAATACCCAGCGAGTTACCACCAATTTGTTCCGCAGCAGAATAAAATAAACTGTCAACAGACGGCTTATGACGATTAACCGGTGGAGAGTTATCCAGTACCACCTGAAGCGATGAGCCCACTTTTTTGACAAGTAAATGTTTATCTCCCGGTGCTATATAAATATGACCAAACTCTAATTTAGTGGTGCCTGAAACCTCCTTAACAGGCACAGGTAACAGCTTATCTAAACGCTCTGCATATGAGCGACTAAAAATCGGAGGCATGTGCTGGGTAATAACAATTGGCGGCCCATTTAATGACGTTGACATAATAATATGCTTTATCGCTTCAGTCCCTCCCGTTGAAGCTCCAATAGCAATTAGCTTGATTTGACTTTGTACTTTCAGCCTAGCCAAATAGCTACGCATTTGAGCTTTATGAGTAGACTTCTTTTGTACCCGCTTCTTATTTAAGGCTGTTAGGTTTATTAATGAGGCCGCTTTTACTTTACTTATGAGTAACTCAACAAATTCATCAAGCAATTGTGGATCAAAAGGTTTTGCCAAATAATCACAGGCACCCTTTTCTAAAGCTGTAAAAGTATCATCTGCCCCTTTCACCGTTTGTGAAGAAACCATCACCACTGGCATCGGCCTTAACTGCATAATTTTATCCAAAAAAGTCAGACCATCCATTTTGGGCATTTTTACATCAAGCGTAATGACATCGGGATTATGATGCTTAATTTTTTCTCTTGCATCATAGGGGTCTGAAGCAAGATCCACCACCTGAATTTTATTATCCTGCTCTAAAGCTGCTTTTAAAAATTGACGCATTGATGGCGAGTCATCAACACAAATCACCTTTATAGGTTTCATTATTTTTACCAGATTTACTATATACTTCTCGAATAATTTTTAGGTTTTTTTGCCGTTGCTGACCACCGAGGGATACCACTACATTAGGAAAATGTAGGAGCAGCATTTAATGGAAATCATCGATCGATAGCGCCCCAAATAACCATTCGTTTTCTATATATTTGGGTATTGTAAAGCCTTTATACAAAATAACTTAAAATCAAATCGCATACTAAACTATAAATATAGCTTTTACATTTGATACACAGAAGATAGTTCTCTCATTTTGACAACACCACTCCAAGGTTCAAAAGTAATTTTACGAGCAAAAGAACCAAATAAGTGGGATGCAACAATGGGAATTTCCACTTCTTTTAAGTAGTTAACGGCATATTCAGCATTTATTTTTCCAATATCCGACATGTGGGTTATCATTTTTGCTCCACCAAAAAGTTTCGCCTGCAAATGATGTAAATGAGCCCCCTTTTCCAATAGTGCTTCTATTAAGTAAAACATAGCAAAATTACCATAACGCCCCATTAGCATTCGTACTGGAGACTGGCTAGCATTTACTGAATAAACATTTATTTGCTTTTTTGTTTCTGGTAGCATGAAATGATTCATTCCACCTACTTTAGCAATGGGATCCCACAAACAGGTTGCAACACAAGAGCCTATAATTGTTACAATTTCTTCTTGCTGGCTCGTACCATACACTTCACCAGGTAGTAGTTTAACCACTTCCACTTCATTCGTCGTTTCCTGGCCAGGCAACTTATTGGTACAGTTTGCCGTTGATTGATCAACAACCATATGTTACACCTAACTGGAAAAACATACCCCTTGGGGCTATTTCTTTGAAACTCTATTATTCCTAAGTATTAGATAGAATTTTCGAAAAATCTATCTAAGCTATCATTTTATCGTCCACTGATACCATACCCGAGATAAAATTATGCTGCTGATAACAAGAAAGATTAGTGACAGAGCGATAGTTAATTTTTGTAATACGATAGACATCTGCTACGCCATCAACAATCAATCCACTGTATACACTATCCGAGAAACCAGCTATTTGCTGTTTAATAATAATAACGACTGTTGTATTACTATATTCAGATTTCTGTAACCCCATTCGAGTTCGCATATCAACAACAGGAATTACCTCCCCTCTTAAGTCAATCACGCCGTGAACAAAGGTAGGTAAGTTAGGCAATTCACGTAAAGGTGTCCACCCTCTAATTTCCTGAACTTTTAAAATATCAATACCAAATTCATTGCCATCAAGAATAAATGATAAAAATTCTCGATCAACTGCTTCATTACTATCCAAATAACCCGACGACAACCCTTGGTCATTTTGTATAGACTTGCTTTGAGTTAAATTACTCATCAGGCTTTTGCTTCCTGTAACTACATCCACTTATAGCCAAAGCGGATGTTTTTTAGATGAATGTCTTACAACTGTGAAGCTAGCAATAACAGCACTAATTGAAGTAAACAGTGCTAGCTGGATCGTTGATCAATAAGTTCCAGTAACACTTTTATGTAAATTAAAGTAGCTACCGTAAGTCTTTATGTATAAGACGTGCCTCTATGAGTTTATCTATTTATAAATAATAGGGGCGAAGGTAGTTAACCCTAGCATATTCCTCTAATGAGTGGTATCCATACTATCACTTATAAACTGAATTTCCTCTTCTTTGGTGGTCAGCGACAACAACATAATACCCTAGAAATCATTCGAGATAGGTATAGATGGTTTAAAATCAAACAACATTTCAACGGCTAATACTGTTGCTGTTTTTTTCTTAATGTTAATTATACCGCTAATTTTATCAGCAGCGATTACTCCTTTCACTGGCAAAGCACTGCTTAAGGCACTTTCAGATATATTAACAACATCAGATACAGCATCAACTACAACACCCATCGTACGATTGACTCCCCCTTGTTTCACACTCAATACAATGACCACTGTCGTTGCTATACATTCTCCGTTACCCACATTAAAACGTAACCTAAGGTCCATAACAGGAATAATCATACCTCTTATATTTATCACCCCTTTAATATATACAGGTGCATTAGGTATCAAAGTAGGCTGCTCCCACCCTCTTATTTCTTGTACACTCAAAATATCAACCGCATATAACTCATCAGCTAAAATGAAAGTTAAGAATTGTTGTGTATTGCTATCCGTTGCCAACAGCTCATCATATTCCATTACAGCTTCATTCATGAATTATACCTATTAATTAGTTTGACATAATCAAGCTGCACATGGCTTAAAACAATGGTCATCAGTTACTAATCTTACTAACCCAGAAACATCTAAAATTAGTGCAACCGTTCCATCACCTAAAATTGTAGCTCCAGAAATTCCAGTTACTTTATCATAATTAGCTTCAAGACTTTTAATAACAACCTGCTGCTGAGCTAAAAGGTCATCAACTAATAAACCAATTTTATTTCCATCTACTTCTACCACTACCAGTAGCGCATTGGTTAAATCAGTGTTAGCTGCTGTTAGGTTCAATAATTGGTACAGTCTGATAACAGGGATATTTTCCTGACGCAACCGGTATACTTCAAGAGCACCAGATACCTGCTGAATCGCACCAGGTATCATTAGTAATGATTCCACTATAGAATTCAACGGAATAACATAAGTTTCACTCCCCACTTTCACTAATTGCCCATCTAAAATAGCGAGGGTTAGTGGCAGCGCAATTTGAAAACGACTAAACAACCCCTGCTCGGATTCAACCGTAATATTTCCCCCCAAACTATAGATATTTTTTCTAACGACATCCATTCCAACCCCACGACCAGAAACATCTGTTACTGCTTTTTCAGTAGAAAAACCAGGCTCAAAAATCAGCTCAAAGATTTGGCTATCTGAAAAGTGTTCAGACGATTTAATTAGCCCCTTTGTTTCTGCTTTAGTTAAAATCGCTTGTCTATTTAAACCAGCACCATCATCGTAAACCTCTATTATAATATTGCCACCACGATGGCATTCAGATAGCTTAATAGTACCTGTTTCAAACTTATTGTTTTGCATTCGTTGAGTTATTGCTTCAATACCATGATCCAAAGAGTTCCTAACCAAGTGAACTAATGGATCTGCCAGCTGTTCCATAACATTTTTATCTAACTCAGTACCTTCACCTTCAATTTTTAAGTCAACTTTTTTACCTAACTGATTTGCTAAATCATGAACTATTCGAGGGAAGCGATTAAAAATAAAACTAATAGGTACCATTCGAATCCGCATTACACTTTCTTGCAGTTCCTTGGTATTTTGTAACAATTGGGTAAAGCCTGATTGTAGTCGCTCAATACAATCAAGGTTACCCTGAGAAAATAGGATGCCTAACTCATACAACATTGACTGAGTAATCACCAACTCTCCCACCAAATTAAATAAATTATCAATTTTCTCAACATTAACCCGGATTGATTGATTACTTGTATTAATAGTAAAGCTTTGCTCTTTTTTAACAGGGGTTAACTGTTGTACTTGACTAGATTGTCTAGTTAATTGCTCAGTAGGATCCAATAATGTATCTCGTTCATCACTCTGTTTGTTCTCTTTACTATTTATCGATCTATCTTCATTATTTATTAATGGCGAAATTGTTAACTGGCAATCATCAGCTATCCATTCAAAAACCTCAAGAATATCTGATTTTGTTATCATTCCCCTTATCTGAATATGCCATGACAAATAACAGTCTTCGGGCTCAAAGAAAGCCCAATTGGGTAACTGTTTGATATTAGTATTCACTGTTAGTTCAGCTAATTCAGACAGCTCTCTAATAAAACGAATAGGATCATTGCCTGTCAAAAAAATATTCTGGCTAGGAATAAAAATAATTTCCCAGTTATTAATTAATTGTTCATCTTCACTCTTACCACCCGTTTGCAGAGTGTGATTTGCCCCATTGCTTTCGAACTGCTGCGTATGCTCAGCAAAGTTATGATAGTTATCAGCTTGTACTTCAGCACTGCCTAGATTTTTACTATTCACAATTGCTCGTAAAGAAGCTATAACAGCTTGTTGATTTACTAAAGGCTCTTGATTTCCTCCTTTTCTCATGTCAATTATTTTACGAACAGCATCAACTGCAGCTAACATTGGAGAAATATCTGACTGTAAAAGACACTTACTCCCATCCCGAATAAAATCTAGGATAAACTCTAACTCATGGGTTATCCCTGCAATATCAATGAGATTAAAGGTGGCGGCTCCACCTTTAATCGAGTGCGCAGCCCTAAAAATATGATTAACTGTTTATTCATCTGCAGTGGCATTACCCAGTGCTAATAACCCTTGCTCAAGAATGTCTAAATTTTCAGTACATTCATCAAAAAAAACCTGCTGAAACTGCTCAACATTTATTGTCATAAAATACCAACTTTATATTTACTTTACCTAGCTTGGATATTTCATCACACTACAGAAAAGAACCATTCAGTCTATTTAAACTAATTTAATACTTTTTTAATCGTTTTAATTAAAGTAGTCGGTTCAAAAGGCTTCACAATCCATCCAGTGGCTCCCGCTTGCTTACCTTCATTTTTTTTGATGCCCCCGCTTCAGTCGTTAAAATTAAGATAGGAGTGAACTTATATTTTGGCATTTTACGTAACTCTGATACCAACTGAATGCCGTTCATATTAGGCATATTGACATCAGAAAGAATAATATCATAAGAGCCTTGTTTCGCAGTATTTAACGCTTCCTGACCATCACAACATGCTTTTACATCGTAGCCAGCTTCCTTTAAGGTAAGTGTCACCATTTGTCGCATTGATATAGAATCATCTGCTGTTAATATTTTAACCATAATAGTACCTTATTACTTAAAACCAGCTGCCACTATTTAAACCAGCTGTTGACTACGTCAGGTAAAAATAACCTTATGCACAGAAGTACTCTCAGCACTCATTCTCTAAAATAACTGTAACAATGTCATTAAACTTCTCTAAATTCCATCATCTCAAATAGATTCAAGTTAATCCCTAAAAGACTTAATATAGCTAGAAATCTATAATGTGGCATAGGTTGGATAGCTCAATACTCAGTGATAGCCAGCTTTTTGATGAGAATATCTATGTCACTTTATGATTTTCAAGCTATAGTTCCAATAACTATAGGTGAGGCATTAATGATATGAAACGTTTTGCTTTGCTTAAGAAACTCTTGTTGACAAACAAGTAATAACTGTAAGCCAGCAGTGTCTATTGATTGAACCTGACTACAATCTATCCCCAGAGAATTTCTTTGCTGAATATGTTCTGTTAGTTCTCTATAAAGCTGTTCTATCTGCTTAATATCAACAGACTCTGGTAGCTTTACAGTGTGAGAATCTGCATCCATGCACCAACCTTTATTAGTAATAATAACAACTCTATAATATGTATTATACAACTTTTATAGCATAAAATTTTCTTCTTTGTACCTAAACATTCAACCTACTATAAAGTCGGATGAAATGAATACCATTAGTGTGTGAGAAAAAGCTATAAACACTATAAATACAGTATTCTTGAATCACTATTATTACCCAGAAGTATCCTTTGCTACCGACTTTTTAGTAATAGCCTTATACTAGTTAGCTATTAATATTTTTTAACAATAAAGTATGAAGCAAACTAATTATTTGAGAAAATAATATTGCTAACTATAATTACATTCATCTAAAACTTAGTGTCAATAAAATTGCGAATAAATGTCCAAGCTGATACAAAAGTGCATACTTTATATCGAGTTGTTATGTAACTTCGAAAATAAGGGTTCAGCAATAATTTTGTCAGACATAAAAATGCCCCATGCTATGTGGGGCATTTTGGCTAATCAGTAATAAAATTTTATTTATCAGGGGGCATTAATTGTTAGTACAGTAGAAACATCTCCTTTAACCTTTTCTTTTATGTCTTTAACATCAAGGGTATATATTCTCTCTTTATTAATATTACCTTGCCGAACTATATACTCGCTAACCACTTTTGCTCTTCGCTTGGCCAAACTAGTTAATGAATTATTTTTTACCTTTACAGTGCCTGTATATAAACGTGTCAGAAACTCAATTGTCATTGAGTCATTAGTAATAATTCCCTCTTTATCTAGCTGGGCCATTAACCACCTTTTTTTCTGCTTGTCAGATATACTCTCAATTTCACCCAAATCTTTTTTAATATTGTCTAATATAGTCTGCTGAGCCAAACCAGGCTTGTCTTGCTCAGTATCAAACTGTCCCTCAACCTCCAGAATCAAATTTGGCCTCTTATTGAGCAGCTTTATTATCGCCACTAACTTCTCTTGTTCAGTCTTAGGTAACTCATAACTGCCTGGTTTGAACTTAATCAAATTAACATCTGTTCCAGAAAAATCGACTAGGCCTCCCAATAAATTAAATGGTGATGCAGCGATACTTTTAAATATTTTCAAAACAGCATCCACGACTAGTTGACCATATTTAACATCTGGCTTGCTAAAGTCACCTTTAACAGGTACATCAAGTGCTATTTTCCCTTTACTGTCTTCTAACAATGCCAATGCTAGTTTAACCGGTGCATCAACAGCTTCTTTACTAGCTGTTTTATTACCTAATTTAAGCTTATTTAAAGTGACTTTATTATCAGATTGCAGGCTAAAATCCTTAACATTATAGTAAAGTGTTGCTCCTAGTTTTCCTCTTTTAATTGGATAACCTAAATACTTAGCTGCATAGCTACTAAATATGGGTAAAGACATATTGTTTGCTGCAAATTTTATTGATGCTAGTTTTCTGGGGTTGAGTGGTATTAGTTCACCTTCTATTTTTAAGTCAGAATCAGCAATCAAGGCACTAAGCTGTAAATTAGACTTTTTCTCTTCACTTGATAACTGTTTTATTTTTCCAAAAATTTTACTCAAATTAAGTTCTGCTACAGGTGTTACCGTTTCATCACGAAAATCTAAATCACCCTCTTTAATCTCAATTGCCCCAATAAACCATTCCCAGGGCTTTGTATCATTCTGCTGTGAGGTTGTTTGATTGCTATTAGTTTTTGCTTGGGCTTTATTAGCCTGCGGCAATAAGGGACTGAAATTCCACTGTTGCTCTGGTTCTCTTTGTAAAAATACTTTAGGTGAGTTCAAAGCAATAGCAGTAATGTTGAGCTTATTTGGTAACAAGGAAATACCTTGTAAGCTCAGCTGTTTACCTTGCCCTATCAACTTGTTGGTCTTCGTTTCCTTTAATAACCAATTATCCCATTGAAAATCACCAGCCATCTGATACGGCTCTGTTTCATTATCTGGTTGCCATTTAGCTTTTACTTTTGTTTTAATGGCTCCCTGCAATTCAGCAGCTAAAAAAGGTTGCCAATATCTCTGATAAGGATCTACTAAAAACTCATCCAGTTCAGCTTCAGTTTCCAACTGCAAAGGATTTAAGTGAATATCACTTGATAACTTAAATTTCCCCCCTGCTGCCAGCTGTCCTTTAGCATTTATCTGTAAAGGTTGTTTTTTTTGATTATTCCACGCCTTTGCTGATACCTCAGCTAATGTTAGCTGATGATTAGCTTCTGGCTGAATACTCAAGTCATTTAAGCTCAGCTGACTATTTGTGATAGCACCCTGATGCCAACTAATTTGCCAAAGCTTTGTAGTACTTTCTTTCGTCGTATCTTTCAATGTATTATTTTTTGGCTGTGTTTCTTCCTTAGTTTGAAAGGCAGTCACCCAGTTTAGCTGCCTCTGTTGGTCAAGTTTTCCTCGCCAAACTATATTTTCTATCTGCCATTTGCCTAAATTCAACTGATTAGCAGGCCACTTAAAGCTACCATCATTAAGCGTAAAGTTATCAACCGTCAATTTAGCCTGTTCTTTTTTAGCTAATTTTAAGTCTAGTTTATCTAAACCAATTACAATTTTTTCTAATGATACTGCCAAATTTTTCTGTTGTTTTTTCACTTCAATTTCAGTTTTAAACTCACGTAGCTCTCCTTGCTTTAAGTTGACCGGTAACGTTAGGGGTAATAATTGCAGAATAGCCGGGATATTAATTTGCTGAATTGCAGCCTCCCCTTTAACCAACAATGGAATTAAGGCAGTTTCGCCTTGCCATGAAAGCAAGCCATCACTTGCTGCAGCTAAATCCAATTTGGTTTTAAAGGACTGTGAAAAGTCGCTGGTTAAATTTTCTAATAAAAAATTAATGTCATTCAACTGATAATTAACCGGCGCATCATTTTGGTAAGCACCGTAGTAAATATGACCATCTTTTATGAAAGCTTCCTGAATAGCGAAGTCTATTGTTTTTTGGTCCGTCGTTTCGGCATCTTTATTGTCAGGTAATGTTAATGATTCAAAATTCCAGACATTTTGTTTATCACGTTGCAGCCACAAAGCTGGCTCAATAACAGCTATTTGTTCGATAACAATACGACGATTGAGTAATTGTCGCATACTGATATCAGCACGTAACTCATGCCATTTAAAAAAAGGAGACTGCTGCTGTTTAATGATGCCTTTCTCAATAGTGACTGTACCTGTAATAGGGTTTAACCAAATGTTCGAAGCCGAATACTTCACCCCAAACTGCTCACCAATAGTCGGTAATAGCCAAATATTCAATGCCCAGGGAATGATAAGGCATATCAACAGCAATAAAATGGCTATTGTCACTAGAGTCCCACGAAAAATACTACGCGTTTTAGATATCATTAATCACCCTGCCTCGTTATTACCAGCCTGCTTATACTACCCTGGACTGCTTTCTACTGACTATGCGGGGATGTCAAAAAGGTGATTAATTGAGCCTTTTGAAGTGTCAAATCTCAATTCATTGCTGTGATGAATAGCACGAGTTACCCATGACTTTGCTGAACGAATGGCATCTAACTGGTCTGGCACTTTGCTTAAATAAACGACAAGTGCCGCTGCCAGGCTACAACCAGCGCCTACTACTGGCATGTGATCTTGCTTAGCTGCTAACTCCACACAACTCTCAGTAGTAGCATAACAGTCGATAACAAACTCATCTGACCAGTTTCCCCCGGTAATAAGTAATTGTCCATTACCCTGTTTCAGTAGCTGTAACGCTAATTGTTGCATTTCAGGGAAATCACTAGGGTACTTTTGATCAGTCAACCAAGCAGCCTCCTCACAGTTCAAGCAAGTAATGTCTGCTTTTTTCATTAAGTTAAATACAATACTTTTTACTGTTTCTGCGGGCAGCCCATGCTTATTGTTCAATAGTGCAAACCCAGGTGAAAATACCCACTTCAACTGTTGTTGCTCAGATAATAACGTTATTATCCTCTGTGTCAGAGTTTCATTTCCTAGCCAGCCAACTTTACAACAGCTGATGGGGGTCGTTGCTAAAACAGCTTCCAGCTGACCAGTTACAATATCATTACTGAGCTCTGTATATAGATCCGTTCCATGGGCAGTAATTGCAGTAACGACAGAGGTACTATAGGCCCCCAGTGCAGTGAATGTTTTTACATCCGCCTGAATCCCAAACCAGCCCACCGAATCTGAAAGTGAAATCGTCAAAACATTAGTAATCATAGCCAACCCTAAAAGTCACTCGCGGAGGGTATATAAAGTTAAACATAGGAGGGTCGCCATCAGTCTGCTAGCTCAGTTTGCAATATAGCGGTTCTTTGTTAACAAGATCTCATCACTCACTTTTAAGCCCTTCACTTTCTCTATAGATGTTTATACTTACTAATAAGCTTTTCGTGAACTCGAGGGATTGACGAACAAAGGAAGGGCTTATGAAACGTTTATATTACCTTACCGAAAACATTGATAGTGCTGACCTTATTTCTGCTGACTTACACAAAGAAGGGGTAAGTGACTGGCGCTTTCATATCATGACCAAAGACGAAGCTGGCTTATATCACCACCACTTGCATGGCGCCACGCCATTTCAGCGTTATGACATTATCCATCGTGGCGAGCAAGGTGCTCTGATAGGTATTACTTTAGGGCTGATTGCCAACCTAATATTACTGTTGACCAGCGTGGTTGACAGCCTAAACCTCCTTACTATGCTTCTGTTAACAACCGTTTTTGCCTTGTTTGGTGCGTGGACAGGAGGCCTGGTTGGGCTGGCTCATGACCACTATAAAATAGAGCGCTTTAAACCAGAGTTAGAAAAAGGCAAATATTTAGTTATGGTTGATGTAAAAAAAGCTGAAGAAGAAACTGTGCGATTTGTTATGAGTCGCTATCACCCTGAAGCAACCTTATTGGCAGAAGATTCACCTTTTTCAAACCCTTTTGTCAACCGAGTTGCTGCTAAAGCTTCTCAATAGTGCTACAAAGCACGCCTTGCAAATAACGACTCAGTGGCCTGCTATAATTGGTTACTTTATTTAAGCCTGTCTAACTGGCGGGCCACCTGATTAGTTCTTCAACTTTCAATCCCACTAGCTTCCAACCAAATAGCAGCTGTTAATATTTTCGGTATTTAAAGCCATATTGGTTATTTAATGCAGTTATTTACACTACAAGTGTTGATCAAGGCAACTTTGTGGTGAAAACTAGCCCTAATAAATAATAGTGAGCTATTTGATCTTTTGATGGAAAAAAACACATACCATCACGGTAATTTACGATCAGCAGTGTTAGCTGCTGCATTAACACGCCTGACCTCAGAAGGCCCTGAAAAGCTCAGTCTAAGGGGACTTGCCCGAGATGTAGGGGTTTCAGCAACAGCTCTTTACCGTCATTTCAGTGATAAAGATGCTTTACTGGTTACTTTAGCCAAAGAAGGCTTTGACTGTTTATCTCAAGCCATTGCCACTGCTCAACAACAAGCGGTAAACCCAGCAGAATCATTATTAGCTGCAGGACGAGCTTATGTTCAATTTGCCCTGACTCATCCACAACAATATCGCCTGATGTTTGGCCGCTATTTTTGTGGAGAAGATGCGAACCCACCCGAGGATTTGGATAGTGCTGCCAATCAAGCTTACCAGGTACTTGCTAACATTATTGAGCAAGGCATTGAGTCTAGACAGTTTACAGCAAAGCTTGCCAAGGTTCATGCGGTGGCCGCTTGGTCAATGGTACATGGGTTAGCATCATTGTTGATTGATGGGCTTCTGGTTAACTCTCCTAGTAAAGCGATTAACCTTTCCCCTGAAGAGCTTGGCCCTTACATTGAGCAAGCAACTGAAACCTTTTTAAACGGCATAATAGCCAAAGGCTGATTCCTTTGTAGTCGCTTGACTGCGCTAAAGGCTGTTCTAGGCTTATTAATAGAAGTATTGAAACGAATAAGTTTGTGTTAAAAAGTCGTTATCAACATTTAGACAAAGTAGAACATCAAATTGGTGATGTTGGGCTGTGGGTAATTACTTTCGGGGCAATCTGTTTGTCCCTCTTTCTGCTACTAATGTAGTAGATTTCAGCCCTTGCTTCGGCAAGGGCTGATGACTAGTGGCCTACCACAGTTATCAAACCAGCATTTTAGTCAATGACTAAAGAGCCTTTCACATTGTCCGTGCTACTGTATAGCTGCTTTTCCATATCATTAAATTGTTTAGTTACGGCTTCTTCGGGTTCTTTTGTCAACAACGAAGTCACTACAACAGCAATAGTAGCTAAGATAAAGCCTGGAACAATTTCGTACAGCTCAAATATACCACCCCCTAACTGCTTCCAAACCACAACGGTGACACCACCAACAACAATACCCGCCAAGGCACCTTGCCAGTTCATCCGTCGCCAGAATAAAGCCAGTATTAAAGTTGGTCCAAATGCAGCGCCAAATCCAGCCCAAGCATAAGATACTAAATCAAGTACGCTGTTGTTTTTATCCATCGCTAATGTCAACGCAATAATGGCAATGACAATAACCGCTACTCGACCAACAGTAACCACTTGCTTTTGAGTAGCTTCTTTATTAAATAACGTTTTGTAAAAATCCTCAGCCAGGGCAGAAGAAGATACTAACAACTGTGAGTCAGCCGTACTCATAATAGCAGCCAAAATCGCTGCTAATAAAATACCAGCGACAACAGGATGGAATACGGCTCCAACCAGGTGCATGAATATTTTTTCACTATCAGCTAATTGAACTCCAGTAGCATCTAAATAGTTAATTCCAGCCAAGCCAACAAGCGTTGCACCAACTAAAGAAAGGAATGTCCAGCTGACAGCAATTCGACGAGCAGTCGGTAATTCCTGGTTTGAGCGGATCGCTTTGAACCGAGCCAAAATATGTGGCTGACCAAAATAACCTAATCCCCAAGCAGCCAGATTAACAATAGCAATTAAGCTTAATGCTTCCCCTTTATTATTGTTAAAGTAAGTCAATAACTCCGGATTTTTCTCTCTAATAGCCTCAATAGAAGCATTAAAACCACCAGCATCTTGCATAACGACCAATGGCACAATTACTAGAGCAGCTGCCATTAACAAACCTTGTACTAAGTCTGTCCAAGATACTGCTAAGAAACCACCAAACAGGGTGTAAGAAATAATACAAACTGTACCAATAACTACCGCTAGCTGATAATTCAAACCAAAGACTTCTTCAAATAATTTACCACCAGCCACTAAACCTGAACTGGTGTAAAACAAGAAAAATAGCAAAATAAAGAAAGCAGAAACGGTTTGAATTAGCTTAGTTTTATCACGGAAGCGGTTGGCAAAGAACTCAGGTAAAGTCAGTGAGTTATTGGCTACGATACTATAGGTTCTTAAGCGCCTAGCCACAATTAACCAGTTTAGCCAAGTCCCAAGTAGTAAGCCGCCAGCTAACCAGACTGACTCTAAGCCAGAGCCTAGTGCAAAACCTGGCATACCTAGTAATAACCAGCCACTCATATCTGATGCGCCGGCACTTAATGCAGCAGGCCAGGGTCCTAAGGACCGCCCACCAAGAAAGTAATCAGTTGAATTCGCAGTGCGCTGATAAGCCCAGTAGCCTATCCAAAGCATTCCCGCAAGATACACTATAAAAGTTGCTAGAATCGTAAGATTTTCTGTTGTCATTAAAATATGCCCCATTGCTAGTGGTGCCTCACGGCACTGTTGTTATTCTCCTGGTGCATCCTTGCTATCGAACAGCTTGACTCTAATTGGCGAGTAGCTCCTTGCTACACCCGAATATTTCACCAGATAGCAGAATATCTGGGGAAATATCTAGGCTAAGAGATAAATTAAACGCTCACTAGGAGCACATTGTACCTTTGCTATATCAGCCTGTCACAATGTGCTACCAGCCCTCCTTTAATGCTCCTTAATGGTAAAAAGTTACACAGTTTCACTGGATAAAGACAGCAAGCTCGCATTACCGCCTACAGCGGTGGTATTTATTGTGCGCACTTTCTCAGTGGCAAACCGATACAGATAGTGTGGCCCCCCTGCCTTCGGACCAGTGCCGGATAAGCCTTGCCCACCAAATGGCTGAACACCTACCACAGCACCAATTTGGTTACGGTTAACATAGACATTCCCTACATTTACCTTGTCAGCAATATAGAGGGTTAATGCTTCATTTCGCGAGTGCACTCCCAGGGTTAACCCAAAGCCTGTTTCATTGATGTTGTTAATAACCTGATCTAATTGAGAGGCCTTATAACGAACCACATGTAATATTGGTCCAAAGTTCTCTTTAGTCAGTTGATTAATACTCTCAATTTCTATTGCCGTGGGAGGTACAAAATAACCATTCACATTAGGCAAACTAACTTCAGCAATCACTTTGGCTGACTGCTTCATCTGACTAATGTGTTGTAACAACTGCTGTTGTGCCTGTTGGTCAATCACTGGGCCTAGGTCAGTTGACATTAAGCTTGGATCACCCACTTCCAGCTCTGCCATCGCACCTTTCAGTAATTCAGTGATGCGATCAGCCACATCTTCTTGGACAAACAGCACTCGTAAAGCAGAGCAACGTTGCCCAGCACTGGCAAATGCAGAGTGCACAACATCTTTCACCACCTGCTCAGGCAGTGCAGTACTGTCTACAATCATTGCATTCTGCCCACCAGTCTCAGCAATTAAAGGTACAATCGCACCTTTACGGGCAGCCAGGGTGCGATTGATTAACTGAGCAGTATCGGTTGAACCAGTAAACGCAACCCCAGCAATCACATCAGCTGCAGTCAATGGCGCACCTACCTGAGCCCCATCTCCTGGTAAGAACTGAATAACGCCTTTAGGAAAGCCTGCTTCCAGCATCAGCTGCACTGCTTTAAAAGCAATTAAACTAGTTTGCTCTGCGGGCTTGGCAATAACCGTATTCCCTGCAGCTAAAGCGGCTGCAACTTGACCAAGGAAAATCGCCAATGGGAAGTTCCAGGGGCTGATACACACAAATACCCCTCTACCAGCTAAGCTCAACTCATTGGATTCGCCGGTTGGGCCAGGCAATACTTGAGGATTTCCAAAACGCTCTTCCGCCTGCACCGCATAGTAGCGACAAAAATCGACAGCCTCCCTGACTTCATCAATTGAGTCCTGAATTGTCTTGCCCGCCTCTCGGTGGCACAACGCAATAAACTCGGCCAAATTGGTTTCCAGTAAATCAGCCAATTTTTGCAAGCATTTGGCCCTTGTCCCAACAGGCTGAGTATTCCAGGATAAAAAAGCCTCTTTAGCCACAAGCAATGCTTGCTTAACTTCCTGCTCTGTTGCCCAATATACCTCACCCACTGAGTCACTGAAACGATAAGGACAATAAACCGTTTTTTTATCTTTCGTGGTAACGACCTCACCATTAATAATGGGGCCTGCCTGCCAAGGGTGGTTCATATAAGTACGGATTTTAGAGGCTAAAGGGTGCCACTGGGATTCAATTAAAATATTGATGCCAGCTGAATTACGTCGCTCATTGCCATAGATTCTGGACGGAGTTGGTATCCGGTCATTAGCCAAACAAACATAGGATTTTAATACTTCAACCGGGTGCTTAGTCAGGTCTTCAACGGGAGTTTTAGCATCGACTAGCCGATGTACAAAGGAAGAATTAGCACCATTTTCTAATAAACGACGCACTAAGTAAGGTAATAGATCTTTATGCGCTCCTACTGGTGCATAAATTCGTACTGGCACCTGGCAATTGGCTAATACCGTCTTATATAAACCATCACCCATACCATGCAAACGCTGAAACTCATACTCCCTTCCTTTAGCCATCGCTAAAATAGATGCGACGGTATGGGCATTATGGCTAGCAAACTGAGGGTAAATATTACCTTTGGTGGCATCGCTTAATAAAAATTGAGCACAGGCCAAATACGACACATCGGTTGCTTCTTTACGGGTGAAAACTGGATAGCCTGTTGTACCAAGTTGCTGGCAAAGCTTTACTTCACTATCCCAATATGCTCCTTTAACTAAACGCAAAGGAATCATATCTCCCTGCTGAGCAGCTAACCCATTTAGCCAACACAAGACGGGTAACGCTCTTTTAGAGTATGCCTGAACCACTAAGCCAAATTGTCCCCAACCTTGAGTAGCAGGATCTCGATAAAGCTTTTCAAACAGTTGCAGAGAAATTTCCAGTCGGTCCGCTTCTTCTGCATCAATGGTAATCCCTACTTCCTGTTGCCTAGCGACTTTAATTAACTCAATAATAGTATTAAATAATTCAGTCATTACTCGCTGTTCATGACTTTTTTCATAGCGCGGATGCAATGCTGAAAGTTTTATTGAAATGGTAGGACGCAGCGTTTTCTCATTGCCATAAGTTTCACTACCAACAGCTTTAATGGCATTTAAATAGTCATTAAAATATTTGTCTGCATCACTTCTAGTTAATGCCGCTTCACCCAACATGTCGTATGAGTAGGTATACCCTAAATCGCGATTTTTGCGGCTGTTTTTCAGTGCTTCCTGAATAGTACGCCCCAGCACAAACTGCTTACCCATCACTTTCATTGCCTGGTTCATTACTTTACGAATCACAGGCTCACCTAACCGATTAACCAAACGGTTGATGACGCCAGCAGGACTACCATCTATGTTGCTATCCATTGCAGTGACTTTGCCAGTAAGTAACAGCCCCCAGGTGGATGCATTCACTAATACAGAGTCACTTTTTTTCAAGTGCCGCTGCCAATCTGCCACACTTAATTTATCTTTAATTAATGCATCCGCTGTGTCTGCATCAGGAATTCGCATTAACGCCTCAGCCAAACACATCAGCAAAATGCCTTCTTTGGTGTCCAGGCTATATTCCAGCAACAAAGCATCAACCATATGAATTGCATCATCTTGCGCTCTTACTTGCTCAATTAGCTTTCTGGCCTGCTCGGTTACTTTTTGAAGCTGCTCTGAAGATGGCTGAGCTATTTCAATAAGTTGACTTAGGTATTGTGCTTCATCAATCTCATAATGAGGTGAGATAAAAGACTTCAATTGCTGGGGGGGCAAGGTATAAAAGTCTGATTTAAAAGCATCAGCAGCATTGAACATGTGCGGTACCCAATTAGTAAAAATTGTTTAATTAGTATAAAAATTATTTTCATGCCCAACAGCCGTTCCCCAGTTAACTAGGTTTGCTCTATTACCCGTCCTACCTAACCTAAAGAGGCTCTAAAATGGACGAAAAACATGCTGAAGGGTGCCTATTATTTGTTATTGCAATTAATTGTTATTGCAATTGTGAGATGACGGGATAGTCTAGCTAGAGGGAAAGTATCGGTTCTTGCAAAAAACTAGGCTAAGCTTGCAAAAAGCTACGATTCACTTGAAATTTGGGTAATCTGTCAACAACTATTGACGTTGTTAAGAAACAATTGCGCCTTGCCGACGCAGCCTAAATGCTTTTGGTGTATAGCCAATCACTTGCTTAAAGACTCGGTTCAACGCACTTTGGTGACAAAAGCCAGTTAAGCTGGCAATTTCTACTAGAGGCAACTGAGTAGTAGCAAGCAGCCGTTCTGCCTCTTGTACCCTTAGCTTGATCACATACTGAAATGGTGTCATACCCACTTGTTGCTTGAAGACTGCATGGAAGTGGCTAGGGCTCATGTACTGGTCTTTCGCTAGCTCAAAAATACTGATTTTTCGTGACAAATTCGTTAAAACAAATTTATTGAGTCTGGAGAGATCAACTTTATTAGCTGGCAAAGCTTTGCACTCTATAACCTGACTCGCATGGTACAGTGCATGGAGAAAAGTAGCTGCTAGATGACTTGCCAGCACTTTATCTTGAGGCGCAAGCGTTAGCTGCTGAACACTGACATGAATGAGCTGTTGTAAGGGAGGCGTGAGCTTTTTATAGCCTGGGTGAGCAAACAGTTGGTCAACCACTTGAGGAGCAACCCAATGCTGGTTTGCTTGAGCCGGTACGTTCAAAACGAGAATTTGATTGTGATCATCGCCAGCAAAATCATGCGGCTGATTCGCAGGTACCAAACAGCTTAATTGTTGGCCTAACCGGTTAGCCATCCCGCCCACCTCAAATAAGGTGTCGCCATTAAGACCCACTACGAGTTGATGAAAGGGATGAAAATGATTAGCTGGTTTTTGTGGTAGCTTTTTTATAGCAACTGTCTGCATATCCCCCCCTTAATTTAAGCCTGGATTTACTGGTATGAAATCTTCACAAGAAACTAAGCTTTTACTCCAATTTACCCAATTTGGCAATGAAGTTAAGACTTTTTGACAGTTAAAAATAAAGGAATACAACCACTGAACTTAGCGACTTAATGTATTATTTTTCTAGCATTCTTAAACCAAAGCCTTCTGGCTCCAACCTGACAACTTCCATAGTACAAACGGGTGCTGGGATAGGTAAGCCTTGTACCTGAACTTTCACAATCGTGCCTAAAGGAGGGATGCTGTCTTCTTCAGCTAACAAAAATATGCCACTATCTGAAATGTCTCGGGTTTTTAGCGTTATCCCTTCATCACCGTTGCTCATTAGCTTAATTTGCAGGGTAACTTTCGTCCGCTGATGGCGTCTTTTATCTTCTGACATTGATTGGCTAAACTGTTAGCTGCATGCAATTATAATTAGCATAGTCCATATTCTTTTGACTTATCATAGTAAATTAATTTTTAGTATCTTTGCCTTTGAACCATAACTGCTTTTCGATGTAGTAGGCTATGGCAAGTAAGCCTGCTTGATCCTGCTCATCAAATCGATCAACCGCTGGGCTGTCAATATCAAGCACCGCTTTTACCTGACCTTGCTTCTTTATGGGTAACACAATTTCACTGTTAGTATCAGCATCACAGGCAATATGCCCAGTAAATTGGTGGACATCTGCAACCCTCTGCACCTGGCCTGTGTCAGCAGCTATACCACAAACACCTTTACCCAGAGGGATTCTGATGCAGGCTGGCTTACCATGAAAAGGACCTAACACTAACTGATCCCCTTCTCTCAGGTAAAAACCAGCCCAATTAACATCTTCCAGTTGCCAAAACAACAAACTGCTTATATTAGCCAAATTGGCAATCATATTAGGCTCGTCCTGGGTTAACGACTTCAATTGCTCCAGCAGCCACTGGTATGACGTTGATTTATCCCTTTCAGTTAATGACTCTAGCTGGAACATGTTATTCCCCTCACCCTTACGTTGTTATTTTTTTGCTTGCCATCAACTATTCTGATTGTTGGCGACAGGACTTTAAGGTTTCTGCAATTAAGAATGCCAATTCCAGTGACTGATCTGCATTTAACCTTGGGTCACAGTGAGTATGATAACGATCCCCTAAACCTTCCTCTGTAATAGCCTGAGCACCTCCAATACATTCCGTGACATTCTGTCCTGTCATTTCGAAGTGCACCCCCCCAGCATAACTGCCTTCAGCATGATGCACTTGGAAAAACTCCCTCACCTCTTGCAGAATTTGATCAAAAGCACGGGTTTTGTAGCCAGAGCAAGCTTTGATAGTATTGCCATGCATTGGATCACAGCTCCATACCACATGGCGCCCTTCTTGTTGGACTTTTCTGATCAACGCTGGTAAACCATCAGCTACTTTCCCAGCCCCCATTCTGACAATAACAGTGATTCGACCAAACTCATTTTCAGGGTTTAAAGTATCTATTAACTGAATCAGCTCTTCAGGTTTCAACGTCGGACCAGCTTTAACACCGATAGGGTTTTTTACCCCTCGTAAGAATTCAACATGAGCTCCCTCTGGCTGCCGAGTTCGATCACCAATCCATAGCATATGGGCAGAGCAGTCATACCAATCACCAGTGATGCTATCTTGGCGAGTTAAGGCTTCTTCATAATTTAATAACAATGCTTCATGGGAAGTATAAAAGTCTGTTTCACGAATGGCTGAGCTGGTTTGCGCAGTAATGCCACAGGCCGCCATAAAAGATAGGGTTTCATCAATTCGCTCAGCCAGGTGTTGGTAACGCTCTTTTAGCGCACTGCTTTTGACAAACCCTAAATTCCAGCGATGAACCTGGTGAAGATCAGCCAGCCCGCCTTGAGCAAATGCCCGCAACAAATTCAATGTCGCTGCTGCTTGGTTATAGGCTTTTAACAGTCGATTAGGGTCAGGTACTCTAGACTCTTTATTAAAAGCTATGGAGTTAACAATATCTCCCCGATAACTAGGGAGAGATATGCCATTTTGAGTTTCCAGGCCAGCAGAACGTGGCTTGGCAAACTGGCCTGCCATGCGGCCAACCTTAACGATAGGGCAAGCACCGCCAAATGTCAGCACAATGGCCATTTGCAGCAGCACTTTGAAAGTATCACGAATATTATTAGCATTAAACTCTGCAAAGCTTTCTGCGCAATCCCCTCCCTGTAATAAAAATGCTTTGCCTTGAGCTACATCGGCCAACTTGGCCTGCAACAATCGTGCTTCACCTGCAAATACTAGTGGGGGATTTTGCTGTAACTGAGTTAAAACTGACTCAAGTGCCTGAGCGTTTGGATATTCTGGCTGCTGTTTGATGGGGAGTTGCTGCCAACTACTGGGAGACCACTGCTTCGCCATGCTGTAAACCTATGAAATATTGCGAGCTAATGAAAATAATAAATAAGAGCTTCATTAGAAAGCCTTTTAAGACCGACTTCAAGCCCTATAGCAAGGATAATCAGAAGCAGAAGTTTAACAAGAGACAGGAGTCCAACTTGTTGGAATTGCAAACTGCACAGTTCCTTGTGCGCAGCTAAAGAGAATATAGGGTTATTAAGAATTTACACCAATCATATCAACGGTGGTTTCGAGTTCGTCTAAAAAGAAGCCTACCAGCTGACGTCGGGTTGGATAAGTATCATGTTCTTGGCGGTATTCTTCTATTAAACGTGTAACTTCAGACTTAGAACTTTTGCCTATATTGAAAGGCACAACATTAGCAAAACTATAAAACTCATTAGCTGATGTCACTAACTTACCACCTTGTTCTATTTTGCTGAGGTATTTTTCTTTTAGCGAATGGATTTTATATTTTAAAACGGCCAACTGCTGATCAGGCATAAGAAAGTCAAATGCCATGGCTGCTTTTTCATTGCCTTTCGCGGCCATCGAGATCAGCTGGGCATAGTGGGCTACATCAAATTGATCCATAGCAATCAAAACTCCATAACTACTATCGTAACGACTGTAAAACCCACTTAACAATAACTAAGAATGAAACACAAATAGACTACGCATTTTTTTGACAAAAGTTTAAAGTAAGCATACAGAGCTATAGCGATATATTATAAAAAAGTCGAGAGTAGTTATTAGATAATAACACCTAGGTTTTGGCTATCTATAAGCTAATTAAGTCAATTTTACGGCTATATATATCTTGCCACTGGGTTAAGGAGACCCAAATTTCGCCTTCTATAGGGTCACGATAAATCCAACCATTACAGGAATAACTGAGCTCCCTTAGCCTTTTTATATGTTCTTGAGTAAGGCTTAATCGTCCATATTGGAATGGGCCAACTACAACAGCATGCCACAACACAAACTCCAAATGCTGAAGCCGTCCGGCAGGGTAAGCTAACAATGCCAGTTCATTCATATAATTAGCAAGTTGTTGAGCAGCAGCATCCACTGTACTCAGCCTCTCTTTTAATCATCTTCGATATAATAAGCTTATCTTAAACCGCCCTAGCTATTTTTCTTACCAAGTCTATTTGAGCATTATAAAGCAACGCTCTTCCAAATCATGGAAAATAAAAAGCTATAACATACATATGCATTATACTTTTAAATATTAAAGTGTCCCTGTGTGCTGTGCATGTTCTATTTCTTTTAAGTTATCACTAAAAAATACAATAGTTTAGTTTGCTTTATTGCATTTATCCCTATTCATAATCTCCTCCTGTTACAGTCAATATAGCTCAGCCGCAAGTTCTCTGAATATAGGTACTGACTATTGGCCATATGACTTTCATTTAAACAACGACTTTCTCTCAACCTAATAGAGCAGCCTTTAGATCAACTATAACTTTTAAAGCAAACCTCAGACTATCAGTTGCTATACAACAAGTACTTTGCAAAGAAATAAGCTGTCAGATTTCTACACACTCCCCCTAAAAATTTAAAAGGCGGGATGCCAGATAAAAAAATCTAATAAACAAAATCAACCAATAACAGCTACTGGCGTAAATTATGCTTAAGTTCTGACAATGCCATACCTATGGCCGTATTTCTAAAGAGCATCTTTGTAAGTATGTTAGATTGATATCCCTTAAGAAAGGAGCTATGCGATGAGAAATTTGAGGATTAATGAAAACAAATTTTTTGGCAAACGATCTGAGCGCTTCTTTCGGAAAAAAAGCATCTGGTTTTTCAAAACAAGGGAAGGTATTGATATAGGCCCATTCAAAAATATTTATGATGCTAAAGAAGGAGCTGGTGACTATATTGACTTTATTATTCAAGTTAATTCAAGAGTTCTAAAGTTTTAACTGCAAAACAGGAGACAACTGACAGAAACATCTGCCATTAGTAGAAGAAAACAACTGTGCTGCAAAAACAATGAGTTGATAATTATCCCCATCAACCCGGTAAAGCTAAAACCAGCTAGTGACTGGGGAAGTCACTCTAAGAGGTAAACTACTGCTAAAATAGCGCCTAAAACCAGTACTTCAATCATTATGTAGACTCTTCTATTTCAAAACTGAACCAGTACGACCAAAAGCGTGTTGATGAACGAGACTGCAGACTGTATCACAACCAAGCTCAAGTTAGCAAAAGTAGGATTTAGGCCATATTGTAAAGCATCTGCCTTCTCTATTGGCTAGGTTGAACTTACTCAGTTACAACACCTGCCTTATCAAGGCCTGTATATTTTTCAAACAAGTCTTGATAGGTACCATCTGTAAGTAACTCAAATAATACCATGTCAAATTTAGGGATAAGTGAGGTCTTTTCCGCACGCTTAGAAAAAGTCAAATAAGCAGCTCTAGCCGTTAACGGTACAGGCAATGTGATAATGTTAGATAAATTTAACTGTTTTAGTAAGTATGCCCCTACATGACGATTAACCAGCACCATGTCAACTCGTTTTGCGGCTAACTTTTCAAAGTTCTGCTTAAAATCATTAACAGAACTAACCCTAAACCAGTGTTTACTCAATGCCTCATCAAACTCAGGCGATGTAGTAAATTCAGAGACTAAACCAATATTGCGTCCCTTTAGATCCTCTAGCGTATTAAATTGAAAGGGTCTGTCTTTATGCACAAAAAAAACTAAAGCAGACACATGAATAGGTACATTGGTATAGTCCATATAGGCTAACCGCTCTTCCGTTTTAAAAGCAGCTATCATGCAGTCCAAATTCCCCTTCTTGATCATGGCAAGCATACGACTCCAGGGAAATAAATTCAGTTTAGTTTTAATATTTAGCCGTTTGCCAATTTCATGGACAGCTCAACCTCAATCCCTTTTAACTGCCCATCCTCGATAAAACCAAAAGGCGCAAACTCGTTAGTACCACATATTAACGTATCGGTTGGCTTAGCCCATACAACAGTTCCCATACTCAGTAACAAACAAGCTATAAATGGACGACTTATTCCTTGGTAAATACATTGAGCATATATAACCAGAAGAGCAAATAAAAAGTACATTTACTTACCCAATACTATTTTTATCCAATATCTACTACTGTCATCCAGCTAATTGCTCTAAAGCAATAAAGGCAAACTCTTGATCAAAAGCATTACCTTCAACATCTCCCGTTTTCACCAACATTTGGTTACAGTCAATGGAAATGATTAACGCATTAATTTGAGTGTTATCCCCTGTAATCGAAAAGTCTGTCCCCCCTGGTTGATAAACAGTCACCACTGCAGTAGGTGGCGATTGAAAATGCTGCTTAAAGTGAACCAAATACAAGCCTTTTGACTTCTTAGAACTACTACGAATGCCACCAGTGGGGTTGGTAATAATCGTACCATTTGGGCTAATCCGTCCTGCAACTACTCTTACACCATTTCCTGAAACCATATGACTTCTCCAGAGTACAGTTAAACTTACCTATGACACCCACAATACCCTACGCACGAGGTATATTAAGAACACTACTAGTAAGAATAGCCAATTAACACATAACTGAAACTTAAATTAACCATATACCAAAGCAACACATTGCTATTGTTTAAGTCAACACTATCAGCTACCCTCCTCTATCTACCATACAACCCAAGTTACCTATAAAAATCTGTGAAGCGATAGATCGATATTTCGGAAGACTTTTACACAGTTGATGACTCCATGAAAAAGGATGGTTTTGTAAGCACTTGTTTAGAATAGGGAACTGGTCAGAGTTACTAGATTCAAACCTGCGCCCCTTGCCTCCCGAAGCCAACAAAAAACAGGTACACTCCACAACTACCTGTTTTTACTATAATTTTATTGGCATTTTAATTGCCGACAAGGGTATTTTTAACTGAATTTAGATAAAGTTAGGCACAGTATTAAATTATAACTGAGGCTTGTTTAGTTCTGAATGGAAGTAGCTGCATTTATGCTTAATAAGGGGCTTAAGTAAAACAATATAGATTGCCCCCTATTTTTTGTATTTTCTTGGTAAACATGTATATGTTCGACATACTTACCAAGGATATACAGACTTTTTACTTTTCTTTTTTTTATCACAATAGACAATTACTTCAGTTATATCATTGCTTATTTTTTCCTAATTATCACTATACCTAAGCCATTAACTGCTGTATATTTGAACAGCATGGAAACTTAATTGAGAAGGTATAAATAATGGCTATCAACAAAGTTCAATTTCAAAAAGGCCTGAGTTTAAACGAGTTTCTCAAACAATATGGTACAGAAGAACAATGCTTTAATACCTTATACAAATTGCGATGGCCAGAAGGTTTTCAGTGCCCCAATTGTGGATACGACAAATGCTGTCAACTCACTACTAGAAAGCTTCAGCAGTGCTATAAATGTCACCAGCAAACATCTGTAACTGCAGGTACTATCTTTGAATCAACCAAATTACCATTAAAGACTTGGTTCCAAGGGATGTATTTGATCTCCCAAGACAAAAAAGGTATATCAGCCATAGAATTACATCGCCATTTAGGTATTTCCTATCAAGCTGCCTGGAGAATGAAACATAAGCTCATGAAAGTGATGCAAGAAAGAGAAGGCACCAAGCAATTGTCGGGTTTTATTGAAATTGATGATGCCTATCTTGGTGGTGAGCGTACAGGTTGCAAAAGAGGTAGGGGAGCAGATGGGAAAATACCTTTTGTAGCAGCCGTAGAAACAACAAAACAAGGTCAACCGACACGAATTAAACTGAGCATTTTAAAAGGGTTTAATAAAGAAGAGATAACGGCTTGGAGTAGGCAGAATTTGGCCAAGGGCAGTACCGTAATCTCCGATGGACTGGCCTGTTTTAATGGTGTCATAGAAGCAGGTTGTCTTCATGATAAAATTGTATGCGGTGGTGGTCGTGCATCAGTAGAGGAACCTGAATTTTATTGGGTTAACACCATCCTTGGAAACTTAAAAAGTGCTTTACGTAGTACTTATCATGCTATTCGCGCTAAATATGCACAACGTTATCTTGCTGAATTTCAGTATCGATTTAATCGAAGATTTAGCTTAGTAGAATTTATTCCTAGGCTAGCATTTGTAGCACTGAGAACACCTCCACTACCAGGTAAGCTACTAAATATAGCTTAGGTATGATGATAATTAGGTATTTTTTTATATAGACGTTTTCTTGTTATGGAGCTTGGTGGTCCCCAGGGTGGTACAGACATTCTTATAATCCTTCACTAGATATCTAAAAGTTAATATCTGAGTTAAACCAACCGTCATTGATGACAGATGAGATTGGTCATGTGAGCATAGAAGAGTATAAGGAGTTAAAAAATAAATATTTAAAAGTGACTATCAAAGCTATAGAAATGGAGCAAGCTTTACGCACAATTAATAGAGCATCAACTATTGCTCTTTTGGATGAGTGTTAACATCGAAGAATAAGTTATCTTGGTTAGCTATGGTGTTGAAGTACATAGCAAGCCGAAAAATAAGCTGTAAGTAACCGTGTTTAGTCTTGCTTCCAACCACATCATATAGCAGGCCCAATATTGGGTTAGCTTTCCTTTCTTATTCATTTTTCATGTTCAATGTCAAGCTTGGTTGAGTGGTATTTTCTACGTAATTACCGACCTATTATTCATCAAACTTTTCCAACAATATCAGTAAAATAACCCATATTTATAATACTCGAAATTGATTGAACATTAATCAATTTTAAGTAGAATGCTCGGTTTATCACAAAATCCTTTTCAGGCTGTTGTTTATATGAAAAAAGTATCCATCCTTTTATTGAGCTTGCTAAGCACAAGCATTTCTCTAGCACAGAACAAATTACCCGAAGGCATGTGGGGCGTTAGCGGAACTTACGCAGGAGCGTGGCCTACTCTGCAAGCGGCTTGTGCTGCAAATAAACAGTGGTATGAAGAAAAATTTGCTATATGGCATAAGGGCCGACCTGATAGGCCTTATGGTAAATTTATTGATAAAGGATACACCTACCCTCTTAAGACTACAAAACGATTGATTGGCCACTGCCATTATGATTATTTTGATGGAGTTACGTGGTGGCGAAATAAAAAAATTCAGTTTTCTAGATCTATTTTATTGTCTCCTAAAGAAAATGGTTCAAGCAGTTGTACTGCTCCAAACACCACACCAAGTGTAGGCCAGCCTATCCGCATTTCTACGGGAAATATGTACCATATTGATGTTGATATTCCAGGGGAAATTCCTGTATCACGCACATATAATAGTAACACCGGTTTTTGGTCTCATAATTTTTCTACACGGCTTATGATAGTGAAAGGTGAGCAGCAAATAGGATTGCAACTTCACGACGGTAAATACTATCAGTTTACTTTAGTTAATTCCGAATGGACCAGTGATCCAGATGTTTTTCATAAACTAGAGCCCACTCAGGAAAATGGAGCTAAGTGGAAAGTTCTTTTTAGTGACAATCATCAAGCTTGGTTTGATGAAAAAGGACGGCTTCTTAAACAAAAGTGGTTGGGTGGTAAAACATATAACTATCATTATGAATCTGATAATACAGTCATCACGGATAATCAAGGAAATGAGTTAACACTAAAATATAACAATAAATTTCAATTAATTGAAGCCAAAGCTGATAATAATTATCAGATTACTTACCAGTATGATGCGAGAGGACGACTAACCACAGTCGCTTATCCTGACAATAAAACGCGTCGTTTTCACTATGATGATGAGCGCTTTCCATTTTACTTAACAGCAGTGACTGATAAGCGAGGTGTTAAATCACTTCAGTGGGAATATGACGAAAAAGGACGTGCGATAGTTAGTGAAATAGCCAATGGTAAAGAGCATTATAGTTTAGCTTATGGTGATAACCAAACGACTGTCACTAACCCTCTAGGCAAGAAAACAACTTATTATTTTAAAAATTATCATGGCGTGAATAATGTTATCAAAGTAGAAGGTCACGCATCAGCTAACTGCGCGGCAGCCAATAAGAATTACGAATATTTTGATAATGGGTTATTAAAATCCAAAACCGACTGGCAAGGGGTTAAAACAACCTATCAATATAATGATCGTGGTTTAGAAACTGAAAAAACAGAAGCAGCAGGTACACCACAAGCTCGAACAGTATCCACGGAATGGCACGAAACCTTTAGTTTACCAGTAAAGGTGACAGAGCCAGGTAAAACCTCCACTTATGAATATAGCGATAAAGGCCAGCTAACAAGTCAACGGCAGGAAAGCGCTAAATAAAATCAATTAATTTAAATTGCTAGGCGGTTCACGACCGCCTTGGCCAGGTTTTAAATTTATTTTGAGTAGTAATATTATGCAGTTTAAACAGACTTTATTAGCCGGGGCGTTATCGTTATTTATTTCCCCGTTAGCGCTTTCAGGTGCGAGCAGTACCACCAGTTATCAATACAACGATCAGGGCAATGTTACGCAAATTGATGGCCCACGTACAGATGTGCAGGACATTACCCAATTTAGCTACAACGACAAAGGGCAATTAGCCGAAGTTGTTAATGCATTAGGGCATTCCACACAATTATCTAACCATAATGTCTTTGGTAATCCCCAGAAAATTACCGATGCGAATGGCACAGTCACTCACCTGTCTTATGATGAGATGGGCCAATTAACCCAATCCATTATTAAAAGTGCAGCGGGCGATATCACTACGCGCTTTGAATACGATGCTATTGGCCAAGTGACGGCGGTTTATTTACCGAATGGTAGCGAACTGCATTATGAATACGATGGAGCGAAACGTTTAACCGCTATTCAAAATGGCTTAGGCGAACGCATCGAATATCAACACGATAATGCCGGGAATATTACCAAGCAGGTTGTTAAATCTTCAACCGGTGCAGTAGTGAGCCAATTTAGCCAGGCTTATGATGAAATAAGTAGACTGTTAAAGTCTGTTGGCGCTAATGGCCAAACCAGCCGGTTTGAATACGATAAAAACAGCAATACAACAGGTGCTACTAACCCTCGTAATTATAAAAGCGGTAATGCATATGATGCGTTAAATCGGTTAGTCACTAGCACTGATGCATTAAACCAAAACACCCAATTTAAATACGACTCGCAAGATAATTTAACCCATGTCACTGACCCGCGTGGTGTTACCACTACTTATCAATATGATGGCTTAGGCCGTTTAGTTAAAGAAATTAGCCCAAGCAGTGGTGAAACGGTTTATAGCCATGATGCCGCCGGTAACATTACTCAAAAAGTCGATGGCCGTGGTGTTGTTACCAAATACAGCTATGACGCTTTAAACCGTCAAACCAGCCGGTCTTATCCTGCTAGCCCTGAGTTGAATGTTACTTATCTTTATGATGGCACCAACGATGGTAACAAAGGCATTGGCCGTTTAACTGGCATTCAGGACCAGTCAGGCTTAATTGCTTACCAATATGATGACCGGGGCAATGTCACCAAAACTATGCGCTCGGTTAGCTTGAATGGTAAGGATCAATTCTTTGGCGTGGCTTATGGCTACAACCTGGCTAATCAGCTGACCCGTATTCAATACCCCTCTGGTTTAACCATCAGCTACCAACGCAATAGTAATGGGCAAGTTAACCAAGTCACGGGACAATTTAAGGGAAGTGATCAGGTCATTAATTTAGCCAACAATATTGGCTATGTACCCTTTGGCCCTGTACAACAATTGACGTGGGGTAACGGTAAAACCTTAAACCGCCAATACGATCAGGATTTACAGTTAATTCAGCAAACGGTACAAGGCATCCAAGAGCTGAATTACCAGTACGATCCTAATGGTAATATTACCGGCATTGATAACTTATTAGCCCAGCAAAATAACAGTAGCTACGGTTACGATGCCTTAGACCGCTTAATCGAAGAGCAAGCCAACTACGGTCGTAAAACCTATGAGTATGACCCGGTCGGTAACCGCACCAAGCGTACAACCGAAAAAGCCGGTAAAACTGAAACCCAAAAACTAACTTATGCCGAAAACAGCAACCGCTTAATCAAGCATGAAGAAAGCAATGTCAGTTATGACGGCATGGGCAATACCCAAAATAATGGTAATGGTTTACAGCTCCAATATGATGGTCAAGGGCGACTAAAAGCCGTTGTTAAAGGTGGGAATACACAAGCTGAATACCGTTATAACGCGATTGGCGAGCGAATCGTTAAAGAGCTTGGCAACCAAACCGTTATTTATAGCTACGACCAAAACGGGCAACTGTTAGAAGAAGCTTATTACAACGCTAGCAATAAACTGTTCTACACCCGTAACTATGCGTGGTTAGGTACTCAGCCCATAGCTATGTTAGAGCAATGGCTAAACGACAAAGGCCAAAGCACAAAACAGCAAGTTGCGTATATCCACAGTGATCACCTCAACACCCCACGGGTTGCTACCAATAAAGCAGGCCAAGCAATCTGGCAGTGGCAATCAGATGCGTTTGGGGTTGGCGTAGCCAATGAAGATGTGGATGGCAATGGCCAGAAAACAGTGGTTGCATTGCGTTTTCCTGGGCAGGTTTTTGACCCAGAGTCAGGGCTACACTACAACTATTATAGAGACTACGATCCAACACTTGGACGGTACATCGAAAGTGATCCGATTGGGTTAAATGGTGGCTTAAATACTTATGCTTATGTTGATGCTAACCCAGTTTTGTATGTAGATCCATTAGGTCTTGTAAAGTGTACTTGTAAGGCAAAAAACTCAGGAGGTGTTGGAGAAGTAAATGGAGTTAAGCAGTGTGCCTACTCTTGTACCTCTGAAGATGGGCTGGAGTTTAACTTTACTGGTGATGGCCATAATCTAACACATGGTGATGTGTGCAGAGGAGCAGATTGGGATACTACAGTACGAGGTGAGAATCTTTCAAATGTAACTAGAAGTTTAGATAATTTCCAAGTGGATACTGATGATTATTGGTTTTGGCAAAGTAACTTTCAAAAACAAACAGAAAGTGCTTATAATAAAGCAAAAGATTCTAAATAATACAGATGGGTCACTTTAGATAGAATATTAAACTGATAGCTATAAATTTGTTATATGTAGTTGTCAGTTACTTTCTGAAAGTGGATTTCCGAAATTTTATAGCCTATAAAGTTTATTGTAAATTTATGCAACTTAACATGACATTATGGCTGTTAATGAATACAGTTTTTATATATGTATATGCTATATATGATTTAAGCTTGGTATTTCAGTTAGGAATGTGGACAGCAGGTGTTACTAGTAAGTATTGGGGAGGGGGATTAATTATAGGACAAGCCTTACTTTTAATCTCGATGTTTAAAGGGAGTATGAGACCATTAGCAATTTTTATTAACTCCCCTTTAATTGTTGTCTTGTATATAAAGCTAATTTATTATTTGATTTTGGGTTTTTTGATTAGCTTTTCTGAGAGTATCTTTTTTGGATTTATGCTAAATGCCTCTGTTGTTTTTTTATATTCTTTGCTTGCTGTAAGAGTACTTAGAATCAAAGTCTATAGTTTCTGTATTCTTGTAATGGCTTTTTCTCTTATACCAATTTCTTATCAGTTTGTGCGCTATACAATGTTACCTTAATCATTTTCACTCTTATTGAAAGGTAACAGGTGGAAGGGCATAATAAGTGTTGGAAGTTACACATCGTTTCTATTTACATGTAGCGAACCAAATTACCTCCATACTTTTTACCAAAGTATTGGTCGTACGGTTTGGTAATCTAAGTAGGTAATCCCCTGCTAATCAGTGGGCTTGCCTGCATTCCCTTCCCATCGATTTATTGCCTCATTCATCTACTTCATCAGAGTAACAGTGTTTTTTATATAATCTCATTGTCGTTTGTCGATGGGCTTTCAGGATAGGCTTTGTAGCATCTTGAGTTAAGGTGAGTAGATTAAGGTGAAGAGGTAGTAAGCCTCACAAATTAAAGTAGTATAAATATTTTTCAGGTAATGAAGTATCCTTCTATACTAGAAAAAATACCTATAACACAACATCAAATAGTGGCCGAGTTTTACCCACTGAGTTTCGTATAATAGGTAAGCACTTCTGAATAAACACCATTAGCGCCAACTTTGATAAGGCCACTACCCTTAATTGGTGTACCCGGAATGCCCCACCAACACCAGGCAGTAAAAATACTTCCTTCTTCTTTGGTAAGCACTTCCGATGCCTCTACTAGTGGATTTGGTAGTTGACCGTCGCAAAGAGAAGCTACTACTTTCTTTAATTCTTCAAAATATTCCATAAATTCACTTTTCGAAACCATGCCATGATTGGGGTCATCAAGAGTGTAGTCTGTCGCTGTTGCTTTCAAAATTAGTTCTGCATCTCCCTTACCCCAACCTTCCAGATATGTATTTAAATGTTCTGAAGCACTCATTTTAATCTTCCTAAGTTTTAGCTTTAATCGTCTTAATGCTTTGAATTACAGGATCTTTTAGCTCTTGGTCAAATTGTGCAAAAAGAACCCTTTTTGTCTCTAAAAAAGATATGTATTCCACCACATCTTGCTTTTCAGGATTATTAAGGAGCGATTTAACAGCACCACCGATAGTTACTATGTCGCCAACTAAAGATACTAACGTAAGGAATCTCATTATGTTCTCTCCACGAACTCACCCTATGAATAACGCCTCGCATCAGCGGCTAAACCGCGAGCGCAGCGAGTGGTTTGGTCCGGCTGCATGTGCTTGTTATATTTATTCAATTTTTATGGGCGATTATCTCCACGGGGGCAATATAATCAGCTGTGATATTGCCGATCATATTCTTAATTTTAATTGAAGTACTTTCCTTCATTAGCGTATGTAATCCAAGCGGAGGTGGGCCGCCACTTGCCTCTGTTTTTTCAAGTACCTTCCTGAAAAAATCCAGCGCAAAATCACGACGATTATTTTCTTTAGAAACTTCAAATCCAGCATCATTCAGAGCTTGTCTGTATTGGTTGGGTGTAGCTAACCTGCTAGTACTCTTTTCTGTTGCCCAAGGGACCGGGTAGGTCAGGTCACCCTCGTTGATGCGCATTACATCATAGACACCGAAAGATGATCCCTGTCGTAACACTCGAAAAATTTCCCTGAAAAGCAATTCTTTGTCTTCGATGTTCATACCTACATGTAACATGTAGCCGCCGTCAAACAATTCATCCTGAAAGGGCATCGCAGTTGCGCTCCCCTGTTGAAGAAAAACCTTTTTATCCAGATTGACCCAGGCACATAGTGACTTTCCTGCTTCAACGTATTCCTCTGTCAAATCTATCCCAGTAACATGGTTGTTGTACTTGTCTGCCACAAATCGTGCCGCGCCACCCAGACCACAACCTACATCAAGTATATGGTGTTTCTCGGAAAAGCTGAGCTGGTTTAGCAAATTTTCAGTTGCTAACCGCCCCCCAATATGAAATTCGTCAACAGGTGCAAGATCTTCAATTGATATGTTATCAATCGTTTTACCGAGTTTTTTAATTGATGCGCGAATCGCTTGCAGTAAATAACCGTGCAAGTAGTGTTCGGATATTGCTTTATCACTTGTCATAATGATCATCTCTTTAGTTTGGCCGAAAAATATAACGCCGCATTCAGCGGCTTGTCCGCTGCAATGCTTTGTTATGCAATTTATTGTATGAAATGACAAAAGAAAATTTTGAATACGGAATGTTATTCAATCTGACACTTGAGCCTTCGACATTTACAGCTAGATTAATATTATGAAGTTCGCAAATCAGTTTTGCAAAATAGAGTCCATAGCCACCGCCACTAGTATCAACTAGTTCAGCGTTTTTCCCTCTAATTTTTTTGTTAAAGATTTTATGCTCTTCTCCATCCCTTAGGCTAGGACCAATCGACTCGACTTTTATTTCAAATGAGTCACTGTGCTCTTTGAAAGCTACTTCAATAGTTTGGTTGCTAGGGGAGTATTTAATGGCATTCTCTAACAATACATGAGGTACGAAATCAAATATTGGAAACATATCGATATTCGTATGTAGACGACCTTTAAAAGGGGATATTCGAACTCCGGCATCTCTTGCGTATATTTCCAAGCAATGCGAAGCTTTTTGGAATTTCTGAAACACGGACGCCTGAAATGGTGTAGATGCTGTTATGATTTTTGGATTGCTTTCGAAGTCATATATATTTAGACGATTTGTGATCGAAGAGCTTGATGCGAACACTGTTTTCATTAGTTTTTCATTATCTAAACTGCAAAAATCTTTAGAGGTTAGGTATTCCTCAGAACTCCTCTTAATGATCAAATTATATTTCCTAACCTCATGTAAACAGAAATCCACAAGATCCTTATCAAATTCTGCTTGAACTTCGCCTTCAAAAATCTCGCGCTCAATTGACTTTGAATTTGACACGCTTTCAAGAATGACATTCGGAGGTATCGTTGGAAGAAAGGAGCTAGAATTTTTAATCTTATTTTTTGTGTAATACCCAGCTATTCTTACTCCGGAATATATACTTTCACCCGAGTTGTATGAAGACAGTCCAGCGGGGCATTCATGAAATCCTTTTAAATTCTTTATTCTTTCATAGTGTTTTTTACACGTTTTCTTATTTTGTTTCAAACACACATCCGAGACGCTTGAAAAGCAACCGCCTTCCAGCTGTTCCGTTTCTACATTCCACACTGGAATTGCCGATATTCTACTCATGCTCCAAACACCATTTTAAACAAAATACTAGCTATAAAGCTGGATATTACATCTCTAATATCACCTTCCAAGCCCCTTAAAGTGGAATTTTTTGCAAATTTATCTTTATCACCCTTTAATACAGCTTCAATAAATTCTTGCTCTAACTGAAATACAGTCTTAATTGGGACTTCTTTTTCAAGCAAAAAGGTTCTCATCCGCTTCCATTGCTCAACAGGCGAAACCACTTTACTTATGGTTTGGTCAAGCAAGGTAACCCATGTATCCGAATCTACATCTTTCGTTAACGTAAAATCAGCTAAAGAGAAAAATTTATTATAAGTTGCATCAAATTGTTGACCGGTATAGGCAATCACCACTTTTTCAGGATAGTGACTCTTGATTTCTTCAATGATATGCCCACCTTCATATATGGAGCCAAAACTTTTACCAACTCCTTTGATATCACAAATAACAACTGGGTAATCCATAACCGCTTTAATATCTTCAATATCGTTTAAAACACGAATATTAAAATTATGATTTCTAATAATTTTCCTAATTATCATCATACCTAAGCTATATTTAGTAGCTTACCTGGTAGTGGAGGTGTTCTCAGTGCTACAAATGCTAGCCTAGGAATAAATTCTACTAAGCTAAATCTTCGATTAAATCGATACTGAAATTCAGCAAGATAACGTTGTGCATATTTAGCGCGAATAGCATGATAAGTACTACGTAAAGCACTTTTTAAGTTTCCAAGGATGGTGTTAACCCAATAAAATTCAGGTTCCTCTACTGATGCACGACCACCACCGCATACAATTTTATCATGAAGACAACCTGCTTCTATGACACCATTAAAACAGGCCAGTCCATCGGAGATTACGGTACTGCCCTTGGCCAAATTCTGCCTACTCCAAGCCGTTATCTCTTCTTTATTAAACCCTTTTAAAATGCTCAGTTTAATTCGTGTCGGTTGACCTTGTTTTGTTGTTTCTACGGCTGCTACAAAAGGTATTTTCCCATCTGCTCCCCTACCTCTTTTGCAACCTGTACGCTCACCACCAAGATAGGCATCATCAATTTCAATAAAACCCGACAATTGCTTGGTGCCTTCTCTTTCTTGCATCACTTTCATGAGCTTATGTTTCATTCTCCAGGCAGCTTGATAGGAAATACCTAAATGGCGATGTAATTCTATGGCTGATATACCTTTTTTGTCTTGGGAGATCAAATACATCCCTTGGAACCAAGTCTTTAATGGTAATTTGGTTGATTCAAAGATAGTACCTGCAGTTACAGATGTTTGCTGGTGACATTTATAGCACTGCTGAAGCTTTCTAGTAGTGAGTTGACAGCATTTGTCGTATCCACAATTGGGGCACTGAAAACCTTCTGGCCATCGCAATTTGTATAAGGTATTAAAGCATTGTTCTTCTGTACCATATTGTTTGAGAAACTCGTTTAAACTCAGGCCTTTTTGAAATTGAACTTTGTTGATAGCCATTATTTATACCTTCTCAATTAAGTTTCCATGCTGTTCAAATATACAGCAGTTAATGGCTTAGGTATAGTGATAATTAGGATAATTTTTTCATATTCTAAACCCCCCTCTCTGTCAGGCTAGTTGTCGTTTTTATTCACTGAGATGACGACAGATAACTGATGGCTAAATATACCAAACAGCAAAAAGAAAATATCTTAAAGCTATTGCTCCCACCCGAAAATAAATCAGTCCCAGTGGTACACAAAATGACTGGCATTCCTCAGTCAACCCTGCATACTTGGAAAACCAAAGTGCGAAGTCAATCTGCCAACATGCCGAAAGAAACATCAAATCAAAGCTGGTCATCAGAACAAAGGCTTAATGTGATCATTGAGACAGCGGCCTTATCTCAAGCAGAGCTAGCAGCCTATTGCCGAAAAAAAGGGTTGTATGTTGAGCAAGTTGAGCAGTGGAAACAGGCATTTATTCAGCCAGAGCAACCCTCCCAGGAGCTAAAGAAAAGCTTGCAAGTGGAAAAGCAGCGGTGCCAACAACTTGAAAAAGAGCTAAAGCGAAAAGAAAAAGCACTGGCCGAAGCCGCGGCCCTGTTAGTCCTTCAAAAAAAAGCTCAGTCAATCTGGGGACCGGACGAGGAAGCCTAACGTCGTATGCGGATAGGCAACAAACAGTTCAGTTAATTGGGGAAGCCACAACTGCAGGGGCTCGGCAATTTAAGGCCTGTGAAGTATTAGGGTTAACCCCGCGCACTTATCAACGGTGGCAGCAAGGCGGTGAGCTACAACCGGATGGCCGCACCACTGCACAGCGTCCATTGCCGCCTAATAAGCTGCCTCCCAATGTTCATCAACAGATGCGAGAAACGCTGAATTCACCGGAGTTTGCTGACCTCCCACCTTCTCAGATTGTGCCTAAATTAGCAGATCAAGGTGAGTATATTGCCAGTGAAGCCAGCTTTTATCGGCTCATGCGGGCAGAAGGGTTATCAACCCATCGAGGGAAGACCCAATCTCGTCAACCCAAACCGAAAACCACCCACACGGCGACAGGCCCTAATCAACTTTGGTGCTGGGATATCACTTGGTTGCCAGGTCCCGTCACCGGCATCTTTTTTTACCTGTATTTGATCCTTGATGTTTTCAGCCGCAAGGTGGTTGGCTGGGAGGTGCACGATTGTGAGCGTAGTAGCCTAGCGGCAGACTTAATACAGAAAGCCTTCTGGCGGGAAAATCTCCATAAAATTCACCAGCAGCCCCTGATATTACATTCAGATAATGGGAGTCCAATGAAGGGAAGCGCTTTACAAGTCAAACTCGCTGAACTTGGTATTGAGCCTTCTTATAGTCGACCGCGAGTTAGCAATGACAATGCTTATGCAGAGTCCATATTTAAGACCACTAAATACCGACCAGATTTCCCTCACCAAGGGTTTACCTCATTAGAAAGCGCTCAACGGTGGGTTGATCAATTTGTTCATTGGTATAACCATGAGCATCAGCATAGTGGATTAAAGTTTGTAACACCGGTACAACGCCATACAGGTGAAGACCTAGTTATTTTAAGCCGGCGGAAACAGGTTTATGAGCAAGCTAAAGCAGCTTCCCCTAACCGATGGAGTGGGAATATACGAAACTGGGAGTTGGCAGATGAAGTCCACTTAAACCCTGAGAGAAATCAAACTCGTTAATATCCATTTAAAACTGTGCAACTCCCCTCTTTAATTGAAGCTGCTGAGGATGGATGCTTTGCATCGCAAGGCGTCCACCAGAAGGAGCAATGGGTGTTGTCTGTGTTATTAATAATTAGCCCTAAATTGATTATTAATATTTATTATGCCTCACGTTTTGAGATAGCTCGATGAAGATAAGAAGATAACACGACAACTACGTTGACAAACACCGACCCTGATCATCAATGCACAACATTGAAACTGAAGATCTTTCAATTTTTCTTGACTGAGTAACGGTTTTCAGTTCACTCAGTTGTCTTATTTTCCCAAATATGTACATAAATTACCTTTAGGAGCATGGAATGATCGGCATAGAAGCTTGGAACGACTGGCATAACGCCTTGGTAAGGTGCGCCGCCAGGCGTCACCTTGAACAACTTGTTATGTTTATCGTACTAACTAAGCACCTGTAAACCAATAAAATAGGGAAAGGGCTCTCTTTGATTCAAATATTACCATGTAATCATTCCAATCATCTGTTGCGACAGTTCCTGGAAGGCTTACCTTGTTAATAAGCTCCTTAGGTAGCCGGGAACTCACGAACTTACCATTTTTGTAATAGCCAACTTTATGATCCTTTCCCCAAGCCATTTTTTCGGGATTTTCTAAAACCAATGATTGGCATTCATTTATTATTTCATTTGTTCTTTCTGTATCAGAATCAGTAGTTACACGAAAATCACAACCGTTAAGAAACTCTGTGAAGCAGCTAAACAAGCTATCTTGCTTTTCTCTAGATGACATTTTCTCATAGTAGTCTTCGGAGAATTCATACTCTTCAATAGATTTCCAAAGCAGTGCAAATTGAACTTCCGCACTTGGAGGAAGTGGGTATTTGAGTTCCACAACAAATAATGAATACATACCCTCATCCCCAGTCTCTAAACTGTGAATTGTAGTGAAATACTTTTTTTCGAAAAAAGCATCTGAAATATCACTAGAAGCCTGTATTAAACTATCTGTTGAAACCATTTCCATCCTAAAACATAACTATTAATGAACGTCACTATGACGTAATACATTACGTTGTAGTGACGTAATATATTGCGTCATGCTGACGTATAATTCCCTTTATACTTCAATTAATTAAACTAACACTCGTTATATACCTCGAAGCACTTACCGAATGCTTGGCCTGCTTCACC
Organism: Spartinivicinus ruber; assembly: GCF_011009015.1. Lineage (NCBI taxonomy): Bacteria > Pseudomonadati > Pseudomonadota > Gammaproteobacteria > Oceanospirillales > Zooshikellaceae > Spartinivicinus > Spartinivicinus ruber. Next base: position 4,610,752 of record NZ_CP048878.1, read on the forward strand.
ACCCACCTACAATCAACACCAGCCCTTACACCTTGAATAATCACAGGCCACTCAGCTATTAACTTAGGGTTACCCACTACAGTTATACTTAAACTGGCTTCTGTATAATTTAAGCCACTTAGCTTGACTTTGGCGCTGGCTTGGGCTGCTTCCTTGGTTGGATATACAATTTTAATAGTATAGGTCGGTTCGCCATTACCAACCTTAACATGCTCTGTCTTGCCACCTTCAGCACTATGATATTTAGCCATCACACTTTTATAATATTGCCTGTCAGGGGCTTTTAAATTCCATTTATTAATTTTAGAAATTGTTATTGCTGACAATTGTTTACCGGTGGCTGTTTTGGTTTTCCCTCGCTCAACAAACACTAAATGTTCCATCATCGGCTTAACAATCGCCCCATGATCTAACGCAATGCGACTTAAAAAATTAATATCAGATTCTTCTGTCTGGTCTATGTGATCAATGACAATAGGCGTAAATACTTCTGCAATTTTAGGCTTCAACCCATTGTCATTAGCCACGGTGGTTACAATATCTACCAGCTTTTTTTGATGCCAGGAACGTGATTTAGGGCTACGGAGTTGATCACGAAGGTTGGCACCTTTGGCCTGAATGGTCATTTGGTTAGGAGGGCCAGAGAGTGACACCCCATCAATAATAAAATCACCCATATGAATATTCTGGATGGCAACTGATAACTTGGTACCTTTGGCGGGTATGGGTAAATTACCTTATTAACCCTAAAGGGGAATAACTTAAAAAGCTTTTGGCAATACCTGTTACTCCACCATCAAACGCCTGGTTAATTTCATCCCAAAGGTTACTAAAAAAATCACTGATACCCTCCCAGTTGGAAACGATATAACCGAGCGGCGTGAAGTTGAGAAAGTATTTTTTAATTATTTCAAATGCATCACTACAAGCATTAACAATAGCATCAAAGGTATCCCCTAAAAAAGTAGAAACCGTACTCCAGCTGGTATGAATCAACGTAGTGCCAACAGCAATGAGTTTAATAATTAAACCAATCGGATTGGCCATCATCGCTAAGCCCATGGCTTTAATGGCTGGAATAATCGTCATTAGCGCAGCACCTGCAGCTAATACCGCACCGACTAATTTCACCCCAATTAATGCAGCCACAACAGCAGCGATATTTTTCCAGCCAATAGTCGCCTCGATAAAATTATTTATTTTGCCAGCGACAGTAATAACCATCGAACCCAGATTCCACATAAACCGACCCACATTCACTAAGGAATCCGCTATTTGGATTAACAGTTGATTCAAAATTGAAGCAACTAATTTTGAGAGCGTTTTTTTGTCCTGTGACTATATTCGTTATGCTCTAACTACCGTGCAATTGAAACAGCCAGGTTTGGCATTATGGATTTGTATATATTCGATACAAGGCTCTATAAATACTTCATTGATAGTTGTATCTAAATTTACGCCTTCCGTGATATGAGCATCTACCATCATCCCTTGGTCATTATATGCACGTAAAGATAATAGTCTATGGCGAAGCATCATAGGAACTTCATTTATTGACAGGTTAGCTGTTAAGGCGTTTTCTCTAACAAATATTGGGCCTGAGGCCTTATAGGGTGTATCTACCGAATGATGGCAATAATTAATAGCGAGAATTCTTTCCCCAATGTCTGCGTCTTCTAAAGATACTCGACACGGATAACCAGGCTTTAAATCAACCTCCATCCACTTGGCATTAGATTCAATGAGCTCAGCATCAGTCAGAGAAGAAAACAAACTTCTCTTCAATGGTACGATTAAAAAATTGTTTTCCATTCCATATATCTCTATTTAGAAAGAGTAACAAATTTATTCAAGAATTAAGCGAAGTTACAACCGAAAAATGAACAAGTAATTTTTGCATAATACTAAAAGCAATCAACACTGCATGCTGCGTCTAGGCCCATAGAGGCGTAATTGACAGTATTGTTATGCATAAACAGTATTGTATAAGTTTGAATAATGTTGGCATCATATCACTGATCAATATTTAGGTTTTGTATGTTAGACATAATTCAACATATTTGTTTACATCTCACCTTTCAGCCCGCTATGTACTTCAACACCCTAGCTAACTAAGTTTATATCAGCTTTTTAGTTACTGTTGTTTTCAATTAATAATTGTCCATTACCATAGGATACTATTTTATAGCCAGTCAATTCAGGTCTTTGACGAACAATAATAATATTACCTCTGATTAAATTAATAAGTATTACACCCAAAGCCTTTTGATCTATGGAGTTAGGAGATAAATACACCTCAGCAGCACATAGGCTTGCTGAGTTTGAAACCGTATTTGAAATACCTTCATTACACATTTCAATTAAACTAGACCACAGCATACTACTTTCCATTTCAGCAGGGGTTATATTACCTGTGAAATAGCCATGAACTTGAATATCCACACCTTCGTCTGAGTCGTTAAATATCTCAAGTTCAGTATGAGTTGCAAACGACTGAATTGGTAAGATCATTGAAATAGCTATGGTAAGGTATTTAAGTATTTTCATTATTCTTCCATGATTCGAGTGATTAAGCACTAGCATCCATTTTAGATTAAACGTCAACAAACTTAAGACGTCGTCGATATTATCAAAGAGTATCTTCCCAGTGAAGATATTTAGAAGAATTAAATACTTTTACTTATAGCTTTATAATAACGGTGTGCAAGGGAGATATGGAAGGGTTAAAGATTTTTTACTCAAACCACATTTATTCAGCAGTACCGTACATTTCTTATTGAAAAAGATAGTAATATTAATTTATCCAAGCTAGAAAATTCAAAAAATGTCGATTACTAGTATTAGGTATTACCATTATGCTTTGCTTTGCCTATAGTTGTGTCTATTACAATTGTATTTATAGCAACAGTAAGCCTCTAGATGAAGTTAATGAATTATTAGGATAACTCTATGAGAGTATGCGTGTAATTTATTAATTAAATTGCATTTCCTACAAATCTATAAATAAATTTCTTTGCAAGTGGCTGTATTCGTTTAAATTGCAGCCCAACATGATAATCGTTTTTCCTAGCAATCACATGCCTTACCTCAGCTATAGCATAAATTATTAGCTGGTTATTTAAATGATGAGCCTTAATCATGATTGATAATTTTTGCTTAACTTGAAAACTGACTGGGGTTGCTATCATTACTCCTTGTATAGAAATATTAACAGCTACAGCAGAAATAGCTTCTTCGTTATGATCAGTTCCTTTGATAGCTGCTTGCCAGTTAACCTCTTTACGAGGATAGGCACGTTGTTCCTGCGGTATTGGTACATCAATCAATTTATCTGTCATACTCAACTACTACACACTAAAGACAAGCTACCTATACTCTTCGCGAATGATTTTTAGGGTTTGTTGTCATCGCTGATCACCAGGTTGGTGGTAATATGCAGTTTATATAGGATCAATTAACTGCATTCACCCAAATCAATTAACTCATAGAGCTTAGTCACTTGACGGCCGCTCCTAGATAGCATTCGCTTTGACGATACTGTATATTTTTTAATATACATCCTTTGCAAAGTCTACTCAATGTGAGTATCGTTAACAAAAAAACATAATAGGCATATGCAAAATAAAAAGGCTAATAATATTAAGCGAGAAGTTATATTTTTTTTATAACTGAGTGATTGAGGAGCCTTCCACCAGCTTATTACCATTGCTGACATCACTACCTGTAATAGCCACAGGCCGATCATCTATTTTGATAAAAGGGTGCCCTGTTATAATAACACTTCCATCACTCAGTTTATCGCCAACCCGCGCAACTGGCTTACCACTTTCCCTATGATTTGGGCTACCTTCAACAATTACATTCCCCCTCGTATCTTTATCACCAACAAGCGCCCATTTCATTTTATTACACCTTTTTTACTGCTTTACTACTAAGTTTTATATACTAACTATAAATATGTCACTCCCAATAATATAGATTTTTCCTTAGTTATAAGCGTAGCTGGATTATATAAAGCTTGTGGATAGCACATCAGTATTATTACTTTTTTATTTTTCATTACGCCTTAATTTTTATTAATACAACGTTATCACCCAGAGCAAGTGAGTTTTGTTTTTTTATCGGAAAGACGACACTATACAGCTACAAAAAAGAAAGGGTAACTTAACGTTACCCTTTCACTTGACTCACTAATGAACAAGCATAGCGTAAATTTGATCCTTCAATTTAACTCGTCGCTTTTTCAATGAGAGATAATTTTCGTCACTTGTCGGAATATCTCTCATCGTTAAGCCACATAGCTGGTGATCAAGCATGTGATATTCAGCTGCCATTTTGGCGAAGGTGGGGTTTTCATGTTTTAGTTTATTAATTTGCTCCCGACACTGGGGGAACTCATCGACTAGGCTGTGTTTATGCCTTAACATTGTTTTCCTCCCTATTACTCATTAATAAGTTTAGTAATCTGTTGTTTAGCTCGCCAGCTAATTTTTCAGCTACGTTAACTCCCGCAAACAAACGATTCTGTTTGCAGTATCACACAGCACTTATTTTTATTAGCAAACCATAAAGCTATGAATAACGGAAATAACCAAACAAGTTATTGATGCTGGTCAACTTCAAGTAAAGGCACCTATTAGTTCTTGTTTTTTCCATCAAACTATGCTCTGATTAAAGGAAGCACGTGATAAAGCTCTGCTTAAATATACGTCACTCGCTTGATGTGTGACTGACGAGACACTTAATTGATGAGTTTGCTTGTAATGAATGCCCTGTTAGCTGCTAAAACTATTATCGTGAAGATACTCGTGATGATTATTATTCATCAGCGAGGGGGTTCACGTGGCTAACCACTAAATAAGCTACCAGATACCAAAACCCCCGACTTGCAAGAGCCGGGGGTTTTTTTTTGCAACAACAATGATGTGAACAGACTCTATGAATGGCGCACAGCATATTATTAAAGCCCTTGAAACTGCAGGAATCAGTACCATTTTTGGCTATCCGGGTGGTGCAATCATGCCTGTCTATGATGCGCTTTATGATAGCAAGCTCAACCATGTTCTTTGCCGTCACGAACAAGGTGCCGCTCTTGCTGCCGATGGATATGCCAGAAGCACTGGTAATTTAGGGGTTTGTTTAGCCACCTCTGGCCCAGGCGCCACCAACCTACTCACAGGCATTGCCAATGCACATTTGGACTCTATCCCCATGCTGGCCATTACAGGCCAAGTTGCCAGCCCCTTGATTGGAACGGATGCCTTTCAAGAAGTCGATATTTTAGGCATGGCCTTGCCTGTGGTTAAACACAGCTTTCAAGTGCGCACTCCATGCGAATTACCCAGAATGCTGCAAGAAGCCATGCAGATTGCCCTATCTGGGCGACCTGGTCCTGTATTAATCGACGTACCAAAAGACATTCAATTGGCAAAAATACCCCCACTGGTTGGCTTTCCCTCACTAGACAACAGTTTGCCTACAGCAGGAACCGGCACCATAGAAGAAGCCAATCAACTGATTCTACAGGCAAAACGACCTGTGCTTTATAGTGGTGGTGGTATTATGTTGGGCAACGCCGTTGCAGCATTAAGAGACTATGCATGCCACTCAGGAATACCCTCAGTCACTACCTTGAAAGGCATTGGCAATCATCTACCAGATGATCCTTATTATCTGGGTATGTTAGGCATGCATGGCACCAAAGCAGCCAATTTAGCCGTACAACAGTGTGATTTACTGATTTGTATTGGTGCCCGCTTTGATGACCGAGTAACAGGTAAGCTGGACAGCTTTGCAGAAAATGCAAAAATCATTCACCTAGATATCGATGCAGCTGAATTTGGTAAGCTCAAAACACCCGATGTAATTATCCATGGCGAACTCAATTACAGCTTAAGTCAATTAGCCTACTCTGCTAACATTGCTCAGTGGCAACAACAGTGCACTCAACTAAAAAGCCAATATGCTTTCACCTATCCAGAAAATCCCCCTTCGATTTATGCTCCCCAGTTAATTCATCGATTAGCACAACTATCTCCAGAAGAAACCATTATCAGTTGTGATGTTGGTCAGCACCAAATGTGGGTAGCACAGCATTACCAGTTTACTCATCCGCGCCACCATCTCAGCAGTAGTGGCCTCGGTACCATGGGATATGGTTTGCCAGCAGCGATTGGCGCCCAATTTGCTAACCCCAGTGCGCAAGTTATCAATATTTCTGGAGATGGCTCTTTCATGATGAATATCCAAGAGCTGGCAACCATTATTCGTTACCAACTCCCCATTAAAATTATCATTATCGATAACCAGCGGCTTGGCATGGTTAGGCAATGGCAAACCCTGTTTTTTACTGAACGATACAGCGAAGTTGATTTATCAGATAACCCTGATTTTGTAAAAGTAGCCCAAGCATTTGGTTTAACAGCTCAATGTATTACCCAAACATCTGAAGTAGAGCCCGCTTTGCAAGCTTTTCTCAAGGCAACCAAGCCTTTTCTTTTGCATGTATGCATCAACCCCAAGGACAACGTATGGCCACTGGTTCCACCGGGTGTACCTAACGATAATATGCTGGAGTGTACAAACAATGAATTACTATGAATTGCAATTGGTCGCTCGTAACACCCCTGGTTGCTTAGAACGAATTTTAAATACCAGTCGGGTTCGCGGCTTTGAAATAAAACACTTCAACGCAAAACTAAATAAGAAACAGGATTATTTTAAAATCGATTTAGCTGTAGCCAGTAACCGAAGTCAACAGCATCTAGTGATGCAATTAGCCAAGCAATATGACATTCGCGAACTAACTCCAGCAAAACGAAAACTTGCTGTTGTAGAAGCATGATAAAGGTTGATTATCAAGGAGGTAGCAGAATACTATCTCCTATAGGACTTACTAGTTTTCAATCTTTTATCACTACGTTTCTGCCAGCTTGCTTTGCCTGATATAAGCATTGGTCCGCCTTGGCCAACATATCGCTGAGCGAGTTATATAAGTTATCAGTTACACCTATACTAAACGTAATGCTTAGAACATTATCTCTCACTATTAAGGACTGTTCTGCAATAAGGTTTCGAAAACTATCCAGTAATTGCTTACTTTTTTCTGCATTAAGCCCATTAAATAAAATGCAAAACTCTTCGCCACCCACCCTAGCAACAGTAAAACGAGCGAATTTTTGCATTAATACATCAGCCACTTTAGTTAACACATAGTCGCCAGCTTCATGGCCATAACTATCATTAATCTTTTTAAAATAATCGATATCTAACATGGCCAAGCTAAGTTGTTTATTATTTTCCAGGGCATTTCCATATACTTTCTCAGCCATCTGAAAAAAATAACGCCTGTTGAATAACCCCGTTAGATAATCACGATTTGCAGCATCCTTAACAGCTTCAAATAGTTCCATTTCCTCTAAGTTATGCATTAATCTACAGTGCAGCTCTTCATGATAAAAAGGCTTACGTAAAAAATCATCAGCTCCATTTTTAATAAACTTGGCAGATAACGCCCCACCCCCTTCAGCAGACAAACCAATAATAATTAAGTTCTTATTATGCTGTTTATGCCGAATATGTTTTACCAACTCATACCCATTCATATTTGGCATATTGTAATCAACGATCATCAACCGAATATCAGGCTGTTGCTGCAACACATTCAACGCATCAACGCCATCTTCCGCTTCCAGAACTTGATATAAATGTTGTTTCAGTGTTTTTCTGATAAACGCACGAGAGGATTTAGAGTCATCAACCACCAGCACTTTAATAAACTGATTTTTTTGCAACCGTTCGATTAATTTAATGACATATTCATAAGAATAACGGCTTTCTTTAACCACATAATCAACGACACCTTTATCTAACAGTGCCTCCCGTTTTTCATCATTATATGAGCTTGAGAGTACAATACAGGGGATATTTGCATGCAGTATTCTATCAACCACTTCACCATTAGGCGCATCCGGTAAGTTTAAATCAGCTACTGCTACCAAATAAGTCTTTTCAGCATTGTTCAAATATCTCTCTGCCTCATTCAAGTTTGCAGCAAATGAAGGGGATAAGTCTTTTCTTGCCTCAAATAGGTGTTTAAGCACCTTCCAAACCATGGGGCTATCTTCAACAATTAATACAGAACTCCCCTTCATACAAGGTTTCCACTTATTTATAGGAGACTTTCGCAAAGCTATTGCAACAGCCTCATAGGATGCAATAGTGCAGCACTACAGCTGTAAGTGAACTGTCATTTCAGCTTAATAGTAGAGTATAGCAGCGCAAACTTGCTGCAATATTGTTTAAGCTTTACCAGTTGCGCGCATCCAGGCTTTTCGAGACAGGTGATGTAGCAATAGTAGCGGTGGCATTTTTAACCAGTGGGAACGTAAATAAAGTAATTGGCAGGCCAGTTTTTTTTGTAACCGTGCTTGCCCCCTTGCTAAAGGTAATATCGCTTCAGGCATTGCCCAATATTTCATCCGTTGAATAGGAGTTGGCTGTCTAGACAACTCTGCAAGCAATTTCTCATTGACTGAGGTTGCAAAAAACTGCTGTAACAACCACAAAATATCAACCAGAGGGGATGTAACACCGAGTTTCACTGCACGTTCTTGAAGCTGCAGCCAAAAGTCAGCCACATGTTGCTCCCCATATTTAAGCAATTGATCTATATCGTATAAATCTCTAATTCGGTTATGATAATCCGCGTCATAACCTAAATGGACCACAGCGTGTAACACCATGTCAGGAAAACACAAGGTATTTAGCCCTGGCTCAGTCAGAGGTACAGCCGCATTTAATAATAAAGAAGGATCTGGGTTTAAACGACTGGTGCGGGGTAAAATCCGGTGGTGAATATCTACATCATACAACCGTTCGCGATGACGATAAGGAGGTAACTCATGCATCCACTGACGGTAGTAGGCTTTATCATATTCATTTTGTTTTGCACAAGCCCAACCGTTATCGACTAGTAAAGATTCAATCGTAGGTAAATCCTCCTCAGCAAATAATAAGTCAACATCCGCTAACAATCGTCCTTCACTAACCGGAATATTATGAAATAAATAAGCCGCTCCTTTTAGTAAAGTTATTTGATAGCCGGCAGGGTACAGTATCCGCCTGAGTCTATTGATTTCCCAGCGAGCATTACGTTGTAAATATTTTGCAAACTGCAAAGCATCCTGGCATTGACCTTGTACCTGCTCAGGTAACTGATCCCAAACCTGTTGCTGCTGAAAACAGTTAGTCAGTGTGGCTAACATGCCAGCCTGTTTAGCCTGAAAAAGCAGGATGTTCCATTGCGCTACAGAAAACGGAACCACACTTGATGGTTCTTTAATGGCGTTCAGTAAATAATGATGTTCAGCCCGCTGTTTCATTAACCACTCTACTAATACTCTTGGCTGATTGGGAAGCAGGCTGCTGTTCATACAGGCTAAGCAATAATGGAATAACCGCCCGTAAATTATCAAAGTTCAATTCATAGCAGCTGCATTGATCAACTAATTGGCGTGCAGCCTGAAACCCTGAGACACCCAATAATTTGTAATTGAATGCATTATTTGCCAGTCTCAATAATGCTTGAGACTTTTCTACTAGGATCAATTCATTGTTCGCGCCTGGCTTATAACGGGGGAAAATGACCCAACGAGGATGAGCTTTTTCCTCTGCTCGTTCAATACTGGCAGCAGGAGGCCGAAAGTGAGCAACCATGCCTTTGCGGGTTTTTTCAAATAAAGGCCCAATGACCGCTTCAGGACTAAACCGCTTCATTACTTCAATTGAAGTATTTTTTAGTGGAATTAGCTTAGGGAGCGGTTGCAATAAACCTGTCTCAGGCTCTAATAGCCCAAACTCATCTGATAGCATTCGCCAGCCACTCAACGACAATGCTGCACATAAAGTACTTTTTCCTGAGCCAGGCCAGGCAGGAAATAAAATAGCCTGGCCATTACGCTCCACCACTGCAGCATGCAGCATTAAATACCGATGGGCATGGGTAGCAATACACCAGTTACTCCCCCACTCTAGCATAGGTAGCGCATGATCCAGTGGAAACGGTGCCATACCAGGCTCACCATCGGTTCTAAATTCCACTTGAGGTCGCCACCAACGACGCCACAACTGAGGTCGTTTAACCTGAATTGAAAAATCTATGAGTTGTGGCTGACTAAAGGTGGGATAATGTGCAAATAACCAATGCAGTTGGGATACAAGTGTTTTACAGTTTTTTACAGTTAATTGAAATTTAAATGGACCTATTTGATACATCAAGCCAGTGCGAAGCCGCTCCTGTAGCTCCATTACTGTTAAGTCCGCAATCTTCATGTAAAGTCCGGCTCAATCAACCCTAAACAATCCAGGTTGTGGATCAAATTACTAACTGGTTTTGCAAGCTGTTCCGAGGTCTGTTGCCATTGATTGGCAAGGCTTGTTATTAACTGATCAAGCGATAGTGGTTGTTTGGCCAATAACAATAAAACATCTAATGACATAGCATTTAACAAATGAGTATCCGCAGATAAGCCATTAAACACAATAGTATCTTCCCCCCAATCAGCCCATAGTAACTGATCAAGATCAGCCAGACGCCAATTTGCAGGTTTATTTTTTTTCTGGCAATAGATTGTCATGGCTTAAAGGGTAGACCAGATTAGTGCTGTAACCCAAAGGCTACAACACTCTTTATTAGGGGGTAGGCTGAATTGAAACCCAGCAAGAATTCGTTAACGGTGAAGTACCTGGAGAGTATTCAACACTCATTTGCTGCATATCATCAAAGTAAACAAGGACGCTCACCTGTTCAGAGCTTAACTCCCCTTCGTTATTAGTCACAGCTTGCTCCCACTCAGCCAATTGGTTTTGGTTCATTGCTTGAATCAGCTGCTGACTCAAATTTAACTCATACAGCGTATTATTAACCTCAACAATCATTTGAGGCTCACCATTGGTCGGAGTATATGTATACTTGGTACCCATTGCCCGTACCCAGCTAGGCTCTTCATTCATTCCGTCCTGCTCAGACACCACAGCATCAGGGTCAGGTAAATTGGCCTCAGCCAATTTCATATCACAAGTAGCACTGGTTGCTGCTAATGCCGCGCCACTTCTTAAAGTTAACACTAGAGGAGCTCCTACTGCAGAAGCTTTGAGCAACTTCCGACGTTGCACCTGTTTACTTGACAGTTTCTGAATATCACTGGTCAAGCTTGATTGCTGCCCAGTCTTAACTGGTTGATTGCTATGCTCACTATTACTCATTGTCCCGCCAACTTGTTATCCGTTAAAAACTATCCTTTATTAAGCAAAGTTTGGTCCATACAATAATTTTATTTATACCCCAGTATCAATCAGCTATTGACCATTTTCAGAATAATCAACTGTAACCTACTGTAAAATTATAAGACATCATTAACTTGACTATTTCACCCATTGTTCAAGTTCATGACAAATAACCAAGTTTACCCAGCTTATTAGTCATCACCTATGAAGCTGATGTCGCTACCGGCCGGTTCGGATTGGTTACCCATTCGCTCCAAGAACCAGGATACAACCTAGGGCGCCCTAATCCTGCTAGGTCCATGGCAAAGATATTATGGCAAGCTGTTACTCCAGAACCACAATAACACACCAAATCTGTGACTTCTTTAACTGACAAGTTTTTAAAACGCTCAATTAATTCATGTTTAGGCAAGAAACAACCAGACTCAGCTAAATTGCCCTGGAAAGGCAAGTTAAGCGCGCTGGGAATATGTCCTGCGACAGGATCAATTGGCTCTTGCTCTCCAGCATAACGAGCAGTAGCTCGAGCATCAATCAAGCACCATTTTGGCATAGCCAGCTGCTGCAGTATTTCTTCTGCAGACACCCACATGGTGGAGTCGGGCACACCCAAAAAGTTTCCTTCAGCTTTATTGGGTATTTCTGCTGTAACCGCTAGCTCTAAACTCTGCCAGGCTTGTATGCCACCATCTAAAATCGCCACTTGCTCCTTGCCAAGCCAAGTCAGTAACCACCAGAGCCGAGAAGCCATACTACTATCCTGCTGATCATATACGACCACTTTTGTGTCTTGATTAACCCCCCAATCTCTTAGTTGTTGGCTAAGGCGATTGGCATCAGGCAAAGGGTGGCGCCCAGTTGCTCCTGGTATAATCGGACCAGATAAGTCTTTTTCTAAGTCAGCATACACTGCTGTAGGAATATGCTGCTGCTTATACGCTTGCTGACCAGCTGTAGGATCAGCCAAAGAAAAGCGGCAGTCGATAACACAAATATTATTGTTAAGAGAGAGTTGTTCTGATAACCAAATAGGTGTTACCAGCATTTCCATAAACGTTACCTTGTCTTTAAAATTTTTAGTTAATACGCGTTATTCATCCGCTGCTTTAATAGCGTCTTCTGCTGACAACTCTTTCCCTTTTAATTCAGCCACCACATCAACACCATCCAACACGACTGGATCTTTGACAATTATTCGGGTTCGCTGACCAGCTGACTTCTTGTTCTGCTTTTCAGATGAAGTAGCCGTAGCCGATTGCTGAATAACTGTTTTGTCAGGATTCACATCGGCAGGAGGCTTCATAGCACCACGAGTATCTGCAGTTTGTTTACTATCTCTACTGTCACTTATCCCAACTTTTGTAGAGTTAGTCTGTTGAGAGCTAGTAGCAGGCCCGTCATTATTTAGATCATCTTTCTGATTAACTAAGCTGTCATCAGGCGAAGGTAGGGGGGCATTTGGGGTTATCCAGGAGTCCCATCCTACTCCTATCACGCCAGCCGTAAAGACCGTCGTCACTATTAATACAGCCCAAAGGGTTTCTTTTCTCATCTGGCCAACGTCCTCTTAATCTTCTGTTACTGGCAAGCAATCATGAGTCTACTAAAATTAGGTAGATACTTAGAAGAAAAAAGCCATTTGTTGATGATATTGTAAAAAACCATCAAACAATAGTTTTTATACCAAAAATGTAGGGTATAACATTTATTTAATGATACAAAGACGGGGTGTTGAAACTTACTAATATTTTTTGATATTCAACAGTGCAACATTATCGACACTCTATTATGAAAATTAAGCAATATGTAGTAACCACCCAACAAATTGTAGTCAAAAGGCTGATGAAGTACCATGCAGTATGAACTGACTAGGCTAATGCAAGGAGCAGCATTTTAGCCCAAGGGCCAAATATCAACTGGCCCCTGTCTGTTCGCTCTTGGATGACATGTATGTTTAATAACTACTTATTTATCAGCCCAAAGGTTCCAGTTATTGGCTCTTTGCCCGTTATTGCCGAACCAGAAGTTAAGTCCCAGGTTGACGAGTTAGTTGAGCTACTCGAACAGCCCGCTTCCGCCCTGTTGTGTAAACATTGCCTTAATACTATCACCTACGAACATGAACGCATCGAAATCAGCGGCCAACACATTCATCTCAAAATGAACCCTGCAGGCTTTGCGTTTGAGTTTGGTTGCTTTTGTGCTGCACCAGGTTGTAATCAGTATGGTCAGTATCATTCAGAGGCAACTTGGTTTACCGGATGTAGTTGGGCAATTAGTTTGTGTACTTGCTGTCAACAACATCTAGGTTGGCATTTTCAGCAAAATGATGAAAGTGGCAGTTTTTACGGGATTATCTTGGATAAACTTGTTACGTCAAATTCGCCACGGATTTCCAGTTAACCATTAAATACCCTGGCAAGCTGCTCTTTTTCAGCTATTTTTCATAGGTAGCTGTTTAGGTAGTTCGGTGCTTGTAATGTGTAAGTTTAGGTTGGCATGCTTTTTATTGTTAGCTACTTTTTTTTGTAGTTACTCCGCTGCTCGCGACAAAATCGTTTTATCTACCCTGAATTGGGAACCTTATATTGGCCAGGAGTTGGAAAATAAAGGCTATGTCAACGAAATTGTTAAAGCTGCATTTTCTGAAGCAAGCTATGAACTGGAGGTGTTGTTTTTCCCTTGGGCTCGAGCACTCCACGTTGCAACCCTTGGTCATGTAGATGGTTTATTCCCAGAATATTATGATGAAAACCGGCTCACCGATTTTGTTTTTTCCGACCCCTTTCCAGGTGGACCAGTCGGATTTTATAAACGAAAGGATCAAAGTATAAAGTTCAGTGTAGATCCACGCAAAGATCTTGCTGCAGCCTTAAAGGACCTACGTAACTATCGTTTTGGCGTAGTGAGAGGTTATATCAATACCAAAGAGTTTGATGAAGCAGACTATTTAGTAAAAGAAGAAGTAATCAACGACGATACCAATATCAAGCGTTTATATAAAAATCGTGTCCAACTTATTTTTATCGATAAATATGTTGCCCAATATATTATTGCCAAACGCTATCCTTGGTATGCATTAGAATTGGAGTTTCTAGATCCTCCTTTAGAAATTAAGCCCCTTTATATTGCTTTTTCCAAAAAAGCCCCTGAATACAAAAAAAAACTGGAATCGTTTAATCGTGGTCTAAAAACAATAAGGGAAAACAAACTAATGGAAGAGATAATGATGAAACATGGGTTTTAGTTTTTTGCAGCTTTGTTAAGCATAAAAAAATACCTGGGCTCCTACAGAGCCCATACTGAATACTTAGCTTAATTACCCGTTGAATTGGGATTTATATTATCCCCGTTAGGAGCCAACTTTAACAAATCACTGGCAAAAGTATGCAAAAAATGGATATCTTTTTCTGTCAACACACCTAATCTCTCCATCGCCCAGCGATATTCTACTGCTGTAGGGGAAATCGCCAAGCTCTCAAACAGTAACGCTAATTTGGCTTTTAGCGCTTTCATTTGACCTTCAGGTGCAAGTATCTCTTGTTCTTGTTCAATATCAATACTTGATAAAACGTAGGCATACAGCATTATACTTTGCCCTAGATTAAGTGATGGCTGAGGGTTCGCAAGAGGTATGCTACTAGCAATGTCACAATGATGTACTTCTTCTGAAGTTAAACCACTTTCTTCACGACCAAACACAATACCCACTTTACTAATTGTTGCGCCCTTTGTTTCAAGCAACTGCTTGACCTGCTCAGGACTATAGTAATAACGCTTGGTACTACGCTTTTTAACCGTTGTCGCTACAGTAAAATCGAGATCAACAGTTGCCTCTGCCAAGTGGTTATAATGTTTTGCCGCTGTCAGCACTTCTCTTGCCCCATGGGCAACCCACTGAGCTTCTGGTGCTAGATGCGCCTGGCTATTTACAATCCTTAAATTAGCAAAGCCCATGGTCTGTAAGGCTCTTGCAGCTGCACCTACATTAGCCGGAAGCTTAGGTTCGACCAGAATAAAATAAATTGACATATTCCTATATGACCACTACATGAACGAAATTTACTTATAACCTTCGTGAATAATTTGTAAGGCTTCGTTATCTTCGCTGACCACCAATGATGGTGGGAAGGCAGTTAATGCAGGAGAATTTAACGGCATTCACTCCAGTCACTTATTATTTATTAGCTCCTGGACTTCAACCACTTGATAACCTTACCTAAAAATCATTCGCATTAGGTGTATATTATACTGCAACTTGTTAATAGATCTTCAAATAACCCAGCCCTAATATTTCATCAGCAATCCAGGGTTCAAAGTTCAGTGCATTCTAAATCAGTAAATGAACAATAAATAATCTTAACTGCTAACAACCTCTCGAAAATAATGATCAGGGTCACCAATGCGTATATTCCGCAGCCAGATAGTCTTGAGTGATAGAAGACATCCAAGCTATGATGCGCCAGCCAACATAAAGCAGTATAAGCACAACAATAGGCGTCAAATAGCAAGTCGAAGGCGGTTACTGCAAACATTTTATTTGCAGGCTTAGTAGTCTTGTATCAGCCTTCAAAGAGGGTTTCGTAAAGGTTGGTTGCGCCTGCCAAAGTGCGCACCAGATAAATCGCAGTAGTTTTGCGGACACCCTTCAATAATCAAAGGAGCAATAATGAAAAAGTTAGCCACTATTTTCTCAATCACGCTATTAACTGCCTGTGGCAGTAACCAAACCACTACTGATACCCATAGTGAAACCACCGAACCAGTCAGTACTCAGGTTGAGCCAGTAGCACCAACTCCCGTTGATACTGAAGCGGACAAGTTACGTCAACTATGGGAACGTTACTGCAACCATGAACCATTAACCATTGAAGAACGCCAGATGATTGCTGATTCTGAAATGCCTGAAGACTTGCGTGGCCAGTGTACACAAAAATAATTGATCACTGCTCTATCGTACAAATAGCCAGCCAGTGCTGGCTATTGTCAAAAGCAACATAACTATTTTTCCATTAACTCCAATGTCTGCCAGATTGGAATTAAAATATCCTTCCCTAATTGTTTGGACCGCTCTGCCGACCAACCTGTCAACGGGTCAGCCAATAACTGATTATCCTTAAATGGCATCTCTAACGTTAATGATAACGTTTGAAAGTGATTGGCCAAATAACTGGCTGCCATTGATAAGTTCGCTTCACCCGGTGAGTCAATCGGATACCCATGCTCCACCTGAAACTCAGGCGTTACCTGCAAAAAGACATCTTTAAACCGCTGCTCCAGGTTAGCTATATGCTCATTATAATTGGGCACCCCTTCTGCGGTTACCACAAAATTATAGGGCAGGACTTCATCACCATGAATATCTAAAAAAATATCACCCCCTATTTCATGCATTTTATTTCTAACTAAAAGCACTTCAGGGCTTTTTTCCATTGATGGGTTTTGCCATTCCCGATTTAAGTTAATGCCTGCTGCATTAGTGCGTAAATGTCCTCTTACACTACCATCAGGGTTCATGTTAGGCACAATATAAAACACCGTTTGCTTAAGCAGTTGTCTGGCTACTCCAAGATTAGGGTTTAATAATGCTTCCAAGGCACCTTCAATAAACCATTCCGCCATGGTTTCTCCTGGATGTTGACGAGCAATCAGCCAAACTTTATAAGTAGCGGTTACTTCACCAACTTGCAGCAAATTAATATCCCGACCATCTAAAGTCTGCCCCAACAAATGCATGGAGACACGCTCATCAACCAATGCTGCCTGTAACAAATCCAGATGTCTTTCATAAGAATATGGCTCAAAATAAGCAAAGAAAACGCTGGCTTCTTCCAAACCAAATTTCACTGACAACACCCCATTCTCATAACAGGAAGGCATGCGAAACCAGTTTTCTCGATCATAGCTCGCAAGTACCTGATATCCCTCCCATCCTTTTGCATAGGCAGCCTCTGCAGCATTCATAATATGAAACTGGTATTTTTTGCCAACCTCACCAACAAACCGAAAATAAAACCACTGATAAAAATCAGACTGATTGTCTTTTTTTATTTCCAGTTGAATATCATCAGCATCTTCTAACGAAACAACCGCTATATTGCCACCTTCAAACTGATCACTAATATGCATTCGAACTTCCTTTGAGTGAGTCTACACTTACATAAAGCCTTTTCTAACAGACTATTGCAGATAGACTCTGATTATTGGTTAACAACTGATTAAAAAGGTCCTTTAGCTAAAAAATGTTTAGTTACTCCATACAACTGCTAGATTCTAAATTAGATGGCTAAACTCCTGTTTTTAGTATTACTGACAATATATTCGATTACTATTAATTTAGCGTGCTTTGCTGCTCCTGTTATTAAGATATACACCTCTGAAGAACCACCGCTCAACTTCTCTATTGGGCCAAGTAAAGAGTCTGCGGCTGGTAGTGATGTATCAGGCTTTGCCACAGATGTGGTCAGAGAAATTCTTGCTTTAACAAATAATAGTTCTACCCCCATTGTCTTACTCCCCTGGGCTAGAGCCTATCAATATACATTGTATGGTGAAAATGTCTTTCTATTCAGTATGGGCCGCACCAAGCAACGGGAACAGCTATTTCAGTGGATTGGTCCATTGGCAGAGAAAAAAGCGATTTTATATAGTACGCAAAAGACCAAGGTAACCATTAGCTCATTGGATGACGCAAAAACAGTAACGAGTATTGCCACTGTTATTGACGATTCAAAAGAGCAATACTTAAAAAGCCAAGGTTTCACTAACTTAAGCAGCAGCCCAATATGGAAGCAAGCCATACAAAAGCTGTTTATCAATAGAGCAGTTCTATTAGCTCAAACTGACCTAGATATTCCCTTTATAGTGCGAGAAGCTGGTTATTCAATTGACCAAATCAAACCTGTGTATGAGCTTTATAAATTCCAGCTTTTTATTGGTACTTCCAAACAAACCTCACCGCAATTAGTCAGCCATTGGCAACAAGCCTTAGATACGATAAAGAAAAATGGACGCTTCAAAACACTGGTAAAAAAATGGTCAGACTACTATCAATTGACTAACTGGCAGTATCAAAAAGGCATGCTGCGAGTTGTTTATTAGCACTTTTCGAACTGATTCAATTGAAGGTTATTAACCAACCACAGTAAAACCTTAACATGGTCTACACATTCAATTTTTGAACTTATTGCTATTAAAATATACAACTCTCGTCCCAGTACTGTTTTTTTATCTCATTATTATCAAGCACACCGAGGTACCCACAATTTAATAGGTACAGCGACGACATTATATTTAATGTAGTTATTTAAAGGAGTAAACAACAATGAAACTAAAAACAATGTTGTTGGCAGCAACACTTTCATTAACAACGCTTGGTAATACCAGTTATGCTCGTCCAGACTTTCAGCCACTTCCATTAGAAGAAGCACTGAAAAAACTTGAACTCACGACTGAACAACAAACCAAGACTAACACAATTGTCACCGAAGATAATAAACGTTATGAAGAGCTACTGGCTAAGCATAGTCTCACTGACGAACAGCTAACCACCTTATTAAAAGATACGTTCAATGCGAAATACACCACTATTCGCTCATTAAAACAAGTACTGACCGCTGCTCAAATGGAAAGGCTCATTCGTCTCATGAAACCACGTCATGATGGTCGCCCTTGTAAGCCTAAACCTGATGATCAAGATGTTAGACCCTGTAATAAACCCAAACCTGATCCTGTCCCTAAACCCGATGATGATGTGGTCATTATGAATTTGTTAAAGCATAATTCATAAACATATGGGTAAGTACAACCACTCTAGCCATTTCAAAGGCATAGAGTGGTTGCTCCACAAGCTAGCGGCACAGTTTTACAGGATATAGTAACTCTTTACTCTATTCAGAAAAGATCATATATACCACTCAGTATTGTTCCAGGCTGACGCCTAACGCTCCTTTTCCCTCTTCAAACCTTCATCAAGCACCAAAGACAGTAACTAACATAAAAAATTCATCAAATTTTTTGATGAACTAACTCAGAATTTTATAGCCTATGTTACTGTTATCTGTAATATGCTATTGGTTTAGAAGTGATATCGTGTCTTAATTCGTTAGGCTTTAAGTTTCAATGCATATAAAAAACACCCCTAAACAATATGGTTTAGTGAGTATTTTGCTTCACTGGCTCACTGCCATCACCATTATAGGTCTGTTTGCCTTAGGCTTATATATGGTAGAGCTTGACTACTATGACCCTTGGTATAAAAAAGGTCCTGACATACATAAAAGTATTGGCTTATTACTTTTGGCTGTATTTATTATAAGGGCAGGGTGGCGTCTCTTTACCAATGCCCCCAAACCACTCGAGACCCACCAGGCATGGGAACGACTGCTGGCACATTTAACCCATATTACACTTTATCTGTTAATCTTACTGGTTATTTTCAGCGGCTACTTAATTTCAACCGCCGATGGCCGCTCAGTAAGTGTTTTTGGCTGGTTTGAAGTACCTGCTCTAATTACAGGTATTGACCAACTAGAAAGCTATGCAGGCGCTGTGCACTATTACTTGGCATTTATCTTAATTGGTTTAGCCAGTTTACATGGCCTTGCAGCAATTAAACACCATGTACTGGATAAAGACGACACTTTACGACGGATGTTAGGTACTGCAAAAAAATAACAGCTATACGACATCTATCTTACAATAACCTTCAAACAACAGGAGCTATCAATGCGATTAAATAAAGTTGCAAGCGTTTTCATGGGACTAACCTTACTTGCCTCAAGTCAGTTATGGGCTGCCGATTACAAAATCGATACTAAAGGAGCCCATGCGTTTATCCAGTTTAGAGTAAAACACCTTGGCTATAGCTGGCTTTATGGCCGCTTCAATACCTTTGACGGTTCCTTTAGTTACGATGAAAAGAAGCCTGAGGCCACGAAAATAAATGTCACTATCGATACTGCCAGCATTGACTCTAACCATGCAGAGCGTGACAAGCATCTTCGCAGTGATGACTTTTTAGATGTTAAAAAATTCCCTAAAGCGACCTTTGTAAGTAAAAAAGTCATGCCTAAAGGCAGCGATAAAGCTGTTTTAGTAGGTGACTTGACTTTACATGGTGTCACTAAAGAAGTGTCTATTGATGTAACCAAAATTGGTGGTGGTAAAGACCCATGGGGCGGTTATCGTCAAGGCTTCCAAGGTTCTACATCATTTAAATTGAAAGACTTCAATATCAAAAAAGACCTTGGCCCAGCTTCCCAAGAAGTTGAGTTGATTTTATCTATCGAAGGTATTCGTCAAAGTTAATATTATCTACTTTATTTTCAGTTAAAGTTGCTATTGCTAGTCTTGTAACAGACTAGCCCACTCATCCCAAATCTTCTCCCCACAAGGGAGAAGGCTTAAGTTGGAGTACTTTGAATTACAATCACTTCCACTGATCTCTTAAATGAGCCGGTATATAACGTATTTCTACTAACTCAAAAAATAACTCGGTTACTACTGCAAGTAGTGCCGCAGGTATTGCTCCATACAATACCAATTGAAAGTCATTAAGTGCTAGCCCTGTAACAATCGGTTCCCCTAACCCACCAGCACCAATGAAAGCAGCTAAGGTTGCCGTACCAATGTTTATTACCGCTGCTGTTTTAATGCCAGTAAACATGGCAGGTAAAGCCAAAGGTAAATATATCTTTTTCAATTGTTCTTTATGAGTTAGTCCCATGCCTACCGCTACTTGCTTCAGAACTGGGTCAATGGTCAATAAAGCGGTTGTTGTACTTCGAACGATAGGCATGAGTGAATATAAAAACAAAGCAACAACTGCGGGTAACCAACCAATACCAAATAATGGAATAAATAGCGCCAATAATGCAATAGAAGGGATTGTTTGTAATAAGCCTGTAGTATAAATAACCACACGACTAATCGTTCTATTACGATAGCAGTAAACACTTAGCGGGATTCCTAATAGACAGGCAGCCCCTAAAGCAATTAACGTCAGCTTTAAATGTTGCAATATATTTCCTGGCAACTGCTGCCAAGGGCCTTCTAGTTCTACTTCACTGGCCTTTTTATACTTTTTTGTGACCAGAAATTGATGGGCTACTTCAGCAAAGGTTTTATCATTATTGACAACTTCACCATTTAACCTTTGCATAGTGGCTTCATCTAAAATACCAGCTAGTTCCTTTAAACTAGTTACCATTGCTTGATCAGCATCCTCCCTTACCAGAGGCACTGCATCATAGCGAGGGAAATAGCCATCATTATCTTCCAACAACAGTAAGTTGAACTTATTGATATCTCCATCTGTGGAGTAAGCATCGGTAATATCAATTTTTCCTGCTTGAATCGCTTCATATGCCAAGCCGTGCTCTATCCCAACTGGCTGCTGGTTTAACTGGTAATGGACAGCTAGTTTTTCCCAACCATCTTCACGCTTCATAAATTCATGGGTTAAACCAAAATTCAGCTGAGGGTGTTTAGTAAGATCAGCAATGGTTTTTATCCCCAGTTTATTGGCTTTATTTTTATCCATCACCAGCGCGTAAGTATTATTAAAACCTAAACTAGGTAATACCTGTAGTTCATGTTGCTTCGCCAATCGACTCAATTGCTCAAAAGCCGGTGTATTTTTTAGCTTGAAAATAGCCTGTGCCAAAGTACCGGTGTATTCCACATAAACATCAATATCACCATAACGCAATGCCTCATAGGTAATAACTGTTTTACCTAGCCCCAGCTTACGCTCCACGTTATAACCATCAGACTCTAACTTTTGGGCAACTAGTTCACCGAGTAAATAGCCTTCATTAAATGCTTTACTGCCCACCGTTATGGTAGTGTTATCACGATCAGTTACACCAGCAGCCCATTGACTCGTCCAAAGCAAAATAATAAACAACAATAATCGCATATTAAATGTGATCCTTGATAAGACGTGCAACATAGTCATTAGCAGGCTGAGCTGTGACCGTGGAAACCGCACCATGCTGAACAATTTTTCCTTCCTGCATTACTGCAATTTTATCCGCTATTTTTACTGCTTCACGCATATCATGAGTGACCAGTAATACAGCTCTAGGTTCTTCCTGATGAAGTTGTAAAAAACGATCATGAACTTCTTTACGAGTGATAGGATCAACAGCAGAAAATGCTTCATCTAATAGTAAAACAGCAGGCTTCACCATTAATGAACGACATAAGCCAACTCGCTGGGCTTGCCCTCCTGATAACTGATGGGGATAGCGCTCTAATAAAGTAATGGTTAACCCCATGCAGTCAGCAAGATAAGACACTCGTTGTTCAATTTCCGTTTGTTGCCAATTATCCAATTTTGCTAATAAGGCTATGTTTTCAAACGCATTCAAATGGGGGAATAAACCTATCTGCTGAACAGCATAACCAATCCCACGTCGGGTGGTATTATTAAAAGGTTGGGTTTGGGCTTGACCAAAGAGTCTTATGGAACCAGAGGTAGGCGCTACCAATCCATTGATAAGTTTTAGCAAAGTCGATTTACCACAACCACTTTCCCCTATTACAGCAGTAATTTGTTGTTGGGGCAGAGCAAAGTCTAATCGACTAAACAGCTCTAGCTGTTGATATTTCACACTTATCTGAGAAAGTTCTACTGCTAACTCATCGCCAGGTTTCGTCGTATTCAAACTAATTTCTCAATAATTACACATTAATATTAGGCTATGAGGTAACATAGCCTAGCATGAAAGTTATTTGAATACTAATAATACAGCTAAGACACAATGGTGTTGGGTTTATAGTGAAATTTGCTAGTTTGAAAATTTAATCGAGTATTAAAATATCCATGATCTGATGAAGTATTCGGGCTAGACTGACTGCAACCAGTTATCTGCTAAATAATTACATTGCGTATCAATCAAGTGGAAAGTTAACGCTAACCGAGAACGGCTAGAATAGTTTTGCTCACTAAAATGAGGTAATAAGCCATGCAAAATAATCAAGCTACCCTGTTTTACCTCTAAAGGTATAGCAGCATTTAACTCCCACTGAATATTCTGCAATTCGACCATTTGCATCTCACCATTTTGATTACAATAACGCATGGCAAGCCCTTGCTGATGACCACCAGGAATGGCATGTAAACAACCATTATCAACGGTCGCATCCTCTAACGCAAACCAAAGTCCTATTACACTGGAGGGTTCAGTATAAAGAAAAGTCGCATCTTGATGACACCCAACTTCACCACCAATATAAGGTTGTTTAAAAATAACCATTGATTGAATCATTTTTGGTGAAACCAACGGTAATTGGCTTATTAACTGCTTTATGCTGTTACCTTCAACAAATTGCTTAAATACTGGATCAAATCTGTGTAAAGCATGGCCAATTTTATTAATAGCCTGCTGCTTTTGTTTAGTTAGCGCACCATCCTTAGCCACAGCTAACTCTTCATAAAAACAGCGAATATCATTGGCTGACTCCATAAAATAGCGTGACTTATCATGCTGACGGTGTGTTGTTGAAAAAACCACTGTTTCTTGTTGCTGCTGGTCTTGAGCAATCTTGAAAGCTTGTTTTTTTAATTTTTGACAAGTTTGCTCCGCCACAAAATGATTAACTACCAAGAAACCATTTTTATGATAAAAGCGCCAGGCATCATGGGTTAATCCTTTCTGTTGATTCCAAGTGAATTGTTGTAATTCATTATATTTTTGCACAGTAGTTTCCATTTACTTGCTCGCTTATTATTCGCTTTGGCCATAGTATAAAGCCAAATTAAATAACTCATCAATTACAACTGACACATAAAATAATGAAGAGCATCGAGCGATGCAAGGTAATAAAAAGTTAAGAGATATTACTGGAGTTTAAAGCTGATATGAATAATTGGTCATCCATGACCAGGAGTATCCTTAATCAATAGCATATTTATGCTGAGGTTATTTTTTATCTAGTTTAATACTATCCACATAAAAATTAACTTTAGGCTCAGGACCAATAATATATAGCTCAGCTGCTTTCAATTGCCCTTTTGGCTGTAATTTAAAGTCCGCAGCAACCTGATACCATTTATTTCCTATTGGTAACAGCATATTATGGATTCGCTGCCAGTGATAACCTTCATCGTCTACATAAAACAGCTGTACGTCCAGCATTTGACTGGCTTTGGCTTCATCTCCCAAACTTGCTGATAAAGAGAATTTATAGTCCGTATTAGCTGTTAGCGTTTCCTTAACTGGCAGTGATAAACCGGCATACCAATGGCCCCTTTCAGTAACCTGAGCACTCCACTGGCCTTGCTGACTCATTTTATCAGTTCGTTCCAGCTTGCCCATTTTGAAAGCAGACTGCCACCCATGCAAGTCGTCTTCAAAGTTATGCTCAAATACCTTGTTATCATCAGGTTTCGGATCAGGGTCTGGGTTCGGAGTATCATTTATAGGTGTAATTTTTACCTCATCTATCAATAGATCTTTATCTGCCTTTGGGCCAAATAAAACAATATAGGCGTCGGTTACTTTACCTAATGCATTTACCTTAAATTGCTTTTTCAACTCTTTAACATTTTCATCCACTTGATTAATAGCTAAATATTGATAGTAGTAGGCACCTAACTCATTTTTCAACAGTAAGGTCACCATGGCTAAATCTTTATCAGCCCCTTTTGGTAACTTCACTTTAGCCGTAAATACATATTCTTTATTTTCAGCTAATGGTTGTGCCAGTTTTTGTAGTGTCCCATCATAATACTGTTTACGGTCAGTCACTTTTAACCAATTATCCAAGCCACAATCTTTTTTCATTTGCTCGATAGCATGCTTGATAGATTTGGTATAAAAGCGTTTCCAGGGTGTTAACTGATTAAAGTCAGGCTCTCTAACCAGATTACCTTTCAACAAGTCTGGCTTTTTACACATAGTGTCGGGTTTTGGATCTGGCTTAGGATCGGGTTTTGGATCCGGCTTAGGATCGGGTTTTGGGTCCGGCTTAGGATCGGGTTTTGGATCCGGCTTAGGATCGGGTTTTGGGTCCGGCTTAGGATCGGGTTTTGGGTCCGGCTTCGGATCCGGCTTAGGATCTGGTTTAGGATCTGGTTTAGGATCTGGTTTAGGATCAGGTTTTGGGTCCGGCTTAGGATCAGGTATAGGGTTATTAATATCATCAGGAAAAGGAATGGTGTGCTTGCGTTTGCTAGACATTTCCGCTGCACGTTCTTTCCACAAGCGAATTAGGTTTGCAGTAGTTTTATCACCCAGGGATAAACCATTAGCATCTTTAATATCGGGGTTTGAATAAAAATTGGAAGAATTACCACACATATGGGTGCGGGTTTTTCCATTATTATAACCAAACGCATATGGCCATTTTTTCGCCTTATCCGCCTCATAGCAGTGCCAGCCACCAACATTATGGCCTACCTCATGACGCCAAGCATTAGGCCAGGGAGCTCCTACCACCTGAGTATAACCAGTTACCCCAGCCCAACCTGCAGCACTATTTGGAGCATTAGTTGGCATCTGCACAACCCCCACTAAGTCAGGGGCAAATTTTTCCACATCAGCCGCAAACCATTTTTCAACTTTACCTAATACATCGCCAATAATACCTGGATTCTGTGAAGTAAAACCAATACCCACTAGCCGAAGTCGTATATTGTTAACTCCGGAGTTTTTTAACCCACTATTTACAGAAGCCACATACTTTTCTGCCTCGGCTTTTGGATCACCTACTTTTTTTGCTGCCTGATGAGAAAATCCAAGGTATACATCAATAATATAATTACCTTTTTTATCAGTTTCACCTTTAGCTGTTTTATCCTTATCATTAAGCTTAGTCACTTGCCAGTTTTCTGCAGGTATTACATGCTGATCTAATATTTCAGGCATTCGCTGTTTAATAATAGTGTATCGACCATTCTCATTCGGCTGCACCAAATAGCTATCATATTCAGTTTCAATTAAACCAGTTACCTTGTTGGTATCGTGGTTAATTGTGAAAATGACATTACTATAATTTTTAATATGATCAAAACCACTATCAAACACATATCCATAAATAATTTCTACGTTATTAGTAGTCGACTGTTCCCTCCGTTTTACCTGTAGATTAAATGATTCCCCTAAAAATAAATTTAGGGTTGTTTGCTCTGGGAAAACTATTTTTCCATCAATCACTTCAAGTTGTAGATCTACTTCACGTTGATCCTGTATATATTCTGCTTCAGCCTTAGAAATAGAGTTTTGTTGTTGATAGTTATCATTAACTGGTGAAAATAAGGCTTCAGCTGCTGATAAACTCATAGCAGTGACTGCTGCTTGTGAAACCAAAGCTGCCGAAAGCAGCATAGTGACGGATGATTTTTTACTTTTTAGTCTCATCGTTGCTTCGCTCATGCATAGGGTCATAGAACAACCATACCCTAACGAAGCAGACGTCAATTCATCGAGAAACAAACCACAGATGATAGAAGAAATTTAATACTTGTAACCAAGTATATTCATTTATAAAGCAATTAATCAGCAATTACTAAAACCTTGCCTAACTGCAATATGATATATTCAGGGTTTTGAATACTCACTCCCATAAAACGAGAATTTTAACAGTTAATTTAATACCTCATTAATTAATTCCCGAGCTCGATCAAATATCCCTCCCTTCAGGCCTTCCTGATCGAGAAACTGTTTTAATTTTTCTGCTTCCTGTTTAGCTTTTTCCTCATTACTGGATGCACGGGCACTCTCTATTCTGCCCATCATGTGACTAACCTCAACTGCAACCTGGGACTTCCCAGCCCCTTTTAATAAAGTCACCATCATTGCCAACAACAATAATAACAGTGCAACCACCAGCCAAATCATCAACCCTCCTGTTTATTCGAAGCTGCCGCAAAAACTAGCAGATATGGAAGTAATACTGTCGAGTATAGCTGAGAAAATAGCAAGGATGGCAGGTAAGGGTGTTAAGTGAAAGGATTACAAGCCGCTCTGTTTAGAACGGCCTGGCTCTAGCTACTTTTATCAGCTGATTAGAACTTAAATGAGGCATTCAAACCAAAAGCAGTAGGGCTAGATACTGGTGCTTTTGGTACGTTGGTTGTGGTTTGTAATTGCCATAGCTCAGCATAATGCCCATTGGATTTCACTAGCTCACTATGAGTCCCTTGTTCAGCTATTTCGCCTTTATCTAACACAATAATATTGTCACAGTGCTGCAATGCATTGAGTCGATGGGCAATAACGATCACCGTACGCCCCTTTGCTATAGCCGGCATGTTTTGTAAGATCGTTTGTTCCGACTCATAATCTAGGGCACTGGTAGCTTCATCCATAATCAGTATTTTAGGATTATTAATTAATGCCCGAGCAATTGCCACTCGTTGTCTCTGTCCACCGGATAAATTACCACCACGTTCACCTACAGGGGTATCGTAACCCCCTTGTAATTCACCAATAAATTCATGAGCACCGGCTAATGTGGCCGCTTTAATCATGTCTTCTTCAGTAGCAGATGGCTTACTAATAACAATATTTTCCCGGATGGTACCATTAAATAGAAAACTTTCCTGAAGTACTACACCAGTATTTTGTCTTAACAAAGCCGGATCAATTAAGGCTAAATCCATCCCATCCACTAATACCTGGCCACTTTGCGGTACATACAAACGTTGCACTAGTTTAGTAATGGTACTTTTGCCTGAACCAGAGCGGCCAGTTAAACCAGTCATCTGACCAGCTTGTACAGTTAAATCAAGTCTTCTCAAGGCTTCAGGAGCATCGTCATGATAACGGAAAGTTACTTTACGCAACTCAATTTCACCTTCAATTGATGGCTGTGAAGTTTTTCCAGCCTGAATATTATTTTCCGATGGATGATGCATAATATCACCCACCCGCCGCAGGGATATGGATGCCTGTTGAAACTCCTGCCAGACCTGAGCGAGCCGTAACACCGGCATAGTTACATGACCTGCTAACATATTAAAAGCCACTAACTCACCAACAGTTAATTTACCTTCCAACACCAACTTAACACCAAACCATAATAATAATGCTGAGAATAGTTTCTGAATTAAGCCTATTCCCTGCCCCGCAATATTACCCAATAACGAGGTACTAAAAGCGGATTTAACATAATTAGCTAGTTTTTCATCCCACTGTTTATTAAATTGCGGTTCAGTAGCCGAAGTTTTAATGGTTTCAATGCCAGTGACGGTTTCGGTTAGAAACGCTGTATTCTCTGCATTTTTTTCATACTGCCGCTGTACTCGATTGCGCAAACTGGGAGTTATACATAGCCAAAAACCTGCATAAATGACAAATGAACCAATCACTAACCAGGCTAATAATGGTGCATAACTAAACATCACCGCCATAAACACACCAACAAATAACAAGTCCAACACTAATGTAAGTGCCGTACCCGTCATAAAACTGCGCACTTGGTCCATTTCCCGAATACGTGCAATTATTTCCCCGGTTTGACGGGTGCGAAAAAAAGCTAAGGGCAGTCCAATTAAATGTTGATAAACATAACTGGTCAGCTCGGAGTTAACCCGGCTTGCCAAGTGGGAAAATACAATGGAGCGTACAAAGGTAAAAATAGGCTCAAACAGTGCCAAACTGAGCATACCAATAGCCAATACATGCAAGCTGGATAGACCACGGCTTACCAGTACTTTATCGATGACAGTTTGAAACAGAAATGGTGTAACCAAAGCAAATAACTGCAAGAAAATCGAGACAATCATGACATCTCGAAACTGCTTGCGGTATTTTTTGATAAACTGCCAAAACCACTGAAAACCAAATGGCAGCTGGTTAACTTTAACGGTTTCCGATTTATTCAGCAGCATGACCTGCAACTTTTCTGCTATCAGCAGGGCTTTAACACTGATATTAACTACTTGCTGTGTTTTGCCGTTATACAGCTGCCAGCTGGTTTCTTCAGCACCATTTTTTTCTAATACCCAATAATGGCCTTGCCAATATAAAATAGCAGGTACCGGGATTTTTTCTAATGCGGTTGCATCTAGGGTTTGCCATTTAGATTTAAAGCCATAACGCCCTGCACAGCGAGAAATATCCAGCTCATCATAAGCCGCTTCATAATTACCATGACGATGCAACAACTGTTGTGAATCAATGGCAATATCAAATAGCTGCCCCACTCTAACCAAACAATTGATAGCCGACTCAGTTTTGACTTGCTCTAATGCGGTATTTTCTTGATCTTGCACTTGTTCCTGCTGCATCTTACCGCTCCTTTAATGCTTCTGACTGATACTCTTGCAGCGGGCTTAGCAAGTATTCAATCACCCGTCGCTCACCGGTTTTAATCTCAGCCGTAATCGTCATCCCTGGCGCTAAATTAATGGCATGACCGTCAACCATAATTTGATCGGTTTCCATTTCGACCCTGGCAGGGAAAACCAATCCTAATTGCTCATTTTCCACCGCATCTCTAGAAACATTGCTGATAACACCACGAATAGTGCCGTATTTAGTATAAGGGAAACTATCAATTTTAATTTCCACTTCCTGTCCTGGAATCACAAAGCCAACGTCTTTATTAAGCACTAACGCTTCAGCTTCTAATAGCGCATCTTCTGGCACCACCACCATCAGGGTTTGTGCCGGGCTGACTACCCCGCCAATGGTGTGTACGGCCAATTCCTGAACCACACCAGTAACCGGGGCTACCAGGGTTTGTAACCTGGCCCGCTCTTTTGCTTTAATTAACTCTTGCTGTGACTGGGAAATAGTTTTTTCTGCTTCTGACAGCTGCTGGCGCCATTGCCGTTCACGCTCAAATACCGCTTGGTTGCGTCGATCAATAATATTAACCGCAGCAGCTTTCAGCTCTAATAAACGGCTTTCTAATACCGCTAAATCACTTTCTAACTGCAGCTTTTCTTCTTCTAACTCAAGGTATTGAATTTTTGGAAAAGCATCTCTTTTAACCAGTGAATGTTGTGCTGACAAGCGCTTATTAATACTTTTTAATACTTTTTTACGGCTGGTTAATTCCGTTTGCGTGGAGCTTTGCTGTGCCTGGTTCTGTTTAATTTCACTGGCATAGGTTTTTTTAATAGCCTGCTTTTCTCCATATTGACTCATCATCAATTGCTCAGCTTCTTCAACCTGATTAGATAATGCATCTTTAGGGGGAATAAAATTCTGTTTCGGCTCATCACTTAATAATGCCCGCAATCGAGCTGCATCCAACTGAGCAAATAATAATTGTTCTTTTAAACGCTGAGTATCAGCCACAGCACCGGTAGGATTTAACTCAATTAACACATCACCTTTTTTAACACTTTGCCCATCCCGCACATGAATTGCAGAAATGACTGCAGTCTCTAATGGCTGAATGACTTTGGTCCGGCTGCTAACCATAATTTTACCAGTCGCACTGGCAATAATATCGATGTGACCTAAACTCGCCCATAACACCGCTAGTAATAATAAACCACAAATACCCCAGGCAATTTTGCGGGATAATGGCGCAGGCGGTTTATCCGTTACTTCTAAATAAGCGGGCAAAAACTCATATTCATGCCGTTGCCGTTTAATCGGTTCAGGCTCATTTTTTAATTGTTGATAAGCCGCAGCGGCTGTTTTTAAATGACTTCCCATACTACTCATATCACCACCCAACTAAACTCGCTGCATTGACCATAATTTTGCATAACAACCATTGGTTGCCATTAACTCACTGTGACTACCCGCTTCCACTATCTGCCCTTTATCAACCGCAATGATTCGATCACAAGCTTTTACCGTTGATAAACGATGGGCAATGACTATCACTGTTCGCCCTTTACAGATATCCACCATATTTTCTTGAATAACTGCCTGAGAAATATCATCAAGGGCACTGGTGGCCTCATCAAAAATTAAAATAGCGGGGTCATTTAATAAAGCTCGCGCTATCGCTACCCGCTGACGCTGACCACCAGATAATGAGGAGCCATTTTCAGCTAATACCGTGTCATAGCCGTCAGGCAGCTCAATAATAAATTCATGGGCACCAGCCAACTTGGCCGCATTCATCACTTGATCCATAGTCGCAGCAGGCTGGCTTAAAGCAATATTGTCCCGCACCGTGCGATTAAATAAATAATTCTCCTGTAGCACCACACCTATATGACTACGCATAGAGTTAGGATTTAACTGTCGGATATCCTGACCATCCAGTAACACTCGTCCACGCTCAGGTATATACAACCGTTGGATCAATTTAGTTAAAGTGCTTTTACCAGAACCAGAAGGCCCTACCACGCCAATTAACTCACCTGGCTGAATGGTTAATGACATAGTATTAATCACTGGTGGCAAGTCTGGGCGATAGCGGAAAGTAACATTATCAATATCAATACGCCCTTTTGGCTTTTCGAGTAATTGACTGCTTGTATTATTTTGCTCTGGCACGGTATTTAATACATCACCTAAACGATCAACAGAAACTCGCGCCTGAACAAACTGCTGCCATAATTCTGCTAAACGAATGACTGGTTGGCTAACGTGGTTGGCCATCATATTAAAGGCGATTAATTGGCCAATGGATAACTCTAAGTCAATGACCATTCTTGCACCAAACCACAACACCAATACCATGGTGACTTTTTGAATAATTTGCACACCCTGACTGGCTAATACTTGCAACCACTGCACTTGATAATTAGCCTTCACATAGTCGTGGGTTTGGCTTTCCCAGCGCCGTTGTAATTGTGGCTCTAAGGATAAGCTTTTAACCGTTTCTACCCCACTGACAGTTTCAGTTAAAAAGGCATTATTAATCGCCCCACACTGGAACAGGTTTTCAATACGCTTTTGTAAAGGGTTAGTAATTAATACCGAAAGGCCAATATAGAGGGGAACTGAAAGTAGCACTAAAGTAGCCAAAAAGAACGAGTAATAATACATTACCGCAAAAAAGACTACGGTAAAGGTTAAGTCTACTAATAAGGTTAACCCTGCCCCAGTAATAAATTCGCGAATGGTATCCAACTCCCGAATCCGCATCACTGTCACCCCGACACTACGGGATTTAAAATAAATTAATGGTAAATTTAATAAGTGCTTAAATAACTGGCTGCCTAATTGCGCATCAATACGGGTTGTGGTGTGAGCAAATAAATATTCTCGCAGCCCTTTTAGTACAATTTCAAATACTGCGACAATCACTAACACAATCACCAGTACATCTAGAGTCGATAAAGCTTGATGCACTAGTACTTTATCCATCACCACCTGAAAAAATAACGGCGAAACCAAGGCTACCACTTGCAGAAAAAAGGCGGCGATAATAACTTCTTTTAACAACTTTCGATGGCGAATAAATTCAGGAATAAACCAGCTGATATCAAACTTACGCTTGGAGCCATCAGCAACCAACTTGCTTGACACCGCTATGATCTGACCTTGCCACAACTCTTGTAGTTCGGTTATTTCCAATACTTCAGGGCGACCTACTGATGGCCGCTGTATCAGTGCTTGCTTGTCATTCAATTTAAGTAATAAACAATATTCACCCGCAGAAGACAAAAATAACAAAGGCAATTCTAGCCCTGCTATTTTTTCAGCTTTAGCAGTCTTTAATTTAATACTTAATTGCAACTGTCGTGCAAACTGCTTGGTTGCTTGTTTGATTGGCAACTCAGCTAACTTTTCTAGTTGAGCTTCATACTGCTTTGGGTCTTGAACCGCTTGCAATAACACCGAAATTGTCAGCATGCCTTGCAAGGCAGTAAGCGTGGTTTGATTAGCTTCAGCTTCAGGCTGATACTTCATTCGACTACTCTTAAACAACTTAATAATACTTAAAAACTGATTTCGCTTAGGCTATAGAAAAGTTCGCTAAAGCGTATTGCAAAAAAAGCTTTTTCTTTACAATACACTCTACCCATGCTGTACAAAAAACAATCAAAAAGCTGGCATATATGACCACAGTCAAACCAAAAACACAAACTAAAACACAGTTCAGACCTTGTTAGAGATCACATTTCGATCAATCGACCAACTAAAAACTATTTAACTGGAAGTTTATGCAGATTTTTTACTTAAAAGTCAAAAGTTTACAAAGCCTACCTGTAGTGATTGGTGAATATTGTTGATAACTGTAATGTATCCACCCGACTAAAAAGCCTTAACCATTCAAGTAAGTAATCGCTATAACTCGTAATACAAATCAGACCACCTTGAGCGGAGTCATTGCAAGAACAAGAATAAGAATCACCTAAAAAGCTACGATTCATTACTGCTTCTCTTGCAGCCTGGGTTCCGCTGTATTAAAACAGGCTCAATAGCCAATGTATTTAAGAAGTTATCCTTATGGAAAAACCGAACCAAGCACTGACCCATATTGACCAACAGGGCAACGCCCAAATGGTTGATGTAACGGATAAGCCACCCACCCACCGGCTAGCCCGAGCGCAATCTGTTATCACCATGCAGCCTGCAACCCTGGAAATGATTATGGCTGGCACTCACAAAAAAGGAGATGTACTGGCAGTGGCCCGGATAGCAGGGATTCAGGCGGCCAAACGCTGCTCTGATATTATTCCCCTGTGCCACCCCTTGATGCTGACCAGTGTCAATGTGCAACTATTGCCAGAACCTGAGCAGCAGCAAGTACGGGTTATTGCTGAGTGCAAAGTCACTGGTCAAACCGGCGTAGAAATGGAAGCACTCACCGCTGCTTCAGCTGCCACATTGACTCTATATGACATGTGTAAAGCTGTGGATAGAGGGATGGTTATTCAAGAGACCAAGCTTCTCGAAAAACAAGGTGGCCGCAGTGGTCATTGGCAAGCGGAGGAGTCTCAATGATTAAAGTACTATTTTTTGGTCGTCTGAGAGAACAGTTAGCAATGGATGCAATCGAATTAACTGACGAAGCCCAGTCATTAACTGCCATTATCGAGCAACTAAAGCTGCGCGGCGACAACTGGCAAAAAGCCCTCTCCAATCCCAACCTTAAAGCTGCCGTCAACCAAACCATGGTGCCATTTAGTAGCCCAGTAAAAGCCGGCGATGAAGTGGCATTCTTTCCGCCAGTGACAGGAGGCTGATTAATGATCAGCATTCAACAGGCCCCTTTTGATATTAACACCTTCGACCAAACCCTTCGCGAAAACTCCCCCAAAGTCGGAGCAATCGCTACTTTTTGTGGATTAGTAAGAGACTTCAGCGAACGGCCCGATGTCACCGCCATTTACCTGGAACACTACCCAGGCATGACCGAAAAAGTGCTGGATGAATTAATCGAAGAAGCCAAGCAACGCTGGTCAATTATTGATGCGATTATTTGTCACCGAGTAGGTAAGCTGTCATTGGGTGAATCTATCGTATATGTCGGCGTCGCCAGCGCCCACCGCAAAGCCGCCTTCGCCGCCTGCGAATTTTTAATCGACAAACTCAAAACCACCGCCCCTTTTTGGAAAAAAGAAATAACCTCTGATGGCGAACATTGGGTGGATGAGAGGGATAAAGATCAGCAGTCAGCAGCAGAGTGGGATTAGAAATTAATAAGCTTTTGTTTACCACATACACTGAGAAAAAGTGTTAAGAATAAGTCTAGTGTCTAATAGGTAATCACAGGCCACTCTTGCCGCTCTTGAAGTGTAATTCCATGGTTCCAGTAGCGTTTTTATCTCAATTAAAGACGCTACCGCAAGTTTCACAGTAGTAAACTTGCCCATCAAGACCTCTATAGTCCATATCCGCTAATTTGTATGTCAGCCTTCTTGTACTAAGCCTATATTTGCATGAAAAATGTCAGTAATTATAATGAGCAATTTATTAACAAAAAATTCTGTATTTAGAATCATTTTTCATGAGCAAATGGACTATATATTTTAGCCCCCCTTTGAATGTACAAGATTATCTTTATTATTTTTCACAAATCCAAGGAGGCTAGATTAGCCAGTACTAAGCCCCCTTCCTCCAAACAAACTTGTTAAAAATCACTCACTTAGAACGACAGTAAAGATAAATTAAATCTGCATACTATTTCACAAAACTACAAAGCTTGTCAGACCATAAAGTTAACGACCTGATATTATTGCGTCGCGATTCAATAATGTATCCGTTATTTATATTGGATAATTTTTACCCAGCATTAGGGGGTATACATCAATCGCATTAATTGTTAAAGCGCTACCGCTAACTGTAGTAGTTCCAATAGCTACTACTGTTTAAATGGCGCCATATAAATAATGACTGGAACTATTAACAGCATCTTCTAGGCAAACAGTAATACACAAGCTGTTTTATGCCTATTACAACATATAAGGAAAAGGCAACTCGACTATGGCTAAACATGTATTGCCATTAACTTTGGCTCTTGGCTTAAGTCATTTAACTACTGCGGTTTGGGCGGCTAACCAGGCACCAATTACCCAAGGCCACAGTGAGACTATCAGCAAACCTGGCATGCACAACAGCTGGGTTTGGGCACAGGATGTAGATAAAGATGCCCTAACCTATAAGGTTGTCAATCAGCCAAAGTTTGGCCAAGTAAAGATGGATCCAAACACTGGCAAATTTACCTATACCCCCACATCAACTGTCGCCTATGATGAGTTTTATTACCAAGTCACTGATACAACCGGTCAAAACTCAAATAAGTCTGTTGTACAGCTAAACTTTGACCACGAAGGCCAAACAAGTCAGCCAACCAATACAACTGATTCATCCCAAAATTGTAAAGTTTCAGGGACTGTTACTGGACTTGATCCTGAAACAACAGCAAAGATTACTATTGCTTCAGACACCACTTTAAAAACGAAAGCAGTAACAGGCAATGGCAGCTTTTGTTTTGAGCAATATTCAAACTCTGCCACGATTCATGCCTATGCACCAGGATATGAAGTACAAAACAGCTCAAGAAAAGTGACTTCAGGAAATACTAATTTTAACTTTGTAAAAACTCCAGCATGCGAAGATGGTTACTCAAGCTGTTTCAAATGGGAAGATAGTGAAGAAAGTACATCTGAATACCAGTCTTACATAAATAAAAAACAAACAATCACGTTTTCAAATCAAACCATTGAGATTGTAGATAACTCTGCCGCTAATGCTCTGCTACATGATTACAATATTGCATTAATCGACACGCCTGACAATGCTTGGTCTTTAGAACACGCTAGCCGTTTACTTAACACTATCAGAATGATTCCACAACCAAAAAGAAACTCTTACGGTGAACAAAAATTAACTCCATCAGTTTGGGAAATTACTGATAAAGCGCTCACTGATGATGTGGAAGTTATCACTGAAGGTAAAACCAAAAAAATTAGAATTAATGAGAAAACATTTGTTAATGCCGCTCCTCGCCTAGTAGAAATCGATGGCGTAAAAGGCCGTTTTTTTTCTAAACGACTCCACCATGCATTGGTAAATGTGGTTACCGACTTTGGTAATGATAGTGCAGCAGTAGAAAAAATAATGAAAGAACGGTTTGGGGTAAGCTTAAAAGCAAACATCAGTCAATTAACTGCTGGTACTACTAATGAGTCAGACAATTACTTCCAGCCTTTTTTACCGAGAGAAAAAGTCAAATTAATTAATATTTTTGAAGACATGCCAACAGGTATGCATAAAATAGAAGGGCTAACCCATTTAGTTAGACGTAAAAATGGAATGGAAAACCCTCTGTACCCTTCACTTGCTGCAATTGCTTGGCACTCTGGTGAAAACTCCAGTGGCAATGGCTACATTGAATTT
Organism: Spartinivicinus ruber; assembly: GCF_011009015.1. NCBI lineage: Bacteria > Pseudomonadati > Pseudomonadota > Gammaproteobacteria > Oceanospirillales > Zooshikellaceae > Spartinivicinus > Spartinivicinus ruber. The sequence goes on from NZ_CP048878.1 coordinate 4,647,756, forward strand.
ATGGAAAAAGCATTTGCCCATAATGCAGATGACTTTGTTCATCGCTTAATCGTTCATGAGAAAGCGCATTATATCTATGGCAAAGTGATCAATGGGCAAACACGGAGTGACTGGGCTGAAGTAGGTGGTTGGTATGTAGATCCTAATGATAAAGATGGCTGGAGTACATCTAAGCAAACTGAATTCGTGTCGGCTTATGCCCATACTAAAAACCCTAATGAAGATATGGCTGAGTCAATCGCTTATTATATTTTAAATCCCGATAAGCTCCGCTCACGGTCACCTAAAAAATTCGATTTTATCCAAAAACGTATTATGAAAGGCAGCCAATACCTTTCTATTATTGATCAGGATATGACTTTCGAAGTACTTAACCTGTATCCCGACTATATTTATCCAGGCAAAATAAAAAATGTTGAAATTGGTGTAACTACTGAAAATAATGGCGACAAAAAAGTGCATGTTACTGTTAAGTTACATGCTAAAGATAGTCAACTAGAAGGTGCCACTGAAACTAATGTTAGAGTTTATAGCCAAATAGGTACCTTTAAAGACTTTTCGCTGAAGCCAGTCGATCAGTCTGGCGCACCTGCTAAAGTCAGCACCATATTAACTGGTAGCTTTGTCCTTGATAAAAATGCTCCCCAAGGATATTGGCGCCCTGATCAAATTGCCTTAAATGATCTTAATGGCAATGAGCGGTTTAGTGGTGCAAACGATTTTGGCTGGAAACTATATATTGATAATGCTAACTCTGATACCACCCCACCAGCCTATGTGCCTAATAGCTTAACGCTAAATGTTACACAAGATCATAACTCTTATGCAGAACCCGTCAATAAAATCACGGCAGAGTGGCGAGTAGCTGAGGCTGTAGGTATGGCTGAAACTGACCCTTGTTTCGGCTCAATGAAACACGGATCAGCAAAACTATATTCCATTGGAAAACATGGTGGCTTTAACGAAACCAGCAACACCTGTAAGTTAGTGTATATTATGCCCAACTATATGGCTTCAGGCGCGTATAGCATGAGTGAAGTTGTCATGAAGGATAAAGCATTAAACTGGGGGAGATTTAATTTCCATGGCAGTGAAAGGTCTCGCCAAGTTACCTTAACCTCAACCAACCCTGATACTCAACCTCCGGTACTCAATCTAAACCAAATTAGTGTGAGTGCTACCCCTGTTAACCCAAGTAACCCTAATGGCGAAACTATTGTTACTATCAATTATCAGGTAAGTGATAATATTTCAGGTTTTGATTATGCCAGAATCAAACTACGTGACCCACAAGGTGTGACTCACGAGTTTTTTCACCAACCTAACAATGATGGCCGCTTATTCTTTGAAGGTAACCCTAACACCGCTAAGGTATATACCAAAAAAATTCACTTACCAGCAGGTTCTGCACCTGGTATCTGGGGAGTCACTGAAATAAGTGTTTACGATATGGCGAGCAATTATCAAAACCATAACTTTGCTGAAACTGTTTTAGTTGAGCCCACCTTCAATGTAAGCAACAACTAACCGCCTTATCCACAAAGCAACAACTAAAAAAGCGCCGAAAGGCGCTTTTTTATTCTCTGTTATATAAAGCTACTCAGCATCAGGTTGTACTTCAGGTGCTGCATTCTGCACCGCAGGCACTGACAACCCATTATCATAAATACGGCTAATATTTGGAAAATCATTTAAAGCAATATTAAACCGATGAGCATTATATACTTGGGGTATAAGTACCACATCGGCTAACGAAAACTCATCGCCAAAACAGAATGTACCTGCTGTATTAGTCAATTGTGCTTCTAATGCTGAAAATCCATTGATTACCCAATGACTATACCACTGCTGTTTTGTCTGTTCATCAACCCCTATTTGGTTAGTTAAATACTGCAATACCCGTAAATTATTTAGTGGGTGGATATCACAAGCAATGGCAAGGGCGAAAGCACGAATAGCCGCTCTTTCTGCATTATCAGCGGGTAACAATGGCCGCTCAGGATAATGCTCTTCTAAATATTCCAAAATAGCCATTGACTGCCCAAGGGTCATACCATCCAATTGAATAGTGGGCACCAACTCCTGAGGATTCAGTTCTTTGTAACTTGACTGATGCTGTTGCCCACCCTCCTTCACTAAGTGAACAGGGATGGTCTTATAAGGCAGTCCTTTCCAATTTAAAGCAATCCTTACACGATAAGCCGCCGAAGAACGCCAATAGCTGTATAGATTAATCATTTCATGCTCCCTTATAGGGTGAAACCACTTGCTCTATAGCACCAAAAATAGATTGACCAGACTTATCAAACATTTCTATTCGGATAGAGTCACCATACTGCATAAATGGTGTAACGGCTTTACCCTGTTCAATAACTTCAAGCATTCTTTTTTCAGCCAAACAACTAGAGCCTTTACTTCGATCGTAATTAGAAACAGTCCCTGAGCCGATAATAGCACCTGCACTTAGCGGCCTGGTTTTCGCAGCATGGGCAACTAATGTTGGAAAATCAAAGGTCATATCAACCCCAGCCTCTGGCGCACCGAAAAATTCATTATTTAATTTGCTATGTAAAGGTAGGTGCACTTTTTTACCATCCCAGGAATCATCCAACTCATCGGGCGTTATTGCCACAGGAGAAAAAGCACTAGAAGGTTTACTTTGAAAAAAGCCAAACCCTTTTGCCAATTCGCCAGGAATTAAATTACGTAATGACACATCATTAACCAGCATAAATAATTTAATATGACCTGCCGCTTGCTCTGGTGTAACTCCCATTTGAACATCATCTGTCACCACAGCTATTTCTGCTTCAAAATCAATCCCCCAATTGGTGTCAGCCATTTCAATGGGAGCATAAGGTGCTAAAAACGCATCCGAGCCACCCTGATACATTAATGGGTCAGTCCAGAATGACTCTGGCATTTCAGCACCACGGGCCTTTCTCACCAGCTCTACATGGTTAACATAGGCACTACCATCCGCCCACTGATAAGCACGGGGTAAGGGCGACAATGCTTGTCGCTGATCAAATAGCAGAGTATTTTTTAAAGAGCCCTTATTTAAGGCCTGATAAATTTCTTGTAAAGCAGGCTCTGTCTGTTGCCAATTATCCAGTGCTTGTTGCAAGGTATTGACAATTTCTGGTACAGCCACTGCTTCAGTCAATTGTTTGTTAACCACCACCAATTGACCATCACGGGAATTATTTTTAATTGAAGCTAATTTCATATTGAATATCGTTAATTTTTACAGTTTTAAAATAATTTAAAATTACAATTTCATTACTTTTGCTTTCTTTGAGGTTGTCGCAAATAGTTAGCGAATATGGGGTGACGGGGTATTCTGTAACTAAGGTATGGATGCCTTTTTAGCTCTTGATGGGCCATATGGCACTTCAAGAGCGGAGGAAGAATATCCTGTTTTCCATATCAGACACTATATTTACTTTCTACCCCTTTTGCGACAGCCCTATAAAACGAGAGTATTGGTAGTGCCTTTTATTTCACCTGCCAACTATTCACATAATTAGTATCTTCTACTTCTGTAGCTACTTCTCCCACTTCTAAGGCATCCCGGGTATCTAACATCACCGCTACTTCATCGGTAAATTTCTTCTTATACTCACGCCCTGCCTGAAATGCTTTAGGATGTGGCCCATGGGTAAAGCCTGCAGGGTGAAAAGTCACCATGCCTTTATCAATATTATCACGGCTGAAAAAATCACCTGCATGATAGAAAAGCACTTCATCAAAATCATCGTTATTGTGATAGAAAGGTACTTTCAATGCGCCAGGGTCACTTTCAATAGGCCTCGGCACAAAAGTACAAACCACAAACCGACTAGCTACAAATGTAGTATGCGCTGAAGGCGGTAAATGATATCGATGACTCATTAATGGTCTAATATCTCGCCAGTTAATTCGTGCTACCGATAATTCACCATGCCAACCAATTGCATCCAGCGGATTATAGGGAAATGTGACTACAGAAACCTGACTATTTCGCTTAATTTCGACTGACCAAGGCGTTTCTGACTGCTGATTTTTAAATGCATCATCAATTGCAGGCACATCCAACATCGCTTGATCGAATATAGCTTGTTCCCCCAGCAATCCTTTTTCTGGTAATTGATAGGAATCATTAGTCGCTTCAATTATTAATATTTGCATTGTAGTGTCAGGATCCAGGCGCCACATGGTCCCTCTGGGGATAACCACATAATCCCCTGCTACCAACGTTAAATGTCCATAATCACAAAAAAACTCACCACCACCTTCATGAATAAATAATAAGTCATCACCATCGGCATTACGTGCCAAGGTTTCCATGGCCTTATCGCACTGCCAAAACCGATATTTACAGTGTGCATTATACAAAACCGTCGTCGCCTGCCAGGGTGATGTGGCCATTTGCCCAAGATTATTTAAATTAAATAGTCTTGGGCGCAAAGGCCCTTCCCACTGAGACCAGCCAGTGGGAGGATGCTTGTGATGCATATGACTGCTGGGACCAAAAAAACCACTCCGTCCTAGCTCTCGCTCATAAATAGCAGATTCTGGAAAATCCGCATGGGCTTGACGGGATATTTTGCCTTCCTTATGAGGAAACCGTATCCACTTACGCATCAGCTAAAACTCCCCGTCTTATTTGATCTTCTTCAATCGACTCAAATAATGCCTGGAAATTGCCCTCACCAAAACCTTCATTACCTTTACGTTGAATAATTTCAAAAAAGACCGGACCAATGACCGTATCTGTAAAAATTTGCAATAAAATTCCATCTTTCTTTGGTGCACCATCAACTAAAATACGTAATTCCCTTAATTTATCCAGATTTTCACCATGCCCTGGTACCCGCTCATCAACTTTTTCATAATAAGTATCAGGGGTAAACATAAAGCGCATTCCACATTTTTTTAAATGAGCAACTGTTGCATAAATATCTTCCGTTGACATGGCAATATGTTGGATACCTTCACCATGGTACTCACGAATAAATTCTTCTATTTGCGATTTATCATCAGACGACTCATTGATTGGAATTCTAATTTTCCCACAAGGTGCTGTCATTGCTTTACTGACTAGTCCCGTTAATTTTCCTTCAATGTCAAAATAGCGAATTTCCCTGAAGTTTCCTAGTCGCTCATAAAATCCAGCCCATGCCGCCATATTACCTTGTTTAACATTATGAGTAAGATGATCTAAGTCCAATAAACCAGCACAATTTTCAGCTATTTTCTCTTGCCAACCAGGATAGAAATTAAAGTCAATATCATAAATACTTTTATCGCCATAACGATCAACAAAATAAAGGGTGCTTCCACCAATACCATAAATTGCAGGAATATTTAATTCCATTGGCCCTAAGTTACCTTGGTAAAGTTTAGCCCCACAACAAATTGCTTGTTCTAGAGCCTGGTTAGCATCCTTAACCCGAAATGCCATACCGCACACACTTGGACCATGTTGACGGGCAAATTCCTCTGCCTGAGAGTGGGGCTCAGAATTAACAATAAAGTTAATATCTCCTTGCCGGAATAGCCACACATCCTTAGAACGGTGTTTGGCAATTTCAGTAAAGCCCAACTGTAAAAAAAGATTTTTTAAGGCCTGAATACCCTGAGGATCAGGTGCCGTATACTCCACAAACTCAAAACCATCAGTGCCCAGCGGGTTAGCAGTTGTATAACCAGTCATTATTGTATCTCCGTCATCTCACTTATTTTTTGACTCCATAGATAAATGAGTACTCCAGATAACGGGCAAAATAAATAGTGATGATATACATCAATAAAAAGAGATATTAGCCTCTATTTGTAAGCATACTGTTACAGCAAATTGCTTAGCTTAAGTCCCTTAGATACTAAGCTGAATAGTGCCCTACTACTGTCCCAATTGGTTGCCAACAGTGTAAACTTAAGTTGACGATCGATGTTTGCCTATCCCATACTCTTTCAGTTTCTTTGCAATGGCTGTGTGTGAAACACCTAGTTTTTTAGCTAACAGTCGAGAGCTTGGATAGGCAGGGTAGAGCCTGGTTAATAACTCACTTTCAAAACGCTTAGTTGCTTCTTCCAAGGTGCCCTCAAACGCATGGTCAAAATAGCCATAACCAGAAGCATAAGATGGTAGATGTAAATCTTCCGGACTAATTTCCTGATCTTCAGCCATTGAGGCAGCCCTATAAATAGCATTTTCTAACTGTCTTACATTGCCAGGCCAGGGGTACTGCTGAATTAAATTACAACAGGCTTTACTGAGTACTAACTTTTCTCCTAGTGACAAAGTAAACCGTTTTAGAAAATGTTCGGCCATTGGCACAATATCAACTTTTCTCACTCGTAGCGGTGGTAAAGCCAAAGACAATACATTCAGTCGGTAAAATAAGTCCTCACGAAAAACTCCTTGTTGACACAGTGCAGGCAGATTTTTCTGGGTGGTGCACATAATTCTCACATTGACTTTAACCACCTCTTCACCACCAATTCGACGAAAAGTGCCGTCTTGCAATAACCGGAGTAATTTTACTTGCAAAGTGGCTGACATTTCACCAATTTCATCTAAAAGTACTGTTCCACCATTAGCTAGTTCAAACAGACCTTTTTTTCCGGAATCTGGATCATTACTGTAAGCACCTTTCACGTAACCAAATAATTCTGTTTCTGCAACACTATCAGGTAATGCAGCACAATTAAGTACTAAAAATGGTTTGTCCGCTCGACTACTGACAAAGTGACAAGCTTTAGCTAACAATTCTTTACCTGTTCCTGTTTCCCCTGTGATCAAAAGTGGAGCTTCTAATTTTGCTAAATGACGAGCTTGACGAATCACATGCTTCATTGAAGGACTAACGGTAAAAATATCACTAAAATCAATGGTTTTAGCTTGATTTAATTCACTAGGCTTAGTCACCCGTTGATTAAATTTAAAACAAACTAAACCGCCGACTAAAGTATTTCCTTCTTCTTCAGGCACTTCAATAGGTAAAATATCAGCAAATGCTTCCTGGCTATGCCAACGTAACATCCGGCTATGAGGAGCATGATCATCTTCCTGCAACCAACGGGCTAAATTAATGCCTTTGAACCAGTGGTTGAAGGCACTACCAATAAACTCATCAACACTAACACCCAATAATTTTAACAAAGCATCATTAGCTATTGATATATTGCCTTTAATATCAGTGGATAATACAGGAGTTAGTTGGGTTGCCAATAATGCTAGAAATTCATGATGTTCTCTTTCTACTGGCATACAAGCCACAGTTCGAACATCATTTACCCCAACTATATGGCGAATTGCAGGTAGTAATGACTGTAATGCTTCAAACGGCAAAGTAGGTAGACTTAAGTAGATAACTCCCGCCAGATCAATTTCAACCCCTCTCAAGTTGATTTGCTGATTAGAAATAATTCGAAGTACTTCTTCTGCTATACCTAAACGGTCCTGGCAAGTAATTTCAAGCCGCATATGCGGTATCCGTATCCGTCAATGAATCTTATTTTTCTAAGGCCCGAGCGATAGATAACTAACCCCAAAAGTACACACCTACCGTTGTGCAAGCCGTAACCGGATACGATGTTATTACAGATTGATAGTCAATGGCTATTAATAAAAAGCATGATAGAGGGTATTGCGAAATCCTTTTAACCCCTTCGTTCTTTCATATTGGCTTTCCAACAGCATGAAAGAGCGAAGAGCTAAAACAACTTTTTCAATAATCTTTTACAGAAGAAGCTTAATTTCATTTATTGTAAAATTGCCACATAGTAATACAATTAACTTTCTAACAATTCATCTGTTTTAGCGGCCATGATAAAGTCATTCTTATGTAACCCTTTAATAGCATGAGTCCACCAGGTTACCGTTACTTTGCCCCACTCTGTTAACAAAGCAGGATGGTGACCAAATTCCTCTGCTAACTCTCCAGCTTTATTAGTAAACGCTAACGCCAACTTAAAGTTTTTAAACTTAAATTGCCGTTCAAGTTGCATAATTCCATCCCGCACTTCTACTCCCCAATCAGGTATTTGTGCAATTAACTCCTTAAGCTCTTTATCAGTTACCTTGGGAGCATCAGCACGGCATGCTTCACAGGTCATACTTTTTAATTCAGACATTTTTCTTCCTTATTTTTATCAAAAAACCTATCGGTCTTAACTATAAGAAAATCTTGCCAATATAGTCAAAATATAGATTTTGTTCTCTTTAGAAACTATTAGTGCAGGTACGGGGCGCTTTAAGAATAGCTATTTTTCAGGAGAACAAGGCCGCACCGCACGGAAGGCCACAGTGTATAAGTAATACATGAGGACCTGAGTACAGTGCTAACACAGCTATCGTGAAAAAAGAGCATTTTTAGAGGCGTCCTTTATGCTGTCATGGTTTTTGGTGGATACTTAGGCGGCAACAATCCTAGTTTTTTAGCTTTTTCAACATAAACCATTAAATCTATTTTCGATAACTCAAATAAATTATCAATTGAGTTAATAATAAAGTAAATTGGCTGCATTATATCAATGCGATAAGGGGTCCTTAACATGGTCACTAGCTCAAAGGCTACCCGTTCCGGTTTATCACTATCTAAAGCGTAATTGGTTTCGCCAATAGAAGATAAAATACCACCGCCATAAATACGTAAACCTTTGGTAGTTTGCAATAAACCAAACTCTACTGTTAACCAATACAACCTAGCTAGAAATACCCTATCTTCCTTCGACGCTTTGTAACCTAACTCACCATAATGGTGGGTAAAAGCAGCAAAAGCCGGATGCGTTAACATAGGACAGTGCCCAAAAATTTCATGAAATATATCTGGCTCTTGTAAATAATCTAGCTCTTCCCAACAACGAATAAAGGTAGCTACAGGAAACTGCTTATTGGCTAACATGGAAAAGAATTTATCAAAAGAAATCAGCGCAGGTACACGTGCCACCTCCCACCCAGTAGTAGCTCTTAATACTTTATTGATTTCTTCCAACTGGGGAATTCGGTCATGGGGTAATTGCAGTTTATCCAGTCCATCTAAATATTCATCACAAGCCCTACCTGGAATGCAGGTCATCTGTCTGGTAATCAACTCATGCCAAACCGCATTTTCATCATCACTATAATGAATAAAGCCGCCAGCATCCGGTTCTTTAGCAACATATTTTGTGCCCTTAGCCATAACGTCCCTCTTATATCTTATAGGAATTAGAGATCAGCCACCTGAACAGGGCGTAGCCCCCAATACAGGCTTTTTAGGGTATGTTGTTAACCAACATATACAATATGAGACAACCGGGTAAACACAACAGCGCAGATTGAAAGGATTATCAGCTGTAACGTATAATTTACATCTACTGACTACTCATACTCAAAAACAGAATTACACACTTGTATAAGATATATAGTTTTATCATCGTGAATAGATGATTTACTGCAGTTAGGGTTGGTCTGATAAGGGCAAATATTCTATCGGATTAGTTTAATTTGCTTAGTACGAAATTCATTAATATATTGATCTACCTTACCACTTTGTTTGAGAGCTTGAAGCCCCTTATTAAATGACTTAATAAGCCTTCTACTGTTTTTAAGTCGCTTCGATATAATTAGATGTAGTGCTTGAGTAGTAAGTATCTTAGGATGATATGTAAGCTTGTTTTTTTGCAAAGCAAAATATCTATTAAGAAAATAATAAGCATTATTTATTTCAAAAGCTGAAATATTAACTCTTTTAGCAAGTAACTTCTCTATATTTTGTTGGTCTGTAGGTACCAACTGAACAATAAGTTTGCCTTCATCCATTGCCGTATCAAATACATCCCCATAACTATACCCATTTACACCACCAATAATCACTCCCTTTAAGTCATCAATGGTTTTCCAATCAAAAGGGTAGCTATGCAAATGAAAAAATACGTAAGAAGACTGTAAAACAGGATCACTATAAAGAGCATATCTTGCACGTTTTGGTGAATAGTACCAAACTCCTGATCCATCCCATTTACCTGATTTAACCAACGCCAGACTTCGTGCCCAAGGGAAAAAGCCATATTCTACCTCGATATCCTCATTAGCAAATGCTTCTTTCATAATTCTGGAACCTATACCAAAATATTCCAGATCAACAGAGTGGTAAGGCGGCCATTCACCAATGGCCAAGCGCACAACATCTCCAGCTATAGAGTTAAAAGAAGTCACTAGAGCAACTACCAACAAAATTGTTTGAATCATCTTAAACAACATAGATATATGTACTTTTTACTTTTCTTCTGACCTAACCCAATACTATCAGTCTCCATCCCTTTTCCATGAGGACTTACAATAAGTAGCACGAGAGCCAGTAAGTAATGTATTTGCAATTTTAAGTATGTAAAAAACTAATCTTTATAGCGCTAAAAGTATAGATAGAAGATAGCTGACTATCCATCAATAAGTCAGCTCTAGAGAAATGAGGATGAAAGATATTTTTAAATATTTTTATTTTTTTAAGATTATAAGTAAAAACTGTTAATTAACAAGTTTGCTGCCTCAACAAGTGTATCAAAAATAAGAAATACTGTAGCCATACATACTTACCAAAGTACCCCTTTTAAGAAACCGCCTTATCTAGATTTAAATCAAAAAATGGTGAGTCTTTAATAATAGTATCTAAAATCCACTGGCCTTGTTCTTGAGAAAATAACCAAATTTCATTATTGGATTTTAATAGTTTATCTCCTTCCATCAACCGGCCAGAGGGCTCATGATAAAGGTAACTTACCATTCGACTATTAACGATAACCCAAACTAAATCCCGGTCAGGATTTTGGTAGTTAAAGCCACTGACTAATTTAGCATCTAACAACTTTTGTTTATCCAGCTGATAACAACACTTTTTTTGATCCCAACGGGCAAATAACTGGCTCAGTTGATGTAAAAAGCCTTCACTAACATAGCCTTTTAAGCCTTCAACATTTTTTTGTTGCCGGGCTTCATAAAGTTTGGTAAACAACGCTTTTATCTGCACTTTTGATAGTGCTGCATTACAGGTTTGGTCTGGTTTTGCAATTGCTTCATGAAGCAATTGCTTGGTTTTAGCCAGACGCCAACCGAGTACTGCTAGAATAATTGCAACCAACCCAACCAAACTCAACAAGATTTCTGTTCTTACAACATATTCCATGTGAAATAGTCAACCCAGTTAAGACAAAACATAACATTCAAAAAACAAAACTATACGCAACATGGTGAATGGAAGCACTTCACTAGTCCACAAAACCGTTGTGGACTAGTGAAATATTCGGATCCACGACCGTCAAAATTGATCCTAGCTAAGAAAACGCGGTACATTTATGAAGCACAACATAACTTAAACAAATATAACCAAAGCAAATGGTTTTTAAGGGCGGCCGTCTAATGATGAGTTCCAGCCAGCACTTTTATACACATTAATGGCGCTGTCGTAAGTCTTGCAGTAGCAGGCTTACCCCCATGAGTTTTATGTTTTTATAAATGATTGGGATGGAAACTGTTTATTGCTCCTGCATAAACTGCATTCACACCATCCGTGATGCTTAGTGACTACATCAAACCTTAAAAATCATTCGAGAAGGGTATACAAGCTCAAAAATACAACAATAATAGTAACCAATAAGGAATAAATAATGCTCTACCAAAAACCAGGAAGTGAAAATGCATTGATCAGCTTTAAACCTCATTATGCCAATTTCATTAATGGCGACTGGCAAGCCCCGGTTAAAGGACAGTATTTACAAAATATTAGCCCAGTGACAGGTGAAGCCTATTGCGAGGTACCTCGCTCAACCACAGAGGATATTGAATTAGCCCTGGACGCAGCTCACCAGGCCAAACAGACTTGGGGAAATACTGCTGTATCGGACAGAGCTAACCTATTATTAAAAGCAGCAGATCGAATAGAACAACAAACAGAAAAGTTAGCTGTAATTGAAACCTGGGATAATGGTAAAGCTATTCGAGAAACGCTTAATGCTGATTTACCTTTGGTTGTTGATCACTTCCGTTACTTTGCTGGCTGTATAAGGGCCCAGGAAGGCAGTACCGCTGATATAAATGCAACCACCGCCAGTTACCATTTCCATGAACCAATTGGTGTAGTGGGTCAAATTATTCCCTGGAATTTCCCACTACTAATGGCTGCCTGGAAGCTAGCACCCGCCCTCGCCGCAGGTAACTGTGTGGTACTTAAGCCTGCAGAACAAACACCTGTTTCTATTTTGGTTATGATGGAACTAATCGGTGACTTATTCCCAGCAGGGGTAATTAATATTGTTAACGGGTTAGGCCAGGAAGCAGGGGCCGCGCTAGCCAATAGCGACCGAATTGCTAAATTAGCATTTACTGGCTCAACTCCCATTGGTAGCGAAATTCTAAAACGAGCTGCAGAGAAAATTATTCCTTGCACAGTCGAACTGGGAGGTAAATCCCCCAACATTTATTTTGAAGATATTCTTAAGCAACCAGAAGCTTATATTAATAAGTCAGTTGAAGGCTTGTTACTAGGTTTTTTTAACCAGGGAGAAGTATGTACCTGCCCTTCTCGTGCTTTAATTCATGAGAGCATTTACGAAGAATTTATCGAGCGAGTGCTTAATCGAGCGAAAACCATCAAACAAGGAGACCCTTTAGATACTGACACCCAAATAGGCGCCCAAGCTTCAGCCGAACAAATGGATAAAATCCTCAGTTATATGGATATCGGTCGTCAGGAAGGTGCTGAGATTTTATTAGGAGGCCACAAAGCTTCTGTCGCTAAGCACTTAACTAATGGCTTTTATATCGAACCTACCATCATGCAAGGCAATAACCAAATGCGGGTTTTTCAAGAGGAAATTTTTGGCCCCACTATTGGCGTAACTCGATTCAGTAGCGAAGCAGAAGCTATTAGCATTGCTAACCAAACTCAATATGGTTTAGGTGCTGGTGTATGGACTATGGATATCAATCGAGCCTATCGTGTTGCACGACAGATTGAAGCTGGTCGAATCTGGACTAACTGTTATCATCAATACCCAGCTCATGCTGCCTTTGGTGGTTATAAAAAATCCGGTATTGGTAGAGAAACCCATAAATCGGCATTAACCAATTACCAACAAGTTAAAAATATTTTAATTAGTTATGACACCGAAGTACTAGGATTATTTTAAAGCAACTTTAACTCAGGCTGAGGATGTTTTCCTCAGCTATCCACAAGTGACGTATTCTTGTTTTCCATCACCTTCTGCTACTTTTTAGACCACAAATACAACTGTGGACAACTTATGGGCAGTTCCCTGTCAAAATTTTCACGCACCATATTTCAAAATGTATGACAAATAGAAATAACACTAACTTTATGTCAGTCATTACCTACTGAAAGTGACAGTATTTATCAACACTAGATAAAAACACTTGTAAATCAGCAGTTTGTAGCGTGGATGTAGATGTTAAATTAGCAGACAAGTGACGTAGAATATGCAATAACAAACACTAACACAACAACCTAAAGCTATTAATATCATAAAAAAATTATGGCATTACTCACAATATTTGTGGATAAGTCTGTGATCAAGTTTTGATTAAATCGCGAAAGCCAGCTTACTTATGCTAACCACTGCAGATTGATTACTTTTTAACCAACAAAGAATCAACCCCTTCTTTTTATGTAAAATTTTTCAATTTCTCTGTGAATAATAGCAGCAGTTATACGCTATACGAAGGGTGCATCAATGGGTAACCGACTGCGGCGCCAATGTTGACTCCATATAAGCGGTTTCAGTCAACTGCTCATAACTTTCAAGTAATTGCTCTGCTGGCAATGGCGGAGAAAATAAATAGCCTTGACAAATATCACACCCCTCAGCTTGCAGAAAGCCAAGGGCTTTTTCGTTTTCCACCCCCTCAGCAACTACTTGCAGCCTTAAATTATGTGCCAGGTTAATAATGGATCGGGCAATACTGGCGGCATCCGGGTCATCAGGAATATCTTCAACAAACATTTGGTCAATTTTTAGCGTATCAATAGGTAGTTTTCTTAAATAACTCAGCGAAGAATAGCCTGTGCCAAAATCATCAATGCTAATACTCACCCCTAATGCTTTTACCTGGTTTAACTCCTTAATCGCAAAGTTAATATCATGCATTAGCATCGTTTCAGTTATTTCCAGCTCCAGTAACTGTGGGGGTAACTGGCTAATATGCAACACCTTTTCTAATACTGATAATAAACAACCACTCATTAAAAGCCGGGTAGGTAAATTAACCGCAATTGATGTATAAGGAGGCACTTTTCCTTCGGAAATCCAAGTACGATGTTGTATACAGGCAGTTTCCAACAACCACTCACTGACCGGGATAATCAACCCAGTTTCTTCCAGCAATGGAACAAACAAGCCAGGTAATAAAACACCTTCTGTCGGATGCTTCCAACGCAATAATGCTTCAAAACCGACAATACAACCAAAATGAATATCTATTTGAGGCTGGTAATAAAGCACCATTTCCTGATTCGCCAGCGCATAATGAAGACAGCTTTCTAGATGAATCCGATACTCAGAAGCTGCTTTCATATCTTTAGAAAAAAACTCATAGCGGTTTGGTCCTAACTGCTGCGCCTTATAAAGGGCAATATCTGCCTGTTTAAGTAAGACCTCATGACTATCAGCCGGTGAAGTTAATAAGCTAATACCAATACTGGCAGAAATAAAAACTTCTTTTTCTTGCAATTTAAAAGAAACACCTAATGCAGCAATAACATTTCTCCCTACTACATCTGCATCATGCTGATCAAACGTATCTTCTAAAATAATTGCAAATTCATCACTGCCCAATCTCGCTACAGTATCTTCATCTCTGACAGTCTGCTTCAAACGTAAAGCCACTTGTTTTAATAATTCATCACCAGCAGTATGACCTAATGTATCGTTTATTAATTTAAAACGAGCCAAGTTAATGATCAGCAAAGCCACCTTACGTTTTCGGCGGCGCGCGCGAATTACACCTTGTGCCAGTCTATCTTGAAATAGTGCTCGATTTGCCAAGCCCGTAAGCGGGTCATGATATAAGTAATTAAGTAACTTCTGTTGAGAAAGAAATTGTTTGGCGTTATCCCTCAATAGACCCATTACCCAATGCTGTCCTTGAATGGATAATGGCAACATTGTCATCATCACCAATAAGGGTTTACCTTGGGCATTTAATAAAGTCACTTCACGCCATCGCTTTCCTGCGCCAAACCGCTCATTATTATGACTTAACCATTTAGGCAAATTCTCGGTATTATTCAGTTGTAACTCAGGAAACACCTGACTTATATGGTGATTGTCCTGTCGAGTGAGTTCTGGTATCCCCATTAACTGCAGTGCAGAAGTATTACCATGCAGTAATACACCAGACTGATCAAATAGCATTGCTGCATCCTGAATAGCCTCCAAAATGGAAAGCCACGCAGTTAAATCTCCCTTATTAACCAGTGAGGATTGCTCAGTGATGGTAACCAGAGCACCACGATTTTCCTTTTTTTCAAAAGGTAATAGTTGGCACCATAAACGACGTTGTAGATTTGAAGGGATAGGACTGGGAATACAAAAACTGGTTCCGTGACTGGCTAACTGATCTGAGCAACTTAAATCATGTATTAGCTCAACCCAGTCAGACTGACACTGCCCTTTAGCTATAGCGTTTAACTCTCTTTCAAGTGGCTTATTTTTTAATAACCACTGGCCTTGAGCAGTTAAAATACCAACCCAAGGCTCACTATTGCTTAAATTAGCCAGCCTTGCTTTTGCCTGAAGATCGTAAAGCCGATCGAAACTCATACACAGCCCTGTGTAGTTAACATCCAAGTAATCTGTTTTTCTAGTTAGTTATTATCAACTTAACTACGAACTCACTTAAAATACAGCTTTAAACTGTTAACATTGCACAAATATACCCCCAGTATAGTGTATTACTAATACTTTGGGTAAAACCACCAACAAGCCAACACCCTTAGTTACCCACAAAAACTGTGGATAAACCTGTTAATTTGTTCTGATCAAGTCAAA
Organism: Spartinivicinus ruber; assembly: GCF_011009015.1. Lineage (NCBI taxonomy): Bacteria > Pseudomonadati > Pseudomonadota > Gammaproteobacteria > Oceanospirillales > Zooshikellaceae > Spartinivicinus > Spartinivicinus ruber. The sequence continues at coordinate 4,663,785 of NZ_CP048878.1, forward strand.
CTAAAGTCGAATTAAAAGCACTTTCAGAGGTGGGCTTTTTTTTAACCAAAGAGTAAATCAGCTTACCAACACAATAAAAAAGTCTTTATAAATAAAGGGGACTGAAGAATAGGCGGAATAACCAGACGAGCATTAAGAAGTAACATTTAATAAATATTTAAGCACATAAAAACCCACAAGGTTATGTGGATAACCTTGTGGGTTTTTTCAATATTTACATAATAAATATGGCGCGTCCGGGAGGATTCGAACCTCCGACCGCCTGGTTCGTAGCCAGGTACTCTATCCAGCTGAGCTACGGACGCGTTGTATGTGGGCGCGTAATATAGAGTTTTTTGCCAAAAGAGTCAAACTAATTTTTTAGGGTTAAGCTCAAAACAGTTACAACACCAAATCAGCTTGCCTAAACTAGAAAGGCCCGACGACTAATCGGGCCTTTCTAAATAATATACCAAGCATGGTATACTGAATATGGCGCGTCCGGGAGGATTCGAACCTCCGACCGCCTGGTTCGTAGCCAGGTACTCTATCCAGCTGAGCTACGGACGCACAAAATTGACACTTCAGTATTTACAGCAAAACCGCCAACAAAATCGCAGCTCAGCTTTGCCTAAATAACAGCGTCTACAACAGGCAAAAAAACTATGGCGGAGAGAGAGGGATTCGAACCCTCGATACGGCTACAAACCGTATACTCCCTTAGCAGGGGAGCGCCTTCAGCCGCTCGGCCATCTCTCCTTAGCGACGCGCGAAATAATAACAGATTCGCGCGAAAAGCAAAGTACTTTTTAAAAAAATTTAGCTGCCTACTTTTTCCTCTTTTTCTTTTTGAATACGCTGATAAATTTCTTCACGATGCACAGCAACTTCTTTTGGTGCATTAACACCAATTCTTACTTGGTTGCCTTTCACACCCAAGACAGTTACGGTCACGTCATCGCCAACCATGAGAGTTTCACCAACACGGCGAGTTAAAATAAGCATTACTATCTCCTTCGCTTATTGAGATTAAACAACAACCACAGCTACTTCAAAGCTATATAATCTCAACGGCTTGTAAATACTGACGTTGCTGCTATTTCTTCTACTACTGAATCGAAATGGTTTAGTTAGATGTTATCACTGCTTACAACAATGATTAAATTTTATACACCCACCTATAAATATAGTGTAGTCGCTAGGTGAGTGTAATCTATGCGTATTTTCACTAAACGGAGTATATTTAACCCTCTCCACCAGGCACTTGATCAAGTTCAAATGCTGAGTGTAACGCACGCACCGCAAGTTCAAGGTATTTCTCTGCAATAACCACCGATACTTTAATTTCTGAAGTGGAAATAATTTGAATATTAATTCCTTCTTTAGCCAAAGCATCAAACATCGTAGTTGCCACACCAGCATGGGAGCGCATACCTACCCCAACAATAGATACCTTGGCGATTTTATTATCACCTTCACATTCAGTGGCACCCAGCTCTTTAGCCGTTTCTTCCAGTAGCTCCATGGCTTGCTGGTAGTCATTACGATGCACAGTAAAGGTAAAATCTGTTGTCTTATCTTCGGCCACGTTTTGAATAATCATGTCTACTTCAATATTGGCACGACTGATTGGACCTAATATTCGTGAGGCAACTCCTGGAATATCCGGTACTCCTTTAACGGTTAACTTGGCTTCGTCACGATTAAACGCAATACCAGAAATCAGTGGTTGCTCCATAGAGTCCTCATCCTCTAATGTAATTAGTGTACCTGGCCCTTCTTGGAAACTATGCAAAACTCGTAATGGAACACTGTACTTGCCCGCGAACTCGACTGAACGAATTTGCAACACCTTTGAACCCAAACTGGCCATTTCTAACATTTCTTCAAAAGTGATTTTTTCTAAACGTCGTGCATTATCTACAACACGTGGATCTGTGGTATATACACCATCTACATCAGTATAAATCTGACACTCATCTGCTTTTAGAGCAGCTGCTAATGCAACAGCTGTTGTATCAGAACCACCTCGACCTAAAGTGGTTATATTACCTTCGCTATCAGCACCCTGAAACCCAGCAACTACCACAACCCGGCCAGCAGTCAAGTCATTAACAATTTTATCTTTCTCGATATCTTCAATACGTGCTTTATTAAAAGCACTATCAGTTTTAATTGTAACCTGGCTACCAGTGTATGATCTGGCAGGACAACCCCGCTCATTCAAAGCCATGGTTAATAATGCTATCGTCACTTGCTCACCAGTGGATAACAAAACATCCATTTCACGGGGGGTAGGTTTTTGTTGAATTTGGTTGCCAAGCCCAATCAAGCGGTTGGTTTCACCACTCATTGCTGATACAACAACAACAATATCATCACCTTGATCACGAAATGCCTTTACTTTATCAGCTATTTCCTGAATTCGTTCTATGGTACCAACGGAAGTACCACCAAATTTCTGTACGATTAATGCCATATTACGTTAATTTTTTGCACTCTGCTTTTAAGTGTGACGATCTAATATCAATAACTTGGCTATCAAGAAGCGGCTTATTATAAGATGGTTAATCAGTACACACTACCTATTTCCAATTTTCTTGCATTATATAGAGGCTATTAATGAACCTTCCTCTATATAATGCAGTAGCGAGTTAAAGTTATTTCAGTTTATCAGCCAGCCACCCTTCAACTGAGGCTAATGCCCCTGCTACTTTTTCTGGCTGGTTACCGCCTCCACGAGCAAAGTCTGGCTTGCCACCTGCTTTACCTCCTATTTGCTTAGCAACAAAACTTAATAACTCACCGGCCTTAATTTGACCACATAAGTCTTTTGTAATACCAGAGGCAATTGCTAACTTATCGTCAGCAACCTTGATACTTAACACAACCACCCCTGAACCTAGCTTATTTTTCAACTGGTCAATAGTATCGGGCAACGCTTTAGGATCAACACCCGTTAATTCAGCAGCTAGCATTTTTACACCTGCCACTTCTTTAACACTTGCCATTAAGTCATTACCTAATGAACTCGCCAGTTTCTGCTGTAGTTGGCTAAGCTGCTTCTCCATCTGGCGTTGCCGTTCGAGTAAATCCTGCACTTTGCTTACCACATTATCACGGCTGGTTTTTATCCACCCAGCAATAGTCTGCAAGTGTTGTTCACCCTGCTTCAACCAGTTTAAAGCAGCTTTTCCTGTTATAGCCTCTATCCGTCGCACACCAGCAGCAATACCTGTTTCAGCAACAATCACAAAAGTGCCAATATCCCCCGTACGATCCACATGGGTACCCCCACATAATTCGACTGAGAAACCATTGGTTCCCATACTTAACAGTCGTACTTGTTCACCATACTTTTCACCAAACAGTGCCATTGCACCTTTTTCTTTGGCAGTATCCATATCAGTGACTTCTACTGCCACAGGCGTATTAGCACGGACCTGCTCATTAACGAGTGTTTCTATTTGGGCTAACTGCTCAGAAGTAACCGCTTCATAATGAGAAAAATCAAACCGCAACCGCTCACTATCCACCAATGAGCCTTTCTGTAATACATGGTCACCCAAGACTTTACGTAGGGCTGCATGTAATAAGTGGGTCGCAGAATGGTTAAGTGCCGTGGCCTGACGCTTTTCTTGATCAACGACCAGCTCTACCTGCTGACCAACGGTTAACTGACCTTGCTTGATAGTACCAATATGAAGGTGATGGTCAGTTTCTTTTTGAGTATCAACAACTTCAAACCGCCCACCATCCCAACGCAACACGCCTTTGTCACCTACTTGACCACCAGACTCTGCATAGAAAGGGGTTTTATCTAAAACCAATACAGCCTTCTGGCCTTCAGCTGCATGCTGTACTGCTTCCCCCCCCACCAAAATATGGCTAATGGTAGCCTGATGCACTAACTGTTGATAACCAGTAAAGTCGGTTTGTCCTTCTAGATTTAAGGCAGCATTATAGTCAACAGTTACCTTACGCTTTCTATTTGCATCTGCCGTTTGTTGCATTAAAGCTTCATAACCAGCAATATCCAGCGTTAAGCCACGCTCTCTAGCAATGTCATTGGTTAAATCAACAGGAAAACCATAAGTGTCATATAGGGTGAAGATTGTCTGGCCAGGAATCACTTTACCTTTCAGCCCAGCAATTACTTCTTCTAAAATCTTCATCCCATTATCAAGGGTTTTACTAAACTGCTCCTCTTCTTTTAGTAAAATTCGCTCAATATGTGGCTGGCCACTGACTAGCTCTGGATAAGCATCACCCATCATCTCTGTCAGCGCAGGGAGTAATTTATGGAAAAATGCGCCCTTGGCTCCTAACTTGTTACCATGACGAATCGCCCGACGTATAATCCGGCGTAATACATAGCCGCGTCCTTCATTGGAAGGCAGTACACCATCAGCAATAATGAAAGCACAAGAACGAATATGATCAGCGATTACCCGCAATGACTTAGCGGCAAGATCAACACCACCCAATTCTTTAGAAGCTGCTTTTAACAAATGCTGAAAAAGATCGATTTCATAATTACTATGCACTTGTTGCATAACCGCCGCAATTCGCTCCAACCCCATACCGGTGTCAACAGATGGCTTGGGTAGTGGCTCCATTTTGCCATCAGCAGTACGGTTGTACTGCATGAAAACCAGGTTCCAAATTTCGATATAGCGATCGCCATCATCATTGGGTCCTCCTGGTGGATCACCTGCTATCTCAGGGCCATGGTCATAAAAAATTTCGGAACAGGGGCCACAGGGACCAGTATCACCCATTGACCAGAAATTATCTTTTTCTCCCAACCGAGAAAAACGGGTTTGATCAATACCAATTTCATTAAACCAAATGTCTTCTGCTTCTTTATCGTCTTTATAAACAGTGACCCAAAGTCTATCCTTGGGTAGTTTTAGTTCCTCGGTTAAAAACTCCCAAGCGTAACGAATAGCTTCACGTTTGAAATAGTCGCCAAAACTAAAATTACCCAACATTTCAAAAAAAGTATGATGCCTAGCCGTATAGCCGACATTTTCTAAATCATTATGTTTACCGCCAGCTCGAACACAACGTTGCGCAGTGGTCGCTCGAGTATAAGAGCGTGCCTCTCTTCCTAAAAAAACATCTTTAAACTGATTCATCCCTGCATTGGCAAATAACAGGGTCTTGTCATCAGCAGGCGGCACCAATGAACTGCTTGCTACAATTTCATGTCCCTGGCGCTTAAAATAATTTAAAAATGCTGATCGTATCTCTGCGCTTTTCATAGTGGCGTCCCATCATCAGGGCTTAATTAAATATGTATCTAAACCAGTAGCTGACTTAGCAACCCTCTTACGAAAAAACATTCGCTTCGGCTATTTTATGTTGATTGTGCAATGTGTGGTGGCTTTACCATGAATAACAATTAGGTCATGTGACAACCACACCTACACTTTTGCTAAGCGGCTATGACAAACAGGAGATTATACAACGATAAGAAGATTTACGTCACTCTCATCCTATTGAGCTAGTTGTGCTTTGTGGGGCTATACGACACTTGCTTACCAGAACACAGCCACCCTACAAGCCTGTTCAAGACACATCAATACAAAATAAAGAGGTAGAAGAGGATGAAGAGCTAAGCTCTTCGGGCGTGCTGGTCAATTCCAGCAAATGCTTCTAGCCAACGCTGATAGTCTGAGCCTTCACCCGGTATAATACAAAAGCCAGCCGTATACCCTTTGGCAGGGTAGTTTCTACCGCACCAGCGCACTTCAGCAATCAGCCAGTAGCGAGCCTGATGATCAGTTACCGCAATACAGGTATTTAAAATACTGCCAACTTTGAGCGGTTCCGTTAGTTTAACCTGAAACCCTGTTACTGAAACATTCGTGGTTTTTGCTGAAACAGTTATGCCTACACCATTATTCGTACTACCTGTATAGGTTTCAATTAAGGCCCGCTCCACTCGCTCAACCCGTGCATGGGCTCGTTGCTCAAGCTTGTTTGATTGGGGAAAAGACTGCCGTTGCTGATCATTTGCCATAGTGGTTACCATACTGAACACTGCTCCCTGTTCTAAGTAAAATAGCAGACTTCCCAGGCTTTGATTAATCCACTGTTTCTTACAATTCTCGCTACACTATTAGTAGAGAAGAGTTGATAACCAGATCAATTCATCCTGAGATAGGTAACAAGGATATGACACTCAAGTTTATGGATGAACAACTGCCAGCCAGTTTTAACAACGTCCGCGAATTAAGACTTAAACTGGCCAATGTCCTATCCTCTACTCAACTTCCTGAAGAAATTCAACAAAATTTCCAGCTCGCCTTCAGCGAAATTGCCACTAATGTAGTTAAATACGGCTGTCCTGCTGCCAAGCATATTCAAGTTGTATTTTTTCAAGATAACAATCGCTGGGCATTACAGGTCTATGATGATGGAAACCCTTTTTCCGACTTTGCAATTAAAGTAAAAAATAGCCAGCAAGCGTTGAATGATAATGAATTGCGGGAAGGGGGCATGGGGCTGGGTATTGTAGTTTCTCGATTTCCCTGCTTTCAATATATTGCTGGCTCAAGCAGCCAACCACTTAACTGTTTTGAAATTACTAAATTATATTCAACTCAGGACAAGCCCTCTATCGCTATTATAGATGACGACGCTACTACTCTGGCGATTCTAAAGCATTATTTAAAAAGCAAATATGACATCACTACCTATCAAAACCCAAGCAAAGCTGTTACTGACATTACCCGCCACCCAGTCAGCCTTGTTATTTCGGATATGGAAATGCCAGGATTAAATGGTTTAGAAGTCCGCCAGCGATTTGCAGCCAGTCCGTCCACTAACCATATGCCATTTATTTTTCTCACGGGGCATGCTGAAACAGAGTTTTCTGCTTCTAATCTCGGCATCGATGACTTTTTAATAAAGCCAACCAAAAAAGAAAAGCTAATTGCGGCTATTGAGCGTTCCTTAAATAGAACGAAGCATATTAAAGCCACGTTAGGCGATAAACTAGATCATGATGTAACCAATACTTTGCGAGTACAAGTCCCCCAGAAAATCGGTAAATTTGAATTAGCTTTAAAAATGCAAGCCGCTTCTGCAGGGGGAGGTGATTTTATTTACAAAAGCGCTGATCAACATACCATTATTTTAGGTGATGTAATGGGCCATGGTGAACAGGCTAAATTTTTTGCTCATGCTTTTGCTGGTTTTTTTCATGGTTTATTCCATGCTTGCACGCAAGTTTATACTGATCCTGGAGAAATCCTAACTTCACTTTCTAAGGCAGCAGAATCCAATGATGTAATGCAAGCGACTATCGTTACCTGTATTGCATTAAGAATTATTAATGAGCAAACGGTATCAATTGCCTCTGCAGCACACCCTGCCCCTTTATTTCTTAGTGGTGGACATATTGAAGAAATTGAATGCTCAGGGCCACTACCAGGTTTAATGCCCGAAGTCATTTATCATTCAACTCAATTGGTATTTCATCCAGGTCAACAATTAATTCTTTATACCGATGGTTTATTTGAGTCCGCCGACACAGCTGAAGGGCGAAAGCAGTTAGAAAACGTTGTAAAAAATGCTTTCCTGGAAAATCGTACCCAACCTGTTACTAAGTCTATCGAAAATGTCTATCAGATTTTTCAAACCCATGCATCTAAACCACTACCCGATGATACCTCCATATTAATGATAGGCTTAGCTGAAAATTAACCATCTACGCCCCCTATATTACCTCACGGAACGTTTTCTATTTCTCAGCTTTTTCGACAGCCTAACTGGCTATAAATGTTGTATTTGTTGCGATAAACTTGATAGCTCGATTGCTAGTTGTAGGTACAGTATTCTTTTTTATGATAAATATAATGTTTGACCACCCCGACTTTGTCGTCATTGACAAGCCAACTGGGGTGAGTGTGCATAAAGACGATCAAGCTGTTAGCTTTGTGGCAAAGCTTCAGCAGCAATTGAACGAACCGCAACTATTTTTAGTCCATCGGCTAGATAAAATCACCTCAGGTTTATTAATTCTGGCAAAAAAAACTACAGCTAATGGCTTATTATCATCCACTTTTCAACAACGAAAAATAGAGAAATACTATATTGCCTTAACAGATAAACGCCCCAGTAAAAAACAAGGGTTAGTGAAAGGCGACATGGTTCGTTCCCGACGAGGAACTTGGAAATTACAACGCTCAGCTGAAAACCCAGCTATCAGTCATTTTTTTAGTTATGGTTGTGAAAAAGGGCTACGCTTGTTTTTGATCAAACCTTATACAGGAAAAACCCATCAGATTCGTGTGGCACTTAAAAGCCTGGGCTCTCCAATCATTGGAGACAAACGCTACTACCCAACCCCAGATGAAACCATTGACCGTGGATATTTACATGCCTTTGCCCTGCAGTTTTACTACCAAGACCAGTTAATTCAGCTACACTGTATGCCCAACACAGGTCGTCTGTTTACCTTGGAATCTATACAACAGCAGTTATCTCAACTGAGCAAACCCTGGTTATTAAATTGGCCGAAAGTTTAACAACCACTCACGAAACGTATTTAAAGGATAACTATAAAAAACATACTCCAAGTGAAGGTTTTTTTAGGCGAGGCCGTCGAGTGATAAAGCCCTAGGAGCTTAGATAAAACTAAGTGACTGGGGTGAAGAACGAAGACAACAAAGCCCTTGTGCCCTAGGGGTATAAAAAGCATTCACGAAGAATATTAAGCTACTTGATAACGGCCATTATAAAACTGGTCAGCAGCAATTAATGAAAACGCATCTTTAGCATCCCATAAAAAGCTTTTTCTATCTTGCCATTCCAATGCTCGATGAAACACTAAATGACATAAGTCGTTGATGGTATAACTTGCCTTGATAATATTTAGGTGTTTTACCGCCGACCGCATTGCATTAAAAAAGTCATCCCAGGTTTTAGCCTCTATGACTTGTTGAAAGCGTACTTCATCAAACTCCATTCCTCGAGCAAATGGCCGTCCTAAACAATTGAAAAAACTATCATCTCCCTGTGAAGGCATTGCCCGAGCTAGCAAACATAACAGTACCTGCAACCCCACTTGCTGCTTTTCTGGCCAACGAATTTTATCCAGTACCTTGGTATAAATTAGTGCTTCGTCATTAAACTCATCCAGGTCATGGATATACAGCAGGTTACGCTTTTCATTAAAAACCAATTTTCGCCGCCAATTTAATACATAATATAATGAAGGCAAATGCATGGTCTTGAAGGTTAACATCCTGACTCACCCCACTACTTACACTAGTAATGTTTAAACTCATAGTTTAGTCGCCAACAAACAGCTATTTTTCAGAAATCCACTTTGAATAGGTTTATTATTTTCCTTCATAATCAACATGAACGATGGCCACTCCAAAAAGCCTAGTCATCACTAATTAGTATAAAGTATTTATCTGTATAAGCTTTTTCTTCTAATGGATAAGTCATTTATTGACTGTAATTGCTTATAATTACTAGCAGGGGTCCCTTTACAGTCAACTACAGCTTTCCCCTGGGAGCGAGACGATGTCTGACAAGCTACTTATCCTTGATCTTGATGAAACCCTTATTCATGCTGAACTGATCCCCTTAGAGCTTCCCCATGCTTTTGTTGCATGCCCCTACTTTATTTACACTCGCCCTTACCTGGATGAGTTTTTGGAGTTTTGCCAGCAACACTTTAAATTGGCAGTATGGACCACTGGTAACCAGTTTTATGCAGACACTATTGTTTCTTATCTATTTGGTTCTGCAGATCAATTAGAATTTGTTTGGGCGAGAGATCGCTGTATTACTCATTACCACTCTGAGCTTGATTGTAATTACTACATTAAGGACCTAAAAAAAGTAAAACGGCATGGCTACGATCTGCAAAATGTTATTGTCATTGATGACTCACCTGAAAAGCTAGAGCGACAATACAGCAACCTGATTCCTGTTGCCCCCTATTATGGAGAGCCAGCCGATAAAGAACTTAAGTTGCTGATGAGTTATTTAGCTTCAATAGAAGAAACTGACAATATTCGCTCAATTGACAAGCGAAGTTGGCACCAACAAGTGGCTTAGAGATACTTTATTTTCCACTCAATAGCGCTTGCATAATCCAATATCGCACAAGCACACCAAGTGCCATTGAAGTAAAGACTACGGAAGTCTACTTGAGAATGAGGGAAATCTACAGGTGGAATAAAATCCAACTTATCTGCTGTGGTCAGCTTAAATCCCAAACGACTCATTGGCCACTGACTGTTGATCCCCAAGCCCATTGCTTTTAATACGGCTTCTTTATGTGCCCATAATTTAATGAAATGACTAAATTGTTGTGCTTGAGGCAAACGAGATAAATCACTTTGCTCCTGCTCAGTACAAACCCGTTTAGCCAACTTGGACCATGGTCTTGACCGGTAGAGAGACTCGACATCAATACCCACAGGGTTTTCCTGGGTAACAACCAATGCTAGACAGTCACGACTATGAGAAAGGTTAAAAGACAGTTGCGGATCTGATAGCAAACCACTCTCCCGCCAATCAATAACCGGCTTGCCATATTTACTCACACTAAACTGCCATTGGCTTGGTTTTAGAAGCACATAATGGCTGAGTGTTTTTTTTAAAAATACTCGAGCCGCTAAAAACTGTTGCTGCTTTGCAGGGGAACGATAACGCTGAAATCGCGCCATTTCTTCACTACCTAACCACTCTTCAGCTATCCCCCCCCCATCTGGCGAATGACATATCCAAATGTCTACCCGTCCATTACTTGCTACTATCATGTCTTCCGTCAAAACAGCCTCATCAAACTGGTGAAAAACAAACACTATACCTCGCTTGCAGTATTTCTATAAATTAACTTATTAATGATTAGAGTCGGCAAGTAACGGCATAAAACAAACAATCATTTTTGGCTATGGTAGGATTAGTGGTGATCATAAAAATTTTTACCGGCTGTTTGGGAAATAGTTGATTACCTTCTACCCGCAACAATTCAAGTGCAACATTCTTCCCTTCTTGAGTAAACACCTTAAAGCAGTCCACTCCTTTTGTGCCTAGCCAACCTAACCGAGTATCCGTATCTACTACCCCAAAGTTTAAGTGTTCAATATCAGGAGGCAAAGTAATATCAACGCCATCAACTGGGTTGGCACTATAGGCTATAGTGGCATGAGGCATCAGCTCAACACGGACAGGATTGTGTAATATTTCAAGCCCCCAGTCTGTAATAGACTCTCGAAACACATTCTCAAGTAACAGAAAACGATCAACAGACTCTATGGCCAACTGATGTGCATGCTCATCCTGACTCCCTCCACACTCTATAGTTACTGTTGGTATACCTTTTTCGGACAACTCCATGAGTGATCCTAAACGAAGATTCGTGACAACCAATCGATCAACAAAATGAGAAGTTAGCGTCTGATGCGATAAATCATTACAAATACTAACAGCAAAAGCGGGCCCAGCTCCTGACGTATTATGAATATCAACCAGACACTCAGGCTGTTCCTCATCCAAAAAGTTTAAAAATAATTTCGCAATTTGTCCCGAATAGTCATCAAATGGTCCTTTAAAACAACGATTCAAATCTCTATGTTCAGGTAAATGCCGATTAGAAAAAACTGGCGGCTTTCGTGCTGCAACCACAGAGCCAATAAAAAATACTGTATTCACAGCTGGTTTTTTTTGGGATTTAATCCAATGAAAAACTGCATGTAAGCCGGAAGGCTCATTTCCATGCAGCAAGGTAGACACGACCCTAGAACGGTTAGTATCTCTTCCAGATAACCTAATAATGGTTGGTTGCTTTAATAACGCAATAAAGTCATCTACTGAATAACCAATATCATGTGGCTGAGGCTGAGACCATACATTAATCAGTGACGAAGTGTGGTCGTTCATAATGGAATACCCCATTCACTAATTGACTTACCACTACGATAACCTCGAATATATTCGGCCAACATGCCTGCAAATGCTTCCTCTTTACTAGTCTGTTTTAGTAAGTGGTTTGTAACTAAACGCTGCCATTTAGCACCACACATGCGTTGTTCGATACGCCCCTGAATAACACTCATTAATCGTTTTATTTCAGAGCCAAACAAGCCAGTTTTTTCCAATGCCTGACATGCTTTTGGTAATAAGCGCTTGGCAATTTGTAATGCCGGCTCTTCATGTAACTGAACCTGTGTTGTGGATGGCCACACCAACCTGGCATCCATACCCAGCTTTGCTGCTCGATAAAAGTTATGTTCAGCATAATTAAACGGTAAAACAGTGGTTAAATGTTTGATATCAGGTAAAACCGCCAACGCACACCCTATAGCAAACAACGCATTAGCACTCATATCGATCAATGAAGGACCTGCCGGCAAAAAGCGCATTTCAATACGTAAATGGCCTCCATCAGCATCATCATATATTGCCCGATTCCATTGCCAAGTAGTACCTTGATGCAACCTCATCTCTTCTAACTTAGGCGCTTTTCCAGCAGCTAAACAAGCATACGGGTTCTCATCCCCAATCACTGGAATAATAGGAGGAAATAATGCTGCAGATGCAGCAAATAACTCCCAGGCACTTTCTCTTACCCAGCCAGTTCCAAAAAATACCCGTGGAGGGTGTCGCCAACGTTGCTCACGGGATACACGGCTATCGATAGATTGTTTAAATAAAGCAATTCGCGTTTCTGCCCATAGATGGTGTCCAAACAAACTGGGTGAATTAGAAGACAAAGCGAGTACAACTGGTGTCACCAGCTGGACAGCGTTAAAATAATCTGCAAACTGATTAGCAGGCACTCGCCAATGGACTTGAAAAGAAGTATTTGCACCTTCTAAGGTAATATCATCAACTTCTAGCTTGATCGGTTCTTTCCCATCAATTGCTATTGTAAAAGGGCCACCACGCATCTTACATAACGCATTGGAAAGTGCTCTATACCTAGGAATATCTGTCATTGTTTGGTCATGAAAATCCTTGATAGATAGTGTTGGAAGAATACCTATGGGAATTACTTGACCACTATGAAGACTGGCAGCTTCATCTATTTTTCTTATAGCAGAGCTTAACTCCTCCTCAATAGCAACAAAGGGTGAACCTTTATACGGCTGAGGGCTAAGATTATACTCCAAATTAAACCTATTTAACTCTACAGTGAGCTGAGGATCTTGCAGTTGAGCATTAATTTCAAGATTGATAGGCAAAAGCTTTAGATGCTGATCCACAATATAGAACTCTAGTTCAGCACCGAGAGAAGCAGGACCTTGCCCAAACTCAGGGTTTGCTAACAGCTTTTTCAGTACATCTAAGTCATCACGCACTTTTTGCTGAAAAAGAACAAAATCCTGATTAGAAAAGGTATCACTTTCAATAGATATGCCCATTGTTATCCTTAACGTTATAGTTATCTTATGGCTATTATTGTATTTTTAACTCTACCACAAATTCCTTTCTCAGCAATAAAACTCTAAATCGTTGGCATAGTTGAAACTGTTAAGCCAACGATCTTATCAACCAAATGCTTTTATTGCACTAAAAGTGCCTGTAATAAGCATTTGTATGCCTATTACAGTTAAAATCAATCCCATCAAGCGAGTAACAATACTTAATCCGCTTTCACCAAGAACCCTTATCATTTTTTGACCAAATATAAAACTTAGAAAAGTAATTAAGCAAAGCACCGCAAAAGTCACAACCGTAATGCAAATTTCTATTACCTGACCTGTTGCAGAGTAGTTCATTGCTGTTGCTATAGTGCCAGGGCCAGCTAAAATAGGAACTGCTAAAGGGGAAACTGATATATCACTAACTTCATTCTCTCGTGGTTTATGCATATCTGAACTGCTTCCATGCAACATCTGATAACCCACTATAAAAATAAGGATACCACCTGCAATTCTTAATGCTGGTAATGAAATACCAAACAAATGAAAAATAGCTTTCCCTAAAATAGAAAAAACTAGGATAATAAAAAATGAAATTATAAGTGCTCTACAAGCAACTCTAATTTGAGATGATCTATCTTCTTTGCCAGTCAGGCTTATAAAAACAGCCGTATTAGCAATGGGGTTCATAATTGCAAAAAATCCCAAAAACACTGTTAACACATGATGATATAGCTCAAACATTATAAACCTTTCACTAAATAACAAATAAAGATGCGATTTTATTTGATTACATTTATATAAACAACGCTGCTTTAACCTATTATGTGAGATAGCCAGTGACACTATCACTTATCAATTAAACTAGTTTCGCAGCAACAATACGACAGCCTAAAATATAACCAAAGAGAAAGATATATAAGAGCGTACAACAACTGAGATGTAGGTTTAGTACCTTACATTTGTTCCTTGAAGTTTATGTCGATTTTTGTGACAGTAGTACCTTTTGTGCTCCGGTACTTTCAGGCCCCATAATATAGGATATAACCCTATGAAACCAAAAGCTTTTTGCACACTACTCACCTTCTCCATATTGTCTATTAGCAACGTTGAAGCCCGCGATACCCGCGTAATGTATTCAATCCAGGAAGCATTGAGTAAACCAGCAGCCAAAGAGAAATTACTGTCTAATGTGCCATTATATTTCGGCAACCAACCTACCCCAAGAGTGTTAAATACACTTGGGGAATATATGTCAAACAAAAAAACCAATGCTTTTAACAAGTCTGATAAAGAAGCTTGTCAATGGGTTATTTTGTCTGCTCTCATTTCACTACAAGAACGTGCCTTAAAAGAAGGAGGTAATGCAGTAGTCAACATTAAGTCCTATTACAAGAAAAATGAAATTTCCAGCACCAGTGAATTTGAATGCGGTGCAGGTGCCTTAATCGCTGGCGTTACCTTGAAAGGAACCGTTGTAAAATTAGCGCAATAACTGAAAACCCACTAATAAGCAACTTATATTAGTGGGCTTTAAAAAGCATAAAATTACTGTTTTTTAATGATACAGGAAATGGAAAAACCACATATCAAATAAATTCTATAAAAATTGAAAATATTACAACTCTGCTTTTAATGCTACGGAAAATTAGAAAATATTTATCTAAACTGCCAGCATTCACGTTGATAGTTAATACCCCCCCAACGATCCAACATCAAACTTAACCCCCTCCCATTAATTGAGCAAAAAACATCCATTCTTATTATCAGTGCTTCAAGCAACCCCAGCCATTAATAAATACCATTATCTCTAAGTGCTTAAAGGCCATTCTGTTATTGACTTATCGTATCTGTACTTGCGCTTTTTGCTCTCCCCTTTTAATGTACCCCCAGTGTTTCTTAGTTAACTATGAGGGTTCTACAAAAGGCGTAACCCTCTTATTTGTAGGTGCAGTCATGGATGTAGGTAACAGTAGCCGTTTTACCTTTAGCATAAAAGGGGTTGAGGACAGCCTACGGGTGGTCCGATTTGAAGGGCAAGAGGGTATTTCCCGCCCTTATGTGTTTACTATTGATACGGTTTGTGAAAATTTTGACCTGGATCTTGATGCGATTTTGCAGCAACCCGCCCAATTAGTGATCCATGATCCTGACGAGCCTCGATACATCAACGGTATTATTCACGCCAACCAAATCAGTGACCCTATTGGTCGCTTCTGTCGTTATCGGTTTGAACTGACACCTAAAGTGTCCTTGCTGCACTACCGGGTTAATTTAAAGATTTTCCAAAACCTCACCGCTGATGCCATTATCCGGCAAGTGTTGCTGAATGCAGGTCTAACCACCGACGATTTCAAGTTTCAAATCACTGGCGAATTACCCATCCGCGTATATTGCACTCAATATCAAGAGTCCGATTTAGACTTTACTCACCGGCTAATGGCAGAAGACGGCCTGCACTACTTTATTGAACAAACTAGCAATAACTGTGTCATGGTGATCAGTGATAGCCACTACAGTTTTAAGCCTGTCCCAGTTACCCCTGAGCTGGAGTATAAATACCAGGCCGGAATGGAAACCACGCATTACTTTATCAGCCAGTTTTATGTAACTGCAGAAGCCCAACCGAATACTGTTGTGTTTCGGGATTACAATTTTGAACACCCAAGCCTGAACTTGGAAGTTAAAGAATCTGCCAGTGATGATCAATCCGGGTTGAGTGGCTTAGAAGTTTATCAACATAATGTGTCGTATCAAAACCCAACCGCCGGCAAGCAAAAAGCTGAAAATCTCATCAAAGCCTATAAATCTGTTAAATTAACCGGGGATGGCTTCAGTAACAGCCCTCATGTATCAGCCGGGCATTTTTTCCAATTACAAAACTACGATGACAGCCGTTATGATCACTATTGGTTACTCACCGAGGTGATTCATGATGGTATTCAAACTCAAGTACTGGAAGAACACGACACAGGTAGAGGCAGCAGCTACAGCAACCGTATTATTGCCACCCCACGAGACCACCAGCTTAAAACCCAACCGTTAGCCCCCAAACCCAAAATTCGGGGTAGCCAAACAGCGTTTGTGACTGGTCCCAAAGGGGAAGAAATCTACTGCGATAAATACGGCAGAATCAAAGTTCAATTCCACTGGGACCGAGATGGCCAATACAATGAAAACAGCTCCTGTTGGGTACGGGTCAAACAAAACTGGGCGGGTAAACAATGGGGGGATTTACAAGTACCCCGGATTGGCACCGAAGTGTTGGTGAAATTTATTAATGGCGACCCTGACCAACCAATTGTGATGGGCTGTTTATATAATGGTCGGGATAAACCTCCTTATAAATTACCCGACCATAAAACCCGCACCACTTTTAAAACCAACAGTACACCCGGCGGTGAAGGCTTTAACGAAATCCGTTTTGAAGATAAAAAAGGCAGCGAACAAGTCTTTATTCATGCGGAAAAAGACCTAGAAGTTCGGGTTAAAAACGACAAACGGGAAACCATCGGCAACGAACGTCATTTAGTGGTGGGCAACAATAGCTATGAGCACACTAAAGGCAACCACCACCAACAAATCGATGGTAACCAATACATCACTATCGACCAGGATAGTCACACAACAATTGGCGACAGTTTACACGGTAAAACTGGCAGTCAGTACATGATCCAGGCCGGTAATGAAATTCATATTAAAGCCGGCGATAAAGTTGTCATTGATGCTGGAGTGGAACTCACTTTAAAAGGCGGTGGTAGCTTTGCTAAACTAGACCCATCCGGTGTCGCGTTTCAAGGCGCTACCCTTAAAATTAACGAAGGTGGTAGCGCTGGTTCCGGTAGTGGGGTGAGTATTAAAGAGTCTTCTCAGGCCGCAGAATCTGATAAAAATCAACGGTAGTGACTCAAAAGTGTGTCTACTCATATTTGAAGGCCTAACTCATAGCGATTAATAAAAAGACCAATCACAATATCATGCATTTGATTGGTCTTTGAAAAGCAAATGGTTGATTAACAGCTTGTAATTGGTGTTCTTTTTTTTAATGTATTAATGACAGTATTTTAGCTGGCACCCATTACTCTAGCTATATCCCTTATACCACTGCCATAATCGTTATCTCATCCAATATGTCCTACTAAGATATAATAATTATACGACAAGTGTTATATAATTTGAAAAGACCTGTATTGAGTAAAAACCACATAACTTAGTATTTGGATATACTTTTGAGGCATAACCCTAAAAAAATTTATGCTATCCACAAAATTCCGGAAAAAAGGGTTTACAAATATTGTATCAAATGTCAGTTACGTGAATTGCTTTAAAATGCTAAAATCAAAGAGAGTAAATCTTACTCCATCAGCCAGTAGCACTGTCAACAAAAAGCTAAAAGAAGCAGGAATAATTACTAAAAATATTCGGCAAACGCCAGTTATTTTATTAGAATCAAGTGGGTATATTGCTTTTTCAAAAAACATTTCAGATGAAATAATCAGCAAATGGCAAGGAGTCTTTGAACACTTAAAACAGTCAGGAAAATATAAACAGCTGTATAAACAATATTTTCTACCCAAATAAAAACTGTATTAATTAATGCTAGTATAAACATTCTGCTAAAGAGATAAATAATATGACTGATACATGAAAGTTGAGTGCTTTATATTTCCGACACCCTTCCCTCTCGTCTTTTCAAAACCCTCTGCTGACTTCAATTAGCATACACTGAAGGGATACTTTAATATTTATGGCACTATGTCTTCTATATTTATTTTTTTAAAATTCGCGCTATTCTAAAAAAAAATGATTATATTTGATATTGATTTTTTTATAAGTGTTTAGATTACCAATTAGAGAGTTGGTGGAATATTCAAGGCGGGGTAATACATTGCAAAATTTGAATGAATACCTTCAAGTTGAAACTTGGCTAAAGGCTATAAATACCGATCTTACATTAATCAATGGTGTTTGTAACTTTGAAGAAAATAATCTCGATATAAAAATTGGATTGAGTGTAGATAATAGAAGCAACCTTATTTCATTTTGTAGTCCGTTGATTAACGTGGACCGTGAGAATAAATCCTTATTAATGGAGCGTGCATTATTAGCGAATGCTAATGGGGCTAAAATGGAAGGGTGCTGGCTCAGTTTAATAGGTAACGATTTAGTTTTATGCCATTCAAGAAATATGGCAAGCCTTGATCAAGTTGGCTTTGTTAACTTAGTCGATAACTACATATCCAAAAGCTATTCTCTGAAGCAGGAATTTTCATCAAGCATCGCCTCTTCGGAAACATTACCAGCAAACCAAACCCCTCTCTGTCAGGCTAGTTGTCGTTTTTATTCACTGAGATGACGACAGATAACTGATGGCTAAATATACCAAACAGCAAAAAGAAAATATCTTAAAGCTATTGCTCCCACCCGAAAATAAATCAGTCCCAGTGGTACACAAAATGACTGGCATTCCTCAGTCAACCCTGCATACTTGGAAAACCAAAGTGCGAAGTCAATCTGCCAACATGCCGAAAGAAACATCAAATCAAAGCTGGTCATCAGAACAAAGGCTTAATGTGATCATTGAGACAGCGGCCTTATCTCAAGCAGAGCTAGCAGCCTATTGCCGAAAAAAAGGGTTGTATGTTGAGCAAGTTGAGCAGTGGAAACAGGCATTTATTCAGCCAGAGCAACCCTCCCAGGAGCTAAAGAAAAGCTTGCAAGTGGAAAAGCAGCGGTGCCAACAACTTGAAAAAGAGCTAAAGCGAAAAGAAAAAGCACTGGCCGAAGCCGCGGCCCTGTTAGTCCTTCAAAAAAAAGCTCAGTCAATCTGGGGACCGGACGAGGAAGCCTAACGTCGTATGCGGATAGGCAACAAACAGTTCAGTTAATTGGGGAAGCCACAACTGCAGGGGCTCGGCAATTTAAGGCCTGTGAAGTATTAGGGTTAACCCCGCGCACTTATCAACGGTGGCAGCAAGGCGGTGAGCTACAACCGGATGGCCGCACCACTGCACAGCGTCCATTGCCGCCTAATAAGCTGCCTCCCAATGTTCATCAACAGATGCGAGAAACGCTGAATTCACCGGAGTTTGCTGACCTCCCACCTTCTCAGATTGTGCCTAAATTAGCAGATCAAGGTGAGTATATTGCCAGTGAAGCCAGCTTTTATCGGCTCATGCGGGCAGAAGGGTTATCAACCCATCGAGGGAAGACCCAATCTCGTCAACCCAAACCGAAAACCACCCACACGGCGACAGGCCCTAATCAACTTTGGTGCTGGGATATCACTTGGTTGCCAGGTCCCGTCACCGGCATCTTTTTTTACCTGTATTTGATCCTTGATGTTTTCAGCCGCAAGGTGGTTGGCTGGGAGGTGCACGATTGTGAGCGTAGTAGCCTAGCGGCAGACTTAATACAGAAAGCCTTCTGGCGGGAAAATCTCCATAAAATTCACCAGCAGCCCCTGATATTACATTCAGATAATGGGAGTCCAATGAAGGGAAGCGCTTTACAAGTCAAACTCGCTGAACTTGGTATTGAGCCTTCTTATAGTCGACCGCGAGTTAGCAATGACAATGCTTATGCAGAGTCCATATTTAAGACCACTAAATACCGACCAGATTTCCCTCACCAAGGGTTTACCTCATTAGAAAGCGCTCAACGGTGGGTTGATCAATTTGTTCATTGGTATAACCATGAGCATCAGCATAGTGGATTAAAGTTTGTAACACCGGTACAACGCCATACAGGTGAAGACCTAGTTATTTTAAGCCGGCGGAAACAGGTTTATGAGCAAGCTAAAGCAGCTTCCCCTAACCGATGGAGTGGGAATATACGAAACTGGGAGTTGGCAGATGAAGTCCACTTAAACCCTGAGAGAAATCAAACTCGTTAATATCCATTTAAAACTGTGCAACTCCCCTCTTTAATTGAAGCTGCTGAGGATGGATGCTTTGCATCGCAAGGCGTCCACCAGAAGGAGCAATGGGTGTTGTCTGTGTTATTAATAATTAGCCCTAAATTGATTATTAATATTTATTATGCCTCACGTTTTGAGATAGCTCGATGAAGATAAGAAGATAACACGACAACTACGTTGACAAACACCGAAACCCAAGGAATATTAGTATGAAAGCCTCGACATCATCCTTAATGCAATCTGGGACGGTTTGTTCTGGAGCAAGTGTTGATGCTACGAGACAACCAACAGCCTCAGTTGCTAGAAATGCACAACAGATTGCGCCAGCACAAGACCTAGCAAGTTGCCCATCTCAACAAACAACAAGTGTTACTGACACGCTTAGTAAGCATAGAGGCATTACCGTTTCGGATGGAGGTAAACAAATAATTATCAACAACGTTTATCTGGGAGATAAACCGCTTGGCGCTTTGGATAAGTTCAATATATATTCTTGGAGGGCACTTGGCCACCAAGTTAATATCTACACACATCCTTTTACAGAAGAGATGAAGCACACCCCAGCGAGTTTAGGGCTACAGCAAGGCGATGCTAATATCATCTCCCTCAAAGATACGCTCGATGCCGACAATTTGGTAACGGATAATAACAGCCCGAAAAAGAAACTCAGTGACACACGAGAGCTACTTCAGCGCTGGCTGAAGGCGATACCTGCAGATGGCAAGCCTGAAAGAGATCATATATTCAATATGGTTGACCTTACCAAGTCGTATCTTGGTGGCTCTCAAAGAGGGGTGACAGTTGATTTGAAAGTAGGACCAAGCCCCCACCTCCAAGCATACTCGACAGCTTTTAACGAAAAGTTAATCAGTTACACTCGAGGAGGAAATACCTCGGAACTTCCTGAAAACCAGAGTATGGGAACAATGGGTGAATCAGATAGTCTTCGCTCAAAATATGCAGAGAAGTTCAACGCAAAGGTGAAAATGGCAGACCTGGTTAATCAAGATCATAATGCAAAGCACTATGATAGCCTTACTGGATACCACGGTCGCTCCTATCAACAGAGTGGAAATTGGTTAGACGTAGCCACAAAAACACCATTGAAAGAACAAATTGGTGCAGATCAGTATAAAGTAAGTGAACCTGGCAGTACGGGACATGGCCCTTTCCGTGTCTTTAAGCACCCGTCCGATCAAACTAACAAATCTGGTGCTATAAGAACAAGCCCAGAGCAGATTTACCAGCTGGCTAATGAAACATTAAACAAGGAACTTAAACCAGCCGTTGGAGCTGACCAATCGTTTTTAAATAAAGCAGAAAAAGCAGTAAACGAATTAAATCCTAAAAATAAAGTCTAATCTCTACTCAAAGCCCGCCGATAAACCCAACTAGAAAATATATGAAAGAATATCAGATTACCACATAAAGAGCACTAGCTGGGGTGACAGGGTCTTTATTGATTATGTGAATTATAAACTATCATAATAATCACCCGATCGATGCCTGAAAAATACATTACAATACTGAAGCTCAACTTTAAGTGGCTTTTTGTTAACTAAGTTAATATAAGGGTTTAACTCCAAAACAACGTTTACTTCTTTTTGAGCAACTAACTGATCATACAAAGCCTTCTTCTTAACCTCATTTTCAGACCAAGGCATTCTAATAATTATATTTTCCTTACAGTTTGGAGCAGCTACAGGAAAATACTGTTTAGGTACTAGTACTTCAAATTGACCACCCTCATTAAATCCATAATTCGAATTTATTTTATATTTCCCTCTTTCTAGTTGGTACATCATGTGGTAGTAATCAGAGTACTTTCCTTTATTGACTACTATTGCTTGTGCTTGGACTTTGCTCATCACTATCACAGAAAAAACTGCTAACAAATATCTCATTCTACTACTCACATACCTAATTTAATTAAAACCATATTGATCAACCTATAGGCACTGTATTCTGAATGAAAAACGCAATATAGTCTAATTTTAACATGTACAAAATCCAACCATAAGGCTTTCAGGGCTTTTCAGCGTTTGGTTTTCACCATAACTTGGCAAAAATTGCCACTACCTCCTAAAAAGATCTTGTTAATTGGATACAAATCAATCAGCCAGAGATTGTCTGTCAACTTATGGTGAAAACTTTCTTTGCATCTGCTTTGAATACATCATAAAAAATTCACTTGATTTGCTGTATGTTGCTTGTTATTTATTGGTAGCTTTTCTGTGCTATATCAATGCCTTTAGCTTCATAATCCGTACAAATTCGATGCTTACCTTATACCTACTTTGCCAACAGAGGATATGTATTATAGCATGGTAATATGCACACCCTTTTTATGTTCAAAAATAGAACATAAAATGAAACACTATGAATTAATTAACTCATTTATAAGAGAAAAATATGAAAATGTATTTGGCTATTTTATTCTATTTTATTTCAGCTTCAATTTTTGCAGCTGACTATGATAAAAGCTATGTCGGAAAATACTCGTGGGGCCCAGAAACTCATAGTTTTACTGTATGTAATAGTAAAACTACTTATTGGGTGAGTTTCGATTGGGCTGGAGTTGAAATGCACGAGTTCTATAAAAAGAATCAAAGCAAACCCTACCAGTTCATGTATCTTAGATTCAGAGGTCATTTATTAGATGAAATAGTTGACGGTTTTGCAGCTGATTATGACGGTTTAATTCGTATCAGTGAAATCAAAGAGTACTCCTTTGTTATACCAGATTCATGCAAGTAAACAGGCTATAAAATATGAGTGTTATTAAACCTGTTTCTTAATTTTATACAAATATTTTTGGAGTAACTAGAATTGATAAAATATATTATAGGTGTTGTCATTGGGATATCCATATCTGCAGCATTTACGATCTTTAAGCTTGAAGAGACTAGAAACAACTGGCACAACCAAGGCTTTAATTCTGGGGCAATACATGCTAAACGAGAAATAGCTAATAAACTTGAAAAAGAATTCGGGACTTTAAAAGCCCAAAGCAAATCCAAATATAATATAATATTTAATGTTAAAACTACTTCAGTAGTTGTTTATGAATCTGAAGGCAATAAAAAAATTGGTGTGATTCAATAAGTTCAGCTAATCATATATTTCTTTATTTTTTCATATGGCTCTTTTTATGGGGCCTTCCATCTATCTGATACGCTAATCAAGTTTGAAAAGTTGCTTTTTCAAGCGGTGCACATCAAAACCTTGGGATTAGTAGGCTGCTGGGGAAGCTCCCGCGGCCTACTAATCCCCCATGTTATTTTTATGTATTCCCTCGGTGAAGGTGGGTGAGAACAAAAATTTTTTAACCACCTACACACAGTTGCCGAGGGGACACGATTGTTATGCATTACAGCCACCGCCGCACCTTTTGTTTGTATGCCTCATACCTTTCACCAAAGGCTTCAGATAAGTGCACCTCTTCTGGTTCTATCTGAAATCGGTTCATATACATCACAAAAGCGATTACGCCCAACAGAAGGACTGGTGAGCTTAGGAAAAAAACTATCGAAATTAGAATTAGCGCAAAACCTACATACATGGGATTACGAGATAACGTATATATACCACTATCTACAAACTTTGAAACGTTATCTGGATACCGGGGGTCTACAGTCGTTTTATGTCTCCGAAACTCTAAGACCCCAGAGAAACAAAAGTACATACCAGCCATGAGCGTTACCGCAGATGAGGCAACTCGTATCCAAGGATGAATACTTACCTTGGGAAGATAGCCTGAAGCAACGATCATTAAAATCCCAATGATTATTATTTGAATCAGAGGTGGAACCTTTAGTTCAAGATACTTCATTTGTCTTGACTGGAACTAAGTAGTCCATTTCACTTTTGTGCGAATCTAATCTACATCGTTCATCGTATACTTCAATCTCAGGTGATTCAATGGCCTCTAGGCCTGATTCAGGTAAATAGTGAGTCCAAACCCTCATGATAAAGGCTTGAAACCCTGATACAGGACCTTCATAAGTATACTTAGCATATTTCTGTGGTGGTAAGCTTAGCTTATCCATGCCTTTTGGTACTACGTCACCATCAACGGCCTCAAGAGCTGTCAAATACTGAAAAACTCCCGAACAACCATTCTTTTGTCTTGTTTTTGTAGGAACTACTGAGAGGCCATAATAACAATTAATATTTGTAGCTTTAATTTCATAGCTTCTAGACCAAAACTTTTCCCACTGAGATAACGCACCAGAAAAATCTGGGCTATTATAGTCATCTTTGATACCGATAACGATAAAGCGACCGCGTTCAATAATTTCAGGTTTCATAAGCTCTCCTATTTGGATTTCAAAAGCCGATTTCAATCCAAGAAAGGCATCTTTTGGGCTTTTCACTTTACTCCGAAACTTACCAGGAGTTGTATAAAAGTAACATTTAAAAGCCCTAGCAAAACTTTCTTGGGTTTCATAACCTGCATCCAAGGAGATATCAAGAATTCTCCGCTTCGTGTTCAGCAACTCCATCGCTGACCACTCTAGTCGTCTTTTACGCATAAAGCATGCAAAGTTTTCACCAACTACTAGCAAAAAAATACGGTGAAAGTGATAAGGAGAAAAAGCAGCTATCTGTGCCACTTCTTCGAGTTCAACATAGGCTGGAAGCTTTTCCTGAGCATAATTCAGCGCCCGGTTGATTCTTACACTATATTCACTCATCAATATTTCCTCAGTGCAGGCAGTACTATATTGCCAACAAAAAAACTAGTCGATTTGACATTTTTTGCGAAGAGACTCTATGCATATAATGTTGTAGATAAGTGTTAGTTTGCTTGTGTGTTACCTCATAGCAGTGCTTTTCAATAGCTCAGGGGTGGGTATTCCCTATCTAAGAAAGAAACCCTCTTATACTCATCTGATACGACCGCTTAACGTCCTTGATACTCGGTAGCCCAGTAGCGCCGGGTGGAACTTCTTGTATCTTGCCGCCAGCCTTCAAGAATGCGGTGGTTTGTTCTGCTATTTTTCTGCATCTTAGTCCTTTGGGTGTCGGCTGGTGTTCCTTGCCTGGCATTGCTGGGCTGTCCTTTGCGAGTGTTAGCAGGTGTTAGTATAGGCTAGGGGGAAATGGAGAGGTTTAAGGTTTTATGGCCAATTGCTGTATATAAACTTTAATTAACTATGAAGGTAAAATAGTATAGGGGTTAACAGCAGCCTTTGAAGAAGCAGTTGATGACGCTGATTGTAAGGAGCAACGCATTGAGCCTGGAAAGTAGTGTCAGATCAGATATGAATCAGTACATGTAATCCATTATTTTGTTGAAAATTGATCTACTAAACTTTGTTGCTGCTTTGTTTGTTCTGACAGGCTTTTTGATAATTGCAATGTTTGCTGTGCTTGATCTGCAGTTTTAGATGCATGCAAGCTAAGGCTGCTAATATTGTTACTGATCTCTTCAGCTACACAACTCTGTTCTTCACTGGCAGATGCTATCTGGGTACTCATATCTGCTAATGAATGAATAATTTTAGCTATTGCATCCAATGACTCACCTGAACGATTGATATTCATGACACTACTCTCAGAACGTTGCTTACTGCCTTCCATAGCAACGACTGCTTGCTTAGTATCTGTTTGGAGCCGTTCAATCATAGCCTCAATCTCACCAGTAGACTCTTGTGTTTTTTGGGCCAATGTTCTCACTTCGTCTGCTACAACAGCGAATCCTCGTCCTTGCTCACCAGCTCTGGCTGCCTCAATTGCTGCATTTAATGCTAATAGATTTGTTTGCTCCGCAATGGACTTAATTACATCCAGAACAGAACCAATGTTCTGACTCTGCTGCGCTAAATTCTCAATGGTTTTTGTTGATGCATCAATTTCTTTAACTAGAATATCATTCGACTTAATAGCTTGATTAGAAATTTCACGAGTATCATTAGCTAGTTTCTCAGCTTGTTCAGCCTGTTTAGAGGACTCCTCACAGTTCTTTGCCACCTCCTGAAAAGAAGCTGTCATTTCTTCTATTGCAGATGCAAGCTGATGAATTTCACTTTGTTGGCTTGCAATTTCATTTGCTGTAGCCCCTGTTAAGTTATTAGATTGCTCAGCAACTGATTGGATTTGTTGACTTGAATCCTTCACTCTACCAATAACACTTTTTAATTCGGTATTTTTCATTTTCATAGCTAGCTCAATTTGTGATATCTCATCACAAGCTCCAGTATAAATATACTTCATCAGATCATTATCAAAAATTGATCGAGCCTCTTTTGCTAATCGGTTGAGCCGTGATACCGAAACTTGAAACAATAGAGTGGAAAGTATTACTGAAGTCACAAAGGATAGAGCTGCAGTTCCAACACTGCCTCCACCAGTGAGACCTGCCCAGAACCCAAAACTAATCATTGGAGAAAAACCTCCTAATGCGCAGAGCAGCAAACGTACTAAATATGGAATCTTAAATGACTGAAGAGTCTTCGGTATTTTTCCATTATTTAGTGCTTCATAGACTTTTTCAGCACGTGTTACCAACTTCTTGTCAGGAATAAAACGTACTGACTGAAATTCTCTAACTTCTCCATCAATCTTAATTGGCATCACATAAGCACTTACCCAATAATGGTCCCCTCCTTTACAACGATTCTTAACTGGTCCCATCCAAGATTTACCAGCTTTTAAATAGCTCCATAGATTCTCAAAAGCTGCTGGAGGCATATCAGGGTGTCGCACTATATTATGATTTTTATTGAGCAACTCATCAGAGCTGAATTCAGCAACATCACAAAAATCTTTATTAACATAAGTGATAGTGCCTTTCAGATTCGTTGTAGAGAGAAGATTGCAGCTTTCGGAAAAGCTTTTTTCTACACCTGTGATTGGTAAGTTTTTTTTCATATCGATACTACTTAGAAGTGCTTTATATATCAGAGTATTTACGCAGTCTTTCGTTGCTTTTAAATTAAAATGTATACTATTATCAAAATGGTGCAATGAATAACTTGGTGGACTATAGTTAACTCTTGGTTTTATAAAATAACCTCTTGTACTACCAGTGATTTCTTATCCTGAAAATTAAGCACGTATTAAAGTATACAAGCGCCTAAAAACATAATTTATTCAGCTACTTATATACTTTGCTAATGACAAGTGTCCACTAAATAGGGGGAAGATCACTGCCACCTTATACCTTATTGAGTGTCACTCATTCTTCTGTTTCACATGCGAAACTGATCTATTATTGGTAAATACCCCTTTAAAGCCATAGACTTCTAGAAAGCACCAAGAATACAGAGTAACAACACTCTCGTAGGCATCTCAATGGAAAGCAATATGGGAACAAACGCATTAGCATTTTCGTCACAAATGTTCCTGAACATCCACGAAAATGTTTCTGTGAATCATTGAGCAATACCAACATGAAAAATTACTATCATATCTTTTTTACTATTTTTATAGCACTTATTTATATTAAAACCCCAGTCTCTTCAGCAGATACT
This sequence comes from Spartinivicinus ruber, assembly GCF_011009015.1. Taxonomy (NCBI): domain Bacteria; kingdom Pseudomonadati; phylum Pseudomonadota; class Gammaproteobacteria; order Oceanospirillales; family Zooshikellaceae; genus Spartinivicinus; species Spartinivicinus ruber. The sequence goes on from NZ_CP048878.1 coordinate 4,691,561, forward strand.
ATGTCACTTGCCTATATGGAGCATTGGTTCCCTATCAGCCAAAGAACAAAAAACGGAATGGAAGGGATTCTTATCGATATCATGAATGAGGCTCTTAGTAACCGCTTAGGAATTTCCATCTCCCATCATGGCTACCCCTGGATAAGGGCTCAAGAGTATGTGAAGGATGGTGTACACGATGCTATGATCACAACCCCTACAGAGGAGCGCTCTAAATATGGAGTCTTTGGCAAAGAACCAGTCCTTTTCAGGTCATATAGTATTTATGTCAAAAAAGGGAACCCTCTTGTTGAGTCCTTGAAGAAAATTCAGACGTTAGAAGACTTGAAACCTTTTGAACGGGTTGACTACTTGGGAAATGGGTGGACGAAGAAGTATATGGATGGAAAAGGGTATAAAATTCATAACGTAGTAAAAAAATATCAAATGTGGCGTGTGTTAAATGCTGAACAAGGAGGCGATTATATCCTGGAGAACCCCTTTGCAATCCGAACAACTTTAAAAAAACTGGGGTTGCATGATGAGTTCATTGAAATACCAACAACACTACCTGAATTGAATTTTTATTATGTGATAATAGCCTCCAAAAAATCTCCATTTACAAAGATTCTGCCAAAGTTTGATGAACAAATACGTGCCATGAAAAAAGATGGATCCTGGGATGCGATTCTTGATAAATGGTATAGCCAACAGGATTGAAGGCTTTTTCACATATTTTCAACCCATATAATACTTTGTCAGTCCTGAACGATTTCGCATGCGAAACTAGAAGTTAAATTACCACCGGCAAAGCCGGTGGCTTATACGGGTGAGCCCCTCAAAAGAGCTATATATCAGTCGCTAAAGCGACAAATTCATCTGGTCAAAATATTGATCCCTACTATCTTGATTTCGAATATATTCCCTCACTAGCTTTTCATCCAAACCAACCGTTGAAACAATGTAGCCTCTCACCCAAAACCTTTCTCCTTTAAAGTTTCTTACTTTGTTTCCATACTGTTTGATTAAAGCAGATCATAGATCACTAACGCTATACAACAGGTACCATCACATTCCAAAATAAAGCTCACATTCGCCCTGTTGTGGTTGAGCAGAACACTGTATTTTCTAGTTCCATAGTTAATACTATGCCGGTTTTCTCGCTAATTTGCGACAAATTAATTCGAGAAAAAATAATATTTTTGACTTTATTGAATGTTTAACTTGGTATTTGTTGATTATTTTCTGTAGTTTTTCGTCTGCTTCTTGCCTTCGTCGTCGGAACTCCCGATAGTTACTCATTACTCTGCAGGCCTTTATTAATGGTATATCAAGCAATACTCGAACAAACGTTTGACTTGTGGCCGATCAATCTTTATACTGCAATCGGACTTTGTTATGTGAGCTGTTATTTTGATGAATCAAGAATTAATTTTTTTATTAGGATTCTTAGTCACCATAGTAGCCTTGTTTATATTCATAATTTCCGTAAAATATTTAGGAAAAATTAGCAACGAATCTTTATCTCTACTCAATATTTCAAAATCATTCTTTGTTTGCTTTGCAACTACTGGGGTTTTGTTTGCTTCATTCGGCTTTATAATGTACTTAAGTTTAATGGGTGGGCTGTTTCCACAAACTCCCTAACCTGCCAAAACTCATAAAAAATTGACCCTATATTTAAAATTAATTATTTTTTAATTCACTAGCCTTAGCCCTGTAAGTTTGCCTAGCCTGGCCTTTCAACTCTTCCGGCAAGCTTGTTACTGCACTTACCACTTTGTCTAACTCACTTTAGTTCTACACATGAATTAATTGCCGTTAAGATGTTCTGCAGGTCCGTTTCAGCCTGGTTAGGCTCTGACTCCTGCAGTTTGCCTAACAAGGTCTTTCGGCCCTTCTGCTGGCTTAGGTGGTGTTACATATTTCTCTACAACATCCATTTGCTATTCATGAACTGATATACCCCTTAGCAAATCTGGGAAAGCATCCCTAACTGCTGTCAACTTTTTGGAAGGCAGTGTACTAGAGCAGATAGGTGTTTGGATAGACGTTATTGGCCGTATAATGTGTAAGTTATTTACTGTAACCCATGATTACTAAGGGTACACCATCGAAATAAAGCTAAAAGAAGTAACTGATGTCAGCTAATATTCATTTTTGGAGTAATTTTATTATTTTAATAAATATTTGATAGGGCTGCTTGCTGATGTGTTATATGATTAAAGCTGTTGTTCTGTATATGGATTTTTATAGAAGGGATTTCTATGAGCAGCCAAAGTAAATCGCTAATATTCATTAGCATTGTAACTTACTTCATGATGCTTTCACATCAAGTGATAGCAAACAATAAACCAACAGGGGAGAACATAATTAGCTTATTTATGAAAGAGAAAGGTATTGCTATTAAGTTAAATCAAAAAGATGAAAGCTTTCAGCTGTTTCTTAAAAATATCTTGTTGGGTGAATATCCTGAGTTAACAGGAAAATATTCTCAGTTTGTGAAAACACAAGAAGAATTAGATCAGGTACTTGAGTATGCTTCTCAAGGGTTAAGCCCGTTATTTAAAAACTTTTCTAAAGAGTCTGACATAAATGAAGCTTTAATAAAGGAAACAACGGGAGAAGACTTGATCAGTAGCACATCTCATTTGTTTTCAACTTACAACCGTACAGATGCCATTGATTATGCGTATACTTGGTGGAATAGTCGTAACCCCAGCTATCCCGATTTTGGTGACAATGACTGCACTAATTTTATTAGTCAGGCCATGATTGCTGGCGGGTTTAGCAAAGTAGGTAGTGGTGATGGCTGTAGGGATGAATCTACCAGCACTGAGTTTTATTCCTATTCAGCTTCTCCTCCTCTTTGGTGTTTAGGTAGTAATCGAAATTGGGAGTGGTCAACCAGTTGGAGTGTAGTTTGGCCGTTTAGGGACTATTTTGGCCACCAAAATAGTTATGCTACAGTTCTTGGATGGACAAAAAGTGCATCAACAGCAAAAAATCTGCTTTCACCGGGTGATATAGTACAGTTACAGAATAAACAAGGCAGTAACTGGGTAAGTTATCATAATATGTTAGTAACTGATGAGGATTCTAATGATCTTTTGCTTACTTACCATGCAACAAATAGAAAAGATAAGCCTTTAAGTTCGATTCCTACAGGTACAACGCAACGTTATATGTTAATTCGATTTCCTTAAATAGAAAGAAATTGTGCCCCCCCGGCAACTGTGTATAGGTGGTTAAAAAATTTTTGTTCTCACCCACCTTCACCGAGGGAATACGAACCCTGAATTGAGCATGGGTGATCCGTAAAGTGGATAATATTTTTGATATTTTATAGTGCTCCTGAAGTGCAATGACATCACGCCAGTATATCTTTGGAAACGGCTGGCGTTTACCTAGTTGCTGTCTCCAGGCCTCAAACTTGGCTTGCACGGCCTCAAGAGTTAATGGGGCCTCGGAGGGGATTGCTTCTTTGGTCATTCTATTCCTAAACAAAGGTGACAACTGTTGAGGTTAGGCTATCAGGGTTTTATTCAGCACACACGCACGATTGCCGAGGGACTGTGAATGTGCTAGATACTCTCTTCAAAGTGCGCAACGTTGTGTTTGAAGATGGACCAACAATATAGCGAGCCATGAACGATTATCGGCTCTCTGAAAAAGTAAATAGTTGGCAGTAAGAAAAAAGATGCTGATTTTGCTGATGTCTTGATTATTAATAAATCAAAGCAAGTAATATCCGAGAAAAACAGCCAGTTTGAAGGATTATATACCTTTGACCTTGCAGCCCAGCAAATCAGTGGAGCGAAAGCGCCCTAGTCATCACTGCTACCTTGCCACATGGTTACAGCAGGTCACTACTCCTGCTGTGTAGCAAAACCCTAAGTGATTGATTTATTTAGGGTAAGCTGATCAACTTTTATACAAAAGTTAACCAGCTTATATATTAAAGTTTAAATTAATTGTAATAGAAGTAGTCATTTATATTATCAACAATGATCTCAGCAAACATTTCTTCTGAGTCATATACAATGATGTCATTATACCCAGCTTTTGAAAGTGTTTTTACTCCATTTTTTTGCGTTTTTATGTATTTTTTAAGACCTAGCGGTAGTTCAGTACAACTCAATAGAACATTATTTGTTCCATATGTACTGGCAAGCTCAAAAATTTTGTTATACAAATTTTCTAATTCATTTTCAGTCGCAGTGCCTTGTTTGATTTTATCAATATATTCCTGCATATTGTCCTGTTCATCTGAAGTTTTAAGGCGTTTATAGGAAATACCTTTGTCCTCCATAAGTCCTTTGTATAACTTCTTATTCCACGCTTCTTTTGTACCAAGAATTAATATATTTTCTTTTTGGCGTTGTGGTACATCAGATTCAATTATTTTATCAAGCAAATCCTTTGGTAGGTGAGCAATATTTGGAACTTTTGGTAAGCTAAAACCTGCGGATGCCCAATAAATTAAATTTACTCTTGCTGCTATCTGAAGCCCATTACTCACATCTATTAGTGTTTGACGCTTAGTATGGGCAGTATTACTTGCCATATAATAGTTTCGATATCCATGACTCATAAATCCTTCATCTACTGTTCCTGGCAGTCCAGGCCCAGCTAACCTTCCTAACCAGTCTGGAGAATACACATATTGACTGCCACTTCTGGGAGGTGGTAGAGAATAAAGGTGGATCATAAATGCATCTCTAAGTCTCATTTTATGAAACTCTGGTTCTTCGAGGTTTACATGTTTAGTAATAATATTTACCAAACTAGCATCACTAAGCGGCCCTGTTCCACCTAAAATCCCGATAGTTTGCTCTTCACCAGGCATTTCACCTTTGGAAAGTGAGCCATTATTAAAAATAAACCGAAGGTCTATTACAGGGCGGTCAAATTCTACAGGAATGACGTCAGCAATAGCCTGCTGTAATTCTTCATATTCATGAGCTTTTTGAGCATGATTATCATAGACTTTAAAACAAAACTGTTCCCGTGTAAGCTCACTTATTGTACCGCTTTTATAGTGATTTTGTACTTTTTCTTTTAAATCAGAAAATCTATCACCCCATTCTTCATCTGATCCACATGCGGCAAGTGTTATGGAACTCTGAAAACTAAAAAGTATACCGACTGCAAGTGCTGCTGAAGTTGAAACTTTTAATCTTATATTTACTGCTTGTTTCAAGATTAGATCCTCTGTTTAATTAATTTTGATACCTGGTATAACTGTATTTAAATTTTCCTTTAAAAAAAATTTAAATATTTTTATACGACTGATTAATAAAACTAATAGCACTAAAATGTCTGCATATTTTTTTAATCTTTCTATTTACATCCACTAGCATCTATATTTTTGTCTGTTAAGCCAGTTTTTTTGTTTCTTGGTCTCTTAAAATAAGACGACTTAGGTGATATATTTTTTATGTAAAGTTTTGCAGGGAAATTAATTTTCTTTTATTTGAAGCTAGGTGGATAAGACCCAACTCTTCTACTGACATGTATAAAACGCAACCATAAGGCCCTCTGCTCCATGCGCTGCGCTTTCCACAACTACTGCCTTGTGAATCCTTAGTGATGTTTATGTTTCCGCCTTTCCAAAACCCGCCGATAACGATCACTTATCGGTAGTTACCAGGAAACATATGACAGATTGGTTGTAGTTTGATCAGGCTAGATGGCGGTGAACCCACACAGCGCCTAGTCCAGAATGAATATGAATAAGCCAAACTTGACTAATAAGTGTATAAAAATAGCAATGCTCTGCTTAGCTTTTATGTTGGCAGGCAATAGCTATGCGGGTGAGGTAACGGATCAGCAAAAGCTCATCCAATCCTTCCAAGGTTATTCATTCCCTGTCCCAACTCTTGCTTTTACGTATGTGCTACTCCCTGACCCATTGGCATCAGACGAAAGCAGCTGTACTAGCGAGTGTGATACGGCTAGTCATTGTGTGTGCTGATACGGGCAATGGTTGGGGGTATTGTTATAGTGTCCAAGATTGTATAGCACCAACGGGTAGTAATTGTTAGGTATACGACTATTGATCCATTGATGCCTCCGGTCATTCGGAGGCTTGCTCTCAAAGGCTTAAAAGCAGTGTTCGGGCTTCCTGTCTTACTCACCTCCCCTGTCGTCTTTCCAAAATCCGCCTATCGGTCGTTACAAGGAAATATATATCAAACTGATTGTAAATCAATCAAACCTTTAACTTAACAACCAGTCTTCTGCTTCCAATTTTTGGTTCCAGTTAAATGCCTTCACTTCTAAACCTGGGAAAAAGGCACCTTCAAGTTCACTCACTTTCTTTAACCAGGTTTTGTCAGCTAATACTGCTGCTCGTTTAAAGTTTTTCATCAGTTTAATCATCTCAGGCAAACGAGAGAACTCTACTGCGATTGCTCCAAGTGTTGGAAAGTGGAAATCAGTAATTTCATAAAATAAGGTTCCGTTTTCAATATTCCTGGCTTTATCGGCAAGTTCATCTAGTACGGCATTCATTTCTTTAGAGTCCATTTTGCCGCTTAATTTAATATCTAGACGATTAGTACTACTTTGAATGACTGTAAACATACAAATGTCCATATATTGTTAGTAAACATTGCTAAGATATATTCATTATCTCTATTAGAATAGTTAACAAGTATTAGGTTTGTTGTTAGTCGCAAATCATCAAAGTGTAATAATTCTTATCTTGTCTCAATCCCTAATCCACTTATCAGTAGTTACAGCAGCTTAGTCGGAGATTAAGTTGATATCTGCTTTTTTTACAACAAATGACCAAAAAATAACCACAAAATAAGTGGAGGATTACGTTTGATTGAACGTTGTTGCAGGCTTGCTGGATTTGGATAGGTTTTTGCTTGAATAACCAACCACTGTACTTGGTTATTAGAGAGGCCCTATATGTTTATACGAAATATTGCTTTATGTAATAAAGGATTAAATACAAATGAAGTCGATGGGATATTAAAACACATAAAAGAAAATGATGTACTATTGAGAAAATATTATTCTATGCTTTCTCAAAGGGAAAGAGATAAGGGAACCTTTTTTAGTTGGTCATGGTTTGTTATTAGAACAACTTTGTTATTATTGGAAGAATATAACTTACCACATACACACTTTGAAGAAACCTTAATACTAAACCTCAAGAAAAATAATAATAAAACAACTCCTGTCCTGAACTTTGAGTTGGTATAGTGAGGTTTAATTTCTTACCTGGTAGGTAGACATCGAATCCGTACGAGCTGTGCGATAGCAATACCTAAGTATACGAGGCTCCCAGCTGTACAGGACTGGGATACCTCAAAGACTAGAGGGTATCAGCTACGGCAGGAGAGCGTCGCTCTACAATAAGCAGTCTACTTAATTCTCACTTATTCGCCTTGATCTTCCCCCTATTTAGAATCAATCAGAGACACAAAACATCAACTAAACTCAAATATTATATGTATTTCTGGGTAGTTAACCGTGCACGTAGTAATACCTTTATTAGTTGGAATTACCATTGGTATAGGGATAGTAGTTTCTACCCATGCTAAAGAAACAATTATTTGGTATAAAAATGACATGCCTCCTGTTTATATTTTGTCAGGTACTGATCAAGGACAAGGTATAGCTGATAGAACTGCTACTTTTTTTACTAAACGAATGCCTCAATTCAATCATGTTTTTCAGGTGGCTACTGTTAGTAGAACATTGAAAGATATCAAAAATAATGATAATCGATGCTTGCCTGCCTTACGAAAAACATCAAGCAGGGAAGATTATTTATACTTTAGTATGCCAGTGTATTTAATTTTCCCTAATCGTATAATCATTCGCAAAGAAACCATACCAAACTATATAAAAAGTGGAAAACCAGTAAATTTAAATCAACTTATAGAAAGTGATAATATCAGGATAGGGCTAACAGAAAACAGGAATTATGGTGGTGAGATTGAAAAATTCATCAAAGGAAAAGTAAGAGATAATATATTCTGGACAACTAGTATAAATAATTTTTATCAAATGTTTAAATATGGTAGAATTGATGCATTCGTTTCTTATGCATTTGAAGCTATGTATAACTTACCAAAAGGCTCTTTTCTTTCTTTCCCAATAAATAATACAAAACCTCTTGATATAGCATATATTGTCTGCTCTAAAAAAAGGGTTGGAAAATTTGCTATCGATATTATTAATAGTATCATTGTTAACTCTGGAAAAAAACCTCCGTATAGAAAATTTTATGAAGAGTACCTGGACGAAAATGCTATTCATGAATACCATAAATTATCTGAACAGATTTACCCAGATTGGCCACTTATTGACTGAAAGTATTTTATCAGAAAGCGTGTAAAACCCCATCTTTTGAAGACGGGGATGTAAGAACGTGTTTTAAAAATTATACTGTAAAGAAGCAGTATAAGTGTCAATATCGGTTTCGCCAAAAGCAAACCGCTTTTCACCTACATCATTGATACGCTCCCAGTTGAGGCCAACTGTAAAGTAATCATTGATATTGTAGTTAGCACCTAGGCCTACAGTAATGCTAGTGCCTCTTTCAGTTGAGTTATAATCTTGATTGAACGTGAACACTCTATCTCCAGTAAAGGGGCTTATAACGTGTTCACCATTCGACTTCTCTTCAAGCTTCCATCTCATTAAGCCAGCAGAAGCCCTTAATTCAAAACTATTAGTTATTGGGTAGAATCCAACGGCTTTTAACCCTACCCCTTGCAGCTCATTTTCAACTCTATTAGATACTGTAAAGTTCTGGGGGTCAGAGGCTGACAAATTTGACCTTGTGTCTGAGAACTTAGTGTAGTCAGCTTCTACTGCAAAATACTGATTAAATCGATAGCCACCAAAAATCTTAAAGACTCCGTCTTTATCAGTTGAGCTTGTATTAAAACTATTTAGCGGAGTATTTTCTGCTCTATTTCTAGCAATTAGTCCACCTGCATGCTTATCATAAGCATCATCATAATCAGCCTGGCCTGCACTAAAGCCTAGGTAATAGCCGCTTTTCTCGGCGAAAACCGGAGAAGCAAAAGTACTAACAATAGAAATGGCTAAAACTGTTTTTCTCATGTAAATAAACCTCATAGACTACAAACTTATAAGTTAAAACAATAAATAGGAGTAATATTTTAAGAAGCAATTAACTTATAAAATAAAAAACTATACACTATTCTTGAGTAAGAAAATAAAATACAAATAAAGAAGACGTATTATATATACGCGTTTTTTATATTTTATAAAAAAATAAAACTTTTACTTAAAAATAGTCTGGCATGGCAACCTATATCAACTGTTAGATTTGATAGAGTAAAACAAAAAATAAGTACCATATAGTTTGAAAAAAGCGTTTATTTATTAGAGTATTTCTTGGCTAGAAAAAATTAAATAACTTCATATGTCGCCATTCTACTTAATTTTTAATTGCCTCAAAACTCACTAACTTTTACCCTAAAGCTAGTGAGTTGATAAATCGCTACAAGCCTCACTACTCCTAGCTTACAGACAATTTGTACAACACTTGCTCTTGCATCCAGTGAAAAACTCGTTAACTTAAGGAAAGTTGCTAGATACTGATTTTTAAGTGTAAGAGAGTCTTTGCACTTAATGGGCAAATGCTTTCTTATATATGTATTAAGTAGCCTATTTAAGGCTTTATCTACTTTATTTTAAATTAATTCAATATTTTCAGAAGAACCTTCTATTTTTTAGCCGCATCTTTCGCTTTTTCCCACATAGTTTTGTAAATGCCACGTGTTCGTGCCGTTAAAGGCTGCCAGAAGTACTCTTCCTTGAAGAATGTAGTGTAATCATTACCATCAGCTTTGGCTGCTTCTGTGTTTACGATGACTGAGCCATAGTCTTTGAATAATTTCTGTTGTGCTTTTTTAGTCAGCATATAGTTCATAACCAAGTAAGCTGCTTCAAGCTTGCTTGCGTCATTCTTTAAATGTTCCGCCAAGGCCATAGTATCTAGCCACACTGTTTGACCTTCTTTAGGTGAAGCTAATTTCCATTTTTGTCCTTCATTATTGGCAGCAGCCACACCAAACCAATACGTGGTGACAAAAACATTGTCCTTCATGATGGCAGGCTCAGCCCACCCAGCCCAAAATTTACCAGAGTTGGCTACTAACTCATTGAGTTTCGACTGAACTTGAGCTTCTTTCATATTTGATTTTTTGATGTCATAGAAACTGGCTGGAGGGTAACCAAGAACCAATAAAGTAATATAGATGTTTGCTTCAAATTGATCATTGGTAATAGCAAACTGTCCTTTGTACTTTTTATCCCAGAGTACTTCCCAAGATTTTGGTGCTTCAGACATCTTGTTCAAATTGTAAGCCAAGCCATAGGAGCCGCCCAATAGAGGTACAGAATATTTATCGTTTCCCTTTTTGTCATAATCAGCATTTCGTAAAGAATCCAAAATTTTAGAATAGTTTTCTAGTTTTTTCGTATCTATTGGTAGTAAAACATTGAACAATTGACCATTTTTGGTTTTGTAGTAGTTGTGTGTTGGTGTAACTAAATCAGCACCTTTTCTGCGAGCAACCTGAAAAATCTGTTCTGGATTAGTGATAAATGGCTTGACGATGTTGAGCTTAAGATCGATACCTTTAGATTTTGCATAGGCTTGAATATCTTTTTCATAAGGGCTGATATAACCTTCCCATTCAAGAATATTTAAAGTCACACCAAATCCTAGTTGGCAGGTAAATGCTAGTACGAAGCCACTAAGCAATTTTGTTTTTATGCAAGTCATAATTAACACCCATTGATACTTTGTTTAGGGTTATTGAATATTGTAGCATCTTCTAGTTGGTATCACAGATCATACCCCCCTGGAAATCTTACAGCTTTACCAAGTTTTTCGTAGAAATTTCTTGGCTATGGAAAACTATCTTCCACCTTCTCCCTATGGTGGTTCTTTGACTCTGTTTCGAGCAACAGAAAAAAATCTGAACCACTACATTATTGAATGTATAACATGCCCCCTCGGTAACTTAGCCTAACCGCTTCAACAACGCCTTACCCTTAGCTGTCAGCCAAACCAGCTTAAAGCGTTTGTCGTCTTTATTTTGCTTAACCTTTATTAACTTAACGTCTCCGCTATCCCTCCCCTCTTCCAAACGACGGATTGTCGTGGCGACATTTTTTTCATTGACACCCATAAACTGAGATAGCTCAGAGACTGAACAGCCTTCATTGTCATTAATGGCCATTAGGGTCGCTAGGGTACGAATAGTTATACGTGGATGCTCTTTTGATAGCTTGGCAAGTTTTTTTGTAATCATCATTGGTACTTCTTTTATTTTTATTTCAGTTTGAAGTGCCAATAATAATGGCAGAGAGCTGCAGAATAGCAAGGCTGTCATGGTCATCATGTCATGCAGCTTGAGCTATTGCATCTTAGCAACATGATGGCCAGGCACTACGCCCTACCCTACTAGATTCTCACATGACTGCTTCTCATCCATACTGGACAAAGGGAGTAGTCATATACCTAGAAAAATATATAAAATAGAATGCAAATTAACAAAATAAGCAATCGCTTGCATACTAAAATAGTTATTTCAGGTTAGATGTTATGACTGGTTCCATTACTCCTGCACTAATAAGAAGTCTTTCTCACGATGTTGTTTTAAGAGCAAATAAAGGGTTTCAAAAGTATCGTATGAATAGGCCTATATCAGCCAACAGAACCCTTTTTGAGGAAAGAGTTCTGGACAAAAGGCTCTACGAAACAAAGCCGATGCTTTTATCAAAAAAGCATGAACTAAGACTAGCCTTCCAGTTTTTTCCAAAAACTGGACCTGAAAACCTTAAAAAAATAGAACGAATTGTAGTATTTGGAGATAGTTTGTCCGCTTCAGAAGGATTCATGCAGCAGAAAACAAGTGGAATATTACTATCTAATCATTCTTATTACAAAGGCAGATTCACCAATGGTTTTGTATGGACAGATTTTTTAGAGTCACCAAATTTCTTGGGAAAAGAAGTTGTTAACTTTGCAGAAGGCGGAACTGCAGCAGTTAAGTATGGGTCAATGTTAAATTTAAAGTTTCAGTTTATTTCCAACCTAGGCCGCCAAATAGATCAGTTTCAAAAAATGCATGATTTTAGTGAAAAAGATTTGGTTATAGTTTGGGTTGGAGCAAACGATTATATTACATATCAAAGAACAGATGTACCAAGAGTAATTAGCAATATAGAAAAAAACCTAAGCGAGATGATAAAAAATGGCGTAAAAAAAATACTAGTAATAGGGATTCCTGATTTATCAAAAACTCCATTAGCACTCTCTAAGGATGATAATTTTAGACAAGATATGTATGAAATTTCCTGTATGCATAATTCGTATTTAAAAGAATTAGTAAGTAAGCTTAGCAACGATAATGTAAAAATAACTTTCTTTGATTCTCAAAAAGCATTCAATTCACTAATAGATGCAGCAGAAATAGAAGGTGTCAATACACAGGATGCGTATAACAAAGATGGATATGTATCATTATTTACAAGAGCCGTATTAGACCCATTATCTAACCATGTGTTTTTAGATCAAGTGCATCCCAGCCAGACAGTTCATGCAATATTGGCAGCAAAAATTCAAGGTGTGATAGAGTCTGAATACGGAGAACACCCTGATAGGTAGTAGTAGCTTTCATGAACTGAGTTGACGCCCTCCCCACTACCTGGTGGGGTAATAATTTTCATCCCAACTCCTTAACTAACGCCTTAGGCTTCCCCTTACTCAGCCTCCTGCCTATGGTCGGGTATAAACGAGAACAAACAAGGATTAGGTGTACTGACTCAAATCTAGCACTGCCTGCTTTTTTATAAATTTTAATAATCTATATGATTGATTTTATAAATTTAACTAAAGATCCAAAAGCCCTTAGCATTAAACACTAGTTTAAATCGCATGTCCCAATACTTTTATTTTTTCATAAAAGTATTTCTAATCGATCATTTTTACTAAGAGGTTTATAAAATGAATTTTAAAGGCTTAAAAAAGGCGACATTAATTGTAACAACAGTTGGAATAGCATCAATTTCAAGCAGTGTTTTTGCAGAACTTGAAGTTGCTGACTCTTTAGCCAATCCGGAGCTTTATGGTAAAGTTGTTGTTGATAGAAATAGCAGTGGGCTACCAGTTTTAAAAACACGAGCTTTTTCATGTGGAACTACGGATGTAAATCAAGAGTTTAAAGTAGAAGCTAGATTAATACAAAGAGGCTCCTCTCCAGTCGTTTCTTTAACTGTTAAGAAAAACCCTGACACACCTTGTTTAAGAAATAGCTTGAATCTATTTGAAGCTATTGAGGATTTTACACAAGACTTAGTAGAAGTTGAGTTACCTATTCACGATGCCCCCCTGCCAGCCTCAACTCGCTATAAAATTGAAAATCTAATTTTTATTCCAAACTCAGAAGTGAAAGACGACCGCCCAACTTTTAGTAACTAGCTTACATTAAGGCCCGATAAATCTATCGGGCCTTATCTACAATTTCTTCACCAACATCTTGATCTTCCCCCCATTTGGCGGACACTTATCATTAGAAATTTAGGCGCATAGCTGCTCATATCCTTCTGTAGTGGTCCACACATAGGTGAGATTGACCCACAAATTTCTATCAATGCTCGCTGTTATACAAAACAGTTTGCGCTTATCCATAGTGTAGAAATGGGCGATGCTTTAATTGCCGCAACAGCTATTCGCTATGGTGAAACACTATGCACCACTAACCTAAAGCACTTTAAGCCTATTTCAGGTATTGAGTTACAGCAATTTTCTGTTGAATAACTGCTACCCTGCTCTACTCAGCTGGATTTTAAGCGGCCGATAATACAACTTCGTCTCATCATCCTGCACAACAAGACTGCCTATTATTAATCTTCTGTAGTGTTTATCAACGGTTTTCTGATCAAGCTGAAGCTGTTTATAGACTTCCTGTATAAGAGCTGGGCTAGCTACATCAAATCATCTAAATCAGATAGGACGCTATTCTCAATGATATTATTTACCCTCTACATAGTACCACTTTGCACGTTCTCTAGAAATATTATCTATGCTATGCAATAGATTGACGTAAAAATTTTGAGGGGCGAGCAATGAAACTTAAGTTAATAGTTGTTTTTATAACTCTTATGGCCTTTCTTTGCCCCGTTACCTCCTTTGCACACCAGGACAGCAATATAAAAACCGACCGAAAAAATATCGGTAAAATTGAATTCCCTATCTCCTGTAGCAATGAAGCCCGACAAAAATTTGAGCGCGCTCTGGCCTTGCTGCACCATATGATGTACGCACAGGCCAAAGAACACTTTGCCGCCTTAACTCAGCAGGAACCCGACTGCGCTATGGCCCACTGGGGGGTTGCTATGACTTTATTTCAGCCCCTGTGGCCAGGGCGTCCCAGTGAGGAGAAACTTGACGAGGGCTGGCAGGCAATCAATAAAGCCAAAACTATTCAAACTATCAGCCCACGGGAAAAAAGCTATATTACGGCCGCAGCAGCATTTTTTAATAACTGGCAGTCTCTAACACACCCACAACGAATTGCCGCCTGGGAAAAGGCGCAACACAAAACCTTCCAACAATTTCCCAATGATATCAATGCTGCAGCCTTTTACGCACTCTCCCATCTCGCTACCGCTCCCAAAGAGGATAAATCCTATAGCCACCAAAAAGAAGCGGGAAAACTGTTGGAAAAGCTTTATCAAAACGAACCCCAACACCCGGGCGTAATCCACTATACGATTCACGCCTATGACAATCCCATGCTTGCTAATCGTGCCATTACTGCCGCCCGCGCTTACGACAAAATCGCTCCAGATGTACCCCATGCCCTCCATATGCCCACCCATATTTTTGTCCGTATAGGCCTCTGGCCTGATGTAGTTCAATGGAATGAGCGGTCCGCAAAGGCAGCGTTGAATTACCCTGCTGGAGATTTTATCTCCCACCACTATCTGCATGCTTTGGATTATTTACTCTATGCCCATTTACAAAGGGGGGATGACCAAGCAGCTAAAAAAACACTTAAGGAGATGAAAACCGCTAGCAAGCACCAGGAAACCTTCGTCAGTGCCTACGCCTTAGCTTCAATGCCAGCTCGTTTTGCACTGGAGCGTCATCAGTGGCAAGAAGCTGCACAATTAAAATCCCGTGTGCCCGAAAGCTTTCCCTGGGCGAAATTTCCCCAGGTGGAGGCGATTAGTTATTTCGCCAAAGGTCTAGGAGCAGCAAGAAGCGGGGATCTCGCATCAGCCCAGCAGAGTATTCAGCTGATGGATCAACTTTATGCAAAAACCAAACAGGCGGGAAGTAACTACTGGGCCGTATTGGTGGATGCCCAACGCAAAACTGTCGCAGCCTGGGTTCGTTTTCTGAACAAAGACACCAAGAGTGCTCTTGCGATGATGCGCCAAGCTGCAGATCTGGAAGATTCTGTCGATAAACATCCCGTCACACCCGGAGTGGTGTTACCCGCCAGAGAGCTACTGGGCGATATGCTGATACTCACAGCAAACTATCAGGATGCTATAAATGCCTATGAAGCCAGTCTTGCTATTTCACCAAATCGTTTAAACAGTATTTATGGGATTGGCTATGCGAATGAGCTGGCGGGTAATTCCACCAAAGCCAAACTCTATTACAAGAAGTTATTGGAGATTGCCGCTCCTTCAGTACAAAAATTGGCACTACAAACAAAGGGGAAAGGTATCAGAGAAAGTCTCAAGCAAAGCAAGAAATTTCTTGAGAAACATCAAGCTCTGTGACTGCTCCCCGCCCTGTCGAGGGTTTATGGCGCTTTCGCTAAGTTAGCGACAGTCGCCGCCTATAACCCAGCGGAAGAACAAAAACAAACGGCATTAGCAGCAGAGCTAAAAGAAAAGTTTATTATTGCTCGCTAAAAATTGCCTCAACAAAATCATCCAAAATACTTTGATCTTCTGGAGATATTTCTGTAAAAGAAACACCAGTTAAAAATTGCTTTTCTGATAAAACAACATTACATATTTTTGCCATAGTATAAATTTTATGTCTGCTACTCTCGATGACTGCATTAATCATGAGGGGATAAATAAGTCCTTCTTTAAAAGGATCAATACACTTTATAAGTGCACCTGATCTTGAGATATCAATCACAGTGCAAGATGAAAAATTTTTATTCCTCTTATCTTTGATTAGTGCTTTCCAAACAACGGAGCGTCGAGGGTGTCGTCTTGATTCCTGTTGAGACTTTACTAAAGGCATATAGATCGATCCCTGTATCGTTCATCCATACTCTTTAATAATATTTTAACTTATTTATATCACTTCCAAATAAATTTTATATGAACAATTTAGCGAAATCGCCGTAAACCCTCGCGACTGAATGCTAAGCGAATCAAGCTCAGAGGCACTGATATTGCCCCGCACGATCTCTGCTAATTACTTTTGGTGAATGGCTTACTTTAGTTCAGCTTTGCGCTGATTCTTGATTAGGTATAATTGGAAAAGGCCGGTTACTGTGTATATTATTGTTGAATACATTGATTTGTTGTTAATTACCCCTTATAAATCATTCTGACAATCACATTAACAAGGTATAAGAATGAGTTCAGGCACAGTTAAGTTTTTTAATCCAGATAAAGGTTTTGGTTTTATTGTTCCAAGCGAAGGCAAAGACTTATTTTTTCATAAAAATGACATACAAAGCCGTGAGCCTAGAGATGGTGAAAAAGTAGAGTTTGAAATAGGTCAAAGTAAGAAAGGCCCCTGCGCGATCAATGTTCGTGTAGTGGGTTAACAATAAAAAAGCCACTCATTATCAGGGGTGGCTAATAAGTGTGTACATTCTAGTCATCTATCCGTTGCTACCATGAAGGAGTTGATGGCTTGAGTAACATCGTTGCAACGAACAGTTTATATATAACTGATTACTGAGATTTTATAAAAGCCAACTGCTGCCAAGTACAGTTGAAGGAGGCGGAGTACTAGAGCATTAAGCAGCAGCGGCCTTTAATAAGTATAGCCATCAACAGCAGGTGGGTCGACAAAATCACTAGTCAAATACAACAGATTATGTAACGACAGTACTTGCCTGTTATAACCTGGCCTACCCGTCAGCACTTCATAACACCCAAGCAAATGAGTCATCTCATGCAAGGGTGGGATTTTGCTGTATTGATTAAAAGCAGTGTCCAGGGCTCTCAAAACTTACTGTTCTATCTCACACCCACTTCACCTGTCGTCAAATTAAAACCCACCAATAAGCCCAATTAGGGGTAGTACCAGGAAATATATGACAGTTTGGTTGTAATATACCTGCACCGCGGTTAATGCAGGGTGTAGGGGCTAGCTAGATGCCAGCTCTTTCCCGATTATGTTTTTCACATTAATGGGCGCACCGATTCGATATTTAACTGACCAGCTATACCTGCCAAGCGATGTACATTAATAGAATGCCATTCCTGTGAAGAAGTCATTGCATTGAGATCTTTTCGTGACGCGTATTTTACAACTGTCATTTCATCCCAAAGCTCTTCAACTTCACCTATTATTATTTCGGTGATATGTGTGCCAAAAACAACTTCGGCGTTAAACTTGGCTAGCATTTTCACAACTTCTTGACCATAAAGCCGGTACGCCTCTTTTCCAGTAAGGTTGGTATCACGCCCATCTTCGTAGACCGCTTTATCTTTAAATTTTACCAAGTTGATCATAAAAACAGGGCCATCTGGGCCTAACTCATTTAGTAATTCATCTTGTTTTTTTGATGGCATCAATTTATTGGTAACTATCATTGTTTCGACTCCGTTTTAAACATAACGTTTTGCTAAGGGGCACACGAAGCAGCGCGTAGTGTGTCCCACAGAGGCCACACACTTTTTGTGGCCGGAGTAAGCTTGAGAAACTTGTTATGCATTTTGTTCTAATGTTTGACCACAAGCTGCACAAAAATTAGCTTAGGTATGATGATAATTAGGTAACCTTATGCTTTTTTATATCCTACTTTTTTACAAGCATTCTTGGGCTATCAGTTCCTTTCAAAGTTTATTTGTTAACATTATTGCTTATGCCTGTAGCAGGATACCATTATCCTTTTTACTTTCATCCTTTTTGTAATATTTGGTTATTCATGAAAGAAGGCATAGAAGGACTTCGTGCAGAAAATCCTAAGCTCAAGACTCTATTCACTCTAATCTCTATAGCATACGCCTTCGGTTCTATATCGATCATTTATGGTATGTTTGTTCTGGTCTAATGGAACCGGACACTTTAAAGAGAGATAATAAGTATCAAGCATTAAGGTGTTGGTATGAGTCAGAAACGCAGTTACAAGACGTACACAAAAGAGTTCAAAACGGAGGCTGTTGCCTTGGTTTTGGAGCAAGATTATTCAGTGCCAGAGGCAGCTAAATCATTGGGTATTAACCCAAATATACTGTATCTCTGGAAGGATGATTATGAGCAAAAGCAGGCTGGCAAAACCTTAACTGAAAATGAGCGCGAAGAGTTGAAACGCCTTCGTAAAGAAGTGAAAACTCTGCGAATGGAAAAAGAAATTTTAAAAAAAGCGAGTGCCTTCTTCGCGAAAGAAATGAAGTAAAATTCAACTTTATTCAAAAACAAGCAGCTAATAACAATCCTGTTAAGCTACTGTGTCGTGTGATGAAGGTAAGCGAGTCGGCTTATTATGACTGGTGTAAACGCCCAGCCAAATCACTATCATTCGAAGAACGGGTCCTTGGTCAACGAGCCAAAGCACTCTTTAAAGCAAGTAGAAACAGCTTAGGAAGCCGCATGTTAACCAAGAAACTACGCGAAGAAGGCTTTCAAGTTGGACGCTATCGGGTCCGCACATTAATGAGAAAATTGAATTTAAAAGTTAAACAAAGGGTAGCTTATAAGGTAACCACAAAACGTAAGCATGGCGACCTGGTTGCTGATAATCTGTTAAATCAGAACTTTAATCCAGTTGCTCCTAATGAGGTGTGGGCTGGTGATATAACTTATCTGAAGACAGCTGAAGGTTGGGTGTATTTGGCAATTGTCATGGATTTATTTTCTCGCCGAATTGTTGGCTGGTATATGGCTAGCCGCATGAACACAGACTTAATTTGCAAAGCGATGACTAAAGCCATTTATTTACGACAACCGAAAGTCAGCTTAGTGTTTCATAGTGATAGAGGATCACAATATACAAGCCAGCCATTTCAACGTTTATTAAAAAAGCACCGGATACGGTCTTCAATGGGGGACGTGGGTGCTTGTTGGGATAATGCAGTAGTAGAGCGATTTTTTGGTAGTTTAAAGCACGACTGGATTTTGAAAACAGAGCAACCTACTCGCCAGCATATAAGACAAGATGTTACTGCATATATGAAATATTATAATCTGGAACGTTTGCATACGGCTAATGAAAATATGTCTCCGGTTAACTTTGAACAGTCTCAGAGAAAAGTGTCCGGTTTAGTTTGACCAGAACATGCCATATGCGGGATTACAACGGCAAATGCCGAAGAATATTCAATTGTAACTCTACCTCGACATCATAAAAGGGTAGCTTACAATAAATTTTCTAAATATCCGCCTAAATCCAAACGTATCGATATACACCAACGCCAGAGCATACATATACCACTCTGGCACACTAGCGCTCAGCACCTCAAAGCCTTGTTTTATGTGGCTTCCCGTCTCTGGCACAAAGCACAGCACAAGCGGCGTAACAGTGACGATTAGTAAAAAGTCATCCTTCCACCCTCGCCGACTGAATGCTAAGCGAACCAAGCTCTGAGGCACTGATATTGCC
The DNA here is from genome assembly GCF_011009015.1 of Spartinivicinus ruber. NCBI lineage: Bacteria > Pseudomonadati > Pseudomonadota > Gammaproteobacteria > Oceanospirillales > Zooshikellaceae > Spartinivicinus > Spartinivicinus ruber. The sequence goes on from NZ_CP048878.1 coordinate 4,711,366, forward strand.
CTGCACGATCTCTGCTAATTGCTTTTGGTGAATTTAGTTCGGCTTTGCGCTGATTGTTGGTTAGGTACGATTGGAAAAAGCCGATTACTATGTTAATTATTGTTGAATACATTGATTTGTTGTTAATTACCCCTTATAAATCATTCTGACAATCACATTAACAAGGTATAAGAATGAGTTCAGGCACAGTTAAGTTTTTTAACCCAGATAAAGGTTTTGGTTTTATTGCTCCAAGCGAAGGCAAAGACTTATTTTTTCATAAGAATGACATACAAAGCCGTGAGCCTAGAGATGGTGAAAAAGTAGAGTTTGAAATAGGCCAAAGTAAGAAAGGCCCCTGTGCGATCAATGTTCGTGTAGTGAGTTAACAATAAATAAAGCCCCTGTTGTGAAACAGAGGCTTTATTTATATCTAGCTATTTAAGTTTCTAACCTATTTGACTAAGGTTACTGAAAATAAAAGCGAACTTTGCCATTACTAATTCCATCTGTCACAACAGACCCACTCACGGGAATTGCCCTCTTATAACTTTCTTTCGAATCCATAGACCAATTGCCACCACTTTTTATGTCTCCCTCAAACGTAGCATTAATATTTTTCATCTCGACATAAGGTTGATTTGGATATTCAGAAACGTCAGTGCCATATGGTTCAAGACATAGTATAAGCTGGTTATAAGGCACGGTAGTCGTCACGCTTGCTATAGTAGATGAAAACTTATCGCCCTTAAAACCTGCTGAATAAACGTAACGATTTTGTTGATGCTGTTTAAGTTCTATAAAAGCCGTCAGTACCTCTCCAGCCGAAACACGAATCCCCCTGCCATTTTGGCTATTCGTAGGCGTCCAGGTGTAGTTGCTTCCAGTCGTATGTACTGTCTTTACAGACCAGTGACCGTTTCTCCACTCTAGTACAGGTTGAATAAGGCCTACACCAGAACTTGGCCCGATGCCATTCCATAAAAAGAAATCCCCTCCTGAAGTATTTTTTTGAGGAAGATCTGCAGGCACCACCCATTGAGTAGTAAACTCATGAAGAAGTGGGTCATTGGGCATATCTAAAAACGCATAATAGCTGCCTTGTGATTGGGCTGTAGTAGTCATAATTCATCGTCCTTAATTTAGTTAGTACTAAAATGTCATTTATCCAGATAACAGAGTAGGGTTATTGATGATAGAGTTCAAATGAATGAAAGCTTGTATTTAAATAATATTATTTAATAAACTAAAATTATTCTTTTTATACATCTCTCTCCAAACACTCTCCCACGTCAAAATTAGGACAGGTTTTCTTAGAGTCGAAGTCCCGGTGTCCGCATATCTTGGGTAGAGGGTGTTGGTCTTTCCATCACGTCAATACACGCTCCAGGCTGTCTAACTGACCTAGCGTAAACTCATCACGACCAATCAGGCAAACACCTAATCTGTTGCGGTTATGCCCTCTAACATGTGCACCAGGCCAAAACTCCGGGCAGCCATTCTCGATAGCCCCATCACGCTGAATAACCTTGTGATAACCAATCCCAGACCAGTTACGTTGAACATGCCATAGGTGTAGTAACATCCTGATCGTCTGGCGTGTCTGAGCAATGAACGAAGAGTTTTGTTATTTTCATGATTTTTATTTAGGCATAAAAAAGCCCCAACAATGTGGGGCTTGAAAGGATATTAATTGTCTGTTTTTAGAACTGAGCAGGCCAATTATAGTCTACCCAATATGAATAAGTTATTAACCTAGCGCTTTATTGCCAAGGACTGTGCGATTCAAAACCTTCTAGATTTTGATCAAAACATTCTAGCCCACCTTCAAGTATCGTGTAATATCCAGGTGCAAAATAATGTTCGCCATTTGATTTATTTACATTGAAAATATACCACTGAGAATACTTGTTATTAGCAGGCTGTGGAACATAGCCCTCCCGGCATTGCTCACTTATTAAGCTATACTCATCATCAGATACTGAAAAGTAGAAAAAATATTCATAACATAATTTAGCCCCCCATTTTCGGCTTTCTCTTAGTTTTTCCATACCCCAATTGCCTGAAATAGTTGCATAATGATTTGATATATCTTTTAACCAATACCAGTCACTCTGATCCGACTTCGCACAATAAACATATGTCCACTCAGCATAGGCATTAGGCATATTTACTAATAACAATAATACGACAACAAATGATAAATAAGACTTTTGCCTGTTAATACTCATAATTTACCCTAGTGGTTTATGGGTAGTGACTCATTGATGTGTCTACTCTACTTATCGTTATTCTCTTACTGTTGAAAACAACAAGTATTTTAAAGGTTAACTTTTAATCAGGCACACTTTTGAGTCACCATCCTTTTTTCGTGATAAACACAACATGATATTTACAATCCCATCGAGTATGAGACAAACTCTTATATTCTCTCATAGGTTATTCCTTCCCACTCTTTGTCGAGCATAGAAGGAACTCTTGCCTCTGTAACAGTAAAACCTATTTGAGTCCACCAGCTTAGCTGGGGGTTTAGCTTAGTTAATTAGTTCTAGTTGAGCAGACTTGCCTTTGGTTATGGATGACATAAAAAGTATTTTTAAGGAGAAAATTGATGCTGAAATTCCGCTTAATGTTAATAACAGTTGCAACCTTTATGAGCCTATTAGGTCCCTCTGCTCATGCTTTTTCAAAGGCATGTGTATACCTGCAACCTGGTTCTATGTATGCTGCCCGAATACAAGTTGTATCTGAAAATTGGAGGTCCAAGTGGTCAAATCAGTTTGCAATAGGCCAATCTCAGTGTATATCATTGGAAGCGTTAAAACCCGGCACTTATTTTACAGTACAAATAAGTGCAGCACCAGATCATAGCAAGGTGCTATGCGCACCAAACCGAATCAACAATGTCGAAACACCTGTTTCAGCGATGTTTCTGGCGAGCGGAACCGCACTGGGTATAAAATGCTCAAACCCACATGCTTTGGTTAAGAACGCCCCCCAACAACCTCTTTCTCTTTCCAACTCTAATTTAACTCCAGAAGAAATTATTCAATTCAACCAACTGATTGATGCACCAGAAACCAATACTGAACTGTCATCTGTCGAGAAAAAAATGCTGGATACTGCAAAAAAATACTTGGCTGGGGAGCTTTCGAAAAAGAAAGCTTTAGAGAGCTTAATATCTATGGAAATTCAAACATTGAAGTTTGCTTTGGACGCAGATCAAGTGCAAATCTTACGTGAAACGGATGATGATTATGTTCGTTTTGGATTCCTGAGAGGATCAGATTCTTTAGAATTAATAGGGCAACCTTCTGCCTTTGTTAAGCTCAACCACAAGGAAGCGGCTCCCAATTCAAGCGCTTTGGCAGATTCACTTCACGCAGAAGGAATGCCTGTAGTAGCAATATTAGGTAAAGCGCGTATTGGTAGTCCGAGAGATGTACGTGAAGCAATTAAAACGGCATCGAAGGCAATGGATAGGGTGTATCTTGATCGAGAAGTGGCATTTATTACAGGTGGTTATAAAGGTGCTCTTGATGATGTATATGGTTATACACGTATTGGGTATGAGCGAGCAAAAGACTTAGAAGCTTATACGTTAGTAGTAGTACCAGAAGCAGGCACTAAAGATAGCCATAACTATGTAGATGCGAAAGATATTTTTGGCAAGATGTGGGGGGACGATACGCCAGCGTTGGTAGGTGTTGCTGATGCAGCAATGGTATTTGCATGGTATGGCTCATGGACAAAAATTGAGATCGATACATTGCTTCATCAAAAAAAGAAGGTGGTAATAGTGAATCCTTTTCAGAAAGAAGGAGATGAAGTCGTTGAAGTCAAAATGAAGAAAGGGATAGTGAAAAGTTATCGCGATCCAGAGGTCGCAGCAAAAGCATTAATCAAAATGTTACCAACAGAGGATGAATTGAAAGAGTCAGCACCAAAAGATGTCGAGAAACTGCCATACCGTGACAATGCTCTGAGCGAAATAGAGTACTACCCACTTCCTCGTTGGTCAAAAGAGTCTGGAGAGCGAACAGCAACCAGTATGATCTGCCAAGGAAAAGTTCCTTGTGAGCCGCTTCTGCCCAATTTTTAATTATCGTATCGAATAATAAAATACCGGCACCGTTGTGTGTCGGTTTTAAAAACATGCAAAATGATCGTCGTTTATTTTCTTAATAGGGAAGATCAGCCCTCACTACTAGTCTCAGAACAGGATTACTTTCTATCTAAACTGATCAAACTACAACTATACCGCTATATTTTCTAATGACTACCGATAAGAAGCACTATCAGCTGTTTTTGAAAAACAACATAAGAGGTGGGATTGAGATAGAGAGCAAATAAATATAAGTTATTATTGACTTACATTTACTGAAGTGTTACCAATAAGTAACATTTTAGAGGTTAGGCTAATTGTTTATATTTTCTATCGAATTAAGTGTTAGCCTAGAAAAACTTAGGGTAGTTAGTGGAGTATAAGTTTTGTTAAAGAAGTTTTGTGCACTATTAGTTTATTTTTTAACATTTCCATTATTAGCTGATAGCTATAAAAGTATTGCTCTCATTTCAGTATCAACCCAATATGATGAAGAAAAAATAAAAAGTGTTACTGATGCATTAGTGAAAAAGGGTTATGTTGTTTCAACAAAATACTTGAATCAAGTTGTTTCTGACTTTGGCTATGTAAATACAGAAAAGGCTAGGGCAGAAAGTTTAATAAATGCTTTATTAGATGATGGTGTAGATATTGTGTGGTTTGTAAAAGGAGGTGGTGGAGGGGTAAATATTCTACCTTATCTTCATATGGAAAAAGAAAGATTACTATTAGCAAAACCTAAAATATTAATTGGTTTCAGTGATGTCACAGCCATTCATTCATTTGTGAATGAAACTCTACAATGGAAATCTTTGCATGGTGTTGTAGCAAGCTATAATAAGGATAACAAAGATAAAGACGAAAAAAAGATACAAGTGAATGACTTAGAGCCACTACCTTCAGTGGAACAGGTATTATCAAAAGGAGTATTTTACCAAAATATCATTCCATTAAATACATTAGCTAAGAAAGGAGCTAATGGTGAACTAAGAGGCGGTAATTTTACTTTAGTTTCGTCATTATTTTCTACAGTATATGAACCAAATCTATCGGGTAAAATCCTACTTTTAGAAGATATTGGTACATCATTCCGTCAATTAGATAGACGTCTTCACCAGCTTCTATTCAAGAAAGACTTAAATGTTAATGCAATAGTATTTGGACAGTTTTATCCTCTTGACCCAACAGATGAACAACGTCTAATTTATAAGTCTGTAATTGAGAAATTTGCACAAAAATTCAATAAGCCTGTTTATTATTACCCTTATGTAGGACATGGAAGGAAAAATCACCCATTAATCTTAGGGACTAATTCTACTCTTAAATGCGAAAAAGATTCTGAGTATTGTTTTATTAAACAGTAACCTTATCTGTTTTTACTACCACTATCTGGACACTGTTCCAGATAGTAAAAAAACACATAACACCAATCTAAAATAGTAGAGAACAAAAACCAATCAGAAGCCTCTCTAAACTTCCACCCCACTCACCTTTCCTCAAGTCACTCCAAAAACCAACAAAATGCTACAATTTTTTTAACGAGTGCTGTTGAATACACCCTATACAGTAGCCAACTAACAAGCGACTGAAAATGCTGAAAACAGCATTTTCTGATCCAGATTATCAGAGGTTTATTGTTAAAAACGAAAAATCCAAGGGTTAGGCCTAAACGTTAACAAACTTGATTAAAGCTAAGGCCTTGGGCCCTTGATTTTAGCTTAACTGCATTATTGGCTTAAAAGTATGTCACTTGTTGGATTCTTCTAAAAGCTGGTCGATTGTACTCGCCAGCTCCTTTTTGTTGGCAGGCTTGATCAAATATCCCTTGGCTCCTTGCCGCTTAGCCCACATGATATCTGTTTTCTGATCTTTTGTTGTCAGGATCACTACTGGAATATGTTTGGTGCGATCATCTGTAGTGATTTTTCTCGTAGCTTGAAATCCATTCATTTTAGGCATCACTATGTCCATCAAGATCAAGTCTGGCAAAATTTCAATTGCTTTTTCAACACCCTCTTCACCACTTTCGGCGGAATATATAGTGTGTCCGAGACCCTCAAGAATTGCTTTATGCCCTTCTATCATTGTTTCTGAGTCATCCACGATTAGAATTTTTGCCATAGAGTAGAATCCTTGTGAGCTTGTTTAAACAATAACAAGAATATTGCCTAGTTATGTATATCTTAGTTATTGATGAGTAAGACTTCTACGTACAAGCAGTAAAATAGTTGACATCCTTCTTATTCCTCAAAGTATGGGTTTTATTAGCTTTTCGATCAATGTCAGTGGCTGGGCTAGCCCCCTTTGTATAAGGGGCACTTCTCAACCTTACCACCAGCTTATAGGGTTCATATGATATAATTATAGTTATCATATGAACCCACAAGGAGAGCAAAATGTCTGCCTCTGGAAGAATAGAAAGTGGAAGCTCAAAGCTTCAATTTAACCCTGCTAAAGCCACTAAAAAGAACAAGCTACTTGCTCTTGTAATTGGTATGGACCGGATAAAAATTCAGACCTCATTATTAGAAGGCCTTTCAGTAAAGGCTATTGCTCATATTGAAAAGGCGCTAGGAATTGATCAAAAAACATTTTTGCTAATTTCTGGCATGTCAAAAGCTACCCTAAGCCGTCGAAAGCAAGCAGGACGCCTAACGCCAGATGAGTCAAGCAAGGTGTATCGGTTTGTTCAACTATATGACTTAGTAAAAGCAATGATGCTGGACGACGACGAGAAGGCCAAAAACTGGCTAAAAACACCAGAGCCTTTATTTGGTGGTAACACCCCACTGGAGCATGCCAGAACAGAATTCGGTGCAAAGGAAGTGGAAGACCTTATCGGGCGTATCCGACATGGGGTGTTTAGTTAATGCTAAAAGGATGGAGAATAGCAGCACCGGTATACTCAAAAACACCACAAGAGATACTATCAGGAGAAGGAGCCTTTTTATTTGGTGGGTGCTGGAACTCAAAGGGAACAAGAGTTGTTTATCTTTCTGAAAGCCTGGCACTTGCCTCTATGGAGTTGTTAGCGCACCTCAAACAGTCAGATATACTGATGCAATATCACAAGCTGCCAGTGTCGTTCGATGAGTCGTTAGTCATGGATCTAGATACAGATAGCTTACCGTTGAACTGGCAGTCTTATGAAATGGAACCAGATACACAGGCAACAGGTGATTTCTGGGTGCAAAATAAACTATCTTTGCTGCTTAGAGTGCCTAGTGTAATTATTCCAGAGGAGTCAAATTATATTCTTAATCCAGCGCACCCAGAATTTGATAAGCTTGATATAGGTGAAATTGTTGACTTCGGGTTTGATTCTAGATTGGTGAAAAAATGAGTGACTCCGACAGTATAGCTAATCTGTTGTATATGTCAGATACAAATGTTTATACCCTGCAAATTACTTTTTCAGATATTATCAATACTATCAACATTACTTACTAGTAATGTTGATAGTATTGATAATATCTGAAAAAGTAATCAAACCTGGCTCTAATAATAAATAATTATTCATATATTCAGTCAGGTTCCTCAGTGAGCATATGAAACTTAAATTTTCTAGCTCCACATACTTACCGAGGTAATACATATCACTTAAAGCGCATCAGAGGTATATTGTTGGGTCCCGTATAACCATAACGGTATGGCCGGCATGGGGAGTTCCATGTGGGCGACCTGCTGCTTCGCTTCATCCGAGACGGTAATTTGCCATTTTTCAAAATAACGCCGTAAATCTTCCTTGGCAATTTTCGAACCCATAATCAGTAAATAATCGGCTGCAGACTGCCCCTTGGTCTTCGCATAGCCTCGCTGATGGTAAAGCTCACGGGTTTGGCTGTACAACTCTGTATAAAAATCCCATCCATAAGCTAACGCAAATTGATGATAAAATGCCAAACGCTCAAAAAGGTCCTTAATGTCATTCCAGCCTTTGCCTTCATTGAGCTTTTTCAGCACCTTGTCATAAGTCTTCTGAGCGGCTAAACGTGACGGCTGGCCAAATTGATCTTGTTGATAGAGCGAGAACAGGTTAACTGTCACTTCCATTGTTCCAGGTAACATCCAATCGCGCTGTTGATAATTATGGCCCAGCTCGTGGAAAGGCCCCCAACCCAATACATTGCTGTATTTTTCCAATTTGGCTTCTAAGGGGGCCATGATGGGGTAACCTGCATGCATCCAGCCCGCACTGATGGTTAAATCCGAGTGAAAACGGTTAGGTAACGATGGGGTCTTATGTGGCTCCGGTTTATCTTTACCTAGCCCCATCAGTTGGTAGGTGTTATTTGTCAACTGCTGCCAGGCTTTGGCGTAAGCTTCAACATCCTCAATTTGTTGTAGCTGCTGCTTGGACAATAAAACGATCATATTGCCACTGTGGATTTCTCCCCAAGGCGCAGGATAATGTTTAATTTCGCTATTCCATTGGGCATTCGAGTGTTCACCCAGCTTAAAGTAAGGGGCTTTTACGGCATTTTTGATTGTGATGTTAGCTTGCGCCTGACGATACTGTTTGTGAGAAGTAGTCAGGTAGATTAGTCCACCATAAGGGGCATTAATGGTATTACGGCCTACTTTTAATGCCTGCGTAAAGCTAACCTGTGGAGGACGTGCCCATTTTTTACGGTTCTTTTCTGTGGCAATGTTATCCGTATGGCCATTCACCCGGACTTCAATGTGACTGGCTTGACCCTTAGCCATTGTTTGATCCGATGGAGAGGCGACTTCAATCACAATCGTTTCGCCAGCACGGGCATAAAGGCCTGTGCTTAACCAAAAAGGGGCGGTACGGGATGTTCTGACCCAGTCACTGTGCTCTTGATTAAAATCAAACGCGAGAGTTTTAACGGTCGAAACAGCATCTGTGGGAACAATGCCCATCACGTCATGACCCGCTGCTGCGCTCTGATTGGTTGATAAGTCTTTTGTAACTGAGTCAATATAAGCTAACACTTGGGTATACGGCCTTTCAGTCAGTCGGTCGAATGGATAGTTGAGATCCTTGTCGAGGTAGGTGAGTAACGTGTTTACCGGTAGAGGTAAGTTTTGAAGAGTACGCCCTAAGTTAATAGCTAGTTGTTCGAGAGTACCTTTTGATACGGTATAAGCCGCAACGCCTTCTTCAACGGCTTTCAGATAGGCTAAACGTTCGGGTACGTTTCTTCCAATCATTTCATTAATAGCAGGCTTACTTGCAATTTGATGTGAAAGTTGGGAACGCGATTTACCTCCATCCCAGGCAATACCAGCTTTCGTGAGAAGCTGCTGGCCTGGTGCGGTTTTCAGGTTAGTTTTCCAGGTCCACACCTGATGCCCCATCAGCAAGCTTCCCCCTGCGTTGACGTAATCTTCAAGCACAGCTTGTACTTCTGGTGACTCGATACGAGGATCAACAATAGCAACAGGAAACTCAGCTGGATCAAACAGGGCGGCTTGTTTGGCAATATCAGCTACTGTAGTAGGATCAATCTGATATTGATCATCAAATGTTTTATTGCGCCATTGCTTCCATTGCACTAACACTTTCAAACGCTGGTCAGCGGTTTGTAGAACTGTATCGTAAGGCTGAGGGTGTCTCGCCGTTAACCAGCTCAATAGATTACTAGCAAATTGCTGCATACTCGGTTGAGCCGCCGGGTTAGTCAAAACGTTTAAATAGTCGTTAATTTCACGCCCTAATACAACTACACGGCCTTTCCCTAGTCGGCCAGCGGCAATGGTCCCAACACCTAATTGTGGCTCTTTGGCATGCACTAAAAACCCTTGAGAATTTATGGCAACCAACCGGCTAATATTGCTGCTCGAAAATTCAATTTTTTGTACATTGTGATATAACGCTTCTAAATCTTTTTTGTGAGAAATTTTCAACGCTTGAAAGAGCGCTGTGGCTTCTTCTAATGTTTTTGTTGCTTGGTCTACTATACTTTGCGTGGCATCGTCATCTGCCATTACCTGCTTGGCATCCGCTACCATAGGTAAAAAGCCATCAATATCCTCAGGGTAATAGGCATTATTTTCTACGCCAGATACAACTTGTTTTAATAGATTATCGGCTTGCTCAATGCGGGCTTGTAATTGGTTGTGGTTTATAGGGGGCTCAACAGAAAGCCACTGCCAACGTTGATTCGTTCCACCATGAGCTGCATAGGTAATCACTTTGCCTGGCTCAGAGGCAGAAGCATCCAGCACCATCTGGGGATTTTTTTTATTTTGGAGTTGCAGATCTGTTAACTGCCATTGTTGATGAATTCCCTGGTGGCATCGCCACATAAAAACAGCGGAATTATTCGCAGGATTACGACCCGCTTCCATACAAAAATCGGGAGCAACACGGGAATGAAAACGACCTAACGCATCCTGATACCATTGTTGTTCAGGCAGCCCTTCACAGCTATTCATCCTTACAGCCGCATGATTCGAGACTGGTGACTGCACAGTTAAACACTGTGCTTTTTCACCTAATTGAATAAAGTGATATGACTGTGTTTTTGCCACACCTGTATTTAATCCAATGGCACTAGCAATACCCAGTGCAGAAATCCATAACGATTTTTTCACAACTAAATGCCTTTTACTGCTTAATGACCACAAATTTTGTCGTTACTCTGAAAGACTTATCGTAGAAATAGACGTGTCGCTTATTAATGAAATAAATAAACTTTGGTTGTTTTTTTAATTTGCACAGCAATGTATCACATTACTTTTTGAAATTCGATTTATTTATATCAAAATTCCAAAAAAATATATAATGTCAATTTTTTTAACAAGAAAACAATGCAATCGTTTGAGTAATTGATTTAAATAGACCGATCAGAAATGTCAAATTAGCTGACAATAGGTAACAACTTTCAGAACAATTAAGTCAGAAGTAAAAACTTTTTTAAACAAAAATAAGAAAATACTAATCGTTTTATTCATTTATTAGTTAATAAAATAATATTTATTTAGCTAGCGATAATTAATTGAGTGTGAAATAACTAGCACAGCTCATCAAAAAATACATGGCTATGTCAATCGGGGGCCTGTTAACACTAATTTTGTTACGCTTGAAAGAATATTAATTGTTTTTATTTACAACTAAGCAGATAGAGTATGTTGGCTTGAATGACAGCTCCAGGAATGTGGAACTGAGAATACGCAACCCTGGACGTATTGTAGCAGTGGCTCTATCTGACTTAGAAGACCATTCCTTGCGCAGTGTGGGCATGGAGTAGTCAAATATGGAAAAGCAAACTATAAACTAAGTTAAACAGCCCTAAACCAATAAGCAAAGCATGAGTATAAAACATATTCTACTGATGGTCCTTGTGGGATTACCTATTAGCCTTTCGATCATCTATTTTGTTACAGGAATAGACTTAGCAGGCTTTATGTCTTTTCAAGATAATGCGAAAAATGAAATTGTATTTAAATCAGAGTCTGGCTCAATTACAGCCCAAAGATCAGACATTACTGGCATAGAAATTGGCAAAACAAGAAAGGATGGCCATGTCGTTCATTTAGAACTTACCTCTAAGTTTGGTGAAAAAATGTTCTTATTCACCTCTAAAAACTTAGGAGCTCCTTTATCAATTACAGCCTTCGGTACAAATATAGAAAAATCTGAAAATATAACATCTAGTCAAACGAACAGGATGCAAATTATAGGGCTAACAAAGAAAGAAGCTGAGCTATTAGTTAACAATCTTAAAAAGATTAAAGAAAATTGATGATTTTCCCCTACTTAATCATAGGGGTAGTTTTCATCCCAACCGTTTAACCAAAGTCTTAGCACTTAGCCAAATCTGCTTAAAGCGCCTATCGCCTTTATTCTACTTAACCGTAATCACTCAGTGAACGTGTGAGATATTTTAACCAGCCACACACAATTGCAGAGGGAACACGTTAATAGAGTCCTTTACGGGAGTTTTCAATATACTGATCGAAGTCGTTCTGATCTTCAACAAGAGGATCACTATAGTAATGATATTTTCTACGCTCTTTTGAGTCTAACCATTGAGCAGTAGCATCAACAGTTCCATCCACAGACATTTGATAGGCTCGTTTCCAAGGATAGAATTCAAACTTTACTTTATAACCTGCTATAACAAATGCTTCTTTAATAATGTGTGGTATAAGACCTCCATGCTTTAAAGATTTGGAGTTATATGGTGGATACTCAGCTGTTGAAATCCTTAAAATTTGTTCAGCATTGAGTTTACTTATAATAGATGTGGTCAGTATCATCTCAATGATAATTATGAATATTCTCATTATATACTTACACGAGATAAAACAGTGTATTTAGTTATTTATAGCTCAAGTTTGCTTTTACTCTATTCCAAAGTTTTTCTTGATTAATATTGCTGCTAAATTATTCATGCAACCGCTAAGGCTGTTACAGTCGTCAAACACACTGCACTGCCTGGCTATGGCCCTAGCGCCTTATTCTGCTTGAGATACCCACTCAAAACGTGCCCAACTATTGGTAAAGACATTAAATAATGGCAAAATATCTTTATACTACAAAACACACTATTTAAGATATTTCTTAGATATTTTCTGAATCAATCCATCCTTCTTCATGGCTCGGATAGCCTCTGTAATACGCGACTCATAGCTTGCCAAAGCTGATTTACGGGAAAGGCCGAAATAGATTTGCGCATCGTTTCCCGGATGATAGACTGCCTGCTCGAATTTTTCGGTAAACCCATGCTGAGCAATTTGAGCCTCTACCTGGGGATGTGTACCGACAATCACACCAACACGGCCTTTGTCCAACATTTGCAGCAACTGGATTTCCTTTACTACCTCCGTTTTGGTGATCTTTGGATCATTGTTAAAAGGATCGAAATATTCAGACCCGCGAACGACTCCAACGCCGAGTCGATAAAGGTCATTGTAGGTCTGGACTTGATCTCGATCTCCCTTACGCACATAAAAAACAGTAGTCAGTGTATAGTAAGGTTCTTCTGGATAGAGAATGTACCTCTCTCGCTCCTTGTTTTTTGCCACAAAGGCAATACCATCCACCTTGCCCCCTTCCAAAAGTACCATCAATCTTGCCCAAGGAAATTCCACGATTTTGATTGTAATACCAGTGCGTTTTGAAACTTCCTGAACAATTTCTACACTGATTCCTCGTATAGACTGATTGTCTACATAAGCAAAGGGGGGCCAGTCAACAAGCCCGACCGTATAAGTCTTCGCATGGACAGAACTGAAGAAGGTCGACAGTAGATAAGCTAGGACGATCAGTTTCATAGTGTTTCCAGATTAGCTTGTTTTCTTACTATGTATCCTCTTAGGGGCTATAGCTTAGAGTAATATCCCCCTAACTGTAGGTCATGGTACTTTTCATAGGTACCATCCTGTTTCATAGCTTTTAAGCTATTATTGAAGTCTTTGACTAGCTGTTTAGATTTAATATTTTTTTTGGAAAAAGTATATGATTAGTAAAAGACACCAGTGGTTTTCGGTTAAAATCTACGCTATGCATTAAGCTGCTATCAAACTTTCTTTGTAACAAAGAATAGCCTGCTACAGATCCGATAACTAAAATATCAATTCTATTTTTAAACATCATCCTAAAATTAATTTCATCATTTGTACTAAAAACAACATTAAGTTTTTTATTATTTGCTGCACTTATAAATTCACCAGTATATGTATAACCTCTTGTTGCACGTATTCTATAGTTTCTTAAATCACTTAACTTTTCCCATTTTTTCATTGGCTTACTTTTTAAATAAAAGAAAACATAATCTTCCTGATATAATGGTTCGCTACAAAAAAATATTTAGCTCTTTTTGGGGCACATATCCAGTAAGCAGTGGCGTCATATTCTCCCGATAAACCTTGTTTATAATTCCTAGCCCATGGGTAATACACATATGAGACATTATAGCCTTCTCGTTGGAATGCCTCTGTTATAACATGGTGAACAAAGCCTCCATGTTTCAAGTCTTTTGATGACCAAGGTAAATTTTCAGCTGTACTTATTAACAGTTTTCTTTCCTCTTTCGAAGAAAGAGAAGATAAAAAAATAAGAAATAAACAAAAATAATAAAGCTTTTTCATATTCATTTGGTTTTTAGCTTTTAAAGCTTAAAGTTTAGTCGCTTCAAGATGATGAATCCAACCTCCATTGTGGAAACAGACAAAACTTGCCAATAACGCCGACTTATCAGGTATTAACAAGAAACATATGACAGATTGATTATAAATACATCAATGAATAGGCACACTTCGAACGAGTGATGAAACAGGACGTGCAACTGTATAGAACGAACCGAAACGAGAAACCAGCAGCAATAGCCCTATATGAAGCTGTATAGAATCACGTTCCAGCTTGAGATTAGAGTATCAGTAGTATTGGCATTAGTAATATCGATATCCATAGTGTGGCATCCCCGGCAGCGCCTACACCATAAAAGTAAGCCATTGCTGCTCTGGTGCCGGACAAGTGAGCAGCCTAGGTTCAATTATTATTTATGCTATGGACATCTCAACTGATTCTTGTTGTTGCTTTTTTTGGAATAAACTAAAACTTGTTTAAAGCGTTTATTCTGAGGTTCTGGAGTACTACATAACACCCCTTTAATTCCCAAAAAATCTCCTGTTCCACCAATAATTGCAATCTCTGATAACCCTTTATCAGACTCCCTACCCGCAACCTGTATGCTACCTTTTTTCCCTTTTCCAGAATCACTGAAAACGAGGCTCCATTGGCATTGACCATAGTTGTTTTCTGGGTTGTCTGGTAGTGTTGGATGATCAGTACCACTAAAATCAGGGACGCCAGGGTCTGTTCGAATACAAAAGCCTGCATTGCGACCAAGAATATCTTTACCATTTTCCGCAAGAAGGATTTGGTCAAAAACAAAAATATCCCCTGGAGAGTCTAGCCGATCTTCTGTATCGGATATTGCCTGGTGTAATTCCTATGTTCTCACGTATATCTGCATAAGTAATCATTCGCTTAACGTCAGCATAGCTATGAATAGACAATCCTATAATACAAGCAGAAAATAGGCATTTTTTTAGCATCACTACAACCTCCTAGTCATAAAAAGTAAAGCCGCCCAATAAAATAACTTAATATCATCTTGTTTTACAATAAATCAACTTAAATACAGAATCTGTCTTAGAGTAACAGCCTCGCCTTTTTATCTATCTACCTCTAAAGCAACAAAAATTATCCCAAATTGGTTTTGAATGAAAATTAAGTAGGTACAGACTTTCCAAGCCCAACCGCTACTGTCACCTGTCCCCTTCTCCAACCCACATCCCCCGCCATCTTAGACGATAATGCCACTTATCGGAAATCATAGGGATGAACTTTAAGTTTGATCATCATTGAGGTCTATAGGCTACATTTAGTATTAACTGCTTATGTATGACTAAGTATTTTAATGATGCTCAAAAGTACAGTTAGGATTTTAACTAATTTACTTCTATATGCTGGTCTTTTAATAGGTTGCAGTGATGATGAATTAGAAGTTCAGCAAGCGGCAATCAAGGAAACAAAAGAAAAGATAGTGTTAGCTTATGCAGAGTGGACAGATGCCATTGCAACAACGCATACGATAAAGCTAGTGCTAGAGTCCCATGGGTATGAGGTGTCTATGACTTCTGCCAGTATCAATCAGGTATGGGCAATGGTAGCATCCGGAGAAGCAGATGCTATGGTTACAGCCTGGTTACCGTCTACTCACAAAGATTATCTAGAGCAATATCAAGAAAAAATAGAAAACTTAGGGCCAAACCTATCAGGTACTCGCTTAGGATTGGTAGTTCCTTCCTATGTTCAAATTAGTGCCATTAATGAACTAAATAGTTTTTCAGATCAATTCAATGGCGTTATACATGGGATTGAACCAACAGCAGGGTTAATGAAGCTAACAAAACAGGCTATCAAAATCTACCAGCTTAAATATCAATTAACTCAAAATAAAAGTATTAATATGCTCAGGAAACTTGAACAAAGCATTGATCAGAAAAAATATATAGTGGTCACAGGTTGGACACCACACTGGAAGTTTGCGAAGTTTGACTTAAAGTATTTGGCAGACCCGAAGCAAGTTTTTGGTAAGCAGGAGTTTATAAACTCTATTATAAATAAAGAATTTTCTAAAAATAATCCTCAAGCAAGTAAAATTATTGATGATTTTGAGTGGACTACCAGTGATATTGCCCAAGTCATGGTTTGGATGAATAAAGGTATGCGTCCACAAGACGCTGCTAATAAATGGTTAAGTAGTAAAAAATAAGAACTTAAGAAAGCTAAAATATCCATATGTGTTTAGTAGTCACATCTTCAAATATACTAAGAAATTGTGTTAACAGGTTTTAGTGTGGTATTAAGTAATTTGCTCCATAACACATTTGGTAATGTATGTGTTATGGAACATCAAGCTTGACTTTTATCTATTTACATAGGACCAACTCTATAATGCTTGGTTCTTTTAGTCGGATAAGCAGTGATCACCATACCGTTACTTCCTAAAATAATGATAAAGTTTGAGTAAACATCAAAGCTTCCATCACCTCTCGGTACAGATACTTCGCTATATTCGCGTCTATAGTTACCGTTAGTTTGCTTTTCATGTTTTTTAGGCTGCCTTTGAGTTAAAGCCGTCATAATGAGATGAGATAATTGAGTTGTATTTTGTATTTCATAGTTTTCCCAGTCACGGCGATGACCTCCATCATTATTAGTCCAAATATGAGATAAACCATAACTAAATCGTTGGTGACTACCGGGAATACGAGGATTATTTAAATACAAAATTCCTAAGTTCTGGCCTGTAGGTGCGGCATCCCGCCCGATATAGGGGGTAAAATCAGAGAACTGATTGCTATTTAATCCAGGAGGCAAATTGTTATGATTATTTTGGTTTAAAAACTCTCGCACAAGATTACGATGACGCTGTTGATCACTGGAATTATTTGAGTCATTAGTCACATATCCTTCTTCTACCCGTGGTGGTAGAGCGACAACCTTATCTGTATTTTTATGGCGTTTCTTAGTATTTTTAACACACTGCCATTCACCACTTTCTTGCTTCACAGAAGTGTCTCGCGAGTAACAACTGGTCTTTGTTACTTTTTTCTTACGCTGACGCAGTTCATTAGGAGCAATGTTCGGAGATGAACGTGTATCGCTGTTGACAAGTACCTGAACTGAACGAGCAATTAAAGACTCTGCTTGCTCCGCATGTTCGCGTACCCATTGATCCAGCTGAGCATTTCCAGTAGCAATATTATCTGGAAAAACAGCTGCACCTCTGGCTTGATCATCAAGGAATTGGCGAAGCCCTGTTTGCATGGTAATTTGGTGATCTAAAGAAACATCTCCTAACCAGGATATAACTTGCTCTTCATTATCATTACAATGGTTTTGTTGATCAGCTTGGGTTGTACCTGTATCCACTTCATTCGCACAGTAGGCAATATCCATTGCTGCTTGATAAGAGGTTTGATTGCTAGCTACATCTAGTTCATTACTACTGATGGGTACAACAGTATCTGTTTCATTTGGATTAGGCTCAGGAGATTCATTATTTGTCGTATAAGTAATGACAACAGAAGAGTTATTATTTTGCTGGGTTATTTGTGGTGAATGTTCCCCTGTATCGATTTCACAAATGGAAGGTGCTCCAAATAGCCGCTCAATCCACCAAGCTGAAAGTGTATTGACTCCCTGTATAAAATCTTCCCAACAGCGTTTAAATCGTCGATTAACAGGGTAGGTTCGCTGATCTAAAAACTCAATGTCATAGTCTGAATAATAAGGGTGTGGGGTAAGTTTACCAGCTTCAATATTTAAATTTGCTGCTTCTTGTACAATATTGGCATCATTAAAATGAAATGAGCTTACCGTTAGAGGCAAGGTCTGCCACAGACTCATAGAGTAATCATCAGCCTGTAAACTAAGCGGTGATTCCAGCAATGAATCACCTACAGCCAATAATCCTTTTTCATCAAACCGGGCTTTATTTATCATGACATGAATGCCTGGTTTTCCATCAGTTAAATAACTAGCTGGTGTGATTAAAATCGATACCAGCACATTAGTATCTAAAGGATCAAAAGGCTCGCTCAATGGGAAAGACCAACGCCAGTATTTTTGTGTGTAACCAGGAAAAGTCGATGAATCCTCACTATAACTTTCATGGCCATTAGTGTAATGGCTATTATTTCGGGAGGTGCCTGTATAGTGAAAAGTTACTTTGTTCGAATTTATAGTACCAGCAAGTCCAGGAAATAAGCCTTTACTTTGATCTTGATTAAGTGTGACAGCTGCTTCACCTTCACTGTTTTTTGATGGATAAAGCTTGGTAGGGCGAATAAAAAAGCTGCCCTCGCCAATAGAGGTATTAGCAGTATTCACCAATATACGGATACTTTGGGTAAATGGCTTTCCTTTATACTCTTTGAGTGTATCAGTACCAGGTGTTTGCTTTACCCATTTATCAATTTGAATGTCTCGAATAGGAAATGTCCTAATTAACATATCATGTATATGACGGTCCTGAGGGGTATATCTATCAAGATAACTTCCATACCAGGCAGCTCTTACTTCAAACGTACTAAGAGGAAAACTTGTGGAATCTGTCACACTGGACTCTAAACGTCTTAATGTTTTATTTTTATTGCTATTATCCCAGATATATGCGGTTGCAGCTTTTCCAACTGAAATTGAATTTACTTTGGAGAACGGGAAAGTTGATATGTCTTCAGTTTCACCTGCAACAGCACATTGCGGTGTACCTTTATAGTTTTTCTCTGGATAAAAGCAAACATTAAAGTCATCTTTAGTGAATTCAGCCCAACTGAATGTCGAGATAATAAATGAAAGAAAACAAGTAGAAATGTTAACCATATTGGAACGATAAGGGTGCATTAGTAAACTCCAATAAATTGTTTTATTTTGGTTACATGGTTTTACTTACACTTAAATATAAAGTGTGTTCGTGGTTAAGCTTGTTATGTGCTTTAATGCAAAAAACAGTTTTTAGTTAAATTTATAATAAGTGCTATGCAAGTAGAAAAATCAATAGCTGCAGATAGAATAAAAGCAAACAAAAAAATCAAATGCAAATACGATTAATTACAACCTTGAACAAATCAACAATAAATCTAATGCAGTATAACTACCAAAAAAAGCACAAACAATCAGACATACAATCATTGTATTGTCTACCAAAAAATGAATTCAAACTTCATTTCACATACAAAACCTAATGCAAATTCTTATATAGAGAATACACAAACAACAAGAAATGAAGTTTATTTATCAATTATCTTATAAAAAAACGTTGATATGCATCATTTGTGATTAACTTCAAGTGATATTTACTTTATCTAAAGTAAGGTTTCTCAAAATCAAAAAAATCATATAAACCAAAATAAAGCTACAGCAGTTTTACTAAAGGAACCATCGATGATCTTTACAAATAGAAAGTTAACATCAATTATTGGTACTACTATAATAACCATCCCATTATCACAAATTGTTTTTGGTAATAGTAATGTAAATATTGAAGAAGTTATTGATAGCTTAAATAAACCTTTTATAGATAAAGAAAATATTGGCGTTCCCCGGTTTGATCCTAATGCAAAACTTACTTCAAGAATAAGCTATCCTGTTAGCTCTGGTACTTCACTTAATGGAGATAATACATTTAAAATCGCTATCCTTGACCAAGGGTTTGAAGATGATTTTGATGTATACATTGAACCTGGTCCACGTCCGATACTACGAGCTAAAGGGCATGGCACACTAGTAAAAGATATAATAGAACAACATGTTGGACAAGATGGAAGGCTGTACAGTTCTCAGTCAGATAGACGTGTAGTGATTGATGAGCTTACAGGGGATAACAGACATAAAGATAAACAATCAATATATTTTGGAAATTTCTTTGCTTTTGCTGTAGAGCTTGCTAATAAAAATGGCGCTTATGACTATCTAAATTTTTCAGGTGGTAGTAATAGTATTCAAGATACCCAATTGATAAGCCTATACAATGACTTAAATGCAAGCTCAAAGATAACAAATAATTGGTCAAACTTAACTGATAGTGAAAAAAGCAAATTATCTGATTTTTTTGTTAGCTTTTCAAAGAATTATAATACTATTGAAAGTAGTAGCTCATTTTTGTCTCATGCTAGGGCGATCACTATTAGAGATATCATAAAGCGATTTGGGTGGACAGAAGAAGATATCAAGAAAAAAATTCCAGAAGATCAATTTAATATGATTGTAGAAGGAACTAAAAAGCAACTAGTAGGAAAATATATAGCATATGGAAATAGAATTACTTCACTAAAAGCATTAATTAAAATGGGTACACATATATATCTAGCAAATGGTAATTCACCAGGCCAAATTAGTGTTGGCTCCCTATTAACACCATTAAATAATCAAGAACCAGGAAGTATTAATGTGATTGGAGCACTTGATAAAGTCCAAACTCCATCTGAGCAAATAAAAAATGCAAGCGAAGTTGAAAGCAATAACATATTTGTTGGTTTTCTTGGGCAGCAAGCTCAACAAGGTGGAGCTAGTCGATTTGCACCTTCAATTGCACCATATCAGCTTACACCAGAACTGGTTAAAAGATATCCAACATTTAACGATAATAATTACTCAAATTCAGCTGATAAAAAGTATGCACCTGCAGGTGCATCATTTGCAACGCCTTATGTATTAGCACATGATCTATTAGAAAAAGCTGGTTGGTCATCATTTGCGAATGATCAAGAGCATATACAAAGTATTGTAGGACCTGATGATAAAGAAAATGATGGATATTTATATATAGAACCACGATAATTTAATAAATACTGATGATTAAAAGCTAATAGCAAAATGGTTTTTAATCATCAAGCTGCTATTACTAATACCTAGACATACCTTTGACTGTAAACCACTCTTGATTTATTTATTGCCCCAAAGCCACTAATTGCCTGCTTGGTCACATATCGACAAATCCACGATCAGAAGTGAATGTAGTTAGTATAACAGTCAAATAGCTTACATGAGCCTGTATTAAAATTCTCATGAAGGTTGTCACCAAACGATTACCCAAGCGATATGACTTTCATCCCATTGATAATGTTCCGGTGTTATGCCCAATGAACCGAGGTAGTCTTGGTGATCATAGGTTAAATAACCTCTACGGCCTCCCCTCCTCTTCCAAGCAGCGAATAGTGGTAGCCACATTTTTCATTAACGCCCATCACCTGCGATAATTCGGAGATGGAAAATTCCACAAAATCCGTTAAAATACTACAAAGGAATATGAGTTGATGACACAAGGATCGGTCTATATGCCTTTAGTAAAGTCTCAACAAGAATCAAGAAAACATCCACGGCGATCTATCATCTGGAGAGCATTAGTAAAAGACAAGAAAAAAAACTTCTTTACACCTTGCATTGTGCTTGATATTTCAAAAGAGGGTGCACTAATAAAATGTATTGAACCATTTAAGGAAGGACTTGTTTATCCAATGATGATCAATGCTGTCATCGACCATAAAAAGTACCAAATCTATACTATGGCAAAAATGTCGAATATTGTTTTATCGCAAAAGCATTATAAAATTGGTGTTTCTTTTATAAAAATAGATCCAGAAGACCAAAGTATTCTGGAAAATTTTATTGAAAATATTTTTTGATGAACAATAAACTCAGCTAACTTCTTGGTTTGCAAAATATGGTCACGATGCCAAAGTCTTTGTATTCGCTCTAAATGATGTATTATATTTGGATAACGTGAATTGCATAATTTCAAAAGCTAACTCAAGCTCGAATCAAAAGCCTACATACCGAAAAAATCACTCATTCTTTTTATTTACTACTGTAATCACATCTATTAGCTCTTATTAATTCATAGAGATAGTCATTTTTATAAAATGTTCAGCGTTAATCCCAACGCTTAAAAATTAATGAGGTATTAACCCCACCAAAAGCAAAATTATTACTAGTGACGTACTCGCAGTTTAGTTCGCGGCCTTCCCCCATAATATAATCAAGCTCACCACATTGGTCGTCTATTTCCGTTAAATTAATTGTCGGCGCAAACCAGTTGTTGTTCATCATTTTAATAGACAACCATGCTTCAATTGCCCCACAAGCACCTAAGGTATGGCCTAAATAGCTTTTTTGGGAACTGATAGGCACGGTATTGCCGTATACTTGTTCTGTCGCTCTGGTTTCTGCAACATCACCACGGTCTGTTGCTGTGCCATGAGCACTGACATAGCCGACTGCGTCTGAGGTTAACTCCGCGTCTTTTAATGCCAGTTCCATCGCAATAGCCATGGTTTCTGCATTAGGTTGGGTAACATGAGCCCCGTCCGTGTTAGAACCAAACCCAACAATTTCAGCATATATAGGCGCACCTCTGGCAACAGCATGCTCTAACTCTTCCAAAATAAGAGTGCCAGCTCCTTCCCCAATCACTAATCCATCACGGGCTTTATCGAACGGACGTGGGGTTAATTCCGGGGTATTATTTTTAGTACTGGTGGCAAATAAAGTATCAAAAACCATCGCTTCCGTTGGGCATAGTTCTTCTGCTCCCCCAGCAACCATCATATCCTGCATGCCATACTTAATAGCTTCATAAGCAAAGCCAATTGCCTGACTACCAGAAGTGCAAGCGCTGCTGGTGGGAATTAATCTTCCGGTTAGACCAAAAAATAAACCGATATTGACCGCAGCGGTATGACTCATCATTTGAATATAACTGGTGGCTGTTACCCCTTTGCAACTACCATTAGTAATCATGGAGCCAAATGCCCCCAGAGGTTCCGTGCTACCCACTGAAGAGCCATAGGCCACCCCCATTGACCCCAGACGAATTCTTGGATCGCCTAGTAAACCTGCATCTTCCAGTGCCTGCTCTGTCGCTCGCGTAGCCATTAAACTAACTCGTCCCATACTACGGATTTTCTTCCGAGAATAGTGAGATGGCGGGACAAAGTCAGTAACGGGGCCTGCTAGTCGGGTGTGTAAACCTTCAAAACGGTCCCAGTCATTCATCCGCGTAATGCTATTACGTTTGGCCTTTAAGTTACCCTGAACCTGCTTCCAACTCTGGCCAATGCCTGTAATACAGGACATACCCGTCACCACTACACGACGCATTAGCATAGCCCCCCATTAACAGAAATTACTTGTCGGGTAATATAAGCTGCACCTTTAGACATTAAATAATTAACCAATGATGCAACCTCTTCAGGCTTTCCTACTCGACGAGCTGGTATTTGTTTAACAATTTCAGTAACAGGTAAATCATCAGTCATATCAGTATCAATTAATCCAGGTGCAACACAATTAACCGTAATTTTACGTTTGGCTAATTCTATAGCTAATGCTTTGGTAGCACCAATAATACCCGCTTTTGCAGCACTGTAATTCACCTGTCCCCGATTACCTATTAATCCAGAAACAGAAGCCATTGTGACAATTCGTCCCGGCTTTCTGGCTTGTACCATTGGCATGGTTAAGGGTTTTAACACATTATAAAAGCCATCAAGATTGGTATGAATAACTCGGTCCCAGTCATTGTCAGTCATGGCAGGAAAAGCATTATCAGCAGTTAAGCCCGCATTACACACTACACCATAGTAAACACCATGCTTAGCAATATCTTCTGCTAATACCGCTTCACATTGGACCCGATCACTAATATCAAACTGCAATAGATCTGCTTTTAGCCCTGTTTCCGTTAATTGGTTGACGACAGACTCTGCTTGTTGCTGCCCCTGGCGATAGTGCACTACAACCTGATAGCCAGATTCAGCCAGTCTCATCGCAATTGCTTTGCCAATCCCACGACTGGAACCGGTCACTAAAATTCGTTTATTACTATTACTCATAATTGCTCAAAAAATTCTGCAGGATTATCTGGCTGAAAAACATTAATGCTAGCTTCAGCAATGAGCTCTTGGTGATAAATAGCACAGTCAAAAACACTCAACCCTTCATCTTCATATTTTTTACTTGCTTTGACCTGATAAGTATTACCGAGTAACAAAGCATCAGCCAAACACGCATAACGTCGTGTACCTAATAGAAAGCCTATTTTTACTGATTCATTAGCTAATTTATGCTGTATTCCTGCAAATAAGCCGATCGTTTGGGCCATATATTCCAAGCCAAACCAAATAGGGACAAATCTTTGCTGCAAGTTAAAAAAGCGGGCCTGCTCAGTGACAGTAAAACTTGCTGTAACAAAATCAGCACCATAATCTTCCACCTGATCTAACAACACCATAGGATGGCCATGGGGTAATAGCTCCTCCGGCTGCCAACGGGATTGTTTATTACTCATACGGCTTACCTATTACCACACTAATATTATTACCACCAAAGGCAAAGGAGTTACTCATTAAGTAATTCCCTCCTATCGCAGCTGCTTGAGTAAACTGCTCTCCCAGCTTCACTAACGCGATAGATGGTAATTCTTGGTCATAGCAATTATCCCACACTTGTGGTGGTAGCAGCTGCTGTTGATTATGATCAGTCAATAATAACCAGCAAAAGCCTATTTCCAAAGCACCTGCTGCGCCTAATGCATGGCCAGTAAGAGGTTTGGTAGAACTGCAAGGCGTATGACTACCACACACACGGCTAACAGCTTGGGCCTCCATTGCATCATTTTGCTTGGTCGCTGTTCCGTGCAAATTAATATACGCAATGGCTTCAGGCGGTAACTGAGCATCCGTTAATGCCTGTTGCATTGCCTGCTCAGCGCCTTGTCCAGTCGGATGTGGTGCAGACATATGATAAGCATCAGAAGACTCACCAACGCCCATCAGTTGAATACCACCAAGCTCACGGGTAACGACAAATAAGGCAGCTCCTTCACCAATATTAATGCCATTACGGTTTTCGCTAAATGGATTACAGATACTATCAGAAACAGATTCCAGCGAGTCAAAGCCATTTAAAGTTAACCGGCACAGCGTATCAACACCGCCTGCAATCACCACATCACAGATGCCTGAGTGCAATAACTGTCTGGCAGAAGCCAGCGCTTTTGCACTGGACGAGCAAGCAGTGGAAATAGTGTAGGCCACACCCTCTAGTCCTAAATAATTCGCTAAAAACTCTGTACTGCCACCAATTTCCTGTTGCAAATAATGGTACGTTGCTGGAAATTGCTGATGCTGTAATTTATAACTCGCCGCTTCCTCCCCTTCATCAATACCAGAGGTACTGGTGCCCAACACCAATCCCACTCGTTCGGGGCCATATTGCTTGATATAAGTTTCTACCTGATCTGCAATTTGTTGATAAGCAGTTAATAGCAACTGGTTATTTCGACACTGATAGTGTTGCCATTTTTTATCCAGTTTGGGCAATGTAGCTTGAACGGCACCGACAATTACTGATTTTTCTGGAATAAAATCATCTCTGGCCTGCATCCCTTGTTGGGAGCCTGTAATTAAACTCTGCAAAATGGTTTGCGGATCATTGCCTAATGGACAAACCATACCAAGAGCAGAAAGTCGAATGGGCATTTTCATAACGGTCTATTTAAATGACTTCCTTTCATAGTAACTGCTTGGCAATAGTCTTAATCTGTAGGCTATAGCCATAAACCAAGTGCTTAAGCTGTACTTTAGCTTGCCAAGGATCTACATGGTCATATTTAATTTCAATAATAGGTTTGGATTTATTATAAATTATTCTTGTATAAGTCCCATTTTGAGCATGATCAGCTATGCGATAAGCTGAACCATTAAAGGCTGACCGAATAGCCTTAATATTGGAAAATGCTAACAAAAAATCGCTTAATAAATAATTAGCTTTCAACTGATCCGGTAATAGTGGGCTTAACTCTGCCGTTAACTTATCTTGCTGATATTCCAGTGTTATTAATCGATGGCCAATATTGGTCAAGCCAACCATTACCAGCTTAGATTCATTGGATTCCAGCTGAAACAACAGTTGATTTTCCTTACCCTGATAGTTACCGACCAATTCCTGGGTAGCCGTAAAGCTTTCCCCTAATGCTTGTACTTTGGGTAACGGCATCGTTGATGATTTTACAGATTGGCCATCACCTATTGTCTGATTCACTGTACGAAAACCGCAACCAGTTACCAGCCAGCTATACAGAACTATGACGAATAAACTCTTCACACACGCTCTCAACTACATAGCTCCTTTAAAACATTCAGCCGACGACCACAATCAGCTACATAGGGGTTAGCCTCATCCCAAGCATAACCCGCCAAAATAGAACAGACCATGCGCTCTACCCCTGGCTCTTTTTGATCAAAAAATAAAATATTTTGCAATGAGCCATCGTACCAAGCTTCAACAAAACAGCGAAATGTATCAATCCCCTTCATTAAGGGTTGATGATAACAGGCTTGCCAATCAACCACTTCACCCATCACTTGTTTAGTAATTAACCCCGCTGCAAGATGGGCTGACTTTAACGCAATAGTTACTCCAGAAGAAAATACCGGGTCTAAAAACTCTGCAGCATTCCCCAATAACACAAACCGGTCTCCCCATAGTTTGGAGACATTTGCAGAATAACCAGCAATTTTTTGCGCTGGATTAATAAACTCAGCACTATCCGTTAATTGAGCTAGCTCAGATGCCTCGCCAATTAATCGCTGCAATTGACGGGTGTTATCCTCATCCTTGTTTACTAATTCAGGTGGCACCACTACTCCAATGGAGGCAGTACCATCAGAAAATGGGATGAGCCAATACCATACATCTTGACGTTCAGGATGAATCGTAATGAGGATTTTATTACGATCAAAATTTTCACAACTTATGTTATCTTTGATATGGGTAAAGAATGATTGTCTAACAGGAAAACAGGATGGAGTCTCCAAATCAAGCAAACGAGGTAATACTCGACCAAAACCACTGGCATCAGCTAAAAACTGGCCATAAAAATGGTAACTATTACCTTGTTCATCGACACAACATACTTCTACTGTTTCGTTTAAAAAGTTGACTGCAGTGACCGTGTAACCATACTTAATCTGCACCCCTTGTTGCTCAGTGGCATCAGCGAGCACCTTGTCAAAAGCTGCTCGCTTCACCTGATAGGTAGTTCCCCAGCCAGTGGAGAATTTTTCTCTGAAGTCAAATTGGGTATACTGGCTGGCACGACGGAATACTGCACCATTTTTATACTGAAAGCCGGCTTCAACCACTGGCTGCAATAAGTTGGCCGCTTCTAAATAGGTCATAGATTGAGGTAACAGGCTCTCACCAATACTAAAACGAGGAAAATGAGTTTTCTCAACAACCAAAACGGATAATCCCTGTTGTTTTAACAGCGAACTCACCACAGCTCCTGAAGGACCCGCTCCAATGACTATGACATCAAATGCCTCTTGTTGATTATTCATATTACCTATCACCGACTACCTGGAAATATGTTTGGCCGCCAACGGTGCCAGGAAAAAGGCACAACCGATACCGACACAAATCGTTAAACCAAAACTAAAAACCACTGGAATGTCACTTAACGCCAGCAAACCAAACGACAATAGGGTTGTGCATGCAGACAAAGCAACAGCCGTAAAAGTCGCATTTAACGAATGACTATCAGACTCCTTTAAAAATAGTGTGTAATCAATCCCGATACTCAACACTAAAATAATAGCTAAACAGTTAAATAAATTATAATAGCCTACCACTTGGGCAATACTGGTTATTGCCAATAATGCTGCAATCAAGGGTGGCATAAAAATAAAAAATGCGTCTTTCCAGCCGTAGCGAAACCACAAAAATAAAGCAATTAACAAATAAGCAACTCCAACCAGTTTTACTAACTGCACCCGATAACTGGCAAAGGTAGAGGAAACAGTTTTAGCCTGATCAATTAATATGACACCGTCTTGTTTTTCAGTTATGTTAGCTAAAGCTTGATAATCCATAATTTGATTAAAACGAATAACCGAGGCGACTTGTTTACTTTCTTGGTGTATTTCGCTGCTCTCTCCCAACCAAAGTGATTTTATCCATTTATTTGGAAACAGAGTAAACCAGTCATTAAAGTTTAATTGCTGGCTTTTCGCCGCGAGTATACTCTGCCGATACTGTTCAACTACTGACGATTGATAACCCAGCTGAGTCAATTTCAACCAAATATTGCTGGGGTCCTCTTCATTATTTTCAGCCAAACGACCCAGTAACTGATAATGCTGCTGTTGTATGGCTGTCGCAGGAATATAGTCAGATAATGCAATAAACTCACCTACAACCGCTTGTTTAGCATGACGAAGCTGGTGGACCAGCAGCTGTTCCTGCATTAACAGCTGCTCATTATTATCAGCAAAAATGATGGCATAAGGCCCTACATCAGCAAATCCTGTGATGGCTTGGATTTTTTGCTGCTCTTGAAGTAATTGTTCAGACAATGCCTGTAACTTTTTAACATTATCGTCTGCAGTTAACTGTGTTAAACCCGCTAAGGAGGCCAATAACAATCCCAGCGCAATAAATGTTTTTAAGCCCGTGGATTGATGCTGCCATTTAGATAAATAGCCCTGTAAAGCGTTACCTAATAAGCCTAAACCCGTTCGATAAAACCCTCTTGAAGATAACACAGGATAGGCTACCACCACTGTTAAAAAGGCCACTGCAAGACCAACAATGCTAAATATTCCCATTTGTTGCAACCCAGGGAATGGTGCAGTCACCATTGGGATATAACCCACCACACTGGTAAATAAGCCTAATATCAACCCTGGGTAAATAGCACGAACACATCGAGCAGGATGCCATTCGTCACTGGCCGTATATTGCTTAGCCAGATAATGAAAAGCATAGTCGATGGAAATACCAATTAAGCTAGCCCCAAATACCAAGGCAATAATATGCAGCTCACCAAAAATCAACAATGTGACAGAAAAAGCGACCAATACCCCTAAAGCAAT
The DNA here is from genome assembly GCF_011009015.1 of Spartinivicinus ruber. NCBI lineage: Bacteria > Pseudomonadati > Pseudomonadota > Gammaproteobacteria > Oceanospirillales > Zooshikellaceae > Spartinivicinus > Spartinivicinus ruber. Next base: position 4,740,374 of record NZ_CP048878.1, read on the forward strand.
GGTAAATAAGGTAAGTAATAATGGCTTAATACTTCTAAATAAAACCAATACTAATAGAATAATACCTACAATCGAACCAATACTAATTAAGGAAATATCCGCTTTGGCAGACTTTTCGCCATAGGCTTTATGAAAAGCCACCCCAGCTTTTAATAATTCAATATTGGCGTCTTTTGCCTGAAGCTGCTGTTCGACTTGCGCTATTTTGTCAACAAAATCCAGTTGTTGTTTATATTCATCAACCAGCACCAAGGACATCAACACATAAACCTGACCATTAGTTTGTGCTAGTAAATAGCCATCTTCCAACTGCAACTTGCCATTGGCTGAAGGTAACTGAGTTAAAAAGTCATAGAAAAGAAACAAAGGATCATTTTGGATCAGTTTAGAGTTTGCAGCAGATAACGGGCTATACAACTGTTGTTGAGCATGTGCAACCAACCCATTAATATCGCCATTTTTCAGCTGATTCACAACGTTATCAGAGAGCAAACCAAATCGGTAAGGAAAATACAGCTTAGCGACTGATTGCAAGCTATCTTGGTTAAGCTGCAAGAAACTGTCTGTTACAGCAGTATGTTGTGTCAATGTCTGATGCAACTGCCTAGCGTGATTTAGTGCCGTTTGCTTATCCTGATGACCTACTAGTAACACAACTTTATTAGCTACTGTTTTCACAGATCGGTCAATAAAAACCTGTGATGGCCTTTGTTGTTTAGAGGTCTCTGTTTGTTCAACTTGCGGTAACAGCTCCAGAATATCCATTTTCAATGGAATACCCTGCTGAAGCTGAACAAACAACAAAACCAGACTGGCAATAATTAACAACAGCCAACCAATAAACAACCCTTTTTGCCTATTAAGACCAACCATCCAGTTATTTCGCTTTGACATCGACAGGCTTGTTGCTGTTTAAAGAAATTACATCTAAAAGTGTGATTTGGCTAAAATCTCCGGACTGTTCCCGAATTTGAATCATATCCACTCGGTCACTGCCTGCGACTGTAATCCAGCTAATTAACTTTGTTAGCTGACTGTTCTGCTTAGGCTTTAAACCCAACTGCCAATTATTTGCGGTGCGCTGCCAATATAAATCAAACCCTTCCTGCAACTGTTTGATATCAGCATTCAGCAACGCCTGAAAGCTTTTAGCATAACGAGAAAAGCCTGCAGACTGGCTCTCGGGCTTAACTTGCCACTGGCCTTGGGTGAAATCACTACTTGTCACTTTCCACTCATATAATCCAGTTGTATTGACTTTAATCCGGCTTTTGGTTGGCTGTTGAGTATCCCACACTAATCCTTGTTGTTCAGATAAAATAAACTCACCAGATGACAATAGTGGACGGCTTAGTACTTTAATATGTTTTTCTTGATTAAATTTTCCTTGAATATTATTTTTTAAAGCTAGTGTTTTATTTAAAAATTCTTCGACATTTGCTGGCTGCTGTAATTTTTTAGAAAAAGGAAAATCAAGCACTTCTGCTTTAACAACCCCAATCATAAATAGGGTGATAAGTGTAAAAACCTTCAGCAAGCATTTATTCATCCTCAACCTCTACTCCTAACTTATCAAATAATATTGACGGTGAGCGAAAACAGGTTTCATGATTACTCAATTTAACAGCCATTTGCACAGTATGGCCTTTTGTTAGGGTTTCACCCGTTTGCTTATCTTTAATCCGGTAAGCAATTTTCAAGCGGTTTTCATATTCAACTAATGTGGCCGATACCAGAATACTTGCCTCAAATTTTGCCGGACGAATGTATTTAATTCGAAAATCAACAATCGGCCACATATAGCCCGACTGTTCCATTTGCCGGTAGTTATAATCAAATGAGTCCAATAGCTGACAGCGGGCAATTTCAAAATATTTAGCGTAATGACCATGCCAAGCAACTTGCATCATATCCACATCATGAAACGGCACGGTTATTTCGACTGTCTGACTAAATTCCATTGTTATTACATCCACCATTGATAAAGAGTATTGGAGAACACCCTATCACTCCATATTCTGCAGCTTTCACAACAACCTTCATTTTGAGGGACTGTATCAACCGTATAATTCCCACCTTTGCTGCTTAATATACTCCACTGTTTGGCGCAGTACTTGTTCTAAAGGCCGATCTTCTTCAACCAACTCAAAATAGCCAAATACATCGTTATACATCGCCTGTAGGGGTTCACTTAACGACGACAGTTGCAACTCACCTTTACGCACTCTGAGTGCTAACGCTTGATGAATAGATAAAATAGCCGCTGCCACAACCTGCTCAGTTAGCTCTAATACACGTAAACAGTCCCGTGCAGCAATGGTCCCCATACTGACTTTATCCTGATTATGACATTCCGTAGAACGGGAAAATACACTGGCTGGCATGGTTAATTTTAACGCTTCAGCTGTCCAGGCAGAGGCCCCTATCTGCACCGCTTTAAAACCGTGATTGACCATTAATCGTTCTTGAGTAGCGCCAGTCAAGTTAGCTGGTAAACCATTATTAAATTTAGTGTCCATTAACAACGCCAATTGCCGATCAACCAAATCGGCTAAATTAGCGACAGTATTTTTCATCGAATCCATTGCAAAGGCAATATGCCCACCATAAAAGTGGCCGCCATGTAATACATGTTCACCTTCGGCATCAATAATCGGATTATCGTTAGCACTGTTAATTTCGTTTTCAATAAAACTTCTAAATGAAGGTAAAGCGTCTTGTAACACCCCAATAACATGAGGTGCACAGCGAATTGAATAACGGTCCTGCAAACGATCCGACTGTTTAGGTGACTCAAAATGCTGTAAGTCAGTACGAATCCACTTTGCTATTTCCATTTGCCCTGGGTGTGGTTTAACAGCAAACAGTTTCTCATCAAAGTGATAAGCATTCCCCTGTAATGCAATGCTCGCTAACGAAGTCAACCGGGCAGTTAACTTGGCTAAATAAGCTGACCGCTGATAAGCATCGCAAGCCAGTGCTGTCATCACTGCAGTACCATTCATAATGGCCAGCCCTTCTTTAGGACGCAATTTGATTGGCTGGATATGCTGTTCAGCAAATACCTGACTAGTCGGCCGTTGTTGTCCTTGATAGATAACCTCTCGCTCCCCCATCAATACCGCAGCCACATAAGAAAGTGGAGTTAAGTCTCCACTAGCCCCCACAGAACCTTCTTGAGGAATCACTGGCGCTATTTTTTGGTTAATTAGCGTGGTTAGTAACTGTAACAAATCCAAGCTAACCCCAGATACACCTTTGGTTAACGAAGTTAAACGTACTGCCAATACCGCAACGACTTGCTCTACCGTTAAGTATTCACCTAAACCACAGCCATGAAAACGGGTTAAATGGACTGGTAACTGTTCGACTAATTCAAGCGGCACAGATACTGTACAGGAGTCACCATAGCCAGTGGTTACACCATAAATCACTCCTTCTTCGTGGAGCAACTTATCCAGGAATTCACAACCTTGTTTGATTTTACTAACAAAGGTTTGCTCAGAAGACAGTACAACCTGCTGATAGCCGGCAGCAATACTATTGATATCTTCAATGGAGACCCAGCTTTGATCTGAAATGGTAACAGCTTTTTCAGCATTGACAGCAGATTGAACCATGGACATTACACCTAAATTACTTTACAGCCTTTTTTACAGCAGGATTTTGTTGGTTTACAACTTTATCCTGCTGCCAAAAATCAAAAAAATTAAACCACTGGAGTGGCTGTTTTAAACAGAATCTTTCTAAATAATTGACATATATTTTTGCGGTATTCAGTATTTCCTGATCCCTTACTTTTTTCCCAAAGGGGATTTGCTCAGTAATTTTTTCAAAATGAACACGATAACGGTTTTGTTCTTGATAGCACAATAACAAATAAACTGGACATTTAAGCAAACCCGCTAAAATAAATGGACCTTTAGGGAAAGGTGCTAGATGCCCTAAAAAATCTACATAGCAACAATTGGCAGGATCATTCACCGAAGTACGATCTCCAACAATCACAATAAACTCACCTTGCTCAATTTTTTCACTGAGCATTATGGCAGTATCCGGGCCAATTTCAGTCACTTCAATTAAACTTAGTTGCGCTTCTGGATTAATTTCCTGGATAATTTTGTTAAAAGCAACAGCATGTTTAGTATGTACCAGCACATTCACTTTTTGCCCATATTTGGCATAAGCAAGTGCTCGACAAATCTCACTATTGCCAAAATGGGCTGTGATCAGCATTGCTCCTTGTTGCTCCACCAACAATGAATCAAACAACTCATTATTAACAATATCAACATCTTTTTCGGTTATTTTATTTGCCCACACAGCACATTTATCCAAAGTGGCTTTACCAAATGCCATGAAGTGTTTAAAACTATCATGACTGCTAACCAATACATCAGGACGAATGTATTCTGATAGCAGCTGAGTAACTTGATTGAACTGGATTTGCTGTTTGGCTACACGAGATAAATACGTTTTTGATGCCTGTTGTGCGGTCTTATTGGTTAAATAAAAATAGCCAATAATCGGGTAAAGCAGTGGTCTAACTAACTTGTCACCACCCAGTCGAAATACCCACAATAAAAATTTTAATCCCCAAATACTGCCTCGTTCACTGATCATTGCCCAATGAGTGGCTTGCTGAGTAAATAGTTTACGCTTGAGCAAGCTTGGCAGTCTAAACACCATCCCACACATCAACCGAGTGTGCATTTTGCTGATCAGCCAGTTGTCATGCCATAAATTAAAATGGGATATACCATTTTCTGGGTAAATCACCCGGGTAGGATAAGCTTGCACGGGAATCCCTTGCCAGATCATTTTGACCAGCACCTCAATATCGAAATCCATTCTCTCACCCACTACCTGATCCAATACGGAAACAGCACTGGCTAAAGGATAAACACGAAAGCCAATCATTGAATCGGTGAATGACAAAGTTTCCAGCCACACCCAAAAATGGGTGAATAAACGCCCATACTGTCGTGATTTAGGAATTGATTCATCATACAAGGGTTGCCCTGTCACGAGGGCCTCTGGATTTTGCTTGGCTTTGGCTAACAGTTGCGGAATATCCTGTAAATCATGCTGGCCATCAGCATCGACCTGCAAAGCATGGGAAAAACCATTTAGCCAGGCAACTGCCAACCCTTGTTTAACAGCGGCACCTTTTCCCTGGTTTTTGGCCAAAGTCTCTAGTCTCAATTGAGGGTTATCTTGCTCAAGTTTTTTTAGCACTTGCTTGGTAATGTCATTACTACCATCATCCACTACAATACAAGGCAAATTAAGTGTATTAATGCCTACTATAACATCAGAGATTGTTTCACTGTGATTATAAATTGGGATAACGATACAAGGCTTAAACTCGCTCAAGGGTTCCCCCAAACAATCCGGCCAGAAGAAAAGACTTTTTCTTCATCAGTAAAACTAAATTTGGTTTTTCCACTAGCTAACCGTTCTAAGCTTAAATACAAAGTGGTAGGAGGCATTACCAACTGCTGAAATTTAATAACCTCTAACTGTTTTACTGTCGCCTGACCAAAACCCAGTTGCTGGGCAAAGTAAATGGCCCAGTCCACCTGCACCACCCCTGGTAAAATTGGTTGATTAGGAAAATGGCCAGCAAAATGTGGTAGTGATTCTGAAATCGTTAATACAACACTTGCCTGCTGACCTGTTTGTTGTTTGATTGAATAGTCTGGTAATTCCATTATTCACCTATATATACTCTTCGCGAATGATTTTTAAGCTTTGTTACCATCGCTAAGCTCCTGAGGTTTCATCCCTCAGTGGCCTCGCCTAAAAAATCCTTCACAGTGAGCATATTACGCTTTATCTTTACACCTTCTCAAATAATGCTGCTAAAGCACTGGCAGACACTTTACCCTGGCTATTTTCAGGTAATTGATTTACATAGCGCCATTTTTTAGGTAACAAGGTCCTCTCAAAATAGTTACTTAATAACTGGGTAAAGTGCACACTCAACTGTCTTTTACCGAGTTGGTTTAGCTTTTCCTGCCCTGCTTCTGTTAATACAATAGCCACACCTACTTTGGCTCTTGCCCCGGATAACAAGCCAACTGCTGCCACTTGGCTGACTTCCACACATTGTTGCAGCACCGACTCCAACTGAGCTAACGACAACCGTTTTTCTTCAACTTTAACGATCCGGTCTGCTCGTTCTCTTAACAAAAACTGGCCATTATCCTGCAGATCAATTATATCGCCCATTACTAAATAGGCATGCTCTGAACTAATAAAAGGTGAACTAACTTGTAAACAACCCGTTTCAATATCTTTAGTGACATTGCACCTGGGTAGTGGTGTCCAGGCTGAATCTTGCTGACACTGTTGACGCCAGGCAACACCACCGGTTTCGGTACTGCCTAATACTTCAATAGGAAATTGCTGAAGCTCATCAGCCACCTGTTTGGCAACTGGGTAGTCTAACCGGCCACCAGAAGAGACCACCATCGACAACGACTTTACCTCGCCATCAACAGTATCTGGTAATCGTTTTAATAATGCGGGGCTAGTTATCCATACCACTTTGGCAAAATGCTGGGAAACTGCCAAAAGCTCTTCAGGATAACTGATTAAGCGGCTTAAAATAGGGTTACCTATCGTTAGTGGCCATAAGATTTTAAATAAAAAACCATAAATATGCTGATGGCTAACCGTCGAGATAAAGACAGCCCGTGCTGTATTTTCTTGCCATAAACGATTTAGTACAGCTACCTCCTCAACAAGCTGACCAAATTTTTTAGATACTAGTTTAGGCTTACCCGTGGTACCAGAGGTATAAAAATATAATGGCTGATGGCTATCTACTAAGAATGACTGCCATTCCTCCAGATAAAATTCCAGGTCATCCGACAAATCAGGTGTATCATGAGTCGCTAGCAAGTTATCGAAAATAACTGGAATGTAGCTGTCACTATCAACATCTAAAACACTATCAGTCAATAGTGTATATTGCAGGTTAATCAACTTATTTAGAGTGGCTGGTTGCTTATTTGGAATAATAACAATTTCTAGACCAGTTTTTAATGCAGCTAATAAAGCAACAATAAAACAAATAGAGTCTTCACAATAAATAGCCCAACCTCGGCAGCTCTTTTTACTATTTAATTCATTTGCATAAACAGACACTGTTTTTATTAACTCAGCTGTTGTCACTGGCTGATCTTCTGACAAATAACCCAAGTGCTGTTTTAAGTTTGCACGATCTGTCGCCAGTTGACTAAAGCAAGCTGGTTGCCAAGCATTTTCAATAACCAGGTCTGATGAAAAGTACTTCAACACTGCTGATTCCTTTTCTTGACCTGTTGCCGAATACACCACTCCACAGCAAATAACAGCCCCATTAATACATAAGCAATACAGCCATTATACAAGGCCCAGGTTTCAAAAGCGCAGTAAACAGCCGTAAACGCAGCAATAGCACCATTGATGGCAAAAAATAGCACCCACACGATTGTTACCTTCCGAGTATAAATAATCGCTTCATCAGGTAAATCAGGCTCCTGCAATCGGGCGAGGCGCTCTATCATTGAGGGTGGTGACTTCAACGTCACGCCAAAAGTAGCCAGCATAATAATATTCATTACCACTGGATAAAGTTTTAACGGCATTTCATGGTTTAATACCATTGTCCCCAGAGCTAATAAAAATATTGCCAAGCCGCCCCATAGTGCCGGTTTTAACAACTGCAGATTTTTTCGTACTGCACTACTTAGCGCCAGCCTCACAGCCACCAAAATAAAAAGCAGCAGCCCTATCCAGCGGGGCTCTAAATACTTTAGCCCTATCAATACAATTAATGGATAAAGCAACCCAAGCACAGCAATTAGCCCACTTAACCAACGCATTAGCTATCCTTGCCAATCACTGTTGTAGCTAGCAACCATTTGATAAATAACAATCTCATTGAATGAATGCCACTTACAGTTATCTGTTGCTATTTAATCAACTGCTCGATGGCATTCACCACATCATCAACAGTTCTTACTGCTTTAAAATCTTCAGGTTTGATTTTTTTATTAGTTAATTCTTGGAGCATAATAACCAGATCGACTGCATCGATACTATCAAGATCTAACTCTTCATATAAGTTTGCTTCAGGAACAATATCCGCTTCGTCAATTTCAAACTTTTCAACCAATATTTCAGTAAGTGCAGCTAAAATATCTTGACGAGATTGCATGGTTACTTCCTCTCTCACTTATTTGCTTCAATAAAAGCGGCAAGACTGTTAATTGAGGCAAAATGCTGTTTATTATCTTCAGCATTAGCTTCAATTTTGATGTTGTAACGCTTTTTCAATGCTAAACCGAGCTCTAATGCATCAATTGAGTCCAGCCCTAATCCTTCTACAAATAATGGCTCGTCATCAACAATATCTTCTGGTGCCACATCTTCCAAATCCAACACATCAACAATTAGCTGTTTTAACTCTTCCTTTAAGCTAGACATAATTACTACCTTTATGTGTACTGACTTTCTAAATATCGGGTTAATTGCCTGGTGGCCAGGGGCAACTCGTCAGCTTCTGCAAGAAACGGTTGAACTTCCACCAGGCGTTTAACCTCAACTAAGAACTTTACTTTTCGATCAGCAACCTGATACCACTTTTCCTGTTTTGTTAGGGTCGTGGGCTGACAACTTATCTCTACCAAGCGAATATCCGCTTGGGCTCTTAATGCAATATTAGCTGCACCCCGCTGAAACCGAACAGCTTTACCTGGAGTGGTGCGCGTTCCTTCAGGAAATAAAATTAAACAACCGCCCTTTTTTAACGAATCTCGACATTGCAAAATAAGAGCCTCTGTATCCTGATTGCTAATATAACCAGCCGCTTTGACCACACCACGTAAAAACGGATTACGCCAAAGCGCCTGTTTTACCACACAATCCGCTTGTGGCAAGGCGGCAATCAATAATACTACATCCAGCAAGGAAGGATGGTTTGCAATAATAATTCGTCCCTTATCCGCTCTTAAGGTTTCCAGCCCTTTGATTTCGTAACTCATTACTCCTAAATAGTCGAGTAACTTGAGATAAAAGCGAAAACTCCAACTAATCAATTGCTGTGCACGATAGCGCCGCAGCCATTGGTCACGCCAAATTAAGTTAATTAGAGGAAACACCAATAGCGCTAATAAGAAACCTCCAATGCCAAACAATAAAAAGCTAAAACCAGTCGCTAGCACTCGCCAGATCAAATAGAGCTTCTTCATTACAAGTGCTCGTACTGCCACACCATTCGATCAGTGGTTACTTGTAACTGCTGATTTTCAGATAACAGGAGGCGAATAAATGCCAATGCCGGTGAGATTAACTGCTTTTGCTGAGAGCCAGCCTTTTGATAACTAAGCTGAACTGGTCTACCTGCTTGCTGGGATAGTATTAAACCCAAGCTAAAATAAGAACTGGACTCATCCTGAAACGCCTGATAAAAATCAGGCAACGGCATATGGGTAAATACCAACAGTACTCTATTCACCCCAGGCGTAGATAATTGCGATACAGCTTCTATCAAACTACAAGGAAAAGTATCCTTACCAGCTGCCAAAGCGGTTGTAGCAGCATTATCATTGAATAATACCCCATACCATCCTGCAGTGCTGTTATGGACTGACAAACCAAACTCGGTGGGTGATAGAGGCTCATTTACTGCTAATTGTTGAAGCATATGCTGCATCCGCTGAGCCTCACCATGTCGACTGGCAAATACTGTACGTACTGACGAAACTTCAGTTTTTTCCAGACATTCATGAGCAACAGCTAAAGCCATTTTAGCTTGCAGACTTAATCTTCTTCGCTGCCTAGCTGGTAACCAAGCTAAATCCGGCTGATTTTCAGTGACTGGTATCTCTGTTGCCCCCTCAGCCCACTGCTGCCAAGCGGCTTGATTGCTCAGGCCAGGAGCCCAGGCAGACCAGTTTTCAATTGAAAAAGTTAACTGCTGCATAATAATTGAGACTAGCGTTATTTCCCAATTCAAGCGGCCAAAACTACTGCCTAACATGGCACACCATGCGCCACTGACAATACCCGCTTACTTTCACAGGGTTATATGGGTGGCCTATGATCTACTAAAAACAAGTTAAAAGATAGGGGCTAGTCATAACAGCCTTGCATAGTAACCAGTTTCAAGGGAGACCAACAAAAAAGCGGGTACTATATCACAACCACCTGCTTGTTGAGAGCCTCGTCAAAACAATTTGGTGTTCTGCAAAGATTTATGAAAGCTCATCAGAATGCTCAAAACTTTCGATATCTGATGAAATATGGTGGCTAGAAGAATGACTCAGATGCAGTTTTTAGTGCTTGCTGGACTATATCATAGTCAAACCCACGTTGAATTAAATAGCGCTGCTTTTTTGCTATTAATGCTACATCGCTCCATTCAGCTACAGGATTAAACTTTTTTGCTAATGCAGCAACCGCTAATTGCAACCAGTCAATTTTCTGATTAGCTTCTAACACAGCCTCGACCATTGATTGCTCAATGCCTTTTAGCTGCATTTCTAGTTGAATGCGTTTTGGCCCCAAGTTTTTTTCAACACACCGACGAAAAATAGACTCTGCTGCGCGTTGATCAGACAAGTAACCTTCTTCACTGAGACTATCTAAAACGACTGACACTTGTTCTCCAATAAAGGAACGCATTTTTAATTTTTGCTTTAACTCTTGGGTCGAATGTTCACGACGAGCAAGCAGCCGTAAGGCTGCTTGTCGGATTTTATGAGGAGAGGAATTATTCATCAGTGTAGATACAAGTTATTTATAATATTTCCTACAACGTACCATTACACTTCTTCTACAACTGTCTCCTTTGATGGTGTTTCTATACCAAAGTGTTGACGGATTTTTTGCTCGATTTCAGTAGCTATTTCTGGATTATCCAGCAAGAACTGAGCAGCATTAGCTTTACCCTGGCCAATTTTATCACCGTTATAGGAATACCATGCGCCAGCTTTATCTATAACTCCTTGTTTAACACCTAAATCAACCACCTCTCCCATATGATAAATACCTTTACCATAAAGAATTTGGAACTCAGCCTGCTTAAATGGTGGTGAAACTTTATTTTTGACTACTTTGACCCGAGTCTCATTCCCAATCACCTCATCACCCTGCTTAACCGAGCCTATACGACGAATATCCAACCGAACTGATGCATAGAACTTCAAAGCATTACCACCAGTCGTCGTTTCAGGGCTGCCAAACATGACACCAATTTTCATACGGATTTGATTAATAAAAACAACCAGACAATTCGCTTGTTTGATATTACCGGTAATTTTACGTAACGCTTGAGACATTAGTCGGGCTTGCAAGCCAACATGTGCATCACCCATATCTCCTTCAATTTCTGCTTTGGGCGTTAATGCCGCTACTGAGTCAACAATAATCACATCCACCGCACCAGAACGAACCAGCATGTCAGTAATTTCCAATGCCTGCTCACCAGTATCGGGCTGAGACACATAAAGATCATCCACATTGACCCCTAGTTTTTCAGCATAAACAGGATCTAGCGCATGTTCCGCATCAACGAATGCGCAGGTAGCTCCTTTTCGCTGAGCTTCCGCAATGACCTGCAAGGTTAATGTGGTTTTACCTGAAGATTCTGGTCCGAAAATTTCAACTATTCGCCCTCTTGGCAGGCCACCAATCCCCAAAGCAATATCCAATGACAGTGAGCCAGTGGATATGGCAGGAATAGCTTCACGCTCATGGTCACCCATGCGCATAATGGCACCTTTACCAAACTGACGTTCAATTTGACTTAACGCTGCACTAAGCGCTTTCTTTTTGTTATCATCCATTAACTCACCTCGCCTCATAAGTTATAGATTCAATTTAGTAATCTGGTAAGTATCAGTGAGATACTGTATATTTACACAGTATTATTTCATACAACTTTATACTCAGCCAGTAAAATTTGCAAAAAAGTTAATCAATTTTTTAACAACAGGTTTAACTATTAAAGTGCTGTAGAATACCTTTTAATGCCTCAACCACAGCTTGCTTACGAACTTGCTCACGATCACCAGAGAAATGAAAACAGCAAGTTATCGTGGGATGTTCATGCAGTTGCCAAGCTATCCATACTGTGCCAACTGGTTTTTCTGCACTTCCTCCTTCAGGTCCTGCAATGCCGCTAATAGCAACAGCAAGATCTGCTTCACTGTGAGCAAGGGCACCATCTGCCATTTCGATTACTACTGCTTTACTCACTGCACCAAACTGAACCAAGGATTGTGCTGAAACTTCCAGCATTGACCGTTTAGCTGCATTAGAGTAAGTGACAAACGCACCTTCAAACCAGTTGGAGCTACCTGCAATTGAAGTCACAACTTGAGCGACCCAACCCCCGGTACAGGATTCTGCGGTAATTAGCTTCAGTTGCTGATCGATTAAAAACGTTCCTACTTGCTGGGCAAGTGCTTTTATTTCATCACTCATCGCATTTCACTTTTATCAAGTTTCGTAAGACTATCAATTACGTTAAGAAGTCAGTTGCAGACTATTTAATCAGTGAATCCTATATATACAACAATTGTTTTCCCAAATTAAGTTACATCCTAGGCTTAATCTAAAGCCATTAATTGCGTAGAATTATCGCCCCATTTCCTGTCACCAACAGAGCAATTAGTATCCAATGGCAAAAGTAACAACCCAAGCTTCAAAACATACGCCTATGATGCAGCAATATTTGCGGATCAAACAGCAACATCGCAATGAGTTGGTGTTTTATCGGATGGGTGATTTTTATGAGCTTTTTTATGACGATGCCAAAAAAGCCTCTCAATTGTTGGATATTACCCTGACTGCACGGGGAAATTCTGGCGGAGAGCCAATTCCAATGGCTGGCATTCCATTCCACTCAGCAGATAACTACCTGGCCAAGCTAGTTAAACTTGGTGAGTCAGTAGCCATCTGTGAACAAATTGGTGACCCTGCTACCAGTAAAGGTCCGGTAGAACGAAAAGTGGTAAGAGTTATCACCCCCGGAACCGTCAGTGACGAAAGCTTGCTGGAGGAGCGTAAAGACAATCTGTTAGCAGCATTCCATCAAAATAACAATCAATATGGCATTGCAACATTAGATATCAGTAGCGGCCGATTTCAGGTGGCAGAAGTCTCGGGAAAAGAGGCATTTTTAGCTGAATTAGAGCGATTAAACCCAGCAGAAATATTAGTGAGTGAAGACAGCCCTTTATTAGAGCAGCTTAAAAGTAGATCAGGAGTGCGCCGTCGACCAGTATGGGACTTTGATTTTGAAACAGCATTTAAAATGTTAACCCAACAGTTTCAAACCAATGACCTAGCAGGGTTCGGCTGTGACCAGTTAACCATTGCCATAGATGCTGCTGGGTGCCTAATGCAATACGCGAAAGAAACCCAGCGAACTGCTTTACCTCATATTCGCGGGCTGAGTATTGAGCGCCATGAAGAAAGTGTTATTTTAGACGCCGCTAGTCGTAGAAACTTAGAATTAGTAACCAATTTATCTGGAGGCAAAGAAAATACCCTGGCAGCCGTATTTGATAAAACAGCCACCTCGATGGGCAGCCGATTACTTTGCCGCTGGATAAACCGACCGTTACGAAATCAAGTTGAACTCAAACAGCGCCAGAAGGCAGTAAGTGCTTTATTGGCTGACTACAGCTATGAGCCATTACATCAAGCATTGAAACAAATTGGCGATATTGAGCGGGTACTAGCACGGGTAGCACTCCGCTCCGCAAAACCACGGGATCTGGCAAAGTTAAGGGATGCACTTCTGCAATTACCAGAGTTACAGGTTCAGCTGGCTAATATTCAATCCCCTCTCATTCAGCAACTGGGCCAGATTATTAGTGAATATCCGACACTTGCTGCGTTACTACAAAGAGCTATTGTTGATAACCCTCCCGTGGTCATTCGTGACGGAGGTGTTATTGCGGATGGCTATGATGCTGAGCTCGATGACTTACGCAATATCAGCGAAAATGCCAGTGAATTCTTACTGAAATTAGAGGCTCAAGAAAGAGAAGCAACAGGACTATCGACTTTAAAAGTGGGCTATAACCGAGTTCATGGCTACTTTATTGAAATTAGTCGCCAGCAGGCAGAACAAGCCCCTACTCACTACATTCGTCGGCAAACCCTCAAAAATGCCGAGCGCTTTATTACCCCTGAATTAAAAGAGTTTGAAGATAAAGCACTAAGCAGTAAAAGCCGGGCACTGGCCAGAGAAAAAGCCCTTTATGAGGGTTTACTGGAATTACTGTTAGAGCATTTAGCTCCCTTGCAAGATACCGCTGCAGCAATTGCTAAACTGGATGTCTTACAAAACCTAGCGGAACGTGCCGACAATTTAAACTTGTCCAAACCAACCTTATCGTCAAAGCCTGGTATTCAAATTAGTGAAGGTCGCCATCCAGTAGTTGAGCAAGTATTAGATGAACCATTCGTAGCTAATGACTTAAAGTTAGATAACCAGCGCCGTATGTTAATTATTACAGGGCCTAATATGGGAGGTAAGTCTACCTATATGCGGCAGGCAGCGTTGATTACCTTGTTAGCCCATATTGGTAGTTTTGTACCCGCTACGAAAGCCACTATTGGTATTGTTGATCGGATATTCACCCGGATTGGCTCTTCAGATGACTTAGCTGGAGGCCGCTCAACCTTTATGGTAGAAATGACCGAAACAGCCAATATTCTCCATAATGCAACCGAATACAGTTTGGTACTAATGGATGAAGTAGGCCGAGGTACCAGCACCTTTGATGGCTTATCATTAGCTTGGGCTTGTGCTGAATATTTGGCCACCCAAGTGAAAGCCTTCACCCTTTTTGCCACCCACTATTTTGAGTTAACAGCCTTACCAGAGCATGTCACTAATGTGGCCAATGTGCATTTGAATGCCACTGAGCATGATGACCGCATTGTCTTTCTTCATGCAGTTCACGAGGGACCAGCCAGCCAAAGTTATGGTTTACAGGTAGCACAACTGGCAGGCGTACCCCATCCAGTCATCACTCAAGCAAAACAAAAACTGGCGCAATTGGAATCTGCCAGCACAGTAGAGTCAGAAATAGATACAACTGAAGCTATTACAACTACGAGTTCTCGGCCACAACCTACAAAAAAATCAGCACCAGCAGTAGCCCCAGAAACACCACTGCAGTCTGATTTATTTGCAACAGCAAACCACCCAGTAGTGGACCAGTTACAGCAAACTAATGTGGACGACCTTACTCCCCTCCAAGCACTGGAACTGCTATATAAGCTTAAGCATCAAATTTAAAGGGCAAATGCAGCGCTTATTTTTAAGTGCTTCATTTGTTTTCTCTAATCACCAATCGATCTAACTATAGGGAAAATTTTTCTAGACACTAGGTGCTTATAAGCTGGAATTATCTATTAAGCTGTTTTAATAACTGATATAGTGCTGCATCCTATAAAGCCTTAATGACAGGTAGTCTAAAAATAGAGGGCTGCCTGCAGGATACTTAAACAAGAACAACTATGCTTGTTTACAGTTTCCACAATAAATTGATTAGCCTGATTTAAATAATAATGGAGTAACCCACCATGACATTCGTTGTTGGTGAAAACTGCATAAAGTGTAAGTACACAGACTGTGTAGAAGTTTGCCCCGTTGACTGCTTTTATGAAGGTCCCAATTTTTTGGTGATCCACCCAGACGAGTGTATTGACTGTGCTTTATGTGAGCCAGAATGCCCAGCTAATGCTATTTTTTCTGAAGATGAAGTACCAGAAGATCAACAAGAGTTTATTGAGTTGAACGCACAACTTGCAGAAGTGTGGGACAATATTACTGAGAAAAAAGATGCCCCAGCAGACGCTGATGAGTGGAATGGAGTTGGAGGCAAACTGCAGCACTTAGAAAAGTAAGCAACTTACCTGCTCGCTAATAAACCTGCGCAATCAATATATGTTTAGTATATCTGGGGGCCAGCAGTATAACTTACCTGCTGTTACTGCTGACCTTCAGAATTAGCTTTTAGTAGTTAACTAAACAGTGATTCGCTGGAAAGCCCTTGTTTTTCAAGAATAACGCGTAGCCTTTTTAGCGCTTCTACCTGTATTTGCCTGACCCGCTCTCGAGTTAAACCAATTTCTCGGCCAACCTCCTCCAAAGTACTGGTTTCATAACCTCTTAAACCAAAGCGACGAGCAACAACTTCACGCTGTTTTTCGGAAAGCTCAGATAGCCATTTATCTATACTACTGTTAAGGTCTGATTCTTGTAACAGCTCAGCTGGATCAGAATCATGCTCATCAGAAATGGTATCTAAAATTGACTTATCTGAATCTGGTCCCAGAGGTGTATCCACCGAAGTGACCCGCTCATTAAGTCCTAGCATTCGCTTCACATCATCTACTGGTTTATCTAGTAGATCGGCTATTTCCTCCGGTGAAGGTTCATGATCCAGTTTTTGGGTTAATTCTCGGGCAGCTCTTAAATAAACATTTAATTCTTTCACCACATGAATCGGTAACCGAATAGTTCGGGTTTGATTCATAATGGCTCGTTCAATAGTTTGTCTTATCCACCAAGTGGCGTAAGTTGAAAAACGAAAACCTCTTTCCGGGTCAAATTTCTCAACGGCCCTAATTAAACCTAAATTACCTTCCTCAATTAAATCGAGCAATGACAACCCTCTGTTAACATAACGACGGGAGATTTTCACCACCAGTCGCAGGTTGCTCTCAATCATTCGCTTTCTACCCCCATCATCGCCTTTTAGGGCTAAACGAGCAAAATGTACTTCTTCTTCAGGGGTTAGGAGTGGCGAATAGCCAATTTCATTGAGGTAAAGTTGAGTGGCATCAAGGCTTTTATAAAAGCTTTCGTCATCTTCTTTTTCTTTATTATTTTTATTTGATGAACGATTTTTCGGGTGCTTCTCAGAAAACCCTGAGTCGCTTTCTAAGCTATGATCGGTATCACCACGTTCTTCGTTAAAGTGCGAGTCCTCAACGTCTTCGTGGATATAGTTCGTAAAGTCAACTTGTTCCCTTTTCAGTGCCATAGTCAGTGATCCTGCGTTGTAGTTGGAGTAATTATTGTTTTTTTAGCCATGACAGCTATTAAGACCCACTGTTCATGTTTTAACGCCAGGTTTTATTATTATCTGGGCAGAAACTTCAAGGGATTAACAGGTGTGCCATTTTGCCTAATTTCGAAGTGCAATTTCGCCATTGTGGTACCTGTCGCTCCTATTTCGGCAATCTTTTGCCCAGCCTGAACCTTATCACCTTCCTTGACAAGCAGTTTTCTATTATGGGCATAAGCGCTGAGAAACTGATGGTTATGCTTGATAATCACCAATTTTCCATAACCCAATAGACCACCACCTGCATACACTACTTTTCCATCCGCGGCTGCATTTACAGGCTGACCTAATTTTCCACCAATATCAATACCCTTATTAACCTTACCTTTTGTAGTAAAATTTTCAATTACCCTACCTTTTACTGGCCAGATCCAAGCTATATTGCCTGATTTTGATGTCCGCTTTTTTACACTTTTTGCCGTCGGTTTTTTGGCTTTTGTTACATTCACCGTTTTTTTTGGTTGCTTTTTTGTTAATTTCTGCAAGCCTCTTTCTGTTTGTTTTGTAGACAATATAGTGCTTGATAACCTAATTCGCTGCTGTGGGTGAATTAAATAGGGAGACTTAATATTGTTGGCAGCCGCTAACGTTCTGTAGTCCCAACCATAGCGCCAAGCTATGGAATAAAGAGTTTCTCCAGGCTTGACAATATGCTCTCCACGCGTCACTTTAGGGCGTTGAGTACGATCAGTAACAGGTGCATATGTCTTTGTTGTGACACAGCCAGGAACAAAAACGAAACAAGAAACCAGACAGACCATGCAAACAAAATGTGCAATATTTTGACTTTTAGATACAAACAAAATCACAAATTTTTCAAACTTTTCCCAATCATTTAAGCCGTTTGGTTATGTCTTTCTAGAATAAAACTATATATTTCTGCTAAAAAAAAATCTAAAAAACTACCAAATTTTATTTTTAATCAAACAGTTAATTAAACTATTTAAATTGTGCTATTTTTACAATCTGCTCTATTTTCAAAACGTGCTTTCAGCAGTTTTTGTCCCTTATCAACAGCTATTACAAGTACCACTGCCATTAACATTATAGTAATTGCCACTAACAGTTGATCTGATTGACCAGTAGATGCTTGAAACTGCCAAGGCAACACATTGTGCTGAATAAGTGGTACTTGTTCTCCATGACTATTTAGCCGGTATGAAATCGTTTGTTTCCAAGGCCACACTTTACTTAGCGACCCCACCATTAAGCCAGTTAAAAAAGCCAGTGTGATTTCCCGTTTATGGTTTAATAACCAATGCAACAGGTTTGAAAACATCATCAAACCCGAGAGGCAGCCTGCTGCAAGCACCGCCAAAACCAATAAATCAAAGTCCTTAATTGCCAGCATCACATGTCCATATAAGCCAAATAACAGCAGAATAAAACTACCGGAAATGCCCGGTAATATCATGGCACAAATGGCAACCATTCCCCCTAAAAAAAACATCGGATAACTGGCAGTCATTTCTGCTGGTGTGGCAGTTGATACGATAATAGCCAGCATCCCCCCAAAAACCCCACTTACAATACAACCCAAACGCCAACGTTTGACTTCCTTTCCAACATAAAATGAGGAAACGACAATTAAACCAAAGAAAAAAGACCACAATAAAATGGGATATGTGGCTAACAAATAACTGATAACTCTAGCCAATGTTAAAATACTGAAAACAATACCTGCTAGCAGTGTACAGAGAAAACTGCCGTCTATATATTCCCAAGCCGCTTTATAGCCTTTAGTAAATAAAAGCCGAATAGCATGATGATTAATATGGCTAACAGACTGAAGCAAACGATCATAAATACCAACAATAAAAGCAATGGTGCCACCTGAAACACCTGGCACCACATCAGCGGCCCCCATCGCCATCCCTTTCGTAAATAACGCAGCATACTTCAGCTTTTGACTCATGCTATAAACCTTGTTTGAGCTAACTCATGGCAGAAAATCCACCGACTATTCACTTCAATTCGAATAATTTATTCAATTTAATTTGTTTCTAGAATAATTATTTCAACCCATACTGTTTTATCTTGAACAAATACTTTTAACTATTTAAAAATTTTCTCTTTTCACTCAGCTCACTGTTTCAATTCAGCAGCTCATGTAAATTTACTATTTGAGCCCACCTAATAAAGGCACAAAATGCACCTTTTCTATTTCTCTTACTTGTACTCCAGCTGCTGTTTTGGTTATGAGATACAACATTTGTTCCCTGTTTTTGCCAACAGGAACAACCATCCGCCCCCCCACAGCCAATTGATCGATTAATACTTCAGGTAACTGAGGAGGTGCAGCGGTAACCATAATGCCATCAAAAGGGGCTTGTTGCTCCCACCCCAGGTGGCCATCAGCCACTTTTAAGTAAGTATTGTGAAGCCCTAGCAAACTCAGCCGCTTAGCTGCCTTTAGCTGTAAAGACTTGATCCGTTCAACACTAAATACTTCATCTGCCAGTTGAGCCAGCACAGCGGTTTGATAGCCAGACCCCGTGCCCACTTCTAAAACACGTCCTAAAGAGCTGCCTGTCAGCAGTAACTCTGTCATTCTGGCAACGATGTAGGGTTGCGATAAAGTCTGGCTAAAACCAATAGGTAATGCCGTATCTTCATAAGCTCTGTGGGATAACGCTTCATCAACAAAGATATGTCGCGGTGTTTGTTGAATTGTTTTCAATACTAGGCGTGAGGTGACTCCCTCTTTTTTCAAGCGGTTAACCAGGCGTTCACGGGTCCGCTTTGAAGTCATGCCTATTCCATTAAGCATAAGCTCATTCATAGCAAGGCCTCCAACCAAGGTTCAACATGAGAGAATGCTTGGTAATGGGTTTTATCTACTTGTAGTGGAGTAACAGAAACATAACCCTGCTCAACCGCAAAAAAGTCAGTGTCTTCTCCCGCATCTTCTGCGTCACCCACCGTAGCAATAAAATAGCCTTCATTACCTCTTGGATCTGTCAATTTGGCTGGTTTAGCAGGCCTTGCCCGATGCCCCAACCGAGTCAATAAAACCCCTTTAAGTTCAGCTAGCGGTAAATCGGGCACATTAACATTAAGTACACTTCTCTCAGGCAACTGCAGTTCACTGATGCCCTCTACCAACTGCCGTATAACTTGAGCAGCAGTAGCTAAGTGCATTACGGAGCGAGAACACAGCGAAATTGCAATCGCCGGATGGCCAAGAAACCGTCCTTCAAAAGCAGCTGCCACCGTACCTGAATAAAGTACATCATCTCCCAGGTTAGCCCCTAGATTAATCCCTGAAATAACCATATCAGGTATATGATCAAGCATTCCATTAATTGCTAAATGAACGCAATCGGTGGGTGTGCCATTCACACTAATAAAGCCATTACTATGGACTTCCGGGCGTAATAACTGATCAAGGGTGAGGGAGCTACTGGCACCACTTCTATCTCGATCAGGTGCCACCACCTGACAGTCAAAACGACTACACAAAGCCTGGTGGGATGCGGCAAGACCAGGAGCAAATACTCCATCATCATTTGAAAGCAATAATTTCATTTGTATACAAGTACTATCTGTTTACCAGTCAACCAGCTCACGAACGACAGCTGTAGCATAAGCCCCTTTTGGTAAATAAAACGAAATCTCAATATTATCTTGTTGTTGCTGCCAAACAAGCTGTTGAGGATAAACCACTAGTGACCGTCTGGCCATGGCGACTCCTCCTGCCACCAAACCATCAGTCAACAATTGTTCTTCCTCTGCCAGGTTGTTTTCAATTTCTGCCGCCTGCTCCTGGCTAAGCAAATGCCCTTTTCCCCACAATGGACCCGTGGCAATCAATTCAGCTTGTTGCCACTTTACCTTTGCCGCATCATCAATTTTATCCGGTAAAATAAGGGTATTGCTGTCATTAAATTGCAATACGTCACCTTTTATCAGCTCAGCCCATAAGTGATGCTTGACACGAAAATTTAATACTTTATTAAAAATATAGGCCCTGGCTGCAGACCAATAAATATCTTGTTGATTCTTTTTCGGTCGCCACTCACCTGAAAACCATTGCTCGGCCCTAGTTAAATTATGATTATCATAGCCGAACCGCTGAGCACCAAAATAATTGGGTACTCCTTGCGCCTGAATACGACTTATCCGTTCTATCAATTTTTTTTCAGCAACCACACCCTCTTTTAACCGAATAACAAACTGATTACCTGCATGACAACCTCTGGCCAATTTACGTTGATGGCGTACAACCTTCAGGATATTAACTCCATCAAGATTTAACTGCTGCCAGTCAGGCCCCTGTTTACCAGGTAAATGCAAGCTAAACCATTGACGGGTTACTGCCTGACGGTCTTTTAACCCACAATAACTAACTTGTCGTTGTTGTATACCTGCATAAGCAGCCAGTTGCTTGGCAACCCAAGCAGTATTCTGTCCAATTTTTTCTACCCACAGTAACTCGTGCTCACCCTCTTCGGTTGGAGTAATACCCAATACCTCTTCAACCACAAAGTCTTCGCACTGTGCTTTAAACACCGCTTTTGTCAGAGCTTTACCATGGGCCCTCGCTAGCTCAGTAAAATCTAACCAGCTCAAGAGATTGCCTCCAATAATACTACTGCATGGGCAGCAATCCCCTCTTTACGACCGGTATAGCCTAACTTTTCAGTGGTAGTCGCTTTGATATTGAGCTGGTTATTGCCTGCAGACAGCAGCTGCTGTAGACAATCCTTCATTTGAGGAATAAAAGGTGACATTTTGGGAGCTTGGGCAATTATCGTCATATCAACATTCAGTAGTTGCCAGCCTTGTTTCTTGACCAACTGATAAACATGAGTCAACAGTTGTTGACTGTCAGCATTTTCAAATTGAGGATCAGTATCAGGAAAGTGCTGACCAATATCACCTAAAGCAGCAGCTCCTAATAATGCGTCACATAGCGCATGAATTAATACATCACCATCTGAATGGGCAATCAACCCTTGGCTATAAGGAATTTTTACTCCACCAATGGTGATAGCATCACCTGGACCAAATTTATGTACATCAAAGCCATGACCGATTCTCATGTTGCTCTCTCTATTAACTGCTCTAATTGACCTGTTCTTAATTATTTTGAACATTTACACGTCGCCTGTCTGATGCTCCAGACAAAAAGCAGCTAACGGTAAATCCACTGGTCGTGTGATTTTTAAATTATCATCACGCCCTTCCACCATTTGTGGTAAATAACCCAACAGCTCAATGGCAGATGCTTCATCCGTTACCAATTGGGTTTTTGTTAATGCTTCAGTTAGTGCCTGTTTTAATAGTCCAAATCGAAACATTTGTGGGGTTTGAGCCTGCCAAAGATTTTCTCGCGAAACTGTTTGCTTGACCTCTTTCTTAGTATTTACAGCCTTTATGGTATCTTTGACTGGAACCCCTAATAAACCACCCACAGGGTGATCAACTAACGCTTGATAAAGTTTTTGAATCTCTTCCTGACGAATACATGGTCTGGCTGCATCGTGAACCATCACCCAATCCTTCGCAGTAGCACAATTAGCTAACCAGTTCAGCCCATTTGCCACAGACTGGTAGCGTTCTGCACCGCCCTCAATTTTTATAACTCTGACATTCTTACTGACAGGTAACTGATCAAACCATTGATCATCAGCAGCCACAGCGACAATAATTTTCTGAAAGGGAAACTGCAGCAACCGAGTCAATGTATGACTAAGAATCGACTGGCCATTGATTTCCAAATATTGCTTGGGTTTATTTTGTTGCATCCTACTACCAATACCGGCTGCAGGAACAATGGCCCAGCATGAACTAGGGTTGGATGTCATCAACTGCTTTTCTCTTCGCAAATGATTTTTAGTAAATAACTTTAAGTAACAGAAAAATCATTCGCTTTTACTAAATTTTATGACTATTACTCAGCAACTAAATAAAATTGTTCGCCTTGTTTAATCATACCTAGTTGGCTTCGTGCTAATTCTTCAATGGTATCTAAGCCATTTTGTAACTCTACAACTTCTGCTTCTAATACCCGATTGCGCTGATAAAGCCCTTGGTTTTCTCGCTGTTGTGCAGTAATTTGTTGCTGGGTCTGCCACAGACGTACCACACCTGTATCACTAAACCAAAGCCGGTATTGCAACAGAGCCAATATCAACACTAATAATCCAGTTAGCCATTTCATAAGGTATTAAGCCCATAATTATATTTTCATTTTAACTCATCAGCGCCTAGTGGTGCATACGCAAAATACGGTAAGCACTTTACATATAAAACAAATTAGGGGGCAATGCCCCCTAATTTGGTATTTATGGTCATTCGTGAAGATCAACTAGGCTTTAAATTCTGCTCTACCTTTATAAGGAGCCTGATCTCCCAACTGCTCTTCAATACGTAATAACTGGTTGTATTTAGCAACACGATCAGAACGGCATAGCGAGCCTGTTTTAATTTGCCCTGCAGCAGTGGCTACAGCTAAATCAGCAATAGTGGCATCTTCAGTTTCACCGCTACGATGGGAAATCACTGCAGTATACCCTGCCTGTTTCGCCATATTAATTGCATCCAGGGTTTCTGACAGGGAGCCAATTTGATTAAATTTAATTAGAATAGAGTTAGCAACTTTCTCATCGATACCACGCTTGAGAATTTTAGTATTGGTAACAAATAAATCATCACCGACTAGCTGAGTTTTATCACCAATTTTATTGGTTAACACAGCCCAACCATCCCAGTCGCTTTCATCCATTCCATCTTCAATCGAAATAATGGGGTATTTATCCGTAAGTTCCGCTAAATAATCTGCAAAACCTTCACTGGTAAACGTTTTTCCTTCACCAGAGAGCTGATATTGGCCATCGCGATAAAACTCTGAAGAAGCGCAGTCCAATGCCAGCGTAACATCTTCACCTAATTTATAACCTGCTTTCTCAACAGCTTCAGCAATCACTTCAAGCGCTGCTTCATTAGACGGCAAATTAGGTGCAAAGCCACCTTCATCACCAACTGCCGTATTTAAGCCTTTGGCTTTTAATACAGATTTTAAAGCGTGGAAAATTTCTGCGCCAACCCGTAGCGCTTCACGAAATGACGGGGCACTAACAGGCTGCACCATAAATTCCTGAATATCGACATTATTATCTGCATGCTCACCACCGTTAAGAATATTCATCATGGGAACAGGCATACTGTACTGTCCGGTTGTGCCATTAATGTCTGCAATATGCTGATACAGAGGTATTTGTTTAGCTGCCGCCGCCGCTTTAGCCGCTGCTAAAGAAACTGCCAAAATGGCATTAGCACCTAACTTAGATTTATTTTCAGTACCATCCAGCGCTAGCATTTTATTGTCTAGTGCACGCTGATCAGTCACATCCATTCCTAATAATGCTTGCTTAATTTGCTCATTCACGGCTGCAACCGCTTTTAGAACCCCTTTGCCTAAATAACGGCTTTTATCACCATCGCGTAGTTCTAAAGCCTCTCTCGAACCTGTTGATGCACCTGAGGGAGCACAAGCCGAACCAATAAAGTCACCCGCTACAATAACATCAGCTTCAACTGTCGGATTCCCCCTCGAATCCAACACTTCACGGGCTTTAATATCAACAATTTCAATCATTGTGAGTTAACTCCAAAACTTTTCTAGGCAAATTATTCAGTGTCAATTTCAGGAAAGCTTTTTACCAGCTCATCAAGTGCTTTTTGTTGTTCTAAGAAAGGCTGTAATTTATCAAGTTTTAGTGCACAAGGCCCGTCGCATTTTGCCTGATTGGGATCAGGGTGGGTTTCTAAAAACAATCCTGCCAAGCCCGTTGCCATCCCAGCTTTCGCTAACTCATTAACCTGACTACGACGGCCATCTGCTGAGTCAGACCGCCCTCCAGGTCGCTGCAGTGCATGAGTCACATCAAAAATAACGGGGTAGTTCATAGCTTTCATTAAGCCAAAACCCAATGTATCTACCACCAAGTTGTTATAGCCAAACATAGTGCCACGCTCACAAAGCATCAATTGGGCATTACCTGCTTCTTCGCATTTAGTCAAAATATGCTTCATTTCATGAGGCGCTAAAAACTGTGCTTTTTTGATATTAATTGCAGCACCTGTTTTTGCCATGGCAACAACCAAATCAGTTTGTCTGGATAAGAAGGCAGGTAGTTGAATAATATCTGCCACCTCTGCTGTGGGTGCAGCCTGATAAGGCTCATGCACATCTGTAATGACAGGCACCATAAAGGTGTCTTTAACTTCCTGTAAAATCTTTAGTCCTTCCTCTAATCCCGGCCCACGATAAGAATGCATAGACGAGCGATTAGCTTTATCAAATGAGCCTTTAAAAACATAGGGAATATCCAGTTTTTCCGTCACTTTGACAAAATGTTCGGCAACTGTCATAGCCAGATCTCGCGACTCTAGCACATTGACACCACCAAATAAGACAAAAGGCAGATGATTAGCTACTTGAATGTTGCCAACTTTAATAATCTTCTGGCTCATATACACTATCTCAATTGTTTAACAATCTACTAACTTTCCTCGTGTGGTGCATTTTATTAAATACTCGTCACTTTACTAAATGCACCATTAATAAGCTTAACATTTACTTTGAAGCTTTATTGGATAGAGTCGCTTTTACGAAGTCAGTAAACAAGCCATGCCCATCTCTAGGTGTTGAAGTAAACTCCGGATGAAACTGGCAGGCAACAAACCAGGGGTGATCTGACACCTCAACCATTTCAACAAGGGCATTGTCTACTGAACGCCCAGAAATCACCAAACCAGCCGCTTCAAGCTGCGCCACGAAATTATCATTGACTTCGTAACGATGACGGTGACGCTCAAGAATAATATCCTTACCATAAGCCTGATGGGCTTTTGAATTAGGTTTCAACTGACAAGCCTGAGCACCTAAGCGCATGGTTCCGCCTAAGTCAGAATCATCACTACGGGTTTCTACTTCACCTTCAGCTGTTGTCCACTCGGTAATCAAGCCTACCACTGGGTGCTGGGTGGATTTATCAAACTCTGAGCTATGTGCATCAGTTAAACCCGCCACATGGCGTGCAAACTCAATAACCGCTACTTGCATCCCTAAACAAATACCAAGATAAGGGATTTTATTTTCCCGGGCATACTGCACCGCTTTAATTTTACCCTCAACCCCTCGCTGACCAAAGCCACCAGGCACTAAAATACCATCCACTTCATCCAAGGCATCTAGCCCTTCGGTTTCCAGCTGCTCAGAGTCAATATAAACCAGTTTCACCTTTGTGTGGGTTTTCAACCCCGCGTGTTTCATTGCTTCAATTAGCGACTTGTAAGCATCGAGCAAATCCATGTACTTGCCAATCATAGCAATTGTCACTTCATGCTCTGAGCTTGCTTCAGCCTCTACCACAGCATCCCACTCACTTAGGTCAGCAGGCTGGCACTCCATTCGAAAACGGTCAACGATAATGTCATCCAGCCCTTGTTTATGCAGCATACGAGGAATTTTATAAATAGAGTCTGCATCTTCTAATGCAATAACTGCACGCTCTTCAACGTTGGTAAACAAGGCAATTTTGCGTCTTGAGCCAGAGTCTATATGATGGTCTGAACGACACACCAAAATATCCGGCTGCAAGCCAATGGAGCGCAACTCTTTTACAGAATGCTGGGTTGGCTTGGTTTTAGTTTCTCCGGCAGTCGCGATGTACGGCACCAGCGTTAAGTGCATTAGTAAAGCTCTATCCTGACCTAGCTCTACTTTTAGTTGACGAACCGCTTCCAAGAAGGGCTGTGACTCAATGTCACCCACCGTACCGCCAATTTCCACTAAAGCAATATCGGCATCACCGGCACCTTTAATGACACGTCGCTTTATTTCATCAGTAATGTGAGGAATCACCTGAACTGTGCCACCCAGGTAGTCACCGCGTCGCTCTTTGCGTAGTACATCCTGATAAATACGACCAGTGGTGAAATTGTTATTACGGGTCATTGTCGTACGAATAAACCGTTCATAATGACCAAGATCCAGGTCAGTTTCAGCACCATCCTCAGTAACAAATACCTCACCATGCTGGTAAGGACTCATTGTTCCCGGATCAACGTTAATATAAGGGTCTAACTTAAGCATCGTGACATTTAAACCACGAGCTTCCAGAATAGCCGCCAGAGATGCTGACGCGATGCCTTTTCCTAATGAAGAAACAACACCACCAGTGACGAATATGTAGCGCGTCATGAAAAACCTGCAGAAGTTAGTTAATGTTAGCGGTTTATGACCATTAGATGTGGAGGGTGACTGGTCATCACAAGATGGGACGCCAGAATACCAGAATCTACTCGTAACCTCAATTTATCATTAGCTTAGAGAACTACTAGTTAGTAGTAGAGAATAAGTGGCTCTAAAACTCCCAATGAAACGAAACGCCTGACTCCCCCCCTTTACAAGCAAAGGACTCATTAACCAGTATGCCTGGTATAGCAACCAGCTCACCACCAGCAAGCAATAAAGGCCAGCGCTCTCTCAGCCAGGGTGGAACTTGATATGCCTGAAGCCAACGCTTTAAGGTTTTACGCCCCTGACGTCCAGGTACAGCAAACTTACCTATAGACACCTGTTCACGATAGGCAACCGTCAGGACTTTACCCTCCAGCTTGGCTGCACTGATTTCATTCTCAGCCTGACGGCAAAGTAACTGACCATTTTCCACTAGTTTAATTGTTTTATGTACCTGCCAATTCCAGTCCAGCTGCTGGTTAACTGGCAACCAACTCGCTAAACCCTCAGGCAAGAAAAATAGGCATTCTTGAAAACGTTTAAGAACTCCCTTTTGTTGGCCGTTGCCAACAGTAATAGTTGGCATTGCATCGTCTGCGGCGATAAGCAAAGAGTTTTCAAACTCCTGCAGTAATGGTCGAGTAATATTAATACCCAAGGGTTTAAGCCAAAAGCGAATCAAGTTATGTCGCCTGGGGGATGATAACTTTAGTAATTGCTGGCAATTTAATGGCTGAGCAAGCAATCCTTTACGCCAGTGTTCAAGAGGGGAAATCAGTGTGGCTTGATAATCTAAATGGGCCATATCCTCAAGTATACTTGCTGCATCCTGACAGTGTTCTCTGGTATTCTTTAGTTGACGAGATAAATATGGCCAGTGACATTCCAGCTTTGGCAAAACTTCTTGGCGCAAAAAGTTGCGACTAAAATCCAGCACGGCATTGGACTCGTCTTCCACCCAAGTTAATTGATGCTGCTGAGCATAGTGAAGCAAGTCAGATTTGGTATATGCCAGCAAAGGCCTGACTAAATGGCTCTTACCAATGGCACGGCTTGCAGGCATACCTGCCAAGCCCGCCACTCCTGAACCACGACAGAAACGAAATAACAGGGTTTCCAATTGATCCTGCAAATGATGGCCTAACAGTAGTACATCAGTTGCAGCTAAAAACTCTTCAAATACTTGATAGCGAGCAGCCCTGGCAGCCTCCTCAACACCTTTGCCAACAGATTTAACTATGACCTTTCTTACAACAAAATCACAACCCGACTCAGTAGCGACTCTGTGGCAGTTATTCTGCCACTGCTGTGCATTGGGGCTTAAGCCATGATTAACATGAAAAGCCACCAAAGGTAATTGGTGCTTGGTAGCAAACTGACAGGTTAAGTCCAACAAAACGGCTGAATCCAACCCACCGCTGAAAGCTACTACCAGGCGTGTGGGGCTATAGGCAGCTAGCAATCGTTCCAGGTTTTGGCAGTATAACTGGGGCAAGTCCATGAAGAGTTATTTGCTTTCAGTTCAACAAGATACCAACACTAAAAAGCCGACTAAATAGCCGGCTTTTTGTCAAAAAATCTACTCAGTTTTTACTGGCCAAACGAACCATACGACATCAGACGCTTGTATCGTAAATCCAATAGTTCATCAATTGAGTGGCGCTTTAACACATCCAATTCTTTAATCAGCGACTCTTTAATATTAGCCGCTATCTGTACAGGATCACGATGAGCCCCACCCAGTGGCTCTGGAATTAGCCGATCAACAAAGCCAAGCTCTAATAAACGATCAGCAGTAATCCCCATGGCCTCAGCTGCATCGGCTGCTTTTTCAGCACTCTTCCATAAAATGGAAGCACAACCTTCTGGAGAAATAACTGAATAAGTAGAGTACTGCAACATCATCAAATGATCACAAACACCCACAGCCAATGCTCCACCTGAACCACCTTCACCAACAACAGTGGAAATAATCGGAGTTTTCAGCCGAGACATAACCGCTAAGTTATAAGCAATGGCTTCACTTTGACCACGCTCTTCTGCATCAATCCCTGGATATGCTCCTGGTGTGTCAATAAACGTCAGTACAGGTATTCTAAACCGCTCGGCCAACTCCATTAACCGGCATGCTTTTCGATAACCCTCTGGCTTTGGCATACCAAAGTTGCGGCGTACTTTATCCTTTACATCGCGGCCTTTTTGATGACCAATAATCATCACGGGCTGATTTTCCAGTTTACCAATACCACCCACAATGGATAAATCATCAGCAAACTTGCGGTCACCATGCAACTCATCAAAATCAGAAAAAATATGTTCAATATAGTCTAAAGTGTAAGGACGCTGAGGATGCCTTGCAACTTGCGCTCTCTGCCAGGCTGTTAGCTTACTAAAAACTTGCTGAGTTCTCAGTTTACTTTTCTCTTTAAGCCTTTTTATTTCTTCAGCAAAATCAATAGCATTTTGCTCTGGAGAACTTAAACTCTCTATTTTGGCTTCCAGCTCTGCAATTGGCTGTTCAAAGTCTAGGTATTGGGGGTTCATAGTCGTAATTCTTGCCTTACTATAACGGTGGCTGCTAACGGATTATGCCCAACTAAAAAGGAGCATAAGATACGTGATTGTGACTACTTAGTCGAGTGCAGTTACACAACAGACCCGGTTTATGACTAAACAATTTATTTATACTGTAACTCGACGGCATGCTTACCATATTGCTGCTTAAGAGCTTGGATTAATTCATCAGTTGGCGATATCCACCATTGATTAGCCAGCACCAATTTAGCCTTAGCATCTTGTTTTTGATATTCAATGGTAATGGGTAGCTCACCTCTATGATCCGCCAGCAGTTTGGCCAGCAATTCTACAAAACCAGGCTGGCAGCCTTGCTCAGATAAGACTACTTGAAGCTGCCTAGCATATTTACTACGCGCCTCGGTTAAGTTAGCTAGAGACTTGGCCCGCACTTTTAGATTGTTAGTGTAGTCATCATGACTGACTTCGCCTTCAATTATTACCAGTGCGTCTTTTTCCAATTGCTGCTGATATTGCTCAAATTGATCTGAAAATACCGAGACTTCAATTCTTGCAGTACGGTCATCCAAAGTAATAAACGCCATTTTCTGCCCACGCTTATTACGCATCACTCGCAACGCAACAATCAACCCAGCAATATATTGGCTTTCTCTAGCTGGTCTCAAATCAACAATGCGGCTTCTAATAATATGCTTAATTTCAGACTCATACTGATCAATAGGATGGCCAGTTAAATAAAGCCCAAGGGTTTCTTTTTCCCCTTGCAAACGTTGTTTATCGCTCCACTCATAAGTATTGTGATAATACTCATAACAGTCTTGCTCTGTTTCAGACAAAATCTCACCAAATAAATCAGCATGACCACTATCCTGGCTTTTTGCTGCTTGATCAGCCGCTTTTAAGGCATCTTCCATAGCGGCTAATAATACTGCGCGATTTTTACCCAGCCGAGATTTTTCCTGGTATTGTTGCGCCCCTAACAGATCCAACGCCCCAGAACGAATTAACGCTTCCATTACCCGTTTGTTGATTTTTTTGCCATCAATGCGTTTACAAAAATCAAATAAATCCTTAAAGGCTCCCTCTTTTTTACGCGCATCAACAATAGCTTCAATTGGGCCTTCACCAACCCCTTTGATAGCCCCTAAGCCATAGACGATGTCATTCTGATCATTAACAGTGAATTTATATTCACTAACATTTACATCGGGTGGCGCAATATGCAATTTCATTGAGCGGCACTCTTCAATCAGAATCACCACTTTGTCAGTATTGTGAATATCTGATGACAGTACTGCAGCCATAAATTCGGCGGGAAAATACGCCTTTAACCAAGCCGTTTGATAAGAAACTAGCGCATAAGCTGCTGAGTGGGACTTGTTAAAACCATAACCAGCAAACTTTTCCATCAAGTCGAATATATAAGTCGCTTGCTCCGCAGGAATGTTATTGTCCGAGGCCCCCTTATTAAAAATTTCCCGCTGCTTGGCCATTTCTTCAGGTTTTTTCTTACCCATTGCCCGACGCAACATATCTGCTTGGCCCAGAGAGTAATTGGCCAACACCTGAGCAATCTGCATGACCTGTTCCTGATACAGGATTACTCCATAGGTATTAGATAATACAGGTTCCAAATCAGGATGCGGATATTCTACTGTGGCGCGACCATGCTTCCGGTTAATAAAGTCGTCTACCATCCCCGACTGCAATGGGCCAGGTCTGAACAGTGCCACTAACGCGATAATATCCTCAAAGCAACTCGGCAATAACCGCTTGATAAGCTCTTTCATCCCTCGTGATTCAAGCTGAAACACGGCAGTTGTTTCTGCTCGCTGGAGGAGCTTAAACACCAACCCATCTGTCAAATCGATCTGATTAATATCGATAGGCGCTTCACTCTGAATGGCACGACGCTTATTAATGGTTTCTAATGCCCAGTCAATAATGGTGAGGGTTCTTAATCCCAAAAAGTCGAACTTAACCAAGCCTGCTTGTTCAACATCATCCTTATCAAATTGGGTAACTAAGCCATGCCCTTCCTCATCACAATAAAGGGGGGCAAAGTCGGTCAGTTTGGTGGGTGCGATAACAACACCACCGGCGTGCTTCCCTACATTTCGAGTGGTACCTTCCAGTTTTAAGGCCATTTCCCAAATTTCTTGGGCAGCATCATCACTGGTTAGAAATTCACGGATGGTTTCTTCTTGCTCATAAGCTTTGGTTAGCGTCATCCCTACTTCAAAGGGAATCATTTTCGACAGTTTATCCGCTAACCCATAGGATTTACCTTGTACCCTTGCGACATCTCGAACTACCGCCTTCGCGGCCATAGTACCAAAGGTAATAATTTGGGATACCGCATCACGACCATAGTTTTGTGCCACATAATCAATGACTCGATCCCGGCCATCCATACAAAAGTCAACGTCAAAGTCAGGCATTGACACCCGCTCAGGGTTCAAAAACCGCTCAAACAGTAAGTCGTATTGAAGGGGATCAAGGTCCGTAATTTTCTGCGCATAGGCAACCAGGGAACCCGCACCCGACCCCCGGCCAGGCCCCACTGGTACGCCATTATTTTTTGCCCACTGGATAAAGTCCATCACGATCAGGAAATACCCCGGGAATCCCATCTGCAGAATAATATTCAACTCAAAATTCAGCCGATCAATATACTGCTGATGACGTATTTCATAATCAGCAGCAGAAGGATCTAAGGTTAAAGCCAAGCGCTCTTCAAGCCCCTGATGGGAAAACTCACGGAAAAACTGATCTATGGTTTTGCCATCAGGTACTGGATATTCTGGCAAAAAATATTTGCCTAACTGCACTTCAATAGTACAACGTTTGGCAATTTCCACTGTATTGGCCAGCGCTTCAGGTATATCAGCAAACAGCTCAATCATTTCCTCTGGTGAGCGTAAATATTGTTGTTCACTATATAATCGTGGACGACGCGGGTCGTCTAAGACCCTCCCTTCCCCAATACAAACCCGCGCTTCATGGGCATCAAAATCTTCTTCGTGTAAAAACCGTACATCATTAGTTGCAACAACAGGGCAGTTACAAGTTTCAGCAAGCGCTACAGCTGCATGTAAATACACTTCATCATTTTCTCGACCAGTACGCTGCAGCTCTATATAAAATCGGTTGGGAAAAATAGTCTGCCACTCTTTAATCAGTGCTTCTGCTTGTTGTTGATGGCCTGCCAATAATGCTTGACCAATTTCGCTGAGCTTTCCCCCTGAAATAGCAATTAACCCTGCAGACTTATCTTTAAGCCACTGCTTTTTCATAATGGCTTTTTCATGGTGCTGATTAGTTTGATAGGCCTGAGAAATCAGCTCGGTTAAATTACGATACCCTTCTTGATTTTGAATCAACAGCAACATTGGAAGTGGAGAGCTATCCTGCTCATCATTTTCCAACCAAACATCAGCGCCACAAATTGGTTTAATACCTGCTGCCAAAGCTGCTTTGTAAAACTTAACCAAAGCAAATAAATTCATCTGGTCGGTAATGGCAACCGCTGGCATCCCCTTAGCTACTGTTTTAGCAATTAAGGGTTTGATCTTTACAATGCCATCAATCAGTGAATACTCTGTATGCAACCGAAGATGAACAAAACTTGGCAGATTATTAGACATGCAGTCCTCTAAAGCCTCAACGAATAAACATAAAGCTAATTACTTTTAGTTCTGAAGTTTAATTGGCAACCTTTTCACCAACTTAAATTCAGCAATTGATATTGCATAGCAGCAGGCTATTTTATAAAACCCAAATTTATTTGCCAGTAGTGCATTCTGTAAATTAAGCAGTCGGCGTGCTGGGGAGCTAAAACACTCGCACCAGGGAAAAAAGTGTGTTTTCATTACTAACTGCACGAAATACAACAATACTGACGAACTTGTAGAGTCACACCAATGCTTTGCTCTAGTCCACAACAAATACTACAACACCGACTAGTTTGCTTAATTGTTGTGTTGATGTTAATAAGCATATCGAATCAGTCCCATGCCACAAAGTGCTCTCAACTAAAGGTTTCTGGCAATCCTGAATACCCACCTTTATTGTGGCGTGATCGCGCCAATCCTAAACAGCTAACCGGCGTTAGCATAGCACTGTTAAAGCAAGCAGTAGCAGACTTAAACATAAAAGTGAATGCAGTTTATGTAGGCCCTTGGTCTCGAGCCCAGGCAAAAGTAAAAGCAAATGAACTGGATATGCTGGCTGGCGCTTTTCTAACTGTTGAACGTACAACTTACATGGAATACGTTAAGCCTGCTTACACGCAGGTAGCAAATGTTGTATTTGTGCCAAGCGGCAAAGGCTTTAAGTTTAATCACTGGAATGACCTAAAAAACAAACGCGGGGCAACACTAATTAACAACAGTTTTGGCCAAAAGTTTGACCAGTATGCCCAGGACCATCTTGCTCTTTATGGGGTTCGCTCTTTAGAAATTGCTTTCAAGCTTTTATTAGCAAAACGAGCAGACTACGTTGTTTATGAGCTATATCCTGGACTTGCCTATGCCAAAGCCATGGGTATTAGCCAGGAACTACGCCACTTTGCTAATTATATTAACTCTGAGCCGCTATATTACACCTTTGCTTTAAAATCCCCCTGCCTTAAGGGCAATCTCCCCAAGCACCTGAGTAACTTCATTAAAAGCCAAAAAAATACAAATCTGGAAAAAGAGTTATTAGAGGAATACCTCCAACGCTGGCAGAGCCAAGCCCATTTAGTACTGGATGCACCACCTTAAGCAACTTTATTCAGGAAGTTCAGCTTTCCATTAATTTTTTTACTGGCTTAAATGAGCGTCGATAGATAGGAGCAACTCCTAGTTTCTCAAGTGCTGCTAAATGTGCTTTGGTTGGATAACCTTTATGCTTAGAAATACCATAGCCAGGATACTGTTGATCCAGGGCGAGCATTTCACGGTCTCGAGTCACTTTGGCTAAAATAGAGGCTGCCGCAATGGCTGGCACTTGAGAATCACCTTTAACAACAGCCTGGCTTGGATAAGGAAGCTCAGGACAGCGATTGCCATCAATAAGCACTAGCTCAGGTTTTACTGACAAACCTAACACAGCCCGCTGCATTGCCAACATGGTGGCATACAAAATATTGAGCTGATCGATTTCTTCAACTTCAGCCCTACCAATGTGCCATGACAGTGCCTGTTGCTGAATAACATCATATAATTGCTCACGCTTTTTATCTGATAGCTTTTTGGAGTCATTCAGCCCCTCAATTGGTTGATTGGGGTCAAGTATTACCGCAGCAGTCACAACTGCCCCACACAAAGGACCTCTGCCCACCTCATCAACACCAGCAATTAATTGATGCTGATTAACTTCCCAGCTTGCTTCAAAATGACTCATTTTATAAATTGATCCGCTATCATTTGGCTGACCACACGGGCTGCCTTTTCACTGGCTTGGCAGCGTAGTTGCTGATGAAGCTTTAAAAACAATGCTTCCGTTTCAACCCAGTCATTATTACCGGCCAGATTTGCTAAAGTGGCTTGCGCTAAATTATCAACAGTTGCTGCAGACTGAATATACTCTGGTATCACCTGTTGTTCAGCCAATAAATTAGGTAGTGCAACATAAGGCGCTTTTACCAGCCAGGATAATATTTGATAGGTTACAGGTGCCAACCGATAGGCCATTACCATCGGCCTTTTTAATAACATACCTTGCAAAGTGGCTGTACCAGATGCAACCAATACCGTATCTGCAGCGATCATCGCTTGGTCGGCCTGACCATCAACCAGTTTTACTCGGTCTTTAATGGTTGCATTTTCTGGCAAGCTAAGCAGTGCTTCAATTTGCTTTTTTCTGGCATTATTTGCACAAGGTAATATGGCATAAGCATCAGAATACTGCTCCAAGCAACGCTGAAAAGTAGCCAGAAACAGTTGTCCTAACTGTTTTATTTCCGAGCCACGACTACCAGGTAATAAAGCAACAACAGGCTTATTTGCTGGTAGCTGAAGCTCTTGCCGAGCAGCTACTTGGTCACTATATAAAGGAATTTCATCAGCCAGTGGATGCCCCACAAATGTAACTGGCACCTGATGTTGTTGGTAAAAAGCTGCCTCAAATGGCAGCAACGTAAGCATATGATCAACTGACTGAGCGATTTTTTTAACTCGATTTTGCCGCCAAGCCCATACTGAAGGGCTAACATAGTGAACTGTCGTGATCCCTGCCTGCTTCAGCTTATTCTCAAGCTCCAGGTTAAAGTCAGGTGCATCAATCCCAATAAAAATATGCGGTGGAGTTTGAGTGAAATAATTAAAAAGCTGTTTACGAACGCCGAGTAACTCTCTCAGTCGGCCAATTACTTCAACCAAACCCATAACGGAAAGCCGCTCCATGGGCACATGACTATTAAAGCCTTCCACTTCCATGAGTGGTCCGCCAATTCCTTCAAAGACTGCACCTGGAAAGCGTACTTTGAGCGACTTAATTAAACCCGACCCCAAAATATCACCAGAGGCCTCACCAGCCACTATACCAATCCGGAGAGGGCCTTTATAAAAAGGGTAATTTAGGTCAGTCATGACTTAGCGGGTAATTCCCCGGGTCGAAGCCTGTAAAGATTTTACAAATAAAGAGACTTCAGGGTAGCCTTGTTCTAATACAGCGAGTTTTTCGAGGGCAGCATCTAAAGTAAGTCCTTTTCGATATACTACTTTATACGCCTGCCGCAGTATTTTAATTAGCTCTGGTGAATACTGCCTACGCCTCATTCCCTCAAAGTTCATTCCATGGGCTGCAGCAGGGTTGCCACTTACCATCACAAAGGCTGGAATATCTTTAAAAACGGCAGCTTGAGCAGCAGTCATACTATAAGTTCCCACCTGACAAAACTGGTGCACTGTCGTATAACCACCAAGAATGGCACCTTGCCCTACTTTAACATGGCCTGCTACCGCCGCATTGTTAGCAAAAATACAGTCATCAGCAATAATACTGTCATGGCCTACATGAACATAAGCCATAAATAAGTTGTTGTTACCAATTAAAGTAACACTATTGTCCTGAACTGTGCCACGGTGAATAGTACAACCTTCCCGGATAACATTGTTATCACCAATTTCCAGGCAAGTCGGTTCACCTTGGTATTTTTTGTCCTGACAGTCTTCGCCTACTGAAGCAAATTGAAATATCCGATTATTTTTACCAATCCGAGTTGGTCCTTTAATAACCACATGAGAATGGATTACTGAGCCAGGTCCAATTTCAACTTCTGGCCCAATATAACTCCAGGGCCCAACTTCAACACCCTCAGCTAACTTCGCTTTTGGGTCAACGACTGCTCGCGAATCGATCAAAACTAGAGTTCCTTTTTGGCACAAGTTATTTCAGCGGAACTCACCATTTTGCCATCAACAACAGCTTCACAATAAAACTTCCATATACCACGTTTTTCAGTTTTGTAGGTGGCATTTAAAACCAACTGATCACCTGGCACAACTGGCTGCTTAAATCTTACTTTATCGGCACCAGCAAAATAATACACATGATTATCTTCCCGTTGTTTGCCACTCATTTTAAAACCTAAAATACCTGCGGCTTGAGCCATTGCCTCAACAATAAGCACTCCAGGCATAATAGGATGCTGGGGGAAGTGACCATTGAAGAAATCTTCATTAACCGAAACATTTTTGTAGCACTTAATGGTTTTGGCTTCCAGGTCCAGATCAACTACCCGATCAACCAATAAAAAAGGATACCTTTGAGGCAAAAACTCTTTAATTTCTTCAACGCGCATCATTTTCAACGTTAACCTAACTTGTTTTCAGCTGGATAATAATTGGGTTAAGCGCCAGCGCTTAGCTGTTGCTCTAGTGTTTTAATTCGCTTGGCCAACTTATCCAGCTGACGATAGCGAACCACAAGCTTTTTCCACTCTGCAGTAGGCATTGAACTACCTGCCCCAGAAGAGTAGGAGCCTGGCTCACGAATTGATTTGGTGACTAGTGCCATTGCGGTGATATGAACATTATCAGCAATAGTCAAGTGGCCAGCTAAACCTGAACCGCCCGCTATTGTACAGTTTTTTCCGACTTTTGTACTGCCAGAAATACCAACACAGCCTGCAACTGCTGTATTATCACCAATGACAACATTATGGGCAATCTGAATCAGGTTATCCAACTTAACACCACAGCCAATTACTGTATTATCCAATGCGCCCCGGTCGATAGTCGTATTTGCCCCTATTTCAGTATCATTGCCAATAATGACGCCTCCCAGCTGAGCAATTTTATGCCACTCACTTTTATAGTGCGCAAAGCCAAACCCATCTGCACCAATAACAGCACCACTGTGAATAGTGACTCGCTCACCAACAAAAACACCACGACAAACAGTTACATTGGCAGCAAGACAGCTACCAACGCCAATTTTAGAGGCTTGACCAACAACACTACCAGGTCCAATTACCACATTTTCTCCAATATCAGCATCAGCCTCTACCACTACATTCGCACCTATAGATGCCGACTTTGCTACTGTTGCAGTTTCAGCAATGACTGCACTGGGGTGAATATACCCTAATGGCTGTGTTTGACTACTGAACCAGTGAGAGATCTTAGCATAGCCTAAATAAGGGTTATCCAAGACTAAAGCATTACCTTGAAAGTCACTTGCTTCATCAGGGGTCAGTAATATTGCACCAGCTTGACTATCTATCAGGTATTTTTTATACGCTGGGTTAGCCAAAAAAGATAAATCTTTCGCTGTAGCTTGCTGTATGGTTGCAATTCCCGAGACTAAATAGTTTGGATCACCTTGAAGCTCTGCTTCAAGGTGATCTGCAATTGCTCGCAAAGAAAAAGTACGCTCTGATGCCATATAAAGAGAGGTATTAACGGTAGGTATTAAGTTTCTGGATTACTTTGAGAGTTATATCATGTTTTGGATTAATATAGAATGCTGTTGCACGATTTAACACGAGATCATAACCATTAGCTTTTGCTACTTCAGCAATAGCTTTATCCAGCTTTGGCTTCAGTTGTTTAAACTGAGTACGATCTGCTTTGTTTTTTTCTGCCTGAAACTCTTTAGTCTGAATTTGATAATCTTCAGCCTTCCTTTTTAGTTCAAGCTGTAATTTACCACGCTCAGTATCACTCATTGCTGCAGCGTCTTTCTTAAGCTTGGCATTAATTCGCTTGGCATCAGTCTCAAGTTTTTTCAAAGTATTAACTTTACCACCAAACTTGTTTTCAAGCTGTTTAAGGTATCTTTTAGCAGCATCTGACTGATTAAGTGCTTTGTGATAGTCAACTACAGCCACTTTTACTTCAGCCATAGCAGCAGGGGTTAATACAGTTGCAAATACAAATCCGGCAAATACCAGTCCGATTACATTGGCTAGCTTCTTAACCAAAACTTATTCTCCTACGTTGTGTACCAAATAGCCTAACCTGAATATTTCGTTGCTTTATACCTAAGTTCTTTTGATACCTTAGTGCACTTTTGACACCTAAACCTTAGCATATTGGGTCTCACTAACAACGTGTTTTAAGTGATCTGCTTAAAACACGTACCACAATACTTACCAGAAAAAGTTAATAAGCCTTTTTTCTTGCAAGTTAGGCAAAGCTAAGCAACTTTCAGA
Organism: Spartinivicinus ruber; assembly: GCF_011009015.1. Lineage (NCBI taxonomy): Bacteria > Pseudomonadati > Pseudomonadota > Gammaproteobacteria > Oceanospirillales > Zooshikellaceae > Spartinivicinus > Spartinivicinus ruber. The sequence continues at coordinate 4,779,954 of NZ_CP048878.1, forward strand.
TTAAAATGACTGTCCCAGTGCAAATTGAAAGACTTCAGTTTCATCACTTGAGTCAGCATTAAGCCCTTTAGCCAAACTAAACGTTAAAGGCCCTAAGCCTGTTATCCAGGTAACGCCTAAGCCTACCGAATAACGCAACTCACCAAAGTCTGCATTACTGCAATTCTTGTCATCATCGCCGCAATTGCTATCGAAAACATTGCCGGCATCCAAAAATACAGCACTACGCACAGAACGTTGATCTTTTATAAACGGCATAGGGAAGATAACTTCTGCTGTTCCTTCAACCAAAATATTGCCGCCTATTGGATCATCGTCATTATTATCCTTGCGCACAGCCCTGGGGCCAAGAGTATTGTTCTTGAAACCGCGCACAGAACCAAAACCACCCGCATAATAATTTTCATAAAACGGCAGTTCTGAAGTACCACCAAAGCTATCCCCATAGCCTAAGTTGGTTTTTAAGTGCAGTGTCAGCTTTTCACTGATCGGCGTAAAGATTTGCCCAGTATAGTTAAGTTTATAAAACTTCAAGTCACTACCAGGTAGTGCAAGCTCTAGCCCAATGGACTGAGAATGACCATCTGTTGCCAGAATTCCACGATTTAAGGTGGACTCATTCCATCCAATATTAAACTTGTAGTTTAAAAAGCTATCGCCTTCTTTATCTAAAAAGTCGACTATCTGCTGGGCTGTATTAGAACCCGTACTAACATCAGTATTATCTAAGCCAAAGCCAAAACTTAAGCGCTCAGTTTCTGAAATAGGGTAGCCAAAGGTTACATCACCACCCCATACATCAGTTGAATAGTTAGAGATATCAGCTTCTTCAAAGTCAGTGGTACGATAAAACACATTAAAACCACGACTTACGCCATCAACGGTATAGTAGGGATCAATAAAGCCAAACCGATACAAAGTACGTACTTTACTGGTGTTTAAACCGAGGTTAACTTTATTTCCTGTTCCTAAGAAGTTACTTTGACTGATATTACCACCCAAAATTAACCCACTACCTTGAGAAAAACCTAGTGTGGCCTGAACACTACCAGATGGCTGCTCTTCAACAGCATAGTTAACATCAATTTGGTCTGTTGTACCTGGTACTGCTGGGGTTTCAACATTAACCTGTTTAAAGTAGCCTAACCGCTCCAAGCGAGTACGAGACTGCTCAATTTTATCTGTTGAAGCCCACGCGCCTTCCATTTGACGCATTTCTCTACGCAATACTTCATCTTCCGTTTTTGTATTACCTACGAAGTTGACTCTTCGCACATATGTGCGTTTGCCAGGGTCAACAAAAAAGGTTATAGAGACGGTATTGTCATCATGTGGCTGAGGAATGGTATTTACGTTGGCAAAGGTATAACCTTCATTACCTAACCGGTCCAGTAGTTGTTCTTCCGTTTTGGTTAGCTCTTTGCGCGAAAAGATTTGCCCTTCTTTAACACCTACTAAGGATTTCATCTCAGTTTCAGGGACAACTAAGTCACCCGCTAATTTGACATCTTTGATCGTAAACTTTTCACCCTCATTCACATTGACAGTAATATAGACTTTCTCTTTATCTGGAGAGATAGAAACCTGCGTGGAGGCAATATTAAAGTTCACATAGCCCCGATCAAAATAATGAGAACGCAATCGCTCTAAATCACCAGACAACTTTTCACGTGAGTATTTATCATCATTACTGTAAAACGAAAGCAAACTTGAAGGTTGTAATTCAAATAAATCCAGCAAATCATCGGTAGGGAAAACCTTATTACCAACAATATTAATATGCTTAATTTTAGCAACAGCGCCTTCTTTAATATTGATTTTTAAAGCAACTCTGTTCCGAGGTAACGGCTCCACATCCGTATCGACTTTCACGCCATACCGACCTTGACCAACATATTGCCGCTCTAGTTCCAACCTAACTGCTTCTAGGGTCGCTTTTTGAAAAATCTCCCCTTCTGACAGCCCAGCCTGTTTTAAACCTTCAAGCAACTTTTTAGTTTCAATTGCTTTATTTCCATCAATTTTAATTGAGCTAATAGCTGGTCGCTCAACAACACTGATTACTAAAACATTGCCATCTCGGGATAAACGAATATCTTGGAAATAGCCTGTTTTAAATAGTGTTCGCGTGGTTTCAACAACGGTCTGGTCATCAACTTCATCACCAGCCCCTACCGGTATTGAATTAAATACGGTACCTGCAGATACTCGCTGCAAGCCGTTTATTCTTATATCAGATACGACAAACGTATCTGCTAATGCAACATAGGGTATTGCTGCACACCCAACTAATAAAGACAACAAATAACGTTTCATGAAATCAGTTCTTCCAGGGTCAGCAAGACATTGAAAGAAAATAGAAGCTTTTTCCAACAAATGGAAAAAAGATTCCCCCAAACTTACAGACGACTTATATCATTATAGAAAGCTAAAAACATCATAGCTATAACAAGGCTGAGTCCTATCTGCAATCCAATTACTTGTGCTTTTTCTGAGACAGGACTTCCTTTCACCCATTCGACAAAATAAAACAACAGGTGTCCACCATCAAGTACTGGAACAGGCAACAAGTTAATTACACCCAAGCTGATGCTAACAAGTGCTAAAAAGTTTAAAAAACTTTCCAGGCCTAATTTTGCCGAATTGCCCGCCACTTTAGCAATGGTTATTGGACCACTCAAGTTTTTAACTGAGACATCACCCAGCACCATTTTTTTGATGGACGTCACAGTCAATGTTATCATTGACCATGTTTTATCCAGTGCAGGCAAAAAGGCCTTACCAAAAGAATATTTTACTTTTCTAATTAAACTAGTAGGTGTATTTATTTGTTGAGCACTTATTCCTGCAAAACCAATTTTTTCACTCCCCTGTTGCTTAAACGCAGGGCGTAAAATAATTTGCTGATTTTCCGCATTTCTTGAAATAAGTAGGGTTAAGTTTTTTTCAGGATTATGTTTTATCTGCGCTACCAATTCCATCCAGTTATTAATTGGCTTGCTATTAACCGCTAAAATTTTATCACCTGACTGCATACCAGCTTGCTCTGCCCGTCCATTAGCAACCAAACCACCTACTACAGGCGGTATTGGTAATGAATAAGGCATTATTCCCAAGCTAGCAACTGGTTTTGGCTGCTCTTGCCCTGATAACCAGTTTGTAACGGGGATTACTTTAGTAACTGGTGCCGCTGACTGAGTACCCGAGATTTCATGCTGCTGTAGTTGTACTTCAATATCCGTAGTATCCCCAATGTAGCGCAATAGCTCGATATTGACATCATACCATGTAGGAGTGGGTTCATTATTGATACTGACAATTTCATAGCCACTTTCTATACCTGCTAGCTGGGCTGGACTATTCTCAGCAATTTGCCCTGTCACTGGAATTAAGCTTTGAAACCCCAGCATTAACATAATCCAAAAAGCTACTACTGCTAACAAAAAATTAGCAAAGGGGCCAGCTAAAATGATCGCAATTCGCTGGGTCACCGGCTTACGGTTAAATGCATATTGCAGCTGATCTGGAGGAACAGGCCCTTCCTTTTCATCTAGCATTTTCACATAGCCCCCTAAAGGGAAGGCTGCAATGGCAAACTCAGTACCATGCCGGTCATACCAGGAAACTAGAGGCTTACCAAAGCCAAATGAAAAACGGTGAACTTTAACCCCACAACGTCTTGCGACCCAAAAATGCCCATACTCATGAAAGGTAACTAAAATACCTAACGTGACAAGAAAGGCTAATGCAGACTGTAAAAACTCCATCTTATAAACCTATATGCTTAATCACTGCTGTGGCTACCTCACGGGCCTTGCTGTCAGCAGCCAAAATACTTTCAAGCTCACCTGAATCTTGCACCTCAAGCTTAGAAAGCACTTCTTCATTGATAAGTGGAATGTCAACAAAACGAATAGTTCCAGCTAAAAATGCCTCAACCGCCACTTCATTAGCTGCATTCAATACTGCTGGAGCTGCACCGCCCTCAGCTGCCGCTTCACGGGCAAGTTTAAGGCAAGGGAACCGCTGCTCATCAGGAGGATAAAAATCAAGCTGACAAATATCTACCAAGTTAAGTGGTTTAACAGCTGTTGATATTCGATTTGGCCAGGCAAGTGCGTGGGCAATTGGTGTACACATATCAGGATTGCCCATTTGGGCTAAAACTGATCCATCAACATAGTCAACCATTGAATGGATAATGCTTTGCGGGTGAATCACTACATCAACTTGCTCAGGCTTAATAGCAAACAAATGACAGGCCTCTATTAATTCTAAGCCTTTATTCATCATAGAGGCGGAATCAACTGAAATTTTTTGACCCATTGACCAGTTAGGATGAGCACAGGCTTGCTCAGGTGTTACTGCTCTTAGTTCAGCTGAGCTATAAGTCCGGAATGGCCCACCAGAAGCAGTTAAGACAACTTTTCTCACCCCCATTTCTGTTAACGGCTGTTGTGTACAGGGAAGACACTGAAAGATGGCATTATGCTCACTATCAATGGGTAGCAGTGTCGCTTTATGGTCTTTGACTGCCTTCATAAAGAGTTTACCAGCCAACACTAAACTCTCTTTATTAGCTAGCAAGACTTTCTTACTGGCCTTAACTGCTGCCAATGTGGGCAACAAACCCGCTGCACCCATAATGGCCGCCATTACGACATTAACCTGTGGCTCCGATGCTATGGTCTCTAGCGCTTGGGTACCAGCTAACACTACAGTAATAGACCCAGCAGCCTTTAGTCGCTCAGCCAGCTGTCCAGCTGCAGCCTCATTAACAAGCACTGCATATCGGGGTTTAAACTCAACACACTGTTGAAATAGCTTTTCGAGCTGTTGATTAGCTGCAAGAGCAAACACCTGATATTTATCAGGGTGTTCTTTGATAACAGCTAATGTGCTACAACCTATTGAGCCAGTACTACCTAAAATGGTGATTTGCTGCACTATCTTGCCACCCTGCCTTAAAGACCTGTTACTAATAACGAAATACAGAAAACTGGAATTGCTGCAGTTAAGCTATCAATACGATCCATCACCCCACCATGGCCAGGCAACAAGTTACTGCTATCCTTCACCCCTCGCTCACGTTTAAACATACTTTCTAGCAAATCACCCAACACTGATACCGCGACAATTAACCAGGCAAATAACACCATAACAGCTACCTGAGGGAAGCTTTTATGCTGCCCCAAACCAAAGCCAATGGCCACCAGTGTTGTCACAGCTAATGCACCATAAACCCCTTCCCAACTTTTACCTGGACTGACTTTAGCGGCTAACTTATGTTTACCAAAACGCTTACCAAAGAAATAAGCTCCAATATCTGCCCCCCAGATCAAAGCAAACAGGTAGACAATTAGCCATGAGCTGTTATCCGCTTTTTTCAACCAAACTAAACAACTCCAGGCCGGTACCAGCACCATCAAACCAACAATCAGTTTAAGGCTTCTATGCTGCCAAACTGTAGTCGATGTCGGATAAGTCAACACCAGCCCAAGAGCAGCCAACCAAACAACAATGGCTAGGCTAAGTACCGACATCAGGGGAAGAAATTGAGAACCAAATAAAGCCAATGCCAAGCCTAAAACATAGGCTAGTCGTGCTGGCATCTCAGTTAAACCTGCTAAATTTGCCCATTCCCAGCCTGCAAGTAAAACGACTCCACCAACAAAAAGGCTAAAGTAAAAAGGAGATAGGGCAAACACCCCAAGCAGAGCAAGCGGCACTAAAATAACGGCAGTTATTATTCTTTGTTTGAGCACTGAGCAGCCTCCACTTGTTCACTGGTTTGACCAAATCGGCGCTGCCGGGAGCTATAATCTAGCAGCGCTTGATGAAAAGCCACTTTATCAAAGTCAGGCCACAAAATATCAGTAAAATAAAGCTCAGCATATGCCAGCTGCCACAGCAGAAAGTTACTGATACGGTGCACTCCACTGGTTCTGATACATAAATCTGGCAACGGCAGCCCCGCAGTGGTCAAGTGCTCATCTATTTGCTCTGCAGTTATTTCATCCAGTGTTAGCTCACCCTGCTGAACTTTTGTCGCTAGGCGTTTACAAGCTTCCTGCATATCCCACTGACCACCATAGTTTGCCGCTATAACCAAAGTGAACTCATGAAACTCTGCAGTAGCAAGCTCAGTTTCTTTAATATGCTTTTGGATGGTTTTACTAAAAGCAGTGGTATCTCCAATGACTTTTAAACGAATTTTGTTTTTTTTCAGTCGCTTGGTTTCTCTCTTAAGCGCATGAAGAAACAGTTCCATCAGTGCACTTACTTCTTCTTTGGGACGACGCCAGTTTTCACTGCTAAAGGCAAATAAAGTTAATACCTCAATATTGTAATCGCGACAGGCTTCCACAATATTACGTGCTGCCTTAAGGCCAGCTCTATGTCCTGCAATACTTGGCAGTTTATGACGTTTGGCCCAACGATTATTACCATCCATAATGACAGCAACATGGCGAGGGAAGTTGTCTGCTGAAGTGCTATTAAGCTTGGGTGACGTGTCTATCGCTGACATGAATCCTGAATCTATATGCCTCATTCATTGAATGCGAAACAATACCGCTAAATCCATAGGATGCAAGGCTTTTTATCTGATTTTTATCACAAGGAGCAGGCAAAATGAGAAAAGCTAACCTTTTGTTAGCCTAATTAGAGCATGGGCGCCACAAGCATTTTAGTCAGCTGCAGCCCCCTTTTGATACAGCTAAATTTCCATCAGCTCAGATTCTTTACTTTGTAACGCCTTATCCACTTCAGCAACGTACTGATCCGTTATCTTTTGGATCTCATCATGGGCTTTGCGCTCTTCGTCTTCACTGATTTCTTTATCTTTCAACAGTGTCTTAAGTTCGCTAATAGCATCACGGCGGATATTTCGTACAGCCACTCGAGCCCCCTCCGCTTCAGCTTTCGCTTGCTTAATATAGTTTTTACGTGTTTCTTCAGTTAGCGGAGGCAAAGGAATACGTATCACATCACCTGCCGTATTAGGATTCAAGCCCAGATCAGATTTTAATATCGCTTTTTCAATTGCAGGTACTAACTGCTTTTCCCAGGGGTTAACTGACAGAGTACGACCATCTTCTACTGAAATATTCGCCACTTGGTTTAATGGAGTATCAGCGCCATAATAAGGAACTACAATGCTGTCCAATAAACTTGGATGCGCTCTTCCGGTACGAATTTTGGCAAAGGCAACATCCAAGGATTCTACGCTTTTTTTCATCCGAGTTTTTGCATCAGATTTTATTTCATTAATCATCATTCACCTCTAGTACTAATCACCTTCAGCAATTAATGTTCCGTCATTGCCACCCACTACAATATTTAACAGGGCGCCGCTTTTATTCATATTAAATACACGAACAGGCATGTGATGGTCCCTTACCAAACAAATTGCTGTTAGGTCCATAACCCCAAGCTTACGATTCAGCACTTCGTCATAGCTGAGTGTTTCAAATTTTTCAGCGCTAGGGTTTTTAACTGGGTCATCAGTGAAAACACCATCAACTTTAGTCGCCTTCAATACTAAGTCCGCTTCCACTTCAATGCCTCGCAAACAGGCAGCAGAGTCAGTGGTAAAAAATGGATTACCAGTACCAGCAGAAAAGATAACAACATCACCACCATTTAGATAGCGCTGTGCTTTTCTGCGATCATAATGCTCAACCACACCACTCATTGGGATAGCAGACATCACTCGAGTATTGATATTGGAGCGCTCCAAACTGTCCCGCATTGCCAGCGCATTCATGACTGTCGCTAGCATTCCCATGTGATCGCCTGTGACACGATCCATTCCAGCTGCATGCAATGACGCCCCACGAAACAGGTTTCCTCCGCCAATGACCATTCCCACTTGCACACCAATACCCACTAATTGGCCAATTTCCAGCGCCATTCGATCAAGGACTTTTGGGTCAATCCCAAACTCCTCATCACCCATCAGGGCTTCACCACTCAGCTTTAGCAAGATACGTTTGTATTTTGGTTGTCGGTCACTAATAGGCATCAGTCCACCTGTACTTAACAAAATCTACCAAACAAAAAAATGGCCTGCTTAGCAGGCCATTATCATCAACTATTACTTATTAAGCCCTGCCTGAGCAGCCACTTCTGCAGCAAAGTCAACTTCTTCTTTTTCAATCCCTTCACCTACTTCATAACGCTTGAAGCCAAGCACTTTTGCACCGGCTTTTTTCGCTAAAGCGCCAATTTTTACATCAGGATCTTTAACAAAAGCCTGCTCTACTAGGCTGTTCTCTGCTAAGAATTTGCTGATACGGCCTGTAATCATTTTCTCAATAATATCATCTGGCTTACCTGAGTCTTTGGCTTGGGCAATGAAAATTTCTTTCTCTTTAGCCACAACTTCTTCAGGCATATCTTCTTTGTTCACCACTTGTGGGTTCACAGCAGCAACATGCATTGCGATATCTTTAGCCAGCTCAGCATCACCACCTTCTAAGGCAACTAGTACACCAATACGCTTATTACCATGTACATAACTACCAACTACTGAAGCTTCTACCTGCTCAAGGCGACGCACGCCAATGTTCTCACCAATTTTTTGCACTAAGGCTAAGCGAGCAGTTTCCAACTCACCTTCCATTAGTTTTGCAACGTCAGTTTGCTTGTCAGCAAATGCTTTATCCAGCACAGTGTTAACGAAGTTCAGAAAGTTATCATCGCGAGCAACAAAGTCAGTTTCGCTGTTCACTTCCAGCAAAATACCATAGTTTGCATCGTCAGCCACTTTAACAGCTACAACACCTTCTGCAGCAGTCCTGCCTGCTTTCTTCGCAGCTTTTGCTTGCCCAGACTTACGCAACTCTTCAATGGCTTTCTCTATATCACCCTCAGCTTGAACAAGTGCTTTTTTACACTCCATCATGCCCAGGCCTGTACGCTCACGTAACTCTTTTACCAATGCGGCGGTAATTGCTGCCATGAATCTATCCTCTTAATTCAGTTAGAGTACAATTCACTCAAAATTTGAAAAAGGGGGCCTTGCCCCCTTTGTTGTATACGATGAAGGCAAAACTGCCCACTCATGAATACGTCTGTAGATTAGCCTTCAGCGGCTTCTTTTGTTTCAGGTTGCTTTGTTTCTTCTTCAGCAACTTCAACAAATTCATCTGCCTGTCCCAGGTCTGCATTAGCACGACCTTCAGCAGTTGCGTTAGCAACAGACTTAACATAAAGCTGAATGGCACGAATTGCATCGTCATTACCTGGAATAACGTAATCTACGCCATCAGGATTACTGTTAGTATCAACAATACCTATGACAGGAATACCTAATTTGTTTGCTTCAGTAACAGCAATCCGCTCGTGATCAACATCAACAACAAAAATAGCGTCAGGTAAGCCACCCATCTCTTTAATTCCACCCAAACTACGCTCAAGCTTTTCAAGCTCGCGAGTACGCATTAGGGCTTCTTTTTTGGTTAGCTTTTCGAAAGTGCCGTCTTGCTTTTGTGCCTCTAAGTCACGTAAGCGACGGATAGATTGACGAATAGTTTTGTAGTTGGTCAACATACCACCTAACCAGCGGTGGTCAACATAAGGCATGCCTACGCGCTTAGCTTCTTCGCGAATAGCTTTACTCGCAGCGCGCTTGGTACCAACAAATAAAACTTTCTTTTTGCTTTCAGCCATTTTTTTAATGATGTCTAAAGCACCATTGAAAGCTGGCAAGGTATGCTCAAGGTTAACGATATGAATTTTATTGCGCGCCCCATAAATGTACTTAGCCATTTTAGGGTTCCAGTAGCGAGTCTGGTGACCAAAATGTACACCAGCCTTCAACATTTCACGCATTGAAACTTTAGCCATGTTATATCTCCAACATTGGGTTAGGCCTCCACACACCCCGCTACTCAACCTGCTTTAGGCACCCAGAGTAACAGTGTCGGTGCGTGTGTGTTATATCCTGCATTTTTGCAGGCGCAGCTTTATACCATAAATTATCCTAAACTAAAACCCAGCATTAGGCCTTTATTTATAGGATGCAGCACAAGCTACCTATAGTCGCGCTAATTCCTCTCAGCTAATTGAATTTTTTGATATATTAGTTGCGCTCAATAGTCATTATAACAACCCTAATTTGTCCTAGCCTAAGCAAGTTCGATTACTACTCATTGAAGCTTTCCCAGAGTATCCCGGTGTAAACACCATCTATCCAAAATACATGTAACAATTTATTTAATGTCAGCTTCTGATACACTACTGTGCTAATAAGCTAAGCGTTGACAAGCGATGGAGATCAATGCCTGTTATGGCTGTAAATATTAAAACCCCTGAAGAAATAGAGAAAATGAGAGTTGCTGGTCGCCTGGCCGCAGAAGTATTGGAAATGATTGGGCCTTATGTTGAGCCTGGCGTTAGCACTGGCGAATTAGATAGAATTTGCCACGATTACATAGTTAATCAACAGCAAGCCATTCCAGCCCCTCTCAATTACAATGGTTTTCCCAAGTCTATTTGCACATCAATTAATCAAGTAGTTTGTCATGGCATCCCCAGTGACAACAAGATACTGAAAAATGGTGATATTATTAACATTGATGTGACTGTCATTAAAGATGGTTACCATGGTGACACCAGTAAGATGTTTTATGTTGGTGAAGTAGCAGAGCATGCCAGGCGACTCTGTGTCGTCACCCAAGAGTGCCTATATAAAGCGATTGAGATTTTAAAACCAGGTGTTTATCTGGGGGACATTGGCCATATCATCAGCAAGCATGCCCATGCATATCATTTCTCAGTTGTAGAGGAGTATTGTGGCCACGGTATTGGCAAGATATTTCATGAAGAGCCCCAAGTACTTCATTATGGCAAGCCTAGCACAGGCCTGCAGATACAAGAGGGCATGACATTTACTGTCGAGCCTATGATTAATGCTGGCAAAAAGCACACCAAACTCAATAAAAAAGATGGCTGGACAGTCACCACTAAAGATGGGCGCCTTTCCGCACAATGGGAACACACTTTAGCTATCACTGCTGACGGTTGCGAAGTTCTCACCAAGCGCTCAGAAGAGCCTTTTTAATCCACCAATTACGGCAAAGGGTGGCTTTTGCCGCCCCATAATAAAAAACATGAAGCTGGATCAAGCCACGCTCAACTACTGTGAACAGTTATTTGATAAGGGTCAGTTCCGTGCTGAGCTTACCCTATCTACCTCCTCTATTCCCGCATATAAGAAATGCTTAGCTCAAGCACAAAGCAAACTGGATGAAGACTTCCATAAGGGCGTTGCCATCGAAACATTGGTTCATGCTCGAGCCTGGCTAATTGATCAGATGATCAGCCTGGCCTGGGAGCACTGGATTGGTCATGAGTGCGATGACATAGCCTTGGTAGCAGTGGGTGGCTATGGACGAGGAGAACTACACCCATATTCTGATATTGATTTACTGATCTTGCTGGCAAGCGACAATTATTCTACCTACCAACAAGGGATTGAAGCCTTTATTACTTTACTTTGGGATATACGACTGGCTGTCGGCCACAGTGTTCGCTCCATTACCGAGTGCTGTGAGCAAGTAGCTATTGATATCACAATCATGACTAACTTACTGGAGTCTCGCACCCTATGCGGGCCCAAGCGTTTAGTCAAACAGTTACTGGCTGACATTAAAGCCAAACAATATTGGCCTAGTAAAAAATTTCTGAAAGCCAAATATGAAGAGCAACGGCAAAGACATAAAAAGTTTAACGAAACTGAATATTTACTGGAACCCAACCTAAAAAGCTCACCCGGCGGTTTAAGAGATATTCATATGATCAACTGGGTCAGTCGCCACCATTTTGCTATTAAAAACCTGGCTCAACTTGTCGATCAAGGACTACTTACCGACTCTGAATATCGGATTTTACGTTCAGGTAGGCAATATTTATGGAAGGTAAGATACGGCCTACATTTACTGGCCAAACGAGATGAAAACCGACTGGTATTTGACTATCAAAAGCAACTTGCCCAGCAGTTTGACTATCAAGACACCCATTCCAGCTTGGCAGTAGAGCAGTTTATGCAACAATATTTTCGCACAGTTATGGCCCTTGGCGAACTCAATGATTTACTGTTACAACACTTTGATGACTTAATTTTATCTGCTGATAAACCTGTTACCGTCACAACCCTCAACGAGCGCTTTCAGATCAATAATAATTACATTGAAGCGGTTTCTCCTGCTGTATTTAAAAACTCACTATCTGCGTTACTTGAAGTATTTGTCCTCATGACCCAACACCCTGAAATTTTAGGGGTCAAGGCTTCAACTATTCGCCTGATTCGAGAGCATCGCTACCTAATTGACGAGAACTTTCGTAGCAACCCAGGTAATACAGCCCTGTTTATTGAGCTAATGAAGGCCCCATACGGCCTAACAGTAAATTTACGGCGAATGGTGCGTTATGGCGTTTTAGGCCGATATTTACCCCCATTTGGTAAAATCATCGGCCAAATGCAACACGATTTATTCCATATATACACAGTTGATGCGCACACACTGTTGCTGATTAAATTTCTTCGTAGTTTTCACTACCAAGAAAGTAAAACTCGCTTTCCTATAGCCACAAAAATTATTAAAACCTTAGAAAAACCAGAGCTGCTAAACATCGCTGGATTGTTTCATGACATAGCCAAAGGGCGTGGTGGCGATCATTCAAAGCTTGGCGCCGTAGAAGCAGAACAATTTTGCAAACAACATCAGCTTAACGAACAAGACACTGCACTTGTCGTTTGGTTAGTCAAACATCATCTACTGATGTCTTCAACAGCACAACGCCAGGATCTTTCTGACCCAGAAATAATCAATCAGTTTGCAAAGCAAGTCTCTACAGGATCTCGCCTCGATTATCTTTATGCATTAACTGTTGCTGATATTAATGCTACCAACCCAAGCTTATGGAATAGTTGGCGAGCCTCATTGCTCAGACAGCTGTATTCAGCAACGAAACAGGCCTTTGCAAGAGGTCTGGAAAATCCTTTTGATAAGCAAGAGCAAATTCAAACCACCCAACAACAGGCAGCAGCCTTACTTACAACAGCTGAAGTAACCCCAGCCACTATCGAAAAGTTATGGCATGATTTTGGCGATGATTATTTCTTGCGGCATACTGCTGAGGAAATATCTTGGCACTGTCAAGAAGTCCTCAATCATAAACAGCGCAAGCCGCTAATTCTGATAAAAGAAACCACCGAGCAGCAAGCAGAAGCAACTACCCAAATTTTTATTTATACCAAAGACCGTGAAGGGTTGTTTGCTGTATTAACAGCCGCGTTGGACAAACTCAACCTTAATGTTCAGGATGCCAGAATTATTACCTCACAAACAGGTTACTCACTGGATACGTTTATCGTGTTAGAACAAAATGGCAAACCAATAGGCCATAAGCCTTACCGAATCAAACAGATTAAACAGCACCTAGTCAAAGCATTGATTCGCCATAATAAAAATCCTGAATTGATTAACCGCCGCACTCCTCGGCAATTAAAGCATTTTGCCTACCCAGCGGAAGTGATGATTAGTCAAGATAACAAAAACCAACGCACCATTATTGAAATCATCACCCCAGATCGCCCCGGCTTAATTGCATTAATCGGTAAGTTATTTGTGGAACTGCAGCTGGTAATCCACAATGCTAAAATTGCTACCCTAGGGGAACGAGTTGAAGATGTATTTTTTGTAACAGACCTGCAAGGTAATCCCATTACAGACGAAACTACTTGTTTACAAATACAACAGACCCTTTGCCAACACTTGGATAACCGGTTACAACAAGACTCAATTGGAAAAAACCAACAACGCAGTTTAACTATACAATGAGGAGTAAAGAAATCAGGTCATGATTAAGCTCTATGGTATTAAAAATTGTGACACAGTAAAGAAAGCTAAAAAATGGCTAGACGAACAACAAATAGCTTATGAGTTTCACGACTTTAAAACAGCAGGTATTCGACGTGATATCATTGCCCAGTGGTTAACCCAATTAAGCCAGGAATTACTGATTAATAAACGGGGTACGACCTGGCGCCGAATCCCGGAAAATCAAAAAGCCAACTTAACTGATGACAAAGCAATTACTTTGATGCTTGCCAACCCAAGTGTTATTAAGCGCCCGGTGCTTGATAACGATGGCAATATCAGTGTGGGCTTTTCTCCAGAAAGCTATAGCGAATTATTGCTATAAAGTAATTAATTCACCCCTAAAACATTTTTGAGATATTGATAAGGTGTAGTATTAACCATGGCCGATTTATTTTTCAGCATTGCTCTTGGTGTTGGCAGCAAAAACCAACAAGGCAGCTGGTTAGAAGTTTATTACCCAGCCCCTTTGTTCAAACCCACAACAGAGCTTACCGAAGCCTTTACCTCTGCTCTTGATTACCAAAAAGGCAACCAAGTTATTGAACTAACTGCTGATCACTTAACTGCATTGGCAACCAACCTGACTAAGCTTAACGCTCAAGACCAACTCGCCATTATTGATGCTTTTAAAACGAGTCAACGCCCCCTTGTCGCTACCCTACTTGCTACCGATGAGGCACCACAAACAACGCCAGAAGCCTATCTAAAACTACAACTGATCTCCCATCGTTTTGTAAAACCCCATGGCACAGATTTGTCCGGCATTTTCCCTTTATTACCTAACGTTGCCTGGACTAACCAAGGTGCTATTGACTTAGCAGAATTGCCGCAACGTCAATTAGCAAGCCGCCTGAAAGGAGAGCTACTTGAAATTAACGCCGTCGATAAATTCCCTAAAATGACTGATTATGTGGTACCAGCTGGAGTACGGATAGCTGATACAGCAAGGGTAAGACTTGGGGCTTATATTGGTGAAGGCACCACTATCATGCATGAAGGGTTTGTCAACTTTAATGCTGGGACGGAAGGGAAAAGCATGGTGGAAGGTCGTATCTCAGCAGGTGTTATGGTTGCTGAAGGTAGTGATTTAGGTGGGGGTTGTAGCACTATGGGCACATTATCTGGCGGCAATGATATTGTTATTTCAGTAGGCAAAAACTGTTTGGTCGGCGCTAACGCTGGGGTTGGCATTCCCTTAGGGGATCGCTGCACTATTGAAGCAGGGCTTTATGTAACTGCAGGTTCAAAAGTCAATATTTTAGACGACAGCAATAAACTAGTTAAAACCACCAAAGCAAAAGATTTAGCTGGCCATTCTGACTTATTATTTCGCCGTAACTCCCTCACCGGTGCTTTAGAATGTAAAACCAATAAATCAGCTATTGAGCTGAATGAAGAACTACACTCACATAACTAGTCTTACTTACCTACTGAAGAGGGACATAGGCTCTATCGTCCCTCCTCCCCCCCCACCAAGCCTTCTGAGATATACCAGGATTCACCAACATTTTCACAGCCACTCTATATAATTACACCGCGAAACAATTAAAACCTACTGTGAACTATTTTAGAGTTTTTAAAATTACTTGATTAGCCCCATAAAGATAAAATAATTACCTATTTCAATTATTTAGCCCTCAGAAACACCAACATAACTTTAATCAGTTCACACTCCATAGGCCATCCATACAATTTACAGCGCAAATTCGTTTAAGTAACATCCAATTCGCGGATACAGTTTAATATTAAATTGGATTTAATCTTATTAATCTCTATGAAATGTACAAGTTGCAAAGCAGGAGTACTTACTCCAACACGTTTAGATAAGCAGATCCCATGCATGACATGCAGTAGTTGTAAGGGCCATTGGTTATACCTGGAAGACTATCTAAGCTGGAAAGAAAAAAACCCAGAGGTTAAATTCAAACGAATAAAAACGAATATTAAACCCAGGTTAACAACAAGCGCCTTACTATGCCCCAAAACAAGCATCATTATGTCTAAATTCCGTATTTCCAGTAAATACGACTATAAGATTAATTTAAACCCAACAATTAACGGCATCTGGCTTGAAAAAGACGTCTGGGAACTACTTAAAAAAGAAGATCTGGCCGATAAGCTAAACCAAATTTTTACCGACCCTTGGCAACGTAAGATAAAAAAAGAAATGTCTAAAGCCATGTTCGAAAACATGTATCAACAGCAATTTGGGGAAGACGACTACGAGCAAATCAAAAAGATAAAAGCCTGGTTAAGTCAGCACCCTAAAAAAATTCACTTAATTGGCTACCTACACTCAGACAACCCTTATTCAGCTACCAAATAAATCCAAAAACAAATCATTACACGAACAGCCACCTATTCACTTTAAAGCTGAAAGTGGCTGTTTCATTATATTTATAGTCAGTATTATTGAGTCATAACAGCCACGTTAGACAATATTAATTAACAGCAAAATCCTCTCGATTATACACCTCCCCCTGCAAAACCACCTGATCGATATTATTATAAGCCTCAATCGTTTTGAGAGGATTATCATTTAATATCAGCAAATTAGCTGTTTTTCCTACTACAATACTACCTAACTTATTTTCTAAGCCAAATGCTTCAGCATTACGAATGGTTGCACTGGCTAATAAGTCTTTTAATGCCATTCCCGCAT
This sequence comes from Spartinivicinus ruber, assembly GCF_011009015.1. NCBI lineage: Bacteria > Pseudomonadati > Pseudomonadota > Gammaproteobacteria > Oceanospirillales > Zooshikellaceae > Spartinivicinus > Spartinivicinus ruber. The sequence goes on from NZ_CP048878.1 coordinate 4,796,508, forward strand.
TGGCCAATGCCTTCATTTCCAAATAACCATTAAAACCAGGAACATTTCCATAACTGGGTGAAGCAGGAGTGTCTGTGCCAAACAGTATTTTGGCATCTCGTTGATACAGATATTTGAAAGCTCTGTTACCTTCAGTAATGATATTCCGCTGTTTATCCGCTATGACTGTTTCACTCATTTTTAGTCGCTTCACCAAGGAAGCTTTGAACCAATTTGCTTTAGGGCTTTTTAGCCACTCAAGAAAAGCTTTAGGTAATACCTTTGCTATCTCTGGCTGCTGCAAAAATTCTGTATTAAACATGTCATTGCTACCACCTAAAACTCTTAACGTGGGCATCACCCCTATATCTTTAAGTATTATCTCATTCAACACAGCCTTAATGTCATTAGGCAAACCAGCTTGCCCTCGGTACTCATCCCAGTTCCACATTCCATGGACAATAATATCCACACCAGAGTCAAGAACTGCTTTATAAGCATTAATTGAGTTGGCATGTAATAATAAGCGAAGCTCATATTTGTGAGCTTCTGTTGCCATTTCTTGCAACATCTTTGACGAAGGAACCGGCCAAATTGGTTTAGCAAAGCCATCTTCATGAAAACTCTTCACACAAATGGCACCACCGGCTTTGACCCGCTTAATCCCTTCTGCAATAGAGTGCGTTTTGGCTAAAACACCAGCAACATGCTTGTTGCTATCAGGGTTGAAAATAATATTCGGCGCAACCTGTAGTCTTTTCTTTTTCGGCATAAAAACCAATGGATAACCATTTTCAAGCATTAAGGCACTACCACAGTCATACACCTCTGGATGTATAGGTTGTTGACGAAACTCTGTAAGGCGCCCAGGAAATGAATTTAAATCGACTAATGAGGTAAAGCCAAAATAAAGGTAAGATTTTGGTAACTGTTGTTGGAATTGTTTGACTAACTTAGGATATTCTGCCTCTTGGTCTAATGACATCCCCAGAGTTGAGCTAATATGCACATGACTATCAATTAAACCAGGAATAAGGTATTTACCACTGCCATCAATAACACGCCCTACATTATTTTTTGATTTATCATTGGTTTTATAGACTTTACTAATAACTCCATTTTCCACTATAACAGTCTGTTGATGCTCAACTTTTCCTGTTTCAGCATTGACTACATTGATATTATTAATAGTGACTGAAGTTGATTGTTCAGTCGCAGCAGCAAAATTAATTGCTACTAAAAGCCATAGACATACCACGAACTTCATTAAGTTGCGGATAAACACACCAACTCCTTGTTGAACTAAGTAAGACAGGGATTAGTACAAGAGAATAAAAGACAAATAAAGCTCACTATTGTTTAGCATTACACATCAGTTGTCGAGTTAGCAATTAGTCGTACAAGGCTTATCACTTTTTTGTAATATTTCATATGCCTCACGAACTTCAATAAAACGTTGAGGACACCCCCCTTTATCAGGATGATGAAGTGCAGCAAGTCGCCGGTAGGATTGTTGAATCATCCCCCAGTCAGCACTCACAGGTAATTCTAAAGCAAATAAGGCATCTACACGTTTATTTGGCGATAAAAACCGTTGCCAAAAGCAATTCAATAAGGCTTCTACATCTTGTTCTGTAGTATTGATCAAATTATCCCAGTTAAGGTAATAATGACGTAAAGATTCATCATCATGCCAGCAAGATAAGTCCATTTCACCGGATGCACTAAGTGGCTCAAGTTGAATAGCCAAACTAGAAATATTCAAGTACAGATGTTCCTTCAATAATTCTTGCTGCAGCTGAAATAATGCATTCATCACCACAAAATTAAGCCGAAACAAAGCCAGATTACCTTGTTTATCCTCCACTAGCTCAAGCTCTCTAAGGTGACTAATTATTTGATATTCAGAAAGCGATGCTTGACTAGATTTAAGTAAATCAAGAATAGCTATTTTAACTGGGTTATTTAACATTACTTGTGCTATCTTGCTATGCTACTTCAATATTAAGAATATACTCAAACAACATGCATAAGGGGGACCTCAAAACTTAGAGGTGTCCTTAATAGTTTGAGAAAATTCGTCTTAATGAACCATCTGATCTCATTCGCTTAATTTCTTGATTAACTTCGTCCATACGGGAAGTGACGGGGGAGCCTTTAGCAAAGCCCATTTTGTACTGGCTTTTATTAATTGCCCTACGGGTAAATCCAAACAAATCACGCCAGTCAGGGTTGTGTTTAATAATCATTTGAATCACTTGCTCATCAGCAATAACCAAATCAACTTCATCATCAAGTAACCGAGTTAGGTTTATCAAATGATTTTCACCATAAATAATCTCAGTAAACTTATTTTCTTCGACAGCTTTATCCATTTCGGGACCATGGCTGTATCCTTTTATTTTACCCAGCCTGTACTGATATAAATCACTCAATCGCCTCCACTTTAATGGCTCTAATTTCTTCTTTACAAACCAGATACGGTCATGAGAAACAAAAACTGTCTGAGAAAAGACCATGAACTGTTCACGCTCTGAGTTCTGAATTAAGGGGAATATTAAGTCAGCTGTATTGGTTTTTATCATGTTCAGACTATGCTTCCATGGGTATAACATAGAACGCATTTCATACCCTAACCGCTGTAATAACTCCTGAGCAAAATCAACGGCTACCCCTCCTTTCGCTGGTCGTCCCAAATCTCCTGTAATATAAGGAGGCCAGGGATCACTCACAAACAGCAGTTTTTCCTTTTCTGCTTGTGCATTCGCGCTACTTATACAACTAAGCCACCATCCCAACAGAATGGTCATTAGTACGTTTACTACTCTGCTATACATTATTGAGATTACCAGCAGCACAACTCTTTAACAGCACAAATAGCTCGTTTTATTACAGACTGAATTATTAACAAGATTAGACAAAAATAAGATGGGTGGTGGAAAAACTAGAAAACACTTAGAAACCGCTTTATAGCAAAGCCCAAAGGCCAACCGCTATAAAACTGTTCCTAGCAAAAAGTCCATGAGTTTTAGTTTTCTTCACCAATGCGGCTGGCAATCGCTCCTGACTGACCTTTGTATTTAGCATTATCTCGCTTATTGTAAGGTCTCTGGGCAGAGCCTGACATTTGCTCAAAATTAATTGCACCAATTGTCATGTTTGGCTTTAATGCCAGGGGCAGCTTTCCACCATTAAAAAATTCCAGCACAATCTGGCCACTCCAACCTGGATCAATGCGATGAGCTGTCACATGCACCATTAACCCTAATCTGGCCAAAGATGAACGACCATCTAACCAGCCCACGATATCGTCAGGCAAAGTAATGGACTCTTGAGTAACGGCAAGCGCCAACTCACCAGGATGAAGAAAAAAAGCTTCTTCATCTCTCAAGATAATTTCTTTACTCATAATAGAGTCTAATACCGCATCAATTTGTTCTTTAGGGCCACTTAAATCAATGTAAGGAGCAGCATGGTCATTAAAAACTCTAAAGCTATTGCCTAGTGTTAAATCGACACTCACGCCATTAATGCGATCAATCGAAGGCATTGGTTCGATAACAATTTTACCGCTGGCTAAAAAAGCCTCTATATCTCTATCACACAACCGCATTACATATTGTCCCAAGCTTTAAAACATCAACTACTAAAAACAGCAAAGAGTTAACATCAGCTGCTGATAATTAACCAATAAGCCTCTTTAATCATCGACTATGGTGATATTGGGCACCACTGCTGCCTGCAAGGTTTGCTGACTTAATAGGGCTGCAGCCCTGCGTGCAATTTCCTGATACACATAACTTAGCTGGCCATCAGGTTCAGCAACCACTGTAGGCATGCCACCATCGACCTGCTCACGAATAGCCATGGAAAGCGGCAAGAAGCCTAATAAGTCAGTATGATATTGATCAGCAATTCGCTGACCACCACCCTCACCAAACAAGTGTTCAGTATGACCACACTGACTGCAAATATGGGTGCTCATATTCTCAACAACGCCAATAACTGGCACATTAACCTTGCGAAACATCTCAATGCCCTTTTTAGCATCAAGCAACGCCAAGTCTTGAGGAGTTGTGACTATAATCGCTCCAGCAACTGGAACACGTTGTGCCAGGGTTAGCTGAATATCTCCAGTACCGGGAGGCATATCTACAAACAAATAATCCAGATCTTGCCACAGAGTTTGATTCAGCAATTGTTGTAAAGCCCCGCTCACCATTGGCCCACGCCAAACCATAGGGGTATTTTCGTCCACCAAAAACGCCATCGACATCACTTGAATACCACGGGCAATTATTGGTTTCATCAAAGCCTGACCATCCAGTTGCTGTACTTCAGGTCGCCCACCAGGCTCAACTCCTAGCATTAAGCCCTGACTTGGCCCATATATATCAGCATCCAATATTCCAACCTTGGCTCCATTAGCCGCTAATGCCAGCGCTAGGTTCACGGCAGTCGTTGACTTACCTACCCCACCTTTACCAGAAGCCACCGCAATTATATTTTTTACCCCTTCCATTGCTGGCAAATTATTTTGTCCTTTGGAAACAGGGATCATTGTTACAATTTCGATGCTAGCGGTTTTAACACCCGGCAACTGACTTATTGCTTCAGCCAGCAAAGTTTTTATTCCCCCTGCTAGCTTAGAGTTTGGATAAGCAAACTCTAACTCAACACTGACATCACCTTCAGAAGAAATCTGAATTGCTTTTATTGCGTTAACTTGTGATAGCGGTTTTTGATAATAAGGATCTTGATACTGGTCAATTGCTTGCTCAACCTGGGCTCGGTTGACGGTGGTCATTAGATATACTCCAGTTAAAACTTTTGCTTTTGCAATTGCTGCTTGAGTTGATCGAAAGCTTGCTTTCCTGCGTTTGGGTTAATTCCCTGAGCCAACATTTGCTGCTTTAATTGTTCATTCGACTGTTGTTCTGCTTGATCAGCCACTGTTACCTGATGATGCTCCAACCCCTGCGGCAATTCGCTGGTTAAATTCTCACCATCCAATACTCGGTTACATAAAATCTCATAGTTGCGCTGAAAAACAGGAAACGCCACCCGTCGTTCTTCACTTCTCAGTAATTGCCAGCCAGTGGCTTTTGCTGCCAGATAGACAGCAGGATGTTTCCAAGTAACTTCAGCGGATAACTGGTCAGGAGCAAAGCAAGCATCCCTATAAGCATCTTCTACGGAGGGTAAACCACATTCTTGTGGTGTCAGCTTGCAATACTTTTGAATATCCATTAAATCAGGAAAGTACTTTGCTTGACGAATAGCTTTTTCAGTTGCTTTTACAATTCTTTCAGGAGTATAGCGATGCAGGCTTTTCGCCCACTGTCTTTTAGCTGTATTTTCGTTGTCTAGCGAAGGAAAGGCTGATTTGTATCTTAATGGAAAAGCTGCCTGCAATTTGGAAAAAACCACATTGATCGCATAGACGAGATCAAGGTTCATCTTGTTGTTCGTCGAACTGGATCCCTCCTGTCCAACTGCAGTCGGTGACTGTTTCAATAGTTGAGCGGTGAGGTCTTTGCTGTCTTTCACTTTGCTGCCGTTTCCACTGATAGATTACATGGTTCTTGAACTTATTCTGCCAGGCTTTACGTGCTTCACCTGTTTCCAGCCAATACAACTTAAACTCGGGTAATTGCTCCAAAGTAAATTCTGGGGGCACACCATGATGCTTTTCAAGCCACTGAATATAACGCGGCTCAGGCATAAAGTCTTTAGGTAATGGCTGTACCCGCGCTCCATTATCACAACTTACCGCTTGTTCTGTGCGACCAAAAACAGGATGCTCATCAGTATTAGTAGACTGGTCTTCATACTGAGACTCAATCTCCCATGGCAAATAGCCCTGGTTACGCATTCTGATAAAGCTCTTTCGATCTTGATCACTCATGAAATAGCCTACTGCTTAGTGAATATACTGTATAACTAGTTGTGGGTGTTGTATGTAGTCTACCTGTACGATCCGAATAGCTGCATATAAATTCACCAACTGTAAAAGCACTACCCCTAATCTGTTGTGGACTGCCTATAACATTATTTTAAAAGTTTAGTCCCCCTGCTGGCCAATCATTTTTTTACTTCAATTACTTGACAGTTAGTAGCTCTACCCAATTACAGCTAAAAGTGCTGTTTGCAAAAAGAAATCGAAGATACCTAAGCTTTGGGTAGGACACTACCCAGGTTTCGTTTTATAATGGTTTCCGCTTAATTAATGGATCCCTTTTTTAAGTATAAGGTTCATCAACAAAATCACAGCATTGGTTAATTATGAAGCAGCAACCCCGAAAAATACTTGTCACTAGCGCCCTCCCTTACGCCAATGGGCCGCTCCATATGGGGCACCTGGTAGAATATATTCAGACAGATATTTGGGTACGCTTCCAGAAAATGCGTGGTCACAAATGCACCTACGTTTGTGCTGACGATGCACACGGTACTGCCATCAGCCTCCATGCTGAAAAAATGGGGCTTACACCTGAAGAACTAGTCACTCAAGTCAATAAAGAGCGGATTAAAGATTTTGATGAATTTTTAGTCGATTTTGACAACTACTATACGACACATTCATCAGAAAACCGAGAACTATCAGAAACCATTTATTTAGCCTTAAGAGAAGAAAGCTACATTACCTCTCAGCAAATCAGTCAAGCCTACGATCCAGAAAAGCAAATGTTTTTGGCTGACCGTTATATTAAAGGCGAATGCCCACGCTGTGGAGCAGCAGACCAATATGGCGACAACTGCGAGGTATGTAGTGCTACTTATTCTCCTGCGGAGTTAAAGAATCCTGTCTCTGCCATCTCTGGTGCCAAACCAATTACTAAGCAGTCGGAGCACTTTTTCTTTAGTCTGAATAAGTTTACTGAGTTTTTGCAAAAGTGGACCCGTAGTGGCACCGTGTCTGAAGAGATTGCCAACAAACTGGCTGAATGGTTGGATACTGGTTTACAAGACTGGGACATATCCCGAGATGCACCCTACTTTGGCTTTGAAATTCCCGATCAACCTGGTAAGTACTTTTACGTCTGGCTGGATGCTCCCATTGGTTACATGGCCAGTTTTAAAAACCTGTGCGAGCGTCGGGATGATCTGAATTTTGATGACTACTGGGCACCTAACAGTAAAGCTGAGGTGTACCACTTTATTGGTAAGGACATTATCAACTTCCACTGTTTATTCTGGCCTGCCATGCTGTCAGGTGCAGGCTATCGCACACCTACGGCAGTTTGCGTACATGGTTATCTCACCATCAATAACGAGAAAATGTCCAAGTCACGGGGTACCTTTATCACTGCACGTACTTACTTAGACCATTTAAATCCAGAATATTTACGTTACTTTTATGCAGCCAAACTGACTAACCGGATTGATGATTTAGACCTGAATCTGGAAGATTTCGCCCAAAAAGTAAATAGTGATTTAGTTAATAAGGTTATTAACATTGCCAGCCGCTGCGCTAATTTTATTAAGAAGTCAGGTGGTGTATTATCCAAGAACAATGTTGCTCCGGAACTAACCGAGCAGTTTATTGAGAAAGGCGAGCAAATTGCGACCTTTTATGAAAGCCGCGAGTTTGCTAAAGCCATGCGCGAAATTATGGCCTTAGCGGATCTAGCAAATACCTATATCAATGATCAAGCGCCCTGGGCTCTGGCCAAACAAGAAGGACAAGAACAACGAGTGTTGGATATCTGCACTGTTGGTATCAACCTGTTCCGCTTATTAATGATTTACCTCAAGCCAGTCACACCTGCATTGTCAGAACAAGCAGAGGCTTATTTAAATATCAACCCACTACAGTGGAAGGATAATAAGCAGTTGTTGCTAGATCACACTGTTAATAAGTTTAAACCTCTTATGCAACGAGTTGAGATGGATAAGGTAAATGCGATGGTTGAATCTTCAAAACAAGCTGAGCCTAAACCTTTACCCGCAGCTGATAGCCCTTTAGCCAAAGAGCCAATTGCAGATGAAATTGAGTTTGCTGACTTTGCCAAACTGGATTTACGAGTAGCCAAAGTAGTAAAAGCCAGTCATGTGGAAGGTGCCGATAAATTGCTACAACTTACGCTTGATATTGGTGGCGAAACCCGCAATGTCTTTTCTGGAATAAAAACCGCTTATCAGCCAGAAGACTTAGAAGGCAAACTAACAGTTTTAGTGGCCAATTTAAAACCCCGCAAGATGCGCTTTGGTGTGTCGGAAGGAATGGTGTTGTGTGCTGGGCCTGGCGGTAAAGACTTGTGGATTATTCAGCCTGAATCCGGGGCTAAACCTGGAATGCGAGTGCTTTAGCCAAACAAGATAGCTTCATTGCTGGGTGCTCTGCCTGTTGGTAGAGCACTATAGCCACGGCAGTTAAGCATATAACAATTTATACTTAAAACTAACTAAATCCACACTTGTATGGCATATAAAGCTGCACAATAATATGTACAGCAATATAAAGGCCATCCCCCTACTTTTTATACGTGTATTAGGGAATCAGTTACAACCCTAATTAAGTACCCTATTGTACTATTGTAAATTGTTGGTGAACTTACCATGCCAGAGGTAACCACAGAGCTTGTTTTTATTTTGATCAGCACTATCCTGGTCAATAACTATGTGCTGGCCCAGTTTTTGGGGTTATGCCCATTTATGGGGGTTTCTAATAAACTGGAAACTGCTATTGGAATGTCGCTGGCGACCACTTTTGTACTCACTCTGGCGTCTATTTGCAGTTATTTAACCTTTGAATATATTTTAAAGCCGCTCGACTTAACCTTTTTAAAAACCATCTCATTTATCCTAGTCATTGCCGTTGTAGTGCAATTTACCGAGATGGTCGTGCACAAAACCAGTCCCCTGCTTTATAAAGTGCTGGGAGTATTTCTTCCCTTGATTACCTCTAACTGTGCTGTATTAGGTGTTGCCTTGCTCAATACCAACCGTTTAAACACTTCTTTTATTGCCTCAGCTACTTATGGTTTTGGTGCTGCCGTTGGATTTTCACTGGTACTGGTTTTGTTTGCAGCAATGCGGGAGCGAATTGCTGCAGCTGATGTTCCTCTGCCTTTTCGTGGCGCATCCATCGGAATGATTACTGCCGGCTTAATGGCTTTGGCATTTATGGGTTTCATTGGCTTAGTCAAGTTGTAAAGCAAGCACATAAACTATGGATACTATTTTTATTGCCGTTATTGCCTTACTGATTTTGGCCATTATTTTTGGCGCAGTACTCGGCTTTGCTTCTGAAAAGTTTAAGGTGGAAGGTGATCCACTAGTTGACCAGGTAAATGCCTTACTTCCCCAAACTCAGTGCGGCCAATGCGGTTATCCAGGCTGCAAACCTTATGCTGAAGCCATTGCCAATGGCGATGCGATTAACAAATGCCCTCCTGGTGGTGATGCTACCATTCACGCACTCGCTGATTTGCTGGATGTTGAACCCATCCCTTTAGATGCAGAACACGGTGAAGAAAAACCCCGTACCGTTGCTTTTATTAGAGAGGCCGAGTGTATTGGCTGTACCAAATGTATTCAGGCCTGCCCTGTGGATGCCATTTTAGGTGCTGCCAAACAAATGCATACAGTCATTGCAGATGAGTGCACTGGCTGTGACTTATGTGTTGAACCCTGTCCTGTAGATTGTATTGACATGATTCCGATTGAGGTGACTCCCCAAACCTGGCGCTGGGATCTTCCTGTGCCACCCAGCCAGATTATCGCAACCGATGCAGGTCGAGGGCGGCTGGCATGAGACAGGTTTGGCCATTACCTGGTGGTGTTCACCCCCCAGAAAACAAGCATCAGTCAACTCAACAAGGCATTACTGAAGCGTTACTACCTAGCAAGGTCATCTTGCCATTACAGCAGCATATTGGTGCTCCCGCAGAGCCTGTTGTGGCTGTTGGCGATAAGGTCAAAACTGGCCAGGTAATTGCCGAGCCCAATGGTTTTGTCAGTGCCCCTGTCCATGCCTCAATTTCAGGAACAGTAGTGGCTGTTACTGACCACTCTATCCCCCATCCTTCAGGCATGTCAGACCGGTGTATTGTGATTGAGTCTGACAACCAAGACCAATGGGTACCACTTACTCCACTACAAGACTACACCTCGGTTAAACCAGCAGAGCTTATTGAACATATTCGACAAGCGGGTATTACAGGGTTAGGTGGTGCAGGCTTTCCCACTGGCGCTAAATTAAAAGCCCGTGGTGAAAACAAAATTACCACTTTAATCATCAATGGCACCGAATGTGAACCTTACATCACAGCTGATGACATGTTAATGCGTGAGCGTGCTGATCAAATTATTAGTGGAGTACAAATTCTTTGCCACTTGCTTCAGCCCAATGAGTGTATTGTTGGAGTTGAAGACAACAAGCCACAAGCTATCGCAGCTATGGAGTCAGCTGCTAAAGGCACTTCTATCGAAGTTGCTAGCTTTCCAACCAAATATCCATCTGGTGGTGAAAAGCAGCTGATATATATTTTGACGGGCAAAGAAGTACCCAGTGGTAGTTTACCTGCGGATATTGGCATAATTTGCCAAAATGTAGGGACTGCAGCAGCCATTCATGATGCTGTCATCCTAGGCAAACCTCTGGTATCTCGGGTAACAACCTTAGCGGGGCAAGCGCTGAATACCCCCAAAAATCTAGAAGTTCGGTTAGGTACACTAATTTCTGAATTACTTCCCCAGGCTGGGCTGGTTGATAGCCCCTTCAATCGTTTAGTGATGGGGGGTCCGATGATGGGCTTTACCCTGGAAGGTCATACAATACCTATCGTAAAAACAACGAACTGTCTGATTGCTGCGACAGCAGAAGAATTTCCTGCTGCGCCACCAGCACAGGCTTGTATCCGCTGCGGAATGTGTGACCAGGCTTGTCCTGCATCCTTATTGCCCCAACAACTTTATTGGTTCTCCCAATCTAAAGACCATGAAATGCTTAAACACCACAACTTGTTTGACTGCATTGAATGTGGTGCCTGCTCATTTGTATGCCCTAGCGCTATCCCTCTAGTGCAGTATTATCGTTCCTCTAAAGGGGAAATACGCCATCAGGAAGCCATGCAGCAAAAAGCAGAACATTCCAAAATGCGTTTTGAGGCACGTCAGGCTCGCTTAGAAAAAGCAGCACAGGAAAAAGAAGCTAAACGTAAGGCCAATGCAGAAAAAGCAGCCAAACTCAAGGCAGGTAAAGCCCAACCGAAAGACGATGTGCAAGCAGCGATTGATCGAGCCAAAACGAAAAAGGCAGCCGGAACTAGCCCCAGGCCTAAAGCCTCATTAAGTCCAGCACAAAAGCAATTAAAAATTCAGCTGGCTACGGTTAACGCACAAATTAAAAAAACCCAGCGGCAATTAGAGCAAACCAAACAACAAGAGCAAGACACCAGTAAAATAGAACAGGATTTAGCTTTGCTCAATGGCCAGCTAAAACAATTAGAGGCATCGTTACAGCAAACTAAAACAACGGTAGAAACAGCCGAAAAGCCAGCAAAACCCAAACCAAGTGCTGAAGAAAAAGCCCTTAAAATCAAGTTGGCCATGGCCAATGCAGCACTGAAAAAAGCCAAACGCGCCATTGAGCAAGCAGGGGAAACCAGTGATATAGCAGGTTTTGAGCAAGAAATTACTACTCAACAAACTATCATTACAGAAGCTGAAGCTAAGCTAGCCAAGCTTTCCAGCCAGAAACCTTCAATACCTCAGCCATCCGCCGAACCCACTAAGCCAGTCAAAAAGAAACCCTCAGTAAAAGATGAGCACCATAAAAAGTTATCTATTGAACTGGCTATGACTAAAGCGGCGCTGAAAAAATCAGAACGCAATTATGCTAAAGCGGCAGAAGCTGGCTCAGAGCAGGAAGAGGCTTTACAAACTGAGGTTTCAACAAACCAACAAGCAGTTAAGGAAGCTGAAGCTGCCCTTAATGCTTACTTGGCTAAGCAGGATGAAACATCCCCTACTCCTGCAGCTGAACAAAATAATACTGAAGATAATCCAGCAAAACCCACCAAGAAAAAAACACCGTTGGATGAAGGTGAAAAAAAATTAAAAATTCAGCTCGCGATGGCCAAAGCCAATGCAAAAAAAGCTAAACGCACTTTAGAGCAAGCTCAAGCAGAGGGTAAAACAGATCTGGCGGAGTTAACTACAGCTGTCACCCAAGCCGAACAGGAACTGGCTAGTACAGAGCAAGCTTTAGCGGATTACCTGGCCAATAAAGCGCCAGAAACAGAGGTTTAATTGCCATTATGTCATTAATTCGCATGTCTTCCCCCCATACCCACAGCCAGAACCAAAGTACCAAGGTAATGCAGTGGGTATTAATTGCATTGCTACCTGGCATTCTGGCTAACTGTTATTTTTTTGGTTACGGGGTGCTAATTAATTTGGCTTGGGCAACAGTTATTGCCCTGGCTAGTGAAGCGCTGGTATTAAAACTCCGACAACGTCCCATTAAATTTTATTTAGCAGACTACAGTGCTGTCGTTACTGCTTTTTTATTGGCCCTGGCGATTCCTCCTACCGCCCCCTGGTGGCTCACGTTAATTGGTTGTAGCTTTGCCATTGTTATTGGCAAACAGCTTTATGGTGGCCTGGGTTACAACCCTTTCAACCCCGCCATGTTGGGCTATGTATTACTATTGATTTCTTTCCCAGTAGAAATGACTGCCTGGCTACCCCCAAGAGGTATTGAGGGAAATCTAAGCAACCCTTCACTTGTTGAAAGCTTAGGGTTTTGGCTGCCTTCAATCAGTAGCACGGTGGTTGATAGCTTTACTGGTGCCACGCCGCTAGATGTAGTCAAAACCAACACCAGCCTGACCTTGTTGGAGCTATGGCAGCAAACCCCCGTGCTTGAAGGCTATGCGGGCATCGGCTGGACTTGGGTTAACCTTGCCTTTTTAGCAGGCGGCATCTTTTTGCTGGTTAAAAAAGTGTTTACCTGGCATGCACCCGTGGCAATGCTTGCTGCCCTGTTAGTTATGTCTTTCTTGTTTTATGGTGGTGAAGGTTCAGATAGTCATGGAGGGCCTCTATTTCACTTACTGAGCGGCGCAACCATGCTGGGCGCTTTTTTTATTGTCACTGATCCCGTCAGCTCAGCCACCAGTAAGAAAGGCCGATTAGTTTTTGGTGCCAGCATTGGAGTACTTACTTATATCATTCGAGCCTGGGGTGGATACCCAGATGGTGTGGCATTTGCCGTACTGCTAATGAATATGGCAGCGCCCACTATTGACTATTACACCCAGCCCCGCACTTATGGTCACAAAAAGCCAAATCGTGGCTTGGCCAAATCAGACTAGGGATTGTTTTCGATGAGTCTAATTGCTAAAGCCATTAGTAATAACAGTTTACGTCTTGGGTTATTTGCTACCCTTACGGTGGGCCTAATTGCCCTTACCTATGTCTTTACTCAAGACCGGATTGCAGCCCAAATTCGTGCCAGTGAGCAACGGGCCTTAGCTGACATACTGCCCCAAGATTATTATGACAATGATTTACTCCATACCTATGTTATGCAGCCAGCAGAGCCTTTAATTAGCCAGCACCAACCTTTCAAGGTGTATGTTGCATTTAAGCAACAACAGCCTTCAGCAGTCGTTATTCCAGTTGCAGCACCTGATGGCTATAACGGTCGTATTGAGCTATTAGTGGGCATTGATCACTCAGGTAAACTGACTGGCACTCGGGTAATTGCTCATAAAGAAACCCCAGGGCTGGGTGATGCGATTGATAGCAAGGTATCTGACTGGATTAATAACTTTGCAGGTAAGTCGTTACTAAGCCCAACAGAAGATGGCTGGGCGGTAAAAAAAGATGGTGGTGAGTTTGATCAGTTTACTGGCGCCACTATTACCCCCCGCGCCGTGGTTGCTGCAGTAAAGCGCTCGTTGGATTATTTTAATGAACACCAAGCAACTTTATTTCACAAGGGAGCCAAAAAGCTTGAGGAACTAAACCATGGCTAGTGCAGATCCAAAAACCATCGCTGCTGAAGGGCTGTGGAAAAATAACCCAGCCCTGGTTCAACTACTGGGGTTATGTCCTTTACTCGGTGTTTCCAATAGCGTGGTTAATGCTATTGGGCTGGGCTTTGCGACACTACTGGTACTCACCTGCTCTAATCTGGCAGTTTCACTCATTCGTAATCAAGTGACTGAGGCAATTCGCCTACCTGCCTTTGTAATGATTATTGCCGCTTTTACCAGCTGTGTTGAGCTGCTTATGCAGGCTTTCACTTACGAGTTATACCAAATTCTCGGTTTGTTTATTCCTCTGATTGTCACCAACTGTACTGTATTAGGTCGTGCGGATGCGTTTGCTTCCAAACACTCACCATTACCTTCTATGTTGGATGGTTTAATGATGGGAACTGGCTTTGCGCTGGTATTAATTTTATTAGGTGCAGTGCGTGAGGCTATTGGTCAAGGTACTTTATTTGCCAATATGCACCTGTTATTTGGTAGCATTGCCGAAAACTGGACCATTACCTTAATTGCTGACTACAAAAAGTTTCTGTTTGCTGTATTACCACCAGGGGCATTTGTTTTTATGGGCTTTTTTATTGCTATTAAAAACCTGATTGATGCACACCAGGCAGCCAAAGCCTCAAAAGAAGTTACAACAGGCAGCAAACGCGTTAGAGTAACGGGCCAAATTAGCTAAAACCTGTAAATATCTTCTGGTAACTATTCCCTAAGTAGAATGCCACGAAAGAGTTTAAAAATAAGGCTTGAGATACCCCCAAAGAGAAAGCTAAAAATACTCTTTCCCGATGTATTCTAAAGACCAAGCTGCACTTCAGATGATGTTTACAGCTCTAATAATATGAAGTGATGTACAGTTAGCCTGAATATGAACAAGCAGAAGCGTTATGAAATTTTTGCCCGTCTTAAAGCTGAAAACCCTAATCCCACTACTGAGTTGGAATATTCCACTGCTTTTGAGCTACTAATTTCAGTTATTTTATCTGCTCAAGCTACTGATGTTGGTGTTAATAAAGCCACTAAACACTTATATCCTGTTGCGAATACCCCGGCAAGTATCTATGCATTAGGCGTTGAAGGGCTTAAGAAATACATCAAGACCATTGGTTTGTATAATGCTAAAGCCGAAAATATCATTAAAACCTGCAAAATTTTAATGGAGCAGCACAACTCTCAAGTACCTGATACCCGAGAGTCCTTAGAAGCTTTACCTGGAGTGGGCCGAAAAACCGCTAATGTCATTCTCAATACAGCGTTTCGCCAGCCTGCAATGGCAGTTGATACCCATATTTTTCGGGTTAGCAATCGTACCAACCTTGCGCCAGGTAAAAATGTTCTTGAAGTGGAAAAAAAATTGCTCAAAGTGGTACCTAAAGAGTTCTTACTGGATGCTCACCACTGGCTAATACTCCATGGGCGTTATGTGTGTAAAGCCCGTAAACCGATGTGCAACTCATGTATTATTGAAGACCTTTGTGAATACAAAGAAAAAACTGAGTAGCATTAACCTGCCAGTTACATTATTACTTATCAGATCACTCTATTTTAAAAGGCCTCTGTCTTAGTTTATGAGCCAACTTAGCCCTACCATCAAGCTAGCCAAAGCGCTAATCCAACAGCCATCCATTACTCCTGATGATGCCAACTGCCAGGAAATTATGATTATGCACCTGGCAGCACTAGGCTTCACTGTAGAAAGGCTTCGCTTTGAAGACGTTGATAATGTCTGGTTACGGCTTGGTGAAAAAAATCCTGTATTAGCCTTTGCCGGTCATACCGATGTAGTTCCTACTGGCCCAGAATCTACCTGGGAATATCCACCGTTTGAACCCACTATTGCTGATGGCATGTTATATGGTCGTGGAGCTGCTGATATGAAAGGTTCATTGGCTGCAATGATCACAGCCTGTGAACGATTTTTGGCAGAAAAGCCAGATTTTGAGGAACATGGCTCTATTGCTTTTTTGATTACCAGCGATGAAGAAGGACCTGCTAAAAATGGCACGGTAAAGGTGGTGGAACATTTACAAGCCAGAGGAGAGCACATTGATTGGTGTATAGTTGGTGAACCATCCAGCACTGAGTTTGTTGGCGATGTTATTAAAAATGGCCGACGCGGCTCCCTTGGTGCAGTGCTCACTATTAAAGGAGTTCAAGGGCACGTAGCCTATCCTCACCTGGTAAAAAACCCTATTCATTTAGCCGCACCTGCACTTGCAGAACTTGCCTCCCATGAGTGGGATCAAGGAAATGAGTTTTTCCCACCCACCAGTTTTCAAATTTCTAATATTAATGCAGGTACAGGCACAACCAATGTTGTACCTGGTGAGCTCACAGTACAATTCAATTTCCGCTTTTCTACTGAAAGCTCTGCAGAATCATTAAAACAGAGAGTTGAGTATATTCTTCACCAACACCAGCTCGATTTTCATATTGAATGGAGTTTATTTGGCATACCATTTTTAACTGACCATGGCCATTTGCTACCTGCAACAGTGAGTGCAGTAGAAGAGGTCACGGGTTATAAGCCTACAGTTTCTACGGCTGGAGGCACATCCGATGGCCGCTTTATTGCACCAACAGGCACTGAAGTTATCGAGCTTGGACCATCCAATGCCACCATACATAAAGTGAATGAGTGTGTGAAAGTGGCAGACTTAGACCTTCTGTCGTCTATGTATGAGAAGATTATCAGCAAACTCTTTACTTAAAATCTGTTACAGCCCAGCTTCTCCGTTGGGCTGTAACACACCAACCCCCTACTCTCAATCAAATTACTCCATAATTTCAATCATTGTGCCAAACTATACCCAAAGCGAATGATTTTTAGGGGGATAGCTTGTCACCATGAAAATTGCTTGGTTTAAACAGCGACTGTTGATCATTGGTCAAAACCCCAAGCGTTATTTGAGTATTTTTTTACTAGGAACAGCTCTATTCGGTATTAGTGGTTTACTAATTATTGCAGTGCAAAAACAATGGATAAGCCCTTTATACGGTTACAACTGCCTTATACTGGGGTTGGTTGGTTTGTCAATCGGCAGTATTATTGCGTTAACGGGTTATATCGGACTTTGTTTTGGCAGGATATTACACATGTTGTTTAGAGACTAGATTATGCGGCAGCCTGATATTGAAGTGTATATTAAAACCACTGACTTAGAAGCTATTCTAAACTGGCTAGAAAAACATTTTGACAACCTTACCGCTACCAACAGTCATGGGCGTAGTCACCATTATTTTGGAATGGTTGGCCCCCATGCTGTTCCTATTTTAATTGTGGAGAAAGCCTCGGGACGACATTTTTCCAGTGTTTGGTTTAATTCATCTGAGTCACCATGGGAGACGGATATTGACTGTGCCCATGACGCATATAAAGCATTAAACATTGAAGTTCGCTGTAATGGCAACTTTTGGGAAGAAGGAAAAAATAATGAAAATGAGTGGTGGCAAATTAATGGGGCAGGAGAAGGCCCGGTTATTTGGCATGATACCTAAAACATTAGCAGCAGTACTTCTTATTAAAGTTTTGAATTCCCTGTCATTTACCAATTTATAATCAAAATACAACAATGGCCTCGCTACTTTAACTACTATGAAGCCTATTCAACTTTTAGTTACCAAGCTTTCTCTTGGATTACGATTATTGTCACTTAATAACAAGTTAGCCACTTTTATAAGTATGTTATGGAAAAGTTAATTAGAAGTTCTCAATTTTTACTGGCTGTATTACGAAAGTTAATTTCATTGTGGGTAAAAGTACAGGTATATAATGCTTCTGCTGAGCAACTTAAGCTCACACCTAATACTCCAGTTTGCTATGTATTACATAATTCTTCCTTATCAGACTTTTTACTCGTTGAACAGGAGTGTATTAACGCAAAGCTACCAAGACCATCAGAGCTACTCACCAACTTAACTATCGAACAACCAGCACACTTTTTTTTAACCCAACTCAAAGGATTTCTGTTTAAACGAGAAGATGCTAGCCTTCCAGAACAACTAAAACTGCTTATTAACCAGGTTGAAAACAATGCTGCACTTGATGTACTCCTAGTGCCTGTCTCTGTATTCTGGGGACGATCTCCTGATAAAGAACAATCAGCTTTCAAACTACTATTTACCTACAACTTTCAAGTAGCCAGCCGTTTTAAAAAACTGCTGACAATTCTTATTCATGGCAGACAAACTATGGTGCACTTTAACCAAGCCATGTCACTGCGTGATATTGTGAATAAAGAACTAGGTGAAAGCCGAACACAACGAAAAGTTGCTAGGATATTACGGGTTCACTTCAGACAGTTACGCACTTCCGTTGTCGGGCCCGACTTATCTCACCGCCATAGTTTAGTTAGCTCATTATTACATGCCCCTTTAGTTAAAGAAGCCATTGAAAAGGAAGTAGCAGAAAAAGAAATTGATTACCAGCAAGCAAAAGCCAAAGCACAACATTATGGTAAAGAGATCGCTTCAGACTTTAGCTATCAAGCTATTCGTTTACTGGATATTGTACTTTCCTGGTTTTGGAATAAAGTTTATCACGGTATTGAGGTAAACCACTTAGAATCAGTCAAAGCATTAGCAAAAGATCACGAAATAATCTATGTTCCCTGCCATCGTAGCCATATTGATTACTTATTATTATCCTATGTACTGTTTAAACAAGGTTTAACCCCACCCCACATTGCTGCCGGTATTAACCTTAATATGCCAGTGATTGGTGGTTTACTTCGTCGCAGTGGTGCATTTTTTATTCGCCGCCAATTTAAAGGCAACCAACTTTATACTGCAGTATTTAATGAATATTTGCATACACTGTTTATTAAAGGTTTTCCCACCGAGTATTTTATCGAAGGAGGTAGAAGCCGGACAGGGCGGTGCTTACTCCCCAAAACCGGCATGTTAGCGCTCACAATCAGAAGCTATTTACGAGATAATCGAAAGCCAATTGCTTTTATTCCAGTTTATATTGGTTATGAGAATGTCTTGGAGGTTAAAACCTATTTAGGCGAACTACGAGGTAAAAGTAAGAAAAAAGAGTCGCCCCTAGATATTTTCCGCACACTCTCCAGCCTAAAAAAGACACTGGGTAAAGTGACAGTCAATTTCGCAGAACCACTAAAACTGGGAGACTATTTAACAGAACAGCAACCCAACTGGCACCCTGACTATTCAGCAAAAACAGCTAAACCCCCATGGCTAAACGCTGTAACGAATAGTTTAGCTACCCAAATCATCCAAAGAATCAACTCAGCTGCAGCTGTAAACGCTGTTAATCTGATTGCTATGTCACTGCTTTCTACTCCCAGGCAAGCAATGGATAAAAACACCCTATATTTTTCACTCAATTTCTACTTAAACTTATTAACACAACTGCCCTACAGCCAAAAAGTAACCTTACCTACTGAAACCAGTGAAACAATGACACATTATGTGGAAACGATGAAACTCATTCACATCCAGACGGATGCATTAGGTGATGTTGTTACACTAAGCGAAAAAAATGCAGTGGTTATGACCTATTATCGCAATAACATCTTGCATTTATTTGCCCTGCCTTCCTTGATAAGTTGTTTTTTTATCAATAGTCCCTATCAAATTCATGACGACTTAATTGAAGCTTGTACCACCCTTTACCCTTATTTAAAAACTGAGTTGTTTTTAATTTGGCCAGAACAACAGATCAAGCCAGAAATTGAAAACAGTATTAACTGTTTAGCCCAGTTAAAGTTGATAAGTCAGGAAAATGACAAGTTAGTACGAGCTGCACCGAATACTACTGAATATATTCAGTTAAGTTTGCTTGCTAAAGCCATTAGTCAAATGCTAGAACGATTTTACTTGGTCATTAGCGTATTATTGAAGGCAGGCAGTGATAAATTTAATGCACAAATGCTGGAAACCCAATGCCACAATATTGCTCAGCGACTATCGCTAGTCCAAGGGATTAATGCGCCTGAGTTCTTTGATAAAACATTATTCCGCACCCTGGTTGCTACTTTGAAAAACAAACAGGTTATCACTATTAACAACCAAGGTAGCTTAAGCTTTGGCAAAGAGTTATATGATATTGGCCAAGCAGCTAAAAGAATCTTACCCCCGGATATTCGTTATAATATCCTCCACTTAACTGAAAGCGGATATACTTTTCGCGAATGATTTTTAGGCTTTGATATTATCGTTAAGCACCAAGGATGGTGGAAATACAGTTTATGCATGCAGGTATAGATACCGCTAATTAGAGCAATAAACGGTCTTTACCCCTGTCACTAAGTTTAGAGATAGATCCCCCCTCATGAATGGAATTAGCTCTCAATAGCTTTATTAACATAAATATCAAATCGGCCCGACTTACCAGTTAACTGGTAAGTCGGGGGTTTATCCGCTAAGTGAGGCGCTAATTTAGGCCTTTTTACTACTACACGGTATTTGGCAATATCAAGCGCCGCTTCAAGTAATTGGTCTGCATCAAGGTCATGGCCTAGTAACTTTTGAAAAATACGCATTTCCTTTTTTACTTCAGCGCTTTTTTCTCGATGAGGGAACATCGGGTCTAAGAAGACAATATCATACTGACCTGTTAAATGAGATAACTTCTGAAAATAGTCTTTTGCGTCAACTTGTAACAACTGTAACTGGCTCATAATATTAGCTATTTCTAAATCAGCCTCTGCTCTTTTAAGCCCATCAGCCAGTAATAAATGCACGACTTTTGATCGTTCAAGTAATGTAACCTGACAGCCTAAACATGCAAATACAAAAGCATCTCGCCCTAATCCAGCTGTGGCATCTAATACCTGTAATGTTTTGGTTTTATTTAAACCAATCGCCTTTGCAATTGCTTGGCTTTTTCCCCCACCATACTTTCTTCTATGGGCTAAAGCACCTGTAACAAAATCTACTTTGATGGGGTTTGCTGCTTTTTTCCCAGTTTCAGCTAGGGCAATGCCTGCTGCTGTTACTTCAATAACTAAAGCCGGCTCAGTTAATTGGGATGGTGTTGCTAACCCTAAATAAGGGCAACCTAGCAGCTTGGCTATTTGCTCAGCTTGATGAACAAAACCACTTTCATGACAAATAACCGCTATTTCACTACCAGACATTTGATGCATAATTATTACTGGTCAAAACTCAGTGGCAAAATATAAACTAAATAGAACAACACCTAGCAGCAACCGATAAATGACAAAAGGCAATAACCCAATACGGTTAATAAAACCTAAAAACCAGTGAATGCATAAAAACGCACTGACTCCAGCAATGACTGCGCCATAAACCAATACATCCCAGGCTACTGGCTCAGTGGAAGCAATTAGTTGTAATGTTTTCAATGTGCCAGCAGCTAAAATGACGGGTATGGATAGTAAGAAAGAGAACCTGGCTGCAGCAGCACGATTAAAACCTAAAAAAAGTGCAATGGTAATAGTAATCCCTGACCTTGAGGTACCTGGAATTAATGCCAACGCTTGGGAAAAGCCAATCAATAATGCCAGATATACTGTCATTTCTGTTAATTCGCGGTTCATTTTACCTTTTAGCTCTGATTGCCAAAGCAACAAACCAAAAACAATGGTAGTAGTGGCAATTACCAAAGTTGAACGCAGTTTTTCATCCCAATTTAATAATGAAAGAACCCCACCAAAAACTAATGCCGGTAGTGTGGCCCAAATAATGCACCAGCTTAATTTAGCCTCGTGACTGGGCTGTTTTTTAATCAGTGAGGCTGTCCAACCATTCCATAAGGCTTTTATGTCTGCCCAAAAATAAATACACACTGCTAATAAAGTACCTACATGGACAGCCACATCAAAAGCATTACCTTGATCTTCCCAGCCAAGCAGCTGAGCAGGAAGTACTAGATGTCCAGAACTTGAAATAGGTAAAAATTCCGTAATACCTTGAATTAGAGCAAGGATAATAATCTGTAAAAAATCCATGAATATAGCTGCCAGTTAGGGTAAATAATAACAAGTATTGGGACAATCAGGTTCCCTACTTCTGTTCACTCTTTTTCTTAGCGACATTATCTCGTAAATAGACTGGCAAAGCCTGCTCGCTGCTCACAGTTTTACCCTGTTCAAACAGCAGTGTTGCAATAGCAGCTATATCATAAGCGTGCGGATAGTCATTAATATAATAGTCAGCCAGTTCCGCATTTAATATTTGATGATACTTCCAACCTGTACCAACACCAATCCAATTACGCTCCAGTTGAAGGGTGGTAACCTGCTCAGGAGGGCACACCACTTCTTCGCCTAATAAAGTCAGCTGGTTATTCTGCAAAATATATTGAGCCCAATAAACTTCAGACATTCGAGCATCGATAGCACATAAAACTGAATCAGCCTGATAACAACGCATGCCATAGTGAGCTAGTGCAGCTAAATTGGATACCGGGATAACCGGTAAGTCTGCAGCATAAGACAAACCCTGGGTAATGCCTGCCGCAATTCTCAACCCAGTAAAAGCGCCTGGACCACGGCCAAATGCAATGCCATCCAACTGTTTGATAGTCAAACCCGCTGCCGTCATTAGTTTATCAATCATTGGGAGAATCTTTTGGCTGTGTTCTCTTGGTATAATCTCAAAGTGCTCAGTAATATTACCATCTAAGGATAAAGCAACCGAACAGGCTTCAGTTGCAGTATCTAGTGCCAACAATTTAGCCATTAACCTTTTTTCTCCAAAATAAGCCCTATAGCAAAAAATTGATAATATTACTTTTAATTCAAATTCACTGTTACAAAGGCTTTATGTTACCCAATAGCTGTTTACTGTTTTATTTTAACCATATAGGGGATTGCTGCCAATGAAGGGCTTGATAAGGTTTGCTTCAAAATAAGGTAAACTATTTAACTAGAGTGTTCTACATCTATGATAGCCAGTGAAGTAATTGGGCCACTGCACACCTATACCCAACCAATCATGTCATCTCATTGCCAAAAAACAGTCATTTTTAGTAGCTAACATAAAACAAACAACAAACACACTTTATTAGTAGAGAACAAAAAAGGCCCTTACGGGCCTTAAAAAAATATGCTCAGTTATAAATGGTCTGCAACAAATGAAGAGACTATTTCAGCATTCTCCACTAAGATGCTTTTTTAGGCGGACGACCACGGCGCTTTGGCTGGGCTGATGATGCTGCAGTTTTAGCTTTTGCTGGACGACCACGCTTTTTCAGTGCTGCAGTTGTACCTGTGCTTGCCTTAGGTGGACGGCCACGACGTTTTGGTGCAGCGGCAGTTGCTGAAGTAGATTTAGCAGCTGGACGACCACGTTTTTTCGCTGCAGTTGTGCCTGTACCTGCCTTAGGTGGACGACCACGACGTTTAGGTGCAGCGGCAGTTGCTGAAGTAGATTTAGCAGCTGGACGACCACGTTTTTTCGGTGCCGCAGTTGTGCTTGCTTTAGCTGGACGACCCCGTTTTTTGGGAGCAGTAGTTGTAGAGCCTGCTTTAGCTGGACGACCACGACGTTTTGATGCAGCGGTAGCACTACTTGCTTTTGCTGGGCGACCTCTACGACTGGTAGTAGTTTTCGCTTTTTTCGCTTCTGTTTTTTCAAGCTGAGCTGCTTTTGCAGCAATTCTTTTAACAGCTTGTTTCAGTTTTGTTTTTTCGGTCTTAGCTCGCTTGTCAACTTTGGTTTTATCAGACTTATTACGTGCCTTTAACCATTTTTGCTCAAAGTCTTTTACCGCTTTAGCCAAGTCAGCTTCTGCTTTTTGCGCTAATGCTGAGCGGTATTCTTCTACTCGCTGCTGCATTGCTTCTTCAGCTTCCTGCTCTTTTAATTTAACAGAAGCCAGCTTTTCTTGGAACTTAGCTTCTTTAAGAGCAACGTTAGCAGCCTTAATCTTTTCATTAGTAGCTGCAACTTTTTCCACAGCCTTTTCTACTCTTGCTTTATTTGTAGCAGTTGCTTTTGCTTTTGCCTTTACTTTGGCTTCAGCAACCTTTTGTTTGTCATCTGCCAATTTAGCTTGTAGAGCTGCAACTTGCTGTTCTGCTTTTGCTAATGCATTTTCAGCCTTGGCAAATGCTGGACTTGTTGCTGCTTTAGCAGCAGTTACTTTTTTAGTAGCAGTTGCTTTAGTTGCTGCTTTGGGTGGACGACCACGACGCTTTGGTTGAGCAGACTTAGCAGCTGCGGATTTTGCTGAAGGTTTTCTGCCTCTCGCCATTTTAAATCTCCTGAGCAGGAATCAAATTAGAGTTATCAATAAAAACATAGCACAAAAAGTGCTTACCCAATAGTTAAAGTGCGAATAATATTTAAATCTAAGAAATTTTTCACCCTTTTTTTGCTGAATTTTGTTTTTTTGAACTAACAACCTTAGATTTTACTCTGAATCGCCCTTAAAAGTAGGTAAGCTTAAACCTACTTTCTTGATAAAAGCCAATTTCATTTATCAGGGATTGAGGGTATTTTAGGAATCTCTTCCATTAAGAACTGTTTACCAGCAACTTTTTATCTTCAGTAGTGACCACAGTCCTAAAGCACTACATTCATTGATACCGTTTTCTTGGCAAATATCGCTATTAGTAGCCTTACCAACTAATCCAGCAGCAAGTAAAATGTAAAAAGGATTAGTACTTTAATAACCTCTAACGAAAGATATTAAAGACTGTACATGACCGCCCCTATTATATACCCAAAGCGTAGGGTTTTTAGGGAGCTAACTTACTACAGTGAAGCTAGCAATAGCAGCACTAACTGAAATAAAAAGTGCTATCTGAGCTGTCGAGCGATTAGTTCCAGCAGCACTTTTATGTAAATTAAAGTAGTTATCGCAAGTCTTGCTTTATCAGACTTACTCCCATAAGTTTATGTTTTTATAAATGATTGGAGTGACAGTTTAATCCTCTTCGTCAATTACTCCTGCATTGTTCTAATTAGCGGTATCCATACCACTATGCATAAGCTGCATTTCCACCATCCCTAGTGGTTAAGAGTGACAACAAATCCTAAAAATCATTCGAAAAGATATAGAACAGCATTATAAAAAGTATTACTTCAACTTTTCCTCTTACTGCATACTTGTGGTCACAGTTCAATAAATAGATGTATAACTGAACAGTAGTTAATGATATCGAATGGGGTGTTTTTTAGCGGTAAGGGAAGTCTACATTGCAGACTATTTGAAAAAGTACTGATTGAAGCATTAAGATCTATCTTCATTATATAAATAGAAAGCAGCCATGATTAGAGCTAGTCCTTTTAAATCTCAGGAATGCTTTTACTTCATGTAAGCCAGTAACTTAGCGGCTTCTAAGCTTAAAAGTTAAACACACAATTGTGCTTCCCTATTATTAAGTGTCGATCATAAGGTGCATACTGACAACTGACTTACTTTCTTGAAATGGTTAATAACTATCCTTTGCTACCTCATAATTCAACTATTATAGCCCTTTTTGTATTATCCGCCCTTTTGACCTACTTTGCCCTAAACTCAACGACTGATAACTACTATCGAGTTTGTATAACTAGTTGCCAACAACCCTTGTGATAAATAGCTAGTGATAAATGAACGACAGCTAAAAGCTCCACACTTAAACTGCATTACCCTCTATCAAGCAAGATCAAAAGAGTTCTGGAAGACTTTTCAAAATGTATTTCGACAACCATTCTCGTTAACTAACAGCTATCCAAGGCTAAGCAATAAGACTAACTTAAAGTTTATTGCCTTTAGGTAACAATATACTTTTGAAGTTAGTTAAATTGATAATAGGTCACATTCTTTTCAGCTAACAAGCTTGATGAGTAAGGCTCTTAACAACTTACTTAAGCTTGAAAGATTATCATCAGCTTAACTTCACTTTAAAAACGATCTAGCGGATAGAAATACTATATTGCAGTAAAATGATAGGAATTTTTATCAAGAAACTTAACTATATGGGACCAAAAAGCTTCCCATTACATCTTTATAGTAGTTTATTCCCCTGCTTCATTTAGTAAAACTCCTCCCCTAAAAGTTTGCCAACTAATAAATGACAAGTTTATGTTGAGATAAAAATGGGTATGCAACTAACCTACAACTGTTCTTCAACTAGCTGATGAGAGGAATCAGTTGTCAAGATTAGCTAATTGGATAAATAAGCCTCTATCTGCTGACAAGATAAGTTCAGTTAAAGGACTATCGAACAACTATAACAAGAGACTTGTATCGCAACATCAAGACACTATTACCATCAACAAAATGCCTCCTCGCTTTCAAAGAGCCTTGATAAGGAAATGTCTTTTGTGCTTTTTCTGCCCAATGAAATAGGTGACTTTTTTACTCATACAATAATATATTCTTAATTGACACACGACTGCCGCACAAACTTTAATCAATTATTTTTATTATCAGCACTCTTATAAGTTGCTACCAGCTGAACAGCTTAATTAAACTCGTCAGAAAGCCTCTTCATACATCCCTATTTGACTAATAGTTATAAGAGTGGTTTACCAGTCTTCATCACTTTTTAAATTACCGATTCCAATTCAAAATTCATATTTTCATCAAAAATAGATGCAAAATAGCTTAAGTGATGCGTGTAGTAGTTATCTAACAAAATAAAAAAGCCAGCCATTACATAACGTAATGGCTGGCTTTTTCAGTTAAGCTAACGCTTAAGATTTAGTCTAACAGTGCAAATAAAGCTTCACGAATCTTATCAACTTCACCAGTGCCTTTGATCTTTCCATATTTTGCTGCACCAGGTTGAACTGCCTTTGACTTATAAAAATCAACCAAAGGAGCCGTTTGCTCATGATACACTTTTAAACGATGTCGAACGGTCACTTCTGTATCATCATCCCTTTGCACCAAAGGCTCACCTGTCAAATCATCTTTATTTGGCTGCTTAGGTGGATTATAAACCAAGTGGTAAATACGACCACTGGCTTCATGAATTCGCCGCCCAGTTAAGCGTTTAACTATCTCTTCATCATCAACCGCAATTTCTACGACATAATCAATTTTAATACCTGCGTCTTCTAGTGCTTCTGCCTGTGGAATCGTTCTTGGAAAACCATCAAACAGAAAGCCGTTTTTACAATCAGGCTGAGTAATCCGCTCTTTAACCAAGTCAATAATAATATCATCAGAAACCAGCCCACCAGATTCCATAACCG
This sequence comes from Spartinivicinus ruber, assembly GCF_011009015.1. Classification (NCBI taxonomy): domain Bacteria; kingdom Pseudomonadati; phylum Pseudomonadota; class Gammaproteobacteria; order Oceanospirillales; family Zooshikellaceae; genus Spartinivicinus; species Spartinivicinus ruber. The sequence continues at coordinate 4,823,618 of NZ_CP048878.1, forward strand.
CTTTCACTTTAAGACCCAGAGGGCTTTCAGCTTTTACTGCCGCACGCAGCATGTCTCCAGTAGAGATTTGAGGAATATTGTAATGCTTAACAATATTTTGCGCCTGTGTACCTTTCCCTGCCCCCGGTGCTCCCAGCAAAATAACTCGCATATTGTCATTGCTCCTGTCGTTTAAAATAACTGCAGATAGCCTGCCAAAAAAGACTAACTTTGTAGTGAAATTATATTTCTGCAAAGATACACAGGTATCACAGGGGAAACAAGGTTAGCCAGCTAATGCCAGCACGCTAGGTCGTATTCACAATAGCCTTTGCTGAGATGGGCGACCCCTTCACCCTATATTATGCCACCAAACTATGGTTAATCCGGCTTAAGCATTGGTATTCACAAAGCGTTTCACTCGCTAGCTGTTGAACTAGCTGTTTGGGTACTGCTAGTGCTTTACAGCAACTGTCACTTGATGCACTGGTAGTTCGGTACCCGACCTGATATTCACTTAGTAAACAGTTCACCAACTTTAGTAACAGCGCCATATCATCATTTTTAATGACCTCCACTGGTTGGAGGTGAGCACCAACACTTTCACATAAATGGGATGGCCACCCCCACTTTAACAATAAACAAGCACCTAATGCCGGATAACCCATTCTCAACACACTATTTGCTTGACCTAACCTAACCAGTTTGCTGGCCAACTTTCGTATTGATTGATGAGGATTTGCATTGGCCATTTTATTTAACAAAACAAACTCAGGTGGATAAAAATGACCTATAGCAACGATGCCCAATTGGTGGATTAAACCTAATAAGTGGGCTGTATGTTGCTTATCTTGCAACTGAGTACATTCGGCTGCAATTTTCTGAGCAAGGTGAGCACTATATAAAGCCACTCGCCACCAGGCCGCTTTTCCCACCACTCCTCTTACTGGTGTTCTGAATTGCCGTAAGATTAATATGCCTATCGCTAAATTAGCTGCAACCCTTGGTGTTAAAGACTTTATTACTGACTCAAGCGCTTTTGAATCATCAGTTGCTATGGGGTTTGCATCATCACTAGCTAAAATACCTGCATATTGAACTAAGTGCTGCTTAACTCCTGGCGCCTTTTTTAGTAACTCAGTTACAAGCTCAATATCGTCATTTTTTTCCATCAATAACTGCTCAACCAATTCATTTTGCTGAGGCCAATCAATCAAGCAGTTAAACTCATTATTTTTTGAAGTCTCTGTGTAATAACAGGTATCGGTTATTAACTGTTTCTTGGTAACGTCAAGCTGACGTTGATCAGCCTCATCAAGATCAACATCAGGAAAAGAGGCAAAGAGTGCGTGGGGATTTAAAAACTTGAATTCATCTGCTGCAACACCTATCAAGAAGTTAGCACAGCCAGCAATAAAGTAGACTTTATCAGTACACAATAGCTGATTATCAATCACGCAGCGCAAGTGGTAAGGCTCACTTAAAGCTGGAGCAGCTCCCGGCTCACAATCAGCAAAAATCTTATTGATTTCCGGCATAGCTAATGGTTTGACCGGACATCCCAGCAGTTTACCTAATTGAGAGGTAGTGACCACCTGATTTAAACCAGTAACCACCATCAGCAACTGCTGATTTGTTCGATAAATAGCAGGTAAAGCCAACTGTTTAGGTTGAATACCTACCTGTTTAATCGCATCCAAGAACGGCAAGTCACGCCTAATTTGTAAGGCTTGAAAGCAGACCCCCTTGGCAGCAAGGTAACGTTTTACTCGAGTTGCAATATGCATGGCTTATCCCAGACCTACTTTAAAACTAAACCATGGCGTTAGCTTGTTATATTTATCATTTAAAAAGCTTCCAGAAATAAATTATGGTTCACAATGAGTAATTTGCGACTCTAATTTACAACTTTTTTACAGAGGCATATCCGTGAGCCTAGCCCAGCCAGTTTAATCAAGCACTTACAAACGTAAAAAATAAACTGATTCTAACTGATGGACTACTTCGTTAGCTCTCCCCCTAACAGTCCTCATTAAGAATAGCAGCAGTTAGTTGATATTTATCAACCCGTATTTCTCATTCCCGCAGCTATTCCAGTAATAGTTACCATTAATGCCTGCTCAATCAGGTCAGTAACCAACTCAGGATTATTTCTCGCTCGATAGAGTAACTCAACCTGTAGTACATTTAGAGGATCCGTATAAGGATTTCTTAGTGCGATTGACTGCTGCACCCAAGGCTCATCCGCCAACAAAGTCTCTGACCCAGTAAGTTGTTTAACCATCGAGACTGTATGCGCCAACTGCTGTTGCAACTGAAAACCCAATGGTTTCAAAGAAGCAGGTACTAGTCGTTCATCATAGTGTGCAGCCAAAGTTAAATCAGCCTTTGCCAAAACCATTTCCAGCATATTGATCTTGGCTCGAAAAAAGGGCCATTGTGACATCATTTCTGTTAGAGAGTTACTACCAGACTCAGTTAATATAGATTCCAGTGCTTCACCTGCTCCAAGCCAGGAAGGTAGCATTAAGCGGTTTTGGGTCCAAGCAAAAATCCAGGGAATAGCACGCAAACTTTCAATCCCCCCTTCTTGTCTTCTTTTTGCAGGACGGCTACCCAAGGGTAATTTGCCCAGCTCTTGCTCTGGAGTAGCAGCACGAAAATAATGGACGAAGTCTGGTGTTTCTTTCACGGTTTGCCGATAAACTGTTAATGACTGATTAGCAATTTTCGCCATGGTGCCTCGCCAGTTATTAGTGGGCACTGGTGGTGGTAGCAGTTTCGCTTCAATTGCTGCACACCAATAAAGCACCATACTTCTTACGGCGACATCTGGTAAACCAAACTTAAAACGAATCATCTCTCCTTGTTCAGTTACCCGCATCCCATGATCAAGTGAGCCCGGGGGTTGAGATAATATCGCCGCATGGGCTGGACCACCACCGCGTCCAATTGAACCGCCCCTACCATGAAAAAGTACCAATTGAACATTATGTTTATTGGCCACTTGCACTAATTTTTCCTGTGCTTGGTATTGAGCCCAGGCAGCAGCTAAAAAACCAGCATCTTTTGCAGAATCAGAATAACCAATCATCACCTGCTGATAACCATTGATATATTGCTGATACCACTCAACACTTAACAACCGGTCAATAATTTCAGCCGCCTGATCCAGATCAGCAAGGGTTTCAAACAAGGGCACTACAGGAATTTTATATTCAACATCCGTTGCTTTCAGCAAGAGCAATACAGCAAGTACATCAGAAGGTTGACTAGCCATCGAAATAACATAGCTACCCATTGCCGTTGCAGGCTGTCGGGCAATTACTCGACAGGTATCGAGTAACTCCTGAGTTTCAGCAGAGGGCCGCCATTTTGATGGAATTAACGGCCTTTTGCTGGCTAATTCTTGAAGCAAAAACCGTTGCTTTTGTTGTTCATTCCATTCAGCATAATTCCCCAGCTCCAAATAATTAACAATCTCAGCAATTGCCGCAGTATGCCGACCGGCTTCCTGGCGAATATCTAATTTAACTAAATGCAAACCAAAGCAGTGGGCTCGATACAAGGTATCTAATATTGGACCATTAGCGATTGTTTCCATGCCACAATCAACTAATGATTGATAACAAAGTGCTAGTGGCTCAATTAATGCCTGATCATCAAGCAAAACATTATTACTAGGTGTAACTGGCTCAGATAATGACTGTTCAGCCCACAACAAAGTGGCTTTTAACCGCTGCTTTAGTTGTTTTAATAAAGCTCGATAAGGCTCATTAACTGCATCTACTTTAGCACGTAATGGCTCACTACAAATGGCCATTGATAGCTCATCAATTAATATCTGGATATCTCTTAAATACAAATCGGCAGCCATCCAGCGAGATAACAGTAATACCTCAGCTGTCACTTTGGCTGTGACATTAGGGTTGCCATCTCTATCTCCTCCCATCCAAGATGCAACCCGAATGGGTATTACCTGCTTCGATAGATTGATACCCAGAACCTTTTCCAACTCTGTCGTTAGTACCCTACAAAAAGCTGGCACAGCTGACCACAAGGAGTTCTCAATGGTAGCAAAGCCCCATTTTGCCTCATCCACCGGGGTTGGACGGTGTTGACGAATTTCATTAGTGTGCCAAGCTTGGCTAATCAACTGGGCTAGTCGGTTGTGGATTTTCTCCTGTTTAACCGTATCCCCTCCCTGATCTTTTTCAGCCAAACAATCCGCAATCGCTTCATGCTTTTTGATTAATGTACGACGGGTGACTTCTGTGGGGTGAGCAGTTAACACCAGCTCAATCGCCATTTGCTCAATGGCCTCAGTAATAACCAATTTATTTAGCGGCTGAGATTTTAGTTTTTGTAATAATGCGTTAATGGGGTTAGCTTGAATGTTATCGTCTCGATAAAAAGGTGAGATAGTATGGTATTGCTCTGCAATATTAGCTAAATTAAGAAACTGACTAAATGCACGAGCCAGTGGTAGCAACTCATCATCACTTAACTGCTGTAGAGCTTCAACTAACGCTAGGTGGTCAGGCGTTCCTCCTGCCCGCTCTGATTTTGAAAGCCGTCTAATCCACTCAACTTTGCCTAGAAATTCTTCACCTAAGTCGTCTTTTATCGTTTGACCAAGAAATTCACCCAGTAAATGAACATCACTCCACAGTGCAGCCTGTGAATCATTCATTCAAATCTCCTATATATTACTCACTTATACAGTCGTTGATACATATTAAAGTATGTCATTAGCTTTGATTATTTTGTTTTGCTTGATTCCACAGCCAATCCATTTCACTTAGTGTTGCTTCCATTAGTGTTTTATTTTGTTCGATTAATTGTTTCTCTATCCAATTAAACCGTTCAATAAACTTTTGATTGGTTTGCTCTAATGCTTGTTCTGGGTTAACTTTAAGATGTCGAGCTAAGTTTACACAACAAAAAAGTAAGTCACCTAATTCTGCTTCGATATTTTGCTGATTATCTACTTCCAGTTCGGTTTCCAACTCAGTTAACTCTTCCTTCAATTTGGCAACCACTAATTTAATGTTGCTCCAATCAAAGCCAACTTTTGCTGCTTGTTTTTGCAATTTAAGCGCCTTAGTTAAGGCAGGCAATCCCGCTGGTACTTCACTGATAAAATGCTGCACTGGGTTATTTTTTACTAACTTTCCTTGCTTTTGTTTTTCTAACGTTTTAATTTTTTCCCAATTTGCTGCTATTTGTTTTTCACTGATTTCATCTTCAGGCTGACGTTTAGATGCTAATGTTCCCTCAGGGAAAACATGTGGATGCCGTCGAATTAATTTTTCTACTAACTGATTAACGATGTCAGCAAAATCAAAACGACTTTCTTCTTTCGCAAGCTGAGCATAAAAAATGACTTGAAAAAGCAAGTCACCTAGCTCTTCTTCTAAATGCGGAAAATCCTGCTTAGCAATCGCATCTGCAACTTCATAAGCTTCTTCAATGGTATGAGGAACAATTGTCCGATAGCTTTGTTTAATATCCCAAGGACAGCCAATGTCCGGATCACGCAACCGTTCCATCAAATATAATAAATCTTCAGTTGTATACTTCATAAAAAATCAGACTAGAGGTGAATTTTATTAATACTAATGCTGTTTATCCCTAACCACTTCAATAACATTGGACACTTGATTAATTTTGGCTAATACTCGCCCTAATGCCTGTATACTACTCACCTCAATGGTAAGTTTCATCACAGCTAGGTTATCATCCTTATCTGACTGAGTATTCACTGCTAAAACATTAACTTTTTCATTGGCTAAAACAATTGTAATGTCGCGCAATAGGCCTGACCGGTCGTAAGCTTTTATCAAGACGTTAACAGGATAAATATTAACCTGTTCACTCACCCAATCTACTTCAATAAAGCGCTCAGGCTCTTTTTCTTGAAGCTGTAATGCTGTAGGACAATCCTGACGATGTATTGTGACTCCACGCCCTACGGTTATATACCCAACAATATCATCTCCTGGTAACGGATGACAGCAACCAGCCATTTGGGTCAGTAAATTACCAACACCACTGACAACAACGTCACTATCAGCAACTTTACTATACTGACTAGGGCGTGTTTTAAACTCAAACTCTTTAACATCTTTGGGTTCTACCAGTTGCTGGGCAGCATTAATGACATGGTTTTGTTTTAAGTCACCAGCACCCACCGCTGCATACATATCATCTGCGGTTTGATAGTTAACCACTTTAGCAAGTTCGTCATAATCGTCAATTTGCAGGGCTAACCGTTTAAGTTCACGCTCTAAGTGTGCCCGACCCGCTACAATATTATGCTCACGATCTTGCTCTTTAAACCAGTGAGTAATTTTGGCCCTTGCTCTTGATGTAGTTACATAACCTAAATTTGGGTTTAACCAATCCCTGCTCGGCGTGGCACCTGGACCTGTTAAAATTTCAACCTGATCTCCCGTTTTCAAGGTATGATTCAGTGGCACAATTCGCCCACCTACTTTAGCTCCACGACAGGTATTGCCCACTTCAGTATGGATCCGAAAAGCAAAATCAATAGGAGTAGCTCCCATAGACAAATCAACTACATGACCATCCTTGGTAAAAACATAAATTCGGTCAGGTTCAATATCAGCACGTAATTGATCGGCAAGGTTTTCCATGTCGCCAATTTCTTCATGCCACTCAAGTACCTGCCTTAGCCATGTAATTTTTTCTTCATAACTGTCACGAACTGAATTTATATCCGTACCTTTATAAAGCCAGTGTGCACAAACGCCTTTTTCTGCTTCTTCGTGCATTTTATAGGTACGGATTTGTACTTCGAGGTTTTTTCCTTCAGGCCCAATAACTGCCGTATGTAATGACCGATAACCATTTTCCTTTGGCGTAGCAATATAATCATCAAATTCTTTAGGGATATGTTTCCATAAGGAATGGATAATACCTAGTGTGGCATAACAGTCTCTCACTTCAGGAACTAATACCCTTACTGCCCTGACATCATAGACTTCTCTAAACTCAATACCTTTACGGCGCATTTTGCGCCAAATACTATAAATGTGTTTTGCTCGCCCTGTAATATCAGATTCAATACCCGCTTCTGTTAAAGAATCCTTTAGTGTTTTTATTGCATCAGCAATATACTGTTCACGATCAACTCGTCTCTCATCTAATAATCTGGCAATTTTTTTGTAATCTTGAGGCTTAAGGTAACGAAAAGATAAATCCTCTAGCTCCCACTTAATATAACCAATCCCAAGCCGATGGGCTAAAGGAGCATAAATATTAAATACTTCTTGTGCTACTCGCCGCCGCTTTTCCTTATCAGCCGGCTTAATTGCTCTGATTGCACAAGTACGCTCAGCTAATTTAATTAAGGCAACTCTTACATCATCAATGACAGATACCAGCATTTTCCGAACTTTATCCAGCTGGCCATGTTCCTGCCCTAGAACTTTATTGCGGTTATGCATTTGCAAAGAACTAATTGCTGCCATGCCTAACACACCTTCGATAAGCTTGGCTACACGGTTGCCAAACTGCTCTTTAACCTTTTTAAGCGGTAATTTGTGCTCTCTAACACCACGATAAAGAATGGCAGCAATCAGGCTTTCTTGATCCAGGTTTAGTTCAGCAAGAATTTGTGCCATTTCCAACCCAGTACGAAAGCTACTAGTCCCTTCAACCCAAATATTTTTTTCGGAACTGGCTTCTAGTTCCGCCTGCATACTAATGCTACAAGCCAGCCTAACCTGATCTATTTCTTTAATATTGGCATCTTGGCTGAATTGAGATAGCCATGCATCAATATTGACAGAACCATCTTCATGTATTGGGTGTTCTTCACGTACTTTAACCATGAGTGATCCACTGATCTATTCTGCTAGTTTTCTAGCTTACTTAACTTTCAAGAGCGCACCATTTAAAGTCATTTAAACGAAAAACAACCGCGCAATTAAGAAACCTTTAACAGACAACCTAACCTCAGCATAAGTCATCTAAAATCAGTTATTATAACTAGTGGCAATATAGGTCAAAACCCTAATGCACTTGATTAATTTTTACCACCCTTGTTGTTTCCATTTAAATGCTACCTGCTTATAAGACTACAAACAGCAGTGCTAGTGCTGTACAAATACAACAATCTATACGTTAAGTATTACAACCTGCCATTTTAACTTATTTTTTAATAATTTTGACTAAACAACGAGTAGAAGTTTGCGAAGTAGCTGATTTACAATCAGTAGACACTCGCTCCACAGGCAGGGAATGTCAAATATCCGTGTGATAATTTCGTGCTCCTCGCAACCACTGACCAATAGCTACGAGAATATTGCTGCAGCACTAGTATTTAAGTAGTTTATGGTTTGTCTGCGCCAAATACACCAGTTGATAAATATCGATCACCCCGATCACAAATAATGGCAACAATCGTTGCATTTTCTACTTGTTGAGCAATTTTAAGTGCCGCTGCCACTGCTCCACCAGATGATACACCACAGAAGATACCTTCTTCCCGAGCAAGTTTACGCATAGTGACTTCTGCTTCCTGCTGAGTAATATCCATCACCACATCAACACGTTCTGGTTCAAAAATAGTGGGTAAATAGGCTTTTGGCCACCGCCGAATACCAGGAATACTGGACCCTTCAGCTGGCTGTAAGCCGATAATCTGGACTGCTGGATTTTGTTCTTTTAAATAACGTGATGCGCCCATAATAGTGCCAGTAGTTCCCATAGAACTGATAAAGTGAGTTATTTCCCCTTGGGTTTGCTTCCACAGTTCTGGGCCAGTCCCTTGATAATGAGCTAAAGGATTAGCTTTATTAGCAAACTGATTCAGCACCAAACCCTTGCCATCACGCTCCATTTGATCGGCTAAATCTCGAGCACCTTCCATTCCTTGTTCTGGACTAACCCTAACCAGCTCAGCACCATAAGCCGTCATCGCAGCCCGTCGCTCTTCACTCATGTTATCAGGCATAATTAAAACCATTCGATAACCTTTAATGGCCGCTGCCATGGCCAACGCTATGCCTGTATTACCACTGGTTGCTTCAATCAACGTATCACCTGGTTTTATTACTCCCTGCCGTTCTGCCTCATTAATCATCATCAACGCAGGGCGGTCTTTGACTGAGCCTGCTGGATTGTTTCCCTCCAATTTAACGAGTACATTATTACTAGTGGTATTACCTGTTATTCGCTGCAAACGAACTAAGGGCGTATTACCAACGAGTGACTCAATGGTGGGATAATTTACCGCCATGCTTTATCCTCTTTATCAACAGTTTACGTTTAATAACTTCTCCGATAATAAGCTGTCTGCAGAAGAACCGTTAATATTGAAAAACTATATAGTTACATCTGTTAAACATAAGAAGCTGGTTTATTATACTGATTTGTCATACTCAGGTGTAGTATTGATCCCGCTAAAGGTAAAGAACTCATTATGCTAAAGCAGCAAGGTATCAAGAGCCGTGTTTTGGCACTTGCTTTAATTCCAACTATTAGTATCTCACTGATCCTAGGCACTTTCTTTACCTTAGCCCGAATCAATGACTTAGATGCCTTACTACTAGAGCGTAGTCAAACCACTATTCAGCAACTGACACCTATTACAGAACACACTTTATCTTTGGGTAACCTGAGTCTTATTCAAGAAATTGCCAATTCTGCACTAGAAAAAAATGATGTCAGAGCAGTCAGCCTGTATTCTCATACAAAAGTATCCCTTGCCCATGCTGGCCCCAAAATTCAGTTTAAGGGTAATCAGCAAAATTACTTTCTCACTCGGCCTTTTCATACCTTACATAAACAATCATTACTGATTAGCACCCCTATCTATGCCAAACCAAATTCACCTTCAATTAATCATGGGCCGGCTATCAGCAGTAGTAGCGAAAAGGTTTTATTGGGTTGGTTGATTGCAGAATTCTCCCGAAGCAATACTGAAATTAAAAAATATCAAACCATCCTTGCCAGTGGATTACTCATCCTTTCTGGTGTTTTGATCAACCTATTTTTAGCACTAAAAATGGGCCACAACATTACTGGCCCGCTAATGAAAATTATCAGTGCTGTTAACCATATGCGCCAGGGTAATCTGGATACTCGTATTAATACTAATACTGGTGGTGAAATGAGGGCGCTGGAAACAGGTATTAATGCAATGGTGGCTTCACTCCAGCGTGGTCAATTGGAGATGCAACATAATATCGAGCAATCAACCAAAGACCTACAGGAAACATTAGAGACTATCGAAATCCAAAATATTGAGTTAGACATGGCTCGCAAAGAGGCACTGGAAGCCAGTCGAATAAAATCGGAATTTCTGGCTAATATGAGCCATGAAATTAGAACACCACTGAATGGTATCATTGGCTTCACTAACTTATTACTACGATCCAAGCTGAATGAACGACAATTTGAGTACCTCAGCACAATTCAAAAGTCTTCAGAAGGACTTCTATCAATCATTAATGATGTACTGGATTTTTCAAAAATTGAAGCTGGAAAACTTGAGCTTGAGAGCATTCCAATTAATTTACGGGAAAGCATTGAAGAAGTGTTAACCATTTTAGCTCCCAGTGCTCATGACAAGTCATTGGAGCTGATTCCATTAATTTACTCTGACACTCCTATTCATCTCATGGGAGACCCTCTTCGACTAAAACAGATTCTGACTAATCTGGTGAGTAATGCCATTAAGTTCACCAATGATGGTTCCATTGTCGTCAGAGCCATGCTTGAAGACGAAAAAGATAATTTGGTAACTATTAAAATCAGCGTTACTGATACTGGCATTGGTCTTTCCAGCAAACAACAAAAGGAACTATTTAAAGCCTTTTCTCAAGCTGATACCTCTACTACTCGTAATATCGGTGGTACCGGACTTGGTTTGGTTATTTCTAAACGACTTGCCCAACAAATGTCGGGAGAAGTAGGCGTAGAAAGTGAATTAGGTAAGGGCTCCACTTTTTGGTTTACCCTAACAGTACCTAAAGCTAATGAGCCAACGTTAAAAGAACACTTTCCTGCTTTTTCTAACACCCATGTATTGGTACTGGAACACCATGACCTGGCCAGACAAGCAATTGCTCATTTACTCTCAGAATATGATTTAAATGTCGATAGTTGTGCTAATGAAGCCTGTTTAGCAGAAAAAACTCAAGAGGCCAAAGCCCAGGGGAAAACCTATGATGTTCTGGTTGTCAGCCATCATCCTTCATATTTGGATTTAGAAAAAATTAGATTCTTAATTAAAGCTGCTCAGGAAAATAAGCAATATTTGGTAATTCTAGCCCACACTAATAAAGAAGAATCAATTAACAACATATTAGATCAGCATAATAATGCCCTTTGTATTGTTAAGCCCCTTTGCCACAATCGATTATATCGGGCACTTTCTTATTTATTATTAGAAAAGAGTAAAGTACCCCATGGTAACCAAAGCAATATTGCTCGCCGTATTAATCAAGCAATTACCCGCCAACCCCATATATTAGCTGTTGATGACAACCCTGCCAACTTACGTCTAGTCACTGCTTTATTGGAAGATCTTGGCGCGAAAGTAACAGCAGTAGACTCTGGTACAAAAGCGATTATTAAAACTAAACAATACCACTTTGATCTTATTTTTATGGATGTTCAAATGCCTCATATGGATGGCCTGGAGACTACTCGCCGAGTAAGAGAAAGAGAACTATCTGAACGACGTATTCCCATAATCGCATTGACAGCCCACGCCCTTGCAGAAGAAAAAAAGCAATTGTTACTGGCAGGTATGGATGACTATATGACCAAGCCTATCAATGAAAATCAGTTGCAGCATATTATAAAAAAGTGGACTGGCTTACATGTTGCCCCAATAAAAGGCAATGACTACCTAAATGATGATCCCCAGGCTGAACCAGAAACTAAAGTAGTTGACTTAACAGAAGGGGTAAAGTTAGCTGGCGGTAAAGAAGACCTAGCCAACGATATGTTATCTATGCTCTTTGACAATTTAAAGAATGAACAAGAACAAATTAGAGCGTTATATCGAAATAAGCAGTGGCCCAGACTATTGGAAGTAGTTCATAAATTACATGGTGCTACTCGTTATTGTGGTGTTCCCCTCCTCCGTAGAGCTTGCAACAATATGGAAACCATTTTAAAAGCTTCTGAAAAAAATAAAGAAGAAAGGCGTAAAGTGGCTGGAGCAATGGAGGAACTAGTTGAGCAAATTGAGCAGCTATTAGATTGGCAACGAAAACATGAAGGCACAGAATAAGCAAATGTTATTTTTGCTTGAAAAACAGCGCTCTACTCATCAATGGTTTATTACCTAAATGAGGTGCTAATGCCATTCTGGTAATATGTTTGGCTACTCCTTTTAACTGCTTAGTCCATTCAATATGGGATTCGTGTGGGCTAAAATACGACTGATTATTCCAATGCCCATTTACCCATGGCATCTGAGATAATACTAATAAGTCTTTACCTGCAAACAGATAACAAGAATCAGGAGACTGCTCTTGAACACAAAACCCCTGATCAGGCAGGAAAGTATAGTTGGCAGTTGGGTTAATTAAACCACCATTAGCATCACAATCAAATACAACGCAATAACCTAATTCAGCCAACAATGTAAACTCAAACTGTCGAAGATATACTTCAACTTGCAGAGGATCATTTTGCAAAGCAGTCAGCGTAAACTGATATAGATTGAATAATCGGGATGAATTTTCTTCAGTTAACAACAATCTTACCAGCAACTCATTCAAGTAAAGACCGCAGTACAATAATTTTCCCGATAGCTGGTAACGTTCGCCACAAACTTCTACGGCTTTCCCTGTTTTTAATTCATGACTGCCTTTCCAGGTTAGCCAAAGTGATTGAAATGGTTGTAAAAAACTTGTGATTCCTGTTTGCTTTCTTGAGTTTCTACTTGTTTGAAAAACAACTCGTTGTAGTCCACACTGACTGGTAATTACTACAACAATTGTCTTATTATCTTGAAAGGGGCGGGTATGCAATACATACCCATCGTCAGACACATTCATAGAAAGGTATGAAGTCAAGTAACTAATCGGTTGTATAACCTAAGCTATTTAGCGCTCTCTCATCATCAGACCAACCACTCTTCACTTTGACCCATAAGTTTAACATAACCTTATTATCAAAGAGCTTTTCCATATCAACTCTGGCATCACGGCCTATGATTTTAATCTGCTCACCTTTTTTGCCTATTACAATAGCTTTTTGGCCAGACTTTTCTACCAAAATCAAAGCGCTGATAGTAATTAACCGGGACTCAACTTGAAACTGCTCTATCTCAACAGTAATTTGATAGGGCACTTCATCACCCAGCTGACGCATGATTTTTTCTCTAACAATTTCTGCTGCTAAAAACCTAGAACTACGATCGGTAATTTGGTCTTCATCATAAAAATGATGACTTTGAGGTAAATAGCTGCCTACTAATTGCTCGAGCCGATCGACATTCATTCCTGTTTCCGCAGAAATAGGAATAATGTCAGCAAACGACATTTTTTTATTTAACTCTGCCAAGTGTGGCAATAACGCTGACTTATCTTTTAACTGATCAACTTTATTAACCGCTAAAATCACTGGGCAATTAAGATGACAGACTTTATCCAACACTAGCTGGTCTTCTTCTGTCCAGCCAGTACGATCCACCACAAATACTACTACATCAACTCCTTGTAAAGCCGTGCTAGCGGCCTTATTCATATAACGGTTTAAAGCTTTTTTATTGGAAAGATGTAGGCCTGGAGTATCAACGTAAATAGCCTGGGTAGTTGTTTCTGTTTTAATCCCCAAAATTTGATGTCGCGTGGTTTGGGGCTTTTTAGAAGTAATACTAAGCTTTTGCCCTAGTACTTGATTCAACAAAGTAGACTTGCCAACATTAGGCCGACCCACTATTGCAACGAAACCACAGTGTAAATTCTGTTCTGAGTTTGAACTCTGATTAGTTACCACTGCTATCTACTCCTAACTGTTGCAATGCTCGACGAGCGGCTTCTTGCTCAGCTCCCCGACGGCTAGAGCCAACCCCCTGGGTTTTCTCCATTAAACCAGCTACTACACACTCAATGGTAAAGGTTTGATCATGAGCATCACCTTTAACATCCACTACCTCATAAACAGGCAAAGCCAACTGTTTAGCTTGCAAATATTCCTGTAACCGGGTTTTGGGGTCTTTTTGGGTATCATCCAGTGAAAGCTTTTCCAAGCGCGAAGCAAACCAGGCTAATACTCGCTCCCGACAAGCCTCAAGTCCATTATCAAGATAAATTGCCCCTATCAGTGCCTCGAGTGCATCCGCTAAAATGGACTCACGGCGAAAGCCACCACTTTTTAATTCACCAGAACCTAACCGTAAGTAGTCACCTAAATCAAACTCTTTGGCGATTTTTGCTAGTGTGGCACCACGCACCAGCTTAGCTCTTAATCGGCTAAGCTGGCCTTCTTTGGCTTGAGGGAACTGCTGATAAAGTGCTTCTGCAATAATAAAGTTAACTATCGAATCCCCTAAAAACTCCAGGCGTTCATTATTTCCACCTGCATAGCTCCTATGGGTTAATGCCAACAGGAGCAGACTTTCATCTTCAAAGCTATATCCTAGCTTACGAAATAATGATTGGTTTACTTTTTTCACTCGGCTTTGATTTTCCAACTATTTTCAAAAGTTAAAACTATATCGATATTTTTGACTAAGTGTTCTCGCTTTTCATATTTAAGCGTGGCAGAAAGAAAGCCACTTTCTTTTTTTATGACAACATCTTTGGCATTAAAATCACGAATCATATTGGTCGTAAAGCCTTTTGAAATATAGTCCCTCACCTTTCTAGGGCTCGCTTTGGCAATACCTGGCCGTTCATCCAACGAGTTAAACACTTTTTGTACAGCATAATTATCGATATATATAGGTGCTAATTTCATTACTGTTACAACAATAAAACCACCTACACACAATGCCAAAAACCAACCAAATGCAGTTAAGCCCAACTGCGATTTTTTAAGTTTCATTGCCCAATAGCCTCTTAATGTTTCTTATTAGTTATCAAATTATCAGCCACTTACCAAAGCTAATTAATAGCTCCATTATGCTTAAAACTAGGTAATTGCGTCCATTTTGGCCAGTGCATCCAAATAGCCACGGCTTTACCCACTATGTTCTCATCAGGGACAAACTTCCAAAAACGGCTATCGTTGCTATTATCCCGGTTATCCCCCATGACAAAATAGTGTCCCTTAGGCACTACCCATTCGCCCTCTTCTCCATTTTTTGAGGGAGCAACCAAGGCTCTACGAATAGTATGTTTATTTTCGGCTATTGATTCTTCAAATACCTTAAACTCTTTATATGGACCACTCGCTCCAACATCCGTGCGCCTAGTAATAAATTGTTCTTCAATCTGCTCACCATTAATATAAAGCTTTTTATCTTTATACTTAATGGTATCACCAGGCAATCCAATAACCCGCTTGATAAAATTGATATCATCGCCTGGTTTAATAAACACCATGACATCACCACGTTGAGGATCTCCAACCTCAATTACCTTAGTACCAATGACTGGCAGCCGAATACCATAAGCGAACTTATTGACGAGTATAAAGTCGCCAATATCCAGCGTAGGCTTCATCGAACCAGAGGGGATTTGGAATGGTTCATATAAAAATGAACGTAATACCAATACGATAAATAATACAGGAAATACAGATTTGGCGGTTTCAATCCCTACTGGCTCTTTTTGCAAGCCAGCCACCACTTCCTGGTCTTCAGCTTTTACCGTTGTTCGATATTGCTCCACTGCCAACCTACGTCTGGGTAAGAGCACCAGCACATCCACCAAATAAATCAGGCCTGTGCCGAATACCAGCAACACTAATATCAGAGGGAAATTGATATCCATATAATCCTACTTATCAACTTTTAACACTGCCAGAAAGGCATCTTGGGGAATTTCTACCTTACCAACCTGTTTCATTCGCTTTTTACCTGCTTTTTGTTTTTCAAGCAGTTTACGTTTACGGGTGACGTCACCACCATAACACTTAGCAGTCACATTTTTACGTAAGGCTTTAACCGTTTGCCGTGAAATAATATGTCCACCAATAGCGGCTTGAATAGCGACATCAAACATTTGTCGCGGAATAATTTCCTTCATTTTTTCACATAACTCTCGCCCCCGTCGCATGGAGTGGTCTTTATGTACAATCAGGGCTAAAGCATCTACTTTTTCGCCATTGATTAAAATGTCCAGCTTAACCAAACTCGATGCTTCAAAACGATCGAAAGTATAGTCTAATGAAGCAAAGCCACGGCTTACAGACTTCAAACGGTCAAAGAAGTCTAATACCACTTCACTCATCGGCAGCTCATAAGTTAACGACACTTGTCCACCAACAAACTGCATATCTTTTTGCACACCCCGTTTTTCAACACACAGGGTTATTACATTTCCTAAATAGTCTTGCGGCACTAAAATATTGGCGACCACAATTGGTTCACGCATTTCCTCAATATTGGAAGGGTCAGGTAGTTTCGATGGGTTATCCACCATAACTACTGAGCCATCTTTCATTTTCAGCTCATAGATTACTGTGGGTGCTGTTGTAATTAGATCAAGATTATATTCCCGCTCAAGCCGCTCCTGAATAATTTCCATATGGAGCATACCCAAGAATCCGCAGCGGAAGCCGAAGCCTAATGCATCAGATGTTTCTGGTTCATAAAATAACGAGGCATCATTTAATGTCAGCTTAGCCAGCGCATCTCTAAATGATTCATAGTCTTCTGATACAATAGGAAATAGCCCAGCATACACTTGTGGTTTTACTTTTTGAAAGCCTGGCAGTGGATCCACTTCAGGGGTTTTAACCAAGGTGAGAGTATCACCAACTGGGGCACCCTGAATATCTTTAATCCCAGCGACTACATACCCTACTTCACCTGCTTTTAATACTCCCGTAGCTGTACGCTTAGGAGTAAAAATACCAACATCATCAACAACATGACTAGCACCTGTTGATTTAACCAGCATTTTATCGCCTTTTTTCAGCTGGCCCTGTTTGACCCTGACTAACGATACAATACCCAAGTAATTATCAAACCAGGAGTCAATGATCAGTGCCTGCAATGGTGCATCAACATCACCTTCAGGGGCTGGCACCAGCTCTACCAAGCGCTCTAGTACATCTTCTATTCCTAGACCACTTTTCGCACTACAGCGCACAGCATCAGTGGCATCAATACCAATAATGTCTTCTATCTCTTGCGCAACTCGTTCTGGCTCAGCTTGAGGTAAATCCATTTTATTTAATACTGGTACCACTTCGAGTCCCTGCTCTATCGCGGTATAGCAATTAGCAACCGACTGTGCTTCAACACCTTGGGCTGCATCGACAACCAGCAAAGCGCCTTCACAAGCTGACAGTGAGCGGGAGACTTCATAGGAGAAGTCGACATGGCCTGGCGTATCAATAAAATTGAGCTGGTAGCTTTTGCCATCCTTTGCCTGGTAAGACAAGGTGACACTTTGCGCTTTTATAGTAATGCCCCGCTCGCGTTCCAACTCCATTGAGTCAAGCACTTGCTCAGCCATTTCTCGCTCAGTAAGCCCACCACATAGCTGGATAAAGCGATCTGCTATGGTGGATTTTCCATGGTCGATATGGGCAATGATAGAAAAGTTACGAATATGACTTAAATCACTCACGATGTAATCTACACATAATGCTAATGATGCATCCTGAAAAAAGGCTGCATTACTAAGTAGTTATAACAGGCAAAGCTGATTACTCAGCGGTTAATTTGGCGGGTAGTTTAGCCCATTAATGGCAAGGCTGTCATGTAACAGCATGAGATATAGGCTGCCAGAACAACAGAATTGTCCTAGCAGCCCTGGGACTGTTGGCGTTTGACTACTCAGTTAATTTAAAAGTGATATAGCCAGGTCGACCGTTTCTTACCAGACGCATCGAAATTGAGCGATTAGCAGGTAACTTAGCCACTACCTGTTTAAAGTCATTAACAGAGTTTATTGGCTGATTATGTAAGTCTGTAATGATATCACCACGACGGATACCTACTGAGCTAGCAGGACCAACCATAACGCCCGTAACAAACACGCCGTTGTTAACCTCATATTTCCGCTTTTGTTCATCAGTTAGCTCTTCTACCTGTAAGCCTAACCGGTCATTTGATTTAGGGGTTTTAGAAGAGGCTCGGGTTCTATTCTTTTCATCTGGTAATTCACCAATAGTGACATCAAGGATTATCTTTTCACCTTGACGCACCACGTCTACCGCTACTTTTTTTCCTACTGGCGTCTGGCCCACTGCATGTGGCAGATCTGCAGAGACATCAATTTCTCTGCCACCAAATTGAGTAATAATGTCGCCAGGCTTAAACCCAGCTTCATCTGCAGGGCCTTTGGGCATCACTTCAGCCACTAATGCACCATGAGGTTTATCTAAACCAAACGACTCTGCCAAATCTTTATTCACATCCTGAATATAAACACCTAACCAGCCCCGACTAACATAGCCCTTATCTTTTAACTGAGAAACCACATTCATGACTACGTCAATAGGAATGGCAAACGACAGCCCCATGAAGCCACCAGATCGCGTAAAAATCTGTGAGTTCACGCCAATTACTTTTCCGTCCATATCAAATAAAGGACCACCTGAATTACCAGGATTAATAGCTACATCTGTTTGGATAAAAGGAACATAATTTTCACTTGGCAAGCTTCGATTAATAGCACTGATAATGCCCGCTGTGACGGAATAATCAAAACCAAAAGGGGATCCGATGGCAGCAACCCATTGCCCTGGCTTTAAGTTATCTGTAGAACCCAGTTTTACTGTTGGTAAATTTTTAGCCTTGATTTTCAGCAGCGCTAAATCAGAACGCTTATCTGAGCCCACTAACTCTGCTTCTAGCTCCCTACGGTCACTTAAGCGAACAACAATTTGGTCTGCTCCCTTAACCACATGGTTATTTGTTAAAATATAACCATCTTCAGATATAATAAAACCAGACCCTAAGGACTGTGGCCTTGGTTTTCCTCCAGACTCTGGGCGTTGCGGATGAGGTCGACCAAAAAACTCTTGAAAAATATCAGGTATATCATCATCAGGAAAATAGTAGCGGTTCATTCGATTCCGCTTAGGTAATTGTAAGGTACTAATATTAACAACCGCTGGCGATGCTTCTTCTACTAATTCAGTAAATTCAGGCAAAGACTTCGCAAAAGCTGTTAACTGCATTGTCATTAATAAGGCAAAAATTGCAGTTGATTGTTTAAGCCAAAATCTCATATTCATAAAAAACTTAATCCCTTCACTAAGAGTTTATTATTAACCTATGTCTTAGAGTGTTAGCTTTATAAGGAAGTCACTATTGTTGTTTCAGTGTTTTGAATCGGCACTAAAACCTTTAGCACACAAGGCTCCAGTGACTGTTGGAAAGATGATTTATTAATAATATTACGTAGCAAATAAAAGCTTGAAAACAAGCTAACAAAACCCAGCAGTATTGTTACCTGCTCTTGATAACCCTGCCATTTTAGTAGCCAGCAGATAAATAGCATAAATACTAAAGGCAGCAGGTAAACCAGCAAGGATCCTTTCACTAAGGTATTTTCAGGAATCCCAATAACAACCGTGTCACCCACCTGTAAGGAATACTGGCTTCGCACTTTAACTGAAGCAACAATAGCTGCCTGCCTAGATGATTGCAGCTTGTTCAGTAACTGATGACCACAACCTTTATTTGCAGAACATTGACCACAAACTGATTGCCGATTTGTTTCAACCCAAGCTCGGCCATCATTATCAATAGCCGTTACAATTCCGTGCTCTTCAACCATTAATAGCTAAACCAACAATTCTTAAAGTAATAATTTTTTAAATTAATATACTTAATACAGTGTCCGCAATAGCCAAACTAAGAAAAACAAGTGTCATCTGCTATAGGTTAGACAGCTACTGACTTATAGAAACTGCACTCCCTTTTTGCAGTTTGACTGACATCGCTATACGCTCTGCTGCAACTAAAGGAAGCTCACCTACAACTGTAATCAAAAACTCACCTTGCTCAAATGCCAACACTTTAGTAAAAGCAGTAATCGCACCTTCTCGCGTGATGACTGATATTGCATTAGTTGGTTTTGCTTCAACAAAAATAGAAAACCCTGCTAACCCATCAGTATACATTAGTGACTCAACCGCCTTTTTAGTAACAGGACTATGCTGTTGATCTCGACGAAATAACTCAAACCCAGAGGGAACCCAGTTAACGTACCAGCTTTCGTTATCACTAGGACTAGCATTAGTTTTATCGTAAGCCTTAGATACAATGACTTTTTCAGATTTCACTTCACCCTTTAATGAAGTAACCAGTTTGGTTTCAGGTATTTCATGACCAATTTCAAGAGAAGTAAACTGAAGCCGCTCTAGCATTTCGCCTTTGTGGTTAAGCAAAACCAGTTTAAGCAGTAAGGATGAAGCCTCATCCAGCCAGATTTGGTAGCCATAGCGATACTTATCCTTTGGTTTCACTAACAATATAATTGCTTCACGATCAGCTACTCGGCCTTTACCGGCTATCTCTAAACTGTAATGCTCAGCTAACTTACCGGGGTTATCACTTAGCATCCTACCAAAAGCAAGTGAGGAGTCACCACGATCAAAGCGAATCACTTCATTATCAGCATTAATACAAACTACCTTACTGCCATCTCGAACCACTTCCCGTTTAGGTCCATCCAGAAAAACGAGTCGCTCTCTTTCCTGACCATCTGCCACAGAGTGACTAATAGCAACACTATTTAAGCCTTGGCTATGCTGATAAATAAATTGGCCTTCATAGTTTAGTTCACGAAAGGCCTTATTCATTCCTTTCAGCAACTGCACAGCTGCAAGGTCTGTTTCCGCTGAGATATGAGCACTTGAACCAATAAATAGTGAAAAAGCCAGTAACGAGGTAGCCCGACTCCAACTTCGCTTTTTCATACTACTGCGTCTCAAACTTATTTACCCGAGCGAAGGGTAAAATACCTTGACCATTAGTAAGGGCTGAGTGCTCAGCATGTTGCATCAAATAGGACTGAATACGTGTTTGAGTTGCCTGATCAACTGCCTGAGGCTGAAGCAAACGAAGCGAGTTTGCAGGTGCTGTCTGGGTAGCTGCAACCGGTGCTGCACCTTCAGGATAAGAAGCTAGTTGTGAAAGTGGATTAGCTCCCGCACCAGCATATTTCGCATTGGTTTCAGCCGCTCGTTCCTGATCAGTAGTTGCAGCCAGCTGTTGTCCGGGCTGATTTACCTGTTCAGTTTGAAACACCTGTACACCTACAACCACAGCAAAGGCAACTGAAGCAGCAACAGCAACACTAGCTAAAGGTTGTAGCCAACGCCCCACAGCAGATTTTTCAGCTCCATTGCCAGAGCTAACTTGTAAAGCTGGCTCCTCCTTTATTGCGGTACTCACTGCTGAAGAAATATCAATAGCGGAAAACTGATGAGTTTCATGCCGCATGGCCTCACCAATTAGGTGATATCGAAATGATGTTTGCCTAACGCCATCATCGTCTTGTGACTGTTTCAACAGCCGATGTATTTCTAGTTCACTGGCCTCACCGTCGATGAATGCGGACAACGACTCGCACAAACGTTCATCTTGATTCATGAGGCACCTCACAAGAATGGCTATATTTTTGTCGCATTTTGTTCTCTTTCATGCCTAACTTTAAGTAGCTTAATTTCAATAATCCAATAACCTATTATCAAAAATTAAGCCTGGTTTATTAATGGTCTGATCTGTTTATCAATTGCTTCCCTGGCACGAAAAATACGTGACCGAACAGTACCTACTGGGCACTGCATAACTTCCGCAATTTCTTCATAACTCAGACCATCAAATTCGCGTAATGTCACCGCTGTTCTCAGGTCATCAGGCAAGCCCGCAATTGCCTTATAAACCACTTTTTCTACTTCATCACGAAAAAGCCGATTTTCTGGTGACTCAATATCCTTGAGGGGATTTTGCCCTTCAAAGTATTCAGCATCTTCAGTATCAACGTCAGTATCAGGTGGACGTCGCCCTTTAGACACTAAGTGATTCTTCGCTGTATTTATCGCAATTCGATACAGCCATGTATAAAATGCGCTGTCTCCTCTAAATTTATCAAGTGCCCGGTAAGCTTTGATAAACGCTTCTTGAGCAACATCCTGAACTTCCTGGTGGTCATGAATGTAACGACTAACCAGCCCCAGGATTTTGTGTTGGTATTTCATTACCAACATATCAAAAGCACGCTTATCCCCCTTTTGCACTCGCTCAACTAATCGTTGATCTGAGTCTTGCGCACTTACCATCGCCACCTCCCCAGTTCACTGGCTAAAGACTGCAGTTGCAACTGAAAGCCCTGTGGGAGTTGCCGAAGCATCACATTTTGTTCTGTTGTGTAGACCATACTCAATAACAAAAGTTCTCTGCTTTTTAGGATAAGTCATCTAACCATGCCACGCAGGATTTAATGAACCAACTCATCCAATTAACACTACTCAACTACCTTAAAACTGCTCAGTTATCTGCTTGACCACCTGCTGTTTACTTATTGGTCATTATCTGCTTAGTTAAATCCAAATAACAACAGTTGCAGCCTTTTAATAGAAAACAACTTTCTATTTCCCGACGGATAATTGATTCACTCAATCGGCTTAAGTTCCTTTCAGAACTTCAAGTCCTTTCACAAAAACGATTGATTAGTACCACAATAGTTACGCTATCTAATTAACAGTTTTGATGTCGTTAACATGCTAGCTCCAGTGAAGGTAATGCAGTTATACTAGCGCTTTCGTTAAATGCCGATTGGTTAGCTCCCACCCTATGAAAACAGCCCACCATTTTGATGTCCTCATTATTGGAAGCGGTGCAGCAGGTTTAACTCTAGCCCTTCACTTGGCTGAACAAGCCAGCGTTGCTGTATTAAGCAAAGCAGATCTTGCTGCTGGCTCAACTTACTGGGCTCAAGGTGGCGTTGCTGCAGTAATAGACAGCGACGATACCATAGAAGCGCATATTAACGATACTGAAAAGGCAGGGGCTGGACTGTGTCACCTAGATGCAGTGAAATACACTGTCAGTAATAGCCAAGAAAGCATTCAATGGCTTATTGATAGTGGTGTACCTTTTACCAAAGATAAAAAAAGCAATAATGGTTTCCATCTAACCAAAGAAGGTGGGCATAGTCATCGAAGGGTTATCCATGCCGCCGATGCCACTGGTCAAGCAATTTTTGAAACTCTTATAAAAAAAGCCCAGACACATCCCAATATCACCTTACTCGATCAGCGGGTTGCTGTTGATTTAATCAATAGCAAAAAATTTGGCCAAGGCCACAACTGTTGTATAGGTGCATATGTACTCAACCTCAACACAGACCAAGTGGAATTATTTCAAGCAAAATTTACAGTACTTGCGACGGGGGGGGCCAGCAAAGTTTATCTGTACACCAGTAATCAGGATGGGGCTTCTGGTGATGGCATTGCAATGGCTTGGCGAGCAGGTTGCCGAGTCGCTAATATGGAGTTCAATCAGTTTCACCCAACCTGTTTATTCCATCCCCATGCAAAGTCTTTTTTAATTTCTGAAGCAGTACGAGGAGAAGGAGGTAAACTCCTGCTACCAAGTGGTGAGCGCTTTATGGATCAATTTGATCCCCGTGGTGAACTTGCTCCGCGAGATATTGTGGCGCGAGGCATCGACCATGAAATGAAACGCTTGGGCTTAGACTGTGTTTTTTTGGACATCAGTCATAAGTCAATCCGATTTATCGAGCAACACTTCCCAACCATATTACAACGTTGTGCCAGCTTTGGTATTGATATCACCAAAGACCCCATTCCAGTAGTGCCTGCAGCTCACTACACCTGCGGTGGAGTCTTAGTCGACCAGTATGGCCAAACCGATGTTCCCAACCTTTATGCCATAGGTGAGTCCAGTTTTACTGGGTTACACGGCGCAAACCGTTTAGCAAGCAACTCTCTGCTTGAGTGCATTGTTTATGGCCGCTCAGCCGCCGCAGATATTTTATTAAAACTACCCAATACCCAAACAACACCTGCGGTACCTGAATGGGATGAAAGCCAGGTGACAGACTCTGATGAGGACATCATTATTGCCCACAACTGGGAAGAGCTACGACGTTTTATGTGGGACTATGTGGGTATTGTTAGAACCAATAAACGCCTACAAAGAGCCAAGCACCGCATTGACCTATTACAACAAGAGATTTATGAATTTTATAGCAACTACAAAGTCAGTAATGACTTAATTGAGTTGCGCAACTTGGCTGTAGTGGCAGACTTAATTATTCAGTCAGCATTGCAACGTAAAGAGAGCCGGGGATTACACTATACGCTTGATTACCCAGAACAACTGCCCGTTGCCACTGACACGGTCTTAACCCCTGAAAGCTTTTTAGGAGCCAATTTTTAGTGCTGTTTAACGATTAAAGAATGCTGTTATCTGGCTCAGTAGCAAAATCATGGCTTAAAATTACCCGCAAGCGACGATAAGCATCTTTATCTACAGAGTCAGGTGTAATAACCAAAGAATGTCTTAGTAGTTTGCCCAGCTTAATTCGAACAATGGTTAAAGGAAGCGTGATAAAACAGTCATCTGCCAACTCTCCTTGAAAAGCGGTTTGGTTGTTCGCTATTAGTTGCCATTGAGTTAAATCTAGCCTTCTCAACTCAACAGTACTGCCCGGTAACCGTTTTAGCCCATATAAAAACAACTGATAGCAACCAACTCCTAATAACCCTCCAACCATTACTAACTTATACAACAGGTGAATATTGGCCAGCCAGCAAAGCAAAATGGCAAGTCCTGTATACAAGCAGACAATATACATGCATAAACTTTTTGAAGAGCCAACTGTTAAACTCAGCTGGCGAGCAGGATCTAGCATTAGTCTCGGGGTTGCACCCGCTCCAGAATAATATTGACGATACGAGCCAAATCTGGATCGTCTGGACGGTTCTTTTGCATAAACCAGCCAAACATATCCTGATCCTCACAGCTCAGCAGTTTTTCATAGCGGGCTTTATCTTCCGGGCTCAGCTGCAGATAAGCTTCTTTTAAAAAAGGCACTAACAGTACATCCAGCTCCAACATACCACGCCGACTATGCCAAAATAACCGATTGAGTTCAGTTTGTGATTTCATAACAAGCCTCTACTACTTTGAGATAAGGGTATGTTTCCACCCCTCTGGCATTATAAGCGTCCTTCACAAATTACGCATTTATTGATAGTGATAATCTCAGTAATATGTCAGTCGCTTTCTCTTTTACCATTAACAATTTTATCATCAACAACAGGTTAAAAGTTCGACATGATAACCACATGGCAATCATTTCTTATTAAACAAGGTGCAACCTTTGATGATCATCAATTGATAAGTTTTCAAAATACTTTCAAGCCAGCAAGTGCATCCCAACAATCGATCGTTAGTGACCTAGAGCCACTAGGTATTTTGCAGGTCACAGGAGAAGGCGCTGAGCAGTTTTTACAAGGACAGCTGACCTGTGATGTAAAAGCTCTGACTGTAAATACCCTAGCGTTGGGCGCATGCTGTAATAACAAAGGAAGAATGCTTGCCAACTTTTATATACACCGACTACCTGACCGTTTTTGGCTGATAATGGATCGTCACTTAGTCAACCCAATGACTGATGAGCTAAAAAAATACTGTGCTTTTTTTAAGGCAGAAATGACTAATCTAACGGATCAATATGTAAAACTTGGCTTTTCAGGCCCAGCTATTTCCGAGCTTTTGAATAGCCAACAATTACCGATACCCGAAGCCGGAACAAGCCTGACTTTTGATAACCAAGTAATTTGCCAGCTACCCAATCAGCCTTTTTGTTATCAAGCTTGGCTAACCGAAGCAACTGCAATTAAGTTATGGGAAAACTTACCTAATGAGGTGAACCCAGCCAACTACAGCCAATGGCAATTACAAGACATCCAGTCCGGATTAGCCTGGTTGAATAAAGAAACTCGCCTGGAATTTATTCCTCAACAATTTAATATGCAGGCAACTGGTGGCATAAGCTTTAAAAAGGGTTGCTATACAGGTCAAGAAATCGTTGCACGCATGCAATATTTAGGGAAACAAAAAAATCACCTGTATCGCATTCAATATCAAGCTGACCAGCCTATTAAGAGCATGACCCCCCTGCGATCCCACTCACATACAGCAAGTGTTGGCCATTTAATTAATGACACCAAAGTAGCCGACAACCAATACCAAGCCCTAGCGGTATTGCAGGATAAAGCCGTTACTGCAAATGATTTATATTTTGCCAATCAGCCAAATGAAAAAGTGACATTACTGGATTTGCCCTATACTGTCTAAAAAGATACTACGCCCCAGGCGAAAGGGGTCGCAATTCAATTAAGGTACGGCAACCTCTTTGCCTGGGAGCAATATTTCGTTCGCCAGATAAACGGACTATATTATTCCCGGACTGATTAACTTGGGCAACTCCCTTATGGCTAACCTGTCAGAAAAAATTGAAGAAGAGATTTTAACTGCTCTTAAAAACGATGAATTAAGTCTACCAACACTTCCAGAAGTAGCACTGAGAGTACGAGAAACAGCAGAAGACCCGGATGCAGGAGTTAACGAGCTAGCAAAGGTGATAAGCAATGATGCAGCAATTACCGCTCGCATCATAAAAATTGTCAACTCTCCGCTGATGCGCACCAGCCGCGAAATCGATAATATCCAAATGGCAGTTAACCGGCTGGGTATGACCTACAGTGCCAACTTGGCAACTGGGCTGGCAATGGAGCAAATGTTCCAGGCTACTTCTGATGTTGTTGATAAAATGATGCGTGATGTATGGTCTAAAAGTACTGAAGTAGCCGGCATCTGTAATGTGCTTTGCAGACACTATACTAAGCTACAGCCCGATCAAGCGATGCTAGCTGGTCTCATGCATAAAATTGGCGCATTACCTGTACTGACTTATGTAGAAAATTTACCCAATATCCCCGATAGCATTACCTTGGCTCATGTAATTGAAAAAACTCACCCTAAACTGGGGACCAAAATTCTTGAGGCCTGGGACTTTCCTAGCATGATAGCCAAAGTGCCAGAAGAATATATCAAGTTTGATCGCGATACTCCAAAAGTGGATTACGTTGATATTGTTATGGTCGCCAATTTACAGAGTTTGGTCGGTACAGGCCATCCTTACACAGAAATGGACTGGAGTTCGATTAAAGCTTTTGAAAAACTAGGTTTAGATCCGAATGTGGATATGAATGAAGCAGAAGACTTGAGTGATGAAATGGAAGCTGCCATGGCGCTATTATCACAGTAATGTGTGACTCAACTAAATCATCCAAAAGCTCAATTTTTAGCCCCACATACACCAGGTGCTTCAGTATTAGGCACCTGGCGATGTGTAATTAAGGAATATTATCTTCCACTAAATGTAACGCTTCATCAAAATCAAAATTATCTATTTTTTCACCAATTTGACCTAATAGCGTTGGATCAAGAGTCTTGGTTAAGTGGGGCATCAACTTCTGCCAAACAGCCATCACTTCCGTATCACCACTGGATAACATTTTCTTTAACTGGAATAATTCATCAGCAGAAGGCGCACCAGTACTGTCGTTTTCGCAATTGCTTTCTGTTGTGTCTACAGCAGTTTGTAACTCAGTAGCCGTCTCTTCTTCAGCAATGATAACACCTGGCAGCAGGCTAAGCTCTTCTGCTAAAGTTTGCGAATGAGATTTTAATTGATTAAATACCTGCTCAGCCTGCTCAAACTGCTCTGCTTTAAGTAGCTTTTCTAGCGCTAAGCAACTGTCTTGTAATTCATTCGCTCCTATATTACCAGCAACTCCTTTCATCGTGTGTGCCAGATAAAGGGCTTGCTCCCAATCTTGATTAGCTAGTGTTTCTGCTAATGACTGCAAATTAGCTGGCTGCTGATTAATAAAATCCCTCAGGATCTTGCAGTATAAAGGCTGATTTTGCATTACTCTGGATAGACCAGCGGCTAAATCAATAGAGGATAACTGCTCTGGCCATTCCAGTTGAGGCTGACTGACTCTTTTATTACTAATAATGGGCTTGGTTTTTAACCACTTGGCAATCATTACACTCAATTCATCAGGATTTAATGGTTTTGCAATATGGTCGTTCATGCCAGCTGCCAAGCATTTTTCTCGATCTCTCCGCATCGCATGCGCCGTCATTGCTACAATAGGTAATTTATCAAATTGAGGCATGCTACGAATTTTTTCCGTAGCCTGAAAACCATCCATTTCTGGCATTTGAATATCCATAAATACCAGGCGAAAACTTTCTTGTTGAATTTTCTCTACAGCTTCTCGCCCATTATTCGCAATAACCACATCTAAGCCTAATGCTAATAATAACTCCTGAGCAACCTGCTGATTAATTTCATTATCTTCCGCCAACAACACTTTAGCACCCACCAACTGTGGAGCAATTTGAGTAAGCTGTTGACTACCTTTTAAGACTCTTGCACGGTACCAGCGATCACAGGTTCTTAAAACTGTTTCTAATAAAACCGAAGGACTAACAGGTTTAATTAAGAAACCATCCACGGCACCTTGTGCCTGTTGCATAATTTCTTCCCGCCCATAAGCCGTGACCATGACAATTGCTGGCACTTTAGCAAGCCCTTCCATTTGTTTGATATAAATTGAAGCATCGATGCCATCAGTATCTGGCATTCTCCAATCCATCAACACTAGCTCAAAGCAATCACCAGGGGTTTGGTTAGCTTGCTTAATAAACTCATAGGCTTCATTCGCAGAGCTTACAGCCTGGGGTCGTAGGCTAAAGGTTTCCAGCATATCTGTCAGTACAGTTTGCGAGGTTTCGTTATCATCTACAATCAGCACCCGAACTCCTTGCAACTCTTCGCTAAGCCTCTTTAACTGATCTTCTGAACGATGAATGCCCAGCTTAGCAGTAAATACAAACTCACTACCCTGCCCCATTTCACTAACAACTTTGATATCCCCACCCATCATGGCAACCAGTTTTTTACAAATGGCCAAGCCTAAGCCCGTGCCACCAAACTTACGGGTAGTTGATCCATCGACTTGAGAAAATGAGTCAAATAGTCGACTTAACTGACCATCACTGATACCTATTCCGGTATCTTTTACTGAAAAAACCAACTCGACTTCTTCATCTCCTTTTGAGCGAACCTTGGCACTAACAGTCACTTGTCCTTTACGGGTAAATTTAATGGCATTATGGGTTAAATTAATTAATACCTGACCCAACCTCAGTGGATCACCAATTAACTGGCGTGGAACATCAGGCTCAATTTGATACACCACTTGAAGATTTTTCTCTTCTGCTTTAACGCCCATCATGCTCGACAAATTATCAAAGACTTCTTCCAAGTCGAAATTAATGGACTCCATGTCCATTTTGCCTGCCTCTATTTTTGAAAAATCGAGGATATCATTGATGATGCCTAATAAAGCATGAGAAGAAGACTTGATTTTACTGATATAGTCGTATTGTTTTTTACTTAATTCCGTTTGTAATGCCAGGTGGCTCATACCAATAATTGCATTCATTGGTGTGCGAATTTCATGGCTCATATTGGCTAAAAATTCACTTTTGGCTAAATTAGCTTGGTCTGCAGTTTCTTTCGCTTGCCTAAGGGCTTCTTCTGCTTGTTTTCGATCGGTAATATCCCGGCTGGACATGAAGACATAGCCTTCATCGTCATATTCCATAAAATTAGCTGTCACTTCTACAGGATAAACAGAGTCATCTTTGCGCCGCCGCAAAGTTTCAAAGGTTCTGGGTTTACCACGAGTCAATACATTCCACAGTGACTCCCAGGCACGTTGATTTAACTCTGGGTCAATATCAGTGACTTTTTTATTTAATAATTCTTCCTGTTCATAACCCAGTGAGCGACATAAAGCCATATTGACATAACGATGACTGCCATCCTGGCGCACCCAAAGAATATCATCTGCAGAGTTATCCAGTGAAAACCGCGCTAATGATAATTCTTGTTGGCGGGTTAATTCTTCCGTGATATCAACATGGGTACCCACAGCACGTAATGGTTCGTTTTTACGATTACGTTTAACTACCTTACCGCGGGTTTGAATTGTACTGTAACTGCCTTCTTGGCGACGAACCCGGTAAGTACACTCAAAACTGTCATTTTGAGTAGCAAACATATGATCTAAAAATGCAGTAGTTTGTGCTTTATCATCTGGATGAATTAAATCTTCCCAAGCTTCTTTTGTACCTTCTATCGTATCAGGCTGATAACCTAGCATTCTGGCAAAGCGAGGGCTAAAATAAATTTTTCCTTGTGGAATATTCCAATCCCACAGTCCATCTGTAGCTGCATCCATTGCCAGTTGGTAACGCTCTTCACTCCGACGCAAGGCATCTTCAGCATCTTTACGGGCTCGACCAATAGCAATTAATTCTCCGGCCCGCCATAACAAGGCTACTTCTTCACTGGTCCAGGTTTTATCCTGATCGACGGTCACTTGTGCAATCGAACCAACCACTCGCCCAGATAACAACATCGGTACATGGATAACTGAACGAATATTGAGAGACTCTAAATAATGACGAGCAGACGAAGGCTCATGTATACCAAAACTACCTAACGACCACTGACACACTTCGCCTTTTAACGGTCGACTATCCAATACTCGAAAATGCTCAGTTAGCAGCTGTTGCTGTTGTTCTGTATAATCAGGCATGGCTTTAACATGCCAGTTATGAGTAATATCTGCACTTTTATAATCCGTCTGATAACTCAGCACATAACTTCGGTCAGCCCCCATAAACTCGCCGATCACCCGAATCGTATATTGAATGGCTTCATCAAGCTCACGATCCATAAATTGTCGGGTAATATTGCTAATCATCCGATCCATTTGCGCCCTCATCCGTAAGGCTTTTTCCGCCTTATGCCGTTCATCAATTTCCCGGGATAAGCGCCAATTCCAGTAAATAATCAGCAATATAATCGCAAGGGTAATAACCACCCCAACGATAAATTCTTTTGTGGGCTTCCATACTCTGGGCTGAATCGAAATCCACTTGCCTTCGATTTCATTTTTTTCTTTGGTAGGAATACTGCTTAATACTTTATTTAAGATGGTGCTAAAAACTTCCCAACGGCGGTTAGTTGCCATTCGATAATGGTAGTTATACCCTACTTCAGCAACGCTACGTAAATTGGTTATTTTAGTCTGGTCAATTGAGTAAGAAAGCGTAGCCCGGTTAACAATCATCGCATCAAACTGGCCAAGAGAAACTTGTTTAATACCACTCGCAAAGTCAGGGACATTTACAAACTCAATATCA
The DNA here is from genome assembly GCF_011009015.1 of Spartinivicinus ruber. Classification (NCBI taxonomy): domain Bacteria; kingdom Pseudomonadati; phylum Pseudomonadota; class Gammaproteobacteria; order Oceanospirillales; family Zooshikellaceae; genus Spartinivicinus; species Spartinivicinus ruber. The sequence goes on from NZ_CP048878.1 coordinate 4,855,050, forward strand.
GGATATCGAGACTTAATAAATTCTGTTGGCTCAAAATCAGGTAAGGTTGCCACCTTTTTACCTGACAAATCCTTTATTTTTTTGATGCTATCATCTGTACTACGGGCAATAATATCAGTTGGAATTTCCAGGTAAGGCTGGGTAAATGACAAAGACTTAGCAAGATCTTCATCCCACGCTATGACACTGACCATATCGACTTCATCGTGGCGTAACTTTTCTTTTGCAGCCTCCCAATTAGCCGAAGGGATATACTTCATGGTAATCCCTAAGCGCTTTTCAATAATATCGATATATTCAGCTGCAATCCCCTGGTATTTACCATCTTCATTTAAAAACTCAATGGGAGGATATTTTGGATCACCCGTAAAAGTAATGACAGGATGATCAACCAGCCATTGTTTTTCCTCTTCAGTCAACTCCAATGGAACTGCTTCATCAGAGAAATAACGAAACTTAGGATCAGCTAACCAGCGCGCCTCCATTTCCCGAAATTCTTCATGGGTTATAAGACTCAATCCTTTATTAATATCGTTTAATAAATCTTTACTACGACCTTTTATCACCCCAGCATGAAACTTTTCTCGAAATGAAAATTGACTGGACGCTTTTATTTCACCTACCAATCCCAATGTGTTTAGCAAAATATTAATCGACACTTGCTCAGCAATAAACGCATCAATTTGCTTATCCAACAGAGCCCTGATCAGTGCTTCATTATTTTCAAAGGTAATTACCCGCGAATCAGGCCATTGCTTTTCAATATGCCCTTGGTGAGATGTGCCTCTTACTACCCCTAGTCGCTTACCGGCTAATTGCTCTTTGTTACGAACTGGTTTACCTGAAGTGTCATAAAATAATACTGAACTCATTTCATAAAAAGGCTGTGAAAAATCCAGCCATTCTTTACGTCCAGTAGTCTCAGAAAGTCCCGAATGGATATCAACATCCCCCACCTGAACCAACTCAAGGGTCTCCTGCCACTCAGTGGCCTTAAAACGTACTTGCTTGCCACTTTTTTTGGCCCAAAGCCGCCATAAATCAACAAAAAAACCAGCGGGCCGACCTTTTGAATTTAAAAATGATAAAGGAGGAAAGTCAGTATCAATTGCAACGATTAAAGCACCACTGGTATAGCTTTGCGTTTGTTCCAGCCACTTGTTTTCCATCACCTTGCGATCAGCCGCTGAAATTTTTTGCATACCATCCCGAATCAATTCTTCAATGGCTGCATTATCAGGATTTACCGCAGCGTAAAGGGTACGCTGATAAAGTGGTTGTTCTGCTTGGTAATTATACTCTCGGGAAATACCTTGCTTCGCCATTAAAAACCGTAAAGTAGGCCCACTACCAACAAATACACGGATTTCCCCTGCCTGAGCAGCTTTCAGCATCGCAATATTATTATGGTAGTTAACTAGTGAAGCATCTTTCAGGCGGCTTTCAATTTCATAAGCAGTGTCAGCACCACTGATAACCCCTATTTTAAATCCTGCTAAATCTTGCAGACTTTTTACGCCCAACACATTCCGGTGGTAAAAAAAGTAAATACTGCTTTTCCCCACAGGCGTTACAGCTTTTAGATCAACGGCTTTTAACTCCTTGGTTAATAAGCCAGCATGAACATCCGCATGCCCCCTTGCCACCATTTCCGCTGCAACAACGGCAGGGGCACCTAAAAAGCGCACCTTAACATTGGCTTGTTCAGCCCAACGACGCCATAAATCAATAATAAAACCGTTGGCCTTACCCTGATCATTAGTGAACTGATAAGGCTCCTGTCCTAATGAGTAAGCAACAGTAATCGTGTCATGTGATTGAGGCTGAGCATTGCTAGCTTCATTACTTGCCACAGCTAACTGAGAAAAGCAGCTAACAACAACCATCCATAACTGGAGCATTAGAAAAAAAGTAATTCGCTTCATCAATAAACCATGGCAATGCTGACTAAGATAATTCATTTTTATCAGTGGATTATAACCATTGCAGGGTGATGAAAGAAACGGGGAAATAAACCATTATGGTTGTTCTATAATTTAAGAGAATCCCTGTTTCCTGGCTTCGGGAATAACGGAGGCTGCTATGGCTATTCCCCAACTTACCGAATACTTACAGGAAAAAAACATTCCTTTCAGTATTCATGAGCACTCTGCTGGCTTTACAGCACAGGAAGTTGCTCAATCCGCTCATATCCCAGGCAAAGACTTTGCCAAAACAGTCATGGTAAAAGTTGATGATGTTATGTCGATGGTTGTCATGCCATCAAATTATGCCATCGACCTCAACACTATCAGCGAATATCTTGGTGCAGTAGATGTTGAACTAGCCCATGAGAGTGAATTCAGCGATTTATTTCCTCATTGTAAAACTGGCGCAATGCCACCATTTGGCAACTTGTTTGATATCCCTGTTTACGTGGCTGAAGCATTAGTTGCTGACCACAAAGTTGCGTTCAACGCAGGCAATCATAATGAAATTATCCGCATGGAGTACCGTGATTTCGAGCGTCTGGTAAAACCTAAAGTCGTACGAGGAGGTTTTTATACACAAAGTGGACATTTTGAGCATGACCGCCCACGAATGGGGGTAGTCAAACATTAACTAAAAGGAAGAACTGTCGCCCAGCCCGAATATTTCGTCAGCTATCAAAATCTAAAACTGATGTGGTGTGATGAAATATTCGGCCGAAATGAGTCAATAGTTAAAACACTAAACCAAGTCCTTATCTGCCTGATAAAAGCACTGGATGCTGGAAAAATCTAACTGACCATTTCCCTGAGTAGCATGCAGATTAAATAGGTTTCTTGCTAATGCACCTAACGGTGTACTAGAGTGACTTAACAACGCCGCTTGCTGTGACAACCCCAAATCCTTCACCATTAAATTCACTTTAAACCCACCTTGATAGTGATTACTTGCTGGAGACATATCCATAACACCTGGGTACGGGTTATACAGCTCAAGCGACCAGTTTCTACCAGAACTTTGCACCAAAATATCTGATAGTACTTTAGGGTCCAGACCATTATTAACCCCTAACTGGATAGCCTCTGCGGTACCAGCCATATGAATAGCCAGCAACATGTTATTGCAGATTTTTGCCATCTGCCCCGCGCCATGATCACCCGCATGTAAAATATTTTTTCCCATTGCAGAGAAAATGGGCTGTGCAGCCTCAAAACCTGATGTTGATCCTCCCACAATAAAAGTTAAGGTACCTTCCTTGGCCCCTTTAGTGCCACCAGAAACAGGGGCATCTAACATAGTAATACTCCGCTTAACCGCCGCTTCAGCCACGTTTTTTGCAGCATCTGGGGCTATTGTACTACAGTCGATCACCAAGGTTTTTGGGTCAATTTTCTCTATCAACCCTTCATCCTTTAAGTACAGGCTTAAAACATGCTCACTGGCAGGCAACATGGTAATTAGACAATCTACGTTTTCTACTACTAGTTGAGCATTATCAACCGCCATTGCACCTTCTTGAACGAGCGGCTTTAGCAGCGCAGGCACCAAGTCAAATACTTTAAGCTCAAACCCAGCTTTTAACAGGTTGTGAGCCATTGGCCCCCCCATGAGTCCTAAGCCAATAAATCCAATTTTCATACATCCCTCATTATAATTTTGTTTATGCTGCAACAGTTGTTTATGATTTGTTATTTCAATAAATGTTTTAATGGATTCACGTCTTCAGCCCACGGTGCTTGAAAATGTCCCTCGACCCATTCAGTGGGTACCTCTGCAACTGACTTATAGTACCAACCAGGCTGGTTATCACGATCGATTAGCCTCGCTCTAACCCCCTCGGCCAAGTCAGGATGTAAGCAACACTGCACGGATAAAATTAATTCCAATTGAAAGGCATCCGCCAATGATAAGTGACGTCCGCGTTGAATTTGCTCCCAGACAATCCAAGCGGTAGTTGGACAACCATTGATATAGCTTTGTAAAGTACCTGTTAACCAGTCATCCTCTGGTTTTGCTGCATGATATTTTACAGCTACATCAATATCTAGCAAAGAAGCTAAACCAAATAACAAGCGTATACTTTGCCAGTGTTCAACAATTTTAGACGCAGGAAGATGACGCCAGGCTTGTTTTTCTAAAGGCTTTAATAAGCGTCCCACTAACACTTTATTGGCTGTATCAGTTTGCTCCCAATCCGCTTGAATTAACGTGTCCAAGCATTCTGCTTTTAATTCAGTAGAAATAAAATAATCAGCAAAACCTAAGCGAATACTATCAGCCGCATTAAGTGCAGCTCCCGTTAAACCAATAAAACATCCTAAATCACTTGGCAAACGCGATAAAAACCAGGTTCCAGAAACATCTGGGTATAAACCAATATTAATTTCTGGCATGGCAATTTGACTGGTTTCAGTCACTATTCGATGACTGGCACCAACCATTAAACCAAGCCCTCCACCCATTACAATGCCACTTCCCCAACAGATGATGGGTTTTGGGTAAGTATGAATTAAATAATCCAGTTGATACTCGTGTTGAAAGAATACAGTGGCATGCTCTAAACGGTGGTCCGACTGTTCTGTGAGCATTAGGTATAATTTTCGGATATCACCACCCGCACAAAAGGCTCGGCCTCCTTCACCTTCCAACCAAACAGCAACAATATCAGGCTGGCTCCGCCATTGTTGAAGCTGCTGAAAAATAGCCATGATCATTTCTAAATCAATAGCATTCAGCGCTTTCGCTCGATTCAAGGTAATTTTAGCCAGTCGCTTTCCCTTACTAACGGGTAACTCTTCAAATAACACCGCAGACTGTGACATTAATAATCTCCTAGCCACTTATTATTTATCTTCTAACTATTTTTCCAAACAGCTGGCCGCTTTTCTAAAAATGCATTAACCCCTTCCCGCTGATCTTCCGTATCAAATAAATCAATAAATAGCTCTCGTTCAATTGGTAATGCCTGCCACATAGGATGAAATCGGGCTTTTTGAATTAACTGCTTACAGGCGCGCACACTGGACGGACTTTGTGTAGCAACATTTTCTGCAAGTGCTAATGCCATTTCCTTGGCTTTACCTGATGACACCTGTTGTTCAGCTAAGCCAATTTCCACTGCTTTTTCGGCAGTAACTCGTTCCCCACAAAGAATTATCCGTTTCGCCCAGCCTTCTCCCACTAGCCATGGCAATTGCTGGGTACCACCGGCACAAGGCAATAACCCCACAGACGCTTCAGGTAGTGCCAGTGCTGCATGAGCTTCAACTATTCGTAAATCACAAGCTAATGCGCACTCTAACCCACCACCCATTGCATAACCATTGATAGCAGCAATAGAAACCCCTTGATATTGGCTTAACGTTTCAAATGCTAGGGCAAATTGCTTGGCAATCTCTCGGGCTTTAGCTTTATCACCATCAGCAAACATTTTTAAATCAGCTCCAGCTGAAAAAAACTTTTCTCCCTGTCCCGTAATTACCAAACTATAAATAGAGCGGTCTTGATTTAATAATTCAACAATCGTTTTTAATCCCGACAAACTTTCACTATCCCAAGTATTGGCTGAGGGATTATTAATGGTGATCAATGCTGTATGGCCAATTTTTTCAACAACCAATTTATTGGTAATTGCTGTTAACTGCCCGGCTGTTACAGGTTCTAGTTCTTTTTTCATCGAATGTCCTTAGAAAATCGTTTCTAATCCATTTTCTATTAATAAGCGCCTGGCAATAATAACCCGCATTATTTCATTGGTACCTTCCAGAATTTGATGCACCCGAGCATCTCTAACATAACGCTCTAATGGATATTCTTTGATATAACCGTAACCACCATGCAACTGTAACGCTTGATTACAAATATCAAAACATAAATCAGTTGCCAACCTTTTTGCCATAGCGCAATAAGTGGAGGCCTGACTGGATTGCTGATCCACGTGAAAAGCAGCCAAACGCACCATTTGTTGTGCAGCAATTAAATGGGTAGCCATATCAGCAAATTTAAATTGCAGCGCCTGAAAGTCCGCTAATGGTTTACCAAATTGCTGGCGTTGCTGCAGATAATCATGGGACTGTTTCAATGCAGCTTGTGCGGTACCTAAAGAGCAAGACGCAATATTAATTCTCCCGCCATCTAACCCCTGCATGGCTATTTTAAAACCTTGCCCTTCTTCACCTAATCGCAAGTTAACCGGTATTTTTACCTGATCGAAACTAATCGTGCGAGTCGGTTGGCTATTCCAACCCATTTTATCTTCTTTACGCCCATAGCTAATTCCTTCTGAATCTGCCGGCACTAAAAAGCTGGAAATACCTTTTGGCCCAGCTTCACCCGTTCGAGCCATTATCAGTAATACATCCGTTGAGCCAGCACCAGAAATAAACATTTTGCTGCCACTTAATAAATAATACCCCCCTTTTTTGGTAGCACTGGTTTTTAATGAAGCTGCATCAGATCCTGCATTGGGCTCCGTCAAACAATAAGAGCCCAATACCTCTCCTGTAGCTAAACGGGGACACCATTCTTCCAATACCGTAGACTGACCAAACTTACAGGCCATCCAGGTCACCATATTGTGGATAGTCAGATAGGCAGTGGTCGATGTACAGCCTTGTGCTAATGCCTCAAAAATTAAACTGGCATCTAGCCGACTTAATCCCATTCCACCTTGTTCGACAGGCGCATAAATTGCGCAAAAACCCAAGTTACCCGCTTTTTTAATCACATCAATGGGAAAGTGTGCTTGCAGATCCCACTCTGCTGCTTTTTCAGCTAATTCTTTATCTGCAAATTGTTTTGCCGTAGCCTGAAACGCTAACTGTTCTTCTGATAAATTAAAATCCATATTTTCTCCTAACGAGACTTCTACGAAAGGGGGTTGAAAATAAGCCTAGTGTCCGATACAGAGTGATAGAGTGTCCTGGACAGCTAAAATTCTAAAGACCGAGGATAGCTTTATAGAGCGGTGGAAGAATACCCTATTACTCCATATTTTTTCTCCCTCTCTAACGTAAATGGATAGTCATATTAGGTGATGCACTCATACCAGGGTCAAACCAACGGGCGGTCACGGTCTTGGTTTCTGTATAAAAGCGTACGGCCTGCTTACCATAAGCATGTTGATCACCATAAAACGAGCCTTTCCAACCAGTAAAGGAGAAAAAGGGTAATGGCACAGGAATGGGTACATTAATACCCACTTGCCCAACTTCAATATAATGCTGAAAGTGTCGTGCAGCCTGACCAGAAGCTGTAAAAATAGAGGTACCATTGCCATAAGGGTTCTGATTAATTAACTCAATAGCCTGATCAAGGGTATCCACACATAACACAACAAGTACTGGCCCAAATATTTCTTCCTTATAAATACTCATCTCAGGCGTAACATCAACAAACAAAGTCGGCCCAATCCAATTACCATCAGGTGCTTCTGGTACCTTGCAATCTGAACCATCTAATAAACAAGTGGCACCTTCTTCTTTGCCTTTCGCAATAAAACCCAACACTCGCTGTTTAGCTTGTGGTGAAATTTGTGGTCCATAGCTAGCCTCTGGATCATCCCATAAACCTGGCCTAACATTAGCCATGGCATCTCGTAAATCATCCAGGCAGTTTTTAGCCTCACCCACCATCACGGCTACACTGATCGCCATACAACGCTGACCAGCAGCACCAACACTTGAGCCAACTAAATTACTAACCACTTGCTCTTTATCAGCATCTGGCATCACTACCATATGATTTTTTGCACCAGCAAAAGCCTGTACTCGTTTCAAATGGTCTGTACCCGTTCGATAAATATGCTGACCAGCAGCCACTGAGCCAACAAACGATATGGCTTTCACCAGCGGATGAGTAATTAATTGATCTACTTGCTCTTTATCACCATGCACTACTTGCAGTATACCTTTAGGGAAACCAGCTTCCACTGCCAGATCTGCCAACTGAATAGGTGTCATAGGGTCTTGCTCAGATGGTTTCAACACAAAGCTATTACCGCAAGCAATGGCCATCGGGTACATCCATAGCGGCACCATAGCTGGGAAATTAAACGGCGTAATGCCCACACATACCCCAAGAGGCTGTAAATAGCTGTAACAATCAATAGCTCGGGCTACATTCTCTACAGTTTCCCCCATCATTAAGCTACTGACATTCGCAGCCTGCTCAACCACTTCAATCCCACGCCATACATCACCTTTCGCATCAGCCAGGATCTTTCCGGTTTCTTTACTCAACGTAACAGCTAAATCCTCCTGATGTTGTTTCAACAGTGCCTGATACTTCAGCATTAATCTGGCTCTTTCTGGAGTGGGCACCTCTCGCCATTGATAATAAGCTTGCTGTGCACTAACGATGGCCGTTTCGATTTCCTTGCTAGTTGTACAAGGCGCTTCACACAACACCTCTTGTGTCGCAGGATTGGTGACAGAAATACGACGTTTTGCTTCACTGACACTGAACTCACCATCAATAAATTGATTTAAGCAGTTAGGTTGAGTAGTCATTGTTAAGTTACCTACTTGATGGGTAATGATTATATTGTTGTTATTATTGATGCCACTGTTTTTGCTTTCGATATTTATGTCCCTATTACTTCTTTCCCTTGTAACATGGTTACTTCTGATCCAGGATTAACTATCTTGGTAGAAAACTGGACTTTATTGTGGTTTTATCAAAATCAACTACCGAACCTGAACTCACTTCTGGTTGGCCTTTATCAAGCAAGGCTATTCGTTACATAACCTCAGACTCACTCACTAGGCAATTAAGCCTGCACCCACTTAGTCAGCACTGTTACCCTCTAGGGTTTGGTTATTATCCTCAGGCCAAACTCCATCAAATGGAGCGCCACCAGCATGTGGACCATTTATTAATTTACTGCGTTGCAGGGGAAGGCAAACTACACACTCAACTATCACAATTCACCATAAGTACAGGCGACCTAGTAGTATTACCCCGTGGGTTATCACATCAATATCAATCAGATAATAATAATCCCTGGTCAATTTACTGGATACATTTTGACGGGGTATTGAGTGATAGTTATGTACAACACTTATTACCTGAAACGGGTAATGTTAAATTACCACTTGGTTTACACCCAGAGCTGGTGGCCAGTTTTGATACGTTAGTTTCATTACATCAGGCCGCCTACCAGCTTAGCCCCTTGATTTATGCAGCCAACCATTTAGCTCAATTACTCAGTTTAGTGGCTGTCATTAAACCGCAATTACAGGCTGAACATTTTGATTTACAAAAAGTGTTGAGTAATATGCAAAAAAATATTCACGGTCAAATTAAATTAGAGCAATTGGCTGCCAATGTTAATTTATCCAAATATCACTTTTGCAAGCGCTTTAAAGCTCTGACCGGCCACAGTCCTATTCAACACTTTATCCATTTAAAAATGCAGCGTGCCTGTTATTTGTTAGACTTAACGAATCAGCCCATCTCAGCAGTAAGCCAAAACTTAGGCTATGAAGATGCTTATTATTTCTCACGTTTATTTAAGCGAGTGATTGGGGTCCCTCCCAGAGAATACCGAAAATTAAAGCGAGGGTAATTGCCAGTCTATTGGCTCCATCCCTTGCTGCTGCAGATAAGTATTAGTTTGTGAAAAAGGACGACTGCCAAAAAAGCCACGATGAGCAGATAATGGTGAAGGATGCGCTGATTTAATAACCAGATGCTTGTTTGTATCAATAAAACTGCCTTTACGCTGTGCATAACTACCCCAGAGGATAAAAACAACTCCTTGGCACTCCGCATTTAAACGAGCAATAACCTCGTCAGTAAACTGTTCCCAACCTTTTCCTTGATGAGAAGCTGCTTGTCCCTGTTCAACTGTTAGCACACTGTTTAACAGCAATACACCTTGTTTTGCCCAGTGTTCCAAAAAACCATGATTGGCGGGAGGAATGCCTAAGTCCTGCGCCAGCTCTTTATACATATTCACTAAAGAAGGAGGAATTTTAACTTTTTGTCTAACAGAAAAACAAAGCCCATGCGCCTGTCCAGGGCCATGGTATGGGTCCTGCCCCAAAATTACCACTTTTACCTGATCAAATGGCGTAAGTTCAAAAGCTTTAAAGTATTCTGATCCTTGAGGGTAAATCACTTTCCCAGCCCGCTTTTCCGCTTGTAAAAAAGCACGCAGGCTTTTCATATAATCTTTATTAAACTCCTCAATCAGGTGTTCCTTCCAGCTCACCTCTAACTTCACATCAGCCATCTGCCTGCTTCACCCTCACTTACTGTCATTCAAAGTGCTATTATAACCATCATAGGATGCGGCTATAAAGTCACTACAATTGACGAATAGTTTTCGGAAGTAATACCAAAATAAACATGGCAACGGCTCCCCATATTCAAATAGCACAACAACTAGAGCAAGGTAAAAAACCGCTTCCTCGTCTTCCTGAAACTGTGGTTACTATTCGCCAGATTATTGCCAACCCCAGCCATCACCAAAATGACATTATTCAATTACTGGAGCAAGACCCCGTGCTCGTCGACCAGCTGATGAAACTGGCTGACTCGCCACTCTTTCATCAGACGACCCCCCCTATGGATTTACGAGGAGCTCTTCAGAGGTTAGGAGAGTATGCCGTTAGCAACTTCGTTTTAACCTATACAATAAAAAAACTGTTTCCATCTGACTCCAAGCTGGCCAAACGCTTTTTAGCTAATTACTGGCAGCGCAGTATCGCACTGGCAGCTATCAGCGCTATCATGGCTAAATATATTTCTCAGTTAAACACTGATGAAGCGATGCTTGCCTCTTTATTACAAGACTCCGGCTGCATGTTACTTATTACTCACTTAGCCCAAGAACCAAATTTGCTTGCTAGTGAAAAAAAAGTAAAACAAATGTGTCGCAGTTTAAATAGTCGCTTAGCTAGCTTACTGTTAAATCACTGGCATATGCCGATATCTTTTATAGAAGCAGCAAAACAACGGGTTAACTGGCAATATTCTGCCCAACAATATGACTTAACCAGTCACTGTATATTAGCAAGACACCTTTGGCTAACCAGTCAGGCCAAACCAATTAAACTGATGGCTATTGAAGACTTACCGGCCTACCAGCTATCTCCCCTCGTTCAACATACACTTCCTGCCAATACTCATTTAATGGACTTTATTTACCAAGATGCCTGTGAAATGACTGAAATGCTCGGTGGTCAAGTGAACTTCTACCCACACAAAAGAAGCAGGAAAAAGTCTAAGGTAACTACTCGCCCGTCTTTATTGCAAACAGTTAAAGGCTATTTCCAACGTAAAGACAAGTAGCCACCAACACGACTAGTAACTAAACGGCTAGTTTGACTTACAAGGAATAGGCTTCTTATTTTTATAGGTTAATACCCCAGCAACACCTGGCTTTTTCTGATGACTCATCACTAAATAGCCACCAGCACAATAGGCTAAAAATGGTGCGGGGTTATGTGAAAGAAACTGTTCTTGCCCAGGATCATTTTTAATTAGGTTAAACTCAGCCAAATAAACTGAATCTTGCTCAGTAGAGTGGCGGAGATACCCATACCAATCCAGCATAAACACTGTTGCTATCACGCTAACTACAGCAACCACTATTAGTATGATGGGTTGATTTTTCATAATGACCTCAAAGCTTGAGTAAGTTAAGTCAGTAGATTCTTACACCCACAGCCTTTATTGTCACCACTTGTATAGTGCTATTTTCTACAGTTGGATTACTTGCAACATAGCTCTATTAACCCGCCATGCTGCAAAGTACTAAGTTTAACCAATGTAGTTTGTTAGTTTATGGTTTCCTCATCAGGAATTTGCAGCACCAACTGAATATGTCGCTGTATAAATGCACGGATATATTCTCGCCCATAACGGTTTGGATCCAGCAAACAGCAATATTCTGCATCAACTACGACTGCCTTGGTCAGTGCCGCATCAAGCTCTGGCTTAGCCGTACCTAATAGTTGATAAAAGCGGGTTAGATCCTTTAGCAAATTCTGGTGATGTAAGTGTACCAGCTGTCGTAAATGCGAAGACCTAAGTGCTTCCAGCAGAAAAGCCTGCTCTGCAACAAGTTCATTACGACGCTCTGTCACTTGTTGCTCGATATAACATACGGCAAGTTCAGTAAAATGTTTAAGTAAATGTCGCCTAGTTGTTTCAGTAGTCTCTGACTGAGACAACTGTTGTTTAATCGCTGCTTCAGCTTCAATCCAGAAATGACTCAGCCTAGCGTTACCTAATTCGACAAAGTAAGAAAAAGTGTCACTGATTAAATCATTAATATCCTTAAAATAGTAAGTGGTTGCTGATAATGGCACGCTGGCGGCTTTTGCAATTGCGCGATGGCGAACGCCACGTACCCCTTCCTTGATTACAATATTAAGCGCTGCTTCCAGAATAGCCCGTCGCCGTTGCTCACTTCCTACTCTACTGGCTTTACGCCCTTGATAAGGAATGGACTGCTCTAGCTGCTCCCTTAATTCAGACATGATTAGTAAGATCCCGTCACTGTACTTTTTTACTGCTCAAGAAACGGCTTGCTATTGATATAGAAGTACCTATTAACTACCAATAAACCGGATGAGCGATTTTTTAATTTTGTTTATAAAATTAATTCTGAGTTTAAAAACACTTTAACTGAAAGCTCAAACAGCATTCACTTCAGGCTAAAGCGATAAAAAAGCTAATCACCAAATTAGGACAAAATCCCCGTAAGGAATGCCAAATTTTAGAAATCAGTAAAGTGCTTTTAACTTTGAAAACGCCTTAACATTTATAATTAAGGCGACAGTGTAAGGATAACTGACCATTGAGCCACAACTCAATGGTCAAATGCGTCAAATTTCAGTTTGTGGTTTCATGTGAGGGAAAAGTAACACATCACGAATCGATGCAGAGTTAGTAAACAGCATAACTAAGCGATCAATACCGATGCCCTCTCCTGCAGTTGGTGGTAAACCATACTCTAGAGCATTAATATAATCTGCATCATAATGCATTGCTTCGTCATCACCTGCTTCTTTTTCAGCCACTTGCTGTTGGAAACGCTCTGCCTGATCTTCAGGGTCATTTAACTCAGAAAATCCATTGGCAATTTCCCGCCCCCCCACAAAAAACTCAAACCGATCAGTTACAAATGGATTTTCATCATTGCGTCGAGCAAGTGGAGAGACTTCTGTCGGGTATTCAGTAATAAATGTTGGCTGATCTAAACGGTGCTCAACGGTTTTTTCAAAAATCTCAATCTGCACCTTGCCCAAACCATAGTTGTCTTTTAATGGAATATCTAGGTTTTCAGCGACTTTACGAGCAGACTCCAGGTTGTCAATATCACTAGCCGTTAACTCTGGATTAAAGTGCAAAATAGAATCAAACACAGTCATCCGTTGAAATGGCTTAGCAAAGTCATACGAGCTGCCTTGGTAGCTCACTTCATTAGAGCCCAACACCTGTTGAGTAACAGTACGCAACATGTCTTCTGTTAAGTCCATTAAATCATGATAATCTGCATAAGCCTGATAAAATTCCAACATGGTAAATTCAGGGTTATGCCGGGTTGATAAACCTTCATTACGGAAGTTACGATTAATTTCATAAACCCGCTCAAAGCCACCCACTACAAGACGCTTGAGGTATAACTCTGGTGCGATACGTAAATACATATCAATATCCAGACTATTATGATAAGTAATAAATGGCCTTGCTGCTGCCCCACCAGGAATAACCTGCAACATAGGTGTTTCCACTTCCATAAATGCCTGGTTATTCAAATATTGGCGTATCGCTGCCACGATTTGGGTTCTAACCTGAAATACTTTACGTGACTCATCATTAACAATTAAGTCTACATAACGCTGACGATAGCGCATTTCAGTATCTTCCAACCCTTTATGTTTATCTGGTAATGGACGCAGTGCTTTTGTTAATAATTGCACTGATTCCATATCCACATAAAGGTCGCCTTTACCAGAGCGCTGTAATGTCCCTTCAGCACCAATAATATCACCTAAATCCCAGGTTTTAATATTCTTGAGAACGTCCTTAGATAGTATTTTACGATTAACGTATACCTGAATCCTATCACTAGCGTCTTGAATAACAATAAAAGCACCCCGGTTCAACATAATGCGACCAGCGACTTTTACCCGAATGCCTGCTTCAGTCAGCTCTTCCTTCGATTTATCCTTGTATTTGACTTGCAAATCTTCGGCTAAACTATCGCGCCGAAAGCCATTGGGGAAGGCATTACGCTCTTCCCGAATGGCTGCTAGCTTTTCCCGGCGCAATGCAATCAGCTTATTTTCATCCTGTTGCTCAACTGCACTCTGAGTGTCTTCAGTCATACGGGTTACCTGTTATTACATTACTTACTTTAATCACTTGAAGTGATTTTCTTTGACTTTTAACGCCTGCGCTCATTAGCCCAATGGATATAACACGCTAAAAATTACAAACCTTTCTTTAAGCTCGCCTCAATAAACTTATCAAGGTCACCATCTAATACAGCATTACAGTTTGAGGTTTCTACCCCAGTCCGTAAGTCTTTAATTCTGGATGAATCCAACACATAGGAGCGAATCTGACTGCCCCATCCTATGTCAGACTTACTATCTTCTAAAGCTTGTTGTTCTGCCGTCCGTTTTTGCATTTCCTGCTCATACAACTTAGCCTTTAACTGTTGCATAGCTTTATCTTTATTTTGGTGCTGGGAACGCTGGTTTTGACACTGAACCACAATACCCGTTGGTAAGTGGGTAATCCGGATCGCAGAATCTGTCGTATTCACGTGTTGCCCACCAGCCCCACTGGAGCGGTAAGTATCAATCCGTAAATCAGCTGGATTAATATCTACCTCAATATCATCATCAATTTCAGGGGAAATAAATACTGATGCAAATGAAGTATGCCGACGATTGCCTGAGTCAAAAGGGGACTTACGGACTAATCGATGCACACCCGTCTCTGTTCTTAACCAACCAAATGCATAGTCACCCGTAAACTGGATCGTGGCACTTTTTATACCTGCTACATCACCAGCAGATACTTCAACTAAATCAGTCTTAAAACCTTTTTGCTCACCCCAGCGTAAATACATCCGCAGCAGCATATTGGCCCAGTCTTGGGCTTCCGTACCACCGGAACCTGCCTGAATATCCAGGTAGGCATTATTAGGGTCCATCTTGCCAGCAAACATTCGTCGAAACTCTAGCTGACCAAGTAAATTTGATAACTCACTTAGCTCCGACTCCACTTCAGTTACCGAGTCAGGATCATTTTCCTCAACCGCCATATCCAGTAAGTCTTTAGCATCATCAATACCTTGTGACAGTTTATCAATCGTGCCTACCACCGACTCCAACTGAGACCGTTCTTTTCCTAATGCTTGAGCACGGTCAGGCTCATTCCAGACACTAGGGTCTTCTAGTTCACGCTCAACTTCAACCAGCCGCTCCTGTTTGTCAGCGTAGTCAAAGGTACCCCCTCAGCACCTCAGTACGGCACTTTAGGTCGTCAATTGTTTGCAGAATTGGATTAATTTCTTGCATTGTGAATACTTTCCAAAAAATCTTGCGTAAAAAGGTCAGCATTTTAACCGAATGCCAACCATTTAGAAATGGAGAATCAGTCTCTGTTTGGTCTTACCGGCTCAATATACTCAACCATTAGCTGTAGATTTTGCTTACCCCGAAAGTAATTCACATCCAACTTGTAAGCTAACAATACTTGAGCAATTGACTGATCAGGCCAAACTGACAAATCAATATTAAAGGCTATGGCATCAACAAACAGCTCCCCACTGGGGTGTTTTAACATCAGTTTCAGGTGCTTCTCACCAATAATACGTTGCTGAATCACTTGAAAATAACCTTGAAATACAGGCTCTGGGAAATGTTGCCCCCAGGGTCCAGCCTCTCTAATGAGAGACGCCAGATATAAATTAATTTCGTGACAACTCAGCTCACCATCTGTTAATACTTCAGCTTCAAGCTGTTCTTGGGTTAACCAGTCTGCAGCCACTTCTTGGAAAGCCTGACAAAAAGCCTCAAAGTTTTCATTCTTAATGCTCAGACCTGCAGCCATCGCATGACCGCCAAACTTAATAATCAACTCAGGGTGTTTTTTATCCACTGCATCCAATGCATCTCGAATATGAAATCCTGGGATAGATCGAGCAGAACCTTTAATTTCACCATTATCCCCTTCAGCAAAGGCAATCACAGGACGGTGGGTTCGCTCTTTAATTCGAGCCGCCAAAATTCCAATCACTCCTTGGTGCCAGGTCGCATCAAACAAGCAAATACCCGTTGGGAATTGCTCCTCTTGATCTAGCTGTAATCGCTGCAATTCTGCAACTGCCTGCTGTTGCATATCTGACTCAATTTGCTTGCGATCACGGTTTAATTCATCCAATTGAAAAGCGATTTCCCTTGCCCGCTGATGATCATCTGCTAGCAAACACTCAATGCCTAGTGACATATCGTCCAGACGCCCGGCTGCATTTAGCCTTGGCCCAACCGCAAAACCCAAGTCAGTTGCAACTAATTGTTCTCGGTGCCTGCCTGCTACTTCAATAAGTGCTAAAATACCTGGTCTGGCTTTTCCGGCACGAATACGCTTTAAACCCTGTTGCACCAGTATTCGGTTGTTGTCGTCCAATGGCACTACATCCGCCACAGTCCCTAACGCAACGATATCAAGAAAGTTGGCCATATTGGGCTCAGGCCGGTTCACAAACCAATTTCGCTCACGCAAATGCTGCCTTAATGCCACCATTACATAAAAAATTACACCAACCCCAGCCGGATTACGACTGGGAAAATCACAGCCAGGTTGATTAGGATTAACAATAGCATCAGCCTTTGGCAATTCCGCTCCAGCTAGGTGATGATCAGTCACCACTATTTTTATTCCCTTTTCTTTAGCAAAATCCACCCCAGCAATACTGGAAATACCATTATCCACAGTAATGATTAAATCAGGCTGATAACGCAGTGCTTCTGAGACAATTTCAGGTGACAGACCATAGCCATACTCAAATCGATTAGGTACTAAATAATCAACTTTTTCCACTCCTAAAGCCCTTAATGCCAATACTGCTAAGGTACTACTCGTTGCACCATCAGCATCAAAGTCACCGACAATCAGAATTTGCTGTTGTGCTTCAATTGCATCAGCAATTACTTCAACGGCACGATCAACGCCTTTAAAAGTATTAAAGGGTAATAGAGCTTGAAGCGAGTGATTCAATTGTATTTCGTCACTGATTCCTCTCGCCGCATAAATACGCTGCAAAACTGGGTGCAAAGAATCAGAAAACTGGCATTGGCTAAGATCAAAAGTTCGTTGGGTTATGCGTTTTTGCATTGGGGCTTTTCTATCAAAAAATGTCAGGCTAAAAAACACCTGAAAGGTGTGTGCAGTGTTATTTTTTTGAATTGAGAAAAGAAGCAAAAAGCCTCTATTCTCAATATACCATTCTCGAATGATTTTTAAGACTTGTAGTCGTCACTAAGCACCATGGATAGTGTGAATGCAGTTTATGTAGGAGCAATAAACAGTCTTCACCCCAATCATTTATAAAAACATAAACTCATGGGCTTCATCACTCGACAGCTGCCCCTAAAAGCCATTCGCTTTGGCTGAAAATACTCATTTTACTTAAAAAAGCGCCCATGGGTTTGGATATGCTGCTGAACATCTTCTAACTTGTTTGCGAGCACCTGATAACGCTCTTCCCGCTCAAATAAATCTGTTAAATGATGTGGTAACTCAGCGCTAGCCAATCCAGCTTGAACAATAGCATCAGGGAATTTCACTGGATGTGCAGTTGCCAACGTTACCATAGGATTAACTCGATTATTTCGACAACTTCGAGCTGCTTTTACGCCAATTGCAGTATGTGGGTCTAATAAATAACCTGTGTCAGCATAAACCTGCTTAATAGTAACAATTGTTTCTTCATCAGATACACGACAACTGCTGAATAACTGTTTAGCTTGCTCCCAACGATAGGGTTCAATACTTATAGAGCCTTGCTCGTTAAACTGCTCCATTAAAGCTGCTAAAGTTTGCCCATTACGACCATGTAAATCAAACAACAATCGCTCGAAGTTGCTGGAAATCATAATATCCATGCTAGGCGATAATGTCGGATACAGTTGCTCTTTGGCATACTGATTACCGCTAATAAACCGATGTAAAATGTCATTACGATTTGTAGCAACCACTAGCTGATTAATCGGCAAGCCCATTTGCCTAGCAATATAACCAGCAAAAATATCCCCAAAGTTTCCGGTTGGCACAGAAAAACTAACACTGCGATGAGGAGCGCCTAAATGAATAGCCGCATAAAAATAATACACCACTTGCGCCATAATTCTGGCCCAGTTAATGGAGTTCACAGCCACCAGACGAGCTTTGTTTTGTAAGAAGTTTTGATTGGAAAAACAAGCTTTTACCATTGCCTGACAATCATCAAAATTGCCTTCAATGGCCAAATTGAATACGTTATCACCCACCACCGTAGTCATCTGCCGGCGCTGGACATCAGATACTCGATTATGAGGGTGCATAATGAAAATATCGACATTTTCACAAGGGCGGCAGCCTTCTATTGCCGCCGAGCCAGTGTCACCAGAAGTGGCACCAACAATTACAGCTCGCTCATCACGCTTGGCCAGCACATAATCTAATAACCTACCCAGCAGCTGCAGGGCAAAATCTTTAAACGCCAAAGTAGGCCCATGAAATAACTCCATTACCCACTCATTAGCTGCCAACTGTTGCATAGGTGCTATAGCTGTATGGCTAAAACTGGCATAGGTATCTTGAATAATTCGGCGTAAGTCCTGGTTAGGAATACTTTCAGCAACAAAAGGAGTGATTACTTGTTCAGCAAGTTCTGCATAATTTAAGCTTGACCACTCAGCTATCTGCTCCGGTAAAAATTTAGGCAAAGTTTCTGGTACATACAAACCACCATCACTGGCTAGCCCTGCCAGTAAGACATCCTCAAAGTTCAACGCAGGCGCTTGCCCACGGGTACTTATATACTTCACAGTATTACCTATTTATGGAATTTTAAAACATCAATCTGTTGCTTATTGTATAACCAATCTATTGGGGTTTCGCGAAAGCCTGTAGGCTCTACGAAAAACCTCTTAGTGGTCTAGGTGATCCATTCGAATAGTAACGACCTCACCCGACACATCGGCTAGTGCTTGAATAGCTGTAATTGCTGCATTCATATCTTTTTCCCGCACTTTTCTAGTTAGCATAAAAATATCAGCAAACTGCTCACCTTCAGGCACTTCTTTTTGGTTAATCGCCTCAATATTAATATTTAAGTCGCTGAGAATACGGGTAATGTTTGCCATCACACCTGGGTGGTCCACAGCCTTCATTCTTAAATAATAGGCAGACTCAACGTCATCAATACTGAGAATTTTCGTGTCATCAATTGCTTCTGGGTGAAAAGCTAAAGGGGCTACTACGGAAGAAACTGAATCAATGGAGCGAGCCACATCAATAATATCAGCCACTACCGCAGAAGCTGTTGGCTCTGCACCAGCACCAGGGCCGTAGTACATAGTTGGTCCTACCGCATCAGCATCCACCATCACCGCATTCATCACACCATCAACTTTAGCAATTAATTTAGTATCAGGAATCAAGGTTGGGTGAACTCTAAGCTCAATACCATCAGGTTTACGTCGAGCAATCCCTAAATGCTTAATCTGATAGCCAAGCTCTCTGGCATGAGCAAGATCTTCTGGGGTTATCTGGCTAATGCCTTCTGTATAGGCAGACTTAAACTGTAGTGGAACACCAAAAGCAATAGAGGCCAAAATCGTCAGCTTGTGGGCAGCATCAACTCCTTCGACGTCAAAAGTAGGGTCAGCCTCTGCATAACCTAATGCCTGTGCCTCAGCCAAAACATCTGCAAACTCGCGTTTTTCTTTCGCCATTGCAGTAAGAATAAAGTTGCCAGTACCGTTGATTATACCTGCGATAGTATTAATTCTGTTGGCAGCCAGCCCTTCACGAATGGCTTTAATCACAGGAATACCACCCGCTACTGCTGCCTCATAGGCAACAATAACACCTTTTTCCGCGGCGGCGGCAAAGATTTCATTACCATATTCAGCAATCAGTGCTTTATTGGCTGTTACAACATGCTTCCCATGCTGAATAGCCGTTAACACCAACTCTTTTGCAGTGTCATAACCACCAATCAACTCCACAACAATATCAATGGCTGGGTTCTTGGCAACCTCAAAAATATCTCGGGTAATATTGGTTTTAGAAAGATCACAAGCGGGGTTATCTCTTCTTGCACCCACTTGCTCAATAACCAGTTCTCGACCAAGACGACGAGCAATTTCTTCAGCATTACGTTGTAACACATTAAATGTACCGCTGCCGACGGTACCTAACCCACATATTCCTACTTTTACGGGCTTCAAAATGGACCCCCAGTTGACTTTGCCTTTTTCAGATTGGGTATGACATAACTGATTTATACCACAATCGCTTCTACCAAGCCGGTTATTATAGCGTCATTAATCAGTGAGTGGAGTAGCAAATGCAGAACAATTATTACTATAACCCCCTTATTGAGGGAATAGTTGGGATATGGGAATGATTATGGTAGTCGGTAAGCGAAACTGATAAAAATTACTAACATTGAGACGTTAGCCGTCATAACACTAACCAACATTATGACGACAAAGTAAGACTTGCTGAAAGAAACAGGCTATTTTTTCACACCTAGTAACTTAGCCAGGTTCTCTGCTGGTTGATATCCTGGAATTAAGCGGCCATCAGCCAATACCAAAGCAGGCGTACCACTAACACCCACTTGTAAGCCCAGCTTATATTGCTCTTCTACTGGGTTATCACACTTGTTTTTCGCCACTTTTTGACCTTTTTTCGCTTTGGTCATTGCCGCTTTGGGGTCCTTAGCACACCATACATTTTCCATTACGGCATAGGCAGGTGACTGCTTACCTCCGCGAGGAAATGCGACATAGCGGACCTCTATCCCCATTTCATTCAATTCTGGCACTTCAGTATGCAGTTTACGGCAGTAGCCACAGTCAACATCGGTGAATACTGTGATGTGAGATTTAGTTTCGCCCTTTGGAGAGAAAACCACCATTTTCTCTCTTGGCACAGCATCAATTAGCTTGGCTAGTGCTTTGCTACGCGCCTGCTCTGTTAAGTTTGTCCACTTATTACCATCGACTTTCAACATATCACCACGAAATAGATAGCCACCATCAGCACTGGAGTAAACTAGCTGGCCACCGGAAAATTGCACTTCGTAGACCCCTTTCACTGGCGTTTCAGTAATCCGGTCTATTGTCACTTTGCCGCCCAACTGGCTTAGCTTTGCTTTAATAGCCTGTTCAGGAGAATCAGCTATCGCTGAGCTTGCCGCTAAAGCAATAGTTGCTCCAAGGGCTAATTTACGAAAGGGAGTCATACAAATCCTCGTTGTGTTTTAAAATCCACCTGCAATAAAGAGAGAAATTTAAGCAAAAGGTTCCCTCCAAACCGGCCATTATAACAGATTGAATGCTTGATTAAATTGCACATTTATTCTGGAAAATGTCGCAATAACAAAGGGCCGTTAACTACCCTAAGCTCTTGGGTGGTGCTCTTTATACAGCTGCTGCAACCGATGCTGCGCCACATAGGTATAAATTTGTGTGGTAGACAAATCACTATGTCCCAACATCATTTGTACAGCCCTTAAGTTAGCGCCATGATTCACTAAATGCGTAGCAAATGCATGACGTAATGTATGAGGGGAAACATTCCCTGCAACTCCCGCTATCACTGCATATTTTTTCACCCGGTGCCAAAAGGTTTGCCGAGTCATTGCTGTCCCTCTTGTTGAAGGAAACAATACATCACTATTAGCATTTCCAACTAAATAAGACCGGGCATTAGCCAAATAGCTTTCAAGCCAGCTTTGTGCTTCCTCCCCCACTGGCACCAGCCGCTCTTTATTACCCTTACCAACGATTCTTAGTGCCCCTCTGTTAAGATTTAATTGATGAACGGTTAGACTCACCAGCTCAGATACCCGTAGCCCACTGCTATACAAAAGTTCCAGCATAGCTTTGTCGCGCTGACCGACTAAGGTGGCAATATCCGGTGCATCCAACAAGGCTTCAACCTGCTGTTCAGATAAAGATTTAGGTAAATAACGGGCTAATTTAGGCATTGCTATATGTTGGGTGGGATCATCCTGACGCAACTGCTGTAATAACAAGTAACGAAAAAAACGACGCAGAACTGATAAGCAACGGGCTTGAGAACGTTTGTTATAACCTGACTGCAATCGATATTGAAGATAACTTTGAAGCTGATCCGTCGATGCTATTTGTAACTGCTTAGGGGCAAGCCATTTAGCCAAACCAGATAAGTCACTCCGATAGGCAGTCAAGGTATTTTGACTAGTACCATTTTCCAGCCACAAATGATCAAGAAACTGATTAATCAATTGTTCTGTTTGTACTGATACTGTTGTCATTCCTACCATCACATATTAACCTGATTTACTGCAATCTTAGGGAATATCTAACTTACCAATCAATCATATTCTTAAATGCTAAGAGCACCCAATGGATTAAGAGCATGTCATATTCTAAAAGTAAATCACAACAACAAAAAACAGCCTAATGAACCAAAAGCTAATCAACCGTCGTCGTATTTTGCGGTTTATGTTATCCCCTATTACCCTATTCTTATTATTACTATTTACTTTACCTTCTGTTATGCCTAGTAGTTATTGGTTAACACGACAGTTTTTTTATCCTGACAGTAGTTATCGCTTGACGCCTACACAATTAGGTATTGAATTTGAAACGATAAGTATACAGCCCACAGCAGGTGTCACTTTAAAAAACTGGCTACTCAAGCCTAAAGGTAAACCGAAAGCAACAATACTGTTTTTACATGGAAATGCACAAAATATCAGCACGCATATTCACAGTGTTGCCTGGTTAGTTGAACACGGTTATCAGCTGTTTCTACTGGATTATCGTGGTTATGGCAAATCCACTGGAAGTCCAGTCATGCCTGCTGTACTTGATGATGTAACCGCCGCTAGTCAGTGGCTACATCAAAATACCAATCCGCCCTATTTTTTAATAGGGCAAAGTCTTGGCGCTGCTCTAGCTATTAATCATGCAACTACCAGCAATATCCAATTTAACGCCTTTATTGTTGATGCTCCTTTTGCTGGTTTTCGTATTATTGCGCAGGATGTTTTAGATGCTAACTGGTTAACCTGGGTTTTCCAGCACCCACTTTCCCGCTTAATACCCGACGAGTACGAGCCTATTAATAAACTGCCTGAAATTGCCAACTCTCCAATTCTGGTATTTCATAGCCGTGAAGATGAAGTAATTCCTTATTATCATAGTACGCTACTTATGGAGTCTTGCCCTAACAACTGTCAATTAATTACCACTACAGGCCCACACATCGCAACTTTTAACTACAACCAAAATCGCCAAATGCTATTGGATTTTCTTAATAAAAACCTGCAAAATAAATGATCAGGCTAGCATCAGTATAGGCTACAACACCTGTTTTTTTATGTTATAAAAATCATGATGTTCATATAAATTCATATACAGATGCTTTATGGAGTCACGGAAGAGGAGTATAAAATGACGCTATTAGCCCAGTCGTTGGCTAAACCTGTCGCATCCTATTGGCAACTACCTGGCCAAAAAAAACCTCAATCTGTTGTACGACAAGTAAAAAAACACTTCCCCAACACTTACTGTGCTCAAGCTGCTCAACCCATTACATTATTTGACGCATTTGGCTGGCCACTTTGGTTTGACAATATAATGCTTTATCAAAGTGACAGCCAGCTTGTCCTAGCTCCTAGAGGTTGTTTTGTTTATGAAAGCCTAGTTGCGGCCTGTACCACCAACCACATTAATAGCAGCCAAACAATCATGATCGATCAGTTACCGAGTGGGATATTAAAAAATAAACTAAAGCCATTAGTAAAATTAAGAGCCCTACAACCAATGGCTACGCTAAATTGCGACAGCCATATAATTAAAATGATCAACTCAGATCAAAAAACTGTCTGTAAAGCAGTTATTTATACTCTATCCGACCAACGTAACAACACAACACATACAGAATATCTAGAGCTACAGCCATTAAGAGGCTTTACTGACGAGGCCCAGCAATTTACTCAATTTTTAGAGCAGCAACATTTTATAGCCATTGCAGAGCCGCCTTTAATTGATTATTGGGATAAAACAAAGCTCACTCCCAAACCTTACAGTATAAAGCCAAAGTTTGCGATGCAGCCTGAAGCCCCTGCTCGTGAAGTTATATTAAGCATGATTAACTCCATGCTTGAACTGGCCCAGCAAAATGAACAAGGCATTATTGATGATATTGATACAGAATACTTGCATGATTACCGGGTAGCTATTCGCAAAATCCGCTCACTTTTAAGTCTTATCAAACAGGTTTTCCCTAAAACTGAAACCACACAGTTAAAACAACAATTAAAGGCTCTGGCGCAAAAGACAAATTTATTAAGAGACCTTGATGTTTACCTGTTAGCTAAAGATGCTTTAAAAGCAAAAATCCCCATACAATTACAGCCCGGTTTAGATAAACTATTTCAAAGCTTTACTGAAACCCGTCAAACTGAAAGCAAAAACATTGCCAAACACTTGCAAAGTAAAACCTATCAAGAGGCATTTACTACAATCAAATCAACTTTAAAAGCCTGTAAAAAAACAGCAAAAACCAAAAACAGCCATAAGCCAATCATTAAAATAGCAATCCAAGAAATTCATAACAAATACCAGCATATTTGTCATGATGGATGCTCTTTAACTTCCACAGCAGATGATGAATCATTTCACGACTTGCGTATTGAATGCAAAAGACTACGTTATTTATTGGAGTTTTTTGCTGACTTAATGAATACAACGACTAACAAACAAGCAGTCAACAGTTTAAAAAAACTTCAGGATAAACTGGGCAACTTCAATGATCTATCTGTACAACAAGAAAAGCTACTGCATTATTTAAATGACAATAATATAAACCCCCTCGAAGCAGCTGCTATTGGAGGGCTAGTTAGCGTAATGCATCAGCAACAAAGCTCTTTAAAAACAGACATCATAAGTCAGCTCAGTGACTTTTGCTCACTTCCCACCCAAGCTCAATTTAACCAGCTTTTCCAAAAGGTTAGTCAACAATGAAAATAATAGCGGTTTATAGTATTAAAGGGGGCGTAGGTAAAACAGCAGCAGCCGTCAATCTAGCTTATGAGGCAAGTCAGTCTGGTCACCAAACATTACTATGTGATTTAGATCCCCAGGGTGCTTCTTCATTTTACTTTAGGGTAAGCGCATCAAAGAAACAAAAAAGTAAATGGTTTTTTACCCAAACCTATAAGTTGTTCCAGCATATCAAAGCTTCTGACTACCCAATGCTGGATATTTTGCCAGCTAAACTTTCCTATCGACATTTTGATATCAAACTCGGCGCTTTCAAAAAATCCCCGCAAAAACAGATAGCAAAACTACTAAAACCACTAAAGAAATACTATGATGTCATTTTTCTTGACTGCCCACCAAGTATCAGCTTACTTTCTGAAAATGTGTTTAATGCAGCAGACATCATTATGGTGCCAGTTATTCCAACCACTTTATCAGAAAGGACTTTAAACCAGTTAGTGGACTTTTTTCACGAAAAATCTTTGGATAAAAACAAAATACATCCGTTTTTCTCCATGGCTCAAACATCCAAAAAGCTGCACCAACAATCTGAAGCCAGAATAAAAACCCGGTTTAATAGTGTGATTAACCAGTCCATTCCTTTTTGTGCTGAAATTGAGAATATGGGGATCCACCAGAAGCCAGTAGCCGCATTTGCACCTAAAAAACCAGGGGCTAATGCTTATCAGGCTCTATGGCAAAAAATTGAGTCTTATTATTTCTAGCCTGCCACCCTATCTTGAAGCCCACTCTGAGTGGGCTTCAGCTAACTTTTACGAATATACCATTAGCTTTCACTCCTTACGAACCACCTGATAATTCTGCCCCAAATTATTATCGGTATACCAATGGCCATCTACTTTATACCTTACAAAGTACGCTAACTGATTTTTATTCGCTACAGGTATAGCAGCTCCCCAACTTTCCACGCCATATTTACTTGGGTTTTTAACCAAGCCACCCTTTGGTCCAATGATTTGATAGGCTTGATATTCAGCCTCCATGGTATGACTCGTTAACCAACTATCAAAACTATAAATCACTTGCACCTGTTTACTTGGCACAATATTTCGCAGCAGAACTTGCGGATAAAAAGTCTTCTGCTCTTTATACAAAACAGCAGGAAAAGCATTATTTGCGGCCACATTAATACGTTTACCCAACAGCCAACCTGAGCCTTTAGTTAACCAATAATCACGGCCCTGATTGTTATCCCAATATAAACCGCTTGCCGTGTTTGCATATATAGCAAACTTAATAAAATTTATGGTTTGAGACTGATAATTGCTATTACAGAGGTTTTCTCCCCGCATACACGACTGATGATTCATTTGCCAACGCTCTGTCTTACTACCAATATCAGCCACTCTCGTCGCAGGCAAATCCTGCCAGGTACCATCATCTGCAATTAAGCGTAGCCAAACAGTCTCAGCATTAAGCTTACGATCAACTAAAATATCAAAATATTGATGCTCTGAACGAGTACCATAAAAGCTATAACCTGAGCTCATGGCCTTGATCAAGTGAACGGATTGTGTTGCAAAGCCTAAAGAAGAAAATAACAACGTAGCAAAATAAACAATGCACTTTAAAGGTAAGTGTTTCATAAGCATCCTTGTCTGATGATACCTGGCAGCAGCAACTATTATCCCAAAGAAGCACTAAGCACAAGGTATAACAACCGAAATTAATGGTAACAAGTGTCGTATTTTATCAGAGAAACTTCACCAAACAAGCAAAAAGAAAGATTGTACATTAAAAAAACACAGGGCTAATTAACCAAACTCAAACGGTAAGGGAAGTAAAAATTTAGATGGACATAAAAAAGTGACATAAAAAAAGCAGCTAATGCTGCTTTTTTTATTGGAACTAGGAAAGTTTTTCTTTAATTCTTGCTGCTTTACCAGAGCGCTCACGCAAGTAGTAAAGCTTCGCTTTACGTACATCACCACGACGCTTAACGGTAATACTGTCTACCAATGGGCTGTATGTTTGGAACGCACGTTCAACCCCTACGCCATTGGAAATTTTACGAACTGTGAAAGAAGAGTTCAGACCACGATTACGCTTACCAATAACAACCCCTTCAAAGGCCTGTAAACGCTCACGGCTACCTTCTTTTACTTTTACCTGAACAATGACCGTATCACCCGGCCCAAAGGCAGGGATTTCTTTGTTCATTTGCTCATTTTCAATTTGCTGAATAATTTTGTTTTTGCTCATCTCTTGTTTGCTCCTAGATACAAACTCTTTCCGCCGGCTAAAACTTTATTGCTTCTGGCTAGCCTGATACTCCCGCTGAAACTCAGCAAGTAGCGCCTGTTGCTCACCATCAAGTCGATGACTTGCTAATAAATCAGGGCGTCTTAACCAGGTTCTTCCCAACGACTGTTTCAGCCGCCATTGTCTTATCATTTCATGGTTGCCACTCAGTAATACGGGTGGAACCTGTAACCCTGCCACTTGTTCTGGCCGAGTATAATGAGGACAATCAAGTAAACCTTCTGCAAAAGAATCTTCCAAAGCGGAATTCTTGTGACCTAGAGTGCCCGGGACAAAGCGTGAGACCGCATCAATTAGCGTCATGGCAGCTATTTCACCACCACTTAAGACATAATCACCTACCGACCATTCTTCATCAATTTCGGTTTCGACTATGCGCTCATCAATACCTTCATATCGCCCTGCGACTACGATGAGTTTGTCATTTTGTGCCAACTCCATAACCCCTTGCTGGGTCAGTTGGCGCCCCTGAGGGGACATATAAATCACCTTAGCCTCAGTTCCAGCAGCTTGCTTTGCTGCCTGGATGGCATCACGCAGAGGTTGAACTTTCATCAACATGCCGGGACCACCGCCATAAGGTCGGTCATCCACTGTTTGGTGTTTATCATGAGTAAAGCTTCTTGGATTCCAAAACGCCAGCTCAAGTAAACCTTGCTTTACCGCTCTTCCTGTTACCCCATACTCAGTGATAGCATTGAATATTTCGGGGAAGAGGGAAACAATCCCAAACCACACTATTTAAAACTCCGGATCCCAATCGACCCGTATTTCACCTGTTTCTATACAGATGGACTCAATAACCTGATCTGGTAAGAAAGGAATCAGTCGTTCACGCTGATCAATGCTTTGTTTATCGCCTTTTACCACTAAAACATCGTTTGCACCTGTGGCCATAAGTCTGGTGACCCGGCCTAAGTCTGCTTGTTGATATTCATCAGTAGCAACTGCAATAACACGCAAACCTTCCAGTTGATGCCAGTAATACTCACCATCAACTAAGCTAGGCAGCTGACCTTTGTGAATGAGCACTTCTGCACCACAATATTGTTGTGCAGCCTCTCTATCATTACACCCTTCTAAGTGTGCAATCAGGCCTTTACCGTGCTTTTTGCCTTGAACAACCGCAATCTCTTGTAGCTGTCCTTTTTGTTTGAGGAGCCAACGTGAATAACCAAAAATGTTATCCATAGGTTCAGTATAAGAGTAAACCTTAACCCAACCACGCACACCGTACACTGAAGAAATTCGCCCCAGTGCCAATAAGTCGTTTTGGTTTGTATTACTCGTTACTGCCATAAACACCTCAAACTGCCCGCACGGAAAATTAAGCCGCTTGACCAGCTTGCTTACTAGCTTCGGCTAATAATTTAGCAACACGATCAGTAGCTTGAGCGCCTTTGCTTAACCAGTACTCAACACGATCACTATCAACGCGTAAACGCTCTTCTTGACCGCGAGCAACTGGATTAAAGAAGCCTACTCGCTCAATAAAGCGACCATCACGAGAGTTACGTGAATCAGTCACAGTTAAGTGATAGAACGGGCGCTTTTTTGAGCCACCACGTGCTAAACGAATTGTTACCATTAGACTTTTCCTAGTTCTCTATTTACAACAAATGAGCTATTACTGCTCAGGTGTTTACTTTCGAGCAGCCAACTGTTAAGCCACTACTCGGAAGGGCGCATATTCTACGGAATATCAACCATAATGAAAAGCCCGCTGAAGTAATCCGCAGCAGGCTTTTGCATTGAATATGCGTTTAACGTTTTAAAAGAATAGCTTACATCCCAGGGAATTTACCGCCAGGTGGCATCATACCGCCCATTCCCTTCATATTCCCCATTCCCCGCATTAACTTGGTCAAACCACCTTTTTTGGTGACTTTTTTCATCATTTTTTGCATTTGCTTGTGCTGCTTCAGCAAACGATTAATATCTTGAACCTGAGTACCAGACCCCATTGCAATCCGTTTTTTCCGAGAGCCATTAATAATATCTGGGTTAGCCCGCTCAGAAGGTGTCATGGAACTGATAATAGCTTCCATTTGAACCAAGGGCTTGTCATCAATTTTTTGTTGTGCCAGCTGTGGCATCTGCCCCATACCAGGCAGTTTATCCATCATACTGGTGATGCCACCCATCTTTTTCATCTGCTGAAGCTGGTCACGAAAATCTTCTAAATCGAAGCCCTTACCTTTTTTCAGCTTTTTCGCCAGTTTATCTGCTTTCTGCTTATCAAGCTTTTGCTCTGCCTCTTCGATGAGGGAAAGCACATCTCCCATGCCAAGAATCCGTGATGCAATCCGATCTGGATGAAATGGTTCCAAGGCATCTGTTTTTTCACCAACCCCCAAAAACTTAATTGGCTTTCCGGTAATGTGACGAACAGATAAAGCTGCCCCCCCACGTGCATCACCATCAGCTTTAGTTAAAATTACCCCGGTGAGTGGCAGCGCGTCGCTAAAAGCTTTTGCTGTATTAGCCGCATCTTGGCCCGTCATGGCATCAACCACAAATAGCGTTTCAATTGGATTGACCGCTGCATGAAGAACTTTAATCTCCTCCATCATTTGTTCATCGATATGGAGACGACCTGCAGTATCCACAATTACTACGTCAAAGTGCTTGTTTTTAGCCTCAGTGATTGCACCATTAGCAATATCTACCGGATTTTGCTCAGCATGACTTGGAAAGAAATTCACTTCTACTTCATTTGCCAGAGTTTCCAACTGCTTAATTGCAGCAGGCCGGTAAACATCAGCACTGACGACCAAAACAGATTTTTTCTTACGCTCTTTTAAAAACTTTGCCAATTTAGCAACAGACGTGGTCTTACCAGCACCTTGTAAACCCGCCATTAATATCACTGCAGGGGGTTGGGCAGCTAAATTTAAATCGTCACAGGCTTCGCCCATAATAGTGACAAGCTCAGACTGGACTATTTTGACAAACATTTGCCCAGGGCTCAGGCTTTTTTGCACTTCCTGACCAACAGCTCGCTCTTTAATTCGAGCCACAAAATCCTTGACTACAGGCAGTGAAACATCAGCCTCTAACAAAGCCATCCGTACTTCGCGCAATGTATCCCGGATATTGTCTTCAGTGAGCTTTGCCTTACCTGTTACATTACGAAGGGTTTGCGAAAGTCGATCTGTTAAATTTTCAAACATGGAACTAGCCCTATTAATATCTTATGCTCATTCACCTGTGGTGTTTGCCTGAAGCCCACTACAGATTTCATAAGCTGTCTTGATATAGACTGTTAAATTGCCATTGTTATTAAGCCTTGAGCAAACAACCTATACCAAGACAGCTTCTTTTGATGGCTGAGATTATAACGCAACTCATGGGCAGCTGCCTATTAAACCAAACGATGTCAAACTATTTTCCTCTTAATCAATCAAATAACCCTTTACCTGAATAAACTTTTATGCAGAATGAACCGTTGCAGCAGATGAAGACCCTGATCCATATAATGCTATGAACACAACCATCGTTAGCTTGTTTGCTATTGCCTGCTATTGTACAACGACCATAGGTCAGGCACTTGCTATCAAACAAAACAAACAATTCCGTAAATCTCTCGTCTTATTTCTTGGTTTCAGCGGCTCCATCCTACAAGCAATCAGTCTCTATTTACTCATTCATGAGCCCGATGGCATTAACTTGGGGTTTTATAATGTCAGCTCAGTAATTTCCTGGATGATTATTAACATAGTGCTACTCAGCTCCTTAAAAAAGCCCGTAGAAAGCCTGCTGATATTTATTGCGCCACTCGCAATATTAACGATCATGCTTACCGCCACCCAAGAAGCCCCCAAAACCGTGATCCCTGAACGTAACTTTGGTATGCTGGGGCATATTTTATTTTCAATTTTGGCCTATAGTATCCTTACTATTGCTGCCTTTCAGGCTGTTTTACTGGCTTACCAAAACTATAAACTAAGACACCATCAACTAAAGGGAATTCTTAAGGTTTTTCCACCTTTGCAAACGATGGAAAGCCTGTTATTTGAGTTTGTTTGGGCAGGTGTTATTTTACTCACTGCTTCGCTTGCCACTGGCTTTTTATTTGTTGAAGACTTACTCGCTCAGCACTTAGCCCATAAAACTTTCTTATCAATTTTTGCTTGGCTGGTTTTTGCAACTTTACTATGGGGACGACACCAACTAGGCTGGCGAGGCAACACAGCAATAAAATGGACAATAAGTGGTACTACACTTCTTATGCTTTCTTATTTTGGCAGTAAGTTTGTACTAGACCTGGTATTACAGGGAAGATAAACTGGCTGACAAAACAATCTCTCTAATAACAATTGATTAGTAAGATGCTGGCTTGTCATTATTATCTAGCTATCTTTCAGATTTATAGAGAGCTTATCTGCTTGGCAACACGAGGTTAATTCTTGAACGAAGTGCCCCTTGGCTTCCTATTTGGAGCCCTGTTTGTACTCATTTTACTTTCAGCTTTTTTTTCCAGCTCCGAAACCGGGATGATGGCATTAAACCGTTACCGGCTTCGCCACTTAGTCAACAGCAATCATCGTGCGGCAACCCTTGCCAGCCGACTATTAGAGAGGCCTGATCGACTTATTGGAGTTATTTTAATTGGTAATAACTTCGTAAATATTCTTGCTTCCTCTATCGCTACCTTGATTGCTATGCGAATCTTAGGTGAAGCAGGTATTGTTATAGCTACCGTACTACTTACTCTAGTTATATTAATATTTGCAGAAGTCACTCCTAAGACACTAGCAGCACTACATCCTGAGCGAATTGCCTTTCCTGCTGCGTTTCTTTTACGCCCTCTGCTTTTCCTTCTATTTCCAGTCGTATGGCTTATTAATGGCATCACTAACAATTTACTTCGCTTGTTCGGTGTTAACCCTAATGAGAATCAGCAGGATCACCTAAGCACTGAAGAGTTTCGCACCTTAGTCCACGAAACGCCTGGCATCATTCCCCGCAAACGTAAGGGAATGGTTTTAGGTATACTAGACCTGGAAAATGTCAGCGTTGATGACATTATGGTTCCTCGCCAAGAAATTATCGGTGTCGATATTGATGATGATATAGAGACTATCATTAGCCAGTTACAAGACTGTCAGCATACCCGGCTGCCAGTTTATAAAGATGACATCAACAACATTGTTGGGGTGCTTCATATGCGTAATGCAGCTCGTTTTTTAGCCACAGGAACACCCAGTAAGGCTGATTTATTACAAGAAATTGCTGAGCCATACTTTATTTTAGAAAACACCCCCTTACACACTCAGCTATTTAACTTTCAGAAAGAAAAGCTACGGATTGCCTTTGTTGTTGATGAATATGGCGATGTTGAAGGATTAATCACGCTGGAAGATATTCTGGAAGAAATTGTTGGTGAGTTTACCACTGACATGTCTGATGACAGTGAAGGTATTAAAGCACAACCTGATGGCTCTTATCTGATTGATGGCTCAGCTAATATTCGAGATATTAATAAATTGTTGCACTGGGAATTGCCAAGTAACGGCCCCAAAACACTAAATGGGCTTATTACCGAGTATCTTGAAACTATCCCTGAAACAAAGGTTTGCCTTAAAGTAGACTCTTATTTAATTGAGATATTGCAAATTAAGGACAATGTTATCAAACAAGCTAAAGTTGCCCCAGTTAAACGAAAAAAATAGTTTTTCACCAGCCCTTAGGCTTAGGTAGAAGCAAACTTACTGATAACCTTTGGATCTCGCTGAGGCCAGTCGCAGGTTATATCTGCATCAAAACAAGTATTCAGCAAATCAACTAGCATTAGAGCAGTTAAACCCCAAATTTTAAACTGCTCATAGCAAAAATAAGGAATTTGGTAGGTTTCACCAAAAAAATCAAGCTGATCAAACTTTAGGTGCTTCGGCTCCAGAAAAAACTGCAAAGGTACCTTAAAGATCAAGTCCAGCTCTTCCAGGTTTGGCCTTAATTTCACCTCAGAGGAAACAAGCCCTACAAAAGGCACCACTTTCAAGCCAAATCGAGAAGCTAGAGGCCGCAATTTACCTAGCTTAACAACATGATCTGCTGATAAGTTAATCTCCTCGTAGGACTCTCTCAGCGCAGTAAACCACAAGTTACGGTCAGCATCATCACGCTTCCCTCCAGGAAAAGCTACTTCTCCACTATGGGTAGATAAGTGGGCCGCACGCAAGGTAAAAATAATCTCCGGTTTTTTCGGGTGATCGGTTATAGGCACCAACACAGCTGCCTCTGGCAGCTCTACAGCCAGCTCACTGTCGGCATATTTTGTTAATGTTTTATACAGTTTATCTATCATTGATTACAGAAAAGCATGACCTTTAAATAGGCTTTTACTTTAAAATATGACATCAGTCCCTAACTAATGAACAACTCTGTTTAGCCCTTAACCGTAGTGAAATACTGTTATTGTGAAAGAAATATTAAGTTTCAGCAATAAAACCTTATGTCAGGGCGTTTCACACCTACATATTACAAATTTATCTAATGAAGTTGTAATAAAAGCGCAAACTGCACTCAACGTTAATTCACAGCTCTAACATTATGTTTTATATGTTCTTTTTAATTGATTTAAACTCACCTCACTATTTTATCCTACCTGGCCTCCAAATTGCGTGTGAATCAGTCAATATACAAGTGTTCTAATAGTCAGGTAGGATAAAGTTTCATCAGTTAGCTCAGTCAAACGGGAAATAAGACACAGGTTAAAGGATGAAGCTGTAATTCATGAAGAAGTAATGGGTGATTAGTATGAAGTCAAACCTTCCAGATTTTGATGAATTGTTGTTTCTGGCTAAAAACAAGCCAGATGATCTGGAAAAACTCAGAGAGCAGTTAATTGAAGAAGCAATTCAAGATGCTCCTCTAGAGTACCAAAGAAGATTACGCGGTATTCAATTTCAAGTAGACATGAAAATTCGCCAGTCTTCTAACCCAATGAGTGCTTGCGTTGCTATTTCAAAATTAATGTATGAATCTTTGCATCAACTACAACTCACACTCAACGACCCTGAGCAGGCCCAACTTACTCGCAAGCGACTCAACGGAGAAATGTCATCTGATGAAGGCGCTGCACCTGCTGATATCATTTGCTTAACCAGCCATCGCGAGGCTGTATCCCCTTAACTTCTTATCAATATTCAGTATATACTCATAGCCTCAATTGGAGAAAATCGAGGCTATGAAATACTGCTCCCAATGTGGCAAGCTAGTTGAGCACCTCATCCCAAATGGTGACAACCGCCCTCGTTATATGTGCAGTCATTGCCAAACAATTCATTACCAAAACCCCAAAATAGTTGCTGGATGCCTGCCCATTTATGAAGGGCTGATTTTACTTTGTCGAAGAGCAATTGAACCACGAGAAGGGTTTTGGACGCTTCCCGCAGGTTTTATGGAGCTAGGTGAAACCACTATTCAAGCCGCTCAACGAGAAACCAAGGAAGAGGCTCTGGCTACAGTAGAGCAACTACAGTTATACACAGTTTTTAACTTACCCCACATCAACCAGGTTTATATGATTTTTCGCTCCCAACTTAAAACGCCTGACTATGGTGCTGGTGATGAATCCCACGAAGTAAAATTGTTTCACGAAGCAGATATACCCTGGCAGCAACTTGCTTTTCCTACCATTGAAAAAACCCTTAAACACTATTTTGTTGATCGATTATCAGGAAATTTTCCAGTTAGGGTTGAAGATATCATCCATTCCATCAAAAAGTGATAAAGCCTGTTCTATTTGCTTTCCAAGTTATAAATCAGCTAGCTGCCACACGTCATAAGCGGGTTCTTCATAAGGGTGCGCTTCTTTCATGGCTTTAATTACCTCCGTCACATACTGGTCAGCACAGATCATTTCCACCCGATACTCATCTACTGCTTCGACCTGATCCAACTTACCTAAATAAGGGTTACTCCCTGCTAGCGGGCGAAATTGCCCCTGCCCTTTTACTTGCCACGAGCAACTATCATAATCCCCAATTTTTCCAGCACCCGCTTCAAACATTGCACTTTTTACTGACTCCAATGCCTCTTCTGGAATAAAGACCGCTATTTTATACATTTGTTAATTTGTTTCCTTTTAAAAAAAAGAAAAAGCCTGGTAATTAGCCAGGCTTTTTGATCTCAGATACTGCTAATTTAAGCTTACCCAAGCCAGACTCGTGCATTTTGGAACAAACGTAACCAGGGAGAATCTTCACCCCAGTTATTAGGCGCCCAAGAATATTGCACTGTCCGGAACACCCGCTCAGGGTGCGGCATCATAATAGTGACCCGGCCATCTATAGTCGTTACCCCAGTCACCCCTGTTGGAGAGCCATTTGGGTTAGCAGGATAGACTTCAGTGGCCTGACCATGATTGTCAACATAACGTAAGGCAACTTGTTGTGATGCTTCAAGCTGTTGCTGGTGGTTACCCGAAAACTCAGCAAAACCTTCACCATGGGAAACAGCTATTGGCATCCGAGAACCAACCATTCCCTTCAATAAAATTGATGGTGACTCTTGCACCTTAACCATTGCCAAACGTGCTTCAAATTGCTCTGATTGGTTACGAACAAAATGAGGCCAATGCTCAGCACCTGGAATCAGCTCTCGCAGGTTAGAAAACATCTGGCAGCCATTACATACACCCAAGGCGAAAGTGTCCTGTCTGGCAAAGTAATCAGAAAACTGCTGTCTGGCCACATCATTGAACAAAATTGACTTTGCCCAACCTTCACCAGCACCAAGCACGTCTCCGTACGAAAACCCTCCACAGGCTGCCATGCCTTTAAAATCAGCCAGTGACACTTTGCCTGCCAGTACATCACTCATATGAACATCAACGGCCGTAAAGCCTGCCCGATCAAAAGCAGCAGCCATTTCAACTTGGCTGTTCACACCTTGCTCACGCAATACTGCCAGTTTGGGTTTGGCAGATAAATTCAAGTAAGTTGCTGTAATATTTTCCTCAGGTTTAAAGCTCAATTCAGCATGCAGCCCTGGGTCATTTTGCTCCAACAACTGGTCAAACTCTTGTTGCGCACAATCAGGGTTATCTCGCAGAGCTTGAATTTGATAACTGGTTTCAGCCCACCAACGCTGATACTGCTGACGACTATTACTAAGCACTTGTTGGCCATTCAGTACAAACTCCACTTGCTGGACATTATTAAGCTGACCAATCTCATGAACCAGATTAGCAATACCGGCTTGCTCAAACTGCTGCTTAACTGCACCCAAGTCAGATTGTTTTACTTGAATGACTGCCCCTAGCTCTTCGGCAAATAACACCTCAGCCAGCTCATCTTGACTACTAGCAAGCCCAGATAATTCAACAGAAACACCAACACGCCCTGCAAAAGCCATTTCAACTAATGTGGCAAACAAGCCCCCATCAGATCGGTCATGGTAAGCCAACAGCTTTTGCTCAGCATTTAATGCTTGAATAGAAGAGAAGAAACCTTTTAATTGCTGAGGCTCATCCAAGTCTGCAGGCTGTTGACCAACGGCATTATAAACTTGTGCTAATGCTGAGCCACCCAACCGATTCTTACCTTGACCTAGGTCGATTAGTAATAGCGCCGTTTCTCCCTTATCTACTCTTAGTTGTGGCGTCAAAGACAAACGCGCATCCTCAACAGGGGCAAATGCTGAAATAATCAATGACAATGGGGAAGTTACCGATTTATCACTACCCTGCTCATCTTTCCACTGGGTTTTCATCGACATAGAGTCCTTACCCACTGGAATAGTAATCCCCAACTCTGGACACAACTCCATACCTACTGTTTTTACTGTGTCATAGAGGTTAGCATCTTCTCCTGGGTGGCCTGCAGCAGCCATCCAATTGGCAGAAAGCTTGATATCACTGATTTGCTTGATTCTGGCTGAAGCAATATTGGTAACGGCCTCACCAATTGCCATCCGCCCTGAGGCTGGCGCATCCAATATTGCAACTGGAGTACGCTCTCCCATTGCCATGGCTTCGCCAGTAAAGCTGCTCAAAGTCGAGGTAGTAACGGCTGCATCCGCAACAGGTACCTGCCAGGGACCAACCATTTGATCACGAGCCACCAAACCTGTAACCGTACGATCACCAATGGTTATCAAGAAACTCTTACTGGCAACTGCAGGTAGTTTCAGCACCCGTTCAGCTGCTTCAGCCAGATCAATTTGCTTGCTATCAAACGCTGGGTGTTCTGTTTTAACCCGAGCTACCTCCCTATGCATACGAGGTGGTTTGCCCAGTAATACCTCAAGCGGCATTTCCACGGGCTTATCGTTAAAGTGATTATCAGTAACTACCAAGTCTTTGGCTTCAGTAGCTTCACCCACAATGGCATAAGGACAACGCTCACGCTGACAAATGACCTCAAACTGGGCTAGGTTTTCTGGCGCAACTGCTAATACATAGCGCTCTTGAGATTCATTACACCAGATTGCCAACGGTGGCATGCCCGGTTCATCATTGGGGATATTACGCAGCTCAAATTTCCCCCCTCGCTCGCCATCATTTACCAGTTCTGGAAAAGCGTTAGAGAGCCCTCCTGCTCCCACATCGTGAATAAAAGCTATCGGGGTTTCAGTACCTAACTGCCAGCACTGATCAATAACTTCCTGACAACGACGCTCCATTTCAGGGTTATCTCGCTGTACTGAAGCAAAGTCCAAGTCCTCGGTACTCTCGCCGGTAGTCATGGATGAAGCCGCCCCCCCCCCCAGTCCGATCTGCATTGCAGGGCCACCAAGCACAATAAGTTTGGCACCAACGGATATTTCGCCTTTTTCTACATGCTCACCACGGATATTGCCCAAACCTCCAGCAATCATAATTGGCTTGTGGTAGCCTCTAACTTCTTCACCATTAGGGCCTTTGACAGCCTGTTCATAGGTTCGAAAATAGCCACACAAATTAGGCCGACCAAACTCATTATTAAAGCCTGCTCCTCCTAAAGGCCCTTCCACCATAATATCCAATGCAGACACAATTCGGTTTGGCTTACCATTGTCAATTTCCCATGGTTGAGTAAAACCTGGAATTTTTAAATTGGAAACACTAAACCCGGTTAAGCCTGCTTTTGGCTTAGCACCACATCCGGTTGCACCCTCATCTCGAATTTCACCACCCGAGCCTGTTGATGCACCAGGGTAAGGCGCAATCGCGGTTGGGTGGTTATGAGTTTCCACCTTCATAAGAATGTGGACTGGCTCTTGGTTATAGCCATACTCTTTGGTAACTGGATTAGGGAAAAATCGACCTGCCAAAGGTCCCTCAATCACTGCAGCATTATCTTTATAGGCAGATAACACCCCTTCTCGATGCATTTGGTAAGTATTTTTGATCATTGCAAATAGCGAGCAATCTTGCTGCTCACCATCAATTGACCAGCTGGCATTAAATATTTTATGCCGACAATGCTCTGAGTTTGCCTGAGCAAACATCATCAGCTCGACATCAGTAGGATTACGCTGCAGTTTGTTTTGATAACTGTCGTGTAGATAATCTATTTCATCATCAGCCAAGGCTAAACCCAATGTCGTATTTGCCTGAACTAATGCATCCCTTCCTCCCTCCAATACAGAAACATGGCTTAGAGGTGCTGGTGTGTTATCTGTAAATAATGCTGTCGCTTCATCTGTGGTATAGCACACCGCCTGGGTCATTCGATCATAAAGTAACTTAGCTAATGCTTGTAGTTGTGTTTTGCTGAGCGATGCTTTGGTTACAACAAAATAAGCGATTCCACGTTCAATTCGCTTTATTTTTTGTAGACCGCAGTTATGGGCTATATTGGTTGCCTTACTTGACCATGGCGAAATGGTCCCTGGCCGGGGAATCACTAACAACCTATCTCCTTGTGCTTGATGCTCCTTAGTACTAGGACCATAGGTCAGCAGCTTGGTTAGAACAGTTTGTTCTTTAACAGATAATGGCTCTGCTAAATCCACCAAATGGATATATTCTGCATAAATATCAGTTGTTTCCGGATGAAGCTGGTTTAGCTTTTGCAGCAGTTTCTGACGACGAAAGTCGGATAGTGCAGGGGTTCCACGCAACTCAAGCATTCTAGGACCTCTGAGTGAGCGATGAGGGTTGAAAATCGGGCGTATCATACTTTATCTGACCTCAAGCAGCTACTTGTCTAATAGGTCAACACTACTCCCGATTTTCCAATTGTAGATAAGTTAACCCGGATGTTTTATGAATTTGCATAAAAATTGCGCCGAGCCCCTGTTTAAAAGTACATGGGGCTTTTACAGATAAATTCTCTTGGCCACACGTATCAAGGAATACGGGTAATCAAGAGAGTTGTTTCTGTGGAAGTAATGAGCAAGCAAGGTTATGCACAACTTTATGAAACATGCAGGTTCAAGTATGATGGCCGAAAAATTGTGATGTACATCATGCAAGTATTTTATTTAACCGAATGACTGGTTGTTTATCAAACAATACAACAGCAAGATTTTTGCTGACTTTTTTTGTTTGTCTGTTGCTTTCAGGTTGCGAACAACCCACCTCATTGCAACAAGTTAAACGACAAAAAGAGTTGATTATTGTCACGCGCAATAGCCCGACCACTTATTATCAAGGCAAAGAGACGCCTACCGGCTTTGAATATGAGTTAGCCAAACGTTTTGCCAAAGAACTTGGCGTAAAGTTAAAAATCATCACGGCCAACTCACTACCAGATATTTTTAATGCACTTACTGATAATGGTGCTGCACAACGAATAAGCCTAGCAGCTGCTGGACTAGCAGTTACTGATCAGCGACAACAGCAAGTGCGCTTTAGTCAACCCTACATGGATGTTAATCAGCAGCTAATTTATAACGCTAAACTTAAGCACCCTAAATCTTTTGCCGACCTAACTTCTGGTAAGTTTGTTGTACTCGCAGGTTCAAGCCATGCTGAACGCCTTAAGCGGTACAGCGACCAAATCCCTATTCCTTGGGAAACTACTGAAGTACACGAAAATATTGATCTGTTAAGAATGGTTAATGATGGCGAGATTGACTACACCGTTGTCGACTCCAATGAGCTCGCTATGAATTATATTTATTTTCCCAATATCCGAGTCGGCTTTGACCTTGCTCCCAGCGATAAACTGGCTTGGGCATTTCCTAATAGTGTTGATGCCAGTTTAATTAACCGGGCTAATTTGTTTTTTACCAAAATTAAAGCAAATGGCACCTTAGCTCACCTTTATGAGCGTTTTTATGGTCATGTCGAGCAAGTGAGTTACGTAGGGGTTAAAACCTTTACCAAACAAATGAAAAAGCGATTACCTAAATACCGTGACTACTTTGAGTACGCAGCCGAAGAATATGACATGGATTGGCGGTTACTCGCCTCAATTGGTTATCAGGAATCCCATTGGCGACCAAAAGCCAAGTCACCCACAGGGGTGAGAGGTCTAATGATGTTAACCCGTGCAACTGCCAAAGAAATGGGAGTTTCAAACCGATTAAATCCCAAACAAAGTATTATTGGTGGAAGCCGCTACTTTAAAAAAATCAAAGCCCGGATTAATGAAGATATTAAAGAGCCAGACCGAACTTGGATGGCACTGGCTGCATATAATGTAGGCTATGGCCATTTACAGGATGCAAGAAAGTTAACTGAAAAGCGTGGTGGCGATCCAAACAAATGGGTAGATGTAAAGGAAAGCTTACCGCTGCTTTCCAAAAAACAGTGGTATCAACAAACCAAATATGGCTATGCAAGAGGCTATGAGCCAGTGCTATATGTACAGAACATTCGCCGCTACTACGACTTGCTACAGTGGTTCACGGTACCGCAAATCGAAAACCTGCCCGTTGCTAAAAGTGATCACTCCCCTGGGGTAAAAGACGGTTAAGTATTATTTGTCTTTTTGCTGCTTAATCTGTTTATGTGCTTGACGACGCAACTTAAAAAAATTAGACAACTGTTGTCCACACTCTGAAGCTAATACGCCTCCTGTCACCTCAACCGTATGGTTCATCTGAGGCTGGCTAAATACATCAGTTACACTACCAGCAGCACCGGCTTTAGGCTCATAAGCACCGAACACCAACCGCTTAACCCGACTATGAATAATGGCGCCTGCACACATGGTACAAGGCTCCAATGTGACATAAAGATCACAATCAATAAGACGATAGTTATGTAAATGCTGGGCAGCTGCCATTAAAGCCATAATTTCAGCATGGGCGACTGGGTTATGACTACTGATTGGCTGGTTAAAGCCTGATCCTATTATTTGGCCTTGATATACAACAATTGCCCCTACAGGTACTTCACCAGCACTTTCCCCTTGCTTGGCTAGCTTGATGGCATGATGCATCCAGTTAATATCAGCTTGATTATGACTACTTGCCACTGTCATTATTTGGTCTCTAGTGATTTTACCTAGGCTACACTAAGAAAAGATAACCCTATTAGTGAATAGAATTTTCCAGCCAAGGAACAGGCAATGGAAAAAAACAACCAACCTTCGATTAAAGCTCTCAAACGCTTTACTAGCTTTGAAAAGCTCAACAATCAGCAACTGATACTCATTGCTGCCGCTTGCGAACAACTGTCAATTGGGCCTAAAAAAGTTTTGTTTAATATTGGTGAAACCGACGACAAAGAATATTACCTACTGAGTGGAACCATAAAACTGACTGCCGCCGATGGCATCAGTAAAACTATTGTAGCGAATACCAAAGAAGCAACGACACCACTGGCAAGACTTAAGCCTAGGCTGTTTAAAGGAGAAGCCTCCGAAAAAAGCCAGCTATTAGTGTTTGACCAAAGCCGACTTGATCAGTTTTTAAGTGATACCAAAATGTCTTTAAGTTCACTGATTCATGAAGATGAAGAAGATGAACTGTCTTTCTTTGATAAATTTTCTGACGATCTAGCCGAAAACAGACTGCAACTGCCTTCATTACCTCAAGTTACCATTGCAGTAAAAGAAGAACTTCAACAAAGCAATAACCATCTCAAGGACATCACTAATATTCTAAAGCAAGACCCGATTATTGCTGCCAAAGTCCTAGCCGCTGCTAACAGCCCTCTTTTTAGGGGGATAGCCCCTTGTGATACACTTTCTGGTGCAATTTCCCGGCTAGGCACCCAAGTTACTGAGCAACTGGTGATTGCTGTTAGTCTACAAGAATTATTACAAGTCAAAAACCGTCTGCTACAGGGAAAAATTAATGAGTTTTGGCGGGAAAGTGTAGAAGTGGCCTGTTTAAGTCATGCTTTAGCTAAACATAGTAGCCAATTTAATCCTGAAAAAGCACTATTAGTTGGCCTGGTACACAACATTGGTTTTATTCCTATTGTGCTATATGCAGACAATGCAGATAAGGAATGCTCTATTGCTGAGCTAAATGAGCTTAACCGCGAATATGGCCGACGAATGACCCAGGCCATTTTGCATAAGTGGAATTTTCCCACTGATATTACCGAAGCAGTCTTACACAGCCATGACTGGTATTATGTCAGCAGCCGACCGGAAGATTACAGTAACCTATTAATAATGGCACAGTTACACTATGCAATGTTTAACCGTAAACACTTTTCTAGTATTCCCCGCATTAGCCTGATACCTGCCTCAAAATATATTGGTATTAGTGAATTCAACCCTCAATTTAGCCTACAAGTTAAAAGAGAAGCCGATAAAAGCATGGAGAGTTTTAGCGCTTTAATGACCAAAAATTAATCTACAGCCACTCAAAACCAGCATCTGTGTGAAGCAACAAATTTGATGGTTAGTATGGAATAACTGGTTATGGAAAATAAGAATAAAAATCATTACTATTAACAAAACCCAAGACAGGTGAGTTATGACTGAGTTTCGTATTGAAAAAGACAGTATGGGTGAGCTACAGGTTCCTGCTAACGCCCTGTATGCAGCACAAACACAACGGGCGATTAACAACTTTCCCATCAGCAACCTAGCAATGCCAGCCTTATTTATTAGAGCATTAGCTCTAGTCAAAAAAGCCGCTGCATTAACCAATATCGAACTAGGCCTGTTAGCAAAACCTATTGGCGAAGCTATTGCTGATGCCGCTCAACAAATCAGTCATGGTCAACACCTCGACCAATTTCCTGTTGATGTTTTCCAAACAGGCTCTGGCACCAGCAGTAATATGAATATGAATGAAGTATTGGCTACCTTAGCCAGCCAGAAACTGAATGAAACTGTCAGCCCTAATGACCATGTGAATATGGGGCAAAGTAGTAATGATGTAATTCCAACTGCCATTCATGTCAGTGCCTCAATTGGCCTAAAAGAACAACTATTACCAGCACTAAATCATTTAAAGAAATGTTTAACCAACAAAGCTAACCAGTTGACTGAATATACCAAGACTGGGCGTACCCATTTAATGGATGCTATGCCTGTTTCCATGAAACAAGAACTAGATGGCTGGGCCTTACAAGTTGCCAACGGTATTGATCGACTAGAAACAACTCTGCCGCGACTCCACAAATTGGCACAAGGTGGTACTGCTGTAGGCACTGGGATTAACGCCCACCCCGAATTTGCT
Organism: Spartinivicinus ruber; assembly: GCF_011009015.1. Lineage (NCBI taxonomy): Bacteria > Pseudomonadati > Pseudomonadota > Gammaproteobacteria > Oceanospirillales > Zooshikellaceae > Spartinivicinus > Spartinivicinus ruber. The sequence goes on from NZ_CP048878.1 coordinate 4,899,110, forward strand.
AGTAAAATGGCTGCCCGGTTAGGTGTTGAGACTGGCTTGGCTCTAGAACCCAATGATAATTTCTTCGAAAGTTTAAGCAGCCAAGATGCTGCAGCAGAGTTATCCGGTCAATTAAAAACTGTTGCCGTTAGCCTGATGAAAATTGCTAACGATTTACGTTGGATGAACAGTGGTCCACTAGCTGGTTTGGGTGAAATTGAATTACCCGCATTACAGCCCGGCAGTAGCATTATGCCTGGTAAAGTAAACCCGGTCATTCCAGAAGCTGTTGCTATGATTGCAGCCCAAGTGATCGGAAATGACAGCACAATTACCGTTGGTGCACAATCAGGTAATTTCCAGTTAAACGTCATGCTACCCGTAATTGCCTATAACTTATTGCAAAGTATTGAGTTACTGGCAAATGGAGCCACCGTACTGGCAGATAAAGCGATTAAGGGCTTTAAAGTACGTGAAGATAATTTGAAAGAGCCTTTGGCCAAAAACCCCATTTTAGTCACGGCTTTAAATCCTATTATCGGCTATTTAAAAGCTGCTGAAATTGCTAAAAAAGCTTATCAGGAAAGCCGTCCAATTATTGATGTGGCAGAAGAGTCTACAGATTTAAGTCGTGAAGAGTTAATGAAGTTACTCGACCCAGCTAAACTTACAGAGGGTGGTATTCAAGGGTAGCTTTCTTTCTATTGGGAGGTGCATTTCCTCCCCTTCTATTTCAGGCTTTTTTTCAGGCATAATGACAGTGCCTAATAAAAAAGTAAGACTTTGACCTTATGTTTAAGCCATCAACAGCACCTATTTTAATCACTGGAGGCGCCCAACGAGTTGGCTTTCACTGTGCCCAACGTTTTGCTGAGCTGGGCCAGCCAGTTATTATTAGCTACCGCCAACACCATGAGAATTTAGATAAACTCACTGACCTTGGCGTTAAATGTATTCAAGCTGATTTTTCTAGCCCAGAGCGAATACTAAATTTTATTCAGGAACTTACCAATACAGCCTCTTCTTTACGGGCTATTGTTCATAACGCGTCAAGCTGGTTGACAGAAGAAAATACCGAAATGCCACCCGAGCAGTTAATGAGCATCATGACCCAAGTGCATATGATGGCACCCTATTTAATAAACTTACACTGCAAATCATTGTTGGAAAAAGCAAAGGAAGCCACCACGGATATTATTCACATCACTGACTGTGTAGTGGCAAAAGGTAGTTACTCCCATATTGCTTATACGGCAAGTAAAGCGGGACTGGACAATATGACCCGCTCATTTGCTAAACAATATGCGCCTGATATTAAAGTGAATGCAATTGCTCCAGCGTTATTAATGTTTCACCCTGATGACCCGGCAGACTACAAGCAAAAATCGCTTAGTAAATCATTATTAGGCATTGAGCCAGGCCCAGAGGTTCTTTACGAGGCACTTTGCTTTTTGCTAGGTAACCGCTATATGACTGGACACACCCTAGCACTGGATGGTGGTAGGGCGCTTAAATAATAAAGGAGCTTCAAGAAGGCATTGCTTGTAGGTTATCCGTAGTCGCTTTTCTTCCAGCCAGCCATTTTAATGCCACCAGCATAATTACAAAAGCGACAGTTGATACTAGTAAACCAGCAATAACAGAATCAGCTACTCCCATTGCAATAAAGCCGCAGCCAGCGACTAATGCTACCGCAAGACTGTACGGCAGTTGGGTCATCACATGATCAATATGGTGACAGCCAGCACCCGTGGAAGAAAGAATAGTCGTGTCAGAAATAGGAGAACAATGATCACCAAACACAGAGCCTGCTAATACCGCCGCTAACGCTGGCAGCATTAAACTGATTTCAATAGCAGCAGCCATATCACCAGCAATAGGCAACATAATGCCAAATGTTCCCCAACTAGTTCCCGTAGCAAATGCCATTGCTCCAGCTACCACAAATAAAATAACAGGCAACAACTGAGGGCTTAACCAGCTTTCTACCAGGCTTGATAAATATAAGCCAGTTGCTAACTCCTTAATTAGTCCTGTCAGCACCCAGGCAAAAATTAAAATAATAATGGCAGAAAGCATGGACTGACATCCCTTAATAACCCCCTTTACCATTTCACTCGTTGTCAAACGCTCCTTGACTGCGATAGCCAGTGTAACGACTGTGCCCACCAAACCACCATATAACATAGCACCAGCAGGGTCACAATTTTCAAATGCACCTAGTAGAGTGACGGGTATATTATCGGCCACTAACACTTGATAGCCGGTAAACCAAACAAAAAATAACGTGGCAACTATCAAGGCAATAATCGGTAGCACCAACTGATAAACTTTACCTTCTCGCTCGTTATTAAAACTAACCGTACCCGCAGGCTTGCCCTTGGACTGATCATATAACTGACCGTTAGCTGCCATGGACTCATGATGCTTCATGGAGCCAATATCCAGTTTTAAATAAATAACCGCCAACACCATTAACAAAGCAAAAATGGCATACAAATTCATTGGAATCATTTCAACAAATGCGGTTAGTGGAGCCTGACTGCTAAGCTCGTGAGTGGCAAGCACACTGCCGATAAGTGCAATAATATAGGCTCCCCAGCTGGAAATTGGGGTAATTACAACAACAGGCGCTGCTGTCGAATCAATAATATAAGCCAGCTTTGCTCGAGAAACTTTATGCTGGTCTGTTAGTGGACGACTGGTGCTCCCCACTGCAAGGCTGTTAAAGTAATCATCAATAAAAACAATAATACCTAACAAGAAAGTAGCCAGTTGTGCTCCTTGGCCTGTCTTCACCCGCTGCCGTGCCCAACGACCAAATGCTTTGGCACCACCTAGCAGCGTTACCATACTGGTAATGACCCCAAGTAGTAGCAAAAACAGCATGATATCCACTTTACCGTGGTTAATGCTGCCAGCCTGGCCATTTTCTCCAACATCCCAAAAAATACTTAATACAGCTTTACCTAAATGCTCAATGCTGGCTAAAACAGCGCCACCATTTAATAGTAATATGCCAGCAAAAATGCCTGCTCCCAGAGAGACAAGCACTCGGCGAGTAATAATCGCTAAAGCAATCGCTACTACAGGTGGTAGTAATGACCATGCATTCGGCACGGAAAAGTCCATTAAGCAGCCCCTTAATTCAGTTTAAATTAAGCCCTGCATTATACCGAGTGACTAACAAATGAGAACCGCTTTGTTTTTACAGCATACTTCTCAGCATCCAGGCATTTTTTTCGTGCAAACGCATTCGATCTGAAATTAATCCAACTGTAGATTCATCATCTGCCTCTTGAGCAGCAGGTAATATTTCTCTAGATGTTCTTACTACTGTTTCATTGGCTTCAGCTAATAACTTCACCATCTCATTAGCCGAAGGTACACCATCAACTTCTTTTATGGCAGAAAGCTGAGCAAACTGTTTGTATGTACCAGGAGCAGGATAGCCTAAGGTACGAATTCGCTCGGCAATTTCATCCACTGCTGTCGCCAATTCAGTATATTGTTCTTCAAACATTAAATGTAAATCACGGAACTGGGGACCAGTCACATTCCAATGGAAGTTATGGGTCATTAAATACAAGGTGTAGCTATCAGCTAATAAGCGAGAAGTACTTAATGCAACCTTTTCCCGTGCTTCAGCTGAAATACCAATATTGACATCTTGTACTTGTTTCATCACGCTCTCCTCAACCATTTGCAATCTATCCAGATCATTGGTGGATAGTATAGAAGTCATCAGACATACAAGAAATTTAATTATTTTTACAGCTACAATAGATAGAACTAATAAAGGCTTAACCCATGGACTTCAAGCGCTTCCAAAAAAACGGGCTATTAAGCCCGTTTTTTGCGTATTTATTACTTTGCCGTTATTCCCACTCAATCGTCGCAGGCGGCTTGCTCGACACATCATAAGTAACTCGAGAAATACCACTAATTTCATTAATAATTCGATTAGATACTTTCTCAAGTAGCTCATAAGGTAAATGTGCCCAACGAGCAGTCATAAAGTCGATCGTTTCTACGGCACGTAAAGCAACAACGTACTCATAACGACGGCCATCACCCACTACACCAACAGACTTCACTGGTAGAAATACGGCAAATGCCTGACTGGTTTTATGATACCAGTCTGCATTATGTAACTCTTCGATAAAAATGGCATCAGCTTGGCGGAGAATATCAGCGTACTCTTTTTTCACTTCGCCTAAAATCCGCACGCCTAGTCCTGGGCCTGGGAATGGATGACGATAGACCATGTCGTAAGGTAAACCTAGCTCTAAACCTATTTTACGGACTTCATCCTTAAATAATTCACGTAGTGGCTCAACTAATTCGAAAGCCATATCTTCAGGTAGCCCACCAACATTATGATGCGATTTAATGACATGGGCTTTTCCGGTTTTGGCCCCAGCTGATTCAATAACATCGGGGTAAATAGTCCCCTGAGCTAAGAACTTTACGTCCTTTAGTTTTGTTGCTTCTTGATCAAATACTTCAATAAAAGTATTACCAATAATTTTCCGTTTTTGCTCAGGATCATTAACGCCTGTTAATTTATTTAAAAATAAATCTTCAGCATCAGCACGAATGACATTAACCCCCATGTTCTCTGCAAACATAGCCATCACCTGATCACCTTCCTGGAGGCGTAATAAGCCATTATCCACAAAGACACAGGTTAGCTGATCGCCAATAGCCTTATGTAACAGCGCAGCAACAACAGAAGAGTCAACCCCTCCAGACAACCCCAGTAGTACTTTATTATTACCGACTTGCTCCCTTACTCTATTAATTAAATCATCAATAATATTACTAGCAGTCCATAAAGGCTTACAGCCTGCGATATCTAATACAAAACGCTCTAAAATCCGCTTACCTTGTTTAGTATGAGTGACTTCTGGATGAAACTGCACGCCATAAAAGTTCTTTTCTGCATTTTCCATTGCAGCAATTGGACAACTGTCGGTTTTCGCAACTAATGTAAAGCCTTCAGGTAATTGGGTAACTTTATCCCCATGACTCATCCAAACGTCTAAAGATAAAACCCCTTCGCTGCTGACATGATCTTCTATTCCGTCAAATAGCTTTCCTGGTGCTGACAGGTCAACCTGAGCATAGCCAAACTCTTGCTTGGTAGAACAGGACACCTTTCCACCAAACTGCTCAGCCATCGTTTGCATTCCGTAACAAATACCAAGTACAGGTATATTTAACTGAAAAAGAGCTTCTGGCGCACGTGGAGAGTTTTCAGCTGCAACAGATTCAGGCCCACCCGCCAGAATAACCGCCTTTGGATTAAATGCTTTAATCGCCTCAGGCTCCATATCAAACGGATGGATTTCAGAGTAAACGCCAATCTCACGCACTCGCCTTGCAATTAGCTGAGTATATTGAGAGCCAAAATCCAAAATTAAGACACGTTCCGCATGAATATCTAAAGACATAACTAATCTCAAAAAATCATCAGGGTAAAAGAGCAGCGGGGCTGATAATCAGCCCCGCTTTGCTATCTAAAACCTACTTTAACCAACCCTGTAGTTGGGTGCTTCCTTAGTAATTGTCACGTCATGGACATGACTCTCAAGCATTCCCGCATTAGTGATACGAACAAATTGTGGCACTGTCCGCATGGTTTGAATATCTGGGCTGCCGGTGTACCCCATTGATGCTCTCAAACCACCAATCATTTGGTGAAGGATACTAGCCATAGGCCCTTTATAAGGTACTCGGCCTTCAATGCCTTCTGGTACCAGTTTTTCAACACCGGCCTGTGCATCTTGGAAGTAACGGTCACTAGAACCTGATGCCTGTGACATTGCTCCTAAAGAGCCCATACCGCGGTACGCTTTATAGCTTCGACCTTGGTAAAGCTCTACTTCACCTGGAGCTTCTTCAGTACCAGCAAGCATACTTCCCATCATTACACAGCTAGCACCTGCCACAATAGCTTTAGCAATATCACCAGAATAACGGACACCACCATCGGCAATCACAGGAATATTGTCATTTTTTAATGCTTCAACAACACTAGCTACAGCTGTTACCTGAGGTACTCCAATGCCCGTTACCACTCGGGTGGTACAAATAGAGCCTGGACCAATCCCCACTTTCACAGCATCAGCACCTGCGGCAGCAAGTGCCTTAGCCGCCTCAGCAGTAGCTATATTACCGCCAATGACTTGAATGTGAGGGAAGTGCTTTTTAACCCAAGCAACCCGATCAAGCACACCTTTAGAGTGGCCATGTGCAGTATCAACTACAACAACATCAACACCAGCCTCAACCAATGCAGCTACCCGCTCTTCAGTTTCAACCCCCGTGCCTACTGCTGCACCTACCCGCAGTTGACCTGCTGCATCTTTACAAGCATTTGGGAAATCTTGTGCTTTTTGAATATCTTTAACAGTCATCATCCCGGTCAGGTTGAATTTATCATCAACCACCAAGACTTTTTCAATGCGATGCTTGTGTAATAACTGTTGTACTTGGTTTGGATCAGCCCCTTCTTTTACTGTTACCAGTTTTTCTTTCGGGGTCATTATTTCCGAAACCAGTGTATTTAGCTCAGAAACAAAGCGAACGTCGCGACTGGTGACAATCCCTACCAAGTCACCGTTTTGCATAACGGGTACACCTGAGATTTTATTCTGGCGGGTAAGGTCCAATAGTTGTCTAACTGTTGCCCCAGCCTCAATCGTGATAGGATCTTTCACCACACCACTTTCGTGTTTTTTAACCGCACGAACATGGTAAGCCTGATCAGCAATGGTCATGTTTTTATGAATAATGCCAATACCGCCCTCTTGGGCCATGGCGATGGCAAGCTGGGATTCTGTTACTGTATCCATTGCTGCAGATACCAGAGGAATATTCAGCTGAATTCCCCGGGTTAGCTGGGTTTTTAAAGATACATCTTTAGGCAGTACTTCAGAGTAACCTGGAACTAATAAAACATCGTCAAATGTTAAGGCTTCTTGGGCAACGCGCAACATACTATGTCTACCGTATTGGCTTGCAAGGTGGGTAAATAAATCCCGCCAGTATAGCTTTTTTAGCCACTGCTAACAATATCGACTGTTTTTAAAATCGTCTAAGGCTGCTATGACCATACCAACAGCGGACCCCTATACTTCCCAAACGACTCCAGAGCGGCAAGTGCTTAGCGTTAGTCAGCTCAATCAACAGGTACGCCGACTGCTGGAAATTAGCTTAGGCCAGATTTGGGTAGAAGGTGAAATTTCCAATCTGGCGATTCCTTCCTCTGGGCATTGGTACTTCACTCTGAAAGATGCTAACGCTCAAGTCCGTTGCGCCATGTTCCGCAACCGCAACCAACGACTAGGCTTTATTCCTGAAGAAGGCAGCCAAGTTTTAGTACGAGCCAAAGTGAGTTTGTATGAAGGTCGTGGAGACTACCAGCTAATTGCAGAATACTTGGAAGAATCTGGTGATGGAGCCCTAAGACGAGCATTTGAGCAGTTAAAGCAAAAGTTGGCGCAACAGGGCTTTTTTGAGGAAGCACATAAGCGGCCTATTCCCGAACTGCCGAAACATATTGGGGTTGTCACCTCTCCTTCTGGTGCTGCCATTCATGATATTTTGTCAGTGTTGAAACGACGCTTTCCTGCTATTCCAATCACCTTGTTCCCTACTGCGGTTCAGGGTAAAGAAGCCGCACCACAAATCGTCGCTGCGATTACAGCGGCTGAACGCTACGGCCAGTGCGATGTGTTAATTGTAGGTAGAGGTGGTGGATCGCTGGAAGACCTATGGCCATTTAATGAAGAAATAGTTGCTCATGCGATTTATAACTGCTCAATCCCCATAGTCAGCGCAGTAGGGCATGAAGTAGATTTTACTATCGCTGATTTCACTGCTGACTTAAGAGCTCCCACTCCTTCAGCTGCCGCAGAAATGCTTAGCAGCGTTACCCAGCAAGAGTGGCTATCAATCATCTCAAACTACCAAACATTACTAACGGAAAAGTTAAAAAGCACCCTTGCTTTTCATCAGCACCAATTAACCAGTTTACAAAAAAGACTTCGACATCCCGGCCACCGCTTGCAAGAATTCAGTCAACGGTTTGATGATTTGGAAATTCGTTTAAAGCAGGCAATGGATAAAAAGTTAATTATTGCCAAAAATCGACTTCAAATTCAGCACAACACTATTCAGCAACTGTCACCTGCTAAACAACTATTGCAATATAAACAATATACTCAACTGCTAAATAACCGTCTATTCCATAGCACTCAGCAAGCATTAAAAAACAACCAGCTTAAAGTACAGCATGCAGCTAAGCAGTTACAGATGGTCAGCCCACTCGCCACTTTAAGCCGAGGCTACTCGATTACCTTAACTGAAGACAAAAATCTGGCTGTTCGCTCTTATAGTGAGGTAAAACCTGGTGATCAGGTGGTTACATTGTTGGCTGATGGAGAAATTAGCTGTCGTGTAGAAAAAACAACAAAGCATAGAGTTTTAAAGACTAATTAGAGGTGCCCTAAAGCAAAAAGCCCTGATGTTATTATTGATCAGGGCTTTTTCTTGCACGCAGTTGATCCTTGTGTATGGCTAGCTTTTTTTCTTACGCTTCTTCTTATGCTCTGCTTTTTTCACATGCTTCATCAGGCGTTTTTTCTTATTTACCTGACGATCTGATAATTTATTCTTTTTCCCTGCATAAGGGTTTTCCCCCCCTTTAAATTCAATGCGTATTGGGGTACCAACAATTTTTAATTCCCGGCGAAAGGTATTTTCCAGGTAGCGCTGGTAGCTAGCAGGCACGTCACCAGTCTGATTACCATGAATAACAATAATCGGTGGATTACTGCCACCCATATGAGCATAACGCAGCTTAATTCGGTTACCTCTTACCAGCGGTGGCTGATGCTCAGTAACGGCATCTTCCAATAAGCGAGTTAATTGATTTGTAGACCAACGACTGGTAGCAGCTTGATAGGCTTCTTCGACAGACTGGTATAAATTCCCTACCCCTGAGCCATGAAGTGCTGAAATGTAGTGAATACGGGCAAAATTAATAAAACCCAAGCGACGTTCTAGTTCTTCTTTAACCTGAGTTTTCATATCCGTGTCCATGCCATCCCACTTATTCAGCGCAATAACAATGGCCCGGCCCGATTCTAGAATAAAACTCAATAAATGCAGGTCTTGGTCAACCAAACCTTCTTTGGCGTCTAAAACCAAAATTACGACATTAGCATCACTAATCGCTTGTAGGGTTTTAACCACAGAAAATTTTTCAACAGCTTCTTTGACTTTACCGCGACGGCGTACACCTGCGGTATCAATTAAGGTATATTTTTTTTCCTGTCGCTCAAATGGAATATAAATACTATCGCGCGTGGTGCCTGCATGGTCAAAGACCACTACCCGGTCTTCACCCAACATTCTATTCACTAATGTGGATTTACCTACATTTGGGCGCCCGACAATGCCTATTTTGATACCCTGAGCTTTTTGCTCATTTTCAGTTGTGTACTGTTGCTCCTCAGCTTCCTCTTCTTCTGCTAATAACCCTGCCACTTCTTCAGGGTTAGGGAAATGGGACAAAACTTCATTTATCAGGGATTTGACACCACGCCCATGTGCTGCAGCGATACCTGCAACATTCGCAATACCAAGCTCATAAAAGTCAGCCAAGGCAGCATCAGCATCTAAACCATCCAATTTATTCACAACTAAATAGGCTGACTTATTATGCACCCTCAAGTGCTTGGCAATCATTTCATCGGCTGGAGTTAGCCCTGTACGAGCATCCACCAAAAACAATACGGCATCGGCTTCATCAATAGCTTGCAGTGACTGGCCAGCCATCATGGCATCTATGCCTTCCTCATTGCCACTAATACCACCAGTGTCGATTACGAGGTAATTACGATTACCGAGCTTTCCTTCTCCATACTGACGGTCACGGGTTAAACCTGAATAGTTAGCAACTAGCGCATCTCTTGAACGCGTTAGCCGGTTAAACAGGGTTGACTTACCTACATTCGGCCTACCCACAAGAGCAATGACTGGTGTCATAACATTTCCTACAACTTCAAAAGCACACCAAGTGCTGAATTAACCCAATGATAGGTTATTAATCACTTAATAAATATTTATAACAACAAACGGCTGCTTGTGGTTACAAGCAGCCGTTTTCAAATAAGGCAGGATGGTTTATTTAACAATTTCCAGAGCAGTCAGATCACCATCATTGCTATAGATATAAACAAATACACCATCAGTTATTGGCTGAGTACGAATTCCAGAACTATCCACTTTAACTCTTCCTGCGAACTGCCCTTCTAACTGAGATATATAGTGAACATAGCCCTCAAAATCACCGACCACTACATAGTTACTGATTGGTGTTGGTGCAGTGATTTTGCGATTTTCCAAGTCCTGCTGCTGCCATAATGTTGAGCTAGAGCTGGCATCAATAGCAGTTACATAGCTTTGGTTATCAGATAAATATAAGTTACCAAACCCTTGCGATAAACCTTCTACACTAGATGCTTTGCGTTGCCATAAGACTTCACCACTGCGTGGATCAAGTGCAACTAGCTGACCTTGATAACTAACAGCATAAATGACCCCTTCATGGAAAAGCGGAGTTGCATCAATATCTACGATTCTCTCCAGTTCATTACGTCCTTGCGGAACCGCTACTCGCTGCTCCCAAACCTGAATCCCTTTGTCAGCAGCAAATGCCTTCATTTTCCCATCAGAAAAACCACTGACAGCCAAACCTTTAATCAACAGAGGTGAGCTAGTACCGCGCAGAGTTAATACTGGTGGGTTACCTTCATAAATCCAAATACGTTTGCCTGTTTCTGCATCTAAACCCACCAGCTTATCATCAATACTTCGAGCAATAACAACTTGTCCATCAGTTTGTGGTGCGGCAAGTACTTCACTGGTTAACTGAGCCTTCCATAAAACTTTGCCATTATCCTGGCTTAAGGCAATAACTTCTCCAGTTTCAGTGCCAACTAGCACTTTGCCATGGCCAGCTGTTACACCACCACTTACTGGTAGCTCCAGCTCAACCTCCCACAGTTCATCACCTGAGTCACGGTCTAAGGCAACGACTTCACCGTGTACATCACTGGCAAAAATCCGATTACCATCAATTGCTGGGGTTAATTTATAGTATTTATCATCATAGCCCTCACCCACCTGGTGGTTCCAAACCTCACGAACCTTAATGGTGTTTTCAATATCGGTTAAAGGCTTAGGTTCTAATGCTGAATCACTATCATCAGAGTCGAACAAGCTACAACCAGACAGCAAAGTTATGAGGGCCGCTGTGCTGACTAGCTTGAGGAACGTGCAACTATTTGGTTTCACTCAACACCTTCCTTACTGAACAGCTAAATCATCTAACTTGACTTGAATAAATAGGTTGGGCTGACCATTGTCTTTACTGGCATCCAGAGCTTTTTGATAAGCTTCACGAGCTTTTGCTTGATCACCTTGAGCCAAGTAGACGTCTCCTTTGAAGGATTCATAGTTGGCCGCAAATTTACCCGCATCAATATTTTCAACTAGCGCTAACGCCTTATCTGCCTGGTCAGCAGACTCCGCAAAAATAACCCGTGCCAAGCGCAGCTTGGTAACCAGTTTAAGGTTTGTATCAATATCTTGTTTTAACACCCACTCCAATTCAGTTTTAGCTGCAGCCAGGTCTTTTTGAGCTACAGCTTGCTTTGCTTTGACAAATGCAGCAAATACAGCATAAGTCGTATCTGAAAACTCTGTTTTTAACTGGTTGGCAAGATGATCCAAAGAAGCTTTATCTTCATCACTTAAATCACCTTGAGCAGACTTCCCTGAAACTTCCAATAGGTCGCTATAAAGCGCTGATGCTTCAGCAGCAACTGATAGTTGGTGGTTTTGCCAGCCCTTGTAACCGAACACGCCAGCCAGTGCGACACTGATACCAACCAAAATGGCTGTACCATTTTCTTTCCACCATCTTTTCAGTGCTTCTAACTGCTCTTCCTCAGAACGGTAGGCTTCCACCCTTCACTCCTATACAAATTTTTATCTGTCATTCATTTCACTACTAAATGCGCTGCATTTTTAGCAGCCGCATATAATAGCACAATATATTGCACGAGCCGCTAAGTTAAAGTTTTTCTAACTCGGCGATTAATTGATCAAAATCCAGCGTTTGTTGCGGTTTATCTGCTCTCAACCACTTAAGGGTTACTTGCTGCTGCTCATGTTCAGACTCACCAATAATAAGTGCAACAGAGGCTCCAGACTTATCTGCCCGTTTCATTAGGCTTTTAAAGCTACTGCCACCACATTGGGTTTGCAACCTGAGCATAGGCAACACTGAACGTATCTTTTCTGCAACCGTTAAGGAATATCCAGAAACATCTCCAACTCCCAGCAAAGCTACATCAACTTGTTGTTTGGCAGCATCAGGAATTTTATTCAGCGACTCCAGCATTAAAATCAGCCGCTCCAACCCCATTGCAAAGCCGACAGCCGGTGTAGGCTTTCCTCCTAATTGAGTTACTAACCCATCATAGCGACCACCCGCACAAACTGTTCCTTGTGCACCTAACTCGTCTGTAATCCACTCAAAAACAGTATCACAGTAATAATCTAAACCACGTACTAATTTAGGATTAATTTGATAGCGAATATTGGCTTGATCCAAGATTGCTAATAATTGATCAAAATGCGCCTTAGAAGTTTCATCTAAAAATTCTGTTAAAACTGGCGCGCCGTTTAAAACAGCCTGTGTTTGAGGATCTTTACTGTCTAATATACGCAGTGGATTAGACGACAAGCGCCGCACACTATCTTCATCTAGCTGATCTTTATATTGATTGAGGTATTCAACCAGCGCCTCTCGATAACGAGTACGTGATTCAGTTGTACCCAGCGAGTTAACTTCTAATCGTACGACATTATCAATACCTAACATTTGCCATAACCGGAACGTCATGATGATCAGTTCTGCATCAATATCTGGCCCTTGCATGCCAAATGCTTCAACACCTAGCTGATGAAACTGACGATAACGTCCCTTCTGAGGCCGCTCATGGCGAAACATTGGCCCCATATACCACATTCGCTGTATTTGGTTAAAAATCAGTCCATGCTCTATGGCAGCTCTCACGCAGCTAGCAGTACCTTCAGGCCGTAAGGTTAAGCTATCTCCATTGCGGTCATCAAAGGTGTACATTTCTTTTTCAACGATATCGGTCACTTCACCAATAGAGCGTTTAAATAAGTCAGTGCTTTCAACGATGGGCGTACGAATTTCGTGGTAACCATAGGCTGCCTGTAGCTGGCGAATTATTTGCTCAACATACTGCCAACTACTAGACTCAGCAGGCAGAATATCATTCATCCCACGAATTGCTTGAAGTTTTTTCGCCAAGGAACTGTACCTTATCTATCTAAGTCTGCTTTTAATATTCAATAAGTTTTGTTAGACACTGGTTAATAACTGATGTTTAGTAGCCAGATATGACAAAGGGTCAATTTTACGGATATTCGCTACAACTGACCATAGTTGTTTAGGAGAGAGACTAAAAAAGGCCAAAATAGGCTGGCCTTTTAAGAGGGGTAACTAAGCTTTGGCAATTACATTGGCTAGCTCCTGTTCTTTCTGCCTAGCTTTCGTACGAATCATGTCTTCTAAGTGATCCACCAACGCGTCATTTTTCAGCTTGTGGCTCGGTTTACCATCTTCATAAATCAAGTTATTGGGTGTACCCCCAGTCAAACCAATATCAGCTTCTTTAGCTTCACCTGGTCCATTCACTACACAACCAATCACAGCAACATCCAACGGCACATTAATATCTTCCAGGCGTTGCTCCAGTTCGTTCATGGTTTTAATTACATCAAAGTTTTGTCGTGAGCAGCTTGGGCAAGCAATAAAGTTGATACCTCGAGTACGCAGCTTAAGGCTTTTCAAAATGTCATAACCAACTTTTACTTCTTGCACTGGGTCAGCTGCCAGTGACACTCGCAGGGTGTCACCTATACCATCCATCAACAACAACCCTAAACCAACAGAGGATTTTACCGCTCCAGACCGAAAGCCACCTGCTTCGGTAATACCTAGATGAAGGGGTTGATCAATTTGATTAGCCAACAAACGATAGGCAGCGACTGTGGTAAAAACATCTGAAGCTTTCAGGCTGATCTTAAATTCCTGGAAATCAAGTTTATCTAGGATATCAATATGCCGAAATGCAGACTCAACCAGCGCTTCTGGTGTAGGCTCACCATATTTCTTTTGTAAATCCTTTTCTAAAGAACCAGCATTTACCCCGATACGGATTGGAATGCCTTTATTTTTTGCAGCATCTACAACGGCACGAACACGGTCTTCTCTACCAATGTTGCCTGGGTTGATGCGTAGGCAATCCACCCCGTTTTCAGCTACCTTCAAGGCAATACGATAATCAAAGTGTATATCTGCAACCAAAGGCACAGAAACCTGCTTTCGTATGCGTGCAAAAGCATCTGCAGCCTCAAGAGTAGGTACTGAAACCCTTACAATGTCTGCACCGGCTTCTTGTAGTGCTTCAATTTGCCCTACAGTGGCAGCTACATCACAGGTTTCAGTATTAGTCATACTTTGCACTGAAATCGGTGCGTCACCACCAACTGCTACATCTCCCACATGAATCTGGCGTGATTTACGTCTTTTTATGGGGGACTCAGCAAACATGAAGATTACTCCTTACCTAGTACTAACCTGGCAACATCACCACGGGTAAATGGGGTTACATCAACTGCCCCCCCATTAAACTGGAGCGATTTTACCATACTTGCTTTGCCTAGCTTAACTTTAATCTGGCCTGTTTGTTTAAGTTCTAGTTTACTGCCTTCCCTATACAAAGCCTTGACTAAGGCATTGCCAGTTTTAGCATCTCTGACTTCCGTCCAGCATTCACCACCAAAAACAATCAGTAAATGATTAACACCCTCTTCCACTGGAAGAGCTGCCTGAGTGAGCTCACTCTCACTTTCTGCCTGTAATGTAACAGCCGTGCTTTCAGACTGCTCATTATTAATATTACTTTCATTAACCGCAGTAGTAGTTTCATCAATTTGAGGGGTTACAGGCTCACTAACCTCAGGCTCTTCTGTAACAGCCAGTACCTGTGTTGCTTCTTGCTCAGGTAATACCTGCTCTGCTATAGCTTCAGCTACGGCTACTTCAGTTGGCTTATTAGCATCAACATCTACAGCTTGCTGTTCTTGCTGCTGGGCCTCTGCCAGCACATTAACGACAGTTTCTCCAGTTACCGTCTCAACGGTAATCTCTCCATCTTCCAGGTCTGCCGTAGCCCCCTCAGTAAGTGGTTGATTAACTTCGTTTTGCCACCAAACAACCGTCAGTGCTACAAGCACACCAACTAACAGATAAGTAAACCATTTAAACACAGGATGACTAGCTTCTTCCGGCGCCTCGACTTCTTTAACTGAGATGAGCCTCTGTTCTGCTGACTTAGAGCCCGTAAAGCGTTCAAAGGCTTGAATAACCTGATTGGCATCCAGACCAACAAAATCAGCATATCGCCTCAAATAGCCTCTAACAAAAGTGAGCCCTGGCAACTCGTCAAAGGCCGAACTCTCTAAGGCCTGAACATAGTCCACACTTATCTTTAGGCTATCAGCAACTTCACTTTGCTCAACACCAATGTTTTGTCGCTGTTGCGCGAGCATTTCCCCTGGAGTGATATGATCCTGGTATGACTCCAAAGGCTGATGATTTTCACTCTTCATTCGATAATAAACCCTGGTACTGCTTTAGCTCTTCTGAGCCAGGATACATCTTTTTCAGCATCAAACCATAGCTGGCAGCAACATCATTATCTTGAAATACTTTGGCAATTTGTACACCCAACAATAAAGAGCGAGCATTCTGGCGGGACAGCTTTTTAAATTGCTCATAATGCTCTTTCGCTTGTGTATACTTTTTTTGCTGAAAAAATATTTCTGCAAGTTCAAAGTACGCTCTTGGAAGCCTTTTATTTAGCCGCAAGCCTTTTTCAAAATAATGCTGAGCCTCTGTTTTCTTACCCAGCTTAAGCGCTACAAGCCCCATGTTTTGATAAGAGTAACTACGCTTGGGGTAATAAACATTTGAGGCTGCTTTATCTAGTTGCTCTAATGCTTCTTCGTAGCGCCCTTGGGCATATAAAAATGCACCATAGTTATTGTGTACATCGGAAGGCTCATCACTATAGCTGATGGCTTTCCGAAAACTTTTTTCAGCGAGTTCATTCTCACCTTCCAGCTGATTGACCATAGCAAGTACTGAGTAAGCCTCACCAGAACGGCTATCATATTCCAGTGCTTTTTCTAACGGCGGCCTAGCCTGACCCGCTTTCCCTGATTGGATATAAGCCTTAGCTAAACCAATTTGCGCAGCAACAACTTTATCTTCATCAATTTTTTTACCATTCTGCGTTGTTGTCACACAGCCCACTTGCAGGAGAAGCAACACACAACCTAGCAGTACGTTATTGGTTGTTCTTTTATTATTAGTCACCATAGCCCCCATTGGATTTACAGCTGCCACAAAACTATTGCAACTGTCCTATATAACAAAATAATTAACTCGTATTTTAATCAAAGTGGTCTAACTTGCTCAGACGCGAGTTGCTTTACATTCAGTAACTTATCTCTATAACGCTCACTGCGGCGGGTTTTATCATTCACCTGCCCTGCCAATTGACCACAGGCAGCATCAATGTCATCACCACGCGTACGCCTTACTGTAGTATTGTAGCCTGCATCTAAAAGCTTTTGCTGAAATGCTCTAATCGCATTATTGCTTGGCCGCTGATAATCAGATAAGTCAAAGGGGTTAAAAGGTATCAAATTAATTTTACAAGGAATATTACGTAGCAGCTCTACTAATTGCTTAGCATGTTCAGGCTGGTCATTAACCCCTTTAATTAAAGTATACTCAATGGTAATACGTCGTTTGTCGCTTAATCTAGACATATATTCCATACAAGTTGGTAGTAGCACTTCAAGGGGATATTTTCTATTTAGAGGTACCAACTCGTTACGAAGTTCATTATTCGGTGCATGCAATGAAAGCGCTAAAGAAACATCAGTAACATCTGCCAACTTTTTCAATGCTGGTACAACGCCTGATGTACTTAATGTGACTCGACGTTTAGAAATTCCATAGCCAAAATCTTCCATCATTAGGTTCATTGCATCCACAACATTATCAAAGTTGAGTAATGGCTCCCCCATTCCCATCATGACAACATTGGTAATCGCCCTATTTTCTTTATGAGGAATACTATTAAACGACTTCGCAGCAATCCATACTTGACCAATAATTTCAGCCGCTGTCAGATCTGAATTAAAGCCTTGTTTTCCGGTAGAACAAAAACTGCAGTCCAATGAGCAGCCCGCTTGAGAAGATACACATAAAGTGCCTCTACCACTTTCGGGAATAAATACAGTTTCAACACAACTACCACTTGCGACTTTGACAATCCATTTACGAGTACCATCTTCAGAAAACTGCTGACTGACTACTTCTGGCCCTCTAATTTCAGCTAGCTTTGCCAGCTTTTCCCGTAAAGACTTACCTAAATTGGTCATATCCTGAAAGTTGTCTACACCAAAATGGTGAATCCACTTCATGACTTGAGTTGCCCGAAATTTTTTCTCACCAATAGACTCAAAAAAAGCCTCCAATTTAGGCTTGGTTAAACCTAATAGGTTGGTTTTAGCAACAGCACTGGTCATTTTATTCACCTTTCAACGCAGACAACTTCAACTCACTTAGTTCTATTAGCGAGTGCGAGGGCAAACTTCTTCATCAGCAAAGAAATAAGCCACTTCACGAGCCGCTGACTCAGGAGAGTCAGAACCGTGCACAGCATTTTCATCAATCGTTTCTGCAAAATCTGCACGGATAGTGCCTGCAGCCGCTTCTTTTGGGTTAGTTGCTCCCATTAGATCTCGGTGAACTGCTACGGCATTTTCACCTTCTAAAACAGAAACGACAACCGGCCCAGAAGTCATAAAAGCAACCAAGTCATTAAAGAAAGGACGCTCTTTATGCTCAGCATAAAAGCCCTCTGCTTTTTCTTTGGAAAGATGCAGCATCTTTGCAGCTACGATTTTGAGACCCGCTTGCTCAAAACGGCTATAAATTTGGCCAATAACATTTTTAGCAACAGCATCAGGCTTAACAATTGATAAAGTACGTTCAACTGCCATTTGTTCACGTCTCCAAGTTGAAAAAAATTATTTTAAATAAATTAAACCCGCGAATTATACGCGGGTTTAGGGAAAATGCACCTTATAGTACTCAACTCTAGAAACCCGTTTAATCGGCTTCTTCAATCCATGCCATTTGAATTGCTTCAAGGATTTTTTCGCCGCAGTGGGACGGATCATCTTCAAACTCTTCAAGCGCCATCACCCAGTTGCGTAAATCAACAAAGTTGACATAACGAGGATCAACATCTTCGTGGCGCTCTGCTAGCTCAATAGCTATCTCTTGAACATCAACCCACTTTAAGCCCATCGTTATTTATCTCCTTAGTGACGCTCAGAAACCTGATTAATAGTATACTTAGGAATCTCTACCACCAGATCCTGATCGGTAACTAGTGCTTGACAACTTAAGCGAGACTCAGGCTCCAACCCCCATGCCTTGTCCAGCAAATCTTCTTCCAGCTCATCAGGCTCTTCCAGTGAGTCATAGCCTTCTCGCACAATGACATGGCAAGTAGTACATGCGCAGGACTTCTCACATGCATGCTCAATTTCAATATCATTACGCAATGCTACATCACAAATGCTTTCACCCTGCTCTGCTTCAATTACTGCCCCTTCAGGACAAATTGTTTCATGGGGCAAGAATATGACTTGAGGCATAATCAGTTACCTAAATACTGTCTACTGAATGGCCTGTTAAGGCTTTCTTGATAGATTCATTCATCCGCTTGGCTGCAAATAATTCCGTCAGCTGACTGACTTTGTCTATTTGACGCTTTAACACCAAGTGGTCCTTTTCCTCTGCTAACAACTGTCTCAATTGCTGCATTTCTGTAGTAATCGCTTGTAACTCAACCTCAGCCAACAACTTCTCACCATCTTCAGCTAATGCAGCACCAACCGCTTCAAGTAAACGCTCAGCTTCCACTTGTTGTTCACGTAAGGTTCTTGCTGCGGCATCTTCTGAGGCATAGCCAAATGAATCTTTCAACATGTTGCTAATAGCTTCGTCAGTTAAACCATAGGAAGGTTTCACCTGAATGCTGCTTTCTACTTCACAGGTTAACTCTTTAGCAGTGACACTTAGCAAGCCATCAGCATCTACCTGAAGAGTCACTCTCACCTTACCTGCACCAGCAGCCATAGGTGGAATCCCTCGCAGCACAAAACGAGCTAGCGAGCGATTATCCTGAACCAGCTCTCGCTCACCTTGATAAACATGAATGACCATACCCGTTTGGCCATCTTTATATGTGGTGAAGTCTTGAGCCTTCGCCACAGGAATAGTGGAATTTCGATGGATAATTTTTTCCATCAACCCACCCATGGTTTCGATACCCAATGAGAGTGGAATCACATCCAGCAATAGCATGTCATCGCCAGATTTATTCCCCACTAAAATATCTGCTTGAATCGCCGCCCCCAAAGCAACCACTTGATCAGGATCGATTTCAATCAGAGGCTCCTGACCAAAGAATGTTTTCACCTGCTCGCGGACAGCCAGAGCACGAGTAGAACCACCAACCATGACAACCTCATTGATATCATGCGGTTTTAAGCCAGCATCCCGTAAAGTCTGACGGCAGGATTTGATCGTTTTTTGAATAAGTGGGCTTAAAATTTCAGCCAGTTGTGAGCAGTTTAATTCTCCTTGCCACTCATCATAACTCACTGCAACTTGTTGCTGCTTAGCCAATAACTCTTTCGCTTCACAGGCAGCAACTAATAGCTGGCGCTGTTGAATGGCACTCAACTGATTAGCATCAACTCCAGCCTGCAGCAATATCCAGCTTGCAATGGCATGGTCAAAGTCATCGCCACCTAAAGCAGAATCACCACCCGTAGCAAGTACTTCAAATACGCCTCGATTTAGCCGCAAAATTGAAATATCAAAGGTACCACCACCTAAGTCATAGACAGCAATCACCCCGTCTTTACCTTGATCTAAGCCATAAGCTACAGCCGCTGCTGTCGGTTCATTCAACAGCCTCAACACTTTAATACCAGCTAATATGGCAGCGTCTTTTGTGGCTTGTCGCTGGGCTTCATCAAAATAGGCTGGCACAGTAATAACAGCTCCTGCCAATTCACCACCCAGCGATGCTTCTGCACGCTTTGCTAAACAGGTTAAAATATCAGCTGACACCTGTACTGGGCTTTTATCACCTGCAGCCGTTTGGATTAAAGGCATTCCCTCATCACCTTTAAACTGATAAGGCAAAACCTCCCCTAATGACTTTACATCACTAACCCCTCTACCCATTAGCCGTTTAACAGACTGAATAGTATTGTAAGGGTCTGATGTTGCAAGCTTTTTTGCTGCTCGCCCAACCAATAACTGCTCCCCGCCATAGTAAACAACCGAAGGTAATACGGATTGCCCTTCTTTATCTCTTAGAGTTTCAGGACTACCACTCCTTACAGTTGCCACAAGTGAGTTAGTAGTGCCTAAATCAATCCCCACTGCCAGCTTATGCTGGTGAGGTGCAGGGCTTTGGCCGGGTTCTGATATTTGCAATAAAGCCATGATAAATCTTTATATTATTTCAGTACTGTCTCAATTAACTTACCGCACTTTTCCATAAACTCAATAAATAGAAGCAGCTCATTAAGCAGCTTCTAGCTAGCTAAACATTTAGCTCATAAGGGCAGTAAAAATATGGGGGAGTTAAGCAAAGAAAGTTTGCCTTAACTCAAGCTCAGTCATCAAGCTCCGCTTCCAATAACTCCGCCTCAGAAAGTAATTTATCAACAAAAAGCATTTGTTTTGCTAAGGAGGCAGCAAGGACTAGTGACTTTGAGGTATTTTCCTGCCAAGCACTAACAAACTGTTGCTGAAGTGAGTTGGATTTTTTTTCAAAAATTTGAAAAAGCTTAGCAACAGCTGCATCTGGATCAGTAGAACCCTTCACTTCATCCAACTGCTCACGCCACTCAAGTTGCTCCATCAAAAAGCCTGAGTCCATTACAGTATTATTTTCTGTATCCAGTTCAACGCCTTTCAGTGACAACAAATAAATTGCCCGTTGGGTCGGTTTTTTCAGGGTACTATAGGCTTCGTTAATGTGAGCAGTATATTGAACTGCTATCCGCTGCTCTCTCTCAGAAGCCCCTGCAAATCGGTCTGGATGAGCGACCTTTTGCAGCTGGCGATAACGACTTGCTAAATTCGCAAGGTCAAGATCAAACTGAATGGGGAGATCAAAAAGCTCAAAATAGTTTGCACTTAGGTCGAAGGCGTTGATTATCATTGGCTACTTTCAAAGTCAGATTACACGTTAAAGCTTTCACCACAGCCACACTCGCTGGATACATTAGGGTTATTAAACTTAAACCCTTCATTCAAGCCTTCTTTAACAAAGTCGAGCTCTGTTCCATCTATATAAACAAGACTTTTTGGGTCAACTACAATTTTGACACCTTTACTTTCAAACACCTGATCTTCTGAAGCTAGCTCATCAACAAACTCAAGTACATAGGCAAGTCCTGAGCAGCCGGTAGTTTTGATACCAACGCGAATGCCCACACCTTTAGCACGATTAGCCAAATAACGTGTCACGTGATTAGCTGCAGATTCCGTGAGGGTAATTGCCATAGTTCTTAGTACCTACAATATGCTGTTATCTGAGAGACTTCTTACTACAAACCATTAAAAGCTACCTCAAAGCATTGAGACTAGCTTTCTTTCTTGCTGCGGTAATCTTGAACTGCTGCTTTGATCGCATCTTCTGCTAACACAGAACAGTGAATTTTAACTGGAGGTAACTCCAGCTCTTCAGCAATACTGGTGTTTTTGATTTGCTCTGCCTCATCAATGGTCCTGCCTTTCATCCACTCAGTCACTAACGAACTCGAGGCGATAGCTGAACCACAACCATAGGTTTTAAACTTGGCATCTTCAATGACACCTTCGTCATTAACTTTGATTTGTAAGCGCATAACGTCACCACAAGCAGGAGCACCGACCATTCCAGTTCCCACAGAGGGGTCATCTGCATCTAACTTGCCCACATTACGCGGGTTTTCATAGTGATCAATTACTTTATTACTGTAAGACATCTTGAACTCCTCACCCTTGATATCAGGCTATGGCTATTTGTTAATGAGCAACCCACTCAACTTTCGAAATATCAACACCGTCTTTATACATATCCCACAACGGTGATAGCTCTCTTAACTTAGACACTGCCTTACACACTTGCTCTGCTGCATAATCAACATCTTCTTCTGTGGTAAAGCGCCCTAAAGTAAAACGTAAAGAGCTATGGGCCAGCTCATCATTAACCCCTAAAGCTCTTAGCACATAAGAAGGCTCTAAACTGGCAGAAGTACAAGCAGAGCCAGAAGATACAGCCAAGTCTTTAAGTGACATAATGAGTGACTCACCTTCAACATAGTTGAAGCTAACATTCAAGTTTCCAGGCAGGCGTTGGGTATAGCTACCGTTAACATATACCTCTTCCATATCCTTAAAATGGTCCCAAAAACGATTACGCAAAGCTAATAAGCGCTCTTGTTCAGAAGCTAACTCTTCTTTCGCTATTCGAAACGCTTCGCCCATGCCCACAATCTGATGAGTCGGCAATGTACCAGAACGCATACCACGCTCATGGCCACCACCATGGATTTGCGCCTCTATTCTTACTCGAGGCTTACGACGAACAAACAGTGCACCAATACCTTTTGGGCCATAGACTTTATGGCCCGAGAATGACATCAGATCGACTTTTAAATTGGCTAAGTCAATATCAATTTTCCCTGCACTTTGAGCCGCATCCACATGGAAAATTATTTTTTTCTCACGAGTAATTTCACCGATTGCTGCAACATCAGTAATCACTCCGATTTCATTGTTAGCATGCATCAGCGAAACCAAAATAGTATCTTCACGAATTGCATCAGCCACCACTTGAGGCTCAATAATACCTTCGGCATTGGGCTCAAGATAAGTGACTTCAAAGCCCTCACGCTCAAGTTGACGGCAAGTGTCGAGCACCGCTTTGTGCTCAATCTTAGAGGTGATAATGTGCTTGCCTTTTTTCTGGTAAAAATGGGCCGCACCCTTAATAGCCAGGTTATCAGACTCTGTAGCACCCGATGTCCAAACTATTTCACGAGGATCACAGTTCACCAAGTCCGCCACCTGCCGCCTGGCATTCTCAACAGCTTCTTCTGCTTTCCAGCCATATGCATGGGATCTTGAGGCAGGATTACCGAAGTTTGTTGTCAGGTATTCTGACATTTTCTCAGCCACTCTAGGGTCAACCGGAGTGGTAGAAGAATAATCCAGGTATATCGGTAGTTTCATTGATTACTATCTCCAGCGCTTACTACGCTCCAGGCTTAATCTCGATTCAGTCTAATTACTGCTGTTTTTGTTGTTGATCGTTTAATCTTTTTAATGCTTCAACTTATTTATTCACACGGTAAAAAGTAGTCGTAACTCAACTTTAATATTGACTAATTTAAGTTAATGATGAAGCATCAATTCTCTCTACTGGTTGTTGCTCACTTTGCTTTTGGCTGCTCACCCGTTCCTCTTGGCGAGAAGCAACATCACGTACTTCCCGCTGAGCAACCAAGTCAGCCAAGCTAATACCACTCAAAAAATTATGTATTTGTTTGCTCAAATCACACCACAAATGATGGGTCAGGCAAGTATCGCCTTGTTGACAACCTGTCTTGCCATGGCAACGGGTCGCATCAACAGATTCATTTACTGCATCAATGACTTGAGCCACATGGATTGCTTGAGATGAGCGGCTTAACTGGTAGCCACCACCAGGTCCACGAATACTAGTCACTAGCTCATTACGCCTTAGTTTGGCAAACAGTTGCTCCAGATAAGATAATGAAATTCCCTGCCGCTCAGATATATCTGCAAGCGCAACTGGCCCTTTATCAGCATGTAGGGCAAGGTCTAACATTGCTGTAACTGCGTAACGGCCTTTGGTAGTTAAGCGCATGTCGATTACTCTGTAGGTCGATTGCTGTTATCGCTTACAATTCTGAAAAGCCCTGTATATAATTGCCGCTTCGTTTGCTCTGCTCAGACATTCAAGCGCCCACACATCAAGCAACGGTTTGTATAAGCTCCAAGCTTTTCATAGGTGACAGGGATAACTTAACAAGGGCTTGATAAACCTTTCCTGCCACCAAAAACTTATCAGCAGGCTTTAATTAAAGATTATGCTAAAACCAACTAAAATGATCAAGTATTTAACCTAGTATTTTAGTCAAGTATTTTTACTGCTAAGCGACATTATCTTTATCTTTTTCTTCCGCAGGTTCATCCACCTCTTGTTCAGCTTGAGCTGAGCTTTCAAAGTTAAAAGACTTCTGGTCAGAATAAGAGTCAACCACTGAGTTCGAATGGCCATTTTCCTTTACTGAAACAAAGTCTTCTTCATTTAACTCCGGCAATGCTTTATCACAGTAATTAATACCTAAGTCTTTCAGGCCTGTGCACATGACATCAATTTTGGTATCAACTGCATGTAAATGCTCCAACAAGCTTGTTACTGCCTTAGCGACAGGGTCAGGCATATTTTGCGTTACCCCATAAGCATCAAAGCCAATTTTTTCTGCCATCGCCTGGTGACGAGGGTCTACCCCATTAGTAGAAACTTTCTGAATGATTCGCCCCGGAATTCCCACCACCGTAGCTCCTGCTGGCACCGGTTTAGTGACCACTGCATTTGAGCCAACTTTGGCATTTTCACCAACAGTGAAAGGCCCAAGCACTTTGGCACCTGCACCAACAACTACTCCATTAGCCAAGGTAGGGTGACGCTTACCTTTGTTCCAACTGGTTCCTCCTAAGGTAACCCCTTGATATAGAGTTACATCATCACCAATTTCAGTAGTTTCACCTATTACAACTCCCATTCCATGGTCAATAAAAAAGCGTCGCCCGATGGTTGCACCTGGATGAATTTCAATGCCCGTTAGCAAACGAGCAATAGATGAAATAAACCGAGCCAGCCACTTAAAACCTTTACACCAAAGCTTGTGGCTTAAACGATGGAACAGTAAAGCATGTACTCCTGGATAACTGGTTAATACCTCAAAGGTATTCCTAGCTGCAGGGTCACGATCAAAAACACTGGCAATATCTTCTCGGAGACGCTCAAACATGGTGAATTAGCCTATGATTTAGTCTTGCTAAGTTGTTTGATTATCCGTTGGGTATCAGACAAAACACCGCGCAGCATGTTAACTTCTCTACTATCTAACATGGCTCGCTGGAATAAACGGCGGAACCTTGTCATAACCATCCCCGGATTAGTGGGGTCAAGAAACTCAATTTGAGTAAGCAACTCTTCAAAGTGAGCTAAAAATCGTTCTACTTCTTCATGGGAAGCATCAGGAAAGGCACTTTCATGGGATGCTAGCTGGTTATTTACTGGTTTATCTTGCGCAAGCTGATACATTCGAAGCTCATAAGTAACAACTTGAACTGCTGCCCCAAGATTCAATGAACTATAACCTTCACAAGCTGGAATATTGACATGGTAGTTGCACAGAGCCAGTTCATCATTAGTTAAACCACGATCCTCTCGCCCAAATACGATAGCAACTTGTTTACTTGCCTCACAGGCTTGCCCTGCTAGCTCAGCACACTCTCTAGGGTTGATCAATGGCCAAGGTATTTTCCTTTCACGGGCACTGGTGCCTACTACTAACTGACAATCCCCAACAGCCTTTTGCAAACTAGACACAACCATAGCCTGATCAAGTATATCTTCAGCACCTGCCGACCGACTTGTAGCATAAGGGTGAGGGTATTCGTCTGGTGCAACTAACCGTAAATCACTCAGCCCCATGGTTTTCATTGCTCTAGCAACTGCCCCAATATTACCAGGGTGAGAGGTGTTTACTAACACCACTCTAATATTATCCAACACAAGTCGTACCCAACTGTCTTATTCGGTGAAATCAAGCCGCTAATTTTAACAGAGTTCCTACCTACAAAGTAACTGGTAGAAAGTATGAGCAGCCCCATACCTGTTAATTTCCCCATATACCAATACTGATGAACTAAAATTAATGACTGCAAGTTATTGTCTGATATAATTTCTTTTTTGTTCTTTTACATGCCAAAGTGATTTTCCTATGCAACCAATGCTTAACATAGCCTTGAGGGCTGCCCGCAATGCTGGTGACGTGATAGAGCGCGCTATCGAGCAGCTTGATGTACTAGCCGTAAACAAGAAAGGCGAGCGCGACTTTGTTACTGAAGTAGACCAGGCTGCAGAAAAAGTTATTCTGCGTACATTAAAAAAAGCCTATCCAAATCATGGGTTCTATGGAGAAGAAACAGGCCATCACCCTGGCCATGGCGAAGGTCAAGAATACCTCTGGATAATTGACCCACTTGATGGCACCACTAACTTTATTCATGGCATTCCTCACTTCGCAGTTTCCATTGCTTGTCAATATAAAGGCCGTATTGAACATGCCATTGTTTTAGACCCAATCAGTAAAGAAGAATTTTCTGCTAGCCGTGGCAGAGGTGCACAACTCAATGGTAAGCGCATTCGCGTCAGCAAAAATAGACCTTTAAACGAATCCTTAATTGCAACTGGCTTCCCTTTCCGTCCAGATCAAATGGATAGAATTGATGATTACCTTGGCATGTTTAAAGCGCTGGTTGAGCAAACTGCCGGGGTTCGTCGAGCTGGGTCTGCAGCCCTTGATTTAGCCTATGTAGCTGCTGGTCGTTATGACGCTTACTGGGAGTTTGGCTTAAGCCAGTGGGACATTGCTGCCGGCATATTACTAGTTCAAGAAGCCGGTGGACTGGTTAGCGATTTTAAAGGTGGCCATGAATTCATGGATAACGGTCAGATTGTTTGCGGCAACCCAAAGTGTTTTAAAACAGTATTGCAGCAAATTCAGCCCCACCTATCAAAAGGCTTCAAATAAACTCAAAACAAGAGCACCCAAGAAAAAAGGTGGCTTAATGCCACCTTTTTTCTTTTCGACTGTTTATGGAAGCTCGTCGGCAGGCTCTTGCTCCACCTCTGGCGGCATTAAGTCTTCGCGACTAATCTTCATCAGCAGCAGTATATTAGCTGCCACATAAATTGATGAATAAGTACCAACACCAACACCAATAATTAAAGCTAACGCAAAGTTATGAATTAATTCACCACCATAAATAAATAATGCCACTAACACTAACAACGTAGTAAGCGAAGTAACCAAGGTTCTGCCTAATGTTTGAGTAAGGGAGGCATTTATCACTTCGATTGGCGTTGCTTTCCTTAATTTTCTAAAGTTTTCACGAATACGGTCAGCAACAACAATGGTGTCATTCAGTGAATAACCAATAACAGCTAGTAGTGCAGCCAACACGGTTAGGTCAAAGCTCAAATTAAAAACAGAAAAAACACCAAGTGTAATAATGACATCATGGGCCAATGCTAGTACAGCCCCCAGCGCAAACTTAAACTGGAAACGAGCAGCGATATAAAGCATCACCACTCCAAGCGCTAGCAACATACCCAGTCCACCATCCTCTCGTAGCTCTTCACCCACTTGAGGACCAACAAACTCTGAACGCCTTAACTCAATTTCTCCGTCATAAGATGATTTGAGTATTGCAGCCACATCATTCCCCAGTGATGGTTTATCACCTGCAATACGTACCAACACATCCTTATCTGAGCCAAAATCTTGCACTACCGCATCAGGGTAGCCAGCAGACTGTAACTCTTTACGAATATTTTCCAAGTCGGCAGTTTTATCATAGCCAAGCTCAATTAAAGTTCCTCCTGTAAAATCCAAACCAAATTGCAGTTGGCTGGAAAAGAGCGAAATAATCGAGCCTAACACGAGGGCGATAGAGAGCGCAGCAGCGACTACCCGCCCGCCCATAAAATTCAACACTTTTTCGTTGTTGTCATTCATCCTTTTGCCTTTAATCTGCTATCAAAACTAAGAAAGTTATATCCACAGCTTTTTCAGTTGACGACCACCATGGGTCAAATTAACCAATCCACGCGTCACTACGATGGCAGTAAAAATTGAAGTCACAATACCGATAGATAAAGTGACAGCAAAACCTCGTACTGGGCCAGTGCCCACTCCATAAAGAATAATAGCGACTAACAAGGTGGTAATATTTGCATCCAGAATTGTCACAAAGGCACGGTCATAACCTTCATGAATAGCATGCTGCAAGGGCAATCCACGCTTCATTTCTTCTTTAATTCTGGAGAAAATTAACACATTCGCATCCACCGCCATCCCCACAGTCAATACAATCCCTGCTATACCTGGCAAAGTCAGAGTAGCTGATAAGATAGACATAAAGGCGATTAACAGAACCAG
The DNA here is from genome assembly GCF_011009015.1 of Spartinivicinus ruber. Lineage (NCBI taxonomy): Bacteria > Pseudomonadati > Pseudomonadota > Gammaproteobacteria > Oceanospirillales > Zooshikellaceae > Spartinivicinus > Spartinivicinus ruber. The sequence continues at coordinate 4,927,688 of NZ_CP048878.1, forward strand.
GTTTAACCCCAAAGCAATATTGGCAAATAAACCAAATACTTTGTAATAAACCAGCATAAATAACAGCACCAAAATAAAGCCTACCACCACAGACTTAAAGCCCAGCTCAATATTTTCTTTACCCAAGCTTGGACCAACAGTACGTTCCTCAACAAAGTACATTGGCGCAGCAAAAGCACCCGCTCTTAGTAGCAGAGCCAACTCTTTGGACTCTGCAACAGAGTCCAAACCAGTGATTCTAAATTGAGTACCCAGCGCGGATTGAATAGTGGCTAAGCTAATAACCTTTCTTTCTTCTTTAAACCTTGTTTCTTTGACAATGGTGGTTTTACCATCAACCACTTGCTCAACTTCTTTGGTATAAGGCCGCTCTTCAATAAAAATAACTGCCATGCGACGACCAACATTAGTACGAGTCGACTTATTCATCAGCTGACCACCACCTCCGCTCAAGGTGATATTAACTTGAGGGCGGCCATTTTCATCAAAGCTATCACGAGCATCAGCAACCTGATCTCCCGTCACAATAATTTTCTTTTCTAACTTAGCCTGGCTGCCCTCTTTGCGATCAACAATTTCATATTGACCTGCTTTGGCATCAAGAGGGGCTTCTAAACGAAACTCCAGGTTAGCGGTTTTACCAATGATTTTTTTAGCTTCCGCAGTATCTTGCACACCTGGCAGCTCAACAACTATTCGATTACGGCCTTGTCGTTGTACCAGTGGTTCTGAAACCCCTAGCTCATTAACCCGATTTCGCAGTGAAGTCAGGTTCTGCTTAATAGCGTAATCCTCAATATCTTTTACTTTTAGCTCAGAAAACTGATAGCTCACCCAATAAACAGCGCCATCTTCACCAGCATTCACTTGAAGATCCGTATACTTACCACGAATCATACTGATCGCCTTATCACGGTTGCCTTCATTTTTGAAATTCAACACCCAGCGAGTATTGGTAGAATGGTTTGCAACCTTATAGCGTACACTTTGTTTACCAAGCTCTGAGCGAACTTCGTTGTGAATACCTTTTAACCGAGTAGCAATAGCTTTACCCATATCCACTTCCAATAAAAAGTGAACGCCCCCACTCAAATCCAAGCCCAGTTTCATTGGGCCTGCCCCCATCGACCGCAGCCAATCAGGTGTCGTTGCTGCTAGGTTGAGGGCAACAATATATTCATCCCCTAGCCAATCTTTAATAATTGACTTAGCCTTCAACTGATCTTCAAAGCTAGTTAGCCTGAGTAACCCCCCACCTTTACTAGTCACTTCAAATGCTTTTATCTCAATATTTTGCTTCTGTAAGCGCTCTTTGGCTTGCTGAAGGGTTGACTCAGAAATTGGATTTACAGACCGATCATGGGAGATTTGAATGGCTGGATCATCTTGATACAAATTGGGCAATGCATAAATTACCCCTATCGAGACAATAAAAATGATGAGGAAATACTTCCAAATTGGATACTTATTGAGCATGGTTCTGCCCTATATTCCTTCTTGTTTCAACAGAACCCGGCAAGCCAGTGCTTGCCTGACGGGTCAGTGGTTGGCGGGTTAATCAACTAACAAAGGCTATTAAAAAAAGCTTTTTCTCTAGCTGAACCGTTAGTGATGATTAAGTCGCTAGATTATTAAATCGCTTTGATAGTACCTTTTGGTAATACTGCAGATATGGCCTGCTTCTGAAAATTCAACTCCACATTGTTAGAAACCTGCAATGTGACAAATTGTTCAGAGACCTTTGTGACTTTACCTACAATCCCACCATTAGTAACAACCTCATCGCCCTTGTTAAGGTTTTCAACCAGCTGCTGATGATCTTTCATTCGCTTTTTCTGTGGGCGAATTAACAGGAAATAAAATACTGCAACCATTAGCACCAACATGCCAATTTGAATCATCCCACCACCTTGTGGTGCAGCAGCTGGAGCGGCAAAAGCTTCGTTAATAAATAAACTCATTGTTGTATTACTCCGTTGTTAATATAAATCAGTATTTGTATGCACTAACCTAGCGAAGGTACTGTTTCACCGCGTTTTTGATAAAACTCTGCCACAAATTCAGTTAGCTGATGATTTGCAATGGCTTCCCGTAAGCCCGCCATCAGCTTCTGGTAATAACGCAAATTATGAATCGTATTGAGCTGAGAGCCTAGAATCTCTTTACACTTGTCCAAATGATGCAAATAAGCTCGACTAAAATTATTACAGGTATAACAATCACACTCAGCATCTAATGGGCCAGTATCTGCTTTATTGGCCGCATTACGAATTCTAACCACTCCTGTAGAAGTAAATAAATGTCCGTTACGAGCATTTCGGGTGGGCATTACACAGTCAAACATATCAACACCTCGTCTGACTGCCTCGACAATATCCTCAGGTGTACCCACACCCATCAAATATCGGGGCTTATTCTCAGGCATCAAGGGGGTCACCCCAGATAACACCTGCATCATTTCATGTTTTGGCTCCCCAACCGATAAACCACCTATCGCATAGCCATCAAAATCAATTTCTTTTAATGACTTAAGTGACTGCTCACGCAGATCCTGATACATCCCCCCTTGAATAATCCCAAATAAAGCAGAGGGGTTATCACCATGGGCTCGTTTGCTTCGATCTGCCCAACGTAATGACAACTCCATTGAGCGTTTGGCTTGATCATGTGTGGCAGGATAAGGCGTGCATTCATCAAATATCATCACAATATCTGAGCCAAGTGCTCGTTGCACTTCCATAGAACGCTCGGGGCTTATAAATACTTTGGAACCATCAACGGGTGAACGAAAAGTCACACCGTCTTCAGTAATTTTTCGCATTTCACCCAAACTAAAGACTTGAAAGCCACCAGAATCAGTCAGAATAGGCTTTTCCCAGCCGATAAAGTCATGCAAGTCACCATGTGCAGAAATAATATCTGTGCCAGGCCTTAGCATTAGGTGAAAGGTATTACCCAATATAATTTGTGCGCCAATGCCTTCTATATCTCTTGGTAACATCCCTTTAACGGTGCCGTATGTACCCACCGGCATAAAGGCTGGTGTTTCAACAACACCTCGCGGGAAATGCAACCTGGATCGGCGGGCAAGACCATCTGTCGTAACTTGCTCAAACTTTAAAAAACATTCACGAGCCATAAAGTACTCAACACTATTTAAATAAAATCAATTAATTCTGACGTTGGCTGATAAACATGGCGTCGCCATAACTAAAGAATCGATATCTTTGCTCAACCGCTTCCTGATAAGCTTTTTTGATTGTTTCTGCACCTGCAAACGCTGACACCAACATCAGCAATGTGGATTCTGGTAAGTGGAAATTAGTTACTAAGGCATCAACCGCTTTAAACTGATAACCTGGGTAAATAAAAATATCAGTTTCCCCTTGGTAAGGTGCAATTTCACCCGTCATACTCGCAGTTTCTAAACAGCGCACACTAGTGGTACCTACTGCAATAACGCGCTTACCTGCCGCCTGAGTTTGCTTCACTAACTGGCAAACTTCCGGTGTCACTTCAATCAGCTCAGCATGCATTTTATGGTCTAGCACATTGTCTACCCTGACTGGCTGGAATGTTCCTGCCCCCACATGCAAGGTAACAAATGCTTTATTAATACCTTTTTTTTCAAGCTGAGAAATTATTGCCTGATCAAAATGCAAACCTGCAGTTGGTGCAGCTACCGCTCCGGGTTTGCTGTTATATACGGTTTGATATCGTTCTCTGTCTGCCAACTCATCATCTCGCTTCATATACGGCGGCAGTGGCATATGGCCAATTACGTCTAAAACATCTAATACAGTTTGTGTTCCAGGAAACTGCAGGCGGAACAAACTATCAACTCGCTCGAGCATGGTCACCCAGACATCATTTGCCAGTTTGATTCTACTACCTGGTTTGGGTGGTTTGCTTGCCTTGATGTGAGCTAATACTTGGCTATCCGACTCAATTCGTTCCACTAATATTTCTAGCTTACCGCCAGTTTCTTTCTGACCAAATATTCTGGCAGGAATCACTCGGGTATCGTTAAACACCAACAGATCGCCAGGTTGTAACATATCAACTAGCTGGCAAAACTGTTGATGAGCAATCTCACCCGTCTTTCCATTCAAGCATAGTAGCCTGCTTCCCGAGCGAGATTCTAAAGGATACTGGGCAATCAACTCTTCAGGTAGTTCAAAGCTAAAATCTTTAACTTGCATGTTTCAGTACAACAGCTATAAAAACACGCTAGCTTACCGAAAAAGTGCCGCTGGACCAATCAGAAAAAGTAGATTCTCATGGAAACCCTTGATGAAAATAGGGACAGCTAGCCAGGGTTAGAAGTGTGCATACGCAATACAGCTGATTGGAAATTAACAGTTGACCTTACATAATCCTTTGTTATACTTCGCACCAATTATGCCAGCGTGGTGAAATTGGTAGACACGATGGATTCAAAATCCATTGCTAGCGATAGCGTGGCGGTTCGAGTCCGCCCGCTGGTACCATTCAAAAGTAAAAAACAATAATCAAACCCCAATTCCAAGCTTAATTTAAATAAACCTTATCCTATTACTAATTTCACGTAGCTTCTAAAAAAAAACCAGCTTTACAAGTTAAAACATTATTTTTCTGCAGACAGTATTTCTGTCTTTGTTATCTGATTTAATAAAAACATTAACAAAGCCCTTCGCCCTGTTTTTTATAAACAAAGCAGCAAATTATTATTCAGAAATTCAAAAACCCCTCTAATATTGCCCACTAAACTTTTAAAATCAGTCTTGAATTACAACTAATACCACAAGAGCTTAGTATGAACCAATCTAATACTTCTTTACCTGATAATTTCAAGTCAAAACTGACTCAGCTATTTAAACTGGTTCTACAATTAATTTCCCTTTTATTCAGCACTGCTGGCACATTTGCAATTGTTGCCACTATCTTTGTAGTAATTTTACAAATATTACACTTTATTGAGTCAGGTCACTGGGTAAATTTCACCCCCGAAATACTATTTGGTAAATGTTATTGCCCCTTCTTTACCCACGACATTATACAGAAAGTAGGCTTGTCAGGCATGCTATTTAGTACTGGAATTGTATTATTGTTCGGCGGCTACCTAGTAAACCTTTCTAGTACTAGAACTGTATTAGTGACAATTAAATTAAACAGAGCTACGCCTAGCGTTGAAACCTAGTTATGGTTAAATAACTACTATTAGATAGCCACCACAACATTTTCAGACAATACAAAGGCAAAATTAAGAGGGATTGATAAGAATAAAGAGACTTGGGGCAGTGCAATAAACACCACCCACAATATATAAGCAATAATTATTACTTATAGGGGAACTACATTCTCAGCTTGCAAGCCTTTAGGCCCTTGAGCAACAGTAAACTGTACTTGTTGACCTTCAGTTAACACTTTAAACCCAGTACCTTGAATAGCACTATAATGGACGAACACATCAGGGCCCGACTCTTGCTCCAGAAATCCAAAGCCTTTTGATTCGTTAAACCACTTAACTGTGCCAGTTTGTTGATTAGACATAGATCGATCCGATATTAATTAAGCACATGAATTATAGGGTAAACAGGAGTGCCGTCAACTCAAATAATTACATCCAATGTGCTGAACTTTTAACATTACTTTACAACGTAAAGCTAACCTGTAGCCTTGTTTATTCACTTTATTGCAAAAGCGTTTAAACATAGGCTGCAATTTAGACTACCACTTTACAGCAGTTACTCCATCAGTTGTCAAGTGTTAGTGTTTTACCCACAAAGTTATGTAATAACTTTACGGACAACCATTATATTTGCGCCTTAACTGAAAGTTATCTGATCATTCACTAAACCCACTTGAATAGTTTCACCTGGGTTGTATTTGCCTGCTAGTATTTCTTGAGCTAAAGGGTTTTCCAGCCAACGTTGTATTGCTCTTTTTAAAGGCCTTGCCCCATAAACCGGATCAAACCCAACATTCACCAGCTTTTCAAGCACACTATCAGCAAGCTGCAAATTTAAGTCTTTTTCCTGCAGTCGTTGCCGCAAACGATTCAGTTGTATTTCAGCAATGCCTTTTATTTGCTCTACTGACAAGCCATGAAACACTACTAACTCATCCACCCGGTTTACAAACTCAGGTCTAAAGTGGTCTCCTACAATGTCCATAAGTGTTGCTTTCAGGCTTTCAAAATCTTGGGCTTGCTTTTGAATCAAATCAGACCCCAAATTAGAAGTCATGACCACGACAGTATTTTTAAAGTCAACAGTCCGACCTTGGCCATCAGTTAAGCGACCATCTTCTAATACCTGCAGCAAAATATTAAATACATCAGGATGAGCTTTTTCCACCTCATCCAGCAATACCACAGAATAAGGCCGACGACGTACAGCTTCTGTCAGGTAGCCACCTTCCTCATAACCTACATAACCTGGAGGAGCACCGACCAACCGTGCTACTGAATGCTTCTCCATAAATTCAGACATATCAATCCGAATAATGGCTTCTTCGGTATCAAATAAAAATTCGGCTAATGACTTACATAACTCTGTTTTACCAACCCCTGTAGGCCCCAAAAACATAAAGGATCCATTGGGCCGATTAGGATCAGCCAACCCAGCCCGAGATCGGCGCACTGCATTAGATACAGCAAGCACAGCTTCATCTTGACCGATTACTCGGTGATGTAAAGCCTCTTCCATTCGCAGTAGTTTTTCCCTTTCACCTTCAAGCATCTTCGCAACAGGGATACCAGTCCACTTTGAAACGACTTCAGCAATTTCCTCTTCAGATACCCGATTACGCAGTAAGCGCATATCATTCATTTCAGCCTGACTGGCTAAATCCAACTGTTTTTCCAGTTCAGGAATCCGACCATATTGCAGTTCAGACATCCTTGCTAAATCACCACTTCGGCGCGCAGCTTCCAACTCGGTTCTCGCCCGCTCTAACTCTTCCTTTACTTTTTGCGAGCCATGCAATGAAGCTTTTTCTGACTTCCAGACTTCTTCTAAATCAGCGTATTCTTTTTCAAGTTTACTAATATCGTCTTGCAATTTGCTGAAACGTTTTTTGGAAGCTTCATCATCTTCTTTTTTCAGTGCTTCGCGCTCAATTTTCAACTGAATTAAGCGACGTTCTAGCCGATCCATACTTTCTGGTTTTGAGTCCATTTCCATCCGAATGCGGCTAGCAGCTTCATCAATTAAATCAATAGCTTTATCCGGCAGTTGTCGGTCAGTAATATAACGATGAGACAACTTAGCCGCTGCAATAATGGCAGAGTCTGTAATATCTACCCCATGATGTACTTCGTAGCGCTCCTTTAAACCACGCAAAATAGCGATAGTGTCTTCTTCGTTAGGCTCATCAACTAACACTTTTTGGAAGCGACGCTCTAAGGCAGCATCTTTTTCAACATATTGGCGATATTCATCTAAGGTTGTCGCCCCTACACAATGAAGTTCACCTCGCGCTAGAGCAGGCTTTAACATATTACCAGCATCCATCGATCCCTCAGCCTTACCTGCTCCGACCATGGTATGGAGTTCATCAATAAACAGGATGACCCTTCCTTCCTGTTTGGCCAGCTCATTTAAAACTGCTTTTAAACGCTCTTCAAAATCACCTCGAAACTTCGCACCAGCAATCAGCGCCCCCATATCCAACGCTAAAATACGTTTATCTTTTAAACCATCGGGCACTTCACCATTAATGATACGCTGAGCCAAACCTTCAATAATAGCAGTTTTACCAACTCCTGGTTCACCAATTAAAACCGGGTTATTTTTAGTACGACGCTGTAATACTTGAATTGTCCGGCGAATTTCATCATCACGGCCAATCACAGGGTCAAGCTGGCCTTTTTCAGCCTTCACCGTTAAATCAATAGTGTAACGGTCTAATGCCTGACGGTGTTCTTCTGCGTTGGGATCATTAACTGCCTGGCCACCGCGCAGGTTTTTAACTGCGGTTTCCAGAGCTTGCTGACTGACTCCCTGACTACTTAACAGCTCCCCAACCGGACCTTTATCTTCCATTGCCGCAAGCAAAATGGTTTCGCTGGAAATAAACTGATCACCGGCTTTTTGTGATAATTTATCGGCTAAGTTCAGTAGCCGTCCAAGCTGGGGGGACATTTGAATATCAGCATCACCACCTGAAACAACAGGTAAATTATCTAATGCTTTTTCCAACCCCTGTTTTAGTAAGCTAATGTCAAAGCCAACTTGCATTAACAGAGGCTTGATCGAACCACCTTTTTGATCCAGCAGTGCAGCCATGAGGTGCACTGGCTCCAAATAATTGTGATCACGACCCACTGCGATTGATTGGGCATCAGCCAAAGCCATTTGTAGTTTACTGGTTAATCGGTCAACTCTCATTCCTAAATCCACCTATAAATTTTTTACATAAGTAGGCCACAACTGTTGCATTAACATTAGCTGCAATAGCCTGTATAAGAAAAGGTTCACCGGTGAGATTACGCGTATTTGTAATTTATTCTTGAGCCTACCAGGTTACTTATTAGTTTATATGGAGATAGTTAATCGGTTTTCAAGGAATGTCTGTTGACTTGGGGCAATTGAATGACTTTTTACGCTTCCAGCCAAATCAAACTTGCCATTCGCCCCGTTTGTGACGAACGCCGATAAGAATAAAAACGTTGGTGGTCACTATAGGTGCAAAAACCACCGCCATATACTTGATCAATCCCCAGCTGATTCAGTTGCAGCTCTGCAAGCCAGTAAAGATCAGCTAAATAATGCCCAGGCCTTTTCGTTAGCTGAAATGCAGCTTCAGCATCACTACCTAAGTGCTGAAAGGCTTCCTTCACTTCAAGCCCTACTTCGAATTGCTCAGGACCTATAGCTGGACCTAACCAAGCTATTAGGTCTTGCTTTTTGCCTGAATAAAAATCCACTAGCTGTTGCAGTATTCCTGCAGACAGACCTCTCCAGCCCGCATGCGCAGCGCCTACCCAGTCTCCCTGCTTTGAGCAAAATAAAACAGGTAAACAGTCTGCTGTCATTACTGCACAAGCTAGTTGTGTTTGACGAGTAAATACAGCATCTGCTTGCGGCACCGCTGCTGCAGATTCATAATTTGCTGCAACTACGTTTATACCATGCACCTGCTCAAGCCATTGAGTTTGTTGGAGGGAAAACTGGTTTTGCAACCACTGACGATTGGCTTGCACTCTCTCTTCATTGTCCCCTACATGTAAAGCCAGGTTAAAATAGTCATAAGGCGGCTGACTTATACCTGACTGCCGTGTAGTCACAACTGAGCGAACCGTTGCAGGTGCCGGCCAGTCAGGTATTAATAATTGAGGGGGGGTACTGTTCACAAATACCTCTTATGCCTCACAGCTTTGCTGGTCATCGGCCAACAGTTGCAGTAGTTGCTTAAAGTCTTCAGGCAAAGGGGTTTCCCACTCCATATAGTCATCAGTTGTGGGATGATATAAACCCAGTTGTCGAGCATGCAGCGCCTGTCGTTTAAACTGTTGCAGACTACTTATAAACTCACTGCTTGCCCCTTTTGGCAATTTTAAGCGCCCGCCATAAACCTGATCACCAAGCAATGGGTAGTGAATATGACTCATGTGAACTCGAATTTGGTGAGTTCGCCCTGTTTCTAATTTAACTCGCACATGCGTGTGCGCACGGAACCGATGTAATACCCGGTAATGGGTCACTGCTTCTTTACCAGAATCAATCACTGCCATTTTGGTACGCTGCGTTGGGTGGCGGCCGATCGGCTGGTCTACGGTGCCACCTGCCGTCATAACTCCACAGGCAATGGCTTCATACTCACGGGATATTGCCCTGTCCTGCAATTGGGCTACCAAACTGGTATGTGCTGCCAGGTTTTTCGCTACCACCATAATCCCGGTGGTGTCTTTATCCAACCGATGCACTATGCCAGCACGAGGAACACTGGCCAAATCGGGACAATGATGTAGCAACGCATTCAATAAAGTACCACTATGATGGCCCGCAGCCGGATGGACAACTAAGCCTTCAGGCTTGTTAAGCACCAAAATGTCATCATCTTCATAGACAATGTTGAGCTCAATTTCTTCTGGCTGATGGGTCTCATCATCTTCAACCAGTGCATTTAATCGAAGCAGCTCACCACCATAGAGCTTATCTTTTGGTTTACGAGCCACATTATCAACGGTTAGCTCCCCTTGTTTAATCCAAGCTTGCAGCTTAGCTCTGGAAAAGTCAGGAAAACAGCGCGCTGCAATTTGGTCTAGCCGGCCACCGCCCTGCTCAAAAGGTACAACAGATTCCAGTACAATATGTTCAGCCATGGGATGATTTTCGCAAAAAATTGTCAACTACAGGGGTTTACTTTGGTTTACTTCACTAGCTGTGGTTAAATACAGCGATTATTTTGAAGCCGCTTCACGTTTTACAGTCAGTGCGAATGGTAAATCGTCATTAACATTATTAGGTGGTAATGGATAATGAACGGTTATAACGGGTAATAATGCTTGGGAGTTTATCACAGTTGGCCTTCTAACAAACCATTAGCTTTGGGTAAATCATGAGTAGTTTCACCCAGCACCGACTTAAACAACAGCGTTTAAAGAAATAGCTTTAAACTGCCATATAAAAGCCTTATTTGACAGCTATCGTCATCCAATGGCAGCTTATGGGAAGCTTGTATCTATTAAAATTTAAATATACGCCATTTTATTTATTGGTGATTACATTATACCCAATGCGAAGGGTATTTAAGCCACAGCTAAGGAACTCTATTAATGGTGCGCATGATTAAGTATTCATTATTGCTAAGCCTGGCGTTATTGCTCAGTGCTTGTGCATCCGATAGCAAAAAAGATATTCCCGAACATTTAACTGAGGCTGAATTATATCAGCAAGCTCAGCTCGCTCTCGATACCAGTAATTACAGTGAGGCCATTGATAAACTACGCGCCTTAGAGTCACGCTTCCCTTTTGGCTCTTATGCAGAGCAAGCTCAGCTCGATCTAATTTTTGCCTACTACAAAAATCAGGAACAAGAAGCCGCAAAAGCCTCAGCTGAGCGCTTTATTCGACTTCACCCCCAACATGAAAATGTTGATTATGCGTACTATATGAAGGGCCTTGCTTCTTACACTGCCGATGTTGGCTTTATTGAGCGCTTTGTTGAAATTGATATGAGTAAGCGCGACCCAGGCCAGGCAAGAGATTCATTCAATGAATTTGCTGAGTTGCTTAAGCGCTTTCCTAACAGCCGTTATGCCCCTGACGCGCAAAAGCGGATGATTCACCTACGCAACCAATTATCACGTTATGAAATCCATGTAGCTAACTACTACATGAAACGCAAAGCCTATGTGGCTGCCGCTAACCGCGCCCGTTACGTACTTGAGAATATGCAGGAAACTCCAGCAATACCTGATGCACTAGCCATTTTAGTTGAAGCTAACCAGCACTTAGGCCTAGCTAAAGCGGCCAATAATGCCTTAAAAGTGCTGCGCACTAATTACCCTAAGCACCCATCTCTGGACAGTCAGGGTAATTTTGCTAAGTACAAAGTTTATTATGATGTTGACCCATCAGTCTGGAATATCATCAGTTTTGGTTTGTTAGATGACCCTGAAGAAAGTATTCCCCCTAGCCGCCAGTCATTATTGCAACCAGCTAAGGAAGAGCAGCCACAGCAAGAAAGTGCTGAAGATGAAGAAACTACAGGCGAGCGTTCTTGGTTAAACATCATGACCTTCGGTGTAGTTGGTGATGATGGTTCTGAGCAACCTGAAGAGCCTGAGACAGAGGAATAATCCCCACTATATATAATGTATCACCAAAAAAGGGAAGCGATGCTTCCCTTTTTTATTTTGCCTTATTATAAGTTTTAAATGCCCAGCTTCCAGCCGTTGGTTACAGGGTAGCGTCGATCACGACCAAAACCTCTTGCTGTAACCCTCACCCCAATGGCTGCCTGACGTCGTTTGTATTCATTAATATCCACTAAACGTAAGACGCGGTATACATCTTCTCGCTGAAAACCCGCCTCAATAATTGCCTCAGCACTTTTATCCTGCTCAATATAAAGCGCCAAAATTTCATCCAATACATCATAAGGGGGCAATGAATCCTGATCGACTTGATCCGGAGCTAACTCAGCAGAGGGTGGCCTTTCAATCACGCGTTCAGGAATAACAATACCATTACGATTGCAGTAGCTGGATAATTGGTAAACTAATGACTTAGGCACATCCTTCAATACATCAAAGCCACCTGCCATATCACCATATAAAGTGGCGTACCCCACGGCCATTTCACTTTTGTTACCTGTAGTTAATACCAAGTAGCCTTTTTTATTAGAAATAGCCATTAACAACACTCCACGACAACGGGCTTGCAAATTCTCTTCTGTCGTATCAACATTGGTGCCAGCAAACTCATCAGCCAGTGTCTCCATAAAAGCATTAAACATTGGCTCTATTGGTAATACTGAGTAACGCACTCTCAACGTTTTTGCTTCTTGCTCTGCATCTTCCAGACTCATTTTTGAGGTATAGCGAAATGGCATCATCACTGCCTCTACACGATCGCTCCCTAGCGCATCGACTGCCACTGCTAGGGTTAGAGCAGAATCAATCCCACCTGACAAACCCAACACAACTCCCTTAAAGCCATTTTTATTGACATAATCACGCACCCCCTGCACTAATGCCTGATAGATACTGGGAAGTAATTCAGGAATTGCTGGCTGATTAGATTGCTTTATCAAGCATTGACTATCAATATCATACTCTGCCAAATAAATCCCTTCTTGATAAAACTCAGCTTGCACTGCCACTGTTCCATCTTTATCCATAGCAAAAGAGCCGCCATCAAATACCAACTCATCCTGCCCACCCATTTGGTTAACATAAACCATCGGCAGTTGCACTTCTAAGCATCGCTGCTTGGCAACTTCTCTACGTTCTACCTCTTTACCTCGATGAAACGGAGAAGCATTGAGGCTTAAGATCAACTCAGCACCTGCGGCTTTAGCTTGAGTCACAGGTTCTGGAAACCAAATATCTTCACAAACTGTCAGTCCTATCCTGATGCCCCTATACTCAAATACAACCGCTTCTTTGCCAGGCAAAAAATAGCGGCGCTCATCAAACACTTGGTAATTTGGTAAGCACTGTTTAGAGTAAACAGCTAGTTGCTGGCCATTATGCAATACTACAGCCTGGTTATATTCACTGTTCGCTCCTCCAGGCGCACCAACAACTAGGCAAATATCTTCAACAGCTTGTAACTTTTGCAATGACTGTTGCACCCGAGTTTGCATGCTGTCACGCAATAACAAGTCTTCAGGTGGATACCCACAAATACACAACTCAGGAAAAACAACTATATCTGCCGCAAACTGTTGCTTTGCTTGCTGTGCAGTCTCAATAATTCGTTGGGTATTTCCTTCTAAATCCCCCACCAACACATTCACTTGTGCCATCACAATTCGTAATACAGCCGTCATACCAACCCCCACATTGAACTGGTTTTACTTGCTCTATTGTCCCATTAATTTTAGTTAAAGAACAGAGTTCACTAACCCATCCACATCAATAACTTCCTTGGCTTTGCTAAACTAAAGCAAACAGAATAAAAGCAACCACAACCATTAAAATGGATAATAAGACGTCAACACTACCACCAGCCAATCTTAATCTTAGAGTGTTGCGTATCTATAACCTTTACCGACTGCTTTTAGGGTTAGTCCTCACTATTAGTGCTTTTAGTCCCTTGAATATTGTGTTGTTCAATCCTGACAACCTAAAATCACTACAACTTTTTTCAATTGTTTATTTATTTATCAACATTATTGTCTTTATCAGTATTCGCCACCCCACTTCAACAGCTATTACCTTTTGCATCAGCTGCACAGATATTTTGCTATTGAGCTTATTACTTTCATTGCAAACCTCAAAAAACCTGGCATTTGGTAATTTAGTCGTCGTTTCTGTTGCAGCAGGCAATATTCTAATTAGAGGTAAATTAGGGCTTTTACTCGCTGCAATTGCTTCACTTTGTATTGTTGCTATTACCTTATTTCGCAGCACTAACTTAACCATTGGCTTACAAACTCAAATTAGCAGCGGTTTATTAGGGTTAATTTATTTTGCTACTGCTTTTTTTATCCAAACCCTTTCAGAACGATTAAGCCGTAGTGAAGAACTAGCAGAACAACGCCGCACAGAGTTTTTTAATTTACAGAAACTCAATCAGGTAATCATTCAACGCATGCGTACTGGCATTCTTGTCATTAGCAACGACCAACATTTAATCATGATGAATGAAGCAGCAAAATTCTTGCTAAATAGCAGTAACTATCCTAAAACCATTGAACAAGCTTCTACTCAGCTAAAGCAAGCCCTGATTAAATGGCAAAATAATCCACGCACCCGCATTGAACCTTTTCAAGCAACCACTGAAAGTCCAAAAGTAAAAGCTAATTTCACCCGTTTACCAATGAGTGGTCATGTGAATACTTTAGTTTTTTTGGATGATATTTCATTACTAACCCAGCAGGCACAACAACTCAAGCTGGCTTCACTAGGCCGTCTTACTGCTAGTATCGCCCATGAAATCAGAAATCCATTAGGTGCCATCAGCCATGCCGCTCAGTTACTACACGAGTCACCGGATATCACAAGAGCAGATGAGCGTTTAATTGAAATTATTCAGAATCACTCTAAACGGGTAAATAATATTATTGAAAACATTTTACAAGTGGCTAAGCGAAAGCAAGCTCAACCAGAAACACTACAACTTGAGCCATGGTTGAGAAAACATTTAAGTGAAGAACATTTTACTGGCATTCAATCTCCCTTATTTGATATTCAAGCCTTTAATAGCCAAGTTGAAGTTGTATTTGACCCCCATCAATTAAGCCAAGTAGTCACCAACCTTTGTCAAAATGGTCTGCGCTACAGCTACCTAAATACTGGGGAAGCCTATCTTAAAATTGTCATTAGTATGAAACAGGACACTGGACAACCTTATGTGGATATTATTGATAAAGGACCTGGCATTCAAAATGGCCTATCTGAACAAATTTTTGAGCCTTTTTATACGACCGAAACCATTGGGACTGGTTTGGGCTTATATATTTCAAGAGAATTATGTGAAGCTAACCAGGCAAGCCTAAACTTAATAAAAAGGAGTGAAAGTGGGTGCTGTTTTAGAATTACATTTGCTCATCCACAACGTAATCAAAGCTACTTAGAACCTTAAACAATAAGATCAAAGCAATGAGACTGAAAACCATGGCAAACCCTTTGGTGCTAATAGTTGATGATGAGCCAGATATTAGGGAGCTTTTGGAAATCACCTTAGGACGCATGAAAATAGACACTGAAGCAGCCAGTAGCCTTGAACAAGCTTATCAACACTTGACCAACCAGGCTTTTGATCTCTGTTTAACCGATATGAACCTACCTGACGGAAATGGTATTGACCTAGTTAAACACATCCAACAACACTACAGTAAAATTCCAGTCGCAATGATAACTGCCTATGGCAATATGGATACCGCTATTACCGCATTAAAGGCTGGCGCTTTTGATTTTGTTTCCAAGCCTGTTGACTTACAACGCCTGCGTGATTTAGTCAGTTCTGCCTTAAAATTAAATAAGTCCAATCATGCTGCCGAAGTAAAAATTACCAGTGAAACTCAGTTACTAGGTGACTCAAAAGCCATTAAGCAATTACGTAAACAAGTAATCAAACTGGCTAGAAGTCAAGCCCCTGTTTATATCAGCGGTGAATCTGGAAGCGGTAAGGAATTAGTGGCTCGACTTATTCATGAAGAAGGTGCCCGTGCAGACGCACCTTTCATACCCGTCAATTGTGGTGCAATCCCTTCAGAACTAATGGAAAGTGAGTTCTTTGGCCATAAAAAAGGTAGCTTTACCGGCGCTGTTAACGATAAACCAGGGCTATTTCAAGCAGCTAATGGCGGCACCTTATTTTTAGATGAAGTAGCCGATTTACCTATATCTATGCAAGTTAAATTATTACGAGCAATTCAAGAAAAGTCGATCCGCCCCGTGGGCACTGAAAATGAAATTAAGGTAGATATCAGGATTCTCAGTGCAACCCATAAAGAACTTAATCAACTGGTTAATGAAGGGAATTTTCGCCAAGACTTATTCTATCGAATCAATGTTATTGAATTAAAAGTTCCCCCCTTAAGAGAACGCCCAGAAGATATCCCTTTATTGGCTCAGCATTTCTTGAATAAAATTGCCAATAGTTGTGATTTAACACCACCCCACCTTTCCAGAGAAGCCTTAGCTACTCTGAAAAATTATGCTTTTCCAGGCAATGTCAGAGAACTGGAAAACACTTTAGAAAGAGCATTTACCCTTTGTGAGGAAGATATCATTCAAAGAGATGACCTTAAGCTAAGTGATACTGAAACTAGCAACCCGCTTGCGTTACAAGCAACCACACCACCTCCAGGAGGTGTTAGCTCTCTAGAAGACTATTTGGAAGATTTAGAGCGCAAAGCCATTGTTCAAGCCTTAGAAGATACTCGCTGGAATAAAACGGCTGCAGCGAAAAAACTGGGCATTACCTTTCGAGCCCTTCGTTACCGACTAAAGAAATTAGATTTAGAATAAACTTAACATCCAATATTTATAAAGCACATTTTTATATAATCCCTCTTTTTTATTTAATAGCATCCATAAAATCCTTAATCTAAACAACTGAATCTTTTTTAATTATTCATTCAATCCATTATCAAATGGCACACTATTTCAATCTACCATTTATGATTTTTCCAATCTACGGCATTAAATAATTAACATTTTTCTCAAAAGCTTGAGGACTCAAACAATACACCAACAAATCTGGTCAACAGTTAACAACACGATCACTCAATAATCCTTACACTCCAGAAAAACAAATCTAGCCGTAAAATATAAAGAAGGATTCATGAAGATACATAAGGATTTTACCCAACTTAATTCAGCAGGCTTCACCTTAATAGAGCTACTCACTACCATTGCAGTTTTTTCACTTATCGTAACGATTGGCATACCTGGCTTAAGCTCAATGGTACATAATTATCAAGCCCGCACGACCATGATGCAGTTACATAATGCCATCCAGTTAACCCGAGACTATGCCATTACCCAACAAACTTACGTTGCTATGTGTCCAAGCAAAGGCGAAAACTGTTTACGCCACTGGCAAACAGAACAACTAATGATTTTTACCGACCCCAATCGTAATGGCAAACTAGATAATAACGAACAATTATTACGAATTATTCCAGTTAATATTAATGGCTATATCAATGCCCGCCTGTCTTCCAGAAGACAATACCTACGTTACCATCCCGAAGGACTATCTCGACCAATTTTTGGCCGTATCACCTTATGCCCAAAAAATCAGGAAAGCTACGCACCAAGACAATTAATTGTCAATTTTGTTGGTAGAGTTCGCCATAACACCCCATCACGTCAAAGTCGTGACGCCCAAAAAATACTAAACGAGAACTGCTAGTAGTTTTTTTCAGTAAAATAACCAGTTAGGTTACAAAATATCCTGCTTATCGGTTGATCAGTGTCTATATTAAGCCTGTATGGAGAATGCGTGATAAATTTATTACAGGAGGCCACGCATCATGCAGCGCACTCAAGGTTTTACACTGATCGAACTGATGATCACTATTACAATAGGGGCAATCATTCTAACATTTGCTGTCCCTTCATTTAATAATTTTCTAACTAGATATCAGCTTGACACAGCAGAAAGTGAGTTTACTTCTTCAGTAAGTTTTGCAAGAAATAGTGCGATCACTCGAAATACTGAAATCACATTAACACCATCAGGTACAAATATTACTATCAGCGCAGGCTCTTCTAATGTCATTAGAGAAGTGAATTTAGGCGTTACTATTACATCAGCTCCCATAGTTTTCAATTCGAGAGGATCAATAAATCTCGCTTCAGGCACAGATACTGTCACTGTTACTCTTCAAGGAGCAAGTGAAAGCAGAACTTTAGTGTTAAACCGTACGGGAAGCCGTCAAAATTAATCAAATAGGCAATGGCATGCAAATAAATCAATATACAAATCAACAAGGTATTGGGCTAATTGAAGTCCTAATCACTATTTTAATCATTGCTATCGGTCTCCTTGGCTTGGCAGGTATGCAAGCACAGTCAATTAAAAGCACTTATCAGGCTAGTCAACGCTCTCAAGCCATCTGGCTTGCACAAGAATTAGTAGAAAGAATGCGAGCAAACCCTCTTGGCATTATCAACAATGCAGCCGGGGGGTATACAAAAACTAATAGTTTTAGCTGTTCAAGCAAGCCTAAGAACTGCAATGGAAGAAGTGCATCATGTACTCATAATGAGATAGCTCAACATGATCTATGGAATATATTTTGTGATGAAGCGACTAACAAAGAAATACTAGCCAATTTAACTCCAACCATTACATGTGCCCCTACTGATTGCAGTCCTAATGCAGATATCACTGTCACAGTTGAATGGGAAGAAGCTTCAGGCAAGTTTAGTAGACAAGGTAATAACAACCCTAGAGTTGAACTTCTTGTAAAAATTGAAGGGTAAAGATAATGCACATATACAAACAAAAAGGCTTTTCAATTATAGAGTTGATGATTGCATTATTACTAGGTTTACTCATAATCGCCGGTATTCTTCAATTATTTTTAGGTATCACACAAACATATCGACAAAATGATGAACTTGCCAGGGCACAAGAAAATGGACGAATTGCTCTGACTTTTATAGCAAAAGACCTACGTATGGCTGGTTATTGGGAAAGCGAGGGAGCCGACACTGATACTGCATTTTTTTTATTTGATTGTGATAGTAAGCTCAAGAAGTGTGATAAAGATAAATTTGGTCTAAAGCCTGGCCAACTATCCATAGCTTATCAACCACCCGATGGAATGGATTGTGCCGGGAGAAGTAGTGACATAACAAGAGGGGATTTAATTGTTAATGCTTATTACGTAGCCCAAGACCCCAGCAATAACAATGAATCATCACTTTTTTGTCGTAGTTATAATTTAACTACAGATACTGAGCTGACTCCAGGACAAGTCTTAATTAGTGGTATTGAAAGCTTAACAGCCCAATACGCCATTGCTAAAAGCTCCTCTGGAACAACTGAAAAATACTTGAGTGATGCAGAAGTTCAAAAGGTTGATGAAAGAAATGTAAAAGCAGTAAAAGTAACTGTCGAGGCCTCTTCAGCAAATAATACAGTTCAACCATACAGCACAACTGTTCAGATAAAGAACGCACTTTAATGAGAGATGTAATAATCATGTACAAACAACAAGGATCTTCACTAATTATTAGTCTTGTTCTATTAGCAATTTTTAGCTTGATTGGTATTGCAGCTATGTCAACATCAACAGTTGAAGAAAAAATGGCTAGTAATAGCCAAGAAAGCTTAGACGTATTTCAACTCACACAAAGTGAATTAGATGGACAAGTTACTTATCTGAAATCAGATATAAAAAAAATTTACGAAGCTGTTAACAGCACCAATCAGAAAGCAAACCTCAATCATTCATTAGATCAAGCCAAAACCACTAAACGTGGGATTACCAGCAACCAGTCTGAGCTTAATTATGAAGGATTATCAAGCTTCTCGGGTTTTGGCAAAACTAATACTTTCTCAAATGATATTAATTCACCTAAAGCCACTTACTTGTTTGAGCTTAATGCACAATTAGAAAAAACTAGTGGTTCTAACTCAAACCAAACATATGGATTAAGTTATACAGGCCCAAAACAAAAAAAATTCTCCAACAAATAACAGTTTATCTTATAAGGCAACAGATCAATGCAGACCATAAAAAAATATCTTAAATACATTCTCACATTCAGCTTTATTTTTAATGCAACCACCAACTACGCTGATGATACGGAAATATATGTTGCGCCTAACGAGCCACCTAATGTATTGATTATTCTTGATAACTCTGGAAGTATGGAAGGAACACATCAAGTTGGGTGGGAAGACAAAAATAATAACAACAAACAAGACTCAAATGAAAAAGCAAATGGCAAACGTTATCGAGATAGTTTTGATTTAAAAGGATTTGCCGAGCCTACTAAAAAATGCCAAAAGAATAGCGGCGGCGGCAATGGTGGTGGAAGTATTTCAAACTGTTTTAATAACAGCTACTACGATAACAATTATCGCACTCGCCTACAAATCATTCAGGATGCAGCAGCTAATGTAGCTGCTAATACAAATGATATTAACCTTGGACTTATGTTCTTTTTATATCCAGGTGCTTTTGTAGCTTCCGACTTTAGAGATATTAATGAAGATCAAAATAGAAAGGCTCTTATCGATATAATTTACAATCCAAGAAATGCTTACCCTACTAACTTAGGTACTCCTTTAAGTGATACTCTATATGAAGCTTATTTATTTTATACAGGGCAAACTCCAAAATATGGACTCACAGGAAAGAATGGTAAGTTTAAGAGTGTTGGCGTTTCGGGCTCTAAATATAATTCCCCATTTAATGAAGTAGAGTGCCAACAAAATAGTATTGTATTATTCACTGACGGCGACCCCTCTGGGGATGGTGGTTCTAATACAGAAATTAAAGCTTTAATTAGAAATAGTACTCTTCCCTCAGGCCTAGGAAAATGCAGTGGCAACTGTCTAGATGAGCTTGCATGGTATATGGGAAATAATGATCTAGATGGCGATGCCAGTAATAATATTAAACGTACTGTTGCTGTCAATACCATCGGTGGTTTTGGTGGAGCAGAGCCAGCCCTTTTAAAAAGCGCAGCCTCAAATAGTGGTGGTTCATTTTTCAATGCTACCAATCCTAATGCTGTAGTCCAAGCACTTAAAACAGCTGTCAGTCTTGCAAGTGGTGCGGGAACATCTAATGCGACACCATCAGTACCAGTCAGCGCAACAAACTCTTTAGAACTGGGTAATGACCTTTACTTCCCTGTTTTCAAACCTGCCGCAGGACCAAACTGGCAAGGCAATCTAAAACATTACAAATTTCACAATGGCAAAATTGTAGGAACAGATATAAATGTTACAGCCATCTCTGATGGTTACTTTACTGAAGACGTGACTAGTTACTGGAGTAGTGTAAAAGATGGTAAAGACTCTTTAAAGGGTGGTATGAGAAGTAAACTCCCTACCGATAAAAGACAGAGGAAACTGTATACATATGATTCTAATGATAATAACAAGCTTGTAGAGTTACAAAATTATAAAGTTTTTGCCGATTACAATGTAAGTGATGAGGCAGAGTGGAAAACCATTATAGACTGGGTTTATAACGAACAAATCATTGGAGACCCACTACACACTAATTTGCAGGTTGTAAACTATGATAAAGATAATAATGGAAACATAACCGTCTCTGCTTATTTTGGAACTAACCTCGGCTTTATTCATGCAATTGATATTTCAAGAAAAGAAAAGTCAGATGGAACAACAGAAGATGCTACAAATAGTGGTAAAGAACTGTATGGGTTCATTCCACCTGACTTATTAAAAAATTTAAAAATATATAAAGACAATGCAGTGATTGATAATAAAACTAAGGCCTATGGTTTAGATGGTCCCCTTGATACGTTAATCTTTGATGGAAATAATGATGGCAAGATAAATAATACAGATTACGTTAACCTGTACATATCAATGAGGCGAGGAGGAAATAAAGTATTTGCTTTAGATATTACTAATAGAGAGACCCCCAAACTCAAATGGGAGTTTAGCTCTGGTGACATATCTCAAACTTGGTCTATGCCAAATGTTATGCAGGTACAGCTAAGTAACACTCCAGAATTCGCCGTAGTTTTTGGGGGAGGTTACGACCCTAAATACGATAGTATAAAAATTGATGGAACAAACCTTCAATTTGTAGATGACAACCAAACCCTGCTAACCGACCAAGAAACTAAAGGTAAAAAGTTATATATTCTCAATGCTAACACAGGTACTGAGCTAAAAAGCTTTGATACCGAAGCAAGTGTGACAGCCTCAGTAAGTGCTCTAGACACAAATAATGATAAAGTCGTAGACTTAGTATTTGCTGTTGATATTCGGGGTAATATTTACAGATTAGACTTGAAAGACTCGAAAAAGAAATCTTCCAAAACTGATGGTTATAGTTTTCAGAAAATAGCAAGCTTATCTGGTGACAAGCCTCGCTTATTTTACAACCAGCCAGATGTTTCAACGGTACGTTTACGTGGTCAAAGTCCGTACTTATCAATTGCACTTGGCTCAGGCTATCGTGCTCATCCCCTAGATAAGACATTTACTAATAGATTTTATGCTATTAAAGAAGGCGACATCACCACAGAGAGAAAGTCAACTGATGTATTAAGCTATAGTAACTTACTTGATGTAAGCAGTAGAACAAAAGCAACAACTCTACAGCCTTCTGAAGAAACAAAACTAGCGAAAGGATGGTATATCAACCTTGATGAAGGAGAAAAGGCATTAAGCCAATCAACAACTTATGCTGGAGCACTATTTTTTACTACTTATATTCCAGAAAAACAAGCGACTGTCTGCAAACCTGGAAGTGGGAAGTCAAGGCTTTACGCGGTGAATTTTGATGATGGCACTAGCTATATTAGTGCAGCCACTGCTGGCAGCTCTGGACAAACCAGTAGCCAACGATATGTAGACTTAAAAGCATCAGGTATTCCAGGACAACCCTGGATTAATGAAAATATTACCTCTAAAGATGGTAAAATTCCTGTATTTGTTGGATTAGAAGAAACTGAAGCACAGCTTGATGTTGATCGCCTCAGAAAAACCTTCTGGAGAGAGAATAGAGGATAGGAGTTCCTCCATAAACAATCAAAAAAGGCAGCTTCCGCTGCCTTTTTTATTGCTTCAAAATCAACAGAATCAAACCTGCTTTACCCTAAGTTCCTTGGGCATCGAAAACACCACATTTTCTTCTCGGCCTTGTAATTCTTCTGGGGCTTCAGCGCCTAACTGTTGTAACCGATTAATCACTTTTGTAACCAACACTTCTGGGGCGGAGGCACCGGCAGTTAAGCCTATACTAGTAACATTTTTCAACCACTCAGTTTGAATTTCATCTTCGTTATCAATGAGATAAGCAGAGGAGCCAATTCGTTCTGCCAGCTCTCTTAATCGATTGGAATTAGAACTATTAGGGGAACCAACGACTAACACCACATCGCATTGACTTGCTAAATCTTTTACTGCATCTTGGCGATTTTGAGTGGCATAGCAAATGTCGTCTTTTCTTGGTCCCTGAATTTTTGGAAAATACTTTCTTAGGGCATCAATGACTTTCGCTGTATCATCCATTGATAAAGTGGTTTGAGTAACATAGGCGAGTTTTTCTGGGTTTTGTACTTCCAGTTTGGCAACATCCGCTTCATTTTCAACTAAATAAATATTACCACCATAGTTGTAATCGAATTGCCCCATGGTGCCTTCAACTTCCGGGTGACCATTGTGGCCGATCAGCACACACTCCATGCCATCACGGCTGTAACGGGCAACTTCCATATGTACTTTGGTGACTAGCGGACAGGTTGCATCAAATACTTTTAAGCCACGCTCCTGTGCTTCATTTTGTACTGCTTTTGAAACCCCGTGAGCACTAAAAATGACAATGACATCATCAGGCACTTCATGAAGCTCATCGACAAAAATCGCGCCTCTTTCTTTGAGGTTTTCGACGACAAATTTGTTATGGACTACTTCATGGCGTACATAAATAGGCGGGCCAAAGATATCTAGTGCTCGGTTGACAATTTCAATGGCTCGATCAACCCCTGCGCAAAAGCCTCGTGGATTGGCTAATTTAATTTTCATTAGCGACCCTCCTTTTCAGTAACTTGGCTCACTTCATCAGCAGGTTCAACTGCTAAAACTTTCACCTCAAAATTAAGGGTTTGTCCAGCCAAGGGATGATTAAAATCTATTTCAACTATTTCGTCATCAAATGACTTCACCACACCTGGCAATTCAGCTTTATTAGCATCGGCAAATGACACCACCAAACCTGGGGACAATTCCAACCCCGGGTCAAAAGATTTACGAGCAATTTGCTGAATATTATTTGGGTTGGTCATTCCAAAGGCATATTCAGGGGTTAACACTAATTCTTTGTGATCTCCTGCCTGCAAGCCAAAAATTGTTTGCTCAAAGTTTTCAGGTAAATTGCCATCACCTACCACAAATGTGGCAGGCTGTTTGTCAAAGGTTGAGTCCACCACAGCACCATCAGCTAACTTCAAAGCAAAGTGCATAGTGACTTGGCAATTGGGACCTATGGCTAATGAAGTCATGATACTAATTTCCTACTGCTGCTGAGGTTTTCTAAACATATCAATAATAAGCATCACTGCACCAAGGCTAATAGCCGTGTCTGCAATATTAAATGCGGGAAAATAATTGTCCTGGTAGTGTAATAATAGAAAATCGACCACATGACCTAAAACAACTCTGTCATACAAGTTACCTAATGCACCGCCTAAAATCAGGGCTAATGCAATGGCCTGCCAGTGTTCATCTTGTTTGAGTTTTTTCAGCCACAACACTAAAAATGCACTGACTCCCACCGCAATCACACTGAAAAACCAACGCTGCCAACCTCCGGCTTCACTTAAAAAGCTAAAGGCCGCACCTGTGTTATAAGCCAACGTAAAGCCAAATACAGGTAGTACTGGCACTAACTCCCGAAACTGTAATACATCAACAGCAACTGCTTTTGTTAGCTGGTCAATAATAATGACCAGCACTGAAACCCATAACCACTTCAACATAATCTTCCCAGCATATGTACTAATAATAAAAAGCCACTCCAACATCGTACAACTAGTGGAGTGGCTATTATCTCGCTAAAAGAAGCTACTAACTAATAATAAGATTAAGCGTACAAACGCTTCTCCCCAGCTCCCGCGACATTCTCTACACAGCGGCCACATAGCTCCACATGTTCATTATGCTGACCCACATCTTCACGACGGTGCCAACAACGTACACATTTTGAATGACTTAAGCTATGTACAGCTAATTTTAAGCCTTCTACCTCAGTGTCTACTGCACTTTCATCAGACTCATCTAACGACTTCACTTCTGCCTGCGAAGTAATAAAAACAAACCGCAGTTCGTCACCCAATGCAGCCAGCACCGGCTGCAATTTTTCTGAAGCATAAAGAGTTATCGCAGCTTCTAGTGAGCCACCGATTTCTCCTTCATTTCTAGCGGCTTCTAGTGCCTTGTTAACCGCTGTCTTCACTTGTAAGACTTGCTGCCAATAATTTCTATCCATCACCACTGACTCTGGTAATGGTTCCAACTGCTCATACCAGGTAGTCAACTGGACAGACTCACCTCTCTCACCGGGAATCGCCTGCCAGATTTCTTCAGCAGTAAAGCTCAAGATTGGTGCAACCCAACGACTAAACGCTTCAATGATATGATACAGAGCCGTTTGAGCACTGCGACGGGCTAAGCTATCTGTCTGGGTGGTATATTGACGATCTTTAATGATATCCAGATAAAAGCCACCCATATCTAACGAACAAAAATTATGCACTTTTTGATAAATCTGGATTAACTCGTAACGATTGTAAGCACCAATAATTTCTTGCTGAAGCTGATAAGCCCGATCAACTGCCCATTGATCTAATGCCAGCATTTCATTAAATGGCACTAAATGCTCTGCGGGTTCAAATCCATTCAAGTTAGACAACAAGAAGCGAGCTGTATTACGAATACGACGATAAGCGTCCGCTGTGCGTTTTAAAATCTCATCCGATACTGACATTTCAGAGCTGTAGTCAGTGGCTGCCACCCACAGTCGTAAAATATCAGCACCCAAACTATTAACCACTTGTTGTGGAGCTACTACATTGCCTACTGATTTAGACATCTTGCGGCCTTGGGCATCCACTGTAAAACCGTGGGTTAATACCGCTTTGTAAGGTGCCTCACCACGCGTTGCAATGGCTGTTTTTAGAGAAGACTGGAACCAACCACGGTGTTGATCTGAGCCTTCCAAATACAAATCAGCAGGGAATTGTAGCTCTTCGCGTTGCTCTAATACCGCAGCATGAGTGACACCAGAGTCAAACCAAACATCCAAGGTATCAGTCACTTTAGTGTATTGATCAGCTTCTTCACCAAGCAGTTCTTCTGCATCTAGCGCAAACCAGGCATCAATGCCTTTTTCCTCAACTCTCTTGGCAACGGCCTCAATTAACTCTGAAGTATTAGGGTGTAATTCCTGTGTTTCTTTATGGATAAATAAAGCAATTGGTACACCCCAAGTGCGCTGGCGTGAGATACACCAATCTGGGCTGCTTTCCAGCATCGCTTCGATACGGTTCTGCCCCCAGGCTGGTGTCCATTGCACACTTTTTACTGCAGTCTCTGCTTGCTCAAGTAAGCCCTGCTGTTCCATGCTAATAAACCACTGTGGCGTGGCACGGAAAATCAATGGTGTTTTAGTACGCCAGCAATGAGGATAACTGTGGGTAATTTTGGTTTGGCGAACCAGTTTTCCTTTTTCCTCTAAAACCGCAACAACCTTTTCATCTACTTTATAAACATGCTCACCAGCGAACAGCTCGGTATTTTCACGATAAACACCATTGTCATCGATTAAATTTAATGTTCCAAGGCTATACTGCTTGCCAACATTGAAGTCATCTACACCGTGATCTGGTGCCGTATGCACAGCCCCAGTACCTGCGTCAGTGGTAACATGCTCGCCTAAAATGACTGGCACTTGCTTGTTGTAAAACGGGTGTTGTAAGGCCAAATGATCTAAATCACTTCCTTTGCAAGTAGCCAACACTTGATAGGTATCAACTTCATAGCGCAGCATGATGCTTTCCACCATATCAGCAGCCAATACAACCCGTTCAGCACCTTGACCAAGATCCACTTGCACTAGTGCATAATTTAACTCTTTGTGTACAGCAACCGCCTGGTTGGCTGGCAGCGTCCAGGGAGTAGTAGTCCAGATAATCACACTAACAGGGCCAGTTCCCTTATCTGTAGCATCAAAGTGATTTAATACTGCTGCCTGGTCAACAACAGTAAAGCGAACATCGATAGAAAATGAGGTTTTATCCTGATATTCCACTTCAGCTTCTGCCAAAGCAGAACCACCTACTACACTCCAATAAACAGGTTTATAACCTTTATGCAGATGGCCATTTTTAGCAATACGGCCTAAGGCACGAATAATATCCGCCTCAAACTTGTAGTCCATTGTCAGGTAGGGGTTTTCCCAATCCCCCAACACACCGAGCCGAATAAAGTCTTTCTTTTGCCCAGAAACCTGCTTGGATGCGTATTTACGGCATTCTTTTCTAAAAGCAGGGTAGTCAACTTTAGTGCCGGCCTTGCCAATTTTTTTCTCAACATTATGCTCAATTGGCAGGCCATGACAGTCCCAACCAGGCACATAAGGTGAGTCATAACCACTTAGGGTTTTTGACTTAATAATGATGTCTTTTAGTATTTTATTAACGGCGTGCCCAATGTGGATATCACCATTAGCATATGGAGGGCCATCATGAAGAATGAATTTTTCACGGCCTTTGCTAATGTTCCGAATTTGTTGGTAAAGACCTATTTTTTCCCAGCGAGCGAGCATTTGTGGCTCACGCTGAGCCAAATTAGCTTTCATTGGAAAGCTGGTTTTTGGAAGGTTTAATGTCGATTTATAATCTGTCATGGTGGTTAATACCAAACGCTCTGTTAACAAACACTCCTTCACGAATACTTTTAGTACTGGTGACAACTAGCCACCCCTAAAATGCTTTCGCTTTGGCTATGATACTATAATTGGGCAATTAAAAGGTTACGGGCAACGTTTATATCCTGCTGGATAGCCGCTTGCAATTCAGGCAAGCCACTAAATGCTTTTTCGTCTCTGATTTTCTGCAGAAACTCAACTACTAAGCGTTGACCATACAAAGAACCTTGAAAGTCAAATAAATGCACTTCCAATGAAGACTTGCGGCCATCAACCGTAGGACGAATACCTAGATTAGCAACACCGTAATGCAGCTTATGATTTACAGTCACTTTTACCGCAAACACCCCACTACACGGTAACTGAGTACGATTAGGTCTGATATTGGCCGTGGGTACTCCAAGCTGGCGCCCTAATTTCTGACCATGGACGACCTTACCACAGATCTGAAAAGGGTGACCAAGTAATTGCTCAGCCTGCTGAAAATCACCTGCGACAATCACTTTTCTGATGCGAGTACTGCTGATTCGTCTGCCATCATTAGTGGTAACCGTTTCAGTTGGCTTAACAACAAAGCCATCACGTAAGCCTGCTTCAGTTAGTTTATTAAAGTCACCACTACGATCACAACCAAAACGAAAGTCATCCCCCACTACCAGGTGCTTAACCTGAAGCCCATTAACTAGTACTTGGTTAATAAAGTCATCTGCCGACAACTGTTGTAATTTATGATCAAAGTACAAGCACAGCAGCTGGTCTACCCCAAGCTTCTTAAACCAATAAAGTTTTTCAGCAAAGCTGGTTAATCGGCCTGGCGCTTGGCTTGGATTTAGATACTCTCTAGGCTGAGGTTCAAAGATAATTGCCGTTACAGGCAACGATAACCTTGCTGCTTCGGCTTTTAAACTGGCTAAAATACGCTGGTGGCCTCGATGAATACCATCGAAATTTCCAATTGTGGCAACACAGCCCTGGTGTTCTGGCTTTAAATTGTGAAGACCACGGATTAAGCGCATGTAAAATCCTAATGTAAGTAAATTTTAATGAAACGGCTGATTATATCGCAGCTATTGCCAGAAAACACCCAAAGCCTTTGACCAACATTAAGCGCTAGTAGAAAGAACCTTAATGCTTAAACTGCCTTGGCCTAATCCCTGCCAGCAGCAACACCAGAGCATAAGTCAGTAGTCCAACCCCCACTAGGATAGCGATAGAAATTGCTCTATCTACCCAGCCCCATGCTAACCACTGTTCAACCGGTGCAGCCAGATAAAAAATAGATACTCCCATTACACCATTAGCAACCATCAATTGAGCCAAATATTTCCACCAGCCTGGTTGTAATACAAATACTTGAGAGCGATAAAGTCCCCAAAACAACAACCCAGCATTGAAAAAAGCCGATAACGAAGTAGCTAGTGCAAGTCCTGTATGCTTAAGGGGATAAACCAAAATTAAATTAAATACCATATTGGCTATCATGGCTTTTATCGCAATACCAACCGGCGTTTTGGTATCCTGCCTAGCGTAATAGCCAGGCGCCAACACTTTAATCACCATAAACGCCAGCAGTCCTGTCGCATATGCTCTTAAACTTAACGATGCCATATACACATCATTATCAGTCATCTTCCCATAATGAAATAATGTGGCAATCAAGGGTTCGGCAAGAATAAACAAGGCAACAGCTGAAGGAAGCCCTATCAGCAGCACCATTCTCACAGCCCAATCAAGGGTTTTAGAAAAGGCTTCTTTTGAGTCCGCTGCATGTTTGTGGGATAAGCTGGGTAAAATCACCGTGGCTATGGCAATCCCAAAAATCCCCAGCGGTAGCTCAGATAATCGGTCGGAATAATAAAGCCAAGACACACTGCCACTTACCAAAAAAGAAGCCAGTACAGTATCCAGCAACAGATTAATCTGGCTGACTGATACCCCAAACAAAGCAGGCAACATCAGCTTCATAATTCGCCTTACACCTTCATGCTTTGCTCCCCACCGAGGCCCAGGCAAACAATGAATATTTGCTAGGAACGGCAGCTGAAATACCAACTGAATAATCCCTGCAATCACTACTCCCCAAGCCAGTGCCATTACCGGCACATCTAAATAAGGGCTTAAAAAAATCGCACAGCCAATCAGCGAGACATTCAATAACACAGGAGTAAATGCCGGCACAGCAAACCGACCAAAGCTGTTTAATACCGCTCCCGCAAAAGCCGTTAATGAAATCAATAACAAATAGGGAAAGGTCAAGCGTAACAACTCCCCTGCTAATGTCATTTTCTCTGGCATATTATGAAAGCCAGGTGCAAACAGCATCACCAGCCAGGGAGCCAGTAATATCCCCACTATGGTGGTCAACATTAAAATAGCTGCTAGAGTTCCTGCAGTACTGGCAATTAGCAGCTGCACTTCAGCAAAGCTGCGCTTGGTTTTATACTCAGACAACACTGGGACAAATGCCTGAGAGAAAGCCCCTTCGGCAAATAGTCGGCGCAAAAAATTAGGAATTTTAAAAGCCACAAAAAAAGCATCTGCTTCGGCTTTAGCACCAAAATAATTGGCAATTACAATGTCCCGCACAAGCCCCAGCACCCTAGAAAGCATTGTCATGATGCCCACCAGCAAACTGGATCTTAACAACCCTCTCGGCTTACTGGAGGGCTGTTCAACTGAATTATCCGACATATCAAAACCTAAGCCAGTAGAAACAGGAGGCGTATTATACGCCAATAAGCACAATACAAAGCTAGCTTATCGTTTTACAATGGCTATAGTGTTCACAGGTAGTCGCCACTAATAGCTAGAAAACATGGCCAAATATTGACAAGTGCCTTGCAAGTAGGCATAGTGGCGCGTCTTTAATTTAGTGCATATAGAATTCGAGGACCAAGACGGTGGCAAACTCTCCCTCTGCAAAAAAACGTGCGCGCCAGGCTGAATCACGTCGTCAACACAATGCCAGCCTGCGCTCATATGTTCGTACAGTGATTAAAAAGGTAGTAGCAGCAATTGAAGCTAAAGACTTTGAGCAAGCTCAAGCGGCTTACACTGCAGCTGTACCTGTTATCGACAGAATGGCTGACAAAGGCATCATCCACAAAAATAAAGCTGCTCGTCATAAAAGCCGCCTAAATGCAAAAATCAAAGCATTAGCTGCTTAAGCTGAAAGCGAATACAAAAAAACCGGCATTTGCCGGTTTTTTTTATTTGCAGACTTTAACGCCTGACTTAAACCAATACCAGGTTGTCTCGGTGAATCAACTCTGGCTCATCTACATAGCCTAAAATGGCTTGAATTTGATGACTGGGCTTGCCGACAATTTTTGCTGCCTCCAAAGCATTATAATTAACTAACCCTCTAGCAATCTCCCGCTGATTATCATCAACACAGGCAACCATTTCACCACGCTGAAACTCACCTGAAACCGCTTTTACTCCTACAGGCAACAAACTCCGTCCTTCCTGACGAAGCACCCGGACAGCGCCCTGGTCTAACACTAGCCTACCTTTAGTTCTTAAGTGCCCTGCCAGCCACTGCTTACGAGCCAGTAGTCGCTCATGCTCTGGTAACAATAAGGTTCCTAATAACTCAGCTTGTTGCAGGCGAGTTAGCACATTGGCCACTCGCCCACCAACAATCACTGTTGCTGCACCAGAGCGAGCAGCTAGTCTTGCAGCTCTTAGTTTAGTAGCCATTCCACCACGCCCCAGCTGCCCACTTCCACCAGATGCCATCAAATCCAGTTTAGCGTCACTGGCCATTACTTCAGAAACCAGTTCAGCTGTAGGGTCTTTACGCGGGTCTGCTGTCATCAGCCCTTGCTGATCGGTCAAAATCACCAACACATCAGCTTCAATCAAATTGGCAACCAGTGCACCCAAAGTATCATTGTCACCAAAACGAATTTCATCAGTCACCACTGTGTCATTTTCATTAACCACAGGGATAACACCCAAGGCTAAAAGCGATCTTAGAGTACTCCGAGCATTAAGATAGCGTTGGCGATCAGATAAGTCAGCATGAGTCAGTAATACCTGTGCCGTGGTCATGCCATGAGTGTTAAAGCGACTTTCATAGGCTTGTACTAAGCCCATTTGCCCTACAGCCGCAGCCGTTTGTAACTCATGGATAGCACTCGGTCGTGCAGTCCATCCTAAACGAGACATCCCAGCAGCTACCGAGCCAGATGAAACCAAGACAATTTCATGACCAAGTCGACTCAGCTCAGCTATTTGATCAACCCAGCCAGCCATCGACTGGGTATCAAGCCCCTTACCGTTGTCGGTTAGTAGTGCACTACCAATTTTTATTACCCAGCGCTTTGCACGAGTTAGTAACTGTCGTTTGCTCATTTTCTTAACTTATGGGACGTAGAAAACTTCAGTATCACCATCATCAAGGTCATCGTCGTCATCCTGAGTCTTCGCTGCTTTTCTCGTAGCCTGACGTGCCTCACGTAACTGCTGCATCCGTTCACGCGCTTCAGTTTCCATTCTGCTGCGGAATTCAACTTCTTGTTCAGCCAGCTCCGCATTTTCTGCTTCCTGCTCATCTCTAAACTCAATAAAACGCATAATGTCCTGGCAAAGTTGCTCAGTACCTTGCTTGGCTATAGCAGCAATACGATAAGCAGGCCCCTGCCAGCCCAGGGCGTCAATTACTTGTTGGCAGCGTTTATCAGCTTCTTCAGGAGGTAATAAATCAACTTTGTTAAAGATCAACCAGCGGTCTCGCTTTGCTAAAGCAGGGCTAAATTGCTCTAGCTCATTAACTATTGCTTTGGCCGCTTCGGTTGGATCAGACTCATCCAACGGTGCAATATCCACTAAATGCAATAAAATCCGACAACGCGCCAAATGTTTCAGGAAGCGAATTCCCAGTCCTGCACCTTCTGCAGCACCTTCAATCAACCCAGGAATATCAGCCACCACAAAACTGCGGTGATTTTGGACTTTAACAACTCCAAGGTTGGGCACTAGCGTGGTAAAGGGATAATCTGCGACTTTTGGTTTGGCGGCCGATACTGCTCGAATAAAAGTGGATTTACCTGCGTTGGGCAAACCCAATAAACCCACATCTGCAATCACCTTCAGTTCCAATCGAAGATTACGTTTTTCACCTTCTTTACCATTAGTGGTTTTCCGAGGAGCTCGGTTAGTACTGGACTTGAAGCGAGTATTACCCAAGCCATGGAAGCCCCCTTTAGCGACTAGCAATCGCTGCCCCACTTCAGTCATATCACCAATGACTTCTAACGTGTCATCATCAATAATGGTAGTACCGACTGGCACTTTAAGAATCAAGTCTTCACCAGATTTACCTGTACAGTTGCTACCTTGGCCATTTTCGCCCCTTTCTGCTCGATAGCGAGGCTGGTAACGGAAATCCACCAAGGTATTCAAATCATTGTCAGCTTCTAGATAGACATTACCACCATCACCGCCATCGCCCCCATCAGGGCCACCTTTGGCGACAAACTTTTCCCGCCGGAAGCTTAGGCAGCCATGCCCTCCGTTACCTGCTTCTACGGAAATTAAGGCTTCATCTACAAACTTCATGTCCCAACCTCCCGGCCAGCTTTTAATTCAATCATAGAGGCCCAGAAAAATATTTAGGCCTAATACAAAAAAGCCCCGTCAGAGACGGGGCTTTTTCGGGGTATTTGCTCTGTTAGACCGCCTCAATACGTACAAACTTACGCTTGCTTGGGCCTTTTACTTCAAATACAACTTTACCGTCTGCTTTTGCAAACAAAGTGTGATCTTTACCCAGACCTACATTGTCTCCAGCGTGAAAACGAGTACCACGCTGACGAACTAAAATGTTACCGGCCTTAACGACCTGCCCGCCAAAGCGTTTGACACCGAGGCGTTTACTTTCTGAGTCGCGACCGTTACGGGTACTACCACCTGCCTTCTTGTGAGCCATGATCCACCTCCTAAGAATTAACCTGCATTGATGCCAGTGATCTTAACTTCTGTGAACCATTGACGATGGCCCATTTGCTTACGATGATGCTTACGGCGCTTGAACTTGATGATCTGAACTTTTTTGCCGCGGCCATGGTTCAACACTTCTGCAGAAACCTTAGCACCAGCAACTTCAGGGGCACCAATTTTTACTTCACTGCCATTGGCAACCAAAAGCACTTGATCAAAATCAATGTTGTCGCCAGTAGCGACATTCAGCTTTTCTAGTTTTAGCGTGTCACCTTCAGCAACGCGGTATTGCTTACCACCGCTAACAATCACAGCGTACATAATCTTTTCTCCGAAAATCCTAAATAAAGCCTTTTTGTTAAAGGCATCCGGCAAGCCGGATTTCAGCTCGAAAAACCTTGCGCTTAGGTGGGACCTAACTAACAGTAAATAACTAATTAACTGAAAGCTGGTACCGCTCAGACCCGCACATATAGAACTAGCAAACCCCATGTCGTTACAAGCATTGCTGAACAGACATAACAAAATAAGTTTGAGTCCCGGATCTTCGAATTTGGGGCGTGCATTTTAAGGGATGTCAACCCTCTAAGCAAGCATGTGCTGCATCATTACCATAATGATGCAGCACAATTTAACAACAACTTAATAAAAACAAGCATAGCTGATTTATAGGATCGCCTTGACACTCCTGGCATCAACCCATAGGATTCGGCCCCATCCTATCTGAATTTGCATGATTTGCTGACATGTCTCAGGCCAACCTACTAAAGCGTATTTATCAGACTGTAAAACAAGACTTCAGTGGTGTTAACGATCAAATTATCAGCCAGCTGCACTCCGATGTCAGCCTGGTAGATAAAATCAGCCACTATATAACTGAAGCAGGCGGAAAACGCCTAAGACCATTATTAGTGCTGTTATCAGCAAAAGCCTGTCAGTATCAGCAGCAGGATCATATTCCCCTTGCAGCGATTATTGAGTTTTTGCATACCGCAACCTTACTTCATGACGATGTTGTTGATACATCTAAACTTCGCCGTGGCCGAGCAACCGTGAATGCCATATGGGGAAACGCTCCCAGTGTATTGGTAGGCGATTTTCTTTATTCAAGAGCATTTCAGATGATGGTTAAGCTTGGCAACCTGCAAATCATGCGGGTGTTAGCTGATGCCACTAATGTAATCGCTGAAGGTGAAGTGATGCAGCTAATGAATATTGGTAATGCGGCCACCACTGAAGCAGATTACTTAGAAGTCATTCGCTGCAAAACCGCTATGCTATTTGAAGCCTCTTCACAAACAGCAGCAATTCTCGCTAATAGCTCAACAGAACAGGAAAATAACTTACGTCAGTATGGCTATCACTTAGGTATGGCGTTTCAGTTAATTGATGATGTGCTGGATTTTCAGGGTAGTGTAGAAGAGATGGGTAAGA
Organism: Spartinivicinus ruber; assembly: GCF_011009015.1. Lineage (NCBI taxonomy): Bacteria > Pseudomonadati > Pseudomonadota > Gammaproteobacteria > Oceanospirillales > Zooshikellaceae > Spartinivicinus > Spartinivicinus ruber. The sequence goes on from NZ_CP048878.1 coordinate 4,962,830, forward strand.
ATGTTGGCGATGATCTTGCCGAGGGCAAACCAACTCTACCACTTATTCATACAATTGAGTCCGGCTCCTCTGATGATGCCAAATTAGTGAAAGATGCGATTGAAAACCCTAGCCAACTTGACTTAGAAGCTGTTATCTCAGCAGTTAAACGTAGTGGTGCGCTGGCTTATACCCAGTCTCTTGCTGAACAGCAAGCAGACCTAGCCATTAAGTGTATTACAGACTTACCAGACTCTGAGCACAAGCAAGCTATGGTTGAGCTAGCTCACTTTTCTGTGAATAGAAGTTACTAGCTGAACTTCACCAGACCATAGTAGTCATTTAGGCTAAGGTATTTTTAACCAACTGCCGTGCCTGAATCCTGCAAACCAAAGTCTTGCTTGACCAGCTTCAACCAGCCAGCAATTCGCTCATCAGTTAACTCGAATTGCTGGTCCTCATCCAAAGCCAACCCAACAAAATGCTCTCCATCTTCAGTCAATGCTTTGGATGCTTCAAAGTCATACCCACTGACAGGCCACTCAGAAACGGTAATTCCTCCCTGCAAGGTAATCAGCTCATGCAATGCTCCCATAGCATCAAGAAAATAGTCGGCATAACCAAACTGATCTCCCAGGCCAAATAGCGCTATAATTTTGCCAGAGAAGTCAACCTGCTGGAGCATTTCCCACTGATCTTCATAGTCGCTTTGCAACTCACCAAAGTCCCAGGTAGGAATACCCATAATCAAAAAGTCATAAGGATCAAAGGTTTCTGGCGTTGACTCGACAATATCGTGTAATACCACCTCTGCAAGCCCTGCTAACCCTTGCTGGATTTTAGTGGCAACCGCCTCAGTATTTCCCAGGCTACTACCGTAAAACAGTCCAATCGTGAGCACAAACGCCTCCAAATACAAATGAGAAACATTATCTTTTGTTAATAATAACCAAGCTACCTCCTATTCTCAATGCCAACCTAAATTACAATGACCAAAAATAAAAAGTCGAATGGCTTTAGCCAGATATCAGCCAACCAAGGCTTACCCATCACAAAAAACAAGTTATTTGGCAAAAAGCAAACAAAAGACAGCTGTTGCATTTTGGTATTTAACCAATCTCTCACAAAGTTCAAAAAATACTCATTTTTTACTATTCTATCCCTAAAAAATGCGCAGCTTTCAACCACTATTTAAATTAAAAATTTTTTTTCACAAAAAGCTTTGTCAACCCCTTCCGAGAAGGTTTTTCATCTGTATAATTTCGCCTTTTTTTCTGAGTAGTCAGTGCTGTATAGGTGTCGTGTTGATTATTTTCACCATTACCAACAAAGTTACAGGTCAAGTGTTTGTCGGTTCTACCCGGAACAGCCTTGAGTCTCAGTGGGCTAAAATTGTCTCTGCAGCAGAGCAAGGTTTAGATTACCCCTTATATAATCAAATCTGTCGTTACGGCGATGATCAGTTTGATGTAGAAGAATGGGATTACGCAGAAACTCGTGACGAATTATTAGCCCTTGAGCAGGAAGCAGTTGATTCATTACAGGCAGAGAGCTTAAGAGGCTATAAAACAGCTGTTAACCAAAGGCGAGTTACAACTACAGCTAAAAAAAGAACCACTACAAGCAAGCCGAAACCCTCAACAAATGATGCAGTAGAAGCTACAGATAAAACAGAGGCTACAACTAAACAATCTGATGCGAAAGAGCAAGTAGACCAGCCGGAGATTAAACAGGAGCCAACACCACAACCTGTTATTCCTCAAGAAAAACCTGTCTCTATCCTGGCGCAGTTAACCGCTAATGCAAAAGCCTATAAGCGGAGCAAAGCAGATCAAGCAAAACCTGTTGCTAATACAGCTAAACAGACAGCAGCTATTGATGAAATTGACTCAGAGCAGCTAGATTCATTGCTTGCCAAAGTTAGTGCATATAGTACTCAAGCTAAACCTGCTCCTGAACAGCAACCAGCAGAAGTAATTAATAATAGTGATCTAAGCACTAAGGTTGACACTCAGCCAACTGAAACACCAGAGCTGGTTTGCAATGAGAACCAACAGCGAATATTGGCTGCCGTCAATAAACAGCGCAAACTGCGTAGTGAAAGGACTCCAACAATCATTGAGCAAGAACGTAAACAACTGGCAGACTTATTAGCAAAACTAGAGTCTCGTGCTATTAAGCTGAAACAACCCGCTACTGCATCCTAACCGCTACGTTTATTTTCAAATCAAACAATAAAGGGGCTCACCACCCCTTTATTGTTTTAAAATTAAAGTACCAGTGCTGCTAGCCAGCCAAACACTAGCAATGGAATGTTATAGTGAATAAATGTTGGTATCACTGTATCCCAAATATGATTATGCTGACCATCAACATTTAATCCAGCGGTCGGTCCCAAAGTGGAATCAGACGTGGGCGAACCCGCATCCCCCAGTGCAGCAGCAGTACCCACCAGCGCAACAGTTGCCATTGAACTAAACCCTAACTCTAACGCTAATGGGACATAAATTGCTGCAATAATAGGAATAGTTGAAAAGGAAGAGCCTATGCCCATGGTAATTAATAAGCCCACCAATAGCATTACTAAAGCAGCCAGGACTTTATTACTGCCAAACCAAGCTGCTGATGTATCAACAAGTAATTTAATATCTCCTGTTTGCTGAAGCACTGCCGCAAAGCCTTTAGCCGTGATCATGATAAAGCCTATCATAGCCATCATCTTCAGCCCTTCAACAAACAATCCATCCGCTTCAGACCACTTGAAAATACCACTAGCAGAAAAGATTAAAAAACCTATTAACGCTCCAAGCGCCATTGAATCGGTCACCAGCTGTACAACAAATGTCGCTGCAATGGCGAACAATGCTACTAGCAAAGAAAAGGGTGAATAACTAGCATCCGTTTTTTCTACTTGTTTGATAGCCCCCATACTGTATTGACGAGGTTTACGATAACTAAATAAAACTGCTACCAACAAACCAAATAACATACCTAAAGCAGGTAGCACCATAGCCTGAATAACACTGACCTGAGAGGTATCCATTCCATAGTTTTTGATGTTAGCTAGCAAAATATTATTCAGAAATATTCCACCAAACCCTACCGGTAAAAATATATAAGGCGTAATCAAGCCAAACGTTAATACACAGGCTACTAAACGGCGATCAAGCTGTAGTTTGGCAAAAACAATAAGCAAAGGCGGAATAAGCATCGGGATAAACGCAATATGCACAGGGATAAGGTTCTGTGAACTCATTGCCACCAAGGTTAACACCAGGATAATCAGCCATTTCATATGGCTAGCACCAGTATTTCCCTGATGATTTAATCGGGCTAGTGACTTATCAGCAATCCAATGGGGCAAGCCGGATTTAGCAACAGCCACAGCAAAAGCACCAAGTAAAGCATAACTTAATGCTACCTCAGCACCTCCCCCCAGCCCATCATTAAAGGCTTTTAATGTGCCTGAAAAACCTAGCCCACCAACTAAGCCGCCTGCTAAAGCTCCAATAATGAGAGACATGACGACATTAAGTCGAACAATACTCAGCAATAACATGGTGGCTACGGCAACAACCACAGCATTCATTATTTAATCTTTCCCCGTTAACAACACAATGCCGTACATTCAAAAATGTACGACTACTCCCCCCACCACAAAAAATTTACATTTTAAGTAGTGACCCTAGCGTTTTTTGCAGGTAGAATGCTTTAAAAGGTCTATACAAAGTTTTGAGCAACACCCACAAAGCAGCATCTATATAAATATTAAAAAATAAGACAAAACACTTAAATGGAAGTGTTAGCCTTACCAAAAGAGTTGGTAAGTAGACTTGGCATTTAACAAGATCTACAATACCAGATGCTTCCCACCCAAAAAGCCACGATGGTACCTGAATAGCTACTAACCGCCAAATACTTTTATCTATTTCATGCCTTTAACCTCATATGCTTCATCTATGCACTTTTTAATCAGACAAGCAATGCCACAATAATGAAATACTTCTGGTGTATACAGAAAACTAAGAGATGCTGATAAACAAAGGTGAGGGGCTTAGGAAATAAAGTGGGTAAAAGACAACTAGTGGAAATGATCACATACGAGCAAAAAAAACCCTATTGATTAACAACAGGGCATAAATAACGTACGGGAACTACTGTAAGACAAACTTTGGCGCAATAAATTCCACACAAAGTAAAGCCTTCAGAGCCGACTAGTATTGTTAGCCAGCGGCTACACTCTGCCCAAAAATGTGATGAATGTCAAAAAAATATTGTGAAGTCACGCTGTTTATTAATTTATGAGTAACAGTCAGAAGTTATCTTCACTTAATTTGCTACAAATTTGGCGTCATGCTTTGCTACAAAATCTGTACTTCTTTCCCCCTTCTAAACCCTAGTTTTCATAGCTATCTTTACTGCAAAATGAGGTTTAGGATGAGTAATACAGTTTTGAGAGGTACTACTTACCACTTTAGAAAAGTAATACCAATGGATGTCTACGATACCTTCCGTAAGAGGGAAATAGTCTTTTCACTTCAAACTAATTAAAAAAAGCAGGCAGCTATATTTCTTTAAGAAATACAGACTACCTCTATCCGGGGAGACTCAATGAAAACCAGATATCTATTTACTAACAAGGCGCTTCATTAGGAGCTATAAGACACCTTACTAACTATATCATGGTAGTTACTAAGACCAGTGACTGGGCAGTTAGTTCCATTTCAAACAGAAATAAAGCATCCTGCAAAAATACCCTATTCACTACTCAGTAAAATCAACCGTTTTTACTATCTGATCAACAATACGTTTTAAATCGATCAATTTCACTGGTTTAGTTAGGTAATCATCCATACCCGCCGATAAGCAGTTTTCTCGTTCACCATTCATAGCATTGGCTGTTAATGCCACAATGGTAGTATGTCTTGAGTCAAGTTGATCTTGCTCTAAGTCGCGAATTCGGCGAGTGGCTTCGTAACCATCCATAACAGGCATGTTGCAATCCATTACGACCAAGTCAAATGACTGTTGCTGCCATTGCTGAATACCTTCCTGACCATTGTTAGCGGCTACCACTGAGCATCCTAGCTTCTCAAGCATTTTTGCTGCCACTTTTTGATTAACAGGGTTGTCTTCTACCAATAAGACTCGAAGCAAAAACTTATACGCAGTTGATTTCAGTGTTTTTGGTACCTCAGCTTCTTCAGTATTCTGACAATCAACTTGTTTCAGCACTCCAGGGCTTGACTGCTGCCTTAAAGCACGACACAACTCTTCCAGTTTTATTGGATAAGCCAAATAGCCAGCACAATGATAAACCTGGTATTTATCGACTGTTTGTAGACTGCCTAATGTCCCTAATACAATAACTGGGGCGCTAGCCAAAAGGGGTAATGATTGCAGATAACTGATCAGTTTTTTATTTTGCTCAACCCACAAAGCATTCAGTAAAATAAAATTTACTGTTTGGCCATATTGCTGTAATACATCTTCAACTTCTGTTGGCTGTTGTACATATAACAGTTCTGCACCCAGCGCTTCAACTAGCATTGATACCGCTTTGCCATTGATAGGGTCAGGATCAATCATCAAACCTTTAGCCATTGGGGGAGATAGCTTAATGGTCGGCAAAGGCTCATGACAGATTGTTAAAGGCAGTGTAGCTATAAAGCAAGATCCCTTATTAACCTCGCTAGTCACTTTTACCTGCCCCCACATAATTTCAACAAGCTTTTTAGTAATTGCCAGGCCAAGGCCAGTCCCTCCTCTCCCTACTTGATCAGCCTGTTGATATTCAGCAAAAATAATCTTCAACTGCTCTTGTGGTATACCACAACCTGTGTCTTCCACTGCAAACTCAATAATGACTTCATCAAACTCACAATGGCCTGATACTGTAATTAACACATATCCCTGATCAGTAAACTTAATTGCATTGGTTACAAAATTGGTCAATATTTGCCGGATTCGCCCTACATCACCAATCAAATGCAAGGGAAGATGTTTGGCAATAACATATTGCAAATTGATATTTTTTTGCGCAGCTCTGAAAGCAGTTAAAAATACAATATCCTCAACCAAGTGACGAAGATGAAACGGAGCAAGTTGTAGCGTCAGCTTACCAGCTTCAATTTTTGAATAATCAAGAATATCACTAAGAATCGAGAGTAGTGCCTCAGAAGACTTCATCGCGTTGTCAACATAACCCCGCTGCTCTTCTGCCAACTCTGACTCTTGCAGTAAAGACAGCATACCAACCACACCACCAAGAGGTGTTCTCACTTCATGGCTCATATTCGCTAAAAACAAGCTTTTGTACTGACTGGCCCGCTCTGCTGCTTGCCTGGCTTTGACCAAAGCTTTCTCAACCCGCTGACGCTCTTTTATTTCTTGTTGAAGTTTAAAGTTAGCGTTTTGTTGCTCTGTTACTAATATACTGGTTTTATTCAGCAACATTTGGGTTTTTTGGTTAGCCTGCTTAAATACATCTGCAGCTTTGGCCATATCACCAATTTCATCATTTCTACTTAAATAAGGAATTTTTTCTTCTTGCTGGCCTTCAGCTAAACGCACTAATGCTTTTTTAATCGCTTCCAGTGGCTTCGCGATAGAATTTACCATCCATAATGCCAACATCACTCCCGCTAATATCCCCAACCATACAGACCACTTAACAGTTGTATTAATCCAGTTAACCGACCGACTAATCTGAGTTTGCCAATAATTCATTGCCTCAAATGTTTGTTGGTTTGCTTCTGCTGCAAGCACCATTAAATCATTCGTCATTTGTTGTAGTTTTTTTTTCAATAAACGATAACTGTTTTGTAAACTCACTAGCTTGTCGTATTCCGCCATATAATCATTAGCAATCTGCTGCCAGGCAGGTACACTGGAACTAGCTTGCCAGTGAGCTAATTGTTCAGATATTTGACCAGAAAAAGTTTGCTGAGCAGCAACTAAATCACGCTGCCCTATCACTTGGGAATGCAACATAATTAACATTTGCTGTTGACGAATCAGATTATCCAGATTAGGGCTATGATTTATCTGTTGCAGGCTGCTGGTTGCTGCTAGAAAAAAACGATTAAACTGATAGCTTACTCGAGTAATTGACTCACTGTACTCCAGCTGAACCAAAGACATTTGGCCGAATAACTGCTCATACTTCAGTAGCTGTTCACTGACTTTTTGCGCATTGACTTTTCTTGCACCAGATAAGTTTGCAGCTATCCGGACAATACCTGCCTGCAACGAGGCCATTAGATCAACTACCTCACGTTTATAACGTGCTTGACCTGTTGCCTGATAAAGTAAGAGAGTGTTATGAAGCGTATTGGCTTGGTGTTTAACTCCAGCCATGGTGAATGCAACTGCATTCTCATCGCTATACTCTTTAAAAAGAGACTGGATTCTATCCACACTCCAGTAACTGCTAACTGCGACGCCAATAATGATTAGTACTAAACAACTAAAGACTGCAGATATCTTCCCCTTGATTGTACTAAAAAACATCTCTCATCGGCCATCCATGGAATTGATGCAATTACTTTAAGCATAGACGATCCAGTATTACATCTTATAAATTAAGGATGCACTACTAGACGATGAAAAGCAGTAAAAAAACTAAGGAACGTACATCCTCCTAAGCAAGCCTGCTTTCAATGGCTAAAAAGATTATGTGCATTTTATGAAAACCTAATGACTAATCGGCTCCCTCATCGTGACAAATTCCTCTGCTGCAGTAGGGTGAATACCAATGGTGCTATCAAATACATCTTTTGTCGCACCAGCTTTTATCGCCACCGCCAAACCTTGAATAATTTCTCCTGCATCAGCCCCTACCATATGACAGCCTAATACTCGCTGCGAGTCTTTATCCACAATGAGCTTCATCATCGTGCGTTCATTACGTCCTGACAGGGTATGCTTCAAGTGACGGAAACTGGTTTTATAAATTTCCAGCTCATAACCTCGTTCACTCGCCTGCTCTTCTGTTAATCCTACAGTAGCAATATTAGGCTGTGAAAATACAGCAGTAGGAATGTTCTCATAGTCAACTTTAGTCGGTTGATTTAAGTAGAGGGTTTTCGCTAGTGCCATGCCTTCAGCCAACGCAACGGGGGTTAATTCAGGCCCACCGGTCACATCACCCACAGCATAAATAGAAGATTCACTGGTACTAAAATAATCATCTACTTTAATGGTGCCATCGCCGTTTAATTTAACTTTAACATTGTCAAGCCCTAGTCCTTTCAGGTTAGGTTTACGGCCAGTGGCGTATAAAATAACATCAGCAGCTATTTGTTCCCCCTGATTAGTATGAGCTACCAAAGCTCCTGTAGCGAGCTTTTCAATTTTGTCTATTTCTGTCTTAAAGTGCAGATTAATATGCTTTTTAGCCACCTCATCGCGCACAAACTCGCGAACATCTTGGTCAAACCCCCGCAAAAACAAATCCCGACGGTAAATCAGGTGTGTTTCAACACCAAAACCTGCAAAAATACCAGCAAATTCCACCGCTATATAGCCACCACCAACAACTATTATCCGCTTGGGAAGGTTTTCTAAATCGAATATTTCGTTAGAAGTAATCGCATTTTCGCTACCAGGAAACTCAGGGATGTACGGCCACCCTCCTGTTGCAATTAAAATACGCTCAGCAGTGTATTTTTTCTTGCCCACTTTAACCGTATGATCATCAACTAAAGAGGCACGACCCTCAATCAGCTTTACCCCTGCATTCTTAAGCAAATTACGATACACACTATTAAGACGGGTAATTTCCTGTTTTTTGTTATCCCGTAAAGTAGTCCAGTCAAAGGAAACATCACTGGCTTGCCAACCATAACCGGCCCCATCAATAATGTCTTCTCCAAAGTGAGAACCGTAAACATACAGTTTTTTAGGCACACATCCTACATTGACACAAGTGCCTCCCATATAACGGTCTTCTGCAATCGCAACCTTGGCCCCAAAGCTCGCCGCCATACGGCTAGCCCTCACCCCACCAGAACCGGCACCGATAACAAACAAATCATAATCATATTTTGAGCTAGTCATTTACACTCTCTATTTACCACATCCTCAATATTCAAAACAGTATATAATGTTTCCACCAACTAACAGCTTTTAACCAAGCCAGCCTACTCTTTCTAAACATACTTTAAATGCTTTGTATGAATCACTTAACAACTGCCTGGAGTAGCTTAGAACTTAATCGCTACCCAAGACAAAAAAATGAAACTCTGAGAGCCTGGGATGCAGCAGATGAGTATTTGCTAGACTATTTATACGAGCAAAGTATTCAAGGCCCCTGCTTAATTATCAACGATAGTTTTGGTGCACTGAGTTTAAGCCTCCATCAATTAAACCCAACCGTTATTACCGACTCATACCTAAGCAAGCAAAGCATTAAAGCTAATAGCCAAACTAACCAGCTTACTTGTCCCAGTATCATGCCATTAACTGAACACCTTGATAAACCTACTGGTTATTTTCAAGCCATTATTATTAAAGTACCCAAAACCTTAGCATTGCTCGAAGCAGCTCTGCTTAAAATTAGACCACTGATTAAACCTGATACACAAATTATTGCTGCTGGCATGGTGAAATATTTACAGACAAGCATGGCTGAATGTATTCAACAACTAATTGGCCCCACCAAGCCCTCATTAGCCAAGAAAAAAGCCCGACTTATCCACATTACTCTAAACGAAACTACATTAAAAAACCCTGTAATCAATCCTTATCCTAAAGAACTAACCATTGAGCTACCAAACAGCAAGCAAAAGCTTACTTTAATAAACTTTGCTAATGTATTCGGGCAACATAAGCTGGATATAGGTAGCCGCTTTTTTCTAGAGCACTTGCGGTGTAGTCACAACCCACAACAGGTTATTGACTTAGGTTGTGGTAACGGCTTGCTATCCATGGCCACATATCAAGACCACCCAGATGCGCAATTTACCCTGGTTGATGAGTCCTTTTCTGCAGTTGCTTCAGCCAAAGCGGGCTGGATAAAAAACCAGTTTCCAGACAACCAGGCTAGCTTTATTGTTAACGATTGTTTAACTGGCTTTGACAACAATAGTGCTGATTATATTGTCTGTAACCCACCTTTTCATCAACAGCATACAGTTGGCGATCATATTGCCTGGCGAATGTTTAGCCAAGCCAAACAAGTGCTACAAAAGGAGGGGGAGTTAAGAGTTATTGGTAATCGGCACTTAAATTATCATGTTAAGTTGAAACGACTATTTGGCAACGTACAAACTTTAGCCAGCAATACTAAGTTTGTTATCTTAAAATCTACAAAAAGATAACTTGTTTACTGAGAGTGTTTACCCACATTTAAACTTACCCACAGTTTCTGTGGATAACCCTGTTAACGACTAGCTGTTTCAGTAAAAAAGGGGCTTTAAATTCAGAGACTTTAACAAATCGGTCACAATATATTCATGACTATTTTAAGCATATTGCTACATATGAATTAAAAAAATTAGTCATTTTGCAATAAATAAAAGCCCCTATTGACATCAATCAATTAAGGGCTGCTTCATTTAATCAATCAAGTGTAACTCGGTAATATAGTAGGTGATACAAACCCTCGATATTGGCCTGACTTGATCTGCTGTTTGGCTAACTCAATATCCGGCGCAAAGTAACGGTCCTTATCGTAAAAACTGACTTCAGCCCTGAGTAATTGATGAGCCTCTTTCAGTTTAGGAGAGGTCGTTAGTGGCGCACGAAAGTCTATACCCTGGCAAGCCGCCAACCATTCTACCGCTAAAATACCAGCCGTATTATCAGCCATGTCAATCAGTCGTCTTCCCGCAAAAGTCGCCATTGATACATGGTCTTCCTGGTTAGCAGAAGTCGGTAAACTATCGACAGAAGCAGGATGTGCCAGGGATTTATTTTCGCTCGCCAGTGCCGCAGCAGTCACCTGAGCAATCATAAAACCAGAATTAACCCCACCATTATCCACCAAGAATGGGGGTAACTTACTTAAACTGCTGTCTATTAATAACGCCATTCGCCGTTCAGAGAGGGAGCCAATTTCAGCAATTGCCAAGGCTAAGTTATCTGCAGCCATGGCGACAGGTTCTGCATGGAAATTTCCCCCGGAAATAATGTCATCAGCATCACTGAACACCAGTGGGTTATCCGACACTGCATTGGCTTCAGTTAACAATACTTTTGAAGCATCGCGAATCTGTTGTAAACAAGCCCCCATCACCTGAGGCTGACAACGTAAGGAGTATGGGTCTTGGACCTTTTCACAATTCTGGTGGGATTTTTCAATGTCACTATGCTCCAACAAATCCCGATAAGATGCAGCAGCATCAATTTGAGCTTGATGGCCACGGGCCAGATGAATCCGTTCGTCAAATGGACGACGACTCCCTAAAGCAGCCTCTACTGACATGGCACCTGCCACCACCGCCATGGAAAATAAGTCTTCTGCCGCAAATAACCCCGTTAAGGCGAAAGCAGTGGATGCCTGAGTACCATTAAGTAATGCTAGCCCCTCTTTAGGTGCCAAGGTAATGGGTGAAAGCCCAGCAATTTTCAGCCCTTCAGCACCGGAGAGACGCTCACCTTGATAGCGTACCTCACCTTCACCCAATAACACGGTGCTCATATGAGCTAGTGGCGCTAAATCCCCGGATGCACCTACTGACCCTTTAGCAGGAATTAGGGGATAAACTTGTTTATTTAATAAAGCAATCAGCGCATCAATGACTTTCAGACGAATCCCAGAAAACCCTCTGGCCAGACTATTAATTTTTAGCACCATCATCAGCCGGACTACGTTATCATCCATAAAATTCCCTGTACCAGCGGCATGGGATAACACCAAACTGCGCTGCAACGTTTCCAGCTCATCTTTTTTAATGTGTGTGTTAGCTAGCAAGCCAAAGCCAGTATTTACCCCATAAACCACCCGGTCTTCTGCCACAATTTTATTAACCGTAGCGTTACTTTTTTCTATAGCTGGCAAAGCCTCTTCAGCAAGCTGAATATTAACCGGCGCTTGAAGTACAAAACGTAATGTATTTAACGTGAGCTTTCCTGGTTTTAATAATAATTTATCCACAACCATAACCTCCAAGCTGTTTATTCAGCATGCTTGCTTTTAACGGTTTCTTCTAACATAGGCAAATCAAGGCCATTCTCTTTAGCACAATCAATAGCAATTTGATAACCTGCATCAGCATGGCGCATCACGCCTGTACCAGGATCATTCCACAGTACTCGACCGAGTCGTGCTTTCGCTTCTTTGCTGCCATCAGCTACAATGACCACACCTGCATGTTGGCTAAAGCCCATCCCAACACCACCACCATGATGGAAACTGACCCAGGTGGCACCGCCGGCGGTATTTAATAAAGCATTGAGTAAAGGCCAATCTGATACTGCATCAGACCCATCCAACATCCCTTCTGTTTCACGGTTAGGGCTTGCGACAGAGCCAGAATCCAAATGATCTCGGCCAATTACTACAGGGGCTTTTAATTCACCATTGGCCACCATCTCGTTAAATGCTTGTGCCAACCTTGCCCGATCCTTTAAACCCACCCAACAAATACGAGCAGGTAAGCCTTGAAACTGAATTTTCTCCCGAGCCATATCCAACCAGTTATGCAGGTGTGGATTATCTGGAATTAATTCTTTTACTTTTGCATCGGTTTTATAAATATCTTCCGGGTCACCGGATAATGCCGCCCAACGAAATGGTCCAATTCCTTCACAAAATAATGGCCTAATATAAGCGGGTACAAAGCCAGGGAAATCAAATGCATTTTCCACCCCCTCTTCATACGCCATTTGTCGGATATTATTACCATAATCCAACGTCGCAGCACCTTTTCCCTGCAATGCCAGCATTGCTTTAACATGAATTGCCATTGACGCTTTAGCCGCGCTTACCACTGCCTGCGGATCTTTGTGTCGCATTTCAGCTGCATATTCCAGTGACCAACTTTTGGGTAAATAACCATTGAGCGGGTCATGTGCACTAGTCTGGTCCGTAACAACATCAGGGGTAACACCACGAGCAACTAATTCTGGGAAAATATCTGCAGCATTACCTAATAACCCAACAGATATAGCTTTCCCTTGCTTCGTGGCGTCATTAATCATTTGCAAGGCTTCGTCAAGATTATTGACTTTATAATCGAGATAACGGGTTTCTAAACGCTTATCTATTCTACTCTCGTCACACTCTACTGCTAACATCGAAGCCCCTGCCATGGTAGCAGCTAATGGCTGCGCTCCCCCCATACCACCTAAACCGGCAGTTAAAATCCATTTACCAGTTAAATCGCTACTAAAATGTTTATTGCCTACGGCTACAAAAGTTTCATAGGTTCCCTGAACAATTCCCTGGGAGCCAATATATACCCAAGAACCTGCAGTCATTTGGCCATACATCATTAGTCCTTGTTTATCCAGCTCATTAAAATGCTCCCAATTAGCCCAGTGAGGTACTAAATTAGAGTTAGCAATTAATACCCTCGGCGCATCAGGATGGGTTTTAAAAACCCCTACAGGCTTACCGGATTGAATTAATAAGGACTCATCATTTTCTAAACGGGTCAGTACTTCAACGATTTTGTCATAACACTCCCAGTTACGAGCAGCTCGGCCGATACCACCATAAACCACCAACTCTTCAGGTTTTTCTGCCACTTCTGGATCAAGGTTATTCATTAACATCCGTAACGCCGCTTCAGTTAACCAACTTTTGGCTGTTAGTTTTGTGCCAGTAGCCGCTTTAATTTTTCTAGTTTTGTCTACTCTAGTCATCGCTTATCTCCTATTACCCTTCACGAATGATTTTTATACTTTGTTGTCGTCGACCTTGACCACCATGGAAGGTGGATATTGTTTATCGTGTTATTAAGTCGGTTAATCGTGCCACTAGTCTTGCAGTCTGTTGGTCACGATCAAATTCCGGATTAAATTCAGCAATATCTGCTAGTTTAAGTTTGGGAAAACCATTAGCCCCAATGGCGGGTTTAATTTTGTTTTGAATTAAATGTTCTATCAGTGATAATTCCACACCACATACAGCTGGAGCACTCACTCCAGGTGCAACAGCTGAAGGAAAAACATCTAAACAAACAGTGAGATACAACCAGTCACATTGCTGAATAAACTGATCAAGCTGGGCTTCAATAGCCGGCAGTTGTTGCCAGTTCGTGTCTCGATCCAATCGATAACTCACTTCCAACTGTTGTGCTCGATTAAATAAAGCAAGTGTATTGCTGGCCTCGCTGATACCTAAACAGCAATATTTAAATGGCGTTTGTTGAGCCTGACAGTATTCAGCAATTTGTCGAAAAGGGGTTCCAGAACTAGGTTTAGCATCCTGGCGCAAGTCAAAGTGCGCATCAAAATTAATAATGCCAATCACTGGTTGCTGATGGCAGCCTTCAGCATATTTAGCTAGCCCCTGATAACTACCCCACGCCACTTCATGGCCACCACCAATGACTAGCGGAAAATGCCTTGCCGCCAATAACATTTCCACATGACAAGCTAAAGTTAATTGAGCAAACTCCAACTGATCACCAGGGCAAATCACATCCCCTGCATCATAAAGTGGTCGGGATAATCGATTAGGCAGATTAGCCAACGTTCGTCTTGCAGCAACTGGCCCTTGGCAAGCACCTGGCCTACCTTGATTACGTATCACCCCAGCATCACTGGCAAAGCCAACTATTGTCACTCCAGGCGTAACACCAGGCTTAAATGGCTTTATCCACTGATGCCAACGCAGCCCTGCGTCTCCTTCAAACTCATCTACCCGTCCTTGCCAGAGAGACATATTGGCTGGTTTATACATGGATACCACCTTCTGTGATATGACCATTAATCACTCGCTGAACAACAACTGATGAGCCAAATTGATAGGCTAATTCTGCCGGGTGTTGAATATCCCACAGCACCATGTCGGCAGCCATCCCTTCCTTAATAATGCCCCTCATCTCTGCCATGTTTAATGCTTTAGCTGCTTGAGAAGTTACTGCAGCAATAGTTTCAGCCGGGGTCATGCGAAATAAAGTACAGCCCATATTCATCATCAGTCGTATGGAAGCCAGCGGCGAAGTACCTGGGTTAAAGTCTGTGGCTAACGCCATTGGCACTTGGTATTTTCTAAGTAAATCAATGGGAGGTAATTGCTGCTCCCTTAAAAAATAAAATGCGCCTGGCAATAACACTGCAACTGTATTGCTTTCAGCTAGTGCTTTCACACCTGCCTCATCTAGATATTCCAAGTGATCAGCAGACCAACCTTGGTATTTAGCCGTTAGTGCCGCACCGGATAAGTTCGATAGTTGCTCCACATGGGCTTTTATCCCTAATCCGTAAGCTTGCGCTGCTAGCATTACTCGTTCAGATTGCTCAGGGCTAAAGCCAATGCCTTCACAAAAAACATCCACTGCATCAGCTAATTGCTGTTCTGCTGCTTGAGGGATAATTTCATTGCAGACTAAATCGATATATTGATCGGCTTTACCTTTAAACTCAGGAGGTACCGCATGGGCAGCTAATAAAGTTGTAGAAATGTTGATTGGACGGTGATTAACTAATTGTTTGGCAACCCGCAATATTTTTAATTCATCGCCCAGGGTTAAACCATAACCACTTTTAATTTCAACCGTGGTAACTCCTTCAGCAATTAATGCATCCAACCGTGGCAAGGCTAGTTTAAGTAATTCTTCTTCAGAAGCAGATCGAGTAGCATTTACTGTGGCTAGAATACCGCCACCTTGTTTGGCAATGACTTCATAAGGCACACCTTCTAAACGTTGCTCAAATTCATTAGCACGACTCCCAGCGAATACCAGGTGCGTGTGGCAATCGATCAACCCTGGGCTTAACCAACGATCTTGCCCATCAATAATTTGCTTAGCTTCTGGTAATACAGACTCTAAGGGTTGATCCAAAATAGCGGTTACCTTGCTATCTTTAACCACTACGGATTGGTTATGGGCTGTAACTAAACCTTGACCAGTTAGCTCACCCGTAATCAGGTTAACATTAGTCCAGATAATGTCTGCTATCGCATTAGAATGTGCTTGTTCCATTCAGGCTTGGTCCTAATTGATTTTTGCTATTATTTAAAATTTTATTTTGTATATACAAATAAACTAAAAGCAACTCTTCCCCGTCTTCCTTTTCCTTAGCTGATGCCTATAGGTATTCTGCAAACAAGATTTGTATATACAAATATAGATCGAGTTCAAGTTGCTCGTCAATGACTAATTTTTGACTTATTTCATAAGAATAGGAAGTCTGGCTGAATACTATTCAGCCATGATCGCTTGAGAGAGAAGCTTATAGCGAGAGCCGGGATGGATAAGCTTAGCAACACTGATGAGCTGGCCTGATGACCAAGTACGACGATTAACCAATAAACAAGGCTCAGCTGACTCTATATGTAACAACTGCTGAGTAGTTTCTTCAGGCATAATCGCTTCAACAACATGTTCTGCTTCTGAAAGTGGACAATGCTTAGTTAAATATTCATTAGGTGTAATTTCAGTGAAATCCTGCTCTAAATAGTCAGGTACAGCCGTTGAGTTGACATAACGCTCTTCCACTTGTAATGGCAAGTCATTTTCCAAATGAACAATCAGCGAGTAAAAAATCGTTTCACCTTCTACTACTCCTAACTTTAGAGCTGTTTGTTCAGTAGCTGGTACCGCCTCAAGCTTTACCACCTCACTACTATAAATATGGCCACGACTACGGATTTCATCCGCAATATTTTTAATCTCTAATAAAGGGGACTCCACTTTCAAGTCAGTAACAAAAGTCCCTTGTCCTGGGTAGCGAACTAACAACCCTTCTTTCACTAAATCCCTGATCGCTTTATTGGCCGTCATCCGACTAACCTGAAACTTGTCAGAAAGCTCATGCTCCGTGGGAATCCTGTCATGAGGCTTATAGTGACGATCACGAATATTCTGGTAAATAAAGTCTTTTATCTGTTGGTAGCGGGGCTTGTCGTTAGTCACCATAATACTCTAGTTCTACTTTTTTCGAGTTACTCACACAAACTGTGGATAACTATGTGAATTAGTTTGGGTCAAACGCCTGTATTAATGAATCTACCAGCTATTAGCACAACTGCTTAATTTGGCAACGACTCCTTTTACTTAGGAGTACATCTAAAAATGCACTTACTCTGATAACAACTAACTGTGTAGAAATTAACAGGCATCCTTAGAATACCATCAATTACTTGTTTTCAAGCAAACATTATTCGAACCTCCCTGCAATTTGCGGTAAGATCGCCCATCTTTTCAACACCATAGCTACTGGGTGTGGTAAAAGACGCATCTCTTGGTCAATGAGGAAGTCATTAAATGCTTGAGGCATTATTTAAACTCAAAGCCCACAATACCTGTGTAAAAACCGAAGTATTAGCCGGTTTTACCACCTTCTTAACGATGGCCTACATCGTTTTTGTTAACCCCAATATGCTAGCTGCTGCGGGAATGGACCAAGGTGCTGTTTTTGTCGCTACCTGCCTAGCTGCTGCCATTGGCTGTTTGATCATGGGGTTATGGGCAAATTATCCCATCGCACTAGCACCAGGAATGGGCCTGAATGCGTTTTTTACTTTTACTGTTGTCAATCAGCTCCACTATCCTTGGGAAGTCGCATTAGGTGCTGTCTTTATCTCTGGTATCTGTTTCTTTATCCTCAGTGCCTTGCATATTCGTGAATTGATTATTAATAGCATTCCCATGGCATTGCGAGTAGGAATAGGTGCAGGCATTGGCTTATTTCTCGGCTTTATTGCGCTAAAAAACGCTGGCTTGGTGGTAGATAACCCCGCAACATTTGTTACCTTAGGTAATATTGCATCATTCCCTGTTGCCATGGCCGCTTTAGGATTCTTTTTGATCATTGCACTTAGCCACCGACAAATAACTGGCAACGTCATGATCAGTATTTTAGCAGTAACAGTGATCAGCCTGTTAGCAGGGCAAACAGAGTATCAAGGTATACTATCTATGCCTCCTAGCTTGACTCCAACTCTCATGAAATTAAACATTGCTGATGCGTTAGAAGTCAGCATGATCAGCATTATTTTTGCGTTTATTTTCGTTGATTTATTTGATACCTCAGGCACCTTAATTGCTGTTGCACAAAAAGGTAAAATGCTTGATGAACAAGGGCGTTTACCTCGACTAGGTAAAGCTTTAATGGCTGATAGTTCTGCCTCAATGGCTGGTGCAATGCTTGGTACTTCAACCACTACAAGTTACATTGAAAGTGCAGCAGGAATCGAAGCCGGTGGTAAAACAGGTTTAACAGCAGTCGTGGTAGCGGCACTGTTTTTATTGTGCTTATTTTTCTCTCCTTTGGTTGGTACCGTCCCTGCCTATGCTACGGCCCCTGCATTATTTTATGTTGCAGTACTAATGACAGGTGGGCTAATTCATATTAATTGGGATGATATCACTGATGCTGCACCTGTCGTTATTGCTGCTGTTACCATGCCACTCACATTTTCAATTTCTAACGGTATCGCCCTTGGCTTTATTTCATACACTATTATCAAATTACTGAGTGGTAAAGCCAATCAACTGAATCCAGCGCTCTTAATCTTAAGCGTATTATTTTTAGTTAAGTTAACTGTTTTGGTATAGAGCCCATGGCTGTTATTCATATCGACCCCAAGCAATATCCCCAGCAACTCAAAGAAAAAGCAGAACAGCTTAGTATAGCTTATGCTGAATTTAGTCCTCCTCAGCTGGAAATTTATCCTTCGATGCCACAACACTATCGAATGCGTGCTGAATTTAGGATCTGGCGAGACAACGGCCGTATTCACTACGCCATGTTTAATCCCAAAAATAAGCAAGTAATTGAGGTAACTGAATTTCCTGTTGCAACGTTATCCATCTCAGAGTTGATGCCCAAATTACTCGAAGCACTGCAAGCGGAAGAGGTTCTTCACAAGCGACTATTTCAAGTGGAATTCCTTGCCACCCAAACCGATGATGTTTTAGCCAGCTTGATTTACCACAAACCATTGGGTGATGACTGGGAACAAGCAGCTAAGCAATTAGAGCAACAACTCAATATTCATATTATTGGTCGCTCACGTAAGCAAAGAATAGTTTTATCCCAGGACTATGTAATAGAAAAACTAGCAGTTGATGATCAAAGTTATATCTATCAACAAATCGAAAATAGTTTTACCCAACCCAATGCTTTTGTTTGTGAAAAGATGTTGAGTTGGGCTACAGGTATTGCTGAAGAACTCAGTGGTGACTTACTAGAACTTTATTGCGGCAATGGAAACTTTACTGTGCCATTAGCCAAGCAATTTAATAAGGTGTTGGCAACAGAAATTTCGAAAACGTCTGTCAAAGCAGCTGAATACAATTTCAAGTGTAATAATATTCAGAATGTCACTATTGCTAGGATGGCTAGTGAAGAATTAACTGAAGCATTAAATAAAGTCAGAGCATTTCGCCGACTAGCCCATGTCAATTTAGAGGACTACCAGTTTTCCACTGTTTTTGTAGACCCACCAAGAGCTGGGCTTGATCCTGCAACAGAAGAGTTGGTAAAGCGATTCGATAATATTATTTATATTTCCTGCAACCCCACTACTCAGCAGCAGAATATTACCAACTTAATGGAAACCCATCAAATAAAGCGTTTTGCGTTGTTTGACCAGTTCCCTTATACCCACCATATGGAAGCAGGGGTGTTACTGCAAAGAAGATAATATTAAAAAATAAATATAGCTCCCGGTGCAGTAATAACGGGGTATTTTTTCACCCTTGAAGAGCTTTCCATAGACAACCAAGGGCTAAAGCAACATTTTTGCAGCTACAGAATACCCTGTTATCCCATATTCCCTAGTTTTATTGACAACCTCAATAATCAGGCCTTTTTACTCGATTTTCTACAATCGAAACAATGATTCCAACTGCTAGCCCTGCAATCAAAATAGTACCGAACGAAATCATCATTGTCATACCCGCCACAGCGACTGTTGAGGTCATCACTTACCTCCTTTCAACAGAATGATTAAACTGAAATACAACTACAGCTTAAAAGAGGCGGTAAACTCTTTAGTTGATCAGGATCAACGGCGCTTGCATTTATAATCAATGGTCCCACCAATATGAGAGCCCGCCTGAAAAATATAATGTGCAGCCACTTCCTTATCCAGACTTTTTGGCAAAACAAAAGAACCCCACATACCACCACCATCAAAACCATTGGTGGTCACAGCATTAAAAGGCTTAAACTGATAGTGATCATAATAAACGGTGGGATTATAATTTGGGTTTTGATAAAGTCGACCAAATCTAAACAACCCATAATAGCCATAGTGATCGGCTAAAATAGTCGGTTCAGTGTCATCGGTTACTAACACATGCCCAAGAGTCTGGGCTAAATAAACCAAACCTTTCTCATCTCTCATCAACTTCATTTCAAGCCGAGAATTAACCGGCGCACCAGCCCCATTCTGACGTATTTTTCCATCGGCATAACACAAATATCTAGCTACAAAATCATCAGCAGCAACTACTTGACTTGTAGTTGCAATTAATAATGAGGAAATAAACAAGTAAGATTTCAAGACTGACTCCTTATCACACAGAAAAAGCACAACCACACATAACTCTCTCAGGCGGTTCTTTAAATAATACTAAAACAGTAATTTCTTATTTATTAAACAAAAAAGCAATATTCAACTGTATATTTGTTTAGACTGTTTAGTCACAATAAGACTGAAGAAATTTTTTATCAGAGCTAATTTTTCTGCCATGCAAGTCTCTTTATGAGTATTAGCCAAAGATCCTTTATTTGTAAGCTTTTCTATACAAACCAAACCATATATGTCGTATTCAACAATCCAACATATACTAAAATCCAATACAAAGGGGTTTGTTTTTAAGTTAAAATTCAGTAACAATACACTGTCAGTCATAACAGATATTAATCAAACAAATAACTAAAGCGAGTATCATAATAATAAAAAGTTTTTATTTACTTACCTTTAATCCAAAAAACTACTGCCTCAGCTCTTTTAAATAAAGAAATGCTGAAGCATTTTGCAGTCTGTAAGTTTACTAATAACTAATCAGGAAGGTGTTTTTTGGCCAGAAAAAAACAGCAGGTAAGTGGATAAGAAACAACTAACCCAAAAATTCATTAGGTAGCAAAACTCTTCTGCTGCTTAGTGATGTGTTCGGGCTAGCCCCTTGAAGACATAAGGGGATTACACAACCTTTAGGAGTAGATAATAACAATGCATATATTCAAACGCACCGCGCTTTGCACCGCCGTCTTAGCTGCTTCTTCATTTAATATGGTAACCCATGCAGATGAAGGCTTTATTGAAGGCAGCTCGTTAGATGGAATGCTAAGAAATGTTTATTTTAACAGAGATGGTCGCAACGGTTCTGACTATGACAACAGAGAGTGGATACAAGGTATTCAACTCAATTATACGTCAGGTTACTTTGCCAATATTATTGGTTTTGATGCTTCTTATTATGGCGCTTGGGACTTAGACTCCCCTGGAAACAATTTTACCCATTTACCAGCTGATGGAAGAAACCCTGGAGAAACTAACGATATCAACCTGCTAGGTCAGGCTTATGTAAAAGTTAAACTAGGTGATGACGACCTGAACTTTAATTTTAAACACGGTCGAATGCGCCGTGATACTAATCTAATTCAAGGTTCTTCTTCCCGTGCAGTACCTAGCTCTGTATACGGCACTGCAGCCGATATTAATATTCATGGTCTAAAATTACATGGTACATATTTAACCGAAGGCTCATGGAGAAGCATGGGTCACTTTGAACATTTTAGTGATGGAACTGAAGAAGTTAATTATATTCAAAATTATGGCCTTGCCTACGAATTTGAAAATGGATTGGGCTTTGAATATGACTGGGGGGAATCAAATAGCTTTTTAGAAGGACAGCAATTCAAGCTTTACCACACATTTAACTTGGCCAAAGATACACAGCTTTATTTAGAAGGTATTCATCATAGAGTAAAGGAAAATGGTGACGCTTTTATTAGAAGCAAAATAAATGATGATAGAACTGCTGCTCAAGCAGCCAGCTTTGATGGATATGACTCGCAAAATACTCAGCTCTTAGCCAAGCTCACAGTAGACGAATTAACAATAAAAACAGCTTATCATCAAACAAAAGGGGCTGATTTTGAGTATGATTGGGCTGCTTCCCCGCTAGGCTTTGGAGGATTCAATTCCATGGTTCCCTACTGGTCAGACTTCATTTGCAAAGATCAAAAAGCGGTAATGGTTGGTTTTGAGTATGATTTTTCAGGAGTTGGGGTACCTGGACTTACCTTAGAAGCAGGATATAGAAAAGGCTTTGATGGCGATAAGAACAACACTGGTGTTGAAGCTGTTAGCCGTGGCAACAAAGAATGGGGTAGAGATACAACCATCGCTTATGAATTTCAGACAGCTGCACTTAAAGGTTTAAAGCTCACGTGGACAAACTATACTCATAGAGAAGAGTCTGGGTTAAAAAATGAAGACATAGATAATAACCAAATCTACTTCGACTACACCTTCAATATCTTCTAGTGACTACTAACAATAAAGAACACGACTAGACGTGTCTATTATCTAGTGACCTACTATTCCTTTCAGCCTGCCCAAAGTGGCAGGCTTTTTTATGGGTGACCTTATTTATATTTTCAGCCAACCGTGAAAACAATCACGTTATTTTTAGCTATTGCTAATACAATAATTGCCGTTTAGTTTAACTAAAATTATTTACAAGGACTGTTAATAATGAGAAAACATTTCATCAATACACTTTCTGCTATTGCACTGCTTTCTGCTAATATTGCAATGGCCGATTACAGCCTGGCTGACCCTATTGCAGAACCACTTCCCTATTCAGTTATTGACCATGGTACTCACAGCGTTGAACTTTCGAAAAAACTCGAAGTGATTACTGATCAAGATACGTTAGCGGCCCGTTACTACGCAGAAAATCCAAATGGTGGTGAGGGGTTACCTTTAATCGACTTTAGTGAATATTTAGTGCTTGGGGTTTACATGGGGGCTCAACCCACTGGAGGTTTTATGATTGAAGTAGCTGATATACGAGAAAAAGATAACAAAGTAATTGCAACAGTTAACTCCATTGAACCTGGGCGTAACTGCGCTGTTATAAGTGTCCTCACATCGCCTTATCAACTGGTGCAAGTGAAAATCCCTCGTACCCCCATGCAGGTTGTATTTAAGGAAACCAATCAAGTCATGGAGTGTGAATAAGCAAAAGCGGCCTAATTTCAATAAGAGAGTATTCTTTGATTTGACACAAAAATATCACTTTACTCAAATGCTATAATTATAAGAGGATCAGTGTATTACTCTCACTGGCACTGTTTAAAGTATAATTTTTAGCAGTGCCTTAACAACTAAGTAAAAAGCGATGAGTGATTTTGAAAATATATTTGATGCCAGTTACGAGCGAGTACTAGGCAAGGAAATTAATGCCCAGTCATTTTTTGATGCCTTTTATGTAAATTTTGTTAGCAAATCAGATGCAATTGCACACACCTTTGCTAACACTGACATGGCTAAACAAAAACGATTATTGGAAAAATCTTTTTACAAACTGCTCACCTTTTACGCTACAAATAATGCGACTGACTATTTAGAAAAAATTGCCATTCAACACAATTACCAACATCTGAATATACTTCCTGAGTGGTATGATATCTGGTTAGAGGCGCTTATCGAAACCGTGGCTCAATATGATGATACATTTTCAGATGATGTTGAGCTTGCTTGGCGGCTAGTACTAGCAAGTGGCATTACTTATATGAAATTTAAATATAACCATGTTGCAAGCTAAACTTTTGCTTTTACCCCCATTCCTCTTACTTTATTTGTTGCCTGGCTGCACGCTTACTCTAGCTGTCGATCCAACAGGTTAAACCGAGTATTTCATTAGCCATCTTCTAGTTTCAGTGATCTGATGAAGTATTCGGGTTAAAGCTAAACTTATAACAAAGAATGGCTGGATCACGCGATGAAACAACAAATTGATAAGTTAAAGCTTAGTGTTGAACGGCTAAAGACCACGATATCCCACAATGACTTTCCGTTTGCAACCACTGACAAACTAAAACCTTATTATGGCATTTTAGGCCAGGATAGAGCTGTTACCGCCTTACAGTTTGGTGTGGCTATGCAACAAAGTGGCTACCATATGTATGTAATGGGCAGGCCTGGGAGTGGTCGGAATTCCTATGTTAAGGCATTTCTTGATAAAGAAGCGAAACGACAAGCAACGCCTGATGACTTTCTTTACGTCAATAATTACAAGTTGACTAGAGAACCCTTTGTGTTGGCGCTACCAGCAGGAACGGCCAATGTTTTCAGAGATGATTTTGAACAATTATTGGATAACTTACTTGCCACATTTCCAGCAGCATTTGAACACCCTAGCTATCAACAGCAAAAGGCTAAAATCGAGCAAGAGTTTAATCAGCAATATGATCGGGCTATCGATACAGTAGAGAAAGCTGCCCTGAAACACAGTATTGCCCTATTTCGGGACACTAATACAATCAGCTTTACCCCAATGAAAGCCGGCAAAACCATGGATGAAGCCGAATTTGCCAGCTTACCTGATGCAGAACGAGATGCCTTTCACCAACATATCTCACACCTGGAAATGCTACTGAATGAAGCTTTAGTTGGACTCCCACAATGGAAGCGTGAGTCATCAGATAAAATGCGCAAACTCAATCGACAAACCATTAATCGAGCTATTGCTCCACTCTTTCGTCCTTTACATGATAAATATAAAGGAATGGCAAAAATACAGGATTTTCTTCAAGCGACTAAAGAGCAACTGCATAAAACAGTTATCGAAATATTAGTAGCAGAAAGTGAAGAAGCTCGTGAAGATGCGGAAAAGAGAGAAGCGCTGGTTAATGAGTTTGCCCCTAATTTGGTAGTCGCTAGGGATAAAACAGCAGGCGCTCCTGTTACTCATGAGCCTCACCCCAGCTATCGAAATTTATTTGGTCGAGTGGAATACAGCAGTGATTTAGGTACGTTAGTAACTAATTTTCGCCATATTTGCCCTGGCTCGCTGCATCAGGCAAATGGGGGTTATCTGATTATTGATGCCGATAAGTTACTGAATGAGCATCATGTGTGGGATGCCCTCAAAAGAGCATTGAAAGAAGAGGAAATACGCTTGGAGTCTCTTGTATCTGAGCTTGGTTTAGTTAATACCATTAGCCTCAACCCTCAGCCCATTCCTCTTAAAGTGAAAATTGTTTTGATTGGTGATCGAGAAACCTACCATTTATTGCAAGCTTACGATGCGGACTTTCATAAGTTGTTTAGAGTAACTGTCGATTTTGATGATGAAATTATTCTCAATGAAGAAACCAAAGATGGTTTCGCACGACTCATGCAAACTTACGTTGAAAAAAATAATTTTGAACCACTCACCTCTGCAGCAGTTGCGCGGTTAATGGAGCATAGTTTACGACTGGCAGAAAATAAATTGAAATTATCCGCTTCTTTTAGAGACATGTTTGACTTAGTTAGCGAAGCGAATTGTTTAAGACGAATGGCCAGAGATGAGTTAATTGAAGTCGATCATATTGAACGCGCACTTCATGGTCAAGAGTGGCGTACCAATCGCCTTGCCAACGATATAATGGATGATATGCTGGATAACACAATTTTAATTGATACACAGGGAGAATACGTTGGCAAAATAAATGGCTTAACTGTACTGGATTTAGGCAACAGCTGTATTGGTACCCCTTCGCGAATTTCTGCTACGGTTTTTCCTGGTACCTCAGGCATTGTCGATATTGAACGGGAAGCTGAGCTAGGGCAGGCAATTCACTCCAAAGGGGTCATGATTTTATCTGGCTATTTAGGTCAAAAATATGCCCAGGATTTTCCACTTAATTTAACGGCTAATATTGCCCTCGAACAGTCTTATGGTAAGGTGGATGGCGATAGCGCCTCACTTGCTGAATTATGCTGTTTAATATCAGCAATTACCCAAATTCCCCTCTCTCAAAGTTTGGCGCTAACTGGATCAATTAACCAATATGGTGAAGTACAAGCCGTTGGCGGTATTAATGAAAAAATTGAAGGTTTTTTTAATTTATGTGAAAAAAGAGGATTAACAGGCAGACAAGGTGTAATTATCCCTTCTGCTAATGTAAAAAACCTGATGCTCAATCAACCTGTTGTAGAAGCTGTATTAGCTGATAAATTTACAATTTATGCTATTACCAAAGTAGATCAAGCACTAGAGCTGCTTACCCATCGCCCCATTGGTGAACTTGATGAAAACCAGCAATACCCTGCCAATTCAATTAACGGTATTGCGATTACTAAACTGAAAAAACTTTCAAAATTGGCTAATAATCACCACCATCATGATTAACAATATATACCCTTCACGAATAACTTCTAGTTTTGTTTTCTTTATTCCTGATCACCAAGGATAGTGAGAGCATGGTGAAATGAGAACATTGCATGAGCAATTGCCGCAGAACATTTAACTATCTCCATTCTTCACCTCTATAACCAAGTTTCTTCTATTCGAATGGCATTAGGGTGTTGCTGTAGAAATTCCAACGCATAACTTAACTCCCCTGTTGCCTCGGAATGTAAAGTAAATAAAGGCTGCCCTTGTGTTACTTGATCACCTAATTTAACTTGCATTTCCAAACCCGCTGTTTTTACTGCTGGCGCTCCAACAAAATGAGCCAACCTCGCAATAAAGCGGTTATCAATATAGGTAATAATGCCATTATGAGATGCAGTTACTTCATAAGCATTGTTCGCTACTGGTGGCTCTGTAAAGCCCCCCTGAGCTTCACAAATAGCAATAAATTTTTTCTCAGCTGCTCCGGAATTTAAAATTTTCTGGGCAAGCCGATACCCATCTCCTTCTTCAGCCTTCCCTCCCATTTCCAATAGTTTTCCTGCAATGGTCAGCGCACGTTGGGCTAGATCTACTGGTGCATCCGGCTCACAGCGTAGCACGGCTAATACATCTCTTGCTTCCAAGGCAGGGCCAACCCCAAAACCAATAGGTTGGTTACCATCAGATGTCATCGCAGTAACCTCAATACCCAAGGCCTCTCCTGTAGCAACTAACAACCGTTGCAAACGAAACGCCGTAGCCTGGTTTTTAATTTTAGCCGTTGGCCCTATAGGAATATCAATGAGCACATGACTGGAGCCAGCCGCTATTTTTTTCGCCAACACGGATGCCACCATTTGCCCTTCACTATCCAGGTTCAATGCCCTTTGCACTCTTAATAAAATATCATCAGCAGGACATAAGCTCACAGAGCCCCCCCACACCAAACAGCCACTTTCTTGTTCAACTACTTGCTGAATTTGTTTCAGACTGAGATTAACAGGTGTCATTACCTCCATGGTATCGACAGTACCAGCAGGTGACGTAATGGCGCGGGAGGATGTTTTCGGCATAGTTAAACCTGCTGCGGCCACTATAGCTACCACTAATGGTGAAGTACGGTTTCCAGGCACGCCTCCTACACAGTGCTTATCCAAAACTTGTGGTATATCCCAGTCAATGCGCTGGCCAGAATCAACCATGGCCTTTGTAATAGCAATTACCTCTGGAGGCGATAAATGGGTGCCAGAACAAGCCCCCAAATAAGTAGCTAACTGAATATCAGGATAATGCCCTAAACAAATATCATGCATCACCTCAAAAGCCGATGCCTCATCAAATGACTTTCCAGCCAGTTTGCTTTTTATATAAGTAAAGGAGTCTGCCGGTTTAGCATGACTGCAATGTACTTGTTCTCCTTCATCTGCTTTTAATAGTGTCCAAGCAGCCTCAGATAAACCAATTTCCTGGTCAGTTAACAACTGACTGGTAATAAATTGAATTGTGGCAATGATACTATGATTTTCAGTGGCCACTTTAATTCGTGAATGAACAGAAAACCCTTCCGATTTACACACATGGCTATCTTGCCTTAAATAAGCAACCGGCTCTTGATGGGTATCAATACCAATCCTACGTAATCGTAACGGCTGTTTTTCAGCTTCCATTGTGGTCCTTCAGCAACAAGTCTTAATTTATACCATTCGCTTTGGCTATAGTAACGCTCGAAAAATTACATAAACTTCTTACAAGTAGCATATTACCGTTATCACAAACCTACAACAGTAATAGGTGTTCCATACACCAAATAAAGCAATAACATTACAAATGCACCTCGACTACCCCACGAGATTATAATAGTTTTTACATAGCGGAAAACCCGAGATCTTTGTCGTTTCAATGCCCGTTACAATTTATACAACTGTTTATTTATTCAAGTTCGAAAACAAGGCACTAGCGCCTCCGTAAGTCTAAACTAACCATAACATGGACTGTTATTTCCAATTTGTAGAGGTGCAACCCATGCAATTTCCCAAGCTCCATGATGTACTGGATTATGTCGTTAAAACCCATTGGCAAATGAGCCAACTTTATCAGAAGTTGAGCCGTAAAGCAGAACAAAAAAAAGTGAAGTTATTGCTAGATTATCTGGTAGAACATGAAAAAGCGATTAGTGATAATTTACTGAAAATTGAAGAGCATGCCCCCAGCCAAGTGATTAACTTGTGGTATCAAGAACTCACTAACGACCCCTTGTTTAAACAATACCACGCAAAAGATTATGGCAAAGACATATCCCTTAATGATGTTATTGAAATTGCATTAGAGCTGGATGATCGACT
Organism: Spartinivicinus ruber; assembly: GCF_011009015.1. NCBI lineage: Bacteria > Pseudomonadati > Pseudomonadota > Gammaproteobacteria > Oceanospirillales > Zooshikellaceae > Spartinivicinus > Spartinivicinus ruber. Next base: position 4,991,619 of record NZ_CP048878.1, read on the forward strand.
AATTGATTTATACCAACTACTCGCCAGTCATGCCCAATCAAGCAAAGCGAAAGAAACGCTTAATAATCTGCTCTATATAGAAAAACAGCGAAAAAAACAGTTTATGATGAATGCCTTACAATTAAATGGTAACGACCATGAATAGCACAGTTTTTTTACGACACCATCCGCACGGGTAACCGCCTCGCCCCCCAAACACCTGGTTGCTGCTCAAAAAAACCTGCCAGTGGCGTACCACAATTGACACAATGACCATGGTCATCCAAACCCCAATATCCCAATACATACCAATTACGCTCAATCAACATGGCTCCGCACTGATGGCAATAGGTGCTCTCACCTTTTACATCAAATACATTACCAGTGTAGACATAATTCAACCCTTTACTCATTGCAATTTTTCTTGCTTTGGTCAGAGTTTGTGCAGGGGTACGGGATTTATTCAGCATTTTCCAATCAGGGTGAAAAGCAGTAAAGTGCACTGGGATAAATGGCCCAAGATTTTCCATAATCCATTCGGACATTTGATGGATTTCTTCATCACTATCATTTTCATCTGGAATTAATAAGGTGGTAATTTCAAACCATACTTTAGTTTCATCTTTAAGATATTTCAGAGTATCCAATACTGCACCTAATTCACCACCACAAATTTTCTTATAAAAACGCTCAGTGAAAGCTTTTAAATCTATATTGGCTGCATCCATTCCCTGATAAAATTCCACTCGCGGCTCCTTACAAATATAACCTGCGGTTACGGCAACAGAAAAAATATCATTTTCTCTACAAGCCGCTGCCACGTCCAAGGCATATTCCATAAAGATGACTGGATCATTATAAGTATAAGCAATACTTCGACATCCCAGGCTTTTAGCAGCTATCACTAGCTGTTCAGGTGATGCCTGATCAGCCAGCGTATCCATTTCTCTGGATTTACTCATGTCCCAGTTTTGACAAAACTTACAGGCAAGATTACAACCTGCTGTACCAAACGACAGTACCGGTGTACCAGGATAAAAATGGTTCAACGGTTTTTTTTCTATGGGATCAACACAGAAGCCACTAGAACGGCCATAACTGGTTAACACAATTTGGTTATCTTCACGGGCGCGAACAAAACATAAACCACGCTGTCCTTCCCTTAATTTACAATGCCTTGGGCAAACATCACATTGAATCCGTCCATCTTCCAATTGATGCCAATATTTTGTGGCTACTGTATTAACACTTGAGAAAGCCATCAACCTACCCTACCAGCCATTGATTAGGCTCTATAATAAAACTATATGTATAAATCAGATGCTTGTGTGAACGTTTTTCGCTTATCTATGTTCCAACCTAATATGCTGGTATCTATTTCAAACGCTATAATTCAAGCACTATGTTAACCTTTAGAGTACACCTGAGTTAGGAGGTTCGCTATGGAGATTCGCCAGCCCGCCGTAGCCGGCATGTTTTACCCAGAGTCACCTCAAGACCTCAGCAATACTGTCAAAAACCTGCTGGCAATTGATGATCCAGTCAATATGGCCCCGAAAGTATTAATCGTGCCTCATGCTGGCTATATTTATTCTGGCTCTGTCGCAGCAAAAGCTTATCACCTGCTAGAGCCATTAAAGGATAAGATTCAACGGGTTATCATGTTCGGTCCCTCCCACCGAGTTCCTTTTACTGGGTTAGCCTTACCCGCAACTGAAGCATTTAATACGCCGCTGGGAATGGTTAGCATAGATACACAAGCTATAGAGGAAGCAGCTCAACTGGTCGATGTCCAAGTTCTGGATATTGCTCATACCCACGAGCATTGCCTGGAAGTACAACTCCCTTTTCTACAAACAGTATTAGCCCAATTCAAGCTAGTTCCTTTTGTGGTTGGCCACGCCAGTGCCGAATCTGTCGCTGACGTCATTGAACACTTTTGGGGAGGGCCTGAGACCTTAATAGTCATTAGTTCAGACTTAAGCCACTATCATCCTTATCAGGAAGCCAAAGCCATTGATGCCGCTACAACCGAGAAAATTAAACATCTTGATTACCATTTACACGGAGAAGAAGCCTGTGGTTGTAAACCTATTAATGGAATTTTATTAACAGCAAAGCGAAAAGGACTTGAAGTCACCATTTTAGACACACGCAACTCTGGAGATACTGCTGGCCCGAAAGATACTGTCGTAGGATATGGTGCCTATGCCTTACGCTAAAATAGACCAAGAAGACCAACAAACATTACTGAAACTGGCACGTCAGGTAATTACTGCAGGTTGTAAAAAACAATCATTGCCCAAAGTGAATCCTGATGAGTATTCTACGACTCTTCAGGCAGAACGTAGTGCTTTTGTAACCTTGACAAAACAGCAATTCTTAAGAGGCTGCATCGGTAGTCTAAGCGCTACCCGCCCTTTGGTATTGGAAGTGCACCATAATGCATACGCAAGTGCGTTCGAAGATTATCGGTTCCCTAATATGGAAAGTAGCGAACTAGATAAAATTAAAATTGAAATATCCATATTATCACCTCATCAACCGATAAGCTTTATTGACGAACAGTCACTAATAAATCAATTAAAGCCTTTTCAAGATGGTGTTATTCTGGAATATAAACAACACCGGGGCACTTTTTTACCTCAAGTATGGGATAAATTAACTGACCCTGTTGATTTTTTTAACCAACTCAAACAAAAAGCAGGACTGCCTACTGACTTTTGGAATAACAAAGTAAAGTGCTACAAATACCAGGTCTTCGCTTTTCATGAAGACTAATACTGCCTCATTTGCAATATAAATATAACTATTTACAATAAATAAATATTCCCTCAACACTACAGTTTATTTCTAAAACCCCACCTCCCTCACACTATTGTAAATATAGTTGACACCGAAAACCTAAAATCAGTACTATTCCACTTTCCATAGAGGCTATTTTAGTAATACTAAACCAGTCGATTTCTTAAGGTTAGTCACTATATCATTGCTTGTTTTTGCCTGTATTTCTAAAACTTGCAATTAAAAGAAAACCAGAAATGGCAGACTTATTTACACACTTTCAATAATGCCATTTTTTTAAAGAACATCATATTTAGAAAATTATAGTAGCTGATTAATTTTCTATAACAGACCAAACATACTGAGTATGAAAAAATATATTTTCTTAAGCTGCCTACTATTATGGCTCAATCAACAAACAGTATTTGCCGCTGAATTCAAATGTAAAAAAACTTTGAAAATGGCAATTGGCACACAACGAGAGCCTTTTGTTATTCAGCCAAAAGATAGCCCTGTTACTGGGTTTGATATCGATTTACTTAAAGCTATTGTGGAGAAAGCTGGCTGTAAACTTGAATTGATCAATAAGAAAGATTTGTCATGGGATACGCGCCTAACCATGATAAAAGAGGGACAGCTAGATATCGCCACTGGTGCTTCCTGGAATAATAACCGAGCAGAATGGGCACATTATAGCTTTCCTTATCGTAACGAGTATGCAGGTATCTATATCAGAAAATCAGATGAAGATCTTTTTGCCAGTAAAAGCTTAGCCCAATTATTAGCAGGTCCATTCACTTTAGGCGTAACCAAAGGAAATACTTACGGCTCTAAATTAGATACACTATTGGCAAGTCATAAAAATAAGCTGCATTCTGTAGATAACTCATCCTCTTTTTACCAGTTAATAGACCAGGGGAAAATTGATGGATTTATTGGCTACCCGGTTACAGATATCATTCAGCTTATTAGAAAGAAATTGGATGATAAATTCACATTACATTATGAAACAGTAGTAAAAACTGGTCAGGTTCACTATTTATTAAGCAAAAAAACTGTCTCAATAGACTTAATCAATGCATTCAACTCTGCACTCGTAGAGCTTCGAGCAAATGGTGGTTACGATAAAATTGTAAAAAAATATTCCCTTAGTTATGGTATCAATACCTGGTAATCACTACTTCAAGCGGTTTTCCAAATAACAATCAAATCATTTCAAGAATAATCAAGCGGGTGAAAATCAGCACTCTCACCTATCTTTTTTTAATTTAGTTTAATTTCAACTCATAGGCTATATTTACAAGATATTTAACGCTACTAAACTGCTATCTAAAATGTATATTTATAGCCTTTTGCTTCAAACCTTGCTCATATCCATGTCAATATCAGAACCACTCGCGGGTAGCACCCATGAGCGGATAAAAATTGTGACAAATGACTGGACAAGCCAAATTGTTATGTCAAATATCGCTGCTATTTTTTTCAATGAAATGGGCTACAAAACCTCTTTCGTGCAGCTCAAAACGGATGTTCAATGGAATATGATTAGCCGGGGTCATATTCATCTCCAATTGGAAGTTTGGGAAGGAACAATGGCTGCTCAATACCAAAAGCTCATGGATAACAACAGAATTATTGATTTAGGCAACCATAATGCCATAACCCGAGAAGACTGGTGGTATCCAGCTTATGTTGAAGAAAAATGTCCTGGTTTACCAAATTGGCAAGCACTGCAATCTTGCTATGGAATATTTTCAAAACAGGAGTCAAAAGGAAAAGGGGTTTATTTAGGCGGCCCCTGGGAAAAACCAGATGCCAGGCGAATCAGAGTATTAGGATTAAATTTTATTGTCGAAAGAGTGTCCCATGGCGACCAACTCTGGATTGAACTAGAGCAGGCTTACAACAACAGAAAGCCCATAGTACTTTTTAACTGGACGCCTAACTGGGTTGAATATAAATACAGTGGTAAATTCGTAGAGTTTCCAGAGTATTCAGCTCAGTGCGAAACAGACCCATCCTGGGGTGTTAATCCCAATGCAACTTATGACTGTGGTAATCCTAAGAATGGCTGGTTAACAAAAATCGCCTGGATTGAGTTTCCCAATAAGTGGCCCTGTGCCTATCAAGTAGCGAAAAGAATAAACTTTACTAATGAGCTGATTGCTGAGCTTGTTTATTGGGTAGATGGTCTGTACTTAACTCATCAACAAGCAGCACAACAGTGGATTAAAACCAAAAAGCATGTCTGGCAACAATGGATTCCACCAGAATGTAGAAGAGACTCTATGACTATTTATGATTAATAGTTTATTAGTCAATGCAACTCTTCTTAATTGATAGCCAATACCATTGGGAATAAAAGAAGAGTTGCTATTTAAATAATATTAAAATGAGTAGCCGTAGCCAACTGAACCAGAAACACTACCACCACCCGTGCCAAGTGAAAACTTGGTAGTATGTTTTCCACGGTTGGCTGAGATACCCACAGCAATTCCTTGTTTACCTTTATAATAACCAGCACCCACAGAAATTAGATTTTTACCATCAACTGCTTGAGGCATGCCTGCGATAGCCATAGATGTAGCAATACCTGAAAAAGCATCATCTTCTAAGTCATCAATTTGAGTTTGCAAGCTATCGATACGAGCACTGTTATTTAAACTTCTAGTTGTATTATCTGAAATTTGACCATCATGACGATCCAGCCTCTGACTGTTTTGACCAATATGTTTAGTATTAGTTGTTATACGGGTTTCATGATTTTCCAGAGTCTCAGTATTTTTATTTATTTTTTTCTCATTATTAATAGCTTTATTCTCTGCATTCATTGCCCACTGTTTAGCCTCACCCGCTAGTTTTTTATTGGCTTGAATATCGTTATCGTGTTGATTCAGACGCTTTGTTTGCTTAGCATTGGTGCTTTTAGCCATCTGAATATTATTTTCATTTTTTTCTATACGCTGTCTATTTTGATCTATTTCTTTTTTATTCCATAGAGGATCAGCAGCTAATGCATAATTACTGGCTACACTAAACACTAATGATAACGACAAAACAGAAAGGCAGTTTTTTAACTTCATAATTAGACGACCCACACCTTAGGTTAATTAACTCACTCAAATAAACAAACTAACAAACAGAAGTTTTGTGAAATTCTATTAACCTATAAACACCAATTCAATTGTCGCCTATTTAACAATTTAAGACACAAAAACTAATTAAACTCGTTACAATAATCTTGCCATCCTATTTTTCTCTCAACACTAACCTCATATATTTCAGCAACTTATATATTTTTACAACACAATCAAAATAACACAGCAGAAGATAATTTTTTTCTTGAAAATCCATCTCATAAAATTATAAAAAGCAAATACAGATCACAAAAGAAGAAGGAACAAAAACAGTTCAGAAAAAACAAAGAACAACTCACTTATTCCAGCAATTAACACAATAGTTAATTAAACAAGAATAATTATTAAAATAGCTATAAGAAATACATCACTAAATTTGTAATAACCCCGCCAGGATATTTAACCCAATAACAAAACATCCTGGCAAAGCTGATCACATTATCTACTACGGATTAGCTATAAGGTGTATAAGTATATTTAGTTAATCTCAACAAATACAGCACTGACTGCTCCCCAGTTATTATCTGCATCCTGTGCAGTGACATAGACTGTATGCCTCCCTTTTGCCCAGCCTGTTGTATCAACAGTCGCTTTAATATTTTCAACAGCTTGATCAAATACACCATCTGCCGCTTCAAACCAGCCACTGGGTGTGTTTGCCTTCCAAGGTGGTTGATCGATAAAATAGACTGCTTTTTGAATGAGTTGGGTCGGCTCAGTGCCCCGGGTATTATTAAAACGCCGGTCATTAGCTATGGCTGTTAATTCAACACTATTTTTTATTTCCCGGTTAAACACCGCTTGTTTTAGCTGTTTTAACTCGACGATATCTGGACCTGCTGGCGTTTTATAAGGTGTTCTTACTACTTTTGCTGCATACATCAGTGCAGGTAAATTGGTTGGTAAAATTTTCGTTTGATAATAATCACAAGACTCAAAAAATGCCTTCCCTAATTCAAAAGTGATTGCTGCTATACCCAGCTCACCATAGCTGGCTCCATCACTAGTGCCATCTGTTTCATATAATTCAACAGAACGATAAGGGGTATGGTCATTAAAATAGGCAAACTTACGCCCCAAAGTTTGTAATGCCTGATGGTTTGGCGCGTTGCTACCTTTCGTCCCCCATGGCCAAAGAATTAACTTACCGTGACTATGAATGTCCAAGTGAATACCACTAGTGTCTTCTGGTGCAGGATCATCACGATTGGGTCCTCTCCGATCGGGAAACACGTCCTTTAAATAAGCTTCAAGGGCTTGAACTTCTGGCTCGGAGCCAGCTGCTGCGCCACGATAGGTATCACTACAAACACTGCCACTAGAGCCTCCACTGGTACTATGCCAGGCATAACTAAAATTACGGTTAAGATCGATTCCTGTTCGACTTGAACTCCAAGAGCATTTCGCATCCAGGTTAACATTCTTACGCCATAAAATACCTTGCTCAGCCTTTTTTCTACCATCGGGATTTGCTTGCAACAAAATGTGTACTTCATGATTATCCAAAACCCAGGTGGCATCAGCTTGTTTTCCATAGTCAGCGAGCAACCGTTTGGCAAAAGTTAGGGTTAATCCTGCTGTTGCGTATTCCCTAGCATGAATTGCACTGTTCATTACTAACTTAGGCTTAAATTCAAGATCATGGGTACGATTAGTCAGCTTAATCACTAGTAAATCATACCCTCCTTGATTATTACTTTTTCCCCAAGAGTCACCTATATCCACCAACTGAACCAAGTCTGGATACTCAGCTTGTAAAGCTTGTGCTTGCTGGAAAGTTTCTTCAACCGTGGGATAACAAGCATAACCGGGAATACCACTGACATTTTCAGCAAGATCCCGCCTACTCCTTAACCGCTGTTGATAGCTGGGATATGACTCTAATCGAAAACCTGATGCAATGAGCTTTTTTTGTTCTTGTTGGGTAGCAACAATAGTGAGATAACCCGTTTGATAATCCGACTCTAAAGTATCAAACTGCATTACCGCTTGATGGGCTTTAGTCAAAGAGGGAAAGTAGGCTTTAACTGTCTGCTTATGCTGGTCAACAAATATATTACTCGTATGGGCCAAGCTACTGGCAACACCTGTTAACATCAATCCGGCCAGTCCCCATGAATATAGTTTCATTGTTATTTCCTTGTCCTTTTTCTTTAATCCATTTTATTTCGATTATATATAGTTGGTTATTAACACACCCTATAAATAAGTAACGCTACTAGAGTAACCTGCCCATTCACTGCGAGCAATAGCTTGTTTTCACTGCCTCTACTGTAACCTACTCTATTGTTGCTGTTCTTTTTAGCTCACTGTTCTTTCTAGAATTTTGTACTAATCTGTTTTAAAGCGATGTAACTTGATATTTACTCAAAGGTAGTAAAGATGACATACACCAAAAAAATAACCAGCTACTTTATTTTAGGACTGGTTGCAACCGCTTACTCTTTAACAGCACTTTCTGATAAAAAGGTAGTTATATCGACTGGTGAGTACAGTCCATGGGTATCTGAGAAGCTTAACAATATGGGTTATGTAAGCCATATCATTACCGCCGCGTTTGAACAAGAAGGTTATACCGTTGAATATAAATTTTTACCTTGGAAGCGCGCATATGAATCAGCTAAAAAAGGGGATTTTGACGCTACCTCATTTTGGTTTAGATCAGCTGATCGAGAAAAAGACTTTCATTATAGTAGCCCTGTAATGACAGAAAAAACTGTATTTTTTCATTTAAAATCTACCCCTCTAAAAGACTGGAGTAAGGTTGCAGACTTAAAAGGAAAAACGATTGGCGCTACAACTGGTTTTACTTATACCAAAGAATTTTGGGAAGCAGGTAAAGCAGGTACAATAAAAATAAGTACCGCATCAAGTGATGAAAAGAACTTTAAAAAACTACTTACCAATAGAATAGACATTTTTCCAATGGGAACCGTTGCTGGATTTGATCTGCTGTCCAACCAATTCGACCAAACTTCGGTCCACCTTATCGCTTTCCACCCTAAACCATTAGTCGAGGCCACAGGGCATTTACTATTCTCTAAAAATAAAGAAGGAAGTGAAGGATTGCTAAAAGTATTCAATGCCGGGCTAAAAAAAATCACCGATAAAGGGCTACCTGAAAAATGGCGGGAAGACTTAATGGCTGGAAAATATAAAAAGTAAAAAAATCTACAAAACACTAAAAAAGCCACATAACTTTATCATTATGTGGCTTTTTTCTACTCAAAACAACGTAGCTATTTTGCTAAAGTAAACCGTATACTACGGCGTTTAGTATCGACTTGTCCTAACTGTACATTAACCGCTTGATCTAAAGTAAATCGCTGATCTTCGCTAGTAAGGGTCTGATATAAAGGATCAAAGCTATATTTTTGCGGAAGTTTGCGAGTATCCACAAACCCTTCTGCCCCATTCCCATCTAACCGGACTGTAAAGCCAAAACCATTGAGCTGTACCACTTTACCTTGAAACACCTCATCTGTTTTATCTTGTAAAAACTGACAGATTAACCATTGCTCCATTTCATTGGTTGCCTGACGAATCCGATATTGCTGCTGTTGCAACTGTTCTAGCACTTTGTTAGCCATTGGCTCTACTGAATCATTCAGTAATAATGCCTTAATCAAGCGGTGCATTAATAAATCATTATATTTACGAATCGGAGAAGTGAATGTAGTGTAAACGTCAAACCCCATTCCTGCATGAGGTAGTGGCTCATTACTAAATAAACTGCGCTCAAGCTGTCGGCTAAGAATAGACTTGACTGGTACTTCAGTAGCATGATTGTTCAGTGTCAATAATACTTGACGATACCCCATTGGGCCAGCTAGTTGAGTACAATCAAACTTAGGTAGTTGCTGCTCAAGCAATTTTGCCACATCATCCTGCCGTTCTTTCCGAATGCCTGCATTAGTAATATAAATACCTGAGTTAGCAGCCTTTTCTTTAATAAACTGCGCAGCACTCCGGTTGGCAGCGACCATGCACTCTTCAACTAATTTATGGGCAGACAGTCGCTGCTGTTTTTCTATGCTTGCTATTTTTTGCTGCTCATTCAGCACCAAATGATAGTCAGGCTTATTTTCAAAACTAACGGCATGCTTTTCACGATACTGACTTAATGCTTGCTGAACTGCATAAAGTGAGTCAATTGTGCTAACTAATTGCTCATTGTCTTCGCCCAGAGCCATTTTATTTCCCTGGTCAATATATTCGCTCACTGATTCATAGCTCAGTTTTGCTTTAGAGCAAATCACAGCCTGAAAAAACTGATAACTAGCGATTACCCCATTAGCTGTTAGCTGCATTTCACACACCAAAGCTAACCGCTCCTGATTGGCAACTAACGAACAACGATCATTCGATAACACTTCAGGCAACATTGTTAGCGTACAGCTTGGTAAATAAACAGACATGCCACGTTCACTAGCAGCCAGATCAATTGGTGTACCAGGCTCCACCCAACTGGCTGGATCAGCAATCGCAATTAATACTCGCCAACCTTCCTGACTAGCTTCTGCAAATAGCGCATCATCCATATCTTGAGTAGTGGCAGAGTCGATTGTAACAAAAGGAACAGTGGTTAAATCCCGATGCTGCTCAGTTACTTTATCACGCGTACTAGTCGCTAAAATCTGCTCAACCTGCTGTTGCACAGCCTCTGGCCATGTATCTTGCAATTGGTATTTATTAATAACATAACTGGCTTCAATACCAGCTTTTTTATCACTACCAATCACGTTTAACACTTCTGCCTGTGGCTTGCCGTCTTTAATTGGATGCTGGGTCAATCGACAGCGAACATAATCACCGGCTTGTGCTTTACCACGTTGTTTAGGTGGAATGAAAATCCAACGATTCATTCGCCCGTAGTCTGGATCAACAAAAACCGCCTTCCCCTTTACAACGATCTTACCGGTGAATTCCTTAAAATCGCTTCGAACCAACTCTTCTACTTCTGCAGTAAGCTGGTTACCTTTGCCCGTCAAAGTAACTTTCACCTGATCATGCGGGAGCACTTTTTGCGATTCTTCAGCGGGCAATAAGGCTTGCCTTCCATCATCCAATAGAATGGTAGCTGTCTTAAGCGGGGAGTCTTTTACTTTGCCTTGAAACAGTTTTTTTTGAGCCTTGAGCTGTTGTTTTAATTGTTTAAGCTGGGCTAATGAATCATTACTTAACATGAGTTAAAGGACTTCTGCGTATCGGTTCGTTCAACTAAATAGCCAGTAAAGGCCAGGAATCCGGCCATTCTACTGAATCCCCATTGGTTAATAAACTGGCAGCTTTGAAATCAATTGAACGAATGAGTAAATTTGCCCATTAAAACCCGCTGAGCTTGTTCTAGTCGCTTGTTTCCAGCAATGATCTGATACTCAATATTAAGTTGAGTTAATAATGCTTCACATAGCTGAAAAAACTTTTCACGTTCTGCCTGAGTAGGCTGACAACGCTGTGAATCAAACTGCCAAGGCAGGTCAGGAGATACCAGTAGTACCAAGTCGTAGTGATGTTGTTGAACAAGTTTCACTAGCCATTCTGGAGCCTGACCAAATAGCACCTCGCTCCAGATTTGAATGGACATTATCCCCGTATCAAGTAAAAAGCTATCTGCTTGATTAACAATGGTTTGTTCAATGGCCAACTGCACCTTAGCTATTAGGCCAATATCCTCATAACAGCCAACATTTCCTCGATGCTCTAACCATAGCCTTGCATATTCATTAACGAGTGGCAATTTGAGCGTTTGTGCCAACCCACCAGCCAAGGTTGATTTACCCGCAGACTCTGGGCCTATGATAGCCACTTTACTACCTATTAATTGATCGTCGTTCTCTATCGCTCTACTTGTTGTTTGATAACTGGGCTGTACTGATTTTTTTTGTTCAGTATATGCCTGCAACAGTTCAGGATAAGATAAGGCGAGCTCAACAGGCAAAGGCACCATCCCCAGGCCACTCGCTAACAGCCAATCGGTTTCCTTAAACACTAGAAAGAATTGTTTTGATCTAGGACTACCTTCTTCAGTTTCTATCACAACGGAAACCTGACTGGCAGATGTTGCTAGGTGAACATAAGTAAAGGGATATTGCTGGTTAACTCGTTTAAGTTCAGTATTACTCGCTACTACAACATGAACCTGATCAGCAAAGTGATAGGCAAAATAAAACAGATAATCGCAGTAGGGTTTATGCTTTGGAAAAGGCCCTACCAACCAGCAATGCCCTACCTTTCCAGCAGCTAATATGCTGCTATCAAGCTCAATCTTCTTGCTGCTTATGTTACTCATGAATAACTTCGTGCTTTACCCTGACCAATGCTTCACAGGAAAAGAGTTAACCCGAATACTTCATTCACTGTCAAAGAGTTTAATGCTACATGGGTAAAGCTGGGCAAGAGGTTGGTGAAATACTCAGATTAAGCGACAGGGAAATACGGTAGATGTATATACTTATTAACCAATGGGTTTTATAAGTCTCCACTTAAACCCATTGGTTTTGTATACAGATAATTCTGCGAATTAGAGAGCAGGCTATTATCGTCTAGCTACCTCTAGAGGCCTTTGATCATGACCATAAATATCGTTTGCAAAGTGAACCTTCCCACCAGTATCAACCCAGGCTGTCATGTAAGCTAAGTAAACAGGGATTGGCTGTTCAAGTCGTAAAGTCACTGTTTTATTAGTGTCCAGTAACTTATCTAATCGCTGAGGCTGCCAGCCACGATTAAGTTGGAGTAGGCTTTCTGCTAATTGTCTTGGCTTTTCTACCCTCACACAACCAGAGCTTAATGCTCGGTTATTTTTTCGGAATAAATGAGGCTGAGATGTGTCATGCAAATAAACAGAGTGTTTATTTGGGAAGTCAAATTTAAACCGTCCTAGCGCATTACCTGGTCCAGGTAATTGTTTTAATCGGTAGGGAAAACTTTTATACGACACTTTCCGCCAAGGATTACCAGACTCAACTAATGAATAAGGTGGCACCATCTGAGCATTTTGTCCCCACCCTCTTAATACAAGGAAGTTATGATTTTGCAAATAGTCCGGCTGCCGTCTTAACTTTGGTAAAATATCTTTAACTGCTATTTTTTTAGGCACATTCCAAGGAGGGTTAACCACAATAGAGCGAATCGTGTCGGCCCAGATAGGAGTCTTGCGGGCTTTTTTCCCAACAATCACTTTCATTGTTAACCTGGTTGCATTATCTTCCACTAATTTTAAGCTGTAGTCAGCAATATTCACCAGAACATAACGATCACCCATGTTTTCTGGTAATTGATCTAAACGTGAAAGATTTTTAGCAATAATAGCGGCTTTTTCTCCTGGATGCTGAGCCAAAGCTTGATAGCTTTTATAATCCAATATTCCATTTACAGGTAATTTATGCCGGTGCTGAAAGCTTTTTAAGCCTTTTTGCAACGAACCACCTGGCTTGTCAATATCACCTGTTAACAACAGTAGATTATGCAACAATGCAGCCCGTTTAACGGGGTCTTGAGTCAGGACCTGAGAGTAAGTGGGAAGTTGGCTCCACGCACCAGTTTCTTCCAAGTGTTTATAATGCATCAACGCCTTAGACAAGTGGTGATACTGTTGACTATTCGGCGTATGATTAGACGTTGTGTTGGCAACTGCGACAGGGGTTATTATTAACGCTATCACCAGCCTTAGGCAGCGAATTAGCACAAACCTTCCTCCATGTATTCGATTGACAAATCATCACTGACAGAATTGTCATACGAGGCTTTATTTCGCTACCTAATAGTGGACTACAGCACTCTAATTAAGGCTATTCCCATTACAGTTAAGCCATTTTATCAATTACTGGATTCAATAAACGTTATACACACCCTGTCCAGCAATATTGATTAGAGTTATGTTATATGTAAGCCAAATTATAGCCGGTAGTAAAAAACCTCGAGTTACAAAATCACTCTTAAATTCAGTGATTACCTACATTGTCAGTTATATAAACAAACTACATCTGTTACAAAAAGTACAACCAGCCATTTGCAAAGCTGATATGCAACTATATTAAAAATCAATTGGGCACTATTTTTATAGAAATAGTGCTTTTATAGAAACTTCTATTTACAAAAGTCTCTATCCCATAGCATTCACCCTATAATATTCTAAACATATGGATATAAGTAACACATAGATTTAAAATAATTATTGAGCCGAGTTTAAATAAAAATTATGAGAATCACTCGACTCTGCCTACGTGAATTCTATAGTTTTCCTGCCTAGATTTTCTGACAACTACATCACTTGTTGCTTAAGACTTTATAAATATGAGACGCGAGTTATTTAAAAACTTGATTTTTTTCACATAATTGCGCTTAGCTGTTGAACTAACACTTTAGTGTTATGTTTGATAGGCAAAATAACCCAGTTACAACCAGACACTAGAGTCATATAGAGTTAATCATTCACAGATAGGAAAGTACGGAAGCGAGCAGTACAGAAACATCATATAAATCAACAATGTAGCATAAACACATAACCTCTTTTTAAAGAAGCTCGTTTAACTTATTTAAAATAGCTCTGCATCGCCAGGATTTACCGACTCATTCCCGATATTATGACTAAAATGAGACTCCACATTTCTTGCGGCTATGATTTCAGCAATTCTATTACTTATTTGTTTGAGATAAGAGATAACATTATAATCTTGAGTAGAATAGTCATCACTAATATCAATGCTTTTCTCTAAATAATTTAACTCCTCTGTTATTTTTTCGGTAAGTTGCCTGACTATATCTTCAAACTGTAATGCAGTAATTGCTTTATGTGCTTCTTGATAAGTCACTTGACTTACATCAGCTAATTCTACAACTAATCTACTGACCTCAACCTCACTGTTACTTAATCCTTCCATCATTTGATCTATGCAACCTTTCGCATTAATCATATTATTCATATCCATTGAAGCAATATTGCCTACAATTCCTTCCACTTCATTCACTTTTTCTTTAACCGTTTCAACTTGAGATCGAATTAAACAATTAAAATCATTCGACTTAAATGATAGTTTTCTTACTTCCTGAGCAACCACCGCAAACCCTTTCCCAGCCTCCCCTGCTCTGGCTGATTCAATTGCTGCATTTAAAGCAAGCAAGCTTGTTTGATCAGTAATATTTCTCAATTTAGATAGTTGAGCAAACATTCCATCAAGCTCACTAACCATTTCTTCTATTTTATATACAGCTTGTATACTATGATCACTCATATTAACTAGCATGTTTACATAATTTTCAATAATTACCGATGTTTTATTGGAAAACTCTTCAAAGTTTACTGTCCCTTGTGAATCCTCTTCCCTATTTTTATCTTTAGAGAAATAAGAAATTATCTCAGAAATCAACTTATTTTGCTTTTTAGCCGAAGAGTCTAAAATTAAAAAGCTACTTTCTAGCTTGGTAACCGCATCAGCAGTTATCATACGAATTTTCTCATTATCACCTTTCATTGAAGTCGTTTTGCTATGAACTAGCTCTCTTGCTTTACTTATAAAGCCTTTCACCTCATCATAAATAACTCTATCTTTTTCTTCATCTTTCTCGTGTAGTTTATTATTCAATTTAAATGAACTATTTTTAAAAGAATACAACCAAGCAACTAACACGACAGACAATAATATTGCAAAAAAAACGCCACTATGCTCAACCACCATAACACTAAGTATTATTGCGATAATATTTAGTGTTACAGCAAACCATGAGTTCTTTAATATTAATTTCATAGTAGCTTTTCCTTGCTTGCAACTTATACTTAACCAAGCTAGCTAACTAACAATACAATCAACTAGTCCTTTCTTTCCTAGACATATTCAATTGAAGAGTAGAGTATCTATAAGTTTATAGCACAATAACGCTTACTTCTGTTACTATATCATTTAGTTTGACGGACTTTCACAATTATCCCCCCCTGTAACCACCTAAAAATTTCATTAAAAAATAATTTTTTCATATCACTCAGTAAACTTACAAACGCTAAAAAATTAACTACACTTTTACCCAAAGGCTTATCACTTACCTAAACCACCTTATTTCATAGGCTATTCATACACCCAAAAGAAACACTATATTTGCTTCAGCAACAAGTCTAGCTAGAATGAAGGGCAAACTTTAGATGAACGAATATAACCCTCCAAAGCTCAGCACATCAGTCTCTGGTGATAATGTAATAATTAAAATTGGAAAGGAATTCACCTTCCAGCTAGTCCATTTATTTAGAGAAGTTTATACTGATAAACAGGAAAATAACTACACTTATATTATTGATTTATATGAAACTGAATATATTGACAGCGCTGCTCTTGGCATTCTCCTTAACATGAAGAAGTACTTAAACTGCAGTAAAAACAAAATAAAACTAATAAACTGTAACAACTATATAATAAAGCTATTTTCTTTATCTAAGTTTGATGAGGCTTTCATGGTACAGCCCAAAAAAGCTGTTCACTAATAATACTCAACTAACAAAGATAAACACTCTAGTGTTCAGCCGAAAAATATTTATTCATAATTTCTTGAACATTAACTTGCTTTAGTGCTGCATTAAAAGCACTGACCAACTTTTTCCCTTTATCATTTTTTTTAAAACAAATATAAAGTTTCTTGTCTTCTAACATTTTATTATTAAACTGTATGTTATTTTTTGCCTTTGCTAGTTTTTTTTCTGTGGCAAGTAAATAGTACATCACATTTTTATCAATGACAGCCAAGCTAATCCTTCCACCATTCAACTTCAATAAATTTGCCGTATCGCTGCCTGCAGCATCAATTCGTAACTCACCCTTTGCCGCCATTTGATCAAACTCTGCCGTATTAACATAACCACTGACAGTACCAATTTTAATTTCTTTAAGATTATGTAAGGTTTGCCAAGCTACAGCTGCAGATTTTAACTCAGCAAACCCCAAAGGCCCACTACCCTATTGGCTCAGAAAAAGTAAAGTTTTGCGCTAACTCAGCTGCATAATATTCAGGGAAATAGCCAGCATATTTTGGGTCATCTTTAGCTAAGTCAACCGCTCGTTTCCAAGGGTAAAACTCCACAACTAGATCATAGCCTGCAGCTTTAAAAACAGCCTTAGCGACAGCAACTGAAGCACCCTGTTGTTTAAGCTTTTTGCCAGTGTAGGGTGGCCAGTCCAACGAAGTGAGGTACACTGTTTCAGCTATCACAGCGGAATGCATTCCAAAATCCATAGCCAAAGCCAAACCAATAACCAGTGATATTAACCGCTTCATCATAACCTCCCAGCTTTACTGGCTGTTATCATAATTCTATCTTTGCTACAGTAGCACCAGCTGATACGATGCCAGTAGTATATAACGACTAATTTAAGCATTAACTGGTATGCTTTGCCTGAAACAGGATCTTTTATTAACAATCTAGTGCGAACGAGGGCTATGCGAAAACCTTCCATTAGTTCTATTTTAAGTATTGGCTTTGGCCTACTACTCGTCATCGCCGTTGGCTTAGTGCTTTACTTGGGCATATCTAGTACTCGCAAAAATACCTTGGCTTTGCTTGAAGAGCTGGCAACTGTCTCACTATTCGCTATAAAAGAGCAGGTTTCTGAGTACCTGAACCCTATTAACGAACAACTCGACTATGCAGCCACTATTTTAGAGTCAGGACAACTGCAAGTAGATGACTCCCCTGAGTTTAATAAAATGATGAACGGCACCCTAGCTGCAGTGCCACAATCCGTTGGAATTGCTTATGTAGATGACCTTTACTTCTCTCGATTTTATAATCGAAAAAAACAACAGTTAGTGACTGACTATTGGCTCAGCTACCAGCCTATACAGGAAGCGTTGAATAGCACCACGCTTAATAGCCAGAACCAATGGCTTGCACCTATTTATTCTCATGAGTTAAAACAAAGTATCATCCCAGTGCTACGTACTGTATTACTGCCTGATAAAACCCGTGGAGTATTGATTGCAGGCATCAGCCTTACTAAGTTAAACCAACTTACTACAACAATAAGCCGTCAATTTGAAACCCCTATATTTATTCTTGATCAACAGCAACAAGCCATTGCCGTTGCTCAACCTAGCCAGCCAATTCAATTACATTTTCAACCACAGCAACCGATACCCAAACTTAATACACTCAGACAAAGCCCTCTCTCAGTTTTTTGGCAAAATACCCAACATCAACCGTATTTAATAGAGAAGGAAAAATTCAGAGAACACCGTGTCTACTGGAAAGATAATCACTATTATTTTATTTTTCAGGAGCTTAGAGGCTTTAGTGACAAGCCATGGCTGGTTGGTATCTATTTAGCCCATGAACAGGTTTTTGAACCTATCATGACTATAGTTAAGCTCTTAGTTATTGGCATAGTATTGTTAATAATCTTTGTTCTGCTGGCTTCCTGGTTTGGCAATCGCATTGGCAAAGACTTTAAACGTATTGCTAGTGGCTTTGACAATATTGCAAATATGGCTGTCAGTGATCTGGAAAAACTTCCTCACCACCCGATTGCAGAGTTTGATTCTGTGGCAACTGCTTACAATCAAATGATCGATAAGCTTAAAGCACATGAACAAGTCAGGCGATTATTTGGTCAATATGTGCCTACCGACATTGCTAAAAAAATTCTGGCTGCTAATGGTCAGGTAACACCTGAGCTACATACTGCGACTATCTTCTATTCAGATATAGTCGGTTTCACCAGCATGGCAGAGCAACTCTCCCCCTGCAAACTGGTAGCTGTATTAAATCAATACTTTGCACTCACAGCAAAAGTACTCGACAAATACAGAGGAATGATTACTCAATTTCAAGGGGATGCAATTCTAGCAATATTCAACATTCCAAACCCCCAACCTAACCATGCTAACCAAGCGGTACATGCTAGCTTAATGATTCAGTCTCAATTGAATCAGCAGTTTTTTGATGGAGTTAGTATACAATGTCGTATTGGCATTAATACCGGAGAGGTAATTGCTGGAAGTGTTGGCACTCGAGAGCAGCTAAACTATACAGTACATGGTGATTCAGTTAATCTGGCAGCACGTTTGGAAAGTTTAAACAAAGAGTATGGAACAGCCATTCTAGTGGCTGAGACTACAGTAAAACAATGTACTCAAATTACTTTCAAAGAAATTGGTGATATTCCAATTCGCGGCAAACACAATACTGTACGTGTTTTCACTCCTCTACCAGAGGTCATTGAGAGCCAAGACCCGGATACCGCTATAAGCCAATGACAGTCAATAAAGAGTTGAGTTTTCTTAACCAAACTGTAAAATGCCCTGAATTTTCGGTTGTACTTGCTTAACAAATAACCTGATGCAACTCTAACCAAGAGTTCAACTAAACTTTGGTTAGATGGTGTTAAAGTAAGCTTTATTTATGAATGGCCTGAATATAGGTCAATCAATAGCCAGCTGAGTCAATTGTAGTATTTAATATGAAAGCAATTTTTATCATCCACTCACCATGCTACGAACAGGTCAATCGTTTACAGGTGCAACAAACAAACCATTTGTTGTTATTTTTCCACAAGCCCCTAATTAAGGGGCTTTTTTTTGGCTAATATTAATGAGAGTGTTGCTATGTCGAATCCATTATTTCAACAACACATAATCTCAATTTCTGACTTAACACGAGCTCAGTTAGAACTGATTGTGACTACAGCAGAAAAACTAAAACTATCGGTAAAGCATGACGTATTAAAAAACAAAGTCATTGCCAGCTGCTTCTTTGAACCCTCAACTCGCACCCGTTTATCTTTTGAAACCGCTGTGCAACGACTTGGTGGAACCATTATCGGCTTTGATAGCGGTAGTAATACTTCCCTAGGCAAAAAAGGTGAAACTTTATCAGACTCAATCCGCATTATTGCTTCTTATGTAGATGCCGTCATTATCCGTCATCCCAAAGAAGGGGCCGCACGTCTTGCCAGTGAGTTTTCATCTATCCCGATTATTAATGGTGGCGATGGCTCCAACCAGCACCCGACTCAAACATTATTGGATTTATTCAGTATTTATGAGTGTCAACAACGTCTGGATAATCTAAATATCGCGTTTGTAGGTGACTTAAAATATGGTCGTACTGTCCATTCTCTGGCACAGGCATTATCCTTATTTAACTGTCGATTTCAGTTTTTATCGCCAACAGCATTAGCAATGCCAGACTATATTTTAACTGAGCTCAAAGAACGACAGATTGACTTTCAAGTTTGTACCAATTTTGATGAAATTATGCCCCATGCCGATATTATCTATATGACTCGGGTACAAAAGGAACGCTTCGATGAAACCGAATATCAGCACATTGCTGCCAAGTATATTTTAGGTAAAGCCCAACTAGCCAACGCGAAAGCCAATATGAAAATTTTACACCCTCTACCCAGAGTGGATGAAATTGATGTAGCTGTCGATGAAACGCCCTATGCCTATTACTTTGAACAGGCTAAAAATGGCGTCTATGCTCGTGAAGCGCTATTGAGCTTGGTATTAAACGAATCATCAATTGAAGGTTAAGTTGTAGTATGGCTAATAAATTAATGGTAGAGGCTATCCGCACTGGTACTGTGATAGACCATATTCCTTCTGGCCAGGGTATTAAAATACTTAAACAGTTACACCTGATTGAAGGAAAACAAAAAATTACTGTTGGCTTTAACTTACCGAGTAAAAACCTCGGCTTAAAAGATCTGATCAAAGTTGAAAATAGGCTTTTCTCAGAACCAGAGGCTTATCAACTGGCACTTTTTGCATCCAGTGCCACTATTAATGTCATCGAAAATTACAAGGTAATAGATAAGTTTAAAATGGTTATTCCAAATGCTATCGAAGGAATATTTGCCTGCCCGAACTCTAATTGCATTTCTTTGACTGAGCCAGTAAAGAGCTATTTCTCGGTTAAACAAACTAATAGTGCAGTATTTCTCAAGTGCAAATATTGCGAAAGGAGCTTTAATAAGGAAATTGTCGCTGGCGTATAAATAATAAATACTTACTATAATGTTTTATAAGTGCAAATATGCACTTATAAAACACTCTCACTTCAGATTAACTTGAATGTATTAGCCCAACTATCCGCTTAACGTAAGCTTTCGTTTCTCGATAAGGCGGTACTTTATAACCATAACGACGTACATTGCCGTAACCTGCATTGTAAGCAGCTAAAGCCAGCGCTACGTTGCCGTTAATCCCTGGCCGAGTCAGCATTTTCTTTAAATAACGGCTGCCCCCATGGACATTTTGCCGAGCATTAAATGGGTTATTCACGCCCACTTCTTTTGCAGTGGCAGGCATCAGCTGCATTAAGCCTTTAGCTCCAACATGAGATACTGCTCGCGGGTTATAATTTGATTCAGTCTTTACTACAGCATGCACTAATACAGGACTCAAGTTATTGCGCTTAGCTGCTTTATCAATATACTGTCTAAGTGGTAAGCGATACTTTTTTTCTGCTCGTTGACTCGCTTTTGCTAGCCGCGAGGGTAAGTTGTATTTACTCGAATAACGAGGATATTGAAGCTGTTTTCCCAACTGCTTTAAGCTTTGATACCTTCGTTTCGCTTTTCTGCTAGAACTAGAACTTCCCGTTGAGTTACTCCACCTTACTTGCTGCCATTGGCCATCAGACAATCGACATGTAGTACCGTACACTTTAGGTTGTCTATGACCATGATCAATAACCACTGTATAGTAATCCCGACAAAGCTTTCCACGATAACGATGAGTAAGAAAAATAGCTAGATTTCTCTCAATACCAGGTTGTGCTTTATCTACCCAACTGGCTATTTCTCCATCCATTAACTGAAACTCTAGTAACGCCTGAGTATCATCATAAAGTCGTTTTTCAATCTGTTTTTCTGGTAATAGTTTACAACTGGATGCAAAAGCACAACCCAACAAAATTAGACAATAGCAATATATGTTTTTCATTACCTTACCAATACACCATACTAACTACTGCTAATAACACGCTGAGCCCTTTTGTCTATGTGCTTTCTTAGCTCCTTTTGGCCTACTCCAGACCAAGTAATCACGACAAGTGGAACCACTTTTTGATCGCTTATTCAACGGCTTGATTGTAAAGCGATTGCCAGTTCGCGGATTAGTCCAATGGTATTGTTTTTTAGAGGGTGTTGAGCGTAGCCCCTGGTAAGCACGTTGTTGGTCACTATTATCCATATAAGAGCCAACAACTCCACCAATAATACCTCCTACCAAACCACCACCAATCAGGCAGTTTCGCCTGGCTACCTTACTTTTATCTTTACAGGCGGCATAACCAATGCCCGCACCAACACCAGCACCAAGTAATGATCCCATTAAGGTATTAGATGGCTGAAACTCAGCACAACTAGATAAGACAAATATAATCAATAAGACAAAACTGCGTCTTAACAAGGCTAACAAAACACCCCTCCCTTAAAGGTAACTCACCTGCTATACAGAAAGTGATTTATAAGCGTAATCTCCTTATCTCTGCAATCAAAAACCTTTTAGAAAGCTTATCTGTCGAGCTTTCATTTCATAAATGTGAAATATTTTTTTCTTAAAGTCACCAAAAGCACAAGAATTTCGTTAAGTATTCCTTGATTTAGTTTCGTACGATCATAATCAACAGGCTAGCCTTCCTGTCCTTAACATTTTACCCGTTAGTCAATCAAAACAAGCACAACTTGAATAAAATTTCAGTATTAAAGTGCTCCATATTGGTTTCCAACAAATTAATTTAGTGCACATTAAACTATGGTGTTCAGCGAATAGAGCTTAAAATTAGTATTTATTTGCTAGAGCTGTTCAATCTATACCCAACTTAATATCAAATAATTTGTATAAAATTATTGAACCTAAAGTTAATTTACATCAATGAAATATTTACCAAGTAAAGTAGACTAGTGTGAATAATCAGCTTAGTAATGACCTTTTTAAAATAAAAATAATACCAGGTCGGCTAAATAGTTGGCATATATTATGCTTCTCTATGCGGTATAAAGTGTAACTAAACCTGAGAATGGACCAATAAAAACATTCTCATAACGTGGAAGGAAGCCATTATGAATAACAATATGACTAATGAAAAAGTTATTGATCACTTATATAGTTTAGATAGTCTCGCCTTACAAGAACTGTATGACCATTGCGCAGGTACGAACTGGCAAGAACCTTACACGCCTCTTCAACTTTCCTCACAAAAACCAGAGCGTTTTAATATCAATATCGACAGACCCGATATCGCTGATAGAGTATCTGACCATCTTGAAGGACAGAGTGAACGTTATGGTTATTTAAAAGGCGACTCACTAATGGGAGCTATTTTTATAGATAGTATTCAGCAACTTGCTATTTAAATGAACAGGCATGCTTGCAGGCTCTACGTATTTACCCTTAAATCTATAGTTAAATTACGAAAAACCTGCTAATAAATTAGTTTTTTAATTCACCTTTCGTCGTATATATTTTGATAGAATCGTTCTATTAAAATAACCAAGTCCCGTGCGATTTATTGGCATGTTTAAAATGAATTGTAACCAGCACAATTGATTAAGCAGTAAAGTTTCGTTGTATCAATAGTCAATTATTGCTGGTGTTTTTTAACCTCCTAAGTAAGCCTTAATTACGTCTTTATTAGTCAATAGCTCACTACCAGAACCTTGTAATACAACCTGACCATTTTCTAATACATATCCTCTATCAGCTAGTCTCAATGCCTGATTAGCATTTTGTTCTACTAAAAAAATTGTTACGCCTTCATCTCTTAACCGCTGGATAATATTAAAAATTTGCTGAATAACAATGGGCGCTAATCCTAGTGAAGGCTCATCGAGAAACAGTAACTTCGGTTGACTCATTAGTGCTCTGGCAATAGCCAACATCTGTTGCTCACCTCCTGACATTGTACCTCCCCGTTGCTTTTCTCTTTCTTTAAGGCGGGGAAATAACTGATAAACAAAATTAAGTCTTTGAATAAATACCTGGGGTTCAGTAAAAAAACCTCCCATGTGAAGGTTTTCTTCAACAGTCAGTCGAGCAAAAATTCTCCTGCCTTCAGGCACAATTGAAATACCTGAACGCATTATTTTAGCCGTTGGCAACTGAGTAATATCTTGGTTGAGGTAATGAATAGTCCCCTCACTTATTTTAGGATCACCACAAATTGACATTAATAAAGTCGTTTTACCAGCACCATTAGCACCAATTAAAGTAACAATTTCTCCTTCTTTAACCTTAATGCTTACTTTATCTAATGCCTGAATTTTACCGTAATGGGCTGAGATACTTTCCACATTCAGCATAAGCGACCTTTAGCACCAGTATAGAATAATTGACCTAAAGTAGGTAAACTACCCTTCACCCAAATAAGCATTAATAACCTCGCGATTGGTTTTTATTTCTTCAGGAGTACCCGTTGCTAAATGCTTGCCTTGATTAATTACTATAATTTTATCAGAAATCCCCATTACCAATTTCATATCATGCTCAATCAACAACACTGTAATGGCATATTCACTTCTTAAATTTAGAATCAATTCATCTAGCTCTTGTGTCTCTTTAGGGTTCAAACCTGCTGCAGGCTCATCTAACATCAATAACTTAGGATGAGTAACCATACACCTAGCTATTTCCAAACGACGCTGTTGTCCATAGGCAAGATTTCCAGCAGGTCTATTCGCCATTTTAATCAATTGCACCTGTTCAAGCCAAAAGGCAGCATTATCTAATGCGATTGCTTCACTTTTCTTAAAGCTTGGTGTTTTAAATAATCCTGCAAACAAATTCGTATTTAAATTAAAGTGTTGTGCCACCAGCAAGTTTTCGATAGCTGTCATTTCTTTAAATAGGCGTACATGCTGAAAAGTTCGAACAATTCCCCTACGCGCTATTTTGAAACCAGGTAAGTGATGAATAGGAGTAGTTTCAAAGTGCACTTCTCCAGATGTAGGTTTATAAAAGCCCGTTAAGCAGTTAAATACCGTTGTTTTACCAGCCCCATTAGGGCCTATCATAGAAACAATCTGATGTTTATCAATTGAGAGATCTACATTATCTACTGCAACTAGCCCACCAAAACACATGGTTAAACTTTTGGCAATTAACATTTTATAACCTAGCCAGCTCAATTTGCGGACGTTTCATGGGTAACAATCCAGAAGGACGCCAAATCATCATCAGAACCATTAGTAAGCCAAAAAGTAACATTCGATATTCCTGAAACTCTCTCGCTAACTCCGGTAACACTGTCATCACAACTGCAGCTAGAATAACCCCCACTTGCGACCCCATTCCTCCTAATACAACGATCGCCAAGATAATTGCGGACTCGATAAAAGTAAATGATTCCGGACTAATAAAGCCTTGTCGAGCTGCAAAAAAAGCCCCTGCAAAACCAGCAAAAGAAGCACCCATGGTAAATGCAGATAACTTAATTACTGTTGGATTTAGGCCAAGTGAACGGCAAGCAATTTCATCTTCTCTTAACGCTTCCCATGCTCTGCCTAAGGGCATTCTCAATACTCGGTTAATAACAAACAAAGTAGCTAATACTAAAACTACCGCCAATATATATAAAAATATTACTTTATAATTACTCTCATAGGGGATTCCCACAAACTCATGAAAAGCAATATTACCTTCTTCCTTAACTCGTCTACCAAACTCAAGGCTAAATAAGGTGGGTTTAGGAATTTGACCTATACCATTAGGTCCTCCTGTCAGCTCAGTCCAATTATTAAGTAAAATTCGAATTATTTCACCAAAACCTAAGGTGACAATAGCTAAATAATCTCCCCTTAACCGCAAAACTGGAAAGCCTAAAATAAAACCAAAAAATGCAGCTAATAAACCTGCAATTGGTAAACTCATCCAAAAAGAAAACTGATAATATTCTGCTAACAATGCATAGCTATAAGCGCCAACTGCATAGAAACCTACATATCCCAAGTCCAGTAAACCAGCTAGTCCTACAACAATATTTAATCCTAAACCTAGCATCACATAAATTAAAGTGAGTGTTGCCAAGTCAATAGAACTACGAGTCGAAAAAAAAGGCCATAGTAAAATAATGCCTAAACCAGTCATTACCAATAGTTTTTTTGTTGTATCGCTTGAGCCAACAATTGCAGGTATTTTACTGGGTAAAATAGGAAGCTTAGCTCCTAAACTAACTAAACCTGTTAAAGGCAACTGTTCTCTAAAGAGCTGATAAAAGAATACGACAACCATTGCAGATACAATCATCCACCAGACAGTTTGATCAGCGCTTACTATAACTAAAGTTGTTCCTTGTGGTGTTAGTTTAACTCCTAATAGCAACACGGTTAAAACAAGTGTCGCAATTGCAGCAACCAGAGCATTAAGTAGATTTTGCTTCATACTTTTTCAACCTCTGGTTTGCCAAGTATACCTGTTGGCATAAATAGCAATATGAACACTAAGAATAGAAAGGCTACAACATCTTTATACTCTGTACTTAAATAACCAGCTGTAAATGCTTCTGCAATGCCTAACAAAATTCCTCCTAACATAGCACCTGGAATACTACCAATGCCACCTAGCACTGCTGCGGTAAATGCCTTTAATCCTGCTATAAAACCCAAATAAGGGTTTATCACACCATAATATAAACTAAGCAATACACCTGCTATAGCGGCTAATGCAGCGCCAATAACAAAGGTAAGAGAAATTATTTTATTAGTATCTATTCCCAAAAGATTGGTCATCGTTAAATCTTCAGCACATGCTCTGCAGGCTCTGCCCATTTTAGAACGGCTTATAAACAATGATAAAATGGTCATTGAAACAATAGTAACCACGAAAATTACTAATTGCATATACGATAAAGTTACATGAAAACTTTCAGCGGGACCAAAGTTCCACCCACCTTCAATTAAAGAAGGCATAGCAATATCTCTAGAACCTTGTCCCAGGCGGACATAGTTTTGGAGAAATATTGACATCCCTATTGCTGATATTAGAGGAATTAGTCGATTGCCTCCCCGCAACGGACGATAAGCAATTCGCTCAATACTCCAACCATAGGTGCTAGTAATAATCATGCTAATAATAAAAGCAGCCACTAATAAAACAACAAGGCTATCCAAACCAAGCATCATTAGCCCAGCTAATACAATAAATGTTATATAGCTACCTATCATATATACTTCGCCATGGGCAAAATTAATCATACCAATAATGCCGTACACCATTGTATAACCTATAGCAATAAGTGCATAGGTGCTACCAACAGTCAGACCATTCAACAGCTGTTGAATAAAATAGTAAATGCTTTCTGACATTATTTAAGCCTTTATGTACTTTGAAAACACTACAACAATGCGTTACTTTCAGAAAAAAACATTACTAGTAAAAGAGTTTTTTACTTGAAGCCAGATAGTCAATTATTTATTTTATAAATTCTTGCTTTAATGAGAAAAATCTAAAACCTCATTAATTAGATAATTTAATACAAACCTGACAAAGCAGGGGCTTTTCAGCCCCAACAAAAGGCATTTAATCATTTCAAAATAGATTTACTGCCATCTGCATGCCATTTATAAACAACAAAGCTGAAGTCCTTTAAATCACCTTTTTTATCAAAAGCCAAGGTTCCAGTAGGGGTTTTAAACTGATTATTGCGTAATGCTTTTGCAACAGTTTCCGGTTCAGATGACTTAGCAATATTCATAGAATCTGCGATTACTTGTACTGCAGAGTAAGCAGTAAAAACAAATGGTCCAGAAGGGTCTTGACCTTTTTCTTTAAATGCCTTAACCAGTTTGGCATTTTCCGGGTCTTCATCAAAACTTTTTGGCAAAGTTACCAACAGTCCTTCTGATGCTTTCCCTGCTATAGCACTAATATCTTTATTACCTACACCTTCAGGCCCCATAAACTGTACATTTAGGCCTTTTTCAGCAGACTGTCTTAAAATTAATCCCAATTCAGGATGATAACCACCATAATAAATAAAATCTACGTTCTCTTTTTTTAACTTGGCAATCAAAGCAGAAAAGTCTTTATCCCCTGAAGTCACCCCTTCAAATAAGACAACGGAAATATTGTTTTTTTCTAGCACATTCTTAACTGCAGTAGCAATTCCCTCACCATATTGTTGTTTATCATGAATAATTGCAACACGTTTAGGCTTGATTTTTTCTACAATGAATTTTCCCGCCGTAGGTCCTTGCAAACTATCCAGCCCAATTGTTCTAAAAACTAGATTATAACCCCTGGTAGTAATATCAGGGTTGGTCGATGCTGCTGTAACCATTAACACGCCTTCATCTTCATAAATATCCGATGCTGGTTGTGTTGAATTAGAGCATAAGTGTCCTATTACATAACGAATTCCATCATTCACTATTTTATTTGCTACCGCAACAGCTTGTTTAGGATCACAGGCATCATCGTATACTACACCTTCAAGGGTATTACTATTTGCCCCCCCCATTTTATTCACTTGCTCAATAGCCATTTTAGCTCCAATAAACTGCATATCCCCATATTGGGCAACAGGGCCAGTGACAGGGCCTGCTAGTGCTATTTTGATTGTTTCAGCAGAGGCTAGTGTGGAAGACAGAATCGGTGCCGTTATTACTAAAGCAGCAACTGTTTTGGTAATTTTTTTTATCATTTGCTGTTTTAGCATCTTCTTATTAGTCATCATTATATTTATCATTGCTTTGCCTTTCATCGATCCATCAGCATATTAATTTTTATAGATAATGGGCGTATAGAAGTTACTTCATAACTGTTCACTTAGCGACATTGCTTTCACCAACTAAGAAACAGCTTCCAGCATTATTAGATACTATCTGTATACCAAAACATTCACACGTTCTTTCTAGGCTTACAACTTCCTTGCGCCCTGGTCTTTACTTTCTTTTGAGCCCTTAATAAGTACCTTTATTCTTAAATGATGTCTTTATTAGCAGTTTCTCCCTCCCTATAGAGTTTTCTCCCGCTAAATTTAGCCCCATATAAGACAGGCAGTTATCTCTATAGTCTATGCAATTTTTGACTAAAAAAATGTGCTACAACAATCTCTTCTTATATAATTTTAGACAACAATATGACATCTAAATAATTATTTTTTATATAAAGCTGTTTTTAGTTATTTTCCCTCATAACACTTAAAGTACATCAAGTATCGTTAGCTTGCAAAGGATTAAGCCTCGACTAAAGTCGACAAAGAATCAGTACAACCACAAAAAATGGAGTAATTAATCAATTTAATACAATAAAATCTAAATAAAGTATTAATAATAATTTAAAGAAGAAGTTAATTGATAGGTTTGTTTGTGAAAACTTTCCTTGTTTACTTAAAAAGATCCTTAAGAAAAACAAACTTAGGTGGACTCTTATTGCCCACCTCTAGTGGAAAAGGAAGTTATTGCAGAAAACGCTCTTCTATTTGCTTAACGACGCCCTCTTGCGCCATTTTCTCATAAGCTTTTTGTAACTTGTCTATAATTTCATCAGGCACTTGTTTATTGACGGCAAGATAAAGGTCTTTTCGTTGAATAATAAAAACCTTTTTGACTGGTACATTATGTTTTTGAGCAAGTTGAGGGCCAGCAGGATCACTGGTTGCCCATACGTCAATTTGCCCCTTGTTCAGCTTATCTAAAAGACGTTGGTCTTGTAGTGAGGTAATCAAACTAAAGCCTTTGCTTTCTAAAAACTTAGCCTTAGCATCTCCTTTATAACCTCCCACTCGCAGCTTCTTTGCATCATCCAAGTTCTTTATTTCAATACTGCTGTCTGTTTTGGCAACAAATATCCAGTCATTTCGGGTAATTGGCCCAACCCACTTAAAATTAGGTTCCCGTTCAGGGGTCCGTACTGTCGTATAGATAGCATAGCCTGGCTTGGTTTGAGCCTGCTCTAAAATCTTACTCCAAGGAAAGCGTAACGTAAAAGTACAAGTTATCTGAGCCCGTTTACACATCTCACGTAAAATGACAGTAGCTAACCCATCCACCTTCTCTTCACGAGCAAACTTTTTCCCAGTAGTACTCATATTAAATGGGGGATTATTTTCGGTGAGCAGGTTTAATTTATAGCTGGCCCCCATTGCTATTGTAGTAACCAAGCTACAACAGATAAGAGTGAATATTCTGGTGTACATTAATTCCTCTCGAACTACTCAGTTTTCTATTTTTCTAGCTGGTAATCACTCTGAAACTGAAAAAATGAGCCTCCTACTCTCCAGCTGCCGCACATTCACAGGGTGCAACACTAACCAGCCACCAAGCCCTTTATCTGGGCGGTCTGACCTATTATACGCTCGTTTTGATACTCACTAATAGTCACCCTTATAACATAAGACTTACAGCGTACAATTATTGACCTTATCTGACATCAGGTTAGCCAAGTTCCCAGTGACTAGCCAGTAACGCCCAAGCTTTGTCTTATATTAGACTTTACTACACTGCCTTCCTATCTGACTATTTTGACATATAATCAAGACAACACATTTCAAACAATCGTTTTAATTGTGATATTATACCCCTTTACTTGACACTGAAGCTCACTATACCTAGCACTATCTTTAATATAGGTCTTCAGCTTCAGCAATAAAACAATACGACATGTAATGCATCAAATGCTGATTAAGTAGTGGCTAAATAAGGGCATAAAGCAACTAAACAAGATCAACTCACCAACAAATTGAGTGCTTATAACTAGCTAAGTTCCAAGTTCAGCAAAACCAGGAGGAAGTATGAATCAAGCTTTTAACTTTAATAGCAAACGAGTTTTTGTAATGGGCGGCACTAGTGGCATAAATCTTGGCATTGCTAAGTGTTTTGCCAGCCATGGTGCTCAAGTTGCAGTTGCCAGTCGCTCTCAAGAAAAAGTAGATAAAGCCGTAAGCGAACTACAAACGCTCGGTGCAGAAGCTATTGGCTTTAGCGTTGATGTTCGCGATGCAGACAAAGTAAAAGAAACATTCAAACTGGCCCATGCACAATGGGGTGAATTTGATGTATTAGTTTCAGGCGCAGCAGGTAACTTTCCATCCCCTGCTTTAGGTATGTCTGCCAATGGCTTTAAGTCTGTTGTCGATATTGACTTATTAGGAAGCTTTAACGTATTACAGGCTGCCCACCCTTACCTCACCAAGCCAGGAGCCTCTATCATTAATATTTCCGCACCACAGGCCTTTGTTGCATCTCCTTTACAAAGCCATGTTTGCGCAGCAAAAGCTGGGGTTGATATGCTCACTCGTGTGCTTGCCTTAGAGTGGGGAGTTGACGGCATCAGAATCAATTCAATCGTTCCAGGCCCGATTGAAAATACTGAAGGAATGAAACGACTAGCACCAACACCAGCCATTCAACAAGTCGTGCAAAAAACTGTTCCTCTCAACCGGCTCGGAACGACCGATGATATAGGCCATATGGCTATGTTTCTCGCTTCAGATTATGGTAGCTATGTGAGCGGCACGGTAATACCGGTTGATGGTGGCTGGTCACTAGGTGGAACGACAACCGCTATGAATGAACTACTGAAAATGCTTAAAGGAAAAAGCTAGACTATTCTTTGCTCTGCTTGCTAATGCTTGTTTTTAGCAAGCGGATGCCTTATGTGCCCATCATTATACTTTCATAGACTCGCATCCTAGTACTACTACGTATAAAATGTGCCCGCTTTGGGTTAGGTCAGCCAAAGCTTTTATGTTCTGAAGAAAAACTCGAGCTAGTTAGAATACTTCACCAGATACCAAAGATTCTGGGGGTTCCAGCTAGTACTCCTAGCTTATGATTCCTTTGGTTTTTGCTTTCTTTGGCAACCATAGGTAAATCAGCGAGTCAGCTATCGTTAGTAATAGGATGTAATGTGAAACAACTTGCTAAGCTTTATTTTTCGTCATCGCTGCTAATGCGTATTTTCATCGGCTTTTTAGCTGGTTCAGCCATTGGCTGCGCTATGTGGTTATTGGGCACACCCGAACAAACAACAAGTGCACTGCAATATATCAAGCCATTTGGTGATTTATTGGTCAGCATGTTAAAGATGATTGTTGTGCCAGTCATTTGTTTCTCGTTAATCGTTGGCTCTGCAAGCTTACCCATTCAACGCTTTGGCAAAGTTGGACTAAAAGTAATCGGGTGGTATTTACTCTGCTCTTTTCTAGCTGCAGCGATAGGTGCTTTAATGGCTACGGCATTTAACCCAGGCAGCGAAGCAGCTTTAGAGGCTTGGGAAAGCATTGCTGCTACCAGCCAAGTTCAAGAAGCAGCTGAACTAAAAGCTACGCAAGCTGAAGCAAAACAAGGTGGTATCCTTAGCATTTTATTGAGCATGTTCGAAAACCCATTCGGAGCATTAGCCAATGGTAATTTTTTAGCTATCATCACCTTTTCTATTTTATTTGGCTTAGCACTTAGAGTGTTGCTTGAAAGCAGCAAAGATGAGCAACAAAAGAATGCGCTCAATAAACTAATGGAGATCATTTCCGCTGGACGGGATATTATTTTTAAGCTTGTAGATTGGATTTTAGAATATACTCCTGTTGGTGTATTTGCTTTATCTATTGCAAACTTCAGCGCCTACGGCCCTAAAATTGCCGGACCCTATGTAGAAGTAACTGTGGGTGTTATTGCTGGTGTCTTGGTAATGGTTTTCATTGCCTACCCTTTACTACTTGCCCTTGTAACAAGGCGTAACCCCATCCCTGTCATGAAAATCATGCAAGAAGCTATTATTACTGCTTTCATTACTCGTAGTAGTGCTGCCACCCTGCCTGTTTCTATACGCGTTGCCGAAGATGATCTCAAGGTAAAAAATGAGCTAGCAAGCTTTTCCTTACCATTAGGTGCAACCATTAATATGGATGGTGTTTGTGTCCATCTCCCTATGTTTGCCATTTTGGCAGCCAACATGTTTAGTATGGAGCTGGGCTTTAGTGCACTAGTAGTATTGGTAATAACCACGGTGCTTGCCTCAATTGGTGCTGGTGGTGTTCCTGGCGGTAGTCTGATGTTGTTGTTTATTATTTTACAAGCAATGGGCTTGGATCCTACTCAAATTTCTATCATTGTTGCATTGGCATTAGGCATTAACCCAATTTTGGATATGTTTGAAACAGCCAATAATGTTACTGGAGATTTAGTCTGCACCTATGCCGTAGCATCAACTTCAGACTTAATTGATAAATCAGCTTAAAACTCAAACCGGCCAGGCACAGTCTGGCCTACTATTCTTTTCATAGTTTTTTAATATTTCGTACCTGATCAAGAACATGGGTATTTCTTAGTCACAAAGGACTCTATTGTGCAGTCAGTTTACTCTGGTATTTTCTGTACTATTTTTGGTTACTTTTTATTTAGCCTGATGGACGCTATTGGCAAATGGTTAACCCAAAGTTATAGCATTGCTGAGATCACTTTCTTTAGCTCTTTATTCAGCTTGTTACCTGTTAGCTTTATGCTGATAAAAATACCACCTAAAAAACTACTTTCAACTCAACGCCCGACTCTTCACCTGTTGAGAGGCATCATTATTCTAGGGCTCCGTTTAACCGCTCTGTTTGCTTTTAGCTTAATGCCACTGGCAGATGGCTTTGCCATTATTCTCACTGGCCCCATTATACTTTGTATAATATCTCCCTTTTTATTAGGAGATAAAAATACAATACATCAGCACCTTGCTATAGGGATTGGGTTTATCGGTGTACTGGTTGTCTTAAGACCAGGATTTACAACGTTTAATGTAGGAATTGTAGGTGCTTTAGGGGCAGCAATCTGCTTTGCATTAAATACAGTATTAATGAAAAAAATGAGTGCCACTGAAAATAAAGGCTCAATGCTTTTCTATGGTATGAGTTTTACTATTCTTGCTTCTGGTTTACTAATGATTCCTTCTTTTTCCATGCCAGGACTACTAGACTTATCCTTATTTGCTGCTTGCGGTTTGGCTGCTGGCTTTGCACAAATTTTCATTTTTAATGCGTTAAAAACTGTGTCAGCTTCTATGGTAGGTGCATTTCAGTATTCATGCATCGTTTGGGGAATAGTTATTGGCTATCTGGTTTGGCAAACAAAGCCTGATATTTTTATTATTCTTGGCTCTATTTTTATAGTCATTAGTGGAATCACCATTACCAAAATGGCTAAAAAATATCAAACTCAGCAACTATCAAAATAACTGAAAATCCAAAGAACATTTAAAGGGAGACTGGTGAAAATAAAAACTGTGGCAAATCAGTTCTGTTATCCTGATTTACCACATAGAAGAGTAAGCTTTTAACTATTTTGGATCAGTAAATTAACTATTCATTAGTGCTGTAAAATCTGACTTAAGAATAGCTGAGTTCGCTCTGACTGAGGGTTGTTAAAGAATTCATGGGGCTCATTTTCCTCAACCACTTGCCCTCCATCCATAAAGATTACCCGATTAGCAACGGTTTTAGCAAAACCCATCTCATGTGTTACACATAGCATTGTCATGCCATCTTCCGCCAGCTCAATCATAGTATCCAGCACTTCTTTAATCATTTCGGGATCAAGTGCTGAGGTCGGTTCATCAAATAACATTATCTCAGGGTTCATACATAAACTTCGCGCAATTGCTACCCGTTGCTGTTGGCCACCCGATAATTGACCGGGGTATTTATTAGCCTGATCAGGTATCTTAACCCGCTCCAGATAATGCATTGCAGTTGCTATTGCTTCTTTACGTGGTTTTTTACGAACCCAAACCGGTGCTAAGCAGCAGTTTTCCAGCACTGTCAAATGTGGAAATAGGTTAAAATGTTGAAACACCATCCCCACTTCACGACGAATGCTTTCAATATTCTTAACATCATTTGTCAATGGGGTGCCAGCAACTATAATTTCACCCTGCTGGTGTTCTTCCAACCGATTAATACAGCGAATCGTGGTGGACTTACCTGAACCAGAGGGGCCACAAATTACAATCCGCTCCCCTTTGTTCACTTTCATATTAATATCTTTTAAGACATGAAATTCGCCATACCATTTATTGACATTGCGCATTTCAACCATCACTTCATCACTAACTTGCATGCCAGGCTTATCTGTTTTTTCTAACATGTAAATAACCTCTAAATCTTGAAACCTAATTGGTTAGCTTTTATGTCCAGTATCTAGCTTTTTCTCTAAAGCC
This sequence comes from Spartinivicinus ruber, assembly GCF_011009015.1. NCBI lineage: Bacteria > Pseudomonadati > Pseudomonadota > Gammaproteobacteria > Oceanospirillales > Zooshikellaceae > Spartinivicinus > Spartinivicinus ruber. Next base: position 5,026,649 of record NZ_CP048878.1, read on the forward strand.
TGACTATATCGAGACATACCAAAACAGAAGATCCAAAAAACAAAAGCTACAAATACATATCCTTCTACCGAGTAGCCCAACCATTTTGGATCTGACAAACCTGCCTGAACAATTGCAAGTAGATCAAAAAGGCCAATAATTAATACCAAGCTGGTATCCTTAAACAAAGCAATGAAGGTATTAACAATCCCTGGAATCATCATTTTCAATGCCTGGGGAAGAATAATTAGCCCCATTGATTTCCAATAACTAAGACCAAGTGCTTTAGCTGCCTCATACTGTCCTTTAGGTATTGCTTGTAGTCCTCCACGAACTACTTCAGCCATATAGGCTGACTGGAACATGACTATACCCACTAAAGCACGTAACAGTTTATCAAAGGATACCTCTTCCGGAATAAATAATGGCAACATCACAGACGCCATAAACAACACAGTTATTAATGGCACGCCACGCCAAATTTCAATAAACATGACGCAGAAAGACTTAACTACAGGCATCTCAGAACGACGCCCCAACGCCAATAAGACACCAAAAGGTAATGCAGCCACAATACCGACAACAGCCAGTACCAGTGTCAGCATCAAGCCGCCCCATTTATGGGTTTCAACTACTTTTAAACCAAACCCGCCACCATAAAGTAAGAAGAAGGCAATAACTGGAAATACCACCAATGCAAAAGTTGCAATCCAGCCTTTATAAGGAGTCTTCTCAATAACTAAGGCAGCAATTAATACGGAAAAAATAGCGAAAACTATATTAACTCGCCAATGTAGATCTTCTGGATAAAATCCATAAATAAACTGGTCTAGCCTAGCAGTAATAAAAACCCAACAAGCCCCACCACTGGTGCAAGCTTCTCTCGAATCACCCAGCCAATCAGCTTTAATAAAGGCCCACTCAATAGCAGGTACCAGGCTGATATAAAGCAAATAACAACCTATGATTGTAAAAATTGTATTTAAAGGTGATGAAAATAAATTTTCCTTAGCCCAGCCAATAACACCTGTTGTATTTTTTGGTGGAGGCAAGTCTGGTAGTTTATTGTCGTTATGAATCATCTTATCTCTCCACCAACGCCATGCGTTTGTTATACCAGTTCATAAACAGAGACACGAGTAAACTCAATGTCAAGTATACTGCCATCGTCATTGATATAACTTCGATAGCCTGACCAGTCTGGTTTAACGTTGTACCAGCAAATACCGAAACTAAGTCGGGATAGCCTATTGCTGTTGCCAGTGATGAGTTTTTGATAAGATTTAAGTATTGGCTTGTCAATGGGGGAATAATAACCCGCATCGCTTGTGGAATTATGACCAGTTGTAGTGTTTTACCAGGATTAATTCCTAGTGCATGAGCTGCCTCAGTTTGCCCTTTATTAATCGACTCAATCCCTGATCGAACAATCTCTGCAATAAATGCCGCAGTATAGATAGTAAGAGCAATTAATAGTGCACTTAGTTCAGGAATAATGGTTAAACCGCCTCTAAAGTTAAACCCTTTGAGTTCTGGTATTTCCCACTGTAAAGAGGCTCCACTGATAAGAAATACTATAAATGGCAAGCCAATTAATATAGCAAGCGACGCCCAAAAAACTGGAAACTGTTCACCAGTTGTATTTTGTCTTTTCTTAGCCCATCGTTTTATAAAAACAATTGCTATAACTGCAATCACCAGTGCGGCAAGAACCCAGCCGAACCCTTCACTCAAGATAGGTGAAGGCAGATATATCCCACGCACATTGAGAAAAGCTATACCAGAAAATTCAAGACTTTGCCTAGGTCCTGGCAAAAGCCTTAACACAGCAAAATACCAGAAAAATATCTGCAACAAGAGAGGGATATTACGAAATATTTCGATGTAGACTGCGGCTATCCGAGAAATTAACCAGTTATGAGATAGACGAGCAATACCTATCAGAAAACCCAAAATTGTCGCGAAAAATACTCCTAGTGCAGACACTAAAATGGTGTTCAACAAGCCTACGACAAAGGTTCTACCATAACTATGGGTTTCATCATAGGGAATAAGGCTTTGGATAATACCAAACCCAGCTTCTGCATCTAAAAACTCAAAACCTGTAGTTATTCCACGGCTTTCCAGGTTATGCTGAGTATTTTGATAAATAATATATCCAACAGCAAAAACTGCTATAAATAAAATGGCTTGAAAGAGTAATGATCGCTTGGCTGGATCATTCCAGAAACTCACGTTTCCAGTTGCCAGATTATGCTTGTTGTCCGGCATTTTTATAATTCTCCAAGTTACTGCAAAGCTAATTAGACAAAACGGCTACATCAAATGATTGTAGCCGCTTTTTGAGAAATGCTTAGCGCATTGGGGGGGCATACATGAAGCCGCCTTTGCTCCATAGAGCATTCACACCACGGTCGATGTTTAAAGGCGAGTTTTTACCAACATTGCGATCAAAAGACTCTCCATAATTACCTACTTGCTTAACTATCTGATAAGCCCAGTCTTGGTTTAAGCCCAACTGTTTTGCAATAGGACCATCACTTTCAACAAAGCGTTTAACTTCAGGGTTTTTAGCCTTTTTCTTGGCATCAATATTAGAGGAAGTCAACCCAAGCTCTTCTGCATTAACCATGGCAAATAATGACCATTTAACAATGTTAAACCATTTATCATCAGCCTGTTTAACCACTGGACCTAATGGCTCTTTAGAAATTATTTCTGGCAATACCATCGCATTCTGCGGTTTAGATAACTTGATTTTTAGCGCATAGAGCTGTGATTGGTCACTGGTTAACACATCACAACGACCCGCTTCAAAACCTTTAACAGTTTGGTCAGAAGTATCAAATACAACTGGTGTATACTTCATTTTATGCTGACGGAAATAGTCTGCTAAGTTAAGTTCGGTAGTAGTACCTGACTGAATACAAACTGCAGCACCATCTAGTTCTTTCGCACTCTTGACGCCTAAGCTTTTGCTGACCATAAACCCTTGGCCATCATAATAATTAACGCCAGCAAAGTTTAATCCTAGGGATACATCACGAGTCAGTGTCCAAGTGGTGTTACGAGAAAGAATATCAATTTCACCTGATTGTAGAGCAGTAAAGCGTTCTTTCGCAGTAAGCGGAATGTATTTAACTTTTTTCTCATCACCGAGGGTTGCTGCTGCTACTGCACGACAGACATCCACATCTAAACCTTGCCACTTACCTTTATCATCTGGGTTCGAAAAACCAGGCAAACCGGTACTAACACCGCATTTGACAAAACCGTTCTTTTTTACTGTTGATAAAGTATCAGCAGAAATAGAAGCAGAGGCAAAAGACACACTGATTGCGGTTGCAGCCGCTACTAGACCTATCATCTTCATAATTGTTTTGTATCCTTGGTATTATTTATTTATGGGAAAGCCCTTCCCTGGTACGGGGCATTACCCCTGGGCGTTCTTGCCGGCCTCCTATAATGGTACTTTTACCAGTACTTTCAGTTTCTTCCCCGACTCCGACTTATACCATTCTATAAAAATGGCTTGTTATAACTATTATATTAGTTACTTTATTTTATATTCATCATTTTGGTGCATTTTCTGCTGATGCCCCAAAAGAGTCAGTCTAATTAAACAATTTTTACTTAATAATGCAATGTTAAATTAACACTGGTTTGTGTCCTATTGTAACTCTGAGGCACGAGTTCTAATTTAGAGCAAAAGATGGGGCGTGAGTCAAATTTTTTTATAGTTCACGTTTACAGATTAGGGAAAATGAATCTTAGCAGCTACTTATATTTAATATTTGAACTTATGTAGGGCACAGCTGCACTATATTAGACCTATAACATATTCTAGAATCTTATTTAAAACAAACTTGGAAAACTATTTATCATAAAAAACCCAAGATACTGACTTATTGGTCAACATCTCAGGTTTAAGAAGTAGTTTTTAATACCCTCAAATGTTTTTAAACATTATAAGTTACTAGCCGTTCTAATTCCTCTAGCGATATATCGTTATGATCAATTTTAAGCACCTTTTCAGTTGCCAAATTATCAATCGCTTTAGATATAACAATCAAGCCTGCAGATAATAAGGTTGGAATAACTCTTTGATAGATTTCTTGATCCCAGTTATCCGGTAATACAACCACTGTTTTTCCTAAATCGAATAACAATCGCTCCAAACGTTGAGCAGTATATACAAATGACTGCTGCTCACCATTAATTATGATAACCAGTGGCTGCTGATGAAGCCGTTGTTTTCGCTGAGCAGGCGTAACAACACTACTTTTCTGTTGTGTCGTTTCCTCACTGATTATCATTCCAGCCCCAACAGTTACATTGGTTAACCGATCAATGAGAATAAATGAGCCCGCCAAGCGATTTTGATCATATGAATCAAAAACGACTGGCTTATTAACAACTAAATTACAAACAGCAATCTCATTTAATTCCAATTGGCTGGCGGGACATTTTTCCAGCGTATTGATATCAATCTTATATTGAATGGACTCTACACGACCCGCAGTGGAATTGCAGGATAGTTTAATGTCATATTGCTTTTCTTCTGTTAATGGAGCGTCAGACATCCAAACAACATGAGCTATGAACTGACGACTAACAAAGGGCTTATCACCAGCTTTTACTAGCATGTCACCTCTACTCACATCGATTTCATCTGTTAATGTCAAAGTTACAGCTTCGCCTGCACTCGCTTTTTCCTGTTCCCCATCATAACTAACAATGCTTTTAATCTTACTTGATTTACCTGAGGGCAATACAGCAACTTCATCGCCAGGTTTAATTGTGCCTGATGAAACTGTGCCACTAAACCCTCTAAAATTGAGGTTGGGGCGATTAACATATTGAACAGGAAAACGAAAATCGGTGATATTTTTATCATTGTCGATAGTGATATTTTCTAAAATGTGCATCAACGTTTCGCCCTGATACCACGGCATATTTGTACTAAATTCAACTACATTATCACCATCTAATGCAGAAATAGGCACAAAACAAATATCGCTAACATTAATCTGCTCAGCAAAATCCAAGTAATCTTTTTTTATTTCATTAAATTTTTCTTCAGAATATTCAATTAAATCCATTTTATTAATTGCAACAACTAAATGTTTAATCCCTAATAAAGCTGCAATATAACTATGACGACGAGTTTGTGTTTTCACACCATAACGAGCATCAACCAAAATAATCGCTAAATCACAGGTTGAAGCACCCGTTGCCATATTCCGAGTATACTGCTCATGGCCTGGTGTATCTGCAATAATAAATTTACGTTTTGCTGTTGAAAAATATCGAAACGCAACATCAATGGTAATGCCCTGTTCACGCTCAGCTTGTAAACCATCAACTAAGAGTGCTAAATCAAGCTTTTCCCCTGTCGTTCCTATTTTACTACTGTCAGCCTGCACTGCTGCCAGCTGGTCTTCATAAATCATTTTAGAGTCATGCAATAAACGACCGATTAATGTGCTTTTGCCATCATCTACATTTCCACAGGTTAAAAAGCGCAGCAGTTGTTTTTGTTCGTGCTCAGCTAAATAAGCATGAATATCAGAAGCAATTAAATCAGATTGGTGTGACATCGCAGGTTCCTGAATTTATTCGTACAAAACAGTGGCTTTAGAAATAGCCTTCCTGCTTTTTCTTTTCCATTGAGCCGGCGCTATCGTGATCAATAACCCGACCTTGTCTTTCAGAGCTTTTGGTTAATAGCATTTCCTGAATAATATCTGGCAACGTAGTCGCTGTTGACTCAATTGCACCAGTTAGAGGATAACAGCCTAACGTACGGAATCTGACGTTCTTCATTACAGGCTTTTCACCTTCAACCAGTGGCATGCGATCATCATCAACCATGATATCCACACCATCACGATTAACGACAGGCCTTGATTTAGCAAAGTAAAGTGGAACAATAGGGATGTTTTCTAGATGGATATACTGCCAAATGTCTAGCTCAGTCCAGTTTGATAAGGGAAATACCCTGATACTTTCGCCTTTATTTATTTTCCCATTATAAATATTCCATAATTCTGGGCGTTGATTTTTAGGGTCCCAACGATGGTTTTGATCACGGAAAGAATAAACTCGCTCTTTAGCACGAGACTTTTCTTCATCTCGACGAGCACCACCAAATGCCGCATCAAAGCCATATTTATCAAGGGCCTGCTTCAATGCTTGAGTTTTCATTATATCAGTATGCTTGGCACTACCATGTACAAAGGGACTTATATTTTGTGCTAAACCTTCTGGATTAGTATGAACAAGCAGCTCCAGCCCCAGCTCTTTCACCCGCTGATCCCGAAACTGAATCATTTCCTTGAACTTCCAGGTCGTGTCAACATGCAACAAAGGAAATGGTGGCTTCCCTGGATAAAATGCTTTCATCGCCAAATGCAGCATCACAGCTGAGTCTTTGCCGATAGAGTAAAGCATCACTGGGTTATCAAACTCAGCCGCCACTTCCCTTATAATATGAATACTCTCAGCCTCGAGTTGGCTTAAATGAGTCTGCTTTTTTGCCGCCATGGGGTACTCACAACACTTATCTTATGGAGCTTGATGGTTGAAGTGGAGTAAAGTACCCATTTAATAGATACTTTACGCTGCAGACTAATATAACAAATTAAAACTGATTATAAGAAGATGGCTATCTATACAAATAAATAATATAGATATATCTAGCTGCGCTAGCCCAGGTATTTCTTATGATACCAGCCGCTCTCAGCATTCTGGCTAAACTGGATTGTCGATATCAACAAAGATATGATTAATACCAAGCTGCTGTTGAATATACTCCCCTAACGCTTTTACTCCATAGCGCTCAGTAGCATGATGACCTGCCGCTATAAAATGAATTCCCATCTCTCTAGCAGTGTGAACAGTAGGCTCAGAAACTTCTCCAGTTAGGTAAGCATCAACCTTATGGGCAATTGCCTGATCAATAAAGCCTTGAGCAGCGCCAGTACACCAAGCAATCCGTTTGATTGGGTGGTCTCCCCCAGATATCAATAAAGGCTCACGGCCAAGTGTTAGCTGAAGATGTTCTCCTAATTCAGGCAATGACTGTGGCTCAGTTAAACTGCCCACTAAACCGATGCTTCTTGGGTTATTCTGCTCTAGGCCTGTTTCTGGCTTAAAATTAAGTCGCCTAGCCAGTTGAATATTATTACCCAGCTCTGGGTGTGCATCTAATGGTAAGTGATATGCCAATAAACTAATCTCATGTCTTAATAACAGCTCAAGCCTGCGCTTTTTCATGCCTGTAATAGTTGCCAACTCACCTTTCCAGAAGTAGCCATGATGGACAATAATCGCATCAGCATTCTTCTCTATGGCTGCTTGAATAAGTGCAAGCGATGCTGTTACGCCAGTAACAACCGTATTAATTTCGGTCTTTCCTTCAACTTGAAGGCCATTGGGGCAGTAGTCTTTAAAAAAATGGGGTTCCAAAGTTTGATCTAACAAATCAAGCAAGGATTGGCGAGAAATAGCCATTGTTAAAAAATTACCTCCAAAAAAAGATTACATGTGAGATGACACACTAGGCGAATAATCCGTATAATAGCAAGCATTTAATTGAGACAACTTGAGGACTGCACTACTCAGCTTTGCCTAAAGTGTATCCGCAAACAGGGTTACGCATGAATAAACTTACTAAGTTTCTTACCTGGCCTGCTATTTCTGGGGTATTAGTTGCAATACTTATACTCCAGCAGTTTCCTGAGTTAACAAACAAATCATCGACACCTACTCCCCACTTGACTCAGGTTAGCTATAGCGATGGGGTTACTCCAGCCAGTTATACCAATGATGAATCAAGCTATACTACAGATAAATCACCTTCGCTTGCAGGGCCTGTATCATACAATGTTGCCGTTAAAAAGGCGGCACCTGCCGTAGTCAATATTTATACCACCAAAATTATTCGTGAGCATCGCCACCCCATTTTTGATGACCCTTTTTTTCGTGACTTTTTTGGCTATGACCAAATGCCTAATCAGCAACGTATGCAGTCAAGCTTAGGTTCAGGGGTAATCATGAGCCCAGAAGGTTATGTGGTAACCAATAACCATGTTATTCAGGGTGCTGATGAAATCATTGTGGCGCTACAAGATGGTAGAGACACCCGTGCTCGGGTAATAGGCACCGATCCAGATACGGACCTGGCAGTGTTAAAAATTGATATGAAAAATTTACCAGCCATTACCCTAGCCCAATCCAGAGAAGCAGACATTGGCGATGTAGTACTCGCTATCGGCAATCCTTTCGGCGTAGGGCAAACGGTGACTATGGGTATCATCAGCGCTACTGGCAGAAATAAGCTACGCCTCAGCACCTATGAAGATTTTATTCAAACTGATGCTGCCATTAACCCCGGTAATTCAGGTGGTGCACTAATTAATGCCTATGGAGATTTGATTGGCATCAATACCGCTATTTTTTCAAAGTCAGGTGGTTCACAAGGGATTGGCTTTGCCATTCCATCAGAAATTGCTCGCGATGTAATGCTATCTATCGTCAAACACGGCAAAGTGATTCGAGGCTGGCTAGGGATCGAGGCACAATCACTCACGCCAGAGTTAGCTGATGCATTTGGTTTAGACAATAAAGAAGGGATTCTAATTACTGGGGTATACCGTAATGGGCCAGCGCACCAGGCAGGACTTCAGCGAGGTGATATCATTACTGAAATTAACGGCATGTCCACTAAAGCTGGTCGCAAAGTAATGCAGCAGGTGGCTTTAATGCAACCTGGTGAGCAAGTCGTGATTGAGGCGGTTAGAAATGGGCAAAAGCTAGTCGTTGATTCCGTAATAGGACAACGACCGAGTTTCAAAACGAGAAAAAAACGCTAATACAGCAGAAGGTGTAAAAGAAGGGGCTAATAAATTTCTGGTCCCTTCTTTTAACCCCTCCTACTATTGAAGCAACTTAGCTAGCGCTTTTAAAAACACTGAATTTTCTTCTGGGGTTCCTATCGTTACTCTTAGACAGTCTGTGAGCAATGGATGAGCACCATCAAGGCACTTAATTAAAATCCCTTCTTCTACAAGAGATTGGTGCAACTCTCTCGCAGGTATCTTATCACTTTGGAATAAAATGAAGTTGGCCTGACTTGGCCAGACGGTAATGCCATCCAGCTGTTGAAGCGACTTATACAACTGCTCGCGGTCAGTCACCAGTTGGGTTATTTGCTTAGCCAGTTGATCATAGTTGGCCAGTGCAAACTGAGCACTAGCCTGAGTCAGCTGATTAATATTGTAAGGCAGCCTCACTTTATTAAGCTCTGTTATCCAGCCAGGATGCCCCACTAAGAAGCCTAACCTTAAACCTGCTAGTCCGACTTTAGATAAAGTACGCATCACTACTAGATTACTGTAATCAGACAGTAACTTCAGCGCATTGCTATCTGCAAATGCCAGGTAAGCCTCATCAACTACCACCAAGCCTGGCGCTGCTTCTATCACTCGACGCACTTTTTCTTCGCCGAACAAATTACCAGTCGGGTTATTGGGTTGTGCCAGGAAAACTACACCAGGTTGATGAGTTTCAATAGCATCCAGCATTGCAGTCAAATCAAGCTTAAAGTCTTTACCCAAAGGCACGCCTACATAGTTAACCCTTAGGAACTTAGCGATCATTTCATACATAACAAAGCTAGGCTCTGGAGACAGTACGGTTAAGTCATCAGTAGCCAAAGCTGCAATGATTATCTGAATTAACTCATCTGAGCCATTACCCAATAAAACATCATGATGGGACTCAATGCCAAAAGCTTCTTTTAATCCGTCAACAACCACTTTCCCCTGCGGGTCGGGATAACGGTTAAATGACTGATTTTGCATTTGCTCCAGCCATTGTTTTTTAAGGGAGTCGCTCCAGGTGTAGGGATTCTCCATCGCATCCAACTTTATTAACCCAGAGGCATCAGCAACCTGATAGGCTTTTAGTGACTGAATATCAGGGCGAATCCACTTTTCTATCCGTGCTTTAACAGCTTGGTCAAGCTCTCTCTGTGGCATTATGCATCTCCCTCACGTAACCCACCCATTCGGAATTCAGCAGACCGGGCATGAGCTGTTAAGCCCTCTCCTCTGGCTAACACCGATGCAATTTGACCAGCTTTAATAGCACCTTTGGCGCTAAAGTTAATGATGGAAGAGCGCTTTTCAAAGTCATACACCCCCAGTGGCGATGAGAAGCGAGCGGTTCCAGAAGTTGGTAACACATGATTTGGGCCCGCACAATAATCTCCCAATGCTTCTGGGGTATGTCTTCCCATAAAAATAGCACCAGCATGTCGAATCACAGGCAAATACTGTTCAGGGTTCTCGATAGACAACTCTAAGTGTTCAGGGGCAATACGGTTAGTAATCTCAATAGCTTCATCCAGATCAGTCACCTGAATAAACGCCCCTCGCCGAGTGAGTGACTGGCAAATAATCTCTGCTCGCTCCATTTCTGGAAGCAACTTATTAATACTACTCTCAACCGCTTCCAAATAGTCACTATCAGGGGAAATTAAAATAGCTTGAGCATCTTCATCGTGCTCAGCCTGAGAAAACAAATCCATCGCAATCCAATCCGGATTAGTCTTGCCATCACAAATCACCAAAATCTCTGATGGACCAGCAATCATATCGATACCCACCTGGCCAAACACCATCCGTTTGGCAGTGGCAACATAAATATTGCCTGGACCAACGATTTTATCCACTTTGGGGATGGTAGCTGTACCATAAGCTAAAGCCGCTACTGCCTGAGCACCACCAACTCGAAAAACTTTATCCACCCCTGCAATCGCTGCAGCAGCTAACACCAGTGAATTAATCTGATTATCAGGGGTAGGCACCACCATGATGACTTCTTTTACCCCAGCAACCTTTGCAGGAATCACATTCATCAGTACTGATGAAGGATAAGCCGCCTTACCACCAGGCACATAGACCCCCACTCGGTCTAACGGCATCACTTGTTGACCCAGAATGGTGCCATCCAGCTCAGCGTACTGCCATGAGCAGCTCTTTTGCTCTTCATGATATTGACGAATTCGGTCAGCAGCATCTGTTAGTGCTTGTTTTTGCTCAGGGGATATTTGCTCTAATGCAGTTTGAAGTGCTTCTGCTGAAACGACTAACTCAGATGCAGAAGTGACGGAAAGGCGATCAAATTGATTGGTATAGGTTACTAATGCTTCATCTCCATGCTGTCTGACCTGATCAATAATTTCTATTACAGTTTGATTAACATTGAGATCAGATACTGCTTCCCACTTAAGTAACTCGTCTAACTGCTGGTTAAACGACTCGGCTGCTGAGTTAAGCCGGGTAATAGACACACCAGACACGTTTGGAACCTCTTATTAAATGGCACTTTCTTGTTATCACTAGTTTATTAGTTATTACTAGCGTTTAATACAGCTTGTTTTAGCCCATCTATTATTTCCTTTAACGCATGGTGCTTCACTTTCATCGCCGCTTTATTAACTATTAGTCGAGAGCTGATATGAGCAATTAACTCCTGTGGCTCCAAGCCATTAGCCTTAAGTGTATTACCCGTATCAACCACATCAATTATCTTGTCAGCCAACCCAACTAAGGGTGCCAATTCCATTGAGCCATACAGCTTAATGATATCAACCTGTTTGCCCTGTTCGGCATAATAACGCTTAGCAATATTGACGAACTTGGTTGCCACTTTCAGCCGACCAGGGCCTGGCTCTCGCCCCACAGGCCCTGCAGTCATTAATTTACACTTAGCGATATTTAAATCGAGAGGCTCATACAAAGCTTGGCTACTATGCTCAAGCAACACATCTTTCCCGGACACTCCCATGTCAGCCGCACCATACTCCACATAAGTAGGGACATCAGTGGCACGAACAATAAGCAAATTAATATGAGAATGATTGGTAGGAAAAATCAGTTTGCGGCTATTGAGATCTTCAGTGGGCTCTATGCCGGCCTGTTTAAGTAAAGGAAGGGTATCCTTTAAAATTCGCCCTTTAGACAGGGCGATCATTATTGACTGTTTCATGCCTAGTATTATTTCAACTACGTTAGGAAGGAGTTCGCCGGATTTTAGCGCCTAATAATTGCAGCTTTTCTTCTATACATTCATAACCACGGTCAATATGGTAGATACGATCTACTACTGTGTCACCATCAGCAACCAGCCCTGCAATCACTAAGCTGGCTGAAGCCCGTAAATCAGTCGCCATTACTGGAGCCGCTTTTAAGTGAGAGACGCCAGTGACAATAACAGTATTACCCTCAACAACCATATCAGCCCCCATTCGAATCATTTCCAGGGCATGCATAAAGCGATTCTCAAAAATGGTTTCCGTAATACGCCCGGTACCTTCTGCTACTGCATTCATCGCTGTAAACTGTGCTTGCATATCGGTTGGGAACGCGGGGTATGGTGCTGTTTTTAAACTAACAGCTTGAGGGCGTCGACCTTTCATATCAAGTTCAATCCAGTCTTCACCCACGCCCATATGAGCACCCGCCTCTTTCAGCTTTACGAGCACAGCATCAAGGGTATCAGGTGCAGTATCTTTAACTTTAATTCGCCCACCAGTTGCCGCTGCAGCAATTAAATAGGTACCCGTTTCAATACGGTCAGGTAATACGGAGTAGTGACAACCAGACAGTTTCTCCACCCCTTGAACCCGAATTGTATCAGTACCATGACCAGTAATTTTGGCACCCATTTTTATCAAACAGTGGGCAAGATCAACTACTTCAGGCTCTCTAGCCGCATTCTCAATAATGGTTTCCCCGTCTGCTAGACAGGCTGCCATCAACAGATTTTCAGTACCCGTTACAGTCACAGTATCAAGGAAGATTTTGGCTCCTTTTAAGCGGCCATCTACTTTTGCTTTGATGTAACCATCTTCGACCTTAATCTCAGCTCCCATTGCCTCTAAGCCACGGATGTGTAAGTCAACTGGTCGGCTACCAATTGCACAACCACCTGGTAAAGCAACTTCAGCCTGGCCAAAATGAGCCACCATTGGTCCTAAAACCAAAATCGAGGCTCGCATGGTTTTCACCAGCTCGTACGGAGCATGAAGGCTTTTTATCGTATTAGCATGGACTTCCACATTGAGCTTTTCATCAATAACCAGTTCAACCCCCATTCGGCCAAACAGCTCAATCATTGTGGTAATATCATTTAGGTGGGGTAAGTTACAAACAGTTACAGGCTCATCAGCCAGAAGCGTTGCAGCTAGGATGGGTAAAGCAGCGTTCTTAGCCCCTGAAATTCTAATTTCACCATCAAGTTTTACTCCACCAGAAATAATCAGTTTATCCATGCAAGCTCCTGCTGTTAATTTGTCACGTCGATAAATAGTCAGGCTACCGGCTTATTGGGATTGAGCCTGCCAGTCAGCCACACTAAAAAACTTCATAGTCACCGCATGAATTGCACCAGAGGTAATTGCCTCATTCAAAAGAGCATAAACCTGCTGTTGACGCTTTACAGGAGCAAGAGCCATCAGTTCATCGCTAACTAATGTTAATTGGAAGTTACAGCCCTCACCTTCAACTACCACTTCAGTATTGGGTAAAGCTGATTCTACTAGCTGCTTCACTTCTAATGCCTGCACTTGTTTCTCCCCTTCGCGGTCACCCTTGGTATATGATTGTACTTGGGTGTTTTCTAATATACTAAATATCAGTATGTATAAATAATGATCTAATATGAAGTTACAGCTTCAAGAAAGGGCGGTAATGATATATAAAAACAAGCAAAAAGGCGAAAACTGACACACCTTTTTGGAAATCTTTTCTAGATACAATCAACTCTTTTCGAAAAAGCTCATTCAACTACAAAGAAGAAGTTAATTTGGAAAGACTAATTTTGGAGGAGTTACTTTTGGAGAGTTTTTTTCATAACACCTAGATTGCTACTGAGGCTCCTTCCCCAGCAAGCTATAGCTAAGGCGCTTGAATTTGAATAGGCAACACAGAATCTAAACCACCTACTCTTGCTAAATCATAGAGATCAATAGGCATATTGATCATAGACAAGCTGATTGATAAATGATGAGCTTGACGCATCCAGGAGAGTAATACTGACAAAGCTGCACTCCCGCCATCTTCCAGCTCTGCCAAGTCTACAGTGCAACTACCAACCTGTTTTATTAATAACTCTCGCCCTTGCAGCTCAATGTCTGTAGCAGTTTCAAAAGTTATACTACCAACCAATTTTAGCTGCCCAGGCGCAATAGATAATACTTCACAGTCGGCCACTAAGACTTACCCTTCTTTTCATTTGCAGTCTTCATAATATCAGTCCAATTATTAATCACTTGTTGCAAGTCACCTTTGTTCTGCTGCATTGCTTCAGAAAACTGGGTTCTAAATAGTTTGCCAATATTAATTCCGTTGACAATCACATTACGCATTTTCCATTGGTTCGACTTTTTATCTTTGAACATGGTGTAAGTGAGTGGATAAGTTGTCCCACCTGACGCATAGATAGTCATATCTACAGGCACTTTTCTTTTTTTCAAGGCAGCTTTATTAACTGGATGTACTTCTATTTTTTCATTATCGTATTTCAACAGTGCTTTACCATAAAACTCAACCATGCTCACTTTAAAGGCTTTAGTGAACTGCTCAATTTGTAGATCAGACGCCTGCTTTGAATATTTAATACTCATTACTCCACGAGCAATAACATCAAAGGCAACAACGGGCTCTAAAACCGTCAGCAGCTGTGAGTAAAATTGATCTGGTGCCTGTTTATAGGTTTGCTTACCTTCTTTGATCACTGTCAGCATCTTATCAGTTGTTGTTTTCACTGTTGCATCTGGGCTTTCAGCTGCATGAGCGGAAACAACTGTTGATACAGCTAAAAGCCAGCCAAAAACTACCACTAACTTTGATAACCATTGAGTCATCACTTTCATAAAGCTTCCTTAAACCAGTTATTCACTATCAGTTTGTTTGACTGTATTTAGTAGGAACTTTCCTATTAAATCTTCCAAAATCAGCGCAGACTGAGTATCTTCAAGTTCATCACCATCATCGAGAAACTCTTCCTCCCCTCCCACACTAATGCCTATATACTGCTCTCCCAACAGGCCAGAGGTTAATATACTAGCGGTACTATCTAAGGGAATATTTTTAACATCACTATGAATATCCATTACCACTTTTGCTCGATACAGTTCTTTATCAAGCTTGATATCAACTACCCGCCCAATGGTCACACCACTCATCGACACTTTAGCTCGAAGGCTAAGCCCTCCAACATTATCGAAAAAGGCATGAACCCGGTAGGTTTGCTGATTATTTTCAATAGACAAGCCGCTCACTTTAAGTGCTAGCATTACCAGGGCAAAAATCCCTGCCAGCATGAACGCACCGACGCTGATCTCCACCGTTCTCATGCGCATCTTATAAATCTCCAAACATAACTGCAGTTAAGATAAAGTCGAGTCCCAGGATTGCTAGGGATGAATAAACCACGGTCTTAGTCGTAGCACGACTAATGCCTTCTGAGGTAGGGAGGGTATCATAGCCCTGAAAA
Organism: Spartinivicinus ruber; assembly: GCF_011009015.1. NCBI lineage: Bacteria > Pseudomonadati > Pseudomonadota > Gammaproteobacteria > Oceanospirillales > Zooshikellaceae > Spartinivicinus > Spartinivicinus ruber. The sequence goes on from NZ_CP048878.1 coordinate 5,042,195, forward strand.
ACCGCGATCCAGGTAACAACAAAACCAAACACTAAGCTTTTGATAATGCCATTAACTACATCATCACCAAAATTCACTGTTTGTTGCATGTTGCCCCAGAAAGATCCTTCATCAATAGAAAGCCAGTCAACACCCACCATAGCACCACCAACAACACCCACCATGTTAAAGATGGCCACTAACAATGGCATGGAAATAAACCCAGCCCAAAACCGAGGAGCAACAATTCGCTTTAAAGGATCAACCCCTATCATTTCCATACTAGACAGTTGCTCGGTAGCCTTCATCAAGCCAATTTCAGCTGTCAAAGCAGAGCCTGCCCGACCTGCGAATAGTAGTGCTGTAACAACTGGCCCAAGCTCACGAACCAAAGTCAAGGCAACCATCTGCCCAACCGCTTCTTGAGAACCATAACGCACTAATATGTTATAGCCTTGTAAACCAAGCACCATGCCTATAAACAGACCTGACACGGCAATAATAATGAGCGATAGAACACCAACAGAGTAAAGCTGCTGGAGCAATAGCTGAAACCGAGAGCCAAATCCTGAGCGACCGAAAATTGCCAGCATCAAATAAATGCCTGAGCGACCAATCGCTTCTACTTTAAGCAGTCCAGCTTGCCCCAGTCTGCGTAAAAATGCCCAAAAATCATGAATCACTAAACACCCCCTCCCATTAAATCATCAACATATTTTTGAGCTGGGTAGTGGAAGGGTACTGGGCCATCAGGTAAGCCCTGCATAAACTGGGTGATTCTTGGATCATCTGAATTCAGTAGTTCTTCTGGCGTGCCATAGCCAATTACTTTGGCATCACTAATTAAATACAAGAAATCTGCAATACTTGCGGTTTCATGGATATCATGGGACACAACGATACTGGTTAAATTCAAAGCATCATTTAATAGACGAACTAATTGGACCAATACCCCCATTGCAATAGGATCCTGACCAACAAATGGCTCATCATACATAATCATTACTGGATCTAACGCAATGGCCCTTGCCAACGCGACACGACGCGCCATCCCCCCAGATAACTCACTGGGCATTAAATCTCTCGCACCACGTAAGCCCACTGCCTGAAGCTTCATTAAAACAATGTCATGCACCATCGATTCCGGTAGTTCTGTGTGAACTCTCAGTGGAAAGGCGACGTTTTCATACACACTCATATCCGTGAATAAGGCACCACTTTGAAACAGCATGCCTATTTTACTGCGTAGTTTAAATAACTCATTACGCGACAACTTAGGTACGTTTTGCCCATCAACAAAAATATCACCTGACTCTGGTTTCAACTGAGCACCAATTAACCTAAGTAAGGTGGTTTTTCCAGTGCCGCTAGGCCCCATAATGCCTGTTACTTTACCGCGGGGTATACTAATATCGATATCATCGAAAATAACCCTATCTCCGCGGCGATAGCTAAGCCCTTTGATTTCCACAAAGTTATTATCATGAGCTGTCATCAGGCTATCACCCTATCCATCAACAACAATTTTATCAACATCAGCCGTTTATTAAGTATGCGTCTTGCGAGGTATGGTAACACTTCTTTAGCAAATTTAGTAAAAGTTGAACTAAGGCTTATCATAACCTGATCAACCGTTATACAGCAGCCGCGGAGAATAGCACGATCAACAACAGGGCCGAATAGGTATCTTTCCTATTTATTAAATAGCAAACAGATTTTTTATTTTTATACGCGAAAAAGAAATACTACAAAATAAGCTGACCTTAACCTAGACACCTGAGCAAACTGCAGAAATGCCAGGCTAACAGTCAGCCTAATTAAGAAGCAAACTACGAAATAGAACAAATATCAACCAACCTTTATTTGATTAAACGTTTCTCCACTTTCGTTAGTTTGTAGACAACTCAACATACTACGTTTAATACAACTGTTTATTTACTTTTCCAGTTCCACTTTTGATAGTCACTTTCGTATTTTGTCCAAACCCCAGTCCAATCACCATAATAGCGGCCAAAATGTGTCAGGTAAAAGTTTGGATAGGCCACATTGTTGATACGACCATTTTCCAACTGCCATCGCTGGTTCAGCTGCTCTGCTTTACATTCACCTAACTCAGCGGTATTAACCCCTTTTTTCCAGTTCCTCATTATCAGGCATTTTTCAGGCGCATGTTTAGGGTGAATCAACCCCTTACTGTCAATCGTCCAAAGTTGACTAGGAGTGCTGTTACATTCAGTAGTATTTGCGCGAGAGCCTATTGCGGTACCATCAGACAGAATACCTAGACAAGAGTCTTTTCCTGTGGACAGCTGCTGATATTTTCCATCATCTGGGTTCGGATTTGGCTTAGGTGGCTGGGGGTTATCACCAGCGGCTTGCTTAGCCATTTCCACTACAAAAGCAGTAGCTAACTTTGAAAACTTCAGTGCATGGTTAGCATTGCTGCCCATTTGTCCTAAGGTATCCCGCTCGGTATGAATACTTCTATTGCTTTGGTTAAACTTAGCTTCAAAAGGCATCGAGGCAGGGAAGCCATTGTTATGCCAAGACGCATGATCTGAGCAGCCATAACCACAGCGAGTATAGCCAACCTTTAATTGCGGCAAGTACTTTTTCGCTAGTTCTGCAATAAACTTATTTTGTTTATCACTCGTATAGTCTGAAACCAAATTGAAATCATCTTGGGAGCCATTGTAGTTGGTCATGTCAAGTTGTAGCACACCCACAACTTTAGCTCCGCTATTTTTATGTTGGCGAGCAATTTCTGAAGAACCTCTCAGCCCTACTTCTTCAGCCGCATACCCCATAAACTTAATGGTCTTTTTCGGTTTAAAATCACTTTCTACCAATACCCGAATAACTTCAGAAATGGTCGCAATACCTGAAGCATTATCATCTGCACCCGGCGCTTTAAGTTGAGTATTACCTCGGCCATTAATTGAGTCCAAGTGTCCACCAAGCACAACGATTTCATCCGGCGTTTCAGTACCTTGCCAAGTCATAACCACTGAAGGCTGCTGCCAACTATTATGTTTAAATGTTTCTATCGAAATACCATCTTTATCACCTGCTAATTTTTGCCAAAAATCTTTAATCCAGTTAGCTGACTCTACGCCTGTTTTACTTTTATAGTAACGATCATGATAATTGGACAAATGCTGTATAGTTTCACGAATACTACTTTCTTTGGTTTGTGCAATCAGTTTTCTTACCAATTCATCTTCACTAATTTGGTAATTGATCTCAGCCATTGTGCTTGGCGGATTAAATGCATTAGCCACACCAGATATCGCTGTTTCAGCAGTTTCATGTTGGATAAAGCCACCACAGCGTTTTTGCTTGATATGCAAAAACAAGCTTAATGCAGGTATTTTTTTAGGATTAATAGCAACTATATGCACTTTACCCTGACTAATATTTTCCAGTCGATCAATTAAACCTTGCTCTGTTTCATAACCAGAAAACAAGCTTGGCATTCCATCCTTTACCAGTTGATAAGCCTCATCATCCACTGTAATCCAGGCAGGAGGCTGCTCACCAGCAAACCCTAAACTACTTAATGCGCCCACTAAAGCAATAGCGCTAATATTTTTTATCAGCATGGGTAACCTCGTATTTTCACTGCATGCAGAAAGTCAAAATGAGCATTAGTTTTTTAGCATTCACCCCTAAAAACACTTGCTCACTTTTCAAGCAACTGTTAATTAATCAAAAACCAAGCTAGAAACTGCCAAATAAAACAAAAATAATTTAATTAATATTCATCAATTAAACAGTTACCATTTTGATTAGCAGTGACCGTAAAATAAAAGAATGGGATATTTCTTAATACCAGATCGCATTTTTCATTTTGACATACACAACCTCCTGACTTGCTTTCAGGGCTGCGCATTAGGTAGGAAGCATACCTTATCCAATTCATACAAAAACTGACGAATAAGGAAAAATTTATAGCTATTTTATAATAATTAATACTCCTAAACTAAATTTGTTGCCTAGATAACAGTTATCAATTAATTGCCCAACCAATATTCACATAACTGAGCACAACACAACCAACTAGTGATCTGTTTTTGTTTATGGCTATAGACAAAACCCAGGGCTTCTCCACCTGTTCAAAAAGACCATTTTTCAACCATCCCTCTGACCTCATCCATTATAACCTTCTCTCTCCAGTCCTGATCCATGCTCAAGTAAATCAGTCAATCAACGATAATATCTATATAAGCCTCTTCATCTGAAAATACATGAGTAACAGTAAATTTGCGCTCAAATGCTTACAGGTCGAATATTTTACCTTGCTCAATTCCGACAAATACCAAATAATTTGCATTCCAAAAGCAGCAACAACACCATGGAACTATGTCACAAGATATTGATTTTGCTCAGTCAGCTATTCGCACTATTAAAAGTGAGCGGGATGCTATTGATAAACTAATCCCCAGAATAGATGGCTCTTTCACGCAAGCTTGCCAAATCATCCTGAATTGCCAAGGCCGAGTTGTGGTGGTGGGCATGGGTAAATCAGGACACATTGGTAACAAAATAGCGGCTACACTCGCCAGCACAGGTACTCCTGCCTTCTTTGTTCACCCCGGCGAGGCCAGCCATGGTGATATGGGAATGATTACAGCTAACGATGTAGTGATAGCTTTATCTAACTCAGGCAATACTGCTGAATTGGTAATGCTCATTCCCTTGCTAAAGCGTCTAGGCACACCACTGATTAGTATGACAGGCAACGAAAAGTCAGCATTAGCACAAGCAGCAGATGTTAACTTAAACACTTATGTAGAAAAGGAAGCCTGCCCGCTTGATTTAGCACCAACCTCAAGCACGACCACTAGCCTAGTGCTGGGAGATGCCCTGGCAATTGCTTTATTAGAAGCCAAAGGGTTTACCGCTGAAGACTTTGCTTTTTCTCACCCTGGCGGCAGTCTTGGCCGCAAGTTGCTGCTCAAAGTCTCTGACATCATGCATACTGGCGAACAACTCCCTATTGTCAGCTTAACAACACCTCTAAAAGAAGCTTTACTTGTCGTTTCACAAAAAGGACTGGGGATGACAGCAATTGCTGATGAGCACAACCAGTTATTAGGCGTTTTCACCGATGGCGACCTACGCCGGGTACTAGACCAAGAGCTAAACCTTCAGACTACTCCCATCAGCCAAGTAATGACAGCTCATTGCAAAACAGTTAACGCCGACACTCTGGCAGCCGAAGCACTGAACATCATGGAGGATCATAAAATCACCAGTTTGGTTGTGGTTAAGCAGCATAAGCATATTGAAGGCATTATCCACTTACACGACATTATCAAGGCAGGGGTTGTATGAACCTTGACCCACAATTACAAGTCAAAGCACAACCGGTTAAGCTACTAGGGCTTGATGTTGATGGTGTAATGACAGATGGCCGGCTATATTTTAGTGCCGATGGCCAAGAGAGCAAAACTTTTAATATTCTTGATGGCCATGGCATCAAAATGCTTCAGTCCACAGGCGTAAAAGTTGCCATTATCACCGGACGTGAAACCCCTGTTGTCGCTAATCGAGCAAAAAACCTGGGTATTGAGATTTTATTGCAAGGCCGTGAAGACAAACGAGTCGCTTTAAATGAAATACGCCAACAACTTCAGTTAGAATGGCACGAAATAGCCTACTTAGGTGATGACTTACCTGACTTACCTGCCATTCAGCAAGTCGGTCTTGGGCTAAGCGTGCCTAACGGCTACTGGCTGGTAAAACAGTTGGCAGATGGTGTTACCGAAACACCTGGTGGCCAAGGCGCAGTTAGAGAGGTTTGTGATTTTATTATGAATGCACAAAGCACCTTGCAGCAGGCGCTAGATCCTTATTTACAGGCAAACTAATGAATCGAAGCAGCTTTCTAAGCTTGATTGCTATTTTAGTAATAGCCTATTGTGGCTATCTTGCACTAGGCACGGGAGCCAAACCTCCCATAATCACACCAAGTGAGCCTCTTGCTGACAACCTAGAGCAAGCACCTGACTATTATTTAATAAATCCACGCGTTACCCAGTACTCTTTAGATGGGAACAAAGACTATTTGTTAGTCTCAGACAAAATCAGCCATTACCCCCACAACGATGTTTCTTTATTAGCACAACCTAACATCGATTTATACCGAACTAACGGCAACCAGTGGAAAACTACAGCTAAACATGGCCGCTTGCTGCCTGGTGGCGATATTCTTGAGCTATCAGACCAAGTCAGAGTCAAAGAACAGAAATCAAGTGGCGAACTTGGCATTTTACTGAAAACCAACTTTCTAACCCTTTATGCTGAGGAAGAAGTTGCCGATACTCAGCACCCAGTTGTGATAACATCACCCAATGGTTCTATTACCCACGGGGTTGGTATGCGGGCATTTTTAGCCAAAGATAGAGTTCAACTGTTTTCTAATGTCAGAGGACAATATGAAGTTAATCAGTAACTTAATTGTAGGGATTATCACTCTCTCAGCCGCTGGATTTAGCCTGTTCAGCTGGGCACTTCCTAGTGACAAAGACAAACCTATTAACATCAAAGCCAAAAGCGCTGATATTGACGATAAGTCTGGCGTATATATCTACACAGGTAACGTCATTATTACTCAGGGCACCATTCAAATTAGAGGTGATAAGGTCACCCTCTATTCAGACAGTAATGGGATAAATAAAATTGTTGCGGTAGGCCGTCCTGCCCACTATCGGGAGAAACCTGCTGAAAACAAAGAGCTGATCAAAGCTTATGGTCGCACCATCAAATACTACTCAAATACCGAAAAAGTAGACATCATTACTAACGCCAAACTGTTTCAAGAGGGCAATACTTTTACGGGTAACCAGATTGAATATTTTGCCAAGACACAAAAAGTTAATGCGAAAGGTGGCAAAACCAATGAGAGCCGCGTAGAGATGGTGTTACAGCCCCGTAGCAAAAGGCAAAATCAATGAGAACTGCTTTGTTAAAGCCAATCAACTTACAGCTCTGTATTTAAAAGAAATAAGCGCCGTATATGAGTATTTTGAAAGCCGAGCACCTCGCCAAAAGCTACAAAGGCCGTGCTGTAGTAAAAGATGTATCCTTACAAATTCAAAGCGGTCAAGTAGTGGGTCTACTTGGCCCCAATGGTGCGGGGAAAACCACCTGTTTCTACATGATTGTAGGTCTAGTCAAATCAGACCAGGGTAATGTATGGATTGATGAGAGTGATATTACCCACCTGCCTATGCATGGACGGGCTCAGGCTGGCATAGGATACCTACCACAAGAAGCCTCTGTATTCCGCAAGCTGACTGTCACTGACAATATTCTTGCTATTCTGGAAACCCGTAAAGAGCTAAATCGTAAGCAAAGACAAGAAAAGCTCAACTCACTACTTGAAGAGTTCAATATCACCCATATAAAAGACAGTAAGGGTATGAGTTTATCTGGTGGTGAAAGGCGTCGAGTAGAAATTGCCAGAGCACTTGCAACAGAGCCTTCCTTCATACTGTTGGATGAGCCATTTGCAGGCGTTGACCCAATTTCGGTAAAAGACATTAAAGACATTGTCTGGCACTTGAAAGACCGTGGCATTGGCGTCCTAATCACCGACCATCATGTTAGAGAAACACTTGATATTTGTGAGAATGCATACATAGTTAGTGAGGGGCATATAATAGCGGAAGGCAGTGCTGAAGCCGTAATGACTAACCAACAGGTGAAAGAAGTATACCTTGGACACGACTTTAAAATATAAGACAACTGGCAAGGATACTCATATAATTTTTAATACCCACTAAGAAATAACAAAGCTTCAGAAACAAAAGAAATACTGAAATAAACACGCAATTGAAATAAATAATAGGTGCAATGGAAATATTCAGTCGCTTGTTCAAGCAGCAACTCAGGTAACCGTATTTGAATTCACTTCCATTGTTGTTGACTTTGCCAAATCAAAACAGGCACGATTGCACTATAAGGTAATTATTTAGCAATGAAGCCATCCCTAGTTTTGAAAATTGGCCAGCAGCTGACGATGACTCCTCAGCTGCAACAAGCCATAAAACTACTTCAACTATCCACATTGGATTTACAGCAAGAAGTGCAGCAAGCACTTGAATCCAACCCTATGCTTGAGCTGACTGATGAGTCTGACAGCAACTCATCGGCTAATGGTGAAGCCAATGACTCACAGCAACTCAATAGCTCTGGCTTAAATGGATCAGATTCATCAGACAACGTAGATAAAAGCACATCTGAAACTTCTCAAGACAACTCAGACGAAACCAGCTGGTCAGAAGAAATCCCTAATGACCTTCCTGTAGATAGTGCCTGGGACGATGTTTACCAAACATCTTCAGCTCCTATTAGTTCTTCCTCATCAGCAGATGACGATGAGTATGACTTCAGCAACCGAAATGGCACGACAGAGTCTTTGCACAGCCACCTAGAGTGGCAGCTTAACCTTACTCCAATGTCTGATAACGACCGCTTAGTGGCTATTGCTATTATCGATGCGATCAATGACGATGGCTACCTTAGCTGTAGCACTGAAGAAATTTGGGAAGGCCTGGACCCTGAGCTGGAAATTACACAAGAAGAAGTGGAAATTGTGCTACGTCGCTTACAACATTTTGATCCTGTTGGTGTAGCTGCAAGAAACTTACAGGAATGCTTACAAATCCAGCTTTCTCACCTGCCGCAAGACACACCACTTCTTGATAATGCTAAGCTAATTGTAACAAAGCACTTAAACTTGCTAGGTCATCACGACTACAATCAGCTTATGCGCCGAACAAAATTGAAAGAAGAAGAGCTGGCAGAAAGCATAAAGCTGATCCAAGCCCTGAACCCAAAACCAGGTGCTGATATTCAACCGTCCGAAACAGAGTATGTCATTCCTGATGTATTTGTTAGAAAGCATAATGATCGCTGGTTAGTCGAGCTTAATGCCGAGGCCACCCCCAAACTACGGATTAATAGCAATTATGCATCTTTGGTAAAACGAGCCGACAGCAGTTCCGACAACACCTATCTGAAAAACCATTTACAAGAAGCTCGCTGGTTTTTAAAAAGCCTGCAAAGTCGTAACGAAACATTAATGAAAGTAGCTACTCGTATTGTCGAGCATCAACGTGGTTTTTTAGAATATGGTGAAGAAGCGATGAAACCACTGGTGCTGCACGATATAGCAGAAGCGGTTGGAATGCATGAATCAACCATCTCCCGAGTAACCACTCAAAAATTTATGCATACACCTCGCGGCATCTTTGAGCTGAAATATTTCTTCTCAAGCCATGTCAGCACGTCATCTGGTGGTGAGTGCTCTTCCACTGCTATCCGAGCTATCATTAAAAAGTTAGTAGCTGTGGAGAACCCTAAAAAACCATTAAGTGACAGCAAAATTGCCAGCTTACTGGAAGAGCAAGGCATAAAGGTGGCAAGACGAACCATAGCCAAATATCGTGAATCACTATCCATTCCGCCGTCCAATGAGCGAAAGCGGCTGGTGTGATGAAATAGGTTAGCGCGAAATTAAGCGTTATATTGACTAGCAACAAGCAATACCAAGCCTGCTTTCCATTACACTTAGTAATGAAGCAGTTGACAATCAGCCTAGCAAGTCAGTGAAGCTGATTACAACCATAAAGCCCTATTAGGAGGTCGTTGCATGCAAGTTAACATCAGTGGTCATCATGTAGAAGTGACTGATGCGTTGCGCCAATATGTCACCAAAAAGCTTGATCGCATTGAAAGCCATTACGATAGCATTACTAACGTGCAAATTACCCTAAGTGTTGAAAAGCTACGCCAAAAGGCAGAAGCTAGCTTGCATGTGCGTGGTGCTGACATTGCCGCCACTGCAGAATCTGAAGATATGTATGCTGCAATTGATTTACTTAGTGATAAACTAGGCCGGCAATTAAGCAAACACAAAGAGAAAACCCTGGATCGACTTCAGGGAGCCGGTATTCGTTAAAAAGTAGTTTACTTATTTATAAAGCATGAAAATCGAACAAGTCCTTCTCCCACAATGCACCCTTACCGGGGTGCAAGGGGGGAGTAAAAAGCGAGTTTTACAACTCATTGCCAACCTCTTAGCTGAGTATTCTGGTGATATTAATCCCAATGAACTGTTTGATAATTTAATCAATCGTGAACGGTTGGGAAGCACAGGTTTTGGCAATGGCATAGCGATTCCACATTGTCGTCTCGAAAGTTGTCTTAAGCCCTTTGCTTGCTTACTTAAACTGCAAGAAGGCATTGACTTCGACTCGATGGATGGTCACCCAGTAGACTTAATTTTTGCCCTGGTTGTTCCTGCCGAAGCCACAAATGAGCACCTCGCTATCCTTCAGGAAATTGCTACCCGCTTCGAAAACTCCAGTTATCGCAATAATTTACGCCGAGCTGATACTAATCCTGAGTTATTTGACGTTGCAATTCAAAGCGTACCTACCACATAAGCACAATAGTTAAGTTAGTTTTAAAATCTTCAAAGCCAGCTAATGAGTATTACTTAACTAATCTGCCGTATATCACATAAACTTTGTTATACTAGCCCAGAATATATTTGGGCTAGGATTGTACTACCAGCCCTACAAATGAATTAACAAAGCAACTCTGCATATTTATGAAGTTAATTATAATCAGTGGCCGCTCTGGCTCAGGCAAAAGTACCGGCTTACATGTGCTGGAAGATCAAGGCTATTATTGCATTGATAATATGCCTGCTGGTTTGCTTCCTGCCTTTGTTGAGGAAATGAAAAAGGAGCCACTGTACGACAAAGCAGCGGTTAGTATTGATGCTCGAAATGTTTCCCAGGATTTAAGGCGTTTCCCGGCTATTATGAATGCGCTCAAAGAGCAGCAAATTGATGCAGAAACTATTTATCTTGATGCTGAACACGCGACCTTACTAAAGCGTTTTAGTGAAACACGCCGTAAACACCCACTCTCTAGCCAACAGCGCTCCTTAGATGAGGCTATTAAACAAGAAAAAGAAGTTCTTGAACCTATCGCTAAAATGGCTGACCTTACTATCGACACCAGCCAGCTGTCTTTGCATGAACTGCGAGATATCATCAGTAAGCGCGTTGCTCGCAAGCAGCACAGCAGTATAGCCCTACTTTTCCAATCATTTGGCTTTAAGAAAGGAATCCCCATTGATGCAGACTACGTGTTTGATGTACGCTGTCTGCCAAACCCCTACTGGGTCACCCATTTAAGGCAATACTCAGGGCTGGAGGAACCTGTTAAAGAATTTTTAGGTTCTCAACAACAAGTATTGGATATGTTTGATGATATCAAACGCTTTGTTGAACACTGGCTACCATGCTTTGAAGCAAATAATCGAAGTTATATTACTATTGCCATTGGGTGTACGGGGGGCCACCACCGTTCAGTCTATATCAGCGAGAAGCTCGCAATTTACTTTCGTGAAAAGTGGCCAAATGTTCAAGTACGTCACCGAGAATTGCCTTAGGCTCCATGATTCAAGAAAAAGTCATAATCATTAATAAACTTGGCTTGCATGCCCGTGCCGCAGCAAAGCTTGTCTCTACTGCCGCTGCTTTTGGTAGCTCTGTTAAGGTAGGTAAAGATGGCAAAATGGTAGACGGCAAAAGCATTATGTCAGTGATGATGCTAGCTGCCAGTAAAGGCTCCGTTCTAGATCTTGAAATTGATGGTGACGATGAAAAAAAAGCCTTTGAGGCCATTACCCAACTCATCAATAATTATTTCGATGAAGGAGAATAAGCTTCTTCAGTTAGGTTTATTTGCATACCTTACTTTTCAGCTTTAACCGAATAGCTCTTCGCGAATACAAAATCGCTTTCAATAACCTCTACTTCTGGAATCACTTATAAAACTGGCTACAATCCACAATACCAGTAGCCAGTCTCTTCAGGTAAACTAACCCGCCAAATAAAGTAGTAACTAGCACTACATCCTATAAATAAGTGCTTATTTAACAGTCTCAATACCACTTGTTTATAGGATGAAGCGCTAATGCATACAGCTAGCTGCTCTCAAAAATAGGATTACCTGATGTCCACACAACAACTCGGAAAATCAGAGGATCAGTTACAAGAACTAAGCCTTGCGCTGGACCAAGGAGTTTCTTCACCTGTTAAGCGAATGCTTAATAGCCTTCCTGCTGCCGACGCTGCACACTTAATCGAATCCTCTCCCCCCAAGGCCAGGAGTTTACTGTGGCAATTACTCGATAAAGAACAAGAAGCAGAAGTACTACAAGAGCTTAGTGACGACGTTCGTCAGTATTATCTGGATCAAATGAATGCTGATGAGTTAGCAGCAATCACTACAGGCTTTGATGCTGATGACTTAGTCGACCTTTTACAACAGCTGCCGGATGCAATTACCCAGCAAGTGTTGTCTTCAATGGACGCTCAGGATCGGGCACGAGTCGAGCATATTCTGTCTTATCCGGAGGATACTGCTGGCGGCTTGATGAATACAGATACCATCACTATCCGCCCCAGCAATACTTTGGATGTTGTATTTCGCTATCTGCGTCGTCATGATGAATTGCCAGCGATGACAGATAGTTTATTGGTAGTTAATCGCCAAGATGCCTTCATTGGGGTATTGCCCATCAATAAATTGCTCACCACCAATCCGTCCATCACGGTCCGTGAAGTAATGAATACTGATATTGAAGCCATTAATGCAATGACTCCAGCTAGCCAAGTTGCTCAATTGTTTGAACGGCAAGACCTGGTATCTGCTCCAGTGGTTGATGACGATGGCAAATTGCTAGGACGGATCACCATTGACGATGTTGTAGATGTTATTCGTGAGGAAGCAGATCACTCTCTGATGAGTATGGCTGGCTTGGAAGATGATGCTGATACTTTCGCCCCAGCCATGAAAACAGCGAAGCGCAGAGCAGTCTGGCTGGGTATTAACCTTGTCACTGCATTTGTCGCTTCAGCATTTATTGGGATGTTTCAGGATACCATTGATAAGGTTGTTGCATTAGCGGTATTAATGCCAATCGTAGCCAGTATGGGTGGCATTGCTGGCAGTCAAACGCTAACACTGGTTATTCGTGCTATGGCGCTCGGCCAAATTGGCAAATCCAACACTTTCTGGTTATTAAATCGGGAATGCATTGTAGGGTTGGTCAATGGCCTAATTTGGGCACTGGTCGTATCAGGTGTGGCTTTTGTCTGGTTTAACGATGGCATCATTTCAACCGTTATCGCAGCCGCAATGATTATTAATTTAGTAGTTGCCGTGATGGCAGGTGCTGCATTACCAATCATCCTAAAAACCCTTAAAATTGATCCCGCACTCGCTGGTAGCGTCATTTTAACCACCGTTACAGACGTTGTGGGTTATATCTCGTTTTTAGGCCTAGCTACCTTATTTTTGACCTAGTGGTGCACCCTATAAATAAGTGTGCTTTTAAGAGCCAACCAAGTAAAATGCCGCTTATTTACAGGAAGCATCAACTACTGATTTAACGACGTTTTTTGCATGACACAGCCACTTTCATCTTTAGGCCCTGCTCCACTTTGGCGCCGACTTGCGGCCATGGTATACGACGGTTTGCTACTGATAGCTCTTGCTATTGTGATTTCTGGTATCCATTTATGGATAAGTATTTTGCTGGTAGGTGAAGCAAAAGCTACTGCAGTTGGCTTTAAATGGGATTTAGCCTTAATCCTGCTCATCATATTTTTTAGTTTTTATGCTTATTTTTGGCGAAAAAGCGGTCAAACACCAGGGATGATTGCCTGGCGAATAATGGTGACTAGCTACGCTGGCAAAACCCTGAATCTTCAGCAATGCCTAATCCGCTTTTTAATAGGAATTCCAAGTTTCATTCTAGGAGGCATTGGTATCTGGTGGGTTCTATTTGATCCGAAAGACCAAGCGATTTACGACTATGCAGCAAAAACAGAAGTCGTATTGCTTGAGAAAACTAAAAAATAATATTCACTCAGAAAAAGCCACCGAAAAAATAATTTACCTCAGCCAGACTGTCGCGAAAGAGTGTTGAAAATAAGTTTAGTGTTCAATACGGAGTAACAGGATATTCTTACGCTAGCCTTGAAAGACCTTTCCTGGCCTTTCAAGGCTTTTATCAACTAGAGTCGGTCGGTAACCATTCAATAGCGGGTTAACCCGTCTCGCCTCATGCCTGCTAATTTTTGCAATAACTTCAAACTAAACATAGGTAAGCAGCTACCCTGCCCTTTTCAGCAATACACCACCCACGATAAAGCACAACAATAGTGGCACAGTCACCGCTATGAGTGGTGAAAAGCCAAATACCAGGCTGGATGGACCTAAAAGTTCTTGAATAATATTAAAAGAAAATCCTGCTATTACCCCAATAAAAATTCTTAGTCCCATTGTCACCGAACGTAAAGGACCAAATACAAAAGAAATACCCACTAACACTAAAGCAATAATGACTGCTGGCTGCAGGATTTTCCGCCAGAAAGCTAACTGGTACTCCCCTGCATTTAGCCCCTGTTGAGCCAGGTAATCAGTATAAGTACTCAAGCCACGAATAGATAAGTCATCAGGTTTAACTACAACTACATCCAACAAATCCTTAGACAAACTCGTTTGCCATTGCAAAAATGGTAGTCGTTCAGTGGTTACTTGGTCGCCTTTAAACTGATTCGACTGAAGATTTTGCAACAACCAATAATCGCCTTTAAATACACCACGATCAGCAAAACTTGCCTCTAGCAGTTCTTTTTTATCATTAAACTTAAAACGGGTAATGCCATGCAAAATGCCGCCAGGTTCTACGGCATTAAAATGCATAAACTCATTACCTTCTCGGTGCCAAACTCCTTGCTGGCTAAACTGGGCTGAAGGGCCATCTTTACTACGCGCAATCGCTCGACCGCTATCAGCTAGTTGTTCAGTGTAAGGTGATACAAACTCACCGATAGAAATACCAATTAAAATAATCAGTAACGTTGGTTGCATCACTCCCCATACAATTCGCCACAGTGATACACCTGCCGCTCTCATCACTACCAGCTCACTATTATTGGCCAAAGCGCCCAAGCCTACCAAACAACCTATAAGAGCAGAAAAAGGAATGAATTTATAAATACGGTTAGGTATCGATAAACCAACATATTGCAATACCTCTACCAGCTGATAACTGGCTTTCATACTGGCTAGCTCACCCACAAAGGCAAAGAGGGTATCCAATGATACAATTACCATTAGTACCAAAAAGGTCGCATTAAGAACACTGGCGGCAATATAACGATCAATTTTATTCATGGCTTGCCACCTCATTTGCTAACGCTGTTTTTTTTTGCAGTTGTTGCTGGCGCCTCTTAGTTTGAAATGGCTCGTAGGCCAAGATTAACCCTGCGATAATTAAAAACAGTCCATGCACCCCCCATAGTCCCATAGGGTGAAGTTTACCGTCTTCCACTGCCCCTTTGGCACCAATTAATAGTGCCAGATACAATAGATAAGTCAGAATAGCGGGTAGTAATTTTAAATAACGCCCCTGTCGTGGGTTTACCTTACTTAATGGGACTGCCAGCAATACAACAATAAATACCAATATTGGTAAAGATAACCGCCACTGAAGCTCTGCCACATGGCTTAACTCGGTAGAACCTATCAATTCACTTGTAGCAATGGCTTTCACTTTATCTGTTTCTTTACTCGCCTTACTTTCTGGCATTTTTATACCATAGGTATCGTATTCAGTAATGCGGAAATCAGCCTGGCCAGGCATACCGTCATAACGATAACCTTTGTTCAAAATCAAATAACGAGCTCCAGTTTGCTGCTCCACATGCTGCACTCCGGCCTCCGCCAATAACAGAGTAATACCACGCTTACCTATTCCTTCATTTTGCTGGGAGATAAAAACATCCCCCATTTGCAGTCTGTCTTCAGATAAGCGTTCGGTATAGGTTACCCGACCAACGCTTTCTTGCTCTTGAAAGCGCCCAGGGGCTAGGGTTTCAAACTCAGTCAAAGCATCTTGCTTAGCAAAGATTTCTTCAACATTTTTGGCTCCCCACGGAGTAATCAACAAGCCCAATAAAGCAACTATACAGGCAACCACTGCTGCAGGTGCCAATGTCTGTAGTAAGATACTTTTTTGACTGACACCACAGGCGGTTAATACTGTCATCTCGCTTTCGATATATAGCCGACCATAGGCGAGCAAAATACCAATAAACATCCCTAAAGGAATTATCAGTTCCAAAAACTCCGGTAGGCGATAACCCATAATCACAAACAAAAAATCTGCACTCAGCTGCCCTGAAGCAGCTTGCGCTAAATACTTATTGAAGCGGCCACTCATAATAATAAGTAACAGTACACCGCTAACAGCCAGCATGGCTGTAAAAACTTCTCTTGCTAAGTAGCGGAAGATAATCAACTGGCTCTCCTAACTTACTTTCCAAATACCATCCAATACTGTGATACCTTTTTCTTTACCATTGCGCGACGAAAACTTTCACACCCCTGGCCTGTACATAGGCAATCAAGATAAGACTCTGTTACACTCAAAAACTTAATTTAATAGGGTTTGTCAAACAATTAGCTCACAGCACTGCCATTTAAATTGAAAATATTTGGGTTAGCACCCACCTACTTTTAAGTAGCTGCTGGCAAAGACTGCTAATTATCCAACAAAGCGATAAATTTGTCTTGTGGGGTTTTCATGGAATTTCTAATCAAAAACACTCAACCAGCCACAATCAGTACTGATTGCTTGGTCATACCGGTATTTGAAAATTCAAAATTAAGCGACACTGGCAAAGCCCTTGATGATGCAGCCAAGGGGCAATTAATCAGCATCATTAAACAAGGTGATATTGCAGGAAAACCTGGCGACACACTAGTTTTATCACAGCTGGGTGAAATTAAAGCTAAACGTATTATGCTGTTTGGTGCAGGCGAGCTTAATAAAAAACTATCCGAGGATGATTTAATTAAATCTTTCTCCGCTGTGTTTAGCACCCTCAATAAACTTAACTTAAAACAGGTGGCTATCGCCCTAGCTGATATCCATGTGGCTGGTCGAGAAAAAACCTGGGTGGTTCGCATTGCAGCACAATTGGCAGGTACCAGTCAGTATGAGTTTAACCAACTTAAATCAACTAAACCCAAAACAACCAAAAGCAAGTATAAAAAACTAACATTTCTAGCACCTGAGTCTACCCATAAAACACTTTCACAGCTTACTCAAGAAGCAGCGGCCACTATTAAAGGCATTAATGTTGCCCGCGATCTTGGTAATTTACCCGGTAATATCTGTACACCCAGTTACCTAGCTAAACAAGCTAGACAGCTAGCCAAAAAAGATGAAGCAAAACTAAAAGTCACTGTACTAGATGAAAAAGAAATGGAAGAGCTAGGCATGGGCTCTTTTCTATCCGTCAGCAAGGGCAGCAAAGAGACTGGCAAGCTAATAGTGATGGAATATTACGGCGGCAAAAAAGGTGACAAGCCCCATGTGCTAGTTGGCAAAGGTATTACCTTTGACAGTGGCGGCATCAGCATCAAGCCTGGCCAGGGTATGGACGAAATGAAGTTTGATATGTGTGGAGCTGCCAGCGTTTTTGGCGCTCTCAACAGTATCATTGAGCTTAAGTTACCAATCAATGTTGTTGGCATTGTTGCTGCTGCCGAAAATATGCCCAGCGGCAATGCCTCCAAGCCTGGTGACATCGTGACGTCAATGTCAGGCCAAACCATTGAAATTCTTAATACCGATGCAGAAGGGCGACTGGTTCTGTGTGATGCTTTAACCTACGCGGAAAGGTACGAGCCTGAATCAGTTGTAGATATTGCTACTTTAACAGGTGCCTGTGTGGTTGCTCTTGGTAGCCATGCATCAGGCATGTACAGTAATAATGATAAACTAGCTAAAGCCCTACAAAAAGCTAGCGATGAAAGTTACGACAGAATCTGGCACATGCCTCTATGGGATGCTTATCAAAAACAGTTAGATAGTAACTTCGCAGATATGGCAAATATCGGTGGCCCAGAAGCAGGATCAGTTACTGCAGCCTGTTTTTTAGCTCGTTATACTAAGAAGTATCATTGGGCACACCTAGATATTGCTGGAACTGCCTGGCTAAAAGGCGATAAAAAAGGCGCCACAGGTCGCCCAGTCAGTCTGCTTGTGCAGTATTTAATCAATCAATCCAAATAGTGAAGTAGGGTTGGCCAACATAGTCAAGATACATAGTTGACCAACTTCTATTGCACTCTCACAATCCAAACTTCGTATGACACGCATTGACTTCTATATCTTACCTGACCAACACCCTACCGCTCGCCAACAGTTTTGCTGCCGTTTAGCCGAAAAAGCGGTTAAGCATGCCAAGTCAGTCTATATTCATACTGATGGGCAAGCTGAGGCTGAAGCACTTGATGAGCTATTGTGGTCTTTCCGCGAGGATAGCTTTATCCCTCACCAATTAGCTGCGAGTCATGAATCAGCACCCTGCCCAGTGGAAATTGGCTGGCAATTACCAGCAAAATCATCGAATAGCTTGCTCATTAACTTGACTGATTCAATACCTTCGTTTGTTAATCAATTTGAGCGAGTAGCAGAAATTGTTGCAGGAGATGGCACACGTCGCAAAACTGCACGTCAGAACTTCAAAAGTTATCGAGACCAAGGGTATCCTTTACACAGTCATAACATACGAAGTTAGCAAGCTCTGCGTAGAGCATAGTTATAATTATTAGTATTTATTATTGCTGTATGGCCAAGCCTTACTTTACAAAACAAAACCCTAACCAGCCAATAGCATCAGACAAGCCTCATCAAGGGCTATTAGCTGAGTCAAAGCAGCACGATAATATGTTGAGCCATACAAACACCTTAAAATCTATAGAACGAAACGATATACCTACGTTAAATGACATAGCAGATTCGTCTTTAAACAATTCGACCTTAAAAAAAGCACAGCAACTCACTAATGGACATGTCATTAAAAAGAAGCAACCCAACAAGTCGACCACAGATATTCCAACGTTAACAACACCAGCTGTTAAATCTGCTACTAAAAAGCAACGAGCAGAGCAGTTAGTACCTTCAAAAGCTGCTCAGTACAAAATTAATGTCAACAATCCATTTATTCCAGAAAGCGTTAAAGCTAAACAGGAGCAACCACAGAGCCAACAGGTAGTTTATAAGGCAGATAAACCAACTTCTTCACAACCTATTCCTTCCACACATACTTCGGACAACTCATCAAGCGAGCTATCCTCTAAAAACTTGCGCAGAGCCAAATGTCTGGATGAAGGCGTTCGCAACAAATTACGTCAAGAACTGGAAATGCAGAGCGAAATTGTTTTACAAGAAGTGATTGATGAGTTTATCCCTCAAATTGAAGCTGAGTTCCATAAGCGGATTCGCTCTGAAATAAACGCCATCATTGACCACATTGTCAATCACTGATTAACTCTCAACCATCCCTTATTTATTTCCTTTCAGTTCATAATCCTCTTAACTGAAAGGTTATACCTTATGTATAATCCAAACCCAGAACCCTTAATATCTGGTGAAATATCCGGGCTAGCATTTTTTAATTACCCACTTAAAAGGCAATCAGTAATAGTCATTACCATGGATAAAACGTTTAAACCACATGAATTAGAGCGCCAATGGTATAAAACCTGGGAAGAAAAAAACTACTTTGTTCCTCAGGGTGATGGAAAACCATACTCCATCATGATCCCTCCTCCCAATGTAACAGGTAGTTTACATATGGGACACGCATTTCAAGACACTATTATGGATGTTTTGATCCGCTACCATCGCATGAAAGGACAAAAAACCCTTTGGCAAGTGGGGACTGATCATGCCGGTATTGCTACTCAAATGGTGGTAGAGCGGCAACTGCTAGCAGACGGTGTAAGCCGTTTAGATCTTGGCCGGGAGAAATTCCTTGAAAAAGTTTGGGAGTGGAAAGCGGAGTCCGGTGGCACTATTACTAAACAGCTACGCCGGATGGGTGCTTCTGTAGACTGGTCCCGTGAACGTTTTACCATGGATGAAGGATTATCAAATGCAGTAAAAGAAGTCTTTGTCCGCTTATACGAAGAAGATCTAATTTATCGCGGCAAACGCTTGGTTAACTGGGATCCAAAACTGCACACAGCAATATCTGACTTAGAAGTTATTTCTGAAGAAGAGAACGGCCACCTGTGGCACTTCCGTTACCCACTGGCTGATGGAGCTAAAACAGCAGAAGGAAAAGAATATATTGTAGTCGCTACTACTCGTCCTGAAACCATGCTGGGTGATACAGCTGTTGCCGTTCATCCTGAGGATGAGCGCTATCAGGAACTGATTGGTAAATTTGTTGAGCTACCTTTAACTGGGCGCCGTATCCCTATTATTGCTGATGACTATGTAGACCAGGAGTTCGGCACAGGCTGTGTAAAAATCACACCAGCCCACGACTTTAATGACTATGAAATTGGCCAACGTCATCAGTTGCCAATGATTAATATCTTCACTATTGATGCAAACCTTAACAACGAAGTGCCTGAAAAATACCATGGTATGGAGCGTTTTGCAGCTCGCAAACAAATCGTTGCTGATTTTGATGCTGCAGGTTTACTGGAAAAAATTGAAGATCACAAGCTGAAGGTGCCCCGTGGCGACAGAAGCGGTGTAGTTATCGAGCCTTACTTAACTGATCAGTGGTATGTAAAAGTTGGCCCTCTGGCCGAGCCAGCCATCAAAGCAGTTGAAGATGGTGATATCGAATTTGTGCCTAAACAGTGGGAAAATACTTATTTTGCTTGGATGCGAGACTTACAAGACTGGTGTATTAGCCGTCAATTATGGTGGGGTCACCGTATTCCTGCCTGGTATGATGAAAACGGCAATGTTTATGTGGGCCGCGATGAAGCTGAAGTAATAGAAAAGCATCAAATTAGCCCAACTGTTCAGCTTCGCCAGGATGAAGATGTACTAGATACTTGGTTCTCTTCTGCGCTTTGGACTTTCTCTACGTTAGGCTGGCCAGAAGAAACCCCTGAGCTGAAAGATTTCCATCCAACTGACGTATTAGTGACTGGTTTTGACATCATTTTCTTCTGGGTTGCCCGAATGATTATGATGACTTTAAAATTCCGTGGCGAAATTCCATTTAAGAAAGTATATGTCCATGGTCTGGTTCGCGATCAAGATGGCCACAAAATGTCTAAATCCAAGGGCAACGTGCTTGACCCACTCGATTTGATTGACGGCATTAGCTTCGATGATTTACTGGCCAAACGCACGAGTGGTTTAATGCAACCTCATATGAAAAAATCCATTGAGGCAGCCACTCGTAAGCACTTCCCAGAAGGTATTGCCCCCTATGGTACAGACGCCTTGCGTTTTACTTACTGCTCATTAGCCTCAACCGGCCGCGACATTAAGTTCGACATGGGACGGATGGAAGGCTATCGCAACTTCTGTAACAAAATTTGGAATGCCGCCCGACTAGTACTTAGCAATGCAGAAGACGAAGACTGCGGACAGAACGGTGGTGAAGTTGAACTCAGTTTGGCTGATCGCTGGATCATTTCCCGCTTGCAGCAAGCGGAACAAGAAGTTGCTCAAGCGACTGAGTCTTTTCGCCTTGATCATGCCGCTAATTCTATTCAGCAGTTTGTTTGGGACGAGTTTTGTAGCTGGTACCTTGAGTTATCAAAAACCGTTATATATGACAAAACAGCCACAGAAGCTCAATTAAGAGGCACTCGTCGTACAATGGTTCGTGTATTAGAAACCACCTTACGCCTAATACACCCATTTATGCCATTTATTTCCGAAGAGATTTGGCAGCGCCTGGCGCCATTAGCAGGCAAGCAAGGTGAAACCATCATGCTACAACCTTACCCAGAAACCGATGACAGCTTGTTAGACCATGAAGCCATCGCTGATATCGAGTGGGTAAAAGGCGTATTAGTTGGGGTCAGAAATATCCGTGGCGAAATGGATATCAGCCCAAGAAAACTGGTGCCGGTGTTACTACAAAATGGCAGCACTGAAGATAAAGCACGCTTAGAAGCCAATAAAACCTACCTGCAAAAACTGGCCAATATTGAATCTATCACTTGGTTAGAAAGCAACGATCAAGCCCCTACTGCTGCAACCCAGCTAGTCGGTGAAATGAAAGTGCTGGTACCAATGGCTGATCTGATTGATAAAACTGCTGAGCTTACTCGCTTAACCAAAGAAATCGACAAACTAGAGAAAGAGCTTAGCCGCCTACAAGGCAAGCTTAATAACCCAAGCTTTGTCGATAAAGCGCCTAGTCAGGTTGTGGATAAGGAAAAAGCGAAGTTAGCAGATGCACTGGCTGCGCAACAAAAACTATTGGAGCAAAAAGCCAGTATAGAGGCCTTGTAATTCACACATGCGCTATATAGGGCTAGCCACACAATCGCTGGTTAGCCTTACCTCCACTACTCTATTTAAGTCGTATCTTCCTCCCCACCCTGTTCTACACTTTTACTTAGTATCAATCATTAAGGCTTCATTGATAGGGTGTTGGAGGAATGGAAGTGATGAAAAGACCTAATATTCAAATATTCACCATTCATTTAGTAGTAGTGCTTATAAGCCTAACCTCAATAACGTTCGCCAACACATTCACTGTGGGTGTTGAAGATATAGACTACTACCCTTTTTATAGCTACAACAATAAAGAGTACTCCGGCGCAGCATATGAAATCCTTGACGCCTTTGCAAAGAAAAATAATTACACCTTTACGTATAAAGGTATGCCCGTTACGCGCTTACTAAAAAGCTACTTAAATGGTGAAGTTGACTTTAAATTTCCTGATAACGCATATTGGGGGCAAGAAGATAAAAAAGCTCATTCTGTCGTTTACAGCCAACCTGTTCTTAGTTTTATTGATGGTGTTTTAGTTAAGCCAGAAAATAAAGACAAAAATATTGAATGGCTCAAACGGTTAGGCACACTTAGGGGGTTCACTGCCTGGGACTACCTCGACTTAATCAAAGCGAACAAAGTGACATTACGCGGTGTTAGCTCACTGGACTCTCTGATAAAACAAGTAGCCAACGACCGACTAGATGCTGCTTACTTCAATATTCAAGTCGCTTCTTATTACTTAAAGCACAAACTAAACCAAGCAGATTTACTTGTATTTAATGAATCATTACCACACACTAAAAGCAATTACCATTTATCCACCATTAAACATGCAAAAATAATAAGTAAATTCAATCAGTTTTTACTAGATGAAAAAGAGTACATCCAAAAAGTCATAGTAAATCACGAGCTAGACTAAAATGCCAACAAAAAACCATTCAAGACAACCATTTCAGCCAAAATGAAAAAATATATAGAGTTACTAGCAGACCGCTTCCTATTTATGATTACCGCCATTACTTTGGCATTATTAGCCTGGTTGTTTTGGAGTAGTAGTGGACAATCATTGCTTTTTGAACTTCTCATTTTAATTGCAATTATTTTGCTAATAATTGAAAACGTTCATTTAAGGTTAAGAATTAAAGCACTCAAACAAAGCAATAATTCTAATTAACTACTAGACACCAACAAGAATATTTCTACATCAGACAGTCAAGTCAAAGCCTTCATATTATTATACTTTAGTCAAATCCTTCCATAACAGCCCACACAAATAAAAGTCTTATACGTTTGTCTATCTTGCTTAAAGATACTACTACCACTAGGGTGTAAAAAATTAATTATGAAAGGACTCATAAAATGAAGAATACATTATTTAGTACATCAATTACTTTGGCTTTAATAAATAGTTTGCCTCAATATGCATCTGCTGAAGATTATCAGTGGGACCCTGATATTGAGATATTAAATTAAAATGAAGAAAAACTTCAACCGCTTAATCAAGACCAGATGGATACATTAAACTCCATTGTGTCTCGAAGTATGCGGATATGCAAAAATCAAAGAGTACCCCAAGGATGGGTAATTATCAGCGAAACATCAAGTACCAGCTGTTCTGGTAGCTTTCCAAACATGTGGATTATCAAACAGCCAGGCAATTCAGAAAATGTCTGCACCCAATGGTTATGCTATTAAAGCAGAAAACTCTAGCACTTCATGCCCTGGGCGTTTTCCAAATGTTGGGATAATTAAAAAGCCTGCAAGTTCTGATACTATCTGCAAAGTATCAGCAATACCGAAGAATTATATTATTACCAGTGAATCCAGTAGTACCTCTCCACATCGTTTCCCTAATTTATGGCGAGTAAAAGTGCCTGCTAGCAGAGATAAGATGTGTTCTATTTCTCCTTTACCTAATGGCTATGTCATTACTGGCCGAGGTAGCAGCACATCCTGTCCAGGCAGTTTCCCTAATACAGCTAAAATCCGCAAATTATAAAATACTCAACATAAAAGCTGGAAACAGGCCCCAGTACCAGGGCCTTTTTTTGAAATAGTGCTATAGGATAGCAATAAACCATACTATACCAAAACAAGAACAACAATCATTTAACATTTGCACTGATTTGCCTTCAACTTTTTAACTTTATGACTAAAAGAAAACAAAAATATTACTATTAATAATAAACTTAATGCAACCCAAACTTTATATTGACTCTTATTACTTCAGTCTTTAGAAACAAAATAAATAATAAACTCAAATAATCAAATACTGTTTTCATAACCCATGGGCATTGTTTACATTAATAAGCATTTACCCATTTTTTATAGCTCCACTAACACACTGCTTTCAATCTGCCATGTAAAAAACACTATGGTCCGGTTAATTAATTTTTAAGAGTACCAGGATGGAAAATAACTTAAATGCCTACTGGATGGGCTTTACTGCCAATAGGCAGTTTAAACAATCCCCTCGGTTGTTTACTAAGGCCAAAGGTATGTTTTACTACACTTCAGAAGGCCGTGAGGTAATGGATAGCATTGCCGGATTATGGTGTGTAAATGCAGGCCACTGTCGCAGTAAAATTGTTAATGCTGTTCAACAACAGGTGAAAGAACTAGACTACTCCCCTGCATTCCAAATGGGCCATCCAAAAGCGTTTGAACTTGCCAGTCGCCTCACTGATTTATTACCAACCAATTTACAACATGTGTTTTATACAAGTTCTGGCTCAGAGTCAGTAGAAACTGCACTAAAAATTGCCTTAGCCTATCATCGTGCCAAAGGGCAAGGACAAAAAACTTTACTAATCGGTCGAGAACGGGCCTATCATGGTGTCAACTTTGGTGGTATGTCCGTTGGCGGGATGGTTGCCAACAGAAAGATGTTCGCCAATTTATTAGGCAGTGTCGACCATTTACCCCATACCCATGATATCAGTAGAAATGCTTTTTCCAGAGGCTTACCATCTCATGGTATAGAAAAAGCCGATGCATTAAATAATTTACTAAATTTACATGACCCATCAACTGTCGCCGCAGTAATTGTTGAGCCTATTTCAGGCTCTGCAGGTGTCTTACTTCCACCTAAGGGTTATCTCCAAAAATTAAGAGCTATCTGTGACCAGCATGATATTTTATTGATTTTTGATGAAGTGATTACTGGCTTTGGCCGATTGGGAGATTCGTTTGCTACCAATTATTTCGGAGTAACTCCAGATATTATTACTACAGCTAAAGGCCTCACTAATGGTACAGTGCCCATGGGAGCAGTCATGGTAAGTGATGCAATTTATCGAGCCTTTATGCATGGCCCTGAGCACATGGTTGAATTATTCCATGGTTATACTTTTTCTGGGCATCCATTGGCTTGCGCTGCTGCATTGGCTGCACTGGATGTATATGAAGAAGAAAGCCTGTTCCAACGTCAGGATGGTATTTATCAATACTGGGAAGATGCTATGCACAGCATGATGAATCTACCTTATGTTATTGATATCCGTAATTTAGGATTGATTGGCGCAATAGAATTGGAGACTATTCCAGGATCACCTGGTCAACGCGCATTTACGGCGTTTTTAAATGCTTATGAAGCAGGGTTATTAATTCGCACAACAGGTGACACCGTTGCATTTTCCCCACCATTAATTATTGAAAAACAACATATTGATCGATTGGTGGAAACCATGACCAAAGTGCTCCAACATCTCGCATAAAGATAACTCTAAATAAAATAGAAGCGGTATAAACCTTCGTAAAACCTACCAACAACCAAAACGAAGGGAATATAAGGGAATGTATATGAATAAAGTAAAAGCTGGCCTAATCCAAATGGGCTTAAAAGCAGACACTAACGAATCACCTGAAAAAATCCGCGACTTAATGAATGAAGCCCACATTCAATTAATCGATCAAGCCGGAGAGTCTGGAGTACAAATATTATGTATGCAGGAGGTATTCAACCAACCTTATTTTTGCCCCAGCCAGGATACCAAATGGTATAGTGCAGCGGAAAGAATCCCTGAGGGCCCAACCATACAGCTATTAAAGCAGTATGCCCAAAAACATCAAATGGTAATCATTGCCCCTATCTACGAAGAAGACATGACAGGCATTTACTACAATACCGCTGCAGTAATTGATGCAGATGGCCAATATTTAGGTAAATACCGTAAAACTCATATCCCTCAAGTGGCAGGTTTTTGGGAAAAATTCTTTTTTAAACCAGGACAGTCCAACTGGCCTGTGTTTGAAACAAAATACGGCAAAATAGGCGTTTATATTTGTTATGATCGCCACTTCCCTGAAGGTTGGCGTGCATTAGCACTCAATGGTGCCGAAGTTATTTTTAACCCATCTGCAACAGTAGCAGGGTTATCAAAATATTTATGGGAGTTAGAACAACCTGCTGCAGCCGTTGCTAATGGATGTTATATCGCAGCCATTAATCGGGTAGGTAATGAAGCACCCTGGGATATAGGCACTTTTTATGGTTCTTCTTACTTTGTAAACCCTCGTGGAGAAATAGAAGCCCAAGCTAGTGAAGAAAAAGATGAGTTACTGATTTGTGATTTAAATTTAGAGCTGGTTAGGGAAGTCCGTAATCAGTGGCAGTTTTTTCGCGATAGAAGACCAGAGACTTACGATATATTAACCAAAGGGGAGTAGTGGCCTAAAGCATTGAGTATAGCCAAAGCGAATGGTATAGCCTGAAAAACCCACCAAAATAATAAGGATTGGGAGTTTACGACATGTCTTTACTGATACAAAATGGCACTATCATCACTCATGAAGAATCCTATCAAGCTGATATTTACTGTGGTGATAATGGAACAATCCAAGCCATTGGCAATCAGCTGGACGTACCAGCTCAAACAAAAAAAATAGATGCGAATGGTCAACTGATAATGCCAGGTGGCATTGATCCACACACTCATATGCAGCTACCCTTCATGGGTACAGTAGCCAGTGAAGACTTTTATACAGGCACAGCAGCAGGTCTTGCTGGTGGAACAACAATGATTATTGACTTTGTTATTCCCAACCCTAAACAATCATTATTAGAGGCATACCACATTTGGCGTGAGTGGGCGCAAAAGTCTGCAGCCGATTATTCTTTTCATGTAGCCATCACTTGGTGGGATAACTCAGTCTCCCAAGAAATGGAAATCTTGGTCAAAAATCATGGGGTAAATAGCTTTAAACACTTTATGGCTTATAAAAATGCCATTATGGCAACAGATGACATATTGGTTGCTAGCTTTTCTCGCTGCTTAGAGTTAGGTGCTATACCAACTGTTCACGCGGAAAACGGTGAACTAGTTTACCACTTACAACAACAATTAATAGCCAAAGGGATTACAGGGCCTGAAGGTCACCCTCTTTCTCGCCCTCCTCAAGTGGAAGGTGAAGCCGCAAGCCGTGCCATTCGGATTGCCCAAACCTTAGGGGCACCACTTTATTTAGTGCACGTTTCCACCCAAGATGCCGTTGATGAAATTCGTTATGCTCGCGATCATGGTTTTCAAATATACGGAGAGTGTCTTGCAGGCCATTTATTAATTGATGATAGCGTGTATCTACATCCAGATTGGCAGCAAGCAGCCGGTTATGTAATGAGCCCCCCTTTCCGCTCTAGGCACCACCAACAAGCGTTATGGAATGCCTTACAAGCGGGTCATTTACAAACAACAGCAACCGACCATTGCTGTTTTTGTAATGAACAAAAAACCATGGGTAAAGATGACTTTACTAAAATTCCTAATGGTACAGCAGGCATAGAAGACAGAATGGCTGTACTTTGGCATGAGGGAGTCAACACTGGCAAACTATCTAAACATGATTTTGTTGCCCTGACCTCCACTAACACAGCAAAAATCTTTAATTTATTTCCTCAAAAAGGGTGTATTAGAGTTGGTTCTGATGCCGACTTAGTGATTTGGGATCCAGATGGCACTCGCACTATTTCAGCTAAAACCCATCACCAACGAGTTGACTTTAATATTTTTGAGGGTAAAACCGTAAAAGGTATTCCCAATCATACGATTAAAGGAGGAAAACTAGCTTGGAGTGAAGGGAAGTTATTGACCAAACCAGGCACAGGCCGTTATATAAATCGTCCTCCCTATCCCGGTATTTACGAAACATTAACTAAACAAGCCGAAGTTAATGCCCCCTTTGCTATCAGACGTTAATAAAAAAATAATAAACTGTGATTAGTAAATTTAATTATGCAAGAAAAAATCAACTTAGCAGAGGCAAACATTACTGATAGTGAAAGCTATCATTTTGATGATTTGCATCCTCCGTTATCTACATTAGAAGCAAAAACCGAATCAGCTCAGTGTTTATTTTGTTACGATGCACCTTGTATTGAGGCTTGCCCGACGGGGATTAATATTCCCAGCTTTATTCGAAAAATAAGCGCTAACAACCCAATTGGTGCCGCTAAAACCATTTTACAAGAGAATATATTAGGTGGTAGTTGTGCACGAGTGTGTCCCACTGAAACCTTATGTCAGCAAGCTTGTGTGAGAAATAAAGAGCCAGAATGCCAGCCAGTACAAATTGGCTTATTACAACGTTATGCAGTCGATAGTTTAGCAGGTGATCCCTACCCTTTTAGTCGCCAACCAACTACCAACAAACAAGTTGCCATTGTTGGCGCAGGCCCTGCGGGTTTGGCTTGTGCTCATCAACTTGCTCAACAAGGACATAGAATTGATTTATTTGAAGCCAAAGCCAAACCTGGCGGTCTTAATGAATACGGTATTGCTGGCTATAAATTAATTAATGATTATGCTCAGCAAGAAATCGATAAAATTCTCGCAATTGGGGGTATTCAACTCCACACAAATTTAACCATGGGAGTTGACTTTCACCTTCACGAACTACAAGACAGTTACGATGCTGTTTTTTTAGCAATTGGTTTAGCTAGTAGCCGTAAGCTTGGTGTAGAAAGTGAAGATCACCCTCAAGTAATCGATGCTATTGAATATATCGAAAAAATTCGCCAACAAAAACTAACAGAACTCCCCACCAATAAAACTGCAGTCATTATTGGCGGAGGTAATACTGCCATTGACATTGCCGTACAGTTAAAAAAGCTGGGGGCCAAAGATGTAACGGTAGCTTATCGCCGAGGTCGAGCACAAATGGGGGCTACAGAAAAAGAGCAGCAACTTGCACTATTACATGGGGTTAAAATTTTACCCTGGGTTAAACCTGCCAAAATTATTGCTGATAAAAAGCAACTACTCGCTATTGAACTTGAACATACTCAGCTAGTAAACGACAGGTTGCAAGGTAAAGGCGAGCATTTAATTTTACCGACTGATTTTGTATTTAAAGCGATTGGCCAATCGTTAGCAGATACGGCATTTAGTCATAACTCCTCCCATGTAAAAGATAAAAAAGTATGCTTAGAGTATGAACAGGAAAAAATAAAAGTACTTAGTAATTACCAAACTTCGCTTGATAAAGTATTTGCAGGTGGTGACTGTATCAATCTAGGTGAAGACCTAACAGTAACTGCAGTACAACAAGGCAAACAAGCAGCACAAGCCATTCACCATTATTTAACAGCCAAGGTGGGAAAATAATGACTGATTTAACCAGTGATTTTATTGGCATAAAATCCCCCAACCCCTTTTGGCTAGCGTCAGCTCCTCCGACAGATAAAGCGTACAACGTCAACCGTGCTTTTGAGGCGGGTTGGGGTGGCGTTGTTTGGAAAACCCTGGGAGAAGACCCACCCCCAGTGAATGTTTCTTCCCGTTATTCCGCCCACCATGATATGTACGGCAATTTAGTGGGAATTAATAATATTGAGTTAATTTCAGACCGACCATTAGCTGTAAACTTACAAGAAATTCGTGAAGTAAAACGCAGCTGGCCTGAGCGAGCTATGGTGGTTTCGTTAATGGTGCCTTGCAATGAAGGTTCCTGGCGTGACATTGTACGACAAGTGGAAGATACTGGAGCAGATGCCATAGAGTTAAATTTCGGCTGTCCACACGGTATGCCAGAACGAGGAATGGGCTCTGCCGTGGGGCAAGTGCCAGAATATGTAGAAATAGTCTCTCGCTGGTGTAAGCATTACTCAAGCTTACCTGTCATCGTTAAACTCACCCCAAATATCACCAATATTTTGCAACCAGCATCTGCTGCGAAAAAAGGTGGTGCCGATGCGGTTTCGCTAATTAACACGATAAATTCTATTACCTCTATTGACTTAGATACCATGGTAGGGGCTCCTTCTGTCGGAGGAAAAGTAACCAGTGGTGGTTACTGTGGTACTGCAGTTAAGCCTATTGCCTTAAATATGGTAGGGCAAATTGCCCGCAACCCAGAAACTCATGGGCTACCTATTTCTGGAATTGGAGGTATTACCACCTGGCGAGATGCTGCTGAGTTTATGGTATTAGGGGCTGGCACTGTACAAGTTTGTACAGCAGCCATGATTTATGGGTTTAATATTATTGATGAATTAACTGATGGTTTAAGTCAGTGGATGGCGAGTAAAGGCTTTAAAAACCTGAATGACTTTATCGGCAAAGCCGTTCCTAATTTAACGGATTGGAAGTATTTAGATTTAAATTATAAAACCCTAGCCAGAGTTGACCCGGATTTATGTATAGGCTGTGGCCGCTGTTTTGCTGCTTGTGAAGATACTTCTCACCAAGCGATTAAAGCAGCCGAACATAACCAGCAACGGGTTTATGAGGTGATTGATGAAAACTGTGTGGGCTGTAATTTATGTCAAATTACTTGTCCGGTAACTGACTGTATTACCATGGAACCTCAGCCCGTTAATCAACCCTATTTAAATTGGACCCAACATCCCAATAATCCAATGCGGGAAGTAAGCACAGAGGAAGCTTAATAAAACTTTAGAAAACCATCACAAGCAAATTAAAACAGGGTGTTCTGTAGCGGCTGTCTGGAACAACTTCAGCTCTAAAGGTCAAGGAAGGCCTTTTTGAGCAGAGGAAGAAGGTGCTGTTTTACCCCATACCCCTCCTCCCCCTCAAGCTTGAGCTACACTACTTGTATTACAAGAGTACCTGTAGCTCACATAGGTTTATCCATAATGGCTTTACAAGAAGAGTTCCATAATTATTACGAGCATTTGGTCGTAGACTATATTCTCGATAGATACCAACGCGATCCAACGCTTACTGAGTATTTGCCGGATATTGCTTGTGTAGCATTAAACCACCTGCCACCACGTTATATTCATTACGATATTGATATGGCCTATTACTTATCTCCTGACGAACGGGTTGAGATGGAAGCAAAAGTAAAAAAAGCAGTGGATGATGCAGTGTTATTTGTCAGAGTAAGAAGGAGTAAAGAAGCAGAATTGTGAGGCTGGTTTTTGTGGCTGCCAGTCTCACAATACAAAGACAAGGAGCATTAAGACTTATTGAACTTCCACTGGCTCAGCTCGCATAATTTTCGCCTGCCATTCCTGAGGGCCAGTTTGATGTACTGAAGTCCCTTTGCTATCTACCGCCACAGTTACTGGCATATCTTTAACATCAAATTCATAAATTGCCTCCATACCCAGCTCTGGGAAGGCAACCACGTTGGCTTCTTTAACTGCCTTCGATACTAAATAAGCCGCACCACCCACAGCCATCAAATAAACAGCCCCAAATTGTTTAATTGCATCAATAGCCACTTGGCCACGTTCGGCTTTACCAATCATCCCTAGCAACCCAGTGGTTTCCAGCATAGTATGGGTAAATTTATCCATTCTGGTTGAAGTAGTAGGACCTGCAGGGCCAACCACTTCTTCGCGCACTGGATCAACTGGACCGACGTAGTAAATAAAACGATTTTTTAAATCAACCGGTAACGGCTCATCATTGGCTATCATTTCAACCATTTTCTTATGTGCCGCATCCCGGCCAGTCAGCATTTTGCCAGACAACAATACCGTTTCCCCAGGTTGCCAGCTTTGGACTTCTTCATGAGTAATACTGTTTAAATCAACTCGGCGAGCATTTGGGCCAACATCCCAGGTAATATCTGGCCAGTTATCAATGCTGGGTGGTGTCTGCAATGCAGGGCCATCGCCTTTCAGCTCAAAATGGGCATGGCGAGTAGCAGCACAGTTAGGGATCATACAAACAGGGAGCGACGCCGCATGAGTAGGGTAGTCTTTAATTTTGACATCTAAAACCGTGGTCAAACCACCTAGCCCTTGGGCACCAATACCTAATTTATTGACTGCATCCATAATTTCCAGGCGCAACTCTTCAACCCGATTTTGTGGGCCTCGGGAACGTAAGTCATGAATATCAATAGGATCCATTAAGGATTCTTTAGCTAAAACAGCGGCTTTTTCTGCTGTGCCACCAATACCAATGCCCAGCATACCTGGCGGACACCAGCCTGCTCCCATAGTCGGCACGGTTTTCACCACCCAATCAACAATACTGTCACTTGGATTTAACATCACCATTTTAGTTTTGTTTTCAGAGCCGCCACCTTTTGCTGCAACATGAACTTCTACCGTATCACCCGGCACTACCTGCATATGAATAACCGCAGGGGTGTTATCTTTGGTATTGGCTCGCTTGCCTGCTGGGTCCGCCAGAATAGAAGCTCGCAATACGTTATCAGGGTGAGTGTAAGCACGGCGCACCCCTTCATTCACCATATCTTCAACACTTAACTTCGCGTCCCATTGCACATTCATACCGATTTTCAAAAACACGGTGACAATCCCTGTGTCCTGGCAAATAGGGCGTTTTCCTTCAGCACACATTCTGGAATTAATCAGAATTTGTGCCATAGCATCCTTAGCTGCTTGAGACTCTTCCTTTTGATAGGCCTCATGCACAGCTTGAATAAAATCAATGGGGTGATAGTAAGAAATAAACTGCAAGGCATCAGCCATGCTATCGATAAAGTCATCTTGGCGAATTACAGTCATGGGGGCTAGTGCTCCTCTTACAACTCTCTTAAAAGGCTCAGGCTATTCATTTTGTTTTAAGTTAACGGCCGCTATTCTAACAGTTTCTTGGCAAAAAGGTTAAAGCAACCAGTCCTGCTTAACTAACAGCCACATATACTGTCTAACTAACAAGTTAGCTTATTATTAATGACTGTTATTTGTTAGCTAAGGAGGCTTATCAGTCAGATAATTCAGGAGCACTGAAAACAATGCCAAACCACCTACCAGTCAACTTGATGGATATGCTAAACCTGGCAAAAATCATCCAGCAGGATGGCTTTGCAGTAGGCAGTAATCTCTCAGAAAAAAACAGTGCAGTGGTAGAAGCTATCGAACTATTGGAAAAATCGCTTAACCTGCAGTTGCATGAACCAGGCTCTACAACTTTACAATTAACAGCTGTTGGTGAACGAGTATTGGAAAGCAGCCAGCGAATTTTGGCAGAGCTTGAAGGGCTTGAACAGCATTTAGCCCATCAGCCAAACAATTTAATTGGCAATATTAGTGTAAGTGCTCCTGCAGACATTGGCCGCCAATGTATTTGCCTATTATTAGAACAGTTCTCAAACAAACACCCTGAAGTTTCAGTGGAGTTATTGGTCAATGACCCTATTGGAAATATCAACTGGTCAAATGTCGATTTGATTATCTGTATCGGCCCACAAAGTGATAGTCGCTTAAAAGCCTTAAAAGTCGCACCTAATCAACAAATAATTTGTGCAGCACCTGCTTATATTGAAAGCCACGGAAATCCTCAAACACCCTATGATCTACTTAACCATCAGTGTTTAGTGCTTAATCATATGCAATACTGGCGTTTTTCGCTTGCAGATAATATTTTTGAAATTCCCATTACTGGTTATCGCCATACCAATGATGGAGAAATTTTAAGGCAATGGGCAGTCGCTGGCGCAGGCATTGTTATGAAATCTATTTGGGAAGTACAAACAGACATTACCACTAAACGGTTAGTCCCCTTACTCACTGAATACACCATACCTGTAGGTGCGCTTTATGTGGTGTATCCACGTCAACAAATGTTACCTGAGCGATGTCGCCGGTTAATTCACTTTATTCAAGAGCAGCTTGCAGAACAAGCAAAGCATTTGTATTTATTAACTTAAAAAGAGCTAAAGAAAAATATCCCTTTACGTATATATTTCATATTAACTGCACAAAGATTACAAATTAATATACCATTTTTAATTCAAACAATAGCTCACTCACTATTATTCAAATTGGTATTATTGGCAAATAACAAGCCCACCAGTACTGTAACAAAATTAAGTTAATAACTGTTTTTATATACAACCTATTTCGTATAATAACATATTCTCTTCAAGCAAACATGCTTACAATAACAGAATTATATTTTTTATAGAACTATTAACAATAATAGTTCTTGTTTCAAAGAAACAACTCTTTTTTACTTATAGAACTAAGCTAATATGGAACAGGAATATAATCATCTTATCGCCTTTGCATTTGCAGCACTGCTAATGAAAATTAGCCCTGGGCCATCATTACTATTTGTAAGCGCTCGAGGCGTATTACAAAGGAAATCTGCAGGTGCTTTATCTGCCTTTGGTCTTGCTACTGGTAGTGCTTTTCATGCAATTTTAGCAGGAATTTGAGTAACAGCGATTGTTGCCAGTAGTGAAGTCATTGCGAAATCTATAGCCTTGATAGGCGGTAGTTATATTATTTATCTTGGTATCTCATCTTTTGTAAAAATGAAAGCAGAAGTCAACAATCAGGCAGATGAAAATAGCTTAATTGAAGCTCAACCTGCTCCTCTTTTAAAACTTTATTTTCAGTCAGTTATGGTCGAGTTTCTGAATCCAAAGACAATTCTATTCTATTTATCGATATTACCGGGGCTGTTAGCAACTGGAAACTATTCCCTAACTCAAGCTATTGCTATATCACTTATCGTACCAGCAACGGCATTACCCATAGACTTGTTTGCCGGCTTATCTGGAGGTTATTTAGCAAAGTCCACAGCGGATTCTCCTCGCACGACATCCACCTTACATTCCATATCAGCCATTGCGTTAATTTTAATTGGATTTTGGCTTATTTACGTAAATTTTTAGCATCTAATAGTACCCATATGTAAAATTGGGCAACAGTCTTCAAAGCCATTTATTTTCTGACAACCCTTGGATGTTATAAAGCTTGTCAGCATCCCCCAAGCTGTATACGACTAAAGTTTAGGTTATTTTTACATCTAAACTATTTATGATATGAATTGAATACAAGGAAGATAAATTTCTTTAAAAGGTTGGTGGTGGATCAAACCTATACAATAGCAGCTCAAACACTAATAAAACGAGTCAAACAAAGTTATACGGTTGAACATTTTCATTTACGCCAGGCAGCAGAAGATTGCCTTCATGGCCTGCAATTTATGATTACCCTTGCCGATACTGCAATATCTAATAACAATAAGGCAACATTCCTCGCCAATATTAGCCATTTGCTTCAGGGATGGATCAAATCTTTGTATCCAATTATGCCAAGCTTAATGCAAAAATTGAGTTCAAATTTATCAAAAAACACTCACTCAGTTAACTACTTTATGGAAGTTTTTGATGCTCACTTATTTACAATAAAAAACTGAATGAAATCAGTTATCATTATTGGTGCTGGTATTAATGGTCTAATGACAGCATATGAGTTTAATAGAGCAGGATGGCACGTTACTGTTGTCGATCAAGGCTCTATTCCAAATCCAAAGTCAGCATCCCATGGTCTACATCGCCTTATACACCCCTATACACCTAATAAACCAGAAAGAGTTAACGCTACCAAAAAAGCACTCAACATGTGGCATAACTTATGGGGTGTGCTTGGTCAAACTCATTTTTACAAAACGGGTGTAGTCTTATTAGAAAAGCAAGATGTCCCTTGGCTAACAGCTTCGTATAAACTAAGCTTTGATGATGCTTGCAAGCTAATGCCTATATTATCAGGTAGTACAAAGGCATCTGCTTATTTATTCCCTGAATATGGAGTCTTAATGGCAAGCCAAATTCTTCAAGATCTTGTCACCCTTTTGGCTAAACTGGGGGTTTCTATACGCTCAAACCA
Source organism: Spartinivicinus ruber (assembly GCF_011009015.1). NCBI lineage: Bacteria > Pseudomonadati > Pseudomonadota > Gammaproteobacteria > Oceanospirillales > Zooshikellaceae > Spartinivicinus > Spartinivicinus ruber. The sequence goes on from NZ_CP048878.1 coordinate 5,078,615, forward strand.
AAAAGTACAAACAATAAATAGTACTACAGCTACTGTTGCAACAATAACAGGAGAAAAATTTTCAGCGGACTTTGTTGTTATCACAGCTGGTATAGGAACAAGTGCCTTACTTGGTCAAATGAATCACTGGGAAGGACTCTCACAACAAAACTTTGCCACTAAACGCTGTTTTGTGCTTTACGCTGAACTGCCAACAACGCTTATTCCAGTAAGGTCTTATATGCCTGCCTGGACCTTCCCTGCTTATAATGATTTATGGGGTATACCACTAATACTAGATATCCCCCTAAAACTTGGTTGTGGCAGCTTAACCCATACCGTTGATACAAATGATCTCCCTATAAATGAAAATCATCTCGTTAGCCAGTTTATCATGCATTTCAAAGAGTTCTTTCCTAACTGCTCTCAAATAAAACCTAAACTGCTTGCTTACAATCACAGGACACAAGGCCCAACAGATATGGCACAAGTGTTTCGTAATGATCTCTGTTACCTTGTTTCAGCCTGCTCAGGGATTGGTTTTAAATACGCCCCACTAACGGCTAAGACAGTTGTAGATTACATCGATGCTTAATCCAAGGCTATATAGGCTTGTGGCACAAACTCAGTAAATTCTGTACTAATTTGCTGATATAATTTATTTGTCCACCAAGGAAGTGGTCTATTTACTTTCAACTGGCTTTTTCTCGGATCTGAAGGCGCAATGATCACTCTAATATTTTCTTTACCCACCAATGCAGACAACACAAATAACTCTTCTATTGCCCGATCACCGATAGCCAAACAACCTATCGACGCCGCCTTACCATGAATAAAAATATTGCCACCCGGCCGATGCCGACCTTCCAACTTAGCATATTTCAAATCAAAGGAATTGGGGTAATTAATTTTCATAGAAAGGTGGAAACGGCTATTGGGATTAAAGCCAACGACTTTATAAACCCCCTCAGGGACTTGTTTATCCCCTTCCCGTAATTTAGGTCCAGCTTTGCCACTGGCTGCCAGCACAGGAAAATTTCGAATAAACAGCCACTCACCGGCTAGGTTTTGCCCCCATAATTCAAGCTTTTTTTCATTTTTAATTCCTAATAGAGTTAAGGCTGTTGGTAACTCTTTGAAACCTGCCCGATCCAGATAGGGCTTTAGTCGGCCTTGTACATCCTCTTGATAGTGATCAATCACATCCTTAACCGTTCGCACCCCAACAACACTAATATAGTAAGAGTACCAAACAGGTTTACCGAAATAAAATGAAGCCCCAACACTAGAAGAAATAAAAAACGATATCAATATGGCTATGTATAACATAATTAACCAACTACTTGCATTTACTACTGAGTTATGACAATTTGGATATACCCCAGTTAGAGTATAGCAAACGAAAGCAGAGCTAAATTAATTAAAAACATAAGATTAACACAGTAATTTTCAGGTACACTACTCTATAGATAGTGGAAAAGTAACCAATTATGGCGCGTTTAGCCAATGGGAATGGGTATAGTAACTTATGGCAACCATTCACTATGGAAAAACCAGTATTCCTATAAAAGCAAACAAAAGTGTGCTTGAAACACTGCTAGAAGCAGGAATAAAAGTGCCTAATTCCTGCTGGGCTGGAGTATGCCACTCTTGCTTAATGAAAATGACTAATGGCATACCACCTAAATCAGCTCAAGCAGGTTTAAGCGAAGAGCAATTAGCCAAACAATTATTCCTAGCCTGCCAATGTCACCCCACGCAGGATATAACAGTTGCTTTAATCAATCGTCAGCACGAACAACAACAAACAATTATTAGTAATATCCATTCGCTTACACCAACCATAAAAGAATTAACCTTAACCACACTTCGTCCGGTTCGCTTTCAACCAGGACAATACATTACTTTATGGTTAGGACAAACGCTTGCACGACCCTATGCTTTAACGAATTTATCCGAACCCTCTCAATTAAAATTCCATATTCAACGAGTAGTTGGGGGAGAATTCAGCCGCTGGGTGCATGATGATGCCAAATCTGGTGATCAATTGCTGATTAGTGACTTGCAAGGTGACCTTAAGTTACCAGAAACCTCTCCCCAACAACCAATATTAATTATTGCAGCAGAAGCTGGTTTAGGTAGCGCCTTATTTGCAGCTAAAGACAAACTTGAGATGGATGGGCACCGTGGCAATATAAAACTCATCCATTGGGTTTCTAATACCCAGGAATTATATTGGCAAGAAGCATTAACAGAACTGGCAAAGCATTTTCCACAGTTTAATTATCAGCAAGTCACATCCCAAACAGTCGCCAATTTAATTGAAGTAATAGAGCAAATACCCCAGTTAAACCTGTACAATATTTATCTGACAGGGCTTGCTAGCATGATCAAATCTGCCAGGCAATATTTTGCCGAGCTTTCTCTGCCAGATAACCAGATTCAAATGATGGCCTTTATTTCCCATGAACCACAACAGCCGTAATATTCCATATACTCGATAGGGTACCTTTAAATAGTAATGGCTCCCTATATTAAACGGCCTAGCCATTGATTACTAAACCACTTGGCAAATGGTTCTGGTGATGGAGCAAGAAAAAACAACCCCACGACAATACCTGCCATCACTAATGAGTTAAGTGGGTTTCTAAAATCAATTGGTTTAATTGCAGTACCAAACGAGCGCTTTATTCGAACCCCTACCAAGTCAACGCTATAAATCTCATCCAAAACCAAGTGAATCAAAAAGCCCAACGCAATGGCTACCCCACTACCCCAAGCCAATATTGCATTAGTCGACAATACTTGGTGACATAAGACAATTGTTGCCGCCATAAATAAGGCACCCGCTAACAGCGAATGGTAAATACCACGATGGGCACTAAATTGAGCAAATACCTTATACCCCAATATTCGCACTACCAAATAAACCGATATCCCAACCACTAACAAAACCGGTGTTGGCGGCATAGGCTGCATATGCGTCACTACTAAAACCACAGCCCCAGCAGCTAATGCAGTAAATAAAGCTTTTACTGGTTTGGCATGATCAGAGTCCACATCAGGCAAAATTCCTCCAATAGAAATTAACACCCAAGCAATCAATGCTTGTGAAATACTTAAAATGCCTTCACCCAAACCCGTAATAGCAACAACACCACCGCAAGTTGCTGCCACATTAATATGTGTATTAAAATTCGCCATAAAAAACATACTTCAGTTGTTTACTTGTGGCCAGTCAATCATAAATATTCATTTTTTTCTATCGAATTTATAATTAGCTATATTTATTCACTTCATTTCATTTTTTGATGCGCGATTTGTTTACCCTTAACTATAAATCAAGCGAACATTGGTCGCTCTCTAAACAATATTTAAGCTATTACTCTCCTCTAGCCTAGTTTCAAACAAACGTTTAATATAGTCTATTATAAATAGATGATTATCGGTGCAACCAATCGCCGGTAAACAAGAGGAGCAAGCAACGTGCCTGATTTAGTGATAGTTAACCAACACGAGCAGCTACTGCGGTTAAAAATCAACCGTCCAGACAAAAAGAATGCGTTAACCAACCAAATGTATAGCACTTTGGCAGAGGCATTGGTTAATGCTAATCAAAACAACGAGATACGAGTTGTGGTTATTGAAGGGAATCCACAGTGTTTTACCAGTGGTAATGACATCCATGACTTTATGCAACGTCCCCCAACTGGTACTAACAGCCCAGTGTTTCACTTTTTGCAGGCCTTAGTTGAGCTAGAAAAGCCCCTGATTGCCGCCGTTGATGGTCCAGCGGTAGGGATTGGTACTACTATGCTGCTGCACTGCGACTTTGTTTATGTAGGCGACAATGCCCAACTACAAATGCCCTTTGTGAAACTAGCCTTATGCCCAGAAGGTGGAGCAACCTGGCTATTACCGCGGCTGGTTGGGCATCGAAAAGCAGCTGAACTATTATTAACCAGCAAAAAGTTTGGCTCAGAAGAAGCTGTAAGCCTAGGCATTGCCAGTGCCCAGGTTCCTTCAGCTCAATTAGTTGACCACGCAGTTGATCAAGCCAATCAATTAGCAGCACTTGCCCCTGGTGCAGTGCAATTAAGCAAACGACTGTTGAAGCAACCCATCAAAGAAAAGCTTATTGAAGTAATGAAACAGGAAGGTGCAGAATTTATTAAACGACTGAGTTCGCCTGAAGCAGCCGAAGCCATGAAAGCATTTTTGCAAAAACGACCAGCGGATTTTAGTCAGTTTTAGTCAAATACTGTATTGACTATGCTACTACAAGACTTGCAGTAGCATAGTCAATTACCCCATATCCACTAGCTTTTGCAAAACTTCACACCTACACTCTTCAAAATTAATACTTTATCTTTCACTTCCTATAAATAGAATAACTTTGGTCAAGTACCAACCCACTATGCCTAAACCAGCCCGTTCCACTAAACACTCCCTATTATCTCACCAGCAGCGTGCTCACCTATTCATTCAGTTAAGTCGATTGGAACAATCTGGACTGTCGATGGAACACGCCATCAACCTACTTATCCAAGGTAATGATCAAGTAGCCCAGCGAGCAAGCCTTGCTTTGAAGGATATAAAACGTGGCCAACCATTATCCACTGCGGGTAAACGAGCTGGATTATTAACAGAAAGAGATGCTTATCTAATAGCTGTGGCAGAAGCTGGTGGCGTTCATACGGCGATATTTCGTCAATTAGCTGAAATATACCAAACCAGTGCCTCTCAACTTAAGCAAATCAAAAGCCGTTTAGTATTTCCTGTGATTATTTTAATTTGTGCCGTGTTTATTAGACAGTTTCCTGCTTTATTTCAAGGCAATATAACACTGTTTGCCTATATTACCGGTAATTTATTATTGCTTGGTCAACTTGGAGCAATTGCCTACATTGGTTGGCGACTACCCTATTGGATTCGTCATGGATTTTTGGGGGCACTAAAAGGCGAATGGGACAAATTTACAATCCATTTCCCCTATTTTGGCAACTGGTATGAGAGAGTGCAAACTCGAGACTTTATTCAAGCCCTTGGTTTATTACTTCAAGCTGGGCTACCCATTATGGAAGCAGTGCCAAAGGCCTATCGCTTTATAGAAAACCAGATGCTGCGTCAACAATTTGAAGCTATTCAGCAATCACTGCAAGCAGGAAACAATTTCACTGAAGCATTTTCAAGCTTAGAAAACACAGCACCCACCATTGCTCAATTGATCTCAACAGGAGAGCATGCAGGAGACTTAAGTGGCATGCTGTTACATTGTGCTAAAATGGAAACTGAACAAATTCACTTATATACCAGTATGATAACCGAGTGGGTACCACGTCTAGTTTATGTATTAATTGCCGTATGGATGGCTTATAGTATTATCAAAGGTGGACTACCAATGACCACTGTGGCGTAGTGAGCCCTATGAATAAAATAAGACTTATTAATATAAAATCAGCAAAAGCCATCAAAAAACCTACAACATAAAACCTGCCAACAAATGACAAGCTATATTTCTTTCATGTTATGCTTAACCATATTTACAATAATTTAAAATCATTTATTTTCATTAACTATTTTAATTTCCCTAGCAAACCAAATTTTTTATTTCACAGCATTATTGGCTAATCTACTCATATTATACCTCCTCAAGATAAGCCCAATAATAAGAAAACATCCTCCTATAGATAACCCTAGTGTTAAAGGATTTATTTCAATAGTAGAAGCTTGCCATGCAATTAACATATAATCAGTACCATTTGAGTGAGTAATGTTAGAACTAAGCCAGCAAAATACTGAAAATAGCGTAAAAATAAATTTTCACAACTCCCACTGGAGTACGGCTCAACAGATTTTATAAATTGCTCCACATCTTCTTTGTGTTGTTGATTAATTTCATCGCCCGGAGGCCGTCCCTAAAAACCATTCACTTTGGTTAGATAATAACAAACAGGTTAACGACCAATTCTAATAGCAAGCCGTCCCAACACACTAAACAACCATTCTCGGAAGCGTTTATGCCATGGTCTATCTAACCAGTTGGCAAAAGTATATTGCTTGCAGATATTGAAATCGTGCTCAAATAATAACTTAACGCCTTCAGCAAACGCCCCGGACTTAACTTCTTGGTTTGCATCTAAATTCCAACGTAAATTCCAATGGTCAAAGTTACAAGAGCCTATACTAACCCAATCATCAGCTAATACCATTTTAGCATGCAGACATCGGCTCTGATATTCATAAATCTTTACGCCATCACGAAGCTGACGGTAATAATAGCGCTGGCCAGCATAACGTACCCAGCGATTATCAGTATATTTTCCAGATAACAGCAGTCGTACATCTACCCCCTTTCTAGCTGCTCGACGCAATACCCGCCTCACTTTATTAGAAGGTAAAAAATAAGGAGTAGCCAGCCAAACTCTATGTTGCGCTTTTTTGATTTGCTTGACTAATGACCTGACAATATCTGCATCTATAAAATAGCTACCAAAACTCAACCTTGCCATAAAATGGGGAGCCACTTCATTTATATTGACTGTCGGCTGGCTTAACTCAATCGGCAATTCACTGCATCTCACCCATGTCTGTTTAAATAGTGTTAGCCAGTCCGCCACTACTTGCCCCGAAACCGCTAGCATCACCTCATGCCAGGTAGCCTTCCTCGTAATAGGGTTGTAAAAAACATCAGTAATGCCTAAACCGCCTATATAGGCCAGTTCACCATCAACTAAAATAAGCTTGCGATGATTACGGTTAAAGTTATCCGTCAGTCGCTGTTTTTTTAGACTTAATGGATTATACAATGTAAGTTGTACACCAAGTTTAAGTAGTCGTTGCCGGTCTTTTGCTGTTAACCCCAAACTACCAAAGTCATCAATCAAGCAAAATACTTTTACCTTCCTATCAGTCACTTCAGTCAGCACATCATATAGCGCTTCAAATAGTAGACCAGAAGTCATCAAGTACATTTCAATAATGACATATTCTTTAGCTTTAAGAATCGACGAAAAAATGTGCGGGAAAAACTCATTGCCATCAACGAGTAACTCTATATAGTTTGCAGTTCGCCAAGGGTAGTATTTAGTCACTTTGTATTCATTAAATAAAGTTCAGCACCCCATTGCTAATTCAGCCTATGCTCAGCAACCAAGGCTCGATCAAGTAACAAGTGATGTTTATCATGCCCTAAATACTCATAGGCAGCAAACCCATGCTATCACAGCAACTGGTTTCATTTATGTCAAACTTAACTTAGCCCAATGGATATAAAATCAATCTACATATAAATATAGCCCTTAATATAATTTATCTTGTTTTATTATACATCGTTCTATTTTTAGATCCGCAGTGTAAAAGACAATAAAGCCAAGTAAATAGCTTATAATTGACTATTGAAAGAAAGTAAGAAAGCAGAATGAGAGTAATAAAAACTACTATTCAAGTGTCGTGATAAGTTGTTGGCAGAGTTCAATTTGCTCCCTGGCTTGTTGCTCAGTTAACCCCGTCGCACAAAACACCTTTTGTGCAATCTCTCCCCCTTGTTTAGATAAGCTACGGCCTGCTTCAGTTAAAACAATCGATTTTTGGCGATCATTCCCAGGCTCAGCTTGACGTTCAACCAATGCTTTTTGCTCTAAACGTTTAAGCAATGGAGTCATTGTTGGCTTTGTTAAGCCTGTTTTTGCCGCCAGCTGGCTAATGGAAATACCTTCATTTTCCCATAAGGCCATTAACACCACGAATTGAGGATAGGTTAAATCCAATGGTTTCAATAATGGCTGATAATAGCGTGTGACCGCATTAGACGCGGCGTATAGTGCAAAACATAGCTGATCATTTAACTTGGGAGCAGACACATTAAAACCTTAACTCAATTCGTTACCACATAGTTTGCACACAAACTAATTGACAAGCAACTTCTCCAGCCATATTATTAGTCCACGAATAGTTCGCATGCAAACAAAAATTCACATAATCTATGCGTGAATATCCCTATGAGGAATAAACCATGTCAGTATACGATGAAATTTTACCTTCACTGATAACCACCACCCCCGCAGAAGGCAGAGAATTAGCTATAAAAATTGCGCGAAAAACGATTGCAGCCATTCAACCCGACGCAAATATTCGAGCTAAATTAAGGCCAGACTATGCAGAAGATAGCTCCAAACTAATGAAAGCAGGTCAAATAGTCGCTATTGAATTTCAAACTATAGCAGCGGCTAATAATTATTGGCGAAAATAACCATTAGTGTCTGTTAACACTATTTAGATCACCACTGCTGTAAACTATTTTTTGCCCAATGAGGCACAAGGAATGCCGTGTAGTCATTCTACATAAATGACTTGTAACAACCACTGCGTGGAGAAATGGGTTAATAGGCCCTAGTATTCAATTTTTAAAATTTAGTTGTTTAGTGGAATATTCATGTAGGAGTCCCTGTTTTAACTAATACCTCCTTTACTCTCCTCGGAGGACAAAAATATTTTTATGTCCTCCCTCTTTTTTCTTTCCATATCAGCAAATGAAATGTTATTTGCAACTTTGAATAGCCACTTACCTTGTTCATAAGATACATCCATATTATGTGCATTCTTAAGAATATTTATTAATAAATGTTAATTTTTTACTTTAAGCAATTTTAAATTGCTTATTAATACTCCATCGTATTGGAAATCATGTCGTATTATTTTGCCTTATATACGGTGTATTTTAATTACATCAATCAAAATTGACTGTTCATTGAGGTATAGGCTAGATTTCACTCTAAAAGATTACTCTGAAAAGGGTTTGTAATGAAAATATACGAACAGCCTACTGCTCCAAGCGCCCTTAGGGTTAGCTTATTCCTGGCAGAAATGGGCATCCACGTAGAACGGGTGAATGTTGATATCCGTGGAGGAGAAAACTTAAATGAATCATTTCAAGCCAAAAGTTTGAATAACAAAATTCCTGTACTAGAGCTTGATGATGGCACCACCCTTTGTGAAAGTATTGCGATTTGCCGCTACTTTGCAGAGCAATACCCTGCTACCCCTTCATTGTTTGGCGATACTCCATTAGAACGCGCCCAAGTGGAAATGTGGCAGCGTATTGTTGAGTTACAAGGACTACTGGTCGGTTTTCAAGCATTTAGAAATATTACTGGGGTTTACAAAGATCGTGAAAACTGTGTAGAGGCATGGGGAAATGAGTCTAAAGACCGGTTAATTAATTTCCTACCTACCCTCAACCGACAACTTGAAAACTGTCCATATATAGCAGGTGAAAAATATTCCATCGCTGATATTACCACTTATGTCTTAGTTAAGTTCATGGCTTATTTGGATATTCGCCTTGATGACACCCTACCTAACATACAAAGCTGGTATACCAGAGTAAGTGAGCACCCAGCGATTCAAGCCGTTTTAGGAGAACAAACATGATTGAACTGTATACTGCTGCCACTCCTAATGGCCATAAAATATCGATTGCCCTGGAAGAACTAGGCTTAAACTATCAAGTCCATCATTTAGACTTATCAGCAGGAGACCAAAAGCAACCTGATTATTTAGCCATTAACCCTAATGGAAGAATTCCTGCCATTATTGACCGTGATAATAACAACTTTATTGTGTTTGAGTCTGGCGCCATACTCATTTATTTAGCTGAAAAAACTGGGAAATTATTGCCCAAAGATCCCTACAAGCGCTCACAAACAATTCAGTGGTTAATGTTCCAAATGGGTGGTGTTGGTCCTATGATGGGACAAGCCAATGTATTTTACCGTTATTTTCCTGAGAAAATTCCAGCAGCAATTGAGCGTTATCAACATGAAGGACGTCGTTTATTTGAAGTAATGGACAAACAATTGATAACCAATCAATATCTTGCAGGAGATGAATACACCATTGCCGACATTGCCACCTGGCCATGGGTCCGCAATTATGAGTGGAGTGGTATTGATATTGCCGGCTTAAATCATTTACAACAATGGATCAACTTAATTGGCGAACGCCAAACAGTACAAAAAGGGATTGCTATCCCCCCCTCATCAGAAGCATCAGATGAAGAGAAAGCTCAGCAAATAAGCAAAATAGTGACAAGGTAAACTTACTAACAAGCACTATTATCAACGAAGTAACAATAAAAAAGACCATTTGATTAAAGGTCTTTTTTATTACAATGAATTAGCAGAAATATGACTAAGCAGTAGCCGCAGATTCGATAAAATACCGCTCATCCAACCCAGTTGGGCTAAACAGTTTCTTAATAAAGTCACTACCATTAGCAAACCGAAGCGTACCTACTTTCTGTATATTGATGAATAGCCCTAAAGCACAACTGCTGATATATTCAGTTTTTTCTAAATTTACAATCAATTGCTTAGACGAATCTCTATTGCAATAGGCATCTACGAAGGCAGCAACATCGCTACTTTTAAAAGTTTTACCTAAATGAATGACAACTTCATCATTCGTTTCAGTAGTCATAATAGCCATAACATCAACCTCTCCTGAATAACTGCCTGCTGCTTCCATGAACAATCACTTCGCTATTCAAACAGGCGGATGAATAATAAACACATGTAGAAATATAATTTTGTTTTAATTCACATTTTGCTTAATCATGCGATCAAAAAAAACAAAGGCATAGTAAAGTCACACAATATTTGTGATTAAAATCACGTTTTTTAATATATATCCGCTCGCACCGCCCCATTAGTAACTCTAGAATAGAGACATTTTACCCTTTTCTCCTAGGGCCTTATGCCTGGACAGTTGTACAGAATATAATCTTGTCTAAAAAATAAGCTATGGCTGTTTTAATCAAAGCATGTGATTACACGCCTTGATTATATTAATTATTAAGAAGTTAAAAGCATATCTCAGGGCAACTCTACTATTTTACAAAGCATCCAATGCTGCCTGATAGTTTGGCTCTTCAGTAATTTCTTTAACCAATTCACTATGAACCACTTTGCCTTGCTCATCCAAACAAATGACTGCCCTAGCAGCTAAACCTCGTAAAGGACCTTCATTAATATTCACTCCATAAGACTCAGTAAATTCAGGGGTACGGAAAAATGATGCAGTTACCACCCCATTAATTCCTTCAACTTCACAAAACCGCCCAGCAGCAAAAGGCAAGTCAGCTGAAATACAAATAACAGCGGTGTTTTCTTTTGCCGCTGCCTTCTGATTAAAAGCTCTAACACTGGCAGCACATACAGGCGTATCAATACTAGGAAAAATATTAAGCACAACTTTTTTGCCAGCAAAGGCGCCTAATTTAATATCCGACAAGTCAGCACCACACAAACTAAATGAGTTTGCTTTTTCACCAACTGTAGGAAATTTACCAGAAACGCTGACTGGATTACCTTGAAATGTAACAGTAGACATAATTAATACCTATTTGTCATTGAAAAAATGAAAAACCATTTTACTTATAAAATTAGGCAACAAGAAGCAACTAATTTATACTCTCAGCAACATATACAACACGTTTTTAAGTGGATTCTAGCTTATCAAGGAGGCTAAATATGGCCCTAACACCATCAAACATGATGCCATTAGGCACAATAGCACCTGACTTCACCTTACCTGATACTATTTCAGATAAAAAGTACTCATTGGCAGACTTGAAAGGTCCTAAAGGTTTATTGATCACTTTTATTTGTAATCATTGTCCATTTGTTATTCACATTATCGACCAATACACCCAACTGCTAAATGAATTTTCAGAACAAGGGATTGGTTGTGTAGCAATCAGTGCTAATGACGTGATTAGCCATCCAGATGACCACCCAGAAAAAATGAAAATAATGGCACAAAAACAAGGCTTTAAATTCCCTTATCTTTATGATGAAACCCAAGTAGTTGCAAAAGCTTATGAAGCAGCGTGCACGCCTGACTTTTTATTATTTGATAGCCAATTAAAGTGTGTTTATCGTGGCCAATTTGATGAAGCCAAACCAAGCAACAATAAACCTGTAACAGGCAAAGATCTACGACAAGCTCTTACCAGTCTAGTTGCAGGACAACCCATTTCAACAAAACAAGTGCCAAGTATGGGTTGTAATATTAAGTGGAAACATGCCTAAAACTGACGGCTAGATATACAACAGCTAGCCGTCGAGCATCAAAGCCCCATGAGCCTATACATAATAGGTGATTAGGGTAAGAGGTGAAGACAACAAGCCATAAAAATCATTCGTGAAGAGTATGCTATTTGGCTGCTTTATTTGCTACTCCTGCTAATAAGCCTTGAATTTTACTAATCAAAGCATCACAACCTTTCATTTGATGGCGTTTAACCAAATATTCTGGGTTATTGTAAGTAATCATTGTTTTGCCAGCTTTGTTTTGATACACCAGATATTTTTGTGGTAAGTCGATAGCAGTCGTGTGTGCACACTGCATTAACTTAGTACCTACATTAGGGTTACCAAAGATCACAAGCTTGGTTGGTGGTAACTCCAGGCCCACTTTTTTAGCATTATCTCTATGGTCGATAACAGTAAAAACCCTTACGCCTTTATCTTTCAGGTTGTTAAGTTCTTTTACTAAGTTGTCAGTTGTACGGTCCACATTATGAATAGACGAAATCTGTTCAAGACCATCAGCCCAAATACTGGCAGACATAGCCATACAAAGCAGGGTAAATAGTAGTTGCTTGGCTTTCATTGCAGTTACTCCTTATGTTGTTATTCAGCTCTTATAATAGACACTATTAACAGGCTAATCCTTCCAGGCAATTTAAATTTTAGGGAAGTAGCTAACAATTTATTTTTCACCCTGCCCTCTCGCCTTGGAGATTAGAATTTACGTATAATCCCACCATAAATAACAAAAAAACTAAGGAAGTGACTGTTGGATGTAGCAATTATAAACTGGGTTCAAGCTCAGTTAAGTAGTTTACACTTTGTTTTTCAACTATTTTCCTGGCTTGGCTATGGTGAGCTTTATCTGATAATCATCGGCTTACTTTATTGGGGCTGGAACCCACGCTTAGGTGTTAGTTTAAGCGGTTATTTATTGTTATCCAGCACACTAAACGGTATTTTCAAGTTACTCTTTCATGCTCCCCGCCCTTATTGGTTAGTCCCTGAATTATATAAAGGTATTCCCGACCATGCTTTTGGTATGCCATCAGGCCATGCTAATAGCAGTTTAAGCTTTTGGGGGCGCTGGGCTTTGGCGATTAGCCGCCCTGGTTTCTGGCTACTATCTATTAGCATTATGTTAATTGTAGGACTTTCCAGAGTTTATCTTGGAGCTCACTTTCCTAGCCAGGTTGTTGCAGGTTGGGGAGTTGCCTTAACCTGTTTAGTTATTTTTAGTTATTGTGAGAATAAAATAACTCCTTGGTTCATCCAACAAAGCTGTCGTACACAAATAGCAGTAGTACTCGGCATTTGTGGGGCTTTTTTATTAACAGGGATTTGCAGTTATTTAGCAACCTTGTCTTTTATTACTCCAGAGTATTGGCTAACTAATGCTTATGCAGCTAGCCAAACAGATAAACCCTTTATACCTATCAATTTAAAGTCCATTTGTCGTGATACAGCAATGCTGACTGGATTATGGATTGGCGCTATTCTCTGCTATCAACAGCAAGGCTGGCACCAACTAGCACAACCACACGGAAGATTAGTACGCTGCCTGGGGGGAATAGTCAGTGGACTGCTTATCTGGTATGGCTTAGGGTTAATCATAAAAGTAACTACTTCCTTTGATACAGTCAGCTACTATTTGTTACAAGTTATTCGTAGTTTTATTTTTGGGGTATGGGTAAGTTATCTATGGCCAAGGGTTAGCTTAAGGTGGCAAAGTCGTCATACGTTGTCACTGTAAACACTTATGAACTATGCTGAAAACAGTTAAGGCTTGATTGCAAAATATGAAGTATACACAACGCCACATGAACCAACCCAAGCATATTGCACTGGTGGCTCATGACAATAAAAAGAAAGAAATGCTAGCTTGGGTTAGCGAACACGCCCCCATCCTTGAGCAACATCAACTCTATGCAACAGGTACTACAGGTGCATTACTAGAGCATAACTTGGATTTAACTATCGAAAAGTTAATTAGTGGCCCCTTAGGTGGTGATCAGCAAGTAGGCTCATTAATTACCGATGGCAACATTGATATGTTGATTTTCTTCTGGGACCCTTTCGAGCCATTACCCCACGACCCAGATGTAAAAGCCCTGTTGCGTATTGCTGCGGTGTGGAACATTCCTGTTGCTTGTAATCAAGCCTCGGCTGACTTTTTAATCAGCTCACCACTCATAGGTGAAAACTACACACACAGTGTGCCTGATTATGAGCATTACCGAATTAAACGACGGCATATTGCAGAGACCAATTAATACCAACACCTACTTAGTGGGGAACGAACAATAATCAAGCTGAAACAAAACAGGTTATCTCTTCTGTCACAACTATACTTATAGCTTGAAAAAAACAAAAGCAACACAGAGAGGATAGGCTTATTATGGTGGATCTCGCCTACTTTTTACCACCATCACAGGGAGAACTTAATTTAGAGGCATATAACCCGAGTTATACCTTTAATTTGGATAAAACTAATGCCAAAAAAGAAGCACAAACCCTTGGCCTTAGCTTACACGAGTGGCAAACCAAGTTATTTGCAGAACAAAAGCAGTCCGTGTTAATTATTTTTCAAGCCATGGATAGCATTGCCAAACTATCCAATCTCCAACAGGTATTTACCAGTCTTAGTCCACACGGCATATCCGCCCACACTTTTGACCCCCCCGGTATAGATGATCAACGTCATGACTTTATTCGACGGTTTCACCATTATGCACCCAGTAAAGGCATGATTGGGATATTCAGTCATAGTTATTATGAGTGGATACTTCGGGATATAGTTAGTAATAATATTGATCCAAAATACTTACATAGTCATGCCACTCATATTAATAACTTTGAACTGCTGCTTAGGGATAGTGGTACTCAAGTAATTAAGTTTTATTTACATATTAGCCGTCAAGAGCACCGTCATCGCCTCTTGCAACGGCTTGCCAATCCTGAAGAGTTTTGGAAGTTAACAACTACCGACTTGCATATCCAAAAATATTGGAGCCAAACCATAAAAAGCTATGAGCAAATCATTCAACTAACCCATAGCCCATTACATCCCTGGTATATTATTCCTAGCGATTACACTTGGTTTCGTGACTTGCTTATAGCAAAAATCCTCAATCACACCCTCACGGCAATGAAGCCCAGTTATCCAGTAATCACCCCCCCTTTTACTGTAGATGACCTGCCAGATGAAATGGTTACCAGCCTCAGCAAACAAGCCAAAAAAACTAGCTAAGATAACTATTTTTAAGAAATACACCATGTGTTATTAAGCTTAATCAGGTAATCTATTTAGTCGGCTGATTAGTTAAATAAGAAATATTGGATATGCTGGACTGGTTACTTATTATCATATGTATAACAGCAGGCTTACTGTGGTGGGATGCAATCAAAGCAAAAGAAACTGCAAAGCAAGCGGTAGCGAGGGCTTGTAAATCTATGCAATTACAACTATTGGACGACACAGTTGCTCTTAATTGGGTGAAACTTAAACGTAATACACAGGGGCAAATAGTCTTTGCTCGTGGTTACCAGTTTGAGTTTAGCTTAGATGGTGCTGAGCGTTATAAAGGAGCTGTCCAGTTGCTGGGTTATAAAATACAACAAATGCAAATTGATAACCCAAATGAAGAGCCTGAAGCAACCAAACAAACCTACTTACAGTAATCAATCCAGTGCCTCGGTTTCTTTAAAAGAAAGGAGGGAAATCTCCCCCCTTGGTTTTAACTACACCACCCTTTTCGAGTGCCACCGTGATAGGGACGGGCTAATTTCGCCTTAATCAAGCTATTGGTTAAGCTCTTACCGTCAACATAGACATTTGCCAAGATTCTAAAATACTTACCTCGCTGTATATTACGTAGCTCAATTTTTTTAGCTGAACGCAATAAGCTCACAGTGTGCTGCTTGGCTTTGCGAGCCAGTTGTTTCTCTTTTTCACACTGACCCTTGAGTTCTGGTGTATCTACTCCTTTTACGCGGATAGAAACCCGTTCACCAATAATTTTAGGCCACCCTTTAATATTGACGCGAAAAGTATCCCCATCGTAGATACTGGTTACTTTACTAACAACAGCATGACCAAAATCAGTATCTTTAATACTTTTACCAAAAACAATTGCAGGGAAAAGGGCAACAATTAGTGTATATTTTTTCACCAATACTTCCTCACTTGACAAGAAGCACAGATATTAAACGAAATACACTAACTGTTGTGCTAACAACCAAGCAAAGTACCAAACTTATTATTTACTCTATGAATAGCCTGGGCTACTTCAACCCCTTCACAACATTAGGTGTACATAACTTGTTCGTCTGACAACTTTTTGTTATATTAGTTAAGCCTTACGCTGAGCCATAAACAGTAATAGGCACCGCTAGGAGTGCTGAGCCTCCTAGCCCGAATTTACATCAGACTACAAAATAGAAACCTTGGAGAGTACCTCTAGTCAATAATCGTTAACCGACACTCTTCCGCATTAAATTGGTTCCAAGATAAAAGCCCAAAGCCAGGTTCTGAATCACCAACATTCTTCCAGTTGTCATAGCTACCATCAGTAAAATAACAAGACCAGGATTGCATAATATGCTGGGTTGTGCCATCAACATCAGTACCTTGTTTATCACCTTTCTCTGCTCGCCAAACATGATTAGTACTATTGTAATAAAACAGGTTCGATCTTGATGCCGTGCGACCAGTACCATCCCAGTTATACATAGCCATACGAAGCTTACAGCCATCCACATCACCACAAAACTCATCAACTAACCGCTGGGGAATAATAAATGTAGTTCCTCGTAGATTATTTGAAGCAAACACAGTAATTCGATCAAGTTCTACTTCAATATTTCGTGAAATACCCTCAGTTAGTAATGAATCAGTATTAACTTCAAAGGTGGGATTAGTCATTTCCGGTTCAGGATTACCAAGCTTTATCATCTTCACCTCAGCCAAGGAAATGGATGAAAAAGCGGTAAGCATTGCTGTTAATAACGTTAGTTTCATTATTTATTATCCTGATTTTGTATACGCCGTCTGCTTGAATATTGCACCAACTACCGGCTGGTTAAGATAAAAGCCCAGCCACATTCTAACTTAGGCTTAAACAGGCAGACAAAGTAATTTTCTTTTATAAGTCATATAAAAATGCATAATGTAATATTTATTTAATCAAGGTGAATGAAAGTCATTTTTTTAGAAAACATAAAAAACTATCACTAAAGCTTAACAAAACTACAGTGGCAAGAAACGATTGGTTAACTAACATGATATGGAGCTGATTTTAGTCAGCAAACTGAAAAAACATTCCTTCATATTACAAACCTAATGTGACAGCAGTTTATATTATTATTTTTAAAAATTCGTTTTTATATAAGTGCTAAAAACATATTCAAGGAAAGATTAAAATGGCAAATCAAGCACATACAACGGAAGTAGAACTTTCACCTACCAAAGTTACCGCAGTAGAGTTTGAGCTTGTTTTAGCTCACCAGCATGGTAATCCAACTTTAACTATTACCGCTGAAGGACAAGCTGAAGGAATCACTTCCACTAAAGTAGTCGCTGTTGACTTACATGCAAAAATACCTGTTTTTAAGGTAGTAGGATACACTACTCCGGCTATAGGCTATTTCCCTTACACTGCCAAGCAAACTTTTGAAGGAGTCAGCCCCGACCTGCAAGAGATTAAAATTCAAACCCCTGATGGTACGACAGAATATAAAGTAACCCATTTATTAGCTGATTATGAACCCCAAGCTATTCCCGCATCAGTTAAGTCTGTTAAAGAAAATCAGGTGGTAGGTTATGCCTATAATCAAAGCAATCTGGATCTTGCCTTTAGTAATGCAGTTAAACAGCTCTATAATAAATATCCTGGGCATATATCAGCTAAAGTTGTCGATTCCGGCTTTATAGCTGCTGGTTCTCCAGTAGGGATTGCCTATACTTATGTAGTTGTTGAGCAAGAACAATAATAGTATTTAAGCTATACGACACAATCATTAAGAAATTCACTTAAGTTAAATACATTCTTTAAGGAGAAAGAAATGTCTTCTAATGCAAGCACAGCTCTAGGCGCATATGGTCCTTTTACCTGCAATATTGATCAGCAAGCAAAAGTTGCTTTTAGTGAAGCCTTTGAGCATTTTGTGGGAGTAAAATATGAACCTGTCTCAGTAGCCTCTCAAGTGGTTTCTGGCACAAACTACGCGTACTTCTGTAATGCAACACCTGTTTATCCTGGCGCAACTACTTATCCCGCGATGGTAACAGTCTATAAGCCTTTGGATGGACAAGCTTGTATTACTCATATAGAAAGACTGCCATATTAATCGCTGTTTATTTTTTAGATATCAGCATTAAGATAAAAGCCACTGAATAGCTTCAGTGGCTTTTTCTCTGTAGCTTTGCATCAGTATTGTTTCTTGTAGAAATAAAAAACTTTACTCTTCATGATGAGATAAACTTAATTGCCGTCTACTGCCTTGTTCAATCGTTTGATAAAACTCCCCTGCTCTCCATTCATAGTCACCTGAAACAGACTTTTTAACCCCTCCACTAATGCTACTTCTATAACCATCAGCTATATTCGCTGCACCACCACTTATACTACTTGCAGTGCCGATTGCTTTATTTTCAGAGCCACCACTAATACTACTCCACTGACCATCCGAGCGATTATTATACCCACCACTTATAGTACTCCACTTACCACTCGCAATATTATCAAACCCTCCACTTATACTGCTAAGTCTGCCAATTGCTATATTATGATATCCACCACTAATATTACTTAACTCACCACTAGCCTGATTAGCCAACCCACCACTGACAACAGAATACTTTCTGTTGATAATATTCTGAATTCCAATAACCATTCCACCATACTGCGTATAAGAGTTACCTATTCCACCTACAATATTATGCGAGCCAGTTTTCTGCTGGTTATTACCCCAGTTACTATTATTTCCCTCACAAGTATTTTTATGCTGATATTCTCCATTTGTGCAAAAGTAATGCATTTGTACACCATTTTTAACTAATAATTCATTATAACCAACTATCAGATTGCCCAGCCCATTAGTAGTATTTGTTTTACCTTTTCCATTAACTATTTGTACATTGACACCGCTAAATACAACCGTACGGCCATCCTTAGACAAACTCACTTTACCACCAAAGATCTTACTTGAACTTTCACTGTTAAGCTTGTCTTCCAGATTTTTAAACTTTTTCCTAAGTTCATCTAGCTGTTGTGCTAATAACTGAATCGCCTCCTGTTGAGCTGCCAAACGCTGAATTAGCTTATTATCTGCACTTAACTCACTGATTGGTAATAGTAAAAAACATACTATGAGTACCCATTTCATTACTTAACTCTCCATAGTTTTACAAAGAGACATTAGTAGTATAAAAGCTTCTATTATTTTGAATCTAAATGGATAGAAATGAGCAGAGTTGTCTTATTATAAATATTTACAAGGAGGGCAGAAGTATTATATTGACATATTCGCTAAAAGCGAATCCATTCCATTAAAAGTCGTCTCCTACATCTCCAACTAATAGTTTTTCTACTGACAATAAAATTAATATTTTATCCTCATAGTGAGCTGTACCCTTTATAAATGGGCAATCAGTACCGTGTTCGTTAGAAGAGTCAATATCTTCACTCTTGATGCTGACTATTTCTGACACACTATCAACCAAAACGCCTTGAATTTGCCCACCAATATCTAATAAAATAATACATGATTGATCAGTGACGTCCTCTTGAGGAAGCCCCAGCAATAGCCTAAGACTATTAACGTTAATCACTTCTCCACGTAGACTGATCATTCCCAACACGTAACCTGGAGCCCCAGGTACTGGAGCCAACTCCATAAAGTTCAGAATCTCTAAGGTTCGAAGCACTTCTACTGCATAAATTTCAGTCTCAAGAGAAAACGTCAACCACTGAGCGATTTGATTATCCGATGCTTGTTGCTCTTGCATTACTCATTCACCACCTTTTATAGGTATAAGTTATTTGCTTTAGCTATATTAGATAGTTTAGACCCTTATTGGGTGACCGAGATTTCATGACCCACAGTACAAAATCAAAAAATCGCAAATTGTGTTACAGATTAGTATAGCTACCTCAAAAAACCAGCCTCTATACTCTCCAATCAAATTTGGTTAAAGTTGCCATTACCCAGCACTTGTCGTGGAAATTATCGAAACATGCCCCTCCCAACAGACTGTTTATAGTAATAACTTCTAAGTTAGCACTTTATCACTCAACAATGATTGGGGTTAGCTGGTAACCAGAAGCAATAAGGAATTTTGTCAGAATGCCACAAGCCGTTTCATCTTTTACTCCAACGTTTTTCAACAATAATTACCAAGCTCCAAGCCCTCATTTGCTTGACCAACACCAGCCAGGCTTAAACAACTTGGTAATAACAGGTATACGCTACTCACCAGCAAAACATAGAGATTTGCCTAGTTTTCGCTCTAGCCCTGATTTTTCTAAATTTGAAGAAGAGTACCGTCAGCAACTGGCAGTGTTGCGCCAATTCAGCGAAGATTGGCAACTTGGTTGTCGAGAGGCGTTTTCTCTACTAGAAACCCGTTTATTTGATGATCACGCTTATTTTGGTCCGATGATAGATACTTTGTACAGCATGGGAAAAGAGTCAATCGACCAATTAATACACTTACTTCAAGTTGAACAAATACCTATACACATTCGTAAGAATGCTTTACAAAATTTAGCACAAGGGGTAACCGTTTGCTCCGAAGGAACGCTATCTAATATTCTTTCCACGACCAGAGAGTTAGCACTAACAGCAGGAGGGTTGTCAGAAAGTCTTCAACAAACTAAAGAAAAAGCCATTGAACAAATCATTACAGAATTTGTTCGTAATCACCACAACCCCAAAAAAGCCTATGAGATACACTATGTAAATGGTTATATGAATAACCTCGCTACAGATTTTGGCTTAACTAAAATTCAAGACCGTTATATATCAGAGGTGGCAATATCGCCTAAAGACATAACAGCAGCTTATGAAGCAGTTCAGAAAAAACTCAACACCAAGCTTGTAGCAGATATATTTTTAAGACCATTATATGAAGAAGTTGAAGCAGCCTGGCAACAGTATAAAGTTATTAAAAGTAATAGCGAGCTACAAACATCTGATTTAGATCAAGCCGTTTCTTATGAAGAATACGGAGCAGATTTATTCCCGAATGATGAAAACCCAAGCCTCCATCAAAAAATAGAAGCTGCTTTAAATCGGATGGATCGTAAGCTGGAAATTGCACCAGGTGAGACCCATGGAATTAAACATGAAGATTTATTTGATGTTCAGGATGATAGCCTGCAATTACGCCCAGGAATAACGTTGGCAGCGCTTTCATTAATGCGGCTATTAGAGAGCAAAGGTTGGTTAGCAGAAACACCTGAAGTACCATTTATACCATATCATAAAATTTCAACAACTGATGCAGCAAATACTGAGATTCTACATAAAGGTCCATTGTTTTTTGTACAGCATTTAAAAAAAAATAATATTCAGCAAGAACTACAACTATTAACAATCAAAGATCTATTGCATTTATTACCTGCCGAGCAGATTGATATTATTAACAATAACCACCGAGAAAACTGGTCTGCATTAGTAATAGAGGCCATCAATAACACCAAAAATAATCAACATCTATTAGATTTGTCTCCACGATATTTAGCAGTCTCTGACCAATGGCATACTTTTTTTGACCGATTAAATAGCCAACAAACCACGGATTATATTAACCAGTATGCTAATGAGTTAGCTAAAGTTGTTGCAGCAGAACCCGAGGGAGCATTAAGCCGGGGACTATTAAATCGAGCATTAAAAGGAAATGATGCTACCTGGTTGGAACGCCTTTTAGCTGTTGGCGTTTCTGCAAATACCCAACTAGCTTATCACCAAACCCCTTTAATGATAGCCGCTAGCAAAGGGCAATTTGATATGGTTGAAACATTGCTGACCGCTGGAGCCAACCTTCAAGCAATTAATCATGAAGGTAAAACAGCTTCATTACTAGCAGCTGAAAATGGCCATGCACAAATTCTAGATTTACTGCTTACCAATGATGAACGCAGTGTCGAAAGACGTGACCAAGCAGGAAATACCGCGCTAATGTTAGCAGCAGCTCACGGAAAAAACCAAGCTATTAAAGTATTGCTACAGCATCGTGCCAATATTGATTCGACAGACAACCTTTCCCGTAGTACAACTCCTTTAATGCTGGCAGCTGAAAATGGCCATAACAAAGCTGTGCAGTTGCTACTTAAATACAAAGCCAGCACCGAAAGACTCAACCCTAATGGTAATACTCCATTAATGCTAGCTTCAGGGGCAGGTCACCCTGAAATTGTCAATAGTTTGTTGAAAGCAGGTGCTCATATTGAGTCTTATGTTCAACCCCAAGGCTATACCCCATTAATGAAAGCAGCAGCGAAAGGAGAGGTAGCAATTGTCGCACTACTGCTCTCACAAGGTGCCAATATTGATGCCAAAGCCTGGGATGAACGGACAGCATTGATGCAAGCAGCAAAACATAACCACGGTGAAGTCGTCAGGCTATTAGCAGAAAATAAAGCTGATTTAGAAGATGAAGATGATGAAAAAAACACCGCCTTAATGATTGCAGCAGAAGCCAACGCTTTAGATGCTGCCAAAACATTGCTGGAAGCAGGAGTAAAACCGAACCATTTTGGTATGCGAAAAACTTGGCACCCACTTACTTTAGCAGCAAAAGAAGGCCATTTAGAAATGGTAAAATTACTGCTTGAAAAAGGTGCTGATATTAAAGCTCATTCAAACTTTCACACCGCCGAGTATTATGCAAGAAAATATGGGCATTCAGCAGTTGCCGAATTTTTAGCTAATTATAGTTAGTTGCCAACAAGTAACAGGGTGGGTTATATACCTACCCCCTTACAGGAGACCCCCACCCTTAGATAACACTGTCAGATATCTTTATCTCCTGCAGTTTAAGTGTATTTTGCAAAAACTACTCGCCCCACCAGTCGGCAAGCAAGTGCGACAAAAACATAAATGAAAGGGAACGCAGCTAGTATTAATATACTCAGTATAAAAACCATAGCCCTTGCTTTTTCACCTGGGTGATCAGCCAAACAACTAAACTGACTTTCCACATCAGTTGTCACTGATGATAGCTCACCCGTGGTACAATAAGGAATAAACTTTGTTCCAAGTTCTGGAGTATATTTAACCTTCTCTACAAATTCACTTAATGGTGTGAGTTGCAGATACAAGTTTGCTGCAATTAATAATGCTAATAATACTAGCTCCCATCTTAAAATATTTTTTACCATAATAAAGCCTTTGGGTTGACTTAAATTAGCAATAATATTCAATGCCAAATAATAGTACAGGCAAGTGCAAATTTTTTGATTTAAATTAGCAAATTTTGTGCAGAGTTAGCTCACCACTGTTATCAACAATGCTCAATACTGACAGGCGCTACCAAGGACTGTGAAATGCGTAATACCTTTCGCGAATGTTAAAAGTGGCTGTACTTTGTTGAAATAGTCAGCCTAAAGAGGCTATCAATATTTCCAGAATGGACTTTGTTAGCAAATATGCTGAAAATACTAACACTTTGGACTCATTGGACTACATGCAAAATACCTGTAGTTTGCTGAAATAGCCGAACCTGGTTTTGTAAAGGAAAAATGATGCTTGCTTATTTTGAACGAGTAATAAAAGCTTTCCCTAAGCAGGAACCTGAGCAGCCTCCCAATACGCTGCTGATGTTTTGCTTATACTACACCCGCGGCATGTGGCGTCCTATTTTGTTAGTCTCTTTCTTTACAGCAATTGCTGCTGTTGCAGAAGCCTCTATGTTCGGAATGATGGGGGTTTTGGTTGACTGGTTAGAACAACATGACCCCACTACTTTCTTTACCGAAGAAAAAACCTGGTTAATCATATTGAGTGTTGCCTTATTGATTGGTATACCAGGGGTGCTACTAATCCATTCATTGTTAGTGCATCAAACCCTGCTAGGTAACTACCCCATGGCAATACGCTGGCTTGCACACCGTTACCTGCTAAAACAAAGCTTGGCTTTTTACCAAAATGACTTTGCTGGTCGTATTGCTACCAAAGTGATGCAAACCGCTTTATCGATACGTGAAACTGTGATGAAGCTTGTTGATGTAATGGTATATATTTCCATTTATTTTATTACCATGGTCATACTAATCGGCCAGGCAGATAAACGTCTCATGATTCCACTGTTAGTCTGGCTTAGCGCCTATATTGGTATTCAATGGTTTTTTATTCCTCGTTTGCGTCGTATTTCGACCCAACAGGCAGATGCTCGCTCAGTAATGACTGGTCGTATTGTTGATAGCTATACCAATATTCAAACCGTAAAGCTATTTGCCCACACTCAGCGTGAAGCAGCCTACGCCCAAGACAGTATGAACCTATTCTTAACTACTGTGCATAAACAAATGCGATTGGTAACAGGATTCAATGTTTGCCTGGATTGGATCAATTATACATTGGTTTTTGCTGTAGGCGCTCTGTCCTTATATTTATGGTCATTAAATGAAGTGACTACGGGGGCTATTGCAGTGGCTGTTGCGTTATCTCTGCGTTTAAATGGAATGAGCCACTGGATTATGTGGGAAATAAGTTCTTTGTTTGAAAATATTGGTACAGTGATGGATGGCATGAATACTTTAAGCCAACCACGTGAAGTACTTGACCATGACCAAGCCCTACCAATTCAGGTCAAAAAAGGTGCTATAGATTTTGTCAATGTCAGTTTCCACTACGGCAAACAATCTGGTGTTATCGATAACCTGAACTTGAACATTAAACCAGGTGAAAAAGTGGGTTTAGTTGGCCGCTCGGGTGCAGGTAAATCAACCTTGGTTAATTTACTACTCAGGTTTTATGATGTTGAACAAGGAGAAATTCAAGTTGATGAACAGAATATCGCCACTGTAAAACAGGAGTCGTTACGTGCCAATATTGGTATGGTCACCCAGGACACCATGTTATTGCATCGTTCAGTAAGAGAAAACATTCTTTATGGAAAACCTGATGCCACAGAAGAAGAATTAATCGCTGCCTGCCAAAAAGCAGAAGCCTATGACTTCATCCAAGAGTTAACTGACCCCAAAGGCAATACAGGCTTTGAAGCACAAGTGGGTGAGCGTGGTGTTAAACTGTCCGGAGGGCAAAGACAACGGATTGCTATTGCCAGAATGCTACTAAAAGATGCACCTATTTTAGTTTTGGATGAAGCCACTTCAGCTCTTGACTCTGAAGTAGAAGCCGCCATTCAAGAAAATCTGTATAAACTCATGCAAGGCAAAACAGTTATTGCAATTGCTCACCGACTTTCGACCATTGCAGCAATGGATCGGCTTGTGGTAATGGATCAAGGAAAAATTGTTGAACAAGGCACCCATCAAGAGCTGGTATCAGCTGGCGGGATTTATGCACAACTATGGGCGCATCAAACAGGTGGTTTTTTGGGAGAAACATAAACATACCTACTATTGTTTCCTCACTCAAACCAAAGCCCAGTTATTATATAACTGGGCTGATAACTAACCAACCTTCTCCTCAATTGATAAAACCATAAAATTTATCACCTAAATCTAAAAGAACACTGTATCTATTCAAGCTATAAAAAATGTACTCATAGCAACCTGATAGCTATTTTCACTATCAGGTTATATATTTTACGGTTAAGGATAAGACCTTTAGGAGTCTTTATTATGACTGGCATTAGCAATTCTCCAGCTTTTTCTACTGATAAAACAAATAATTCAATAGATCTGAGTATTGCTAATGACAAAAAGCCTTCATCATCTGTTAGCAGTTTTTTTTCAAATATTGGTCATTTTTTTCAGGTCCATATTGGTAAAAAAGCAAAATCTTATGATTTAACTGCTGCCCAATATGCCTTCGAAAATGAGAAGCCTGCAGCTGCAAGGCTCATTAATATAAAAAACAGCCAAGATAGTTCCAGTAGTATTCAAAATGCAAAAAATCTTCAAAATCTGATTCAGTTATATGTCAACGCAGCACACGATGTTTTAGTTACATTTCCAATGCATGATTTTAAAAATCAGGAAACAATTAGTGCGTTAACCAATAATTTAAAAAATTTTCAACAACAATACCCTACCAAGGGATTCGCATCTAAAGAACAGATGAAAGCCGCCAACCAGTTGAAAAATAATATGGAGAATATCCTGCTTGCAGCAGCCCCCATTGGAAAGGATACAAAAAAAGTAGTCAAACAAGAATTAAAAGAAGCGATAGCCAAACGCCTGAACCAAAATACCGAAAATTGGCAACCAATATCAAAAACTATTGAATGGAAACAAGATCAGCAAGTCAGTCAATATACAAGCGAAATGATACCTGCTGCTCGACTGCCCTCATTAAAAGTCACCTATCAAAACTCAAAAGTGGCAGGTATCAGTTCCATGACAACCAACGAAACGAACCATGCTGTTAATTTATGGGTGTCAAAGTTTAAAAACTCAACAGGTAAAACTGTTTTTCAAGGTGTTCGCCATGGGG
This sequence comes from Spartinivicinus ruber, assembly GCF_011009015.1. Lineage (NCBI taxonomy): Bacteria > Pseudomonadati > Pseudomonadota > Gammaproteobacteria > Oceanospirillales > Zooshikellaceae > Spartinivicinus > Spartinivicinus ruber. The sequence continues at coordinate 5,105,311 of NZ_CP048878.1, forward strand.
TTAATACGCCATTTGCCATAAAGGACTCAAATACTCGCGCAGCGGGTGCAGACAAGCGTACACATGAAGTTATTCAAGCTGCACTTGAAACTCAAAAGGAACAGCTAATAGCACACCTACAATCTAATAGGCAAAATGAACCATTTCAGTTAAAGTTAACATCAACTTCACTATTAACTCCCTCCCAGTTTTACAAAGGTAAAGCTTATAAAGAAAGACAATTTATACAAGAGCAACTGTTAGCTTGGGAACGGGCAAGTAAAGAACCAAAAAAATTCACGATTAATATTAATGGTGAAAATAAAGAAATTACGGTAAAACTTGATGTACTGGCATTTAATTTTGGAGTAAATGGTGGTGCTAAACTAGCAAGCAAATACCCTATGCTCGTTAAGCTTGCTGATAAACATCCCAATACTGATATAACTGGCTGGAAACTAGCTGACAGGCTAAACAACGATCCCCTTAATCGACTGTTAAATTGGGCTGTTAACTATAAAGAAGCTTGTACTGATACAGTAAAAAAACAACGCATTCAATCCTATATGGACAACATTGCTAAGCTTAAATTAACCAACCAACACCGTTTAGATGGTAACAGAGCCTATGCCCTACCAGAGCAAGTGGTACTTCTAAGTAATGAGATTGGTGTAGTACCTGCTTGGAATTGTATGAGTGGTAAAGATCGCACTGGCCTGCTTGATGCAGAAATAAAACAATCCCTAATTGAGCAAGAATTGAATGATGGCAAAGCAGCAGACTTTTCCAGTGCCATGATAGGTGAGCGTCAAAAGCTTCACGATAAAATGCTATTAGAATCTGGCAACCATGAAATTCAACAAGCCAACACAGGTGTTCCAGGTTACAAAATTTTCGAAGGAGGACGAATTGCTGTCGCCTCAAATGCCAATAATATTGCTGAACCAAACCGTGCAGAAGTACAAGGGCTGTCTGGTGCAGTAAGCGCTTGACCAAACATTAGCAAAATGATTTAAAATATGTCTAACAGTAGTGGTTTATTTAATGAAAAAGTTGCAGCTTTATTCACCGCAATTGGCGGTGAATATGTTCCTGTACTGGATGATGATGTAGAAATTGTTTTTACCTTAGAGTCAGGACAAACCATTCACTTATCTGAAACAACAAACGAAAAATTCGAAATATTAGCCTCACTGGGGCCAGCACCTGCAGAGCCGACTCTTTTAGCTACTTTATTGATTGCTAACCGGGATACTCAACTACAATTCCCTGTCAGTTTTTTTATTACATCAGATGCGGTAGAGGCATGCGCTGTTCTGCATCTGCCTCTTATAAATGTATCAGTTGAAGAAGTAGTTGATGGTTTTCAACGCATTGTAAATAGTTGCAATTGGTATTTAGAAGAGCTATTAGCTCTTCCTAACACGAAAAACTCACAACCACAAAGTCAAATTAAAGTTTAATCGGCTAGGTGAATGATATATAAAACCTTTTTTATTGCTCAAGCAATAATTACATGGGGTAAAAACCGTGATGAGTCTTTCGTAATTACTTGCCGGTCTTCCCTAATCCCAATACCAGCAGGTTGATCTGCAATAACCCAGCTGCCAACCAAGGTATAATTATCAGAAAAGACCGGTAATGGATGATAAGCCTGGATAATATAGCCATTATCATCATAGGGGCCTTCCACTATATGCTGGTTACCCTGGTGATCTTGCAAAGTAATATTTGAACCTTCCCTCGAAAATAGTGGTTTTCGAACAAATCCTTTGGTAAACCGACTCCCTTGATTGATTTCATCCTCAAAAAAGGCTGGCAATAAATTAGGGTGGTTTGGAAACATCTCCCACAATAGCGGTAAAATACCTTTATTTGATAGCACTGCTTTCCAGGGGGGCTCTAAAAACTGAGTGCCAGATTGAGGAATAACAGGGCCAAATGCCTCGTCCATTAGCCATTCCCAAGGGTACAACTTAAATAAAGTAGGAATGGTATAATCGTCTAAATCGGTAAACTCCCCGTCAGGGCTAATACCAATATCTTCTACATAAATAAATTTTGTAGCTAATCCCGCCTGAACAGCACAATCTTCAAAATACTGGACAGTACCTCGGTCTTCTTCAGTTCCTTTACAACAAGCAAAGTACAATGGCTGTGGTATATCTATTGCTGTCAAACGCTCAATGAGCTGCTCTTGTATTGAGTTAAATTGGTCACTACTAGCAGGAATCATGGACTGTTCCATCGTTTGTTCCAGCCAAATCCATTGCCAAAAAGCACTTTCATAAAGCGAGGTGGGGGTATCAGCATTATATTCATAAAACTTAGCAGGACCTGAGCCATCATAGGCTAAATCCATTCGGCCATATAAATGCTTATCACCCGCCCTCCAGCTGTTACGAATATAATCCCAATAAAGTTCAGGAATCCGTAGACGCTGTAACTGCTGCTCATCATTTACCACTTTATCCACCAGCTCAAGACACATATTGTGTACTTCAGCTGTCGGATCTTCGATATCATTTTCTATTTGCTGTAAGGTAAACTGATAATAGGCCGATTCATCCCAATATGGCTCTCCATACAAGGTATGAAATTTAAAACCCAACTGATTGGCTAATGCTTGCCAGTCTGATCGAGGATTGATCGGCACTCGTTGCATAGTTAGTTATCCCCCCCAACTGCTCTTACCCCAAGAGCCTCGAGCAGAGGATGAGGAACCAAAGCCACCACGAGATGAAGTAGTGGTTTTCTTGCTGCTACTGGTAGAAGATTTTTTACTACTGTATGAAGAACCATATTTTTTCTCACGATACCTGTAAAAGGACTTATCCAGCTTTGAACGGGAATATCCTGATCCAATTAAAATATCCAGATCAAACTCAGAGTCTCTATCAACAGCTCTAACATAATCAATACACTCATTGAGTGTCATATATTCATAATTCGGCTCACCATCACATGCCGTCAAACCAATAGGCGCTAATCCCATCAAGACTAGTTTAACGGTTTTTGAACGTTTCATTAACCACCTCCTGTTAGTATGTCAAACAAGCAGCAGTTATTGTTCCAGCACCAATAGACGCCGCAGCTAACCAAATACCAGAAGCCATTTCGTTATTAGCTAAACGTTCAGAAATACAAGGCATAATGTGACTAATTGCTTTAAAAGTTAATAACTGAACAAGTAATGCAACAACCCCCCATAAAAATAAATCTATAAGGTTTACCGCACTGACAATTAAACTAGCTAATGGAATAATAAAGCCGAGCAAGCTACCGGAAAAAGCCAGTGCAGCCGCTGTAATGTTTTTCTTAATCAATTCCCATTCATCATGCGGCGTCACTTTAGTGTAAATACAAACATACGCCATAGTCAGCACAGATGCTGAAATAAAATACAAAAAGAATAAGCCTATATTGGATAAATAAGTAAGCATGTTATTTTCCTATTACAAATTAAGTTTTTCTAGTCATACATCACAGCAAATTGTCGCGTCGTTAGGATGTTTCTAAATAACAGACAGTGACATAGGATCTAAATCAACTCCTAAACTAAATACCAGGCAGTCCCCATCTGGATTATGTTCTGCGGAAACCAATAATCCTTCATAACGATCACTACCGCTCAATGGGCGTTCATAAAACATAGCACGATGTACGACTTGATAAGGGGGCTCACCACTTTTTGAATGTACAGTCTCGGTGAACTCTATAGGCCGGATGGTACCAGGTGTCTCTGAGTTGAAGCCTCTTTGATATTGAGTATCAAGAAAGCTTAAGGTTGGCTGGCCTATTTGCCCTCCCACAGCCAACCAGGTATCCCACTCTGCTTCAGTGCCAGGGTATAGCGTTTTTGCAAACACAAAAAACTTTACATCATCAATGTGCTGCTCTTCGTGACCACCTGTTGTATTAACCTGGATAAACCCATCTTCCGATGTATAGTAACGGTTAATATATGACCCCATGCCAAGGCTAGTGACACCTTGTGCTTCAATAATTTGCTGACTGCCAGGCACTTCAAAATTCAACTTATCAGCCAGCATAGTCATCACCACAGTATCTAGTGTCACCGCCGCTCCAAGCCGTAAGTTTAATGGGCTAGGTAATTTATTTTGTTCAGATGCTTCTGGCTGCTTGCCTTTAAACCATTTTCCAAACATTGACTGGCCTCTTTTATTAATTTGTAACAAGCACTAATACTTAAGAACACACAAGAACTAACTTTAGAGATGCCATTTATTATTCAGAGGCGAATGAGTTCCATTTAACCTCATCGCTTGTAATTCGTTCCTGCGCCATAAAGTAGATCAGTTGACCACGATTAACTTGAGTATTGGGTTTGGGGTTAAGAATTAAATCAGTACCTGCTACATTTCCTGCCATTCCAAAAGCAGTGGCATTATGATGCTCTTTTAAATAATAGAAGAGCTTGCCAAAATCAGTACCAGCAAAGTGATCTGGCACTTTTAAGCTGTACTGAGTCGGCCCAGATAAAGCCGATAATAGCTGTGTTTGAACCCTGGATGAACCTGGATCTTCTGCAGATCGCACCAGCATTTCTACGGCAATATCAGTATTACATTCTACTTTTGGACAGTGACTATTCAGTAATTCACCTTTCCGTTCATCTTCAAAATGAGCAACAATATGCCCCTTCGGCTTCAACGCATCAACAGCAAGTGCAGTTGCTAAAGTCTGGTCATCGGTTTGACCATAAATAATAATTCGACTTGCAGTTTTCACCCCAGCTCTTATGAGTAGATTTTCATCAGATAAGGCGCGCCCTTGTACAAATGCAACAGTATCAGGAAACGGGTTTTCTATCTCATCATCTACACACAATACAATATCCCGCTCAGCTCGTTTGGCATCAGCTGTAATTAACTCAACCATCCGAGCTGTGTCATCATCATGCCAGCCTAAAATCAGAAAATGATCAGCTAAATTGGAATAATCCCCCTTACCTTGCATACCTCTCCTCCACCAACTTACAACTAACTGTGTTGTCTTGCCCAAATAAGCCGCAAATAATGCCACAGCACCAGGCATTACCCAGAAAGCAACTAATAATCTACCCCAGATGGTCACTGGCGAATAATCACCATAACCTATTGTTGTTGCCGTGGTTAAATAGTAGTAAATATACACTTCAGGCTTAACTAAATCGCCCTCGCCTAATAACCACAATAACAACCAAGAAAGCAGCGAATGAAAAACAACAACCAGTGTTATTCCAACCAGAGATATCATTAAAAACTGTTGATTCAGCTGCTTAAAAAACCGATTTAGTAAATAAATCATGTACCTTCAGACCAATAATTCTGCACTTTTTTCAATACCCACCCTGAGGAGGCATACCTCTAGTGTACCTGAAAACCAAAACGATAGGTGCTTCATTCAACCACTCGAATATAGTTTAACTATATTGCTGTTGAGAATAGATACTGCATTAGCAGTTTAATCATCATAATTGCGTAGCAAATGGCTCTTTTAATTACAAAGCAAACCCATAACAAAGCAGACGCAATTAATATCTTGAGTAAACACATTGAGCCCGTCGAGTTCAATGTTTACACTACCCTACCAGATAATTAAAGGACAAGGATCAACTAACTTGTGAATGAAGCACAATTGATTAAACAGCTTAAACCGCTTGCTAACTGGCAACAATTAGCTTTCGCAACAGCAATAGCTGAACGCAGTTTACCTAATTACCAGCTTTTTTCAGAGCTGACCCAGTTTGGCGATATTAATGTACTGAAACAAGCGATTAGCTTGCTTTGGGAACATGTTGCAGGCCAAAAAAATACGGCAGCTTTAGAGAAGTGGCTGGCTAAAGCTGAAGAGATTGTGCCTGATTTAGACCAATACGACATGTATGGAGCATCACCCGCACTTGACAGTGCCGTATCAGTTATCTCGTGCTTAATGTTTGCACTAGGACCTAACTTGGAAGATGCAGTACATGTTGCTGATTTAAGCTTGGTCACTATTTTAAAGTTTATCAAACACACGGAAGTAGACGACTTAAGTGGTATAGAGCTACGCCAATATGTAGAGTCACACCCACTTTATTTAACTCAGCTCAGCTTCCTTACAGAACTACATAACCAGTTAACTAAAAAGAAATCTATTAGCAGCGCTGAAATTAAGGCACTTAGAAAATTTGCACAGAATGACCAAATAAGTCATCTAGGGATTACAGCTAATGAGCAAGATGCTTAATTGTAGGGTTTAGAAAAAATTAGCCCTATCTTGCAAGTCACTTAATTAAATATTTCTTAATTAAAGCCTCTTCAAGATAGAGCTATCAGCTTACACGACATCTAATATGCAGCAGAGATCATGCCACTTTTTTGTAGCGTGTTTAAGTGAAAAAACTCACAAGCCAGTCACTTTGTGTGACAAAGTTAACCAAAATATTGTCACTCAATGACATTCCAGGTCAGCAATATAATTAGTTAGATAGTTGCTCCCAGACATTTAACTTATTGTATACTAGTCCACATATTTCATCGGCTATCAACATGCTAGGCTATATAAAGAGTTGCTGTGGTCAGGTGGAATATTAATCCTATATGTAAATATTGAAGTTTAGGTGTTGTAATGGAAGGTGAAGACTTTGAAAGCCTCGTGCTTAAAGTACTGTTGACAGGCTTGATATTATTTATGGCTTTCATTGTTTATGACTTAGCCAAAAAGTCTAAAGCCGGAAAATTTGGCACATTTGTATTATTTGGGGTGCTATGTTTAGGTGTTCTAGCGTTTGTAATTAAAACAATCGTCGTTGAAATGATTGGTAGCTATTAATAAACAGCCATAAAAAAACCCAGCTTATTGGCTGGGCAAAGATAAGAACGAACATGATAAGTGATAAGGTTGGAGCAGCTTATCAACAACTTCATTCTGGTTAAAATTTAGCTTGACCACAATCCGTACAAATACGGATCATTTAGTAACCAATTCACAAACTCCTCTATTTTATAGAGGCTGTCGCGAAAAATTGAGCCAGTAGTTAACTTATTCTATGAACAACCCCTACACGCCCAAACGCTATCACTCGCCCTACAAAGATATTAAGCCAAAAAGTGTTCAACCTAAGCCACGGGTTATTATCTTCAATAAACCCTACTTAGTGTTAACTCAATTTACTGATCAAAGTGGCCGCCAAACACTGTCTGACTTTATTAACATCCCTAACATCTACCCTGCAGGCAGACTTGACAGGGATAGCGAGGGCTTACTAATACTCACTAATAATGGAGAACTTCAACACCGCCTCAGCCATCCACGCCACAAACTGGCAAAGTCTTACTGGGTTCAAGTGGAAGGTATTCCTGATATTAAGGTTCTTAATCAACTTCGCCAAGGCGTCCTATTAAAAGATGGAGTGACTCGTCCTGCACAGGTAAGCATTATTGAGCCCCCAGCACTTTGGCCTCGTAACCCACCCATCCGAGAACGTAAACAGATCCCTACCTGCTGGTTAAGTATTACTATTACTGAAGGTCGTAACCGGCAAGTCAGAAGAATGACTGCTGCTATTGGTCACCCGACATTACGGCTTGTGCGATATCAGATTGGCCCTATACACTTAGGAGCTTTAAAACCTGGCGAGTGGCTTGAAATCTCTCCCAACAAACTCGCAGAAGTGAAATAACGATAAAGTAATATGGCAAACGGTAATAGTTACTTGCACCAGCGCTTGTCATTAGCCTGTTTACTGGTCAGCTTGGTGGTTATCAGCTGGCTTGCGTTTTCACCAAAGCCTGACTTTGTATTAGCTAACTTTGGCGATAAATTTAAGCATTTTGCTGCTTTTGGTTATTTGGCTTATTTACTGGATAGCAGCTTTCCTAAAACACGGTTTAGCTTTGCAAAAGTACTAACACTATTGGGGTATGGTTTATTTATTGAGTTAGTGCAAAGCTTTTTGCCTAATCGATCTGCCTCTGGGTTAGATGTACTTGCAGATATAGGAGGTATCTTTTGCTACTGGTTACTCACCCCCTTGTGGAAACGCCTACCTGTTATCAATTGGCGCTGGTAACCACAAAGCTAACTATAAGCCAAGTTGTTCACGGGTCAGCTCCTGCAAGTCAAGAAAATCAGGCTCTGACAAACCTACATGATCCAATACCGTGCCTCTAATATGCTCCCATTCATAGTCAGTATCTTGCTTGCCTAAACTCTTATAAAGCTTACAGATATGCTCTGCCATTTTTAATAGACACACTAAGTCATCTTGCTCATTGCCCTTAAAATAAGCGGACTTATCTTCTGTTGAAGTCAAGTGATGATGGTCTCTAATAATTTCAGCCACATCTTTGTTTAGCTGCCAAGCTTTGGCCACATAATAGCCAACAATACAGTGGTTAGTATTAAGCTGCTGGTCTTCAAATTCCGCGATATTTTCCACTCCCTCACCATAGGATTGCTGACATATTTCCATGTAGTTTGGAAATTTTTGCAACATTAAAGGAATACCACAGTTGTGAAATAAGCCAATCAAATAAGCATCATCTACTGCAAGCATATTCAGCTGTCTGGCTAACAAGACCATTCCTAATGATACGTCTTTAGAACCTTGCCAAAAGCTTTCTAGTGCTTCTGTATCCACATGATCATAAGCACGCTTCAGCATTAATCCATTGATAATATTGGTGACATAGCCACTCCCCAGCATCATCACTGCCTGATGAATGGAGTTAATCGTTTTGGTCCTAGCAAAAGCTGGTGAGTTAACTGTTTTAAGCACTTGAGCACCAATACCAGGGTCAGTGCTGATTATTTCTGCAATCTTATTAAGATCTTCCCCCGCTTCATTAATCTGCAGCATCAGCTTTGGCTGTGGAGGAATAAAAACACCTTTTAAATCAAACTCTTCTGCTGGGTTCATAGCCAACACGACAACTTAAACAGGGTTTGTGGTTTATGATTCAGTTTAGTCAGCCAACTTCAACCATCAAGCTTCACAGTAGCAACTTTTGTTTATCGCCTCTGTGCAAGCTGACTGGGTCTTGAACAGTAAAGTAGTGTGGTTGCCTTTCCAAGCAAGGCAGCAAACAATTATTAAAAGTGTCCTTTATAAGAATTTGACTATTTATCTGATTATGGTTTACTAGCGAGTCGTTTAGAACTGCTAACCGAGAAATGATGTTTGAAACCTTCGCCACGCCCAGTTTACAAAAGCTATTTCAACACAACCAGCTAGATAAATTTGAGTTAATCTGGTCATTAACCACTGACTGGTTTGAAAAGCCTAACTATCGGCGTAACGGCTGGAGTGGAGTTATTCAATATCATTTACAACCTGACGTGCATTTAGAAACAACTAATAATGCAGCAACAGCAAACGGCTGTCAGGAAAATAACCTTTCACCACTACTTGTTTTTATTAAGCGCCAAGAAAATCATAACACTCGTAGTCTGTCCCACCCTTTTCACGGAGAGCCTACATTTCTCCGAGAATATAAAAATATTTGTAAATTACAACAACTTCAGCTACCGACACTATCACCTGTATATTTTGGTGAGCGTCGCCAAGCAAATCAGCACCAGGCTATTTTAATTACGAAAGCATTAGTCAACCACATTAATTTATTCGAATGGTACAAAAAGAGTCCTACTGTTATAGAGCGGCAGCGAGTCATTCAACATATTGCTGACTGGATTATTCAATTACACCGCCACCGCTTATGTCACTATTGCTTATACCCAAATCATATTTTTGTATCACTGGACCCAAACGATCCCCAGCCAATTAAAGTCATCGACCTGGAAAAACTCAGGTATTTACCCAGCAAACGGTGGCGAGCTTATAAAGATCTTAAGTGCTTTTTAAGGCACAGTTCAGCTTTACCGAAACAAGATAAAAACCAATTGCTTGATGTATACTTTTCACACTACCCAAAACTAATGAAGGTAAAACAAAAGCTGACAGAGGATTTAGGGCACCTCTAATAATACTCTATTAACCTTACATGAAAAGTTTAAGGGTTTTTCACAGCTTCAATAATAAGATAAAATAATCATGTGCCAAGCAATACTTAGGCAACTAAGCAGGTATTTATGGAGCCAGCATCCAACAACTTAAGGCACCGATTAGTTGTAATTGTTCTAGGCATAATGGCAATGCTTATCACACTGCTATGGTTTGCTCAACATACAAAACTGTCTGCCTATATTAATTTACAACAGCAGGCGCAAAATGAATTAGCCCGGTATCGAATTACCTTACAGGGTATTTTGGCAAAATATGAGTCTCTTCCTCAGTTACTGGCTTCCCACCCATTATTGCAAGCTTACGCAGCTCAACCTTCAGACCAAGCAATTGACCACATTAACCAGTTGTTCACAACAACTGCTACTCTAACTAATGCAGCTAATATTTATCTACTGGATAGCACCGGCTTAACTGTTGCCGCCAATAACTGGAATCAACCAACCAGTTTTATCGGCAGAAACTTCAACTATCGCCCCTATTTTTTACAGGCCTTACAGGGCAAAGCAGGCCGTTACTATGCTATAGGCACCACGTCTAAACAACGTGGTTACTATTTTTCTTATCCTATTCAACATAACCAGAGAATTGTGGCCATTGTTGTGGTGAAAGTAAGCCTCAGTAATATTGAAAGCCGTTGGGAGACATCCTGGGACCGAAGTCAACCCCAGTTAGTAGTGGCAGACCCTGATGGTATTATTTTTATCAGCAGCCGCCCACAGTGGCGGTTTAAATCATTACAGCCCTTATCCATGAGCCAACTCAGACGCCTTCAGTATGCTAGGCGCTATGGCAACCAGTCAATTATGGAGTTGGAGTTAACAACAAAGTCCTTAACACAACCTTTTACCCACACCACCGAAATTTTTTCTATTCCTGAGTCTAATGGCAATATACGACAATATTTGACCAGTTATCTTGACATGCCAGAAGCAGGCTGGCGGGTTTATATTTTACTAGACTTAGCTTCAGCACATAAAGACAGCTGGTTCACCCTTATCCTAGTTGCTTCCTTGCTCACTTTAGGTTTATTAGTAGTTTTGTTTATTACCGAAAAAGTTAAAAATGAACGCCAATTACGAGAAGCTCGGGATTTACTCGAGTCCCGGGTTATGGCTAGAACTGCAGATTTAACTGCCAGTAACCAACGACTACAAGAAGAAGTCAAAGTAAGGGAAAAAACTGCGGCTGAATTAAAACAAACTCAAGAGGAGTTGATTCAAACAGCAAAGCTTGCATTACTAGGACAAATGTCTGCAAGTATCAATCATGAGTTAAACCAACCTCTCACCGCTATTCAAGCGTATGCAGATAATGCCGGAAAATTTTTAGCCAAAGGCCGTTTGAAAGATGCAGCTGATAATCTTGGTCAAATCAATTTATTATGTAAAAAAATGGCAACTATCATTGCTCAATTTAAAGTATTTTCTCGCAAAACATCAGGTAGCTTAATACCAGTACACATCACAAGCTGTATAAATGACTCTCTAAGCCTCGTTGATAACCAAATTAAACGCCATCAAATAAGATGCACTGTTAATTTTACTGTGGAGGAAATCTTAATTTTAGGTGATGCTGTTAGACTGGAACAGGTTTTTGTTAATTTGCTATCCAATGCCATTCAGGAACTTAGTGAAAGCCCTGAGAAACTAATAACAATTACGGTTGAAACCAATAATGATCAAGTCATCATTCAGTTTAGTGATTCTGGCCCTGGCATTAGTGATCTTAAAAAAGTATTTGAGCCCTTTTATACTACTAAAGAGATAAGTTTAGGACTTGGTTTAGGACTTACTATATCAAAACGCATCATTGAATCATTTAATGGAAAATTAATTGCTGCTAGTCAACCGGATGGAGGAGCAGTATTCAGTGTTGAGTTGCCACTTTATAAAGATAATCAAAAACTAAATAAACAAAAATAGGCTTTCAATAAAAGAGTTTTCTATGAAAGGTTACATTTGGTTTGTCGATGATGATGAACATATTCGCCGGGTAGTTCAGCAGAGTTTAGAGCTGGCAGACTATCAAGTCACAACCTTTGCTTCTGCTGACACCATGCTAAAAGCCTATCAACCAGACTGGCCGGGTATTATTATTACTGATATTAATATGCCAGGAATTTCTGGTATTGAGTTAATGGAGCAAGTGTTTAAACTGGATTTAACCCAGCCTGTCATCCTGCTAACTGGCCATGGTGATATTTCTACTGCAGTCAAGGCAATGCAAGCAGGCGCTTATGATTTTATTGAAAAGCCATTTGACTCTGATTTAATTCTTGATGTAGTACGACGAGCCTTAGAGAAGCGCCAGCTTACTCTTGAAAATCAGCAGCTAAAAGTTGAGGTAGCCACCCAAAGCGCCCCCGGCCCCAGAATCTTAGGCAACAATGCCGCCATAGGCAACTTACGTCGGCTGATCCATCAAATTATGAATACACCTACTGATATTTTAATTGAGGGAGAAACAGGCACTGGTAAAGAGTTGATTGCCCGTTACCTACACGAACATAGCAACCGTGCCAAGCATCATTTTGTCGCTATCAATTGTGGTGCCATTCCAGAGAATCTGATCGAAAGCGAGCTATTTGGCCACACTGCAGGTGCATTTACCAGTGCAGGACAAAAGCGTGTAGGCAAACTGGAATACGCTAATGGTGGCACATTATTTTTAGACGAAATTGAAAGTATGCCGCTGAGTTTACAAATTAAACTACTAAGAGTATTGGAAGAACGACAGGTACAACCCTTAGGTTCTAACCGATTAATTGATCTGGATATTCGTGTTGTCGCTGCTACTAAAGAAGACTTGCTGGCAAAAAGTGAGCAAGGCGCGTTTAGAAATGACCTTTATTATCGGTTAAATGTTCTGACAATAAAAATCCCATCCTTACGTGAGCGCCTTGATGATGTGCTACTACTTTTTCAGCACTTTGCATCCATAGCTGCAGCCCGTTATGGTCGCGAGGTTAGTCCTCTCACCACTGAACAACAACAAAGACTGATACAGCACGACTGGCCTGGCAACGTCAGGGAACTGAGAAATTGGGCTGAACGCTATGTACTAATAGGCGACGACTGGCGCATAGAGCTACCAGCCTCTCAGACAATAGAAGATATTCAGCGCCGCCAAACCCTGGTAGAAAAAGTTGAACGATTTGAACAAGCATTAATCGAAGAGGCCTTGAAACAAAACCAAGGAAGTATAAAAGAAACCATGGTTTGCCTGGGTTTACCACGTAAAACCTTGTACGACAAAATGAAAAAATATGGGTTAACTCGTAAAGACTATTTAAAAGGCTATTAATCTCCAACACTTTTGGTATAACAAAATAAGATGGGTGGATTTCCACCCATCTTATTTTGTTGATAGATGGCTTTTCACCCACTACCGACTGTTTTTCAAACATTTTTTCCTCTTGTTACACAGCTTAACCTATTGATTAAAAACAACTATTTACTTTTTGTTAAAGTTGGCCCCATACTTGCCAATTGATAGTGAACCATTAGGTAATTCATTAGCCAGGAATAGCTAGTGAATATTAACTCAAAAACAATTAGCTAATAGATTAGTTAAATAAAAACTAGGATATTGCGACGAGGACAAAATAATGAAATTATTAAAAACAATCGCTGCTTCAGTATCAATTACCTTAGCGTGTGTAGCAAGTGCCTTAGCAGCACCCATTGAAATTAAGTTTTCTCATGTGGTGGCCGAAAATACTCCTAAAGGGAAAATGGCAACCAAGTTTAAGGAGCTGATTGAAGAGCGATTACAGGGAAAAGTAACCGTTAAAGTCTTTCCTAATGCTCAATTATTTGGTGATGACAAAGTACTTGAAGCAATGTTGCTAGGCGATGTACAACTAGCAGCCCCAGCTTTATCCAAAATAAAGAAATATAACAAACAAGTTCAGGTTTTTGACTTACCTTTCTTGTTTGACAATATGGCAGCAGTTGACCGCTTCCAACAAGGGTCTGAAGGAAAAAAACTATTAAAATCCTTAGAAAAAAGAGGCTTGGTCGGCCTTGGCTATTTACACAATGGATTTAAGCAGCTATCTGCCAGTTCTCCGTTAAAAACCCCAACTGATGCTAAAGGGAAGAAATTCCGCATTATGGCTTCCGATGTATTAGTTGAACAATTTAAAGCTGTTTCAGCTAACCCAGTTAAAAAGCCGTTTGCTGAAGTATTTACCTTATTACAAACCAAAGCTATTGATGGCCAGGAAAATACCTGGTCTAACATGTACTCTAAGAAATTTTATGAAGTACAACCTTATATTACTGAGTCAAACCATGGTGTTTTAGACTATGTTGTACTCAGCTCTAAAGAGTTTTGGTCAAGCCTGCCCACAGATATTCGACCTGCTGTAGAAAAAGCATTACAAGAAGCAATTACCTATGGAAACCAAGTAGCCTTGGCTAAAGATCAGGAAGATAAACAAGCTATCATCGATTCCAAGCGTTCTCAAATAGTGTCATTAACCCCAGAAGAACGTCAACAATGGGTAGAAACAATGAAACCCGTTTGGAAAAAATTTGAAGCGGAACTAGGTAAAGAGTTAATTCATGCTGCTTTAGCTGCTAATAAGGGTAAATAATATATAACCTAGTTTTTCTCCATTTTAGCTACCAAACTGAGTTTCTTCTTCCCCATGGGGAAAAGGTCAGAATGAGTAGGTGGAAAAATAAGTTTAGTGTTCGATATAGAATAACAGACTATTCTTCCTCCACTCTTGAAGGGCCTTTCTTGGCCCGTCAAGAGCTAAAGCGACATCTTTGTCGCCGCTACACAGAATACCCTGCTACTCCATATCCATTAGCTTTTAACAACCTATTTTAAAGAAAGCTTGGGTGGAGAGGGTTATGTCCATAGCTTAGGGTAGTCAAGTTAACGAGTAATATTATGAAAAAAGTTTTCCAGTGGTTAAATAAACTGGAAGAGGTCATTTTATGCCTACTTCTGGTCGCCATGACACTTCTGGTGTTTATCGAAGTTGTCATGCGGTTTGGTTTTAACCAGGGCTTAATTTGGGCTGAAGAAGTTACCCTCTATTTAGGTGCTTGGTTAGTGTTATTTGGTGCCTCCTATGGGGTAAAAACTGGTGCTCATATTGGAGTGGATGCTTTTGTAAAAAAACTCCCTTCCCTATACCAACGACTGGTTGCACTACTCACTATCACTCTTTGCTTGGTATATTGTGGTTTATTTATTTACGGCGGCTGGATTTATCTTAGCAAACTGAAAATGATTGGCTTGGAAATGGAGGACTTGCCTATTCAAAAATGGCAAGCATCCAGCATTTTGGTAATCGGTTTTATTTTATTAGCACTGCGATTTATTCAAGTAGCAATTAAATTATTTAAGGGAGAAACCTCCACCTTACAGTTTGCTAATGAAGCAAAAGAAAGCATGTCCTTGGCAAAGGAAGGGAGTAAAGAATAATGACAACAGTTGCTTTATTTACCTTATTATTTTTATTTATGCTGCTTGGCATGCCTGTTGCCATTGCATTAGGTTTGTCCAGCATATTAACTATTTTATTTTTTTCCGATGTTTCTTTAGCCACTATCGCCTTAAAATTATTTGAATCGACTTCTCATCATTACACCTTACTGGCTATTCCTTTTTTTATTTTATCCTCCGGTTTTTTATCAACCGGTGGTGTAGCAAGACGGTTGATTGACTTTGCTTTAGCCGGTATTGGGCACATTAGAGGCGGCCTGGCAATGGCTTCCGTGTTAGCTTGTATGTTATTTGCGGCAGTTTCAGGCTCATCTCCAGCAACTGTTGCAGCCATTGGCTCTATAGTTATTGCCGGAATGGTTCGTGCAGGTTACCCCGAAAAATTTGCCGCAGGTGTTATAGCCAATGCAGGTACTTTAGGCATTCTCATTCCCCCTTCCATTGTTATGCTAGTCTATGCAGCAGCAACCGAAGTATCTGCTGCTAAAATGTTTATGGCTGGATTGATTCCAGGGTTAATGATGGGTGGCATTTTATTAGTGGCCATTTATATAGTAGCACGCATTAAAAATTTGCCAGCTCAGCAGTTCCCAGGCATTAAGCAATTGACCGTATCTGCAATTAAAGCAACTGGCGGTCTACTATTAATTGTCATTGTATTAGGCGCCATCTACGGCGGTATTGCCAGCCCAACCGAAGCTGCTGCTGTTGCCGCAATTTATGCATTTTTAGTCGCTGTATTTGGTTATAGAGACATTGGCCCTCTTAAAAATACCCCTTGGCGTTACCCTAATGAATCTGCCCTAAAAGCCATTTCTCGTAATGGCTGGCAAATGGTATTAGCTCTACCTAAATCAGTGGTAGATGCCGAGGTTAAAAAAGTTGTGTTAGAAGCAGCTAAAGTAAGTGTAATGCTGCTATTTATCATCGCCAATGCCATGTTGTTTGCTTATGTACTTACTAATGAGCAAATTCCTCACGCGATTGCCCAGACGATCGTGGAATGGGGCTTACCAGCCTGGGGATTCTTAATTGTTGTTAATATTCTATTGCTGATAGCTGGTAACTTCATGGAACCATCAGCAATCTTACTAATCATGGCGCCTATTTTATTTCCAATTGCCACTCAATTAGGTATCGACCCAATTCACCTGGGCATTATAATGGTAGTTAATATGGAAATTGGGATGCTCACACCACCAGTTGGACTCAATTTATTTGTTACAGCCGGTATTACTAACCAAAGTATTGGGTGGGTAATAAAAGCCGCCTTACCCTGGTTGATATTATTGCTAGGCTTTTTATTATTAATTACTTATATTCCATCAATCTCCTTATTTTTACCGGAGTATTTAGATAAGCTGCAAGGCTATTAGCTTGTAGCCAACCATTCTCTTCTATAGCAAAAGAGGCATGCAAGGAAGCAATGCCTTTCTATACACTTCGCTTTGGGTATATCTTATCAGTATCGACTGACTACTCACCCAAGTTGAGACTTGTTTTCAATTCTTCAAAACTATCACTCTTAAGCTTTGACTTTATTGCTAAACGCTTCCTAAAATTCTAGTCTGTATTTACAAAATATATAAATATAAAAGTTATTAGCAATGCTCCATTAGCTAACAACAAATAAAATTAAAAAGATACGCGGGGGAAATATGAGTAGTAAAACTCACCAGCCCAAACGGGAGTTTTTCACTAATCCTACCTGGCAAGCCATTTTTGAAAGCAACCATTTACACGGGTTTAAAGAGATATGGCAGTTTCCAGAGCAATGGGTAGAGCCCCCTAATCAGAGAAGAAATGGCTGGAGTGGCGTATCAAAAATTGAGTTACAATCACCTTCCAGTGAAAAGCATCCAGTATTTATCAAAAAACAATTGAATCATAACACTAAAACCATTCGCCACCCCATCCATGGCATTCCTACTTTTTCCCGTGAATTTAGCAATCTGCAACTACTTCAACAAAATAACATTCCTACTGCTGTACCGCTTTACTATGGTGAAATGCATACTAGTGAGGGCATGCAAGCCATTTTAATTACTCAGGAACTAGAAGGTTATTGCAGCCTTGAACAATGGTATCAACGCTATCGTTCCCAGCATTTATCCTCCTGGCAGTTAGTATTAAAAGCAGTAGCAAGATCAATCAAAGCATTACATGATAGTGGTTTTACCCATAACTGCTTATATCCAAAGCACATTTTCGTTAATGATGTGCCATCATCTGCCTCTTTTACTGCTAAGCTAATTGATTTAGAAAAAGCTAAACGCAACCCAATCAGAAAACAGCGATTCTATAAAGACCTTGCTCGTTTTATTCGCCACACAAAACACACTATGGCAAAACAAGATTTAGAGTATTTTGTTAGCCAATATTTAAACCATGGTTCTAGTATTAAAAATATGGCTATTTTCTATAATATTTTAGAAGGTGAGGACAGCGAATTAAATCCTATCCTAGCATAAGCGAGCATAGCTAAATAAACTTGTTTAAATAATCTTACCAATCGATTTTTCATAGACCTGCGAGCATAGCGCTTTATTTACCAGCGCTCGCAAAGCAGGTACTATTTCCTCCTCAAACCAAGGATTTTTCCTTAGCCACAAGGTATTTCGTGGTGAAGGATGGGGCAAAGGAAATAGACCAGGTAAACATTGCTGCCAGTTTTTTACCCTTTCAGTCAGTGTTTTATAATTATCCTGCAAATAATATTGCTGGGCATATTGACCAATCAGCAGAGTTAAGCGGATATCAGGCATATATTGCAACAATTGCTGATGCCAGGTTGGTGCACACTCTGGTCTGGGAGGTAAATCGCCACTTTTTCCTTTTCCTGGATAGCAAAAACCCATCGGCATTATGGCTATCTTTCGGACATCGTAAAAAGTGTCTCGACCCATCGCCAACCAGTTACGTAATCGATCACCACTTGGGTCATTCCAGGGAATTGAGGTTTTATGTACTTTAGTTCCTGGTGCCTGGCCTATTACTAACAGCCTGGCTGTTCCACTTACCCTTAATACAGGATTGGGTCCCAGTGGTAACTCTGCTTCACACAATCGGCAGGATTTTACTTGCTCCACCAATTGAATAAGATTAGGCGTAGACTTCTTTGACATAATGACTTAATCAACATCTCTCTAATATTGGTATTGAAACATTGATAAGGATAGCTTCGCAATCAGTTTCTACACTAGGGCCTGTTAACACGTTACTAGCGAGCTAGCTGCATTTAGTGAATAACAGATATTCAGCCATAAAAAATTAACAATAAATTAATTAATGTTTATTCCATCTTTAGTTAACAATAAAAGTACCTAATTATCATCATACCTAAGCTATATTTAGTAGCTTACCTGGTAGTGGAGGTGTTCTCAGTGCTACAAATGCTAGCCTAGGAATAAATTCTACTAAGCTAAATCTTCGATTAAATCGATACTGAAATTCAGCAAGATAACGTTGTGCATATTTAGCGCGAATAGCATGATAAGTACTACGTAAAGCACTTTTTAAGTTTCCAAGGATGGTGTTAACCCAATAAAATTCAGGTTCCTCTACTGATGCACGACCACCACCGCATACAATTTTATCATGAAGACAACCTGCTTCTATGACACCATTAAAACAGGCCAGTCCATCGGAGATTACGGTACTGCCCTTGGCCAAATTCTGCCTACTCCAAGCCGTTATCTCTTCTTTATTAAACCCTTTTAAAATGCTCAGTTTAATTCGTGTCGGTTGACCTTGTTTTGTTGTTTCTACGGCTGCTACAAAAGGTATTTTCCCATCTGCTCCCCTACCTCTTTTGCAACCTGTACGCTCACCACCAAGATAGGCATCATCAATTTCAATAAAACCCGACAATTGCTTGGTGCCTTCTCTTTCTTGCATCACTTTCATGAGCTTATGTTTCATTCTCCAGGCAGCTTGATAGGAAATACCTAAATGGCGATGTAATTCTATGGCTGATATACCTTTTTTGTCTTGGGAGATCAAATACATCCCTTGGAACCAAGTCTTTAATGGTAATTTGGTTGATTCAAAGATAGTACCTGCAGTTACAGATGTTTGCTGGTGACATTTATAGCACTGCTGAAGCTTTCTAGTAGTGAGTTGACAGCATTTGTCGTATCCACAATTGGGGCACTGAAAACCTTCTGGCCATCGCAATTTGTATAAGGTATTAAAGCATTGTTCTTCTGTACCATATTGTTTGAGAAACTCGTTTAAACTCAGGCCTTTTTGAAATTGAACTTTGTTGATAGCCATTATTTATACCTTCTCAATTAAGTTTCCATGCTGTTCAAATATACAGCAGTTAATGGCTTAGGTATAGTGATAATTAGGTAAAAGTATACTTATAACTTCCCATACGCACATTGTGTACTATACTTGCAGCCAACTGCATGAATAACCTATTGCAGGATCAGTTTTTAACTGAACAATAAGCAATACAAAAAAAACTACTGTTCAAAAAAATAATAGAAACTATCAAAGGACTGAAAAATGAGCGAAGTTATTGCCAAATTCCCAAATGCTCTTGACTCATATGCTATCGATCTTCAAATCGAGAACATGTCTAACTTCCATATTCGCAGTTTTGGTTTAAGCTCTTTAACTGCCAGATTTCCTGTCACCTGGGACTCTGTTGGTTCCTTTAATGGACCTGCAACTTTAGTAAAAACTACTGGGCTTGATACTAATGTGGTATTTTTCAAGTTTAGCGGTTTTAGCAATGGAGAAACTGTTAAATTTAAAGGAATGGACCCAGACTTTACCGGAGATATCAGTTCAGGCGTACATAACATTGATATAGAAGGCTCTACCGCTATCGTTCAATTGAGTAATGGCGAAACCCTTTTTGGTAAGTTTGAAGTAGATCATAAAGGTGATCTTACTGCTATTTTAACTAAAAAGTAGTAATATTATTAGAAGCCCCTTAAGCCATAGCGTCTGCTATGGCTTAATATTCGTCCTAGGTATTAGCAATTTAACTCTTTTTATCATCACTTGATTTAACTGGCTTTTTCGGTAAGTCTTTCAACAACTTCAAACTATTTTTATTTTTCACCAAGTCAATATATAACTTACCATCTAAATGGTCTGTTTCATGCTGAAAGATTTGTGCAAATAGCCCTGTTGCAATACCTTCTACTTCATCTCCCTCTATAGTGCTATAGCTATAACGTATTTTCTTATAACGAGGTACTTGAGTACCGTAAAAATGGGGTACCGAAAAACATCCCTCTACCATTTCTTGTACTTCATTACCAGTAGGAACATATTTTGGATTGATTGCTACTGTCCAGGGCAAGCTTTCAATATTTTTATCCTTTAATTTTTCTGGGATGCCTTTAGGCACTTGAAAAACAAAAATTCGCTTACCAATTCCAATTTGTGGTGCAGCCAAACCAACAGCATGATCCCCTTTTTTTACTTCTGTTAATAAGCGATTAGCAACAGTTTTAGTTTCCTCTGAGCCAATAAGTGCTGTAGATGACTTCTCTCGTAAAACACCACCAGTATAAGTAAAGTTATTAATATTAACTGCATCCTCAGTTGTTACAGTATTCAGATTTGAGCAAGCTGTAATAGACACTGTAGCTATTATAGCTGCAATCTGGACCACTCTATTTGTCGTACACATTAAATTAAATACCTTAATATAACCGCCATTAAATTTTCTTCGTATTAACTATACAAAATATTGTTTACAACATACATACTTTAATTTATGAAAAATTAGCTATTATTCGAACACAACCCTCGCTTCACTGCTTTTTTCGAAAGTTTTCCCTAACAATGGTGGCTTTTTCAACACCTTACGCATCTTACCTAAAACACCGCCTTTTTGAGGGAATACAACACGAAGCATATGTCTGCCGTACTCATAGCTATTAACCACCCCAGCCCCATGATAACCAGTCACTTTTAATTGATTAAAACCTTTATGCTTAAAAGCATCTGAAACACTTTTGGCTAATGGCTTCAAACTGTCAGAAAACTCTGCATAGCTTGGCATACCTGTCGAAGCTTTATCAAAACTTGTAAGCTGACAGATATCAGCACTCCAGCAAGATGTAATCCTGATATCTTTATAGTCCAGAGGTAAACCACCATTCTTTAACCTACTGGCCAAATCCGATGTATCTATTGCGCTGCCTGGATTTTTTGTAGAAATCAAATCAGAAGCTGCCTCACCGTGACCCTGAACGTATATTTTGGTGTCATCTCCTAAGGTACTGAAAAATTTACCCGCACCTTTATTATCTATGACATTATCTGTTTTAGATATCCATCTGTATGATTTTACGATATGATAACTTTTATAATAATTATAAATGGTTTTCTTACTCGATTCCCCAAGTATCTGTTTTAACTGATCTATACTTAGTATCTCCTCTGCAATCAATGGAATATTTTTAGCTTTAGCAGTATCTTCAATCTTCTTTACCAACTGAAAATAAACTGCATTTTTTTCATTAGATGCCCACTTAGATAAGCTATTCATAAACTGATCTTTATAAGCACTACTATCGACAATTGTTTTAAGTGGCGCCTTTCCCCCAATCATTTTAGTTGCATTATCGGAAATGACCATGTTTACAATATCTTCTGTACCAAAAGGCGCATAAAAATATCCCGTTTTACTGTTTCCACCAGCAAAATTTCCTACATGATGCAATGTCCATTGATCACTGCTATCTACTTTATATAACCAGTGCTGGTTTGCTTTGGTTTGAGGTTGATATAGGTAATATGAGCTATCAGATAAATTCTCTGTCCTGGCATTTCCCGCCACATTATGACTACGCCCTCTTTTCACTAATAGATAATGGCCATCATTAATCTGCAATGCAAACAAATCCTGTTGCACTTGTCCGCTGTTGTCCAAATAGTGATACAACTTATTGGTGCTATTTACTCGCTGACCAACATGACTACTTAGATCCTCAACTCGATACTGCTTGTTCAATTTACTTACTATCGATTGTTGGGATATATTTACACTGCCTATAGATTCATTCCCCACCCTAGAAATAAGCTTACCACTGAAGCGATTTAACCCATTCGTTGACAACCGCTTAACTGATTTACCAATTGCCATTGCAATATCAAGATTTGAAGCATCTAGGGCAATATTTTTCAATGATTTAGCTAGCCCTTTGGCAAAAACAGCACTTGCCTTACTTAAGCCTTTAATTCCCTGTTTAACAGCCCCTCGCGCCAATGCTTTAGAAGTCCCCCGCAGGATTGACGTTGATGCTTTAGCACCTTTAGATAAAGGACCTAAACTTGGGATGATACTCATGGAGTCTGTCACTAGGCTCGATAAAAGATTATTAGGATCAGCGTAATCATCTCCACTTGCTTCATTGATAGCTTCTAATGTACTTAACCCAGGTATAAAACCTTTCAAAAAATTTATAAAGATTTGACTGGCAGTCAAATCTTTATAACTTGACTTACTCGCTATAAATTGATTCTTAAAATACAGCTGATACTTTTGTTTCATTATGCCCGACTCGATATGGCATATCAGCTCCTCTTTTCTTACATGCTGGGGCACCCCGTCAGGCATAGAATCATATGGTTTTCTACAACTACCAAAAAGTAGCTCATCAACGTTAGTTTGATACCTTTTGTTTGTCGGGTAAAGTGCTGTAAAAGACCTATCCCAGTATGACACTTCCCCCGTTTTTTTATCGATTTTAAACCATGGTGCCCCTTCTTCAGATTGCTTTGGTTTAAAGCCAAGAAATACTGGCTCAGGCAAGTCATAAATCACTTGACTGCTAAATCTTTGGACTTTGTTAATTCTATAATATTTACCTTGATCGAATTGATCTAATGCACTCTTACCGCCTAGCTGAAAAATATCAAGCCGTAAAGTATTCACTTTCAGATCAATAATTTTATCTGCGGACTCATTATAGGATCGACTCCAAATATCATTAAGATCAATTTTATCATTAATGCCTAGGTATGGGCTTCCCTTTACAGTAAGGTTATCAAATAGCTGATTATCATTACCCAGGGCGCCGATCATGAGCTTTCCTTGATAATCCTGAGCGTTTCCAGTTTCAAGAAATATTTTGATGAGTTCCTCTTTGTCTGTCTCACTAGTTAACCGCTCCCAAACATCTAATGACTGCAATATTTCCTGAGCTACTTCCTTACGAGAAGGTAAACTTATATAACCTTGGGAGTCGAATATAATAGAAAAGTCTGTTTGTGTAACCCAATCAACATATTCAAGCTGAAGTTCATAATTAGTACGCACATAGGTGACATCAGCAAGCTCAACATTTTTTCCTTGAATTAGCGCAAGCAGTAATGCTGCTTGATATGCAGGAGAATCTAAAAAGGTTTGAGCAGAAACCTGGTTATAGTTGTTTTGAGATTCATAAAAAACAGCTAGCAGCCCCTCTGGTGTATAATCACTTATATCAACCCCCTTCTCTAGTAATATTTTTTTGGCCACTGTCGCTTGTACGTTATATATGGAACCATACTTAAAAAAGTAATCTGCCCCAACTTCTTCAAGTGCAATAGCAACCACCAGCTCTGATAACTCATTATTTTCACCAAAAATAATTTCAGCTATTTCACCGCTTTTCTTCCCCTCTGCTCCACTAATAAATCGAACACCATTATGATCTTGCAATACGATTTTATCTGTTTTTAGACTAAATACAGCATCTGCAAAATTTAGGTTTTGTCTATCTATTGTACGAACTTCTAAATACATAAAGGCAGCGATAATTTGAGGCGTTATGAAATCACTTTCTGATCCACTCTCATTTTCAGATGCCACACTAAAGGGTTTCAATTGATCAAATAGCAATAACAACTCCTCACCAGTTGCTGTATCTGCTTTTGGATTCAAGCTGTCTTGAAGGGTTCGTAGTGCAATAGAGGCTTTAATATTTAGTTCTGTGCCATAAGGAAAATAGCTGTCAAGCCCAACTGCTCTAAAAGCACTCTTGAGTAATGCTTCAGCAAATGGTTGAGAAAATTCAGTATAGTGTTCTCGGGCTAACTTCTCAATCGTTTTGCCTATGTAAGACACATCCATCAAATAACCTGTTTCCTGATCAAACCCCAATCTACTTAGCACCTGATTAGCAGTCACGTCAGGACCAGGAATAAACACGTTATCTGCATATAATTTTCCTAAGAGGGTGCCATTAATATCATAAGCCTGTTCTGCTACTTCCACCTCACGCTCAATTTCTTCTTCATTAGATAATAAATTGAGATGATAGTTAGTATGATTGTTTGATTCGGATAATACCTTATTAATTTGGGATTCTGTAGAATATAAATTAAATGAAATTAAAGTACCAAGACTTACTACTGACAGTTTTTCAAACAACTTTTTCACGTTATGTCCAAATTTATTAGTTCAAGACTGATTCAATACATATATCTAGCTTTATTAACATCAGCCATACTACACAAGCAACGCTTTTTACAAAACTTACAGTTTGATAGTTAAATGCTTATACAACATTTGCAATATATCTATAAAAAGTAGATTTGTGATAGATATCATAGATAAAGAAAAATAAAACTTTCTTTTCTTACTATACTCTTTGCGAATAATTTTGAGGCTTTGTTACCATCATTCTTGACCAGCAAGGATGGTGATAATGCAATTTAGGAAAGGTAGTATGGATATCACTAATTAGAGCATCGCAGAAGCAATTGCCGAGGCGTCAACTACCCCAATCATTTAGTTTACTATATTTCAGGGCTTCATCTCTCCGTTGTCTCACCTAAATTACCCTACTCCGAGAGTATTTACCGACTAATTTTCACACCTAAAAAATAATCCATGATCGGTATAATTTACTAAAGAGTCAATTTAAGCATTACACTCAGCCAACAAAAAAATAACCATATATTTTTTTACTACTAAATAAGCCTGTCTTGTTTATACTATAACAATACAGGCTTATTTAATTATTTTATAAAGTCTGCTTAAAAATCAACTAAAGTAAGGTAATTGAATCCAACCTGAATCTGGGTCATTACCAAAGCAATCTAGCCCTGCAAATATTTCATACCGATGAGTAGCATTAAGCCCACAGTAACAAGGCTTACAATCTTCAGGAAAACTCACAGCCTGAACCCACTCATGTTCCGTGTCAGCAGACAACACTTGTTCCTCACTCACTATGTATTCATATTCATAGGTTATCTGCGACCGGTGTTCAGAGTCTGAGATTGACCGTGTATCACCTGCTTGATTGGTTTCGGTATAAGTGACATCAACTTCTACTTCCTCTATACCTCTAACTTTTAAGTAAACTTTATCAATTGTTACCGGTTCACTTTTAGTCATAGCGTGAATTACAATATTGAAAGGTTCATTAAGCTTCGGCTCTTCAAACTCTACTGATACTTCTGCCGCGCCTCCTGTAACCATATTAATTGCAGACTTAAGCTTGCCAAAAACACTCATTTTAACCACCTTTCATTCCATTGCAGTAGCAATAACACTTAGTGTTATCAGGTAACCTTTCTATCACTATAGTATGGTTCGCTGCATAATATCTACAAAAGCAACTGCCTAGAAACAGTTGTATATAACTACATAGTTATTTATTATCCATAAAATCTTAATTTTATATTTCACCACATTTTTTAATGATTTTAGTGGCCACTTTCCTTCATCCTCATTCATAACTAAAAGCTGGGCTCTCTTAGGCCTGTATGGTTCAGAAAAACGTGCTAACTATTCTCTTTCAGGAGTTTTTTATGCCAACCCTAAGACATCACTTCTACCTCTTCTGATTTGCTTATCACTTCTTTTCAAAAGCATTTCAATAAATTTTATATTACATTTTGCATCAACAAATATATTTTATATTAGCTCTATATCTAAAAATATCTAAATCACTAAACGCTTGAACTATCACAACTTGATATGGAGGGTAATGCGCCAGCGGCATCAAATAGCTGCCTTTTATGCAGTTAGCTAAATTCTTGGTAACCAAGAATATCTTTATTACCACCAACTACCATGTCATTTAATTGATAGCTCCCCTCCAACACTCTGAATTACCAAAGTGGCTTTATGCTAAATAACAGCTATAGCCTGCACTCTATACTTTCATTATTTAACTTCTAAAAAATAATACCCTTCTGCTATAAAAAGAGCTTATCAGCCAATGATTATTATTAACCTCTATACTAAATATGTAATTTAGATAAAAGTTTTCATTAAAAAACATCATTTTTTGGATATAGCCCAATGAAATCATGGCCTTCAGTGTTGTCAGACTCGTTACAGTTTATACTGACTTCTGCGAAGATAAAAACTCACTTTTTAATAACTATACAGTTATCTTTATTCTTTTGTGTAGCCAGTACTCATACTGCTGCAAAAGAGTTAAAGCTAGCACTGGGAATGGTTGATTATCCTCCTTATTATTTTCAAGATGATCAAGACACTATTCGGGGTATCTCTGCTGAAACTGCCCAGAAACTTGCTAAGCAGTTAAACCACAAAATAATATTTAAACGCTATCCTTTTGGGCGAGTAGTTTTATATCTTCAAACAGGAGAAGCTGATATGGTTTGTCAGTTTTTCAATACTCCTGACAGAGCAAAGGCTGTTATTTATACGGGTGTTCCTCATGCATTTGAATCAGCCTGGATGTTTATCAAAAAGGGAAGCAATATCAATTATCAAAACAACTTGCAAGAATTAAGTAACTACCGGTTTGGAGGTGTCATTGGTTATTCATTTGGCAAAGCATACGATACTGCTAATTACTTAAATAAACAAAATGCGGTTAGTGAGCAGGAGCAAATTAAGATGCTGTTGGCAGGTAGATTTGACATTGCTTTAGGCACCAAGCCTACTATTATCTACCACGCAAAGAGAATGCAAGTACTCGATCAGATTGAGTTTTTAACCCCAACACTGGCTGATTCTCCTGTATATATGGCTTTTTCAAGAGCAAGAGATGACGCTTATGAATTAGCCGCGAAATTTACAGAAGCACTGGTTGAATATAAGAAAACTGACGAATATCGACAACTGCTAAAAAAATATCATTTTGAATATCCAAAGTTCCCCTCATCTGACTAAGTCTTTTTTTAAACCAGAAATAAAAACTATATTAAGCTATTTTATAGCAAAAAAATCTCCCATCTTAAGTAAACTTACTTAACAAAAAATTCATTACTATACCGCTCTCGAATAAATTTTAGTGTTTATTGTCCTTGTTAAGCACCAGTCATTTATAAAAATATAAACTCATGGAGGGCAAGTCTGATACAAAAAGGCTTGCAATAGCTACTTAAATTTACATAAAAGTGCCACAAGAACTCACCATTCGATGCCCCCTAAAAATCATTCGCTTTGGCTATATAGTAATGAAGCTTTTTTTTAATATTAGTAATACACTGTATTATTAATATAAAAGTCTTGCTCACACCTAGGGCAATTCGATTTTATTTCCAGCCCTGATTGGGTTTTTGCAGGAATTAAATCATCATGATCCAAAATATGATACTCTTCAGTATCAATAAAATCGAATCGCATTTTACACGCTGGGCAATTCACCCAAAGCTGAACTTTCCACTCAGCAGTCACTGCAACCATCTGCTCCCCCTAAATTCTGCCCTTTTGCGAATGGCCTTATACTGTTCTCGAGTGTTTTTTAGCGTTTGTTGTCTTCACGCCTCACCCAATTACCTATTATTTATAAGCTCATGGGGTTTCGTCGCTTGACAGCCTCTCCTAAAAAAACTCGCATCGACCATATCCTCATGCTTTTTGGATATATACTCCTAGGCATGGGATTTAATTAAACATGTTCGTTCTTATCTAAAGAAATTTACTTTTTAAACTGCCTGTTGTTATTGGCATCACATAAATAACTAAAAACAAATCTATAATCAAGCAGTCGTATGATTTTTTTTAATTAAAAGATTAATCGCTCAAATTATCGCCGTTATTGCAGAGGGACAACCACTTCCTTCGACCAATTTTAAGACAGCTACCAACAGCAAAATATCAGCAGCGGGTAATTGATCCAGATGGGCCAGATTTTCAATTGCAAGCTTTTGGTTACTTAATAAAGCTTGATTAATACCAAAATGGTTATCATGGGGCGAGTCTAAACCATGGGTGTCAATGCCTAACCCTGCTATTTCTCGCTGGTGGATTAAAAATTCAACTGCTTGCTGCGATACACTAGGAAACTGGGCAATACCATCAGCTCCTACATTGAAATATTCTTTGGGAGCAAGCCAGTACTCAGACCACCCAGTCAACACAAGCAGTACTTCTCCTTTTCGAATCGGACGCTGATGTTGTTCCCAGCGTAATATATCACCAACCGTTAACTGGTAAGTGACTTCTTCATCAACAGCCTCTCGAATATCAATACACACCGCAGGTAATATCCAGTGGCTGCGTTGCATCGAGGCAATATCATCCCCTTCATCAATAAAACTTTTGCTAGCATTCAAGTGAGTCCCACTATGCTCTCCCATAGTAAAACTCCGTAGAAAATAGCCATCTGGCAAGTAATCTGCCACTTGGGTAAAAACAACCTTGGGGTCTTCAGACCATAATGGAATATTTGAGTCAATAGAGTGGCTTAAATCAATCTGTTGACGCCCGAGTAGTTGATTAATCCATGCAGTAGGATGGTGCGCCGCCATATTAATTAACAATTTTGATTATGATGTTAGCGGAAGTTTTAACTTATGATCTTTCTACCACACTTAAAATATCATCTTCTTTGACAACTTCATACAGGCCTTGCTCTAACCCATCTGCATACTTTTTCAGCAGTGCAGCAAACGAGTCGGCTAACACCTCCCGATATAGAGGCTCTTTATAGTCAATAAATATTTGCCCGGCTTTTCCTTTAGGGGTTGGGTTTAAATCAATAAATACTTCATTATGGCCTGGATCTGCTGCAATGGGAATCCATCGCTCATCATAAAAAATCGGCTGCACTTCTGGGCACTGAGCAGATAATTTCTGTAATGTTTGGTCATCATCCAAGTCTTCAACACAAACAATTAATTGATTTCGGTAAGCAACTATTTCTTCTGTTGGTAATAAATCACCATGAAATGGCATAATTCCACAGACCAAAGGAGCATCTTCATCCAGGTCATCATCCTCTTCAAGAGAACCCGGATCACAACGCAAGCTTCCTTCTCCATCATGAATGGCTAAAAAAGCTTTATAATCTTCTGGTAAACTTAAACCAAT
Organism: Spartinivicinus ruber; assembly: GCF_011009015.1. Lineage (NCBI taxonomy): Bacteria > Pseudomonadati > Pseudomonadota > Gammaproteobacteria > Oceanospirillales > Zooshikellaceae > Spartinivicinus > Spartinivicinus ruber. Next base: position 5,135,028 of record NZ_CP048878.1, read on the forward strand.
TGCTGCTTCCAGCTGTTTAATCGCAACATCACTGGCCCCTTGACCCAAGTTTGTTAAAAACGCAGGTTCATGTTGCTTAAACCAAATTTCAATCCGTTGCCATTGTTGCTGAACAGAAGTTATCGTCATAACACTCTTGTCACTTCAGCGGGATAGCCTTATTTACTATATGGTGTTATTAAAACACCTGATAATAAAACAAAAGTGCAGCTTCTTATCCAAGCTGCACTTTCTAAGTGTAGTGCTCAACACCAATACATTACAAAAAATAAAGCAAATTAAGTGATTGCAAACTGTACTGTAGTGTTACTCACCTTCACCAATTGGCTCTTTGGAGGTGGATAAAAAGCCTCTACCTTGAGCAAAATAGATATAAACAGGCTTTTCATTACGGAGCACATCTAAGATATTTTCAAACATGGCAGAAGGCATGTGCATATAAATGATATCACCACGTTGATAGTCGTTCTCATACTCCATGCCAGCATCATTAAACCGCAAAAATGCATTGGTTTTACCATCATTGCCATATAAAGCAATTTGTGCCCTGTTGGTTTGGTAACCCTCTGGGCCCCCATAAAATAAAACATGGTAACTCTTGACTTCCATTGTCATCTCCTTATGTAAGACAGATTATACCCTTCACTTTGGCTAAAGTAAGCTTACCACTAGCCTCATCTCAGCTTAGCAGGCAGTCATTACACTTCAAGTACTGAAGGCTATTGGGCTGTCCAGCCCAAATAGGCAGCCCCTCTTACCCCACTATCTCCACCAAACTGACTTGCTTGTAGGGTGGTGGAAGTATTGCCAATCAAGGTATATTTTTGCCAGCGTGAAATAACAGCCGGGTAAAACTCAGCTACTTGAGACACTCCCCCACCTAAAATGATGACATCAGGATCAATAAAATTAACTAGCATTGCCAAACTGGCTGCTAGACATTCTATATAGCTATCAACTGCCTTAGAAACAATTGGCTCTCTCTGGCGCCAAGCATCAACCGCAGCTTCAGCACTGATAGTTTGCTCTGTAAAACACCTCACCAACTTTCGTAAACCGGAACCTGAAATATAGGTATCGATACAGCCCACGCGACCACAATTGCAATGTAAGGTGGGTAAATTCAATTGTTCAACTGTAGAGGGATAACTAAGCAAAGGTAGGGGTTGATGTCCCCACTCCCCAGTAAGACCATGCTTTCCTTCGACTAGCTGGCCATTAACAATTAGACTACCTCCAACCCCTGTACCTAATACCGTAGCAAATACTGTTTTGCTTTTATCTGCATCGACAGCAACTGCCTCTGCAATACCAAAACAATGGGCATCATTGGTCACCACTAACTTTCGCTTTAATCTTAGCTGCAACTGTTGTTTAAATGGTTGCTGATTAATCGCTGGAACATTAGCTGCGAGCCAAAGCTCACCATTAACACAACCTGGAGCCCCTACACCAACTGTGCCAGTTTGACCATACTGTTGATCATGCTGGTAAACCAGTTGCTCAATTAAGTCCAACAACTCAGTAAACCCACTAGGTGTAGCAACCCGCTGATACGCTATTTGATTAAATTGCTGATCAAACACAGCAAAACTTATTTTGGTACCACCAATATCAAACCCATAGTGCATTAATTAAACTTCCATCAAAATCATTCATTTGGCATTTTTTTATTCTTGAAAACAACACCATCACTCACCGTAGCCAATACATCGAGTGTTTTATCCAATACCGTTACACAAGCGCGAAAACCAGGTTTCAGCTTACCTAATTGTTGATCTTGATTAATAGCAGCTGCAGGGTATAAAGAGGCCATTCGTAAAGCTTCTGTTAAATTAGCAGTTGTCATTTGTAGGATATTCTTCACTGCTTGGTTCATCCCTAAGTGCGCACCCGCCAACACCCCTTGCTGATTAATACAACGGCCTTTACTGACTTCTATTCGCTCTCCGTTTAACATAAACCCATTACAATCATTAGCTCCAACTGTCGCCATCGCGTCAGTTACTAAAAATACTTTACCTGCTGGCTTGCATTTAATAGCCAATTGCATATTGGTAGGGTGAACATGGTAACCATCAGCAATAATATCAACCCAGACCTGATCATTGGTGAGTGCCGCACCAACCAAACCTGGCTCACGAGTTGTCACTGGTGACATGGCATTATAAAGATGAGTAACACCCGTTATACCAGCTTTAAATCCCGTATTCGCTTGCTGTTCTGTAGCATTAGAGTGCCCAGCAAATAAAATAACTCCTTTAGTAATCAATTGTTTAATAATTGACTCACTGGTAAGCTCTGGTGCCAATGTCATTAACATAATGCCACTGCCCAATTTAGGTAAGTGGCTGACTATCCCTGTTGCCAACTGACACATCAACTGGGGTTGATGTGCTCCTTTTCGTTGTGGATTTAAAAATGGCCCTTCCAGGTGTATACCTAAAATACCTGGCAAATGACGTTTAATTGCCTCATTGACAACACCAACGGCCTGTTCCATTAACTGCCAGGGTGCGGTAATTAAAGTAGGCAGCATCATGGTAGTACCATATTGGCGATGTGCTACCAACATTTTTTCTAAAGTCTTTAGGGAGGGATCATTATTAAATAATATCCCGCCACCACCATTAACCTGTAAGTCAATAAACCCTGGTACTAGCATACCATCATAGGTAAATTGCATGAGTTCTGGAGGTAGCTCAGAAGTAGGCAACACTGCTTTTATTTTTGTATCAGCAACCCAAAGAGCATAATCTTCATACCAATGTTCACCATCAAATAGTTGAGGGGCCAGTAAGACATATTCACTCATTGACCTAAATCCACGTATTGAGTGGAAAAAGTATCACTGGCTTGCTTAGCAAATTGATAATAGTCTCGCATGGTCAGTTCACTTGCGGCTTGTTGATCTAAAACAATGGTCGCATATTGGTGTAGTTGTAAACAAGACGCAGGACACATTGCACAAACAGGCCCTTCAATCATAGCTTTTACAGCCCTCGCCTTATTAACCCCGGTAGCCAACAATAATAACTGTTTTGCTTGCAGAATAGTTTTTATACCCATTGTAATGGCATGAGTAGGCTGTTGCTCTATAGCATCAAAAAAGCGCTGGTTATCTGCTTGAGTTGCTCTGGTCAGCGCTTTAACCCGTGTAATAGAATTCAAGCTGGAAGTAGGCTCATTAAAGCCAATGTGACCATTTCGTCCAATACCTAACAGCTGTAAATCAATTCCACCTTTATTTTGAATCTGCTGCTCATAACAAATAGCGGCATGATAAACATTCTCTACATCACCACAAGGAATATGTGTGTTAGCAGGATTAATATCAATGAAGTCAAATAGCCGGGTTTTCATATAATAATGATAGCTTTGATGATGATTTGCTGAAATCCCAACGTATTCGTCTAAATTAAAAGTGATAATTTGGCTAAATGATAAGCGCTGTTGCTGATAGCGTTTAATTAATTCATTATATAAAGCCAGAGGCGTGCTGCCTGTAGCCAATCCCAATACTGCTGTAGGCTTAGCTCTTATTAAAGCCTCACATAAATCTGCCCCATAACAGGCCACATGATCCGGTGTTGGTAGAATTATAATTTCCATTAATTAACCACCAGTGCCTTTTTTCCCTTCACGAATTATATTCAGGTTACTCCCAGTCAATCGACTGATGCACCTAAAAGCAAGTCATATTGGGTATACTAAAATTTCCTTTAGTCTATTTTTTTTAAACCAGCTGGGCTGACTGCTCTTTTTCAATAACTGTTGACTTCATAGATTCATTTACTGATGTTTTCAATGACTGACCATTTTCAGCAAATAAATGTACACGAGATAAATTCAGTTTTAATCCTACAGATTGTCCCACAAAACAAGGCTGATCAGCAGTTATTCGCACTACCAAATTATAGTCATCAGCTAAATTAACATAAAGATAGCTATCACAGCCAAGAGCTTCTTTCATAATTATTTTTCCTACCAACTCAGCCTGCTGATGATTACTCATCAATTCAATATCTTCAGGCCTTACTCCCAGCTTTACTTTTTTTACTTTTTCATTTAACTGCCAGGGCCATTTTATAGGCTTAAATAAATAAGAAGTAAGAGTAACTTTCCGGTTATCTGTTGTTAACTCGGCGGGTAATAGATTAATTTTTGGTGAGCCAATAAACTCAGCTATAAATTGATTTGCTGGCTGGTGATATAAAGTCAGTGGTTCACCGACTTGTTCTATTTTTCCTTCATTTAATACAACAATTCGATCTGCAAGAGTCATAGCCTCTACTTGATCATGGGTAACATAAATCATTGTTGAAGATAAACGACGATGCAATTTTGCCAGCTCCAGTCTTACCTCTGTGCGTAATGCTGCATCCAAATTAGAAAGTGGTTCATCCAACAAAAATACTTTTGGTTTTCTCACCATTGCACGACCAATAGCCACTCGCTGTCGCTGCCCCCCGGATAATTCTGCAGGTTTTCGGTTTAAATATTTTTCTAATCTTAATACTTTAGCCGCTTCAGCCAGTCGTTGCTCTATTTCAGGTTTCTTCAATTTTGCTTGCTTTAATGCAAGTGCCATATTATTAAAGACAGTTAAATGAGGGTATAAAGCATATGTTTGAAAAACCATCCCTATCCCCCTCTTTGCCGGTGGTAATTTACTAACATCCTGATTATCGATAATAATGTTACCTGTTGTTTGTTGTTCTAAACCAGCAATCATTCTTAACAGAGTAGACTTACCGCAGCCTGATGGCCCAACAAAAGCCACAAACTCACCTTCAGCAATGGAAAGGTCAATATTTTCCATTACAGTAACACGATTATAGGTTTTACTGATGTTTGTTAGTTGGATAGTAGACATGCCTTAACCTTTATTTATTTGACTGCTCCCGACGTAATTCCCCTAATTAATTGCTTGGAGAAAATAATATACAATATCAATACCGGTACTAATGCTAATGTAAGCGCAGACAATACTGCATTCCAGTTTGTTACAAACTGGCCAATAAACTGTTGAGTACCTAATGTCACAGTTTTTACTCCATCACCTGGAGCCAAAATTAGTGGAAACCATAAATCATTCCAAATAGGAATCATGGTAAATACCGCCACAGTAGCAAGTGCAGGCCTAATCAATGGAAGCACTATTCGAAAAAATATGGCGTATTCACTTAAGCCATCAACTCGAGCAGCATTTTTTAAATCTGATGATAGTTGCCGCATGAACTCCGTTAAGATAAAAACTGACAGTGGTAACCCTTGTGCAATATAAACACAAATTAGTGCAAATAATGTATTCTCTATTCCAACATCAACAACAAGTTCTAAAATACCAACAGTTCCCAAACGAATAGGAATCATGATGCCAATTGCCAAATAAAGCCCAATTACCACATTGCCTTTAAAACTATATTCAGCTAATGCATATGCCGCCATAGCACCTAATAACAATACAAAAACCAAAGCAGCTACCATTACAATTATACTATTCGCAAAATAGCCAAAAAAATCTCCTTGCTCTAACACAATTTGATAACCAACCAAGGAAAAGCTTTCACTCGTTGGAGGCAGCATTGGCTCCTTGAAAATATATTTCTTTGTCTTAAGTGAGTTTATAATGACCAACACCAATGGCACAGTGCAAATCAAAGCATAAACAATCAGTATCAAATGTACGGATATATGATTGATGAAATTGTTTCTTTTACTCATTAAAATAAGCTCCTTTTTTTCAGGATGCTTTTTATTATTGATAACATATTTTAAACCCTTATCCACTTTAGGTTTGGCGAAAACTAGCGGACAAAGGGCATTCTGTAGCTGCAACAAGGATGCCCATTTAGCTTTTGACAACCCCGGGTTGATGCTTCAAAAGCAGAGGAAACATAGTCTGTTATTCCATATCAGACACCAAGCTTATTTTCAAAAGACATTCGTAAAACTAGTTGTAGCTATAGTTCATACCGAGTCAGCTTCCGTTGAACAAAAAATAGATAAAGGCAAACACCACATAAAATAATAAAAAACATAACAGATGCAATTGCTGCTCCCATAGCTGGATTACCTAATTGCAACTGATGCCCAAAAAAAGTTCGGTATAAAAAGGTGCCCAAAATATCAGTTGAAAAATCTGGGCCAGCTAGAGCACCTTGTGATACATAAATAAGATCAAAGGCATTAAAATTACCAACAAAGGTCAATATCGTTACTATACCTAAAGTTGGCAAAATCAGTGGTAACTTAATTTTCCAGAATATCGTCCAAGCACTTAACCCATCACATCGAGCAGCTTCAACTATTTCATCGGGTATACTTAATAAAGCTGCGTAGATTAGCATCATTGGGATACCAACAAACTGCCATACTGATACTAATGCAATTGTTGTGAGCGCAGTGCTTTCAAGCCCTAACCAGGGAGCAAACCAGTTTTCCAAACCAAACACTGACATTACATTTTCTGATACACCCCATAATGGACTTAATACCAATTTCCAAATAAACCCGACCAACACAAAAGATAATAAAGCGGGTAAAAAAATGGCTGTACGATAAAAACTACGGCCTGGTAACCAACGTATACTCAGTAATGCAGCTATTAACAAACCAATAGGGTTTTGCACTAACATGTGGATGAGGAAAAAATAACCATTATTAGCAAAAGCATTCCAAAACTGCTCTGACCAGGAGGCATCAAAGAATAGCTGAAGGTAATTTGCAAAACCAACAAACTGTATTTGCTCCTGCCCATCCACCTGAAAGAAGCTAAGCTTTAGACTCTCAATCAATGGATAAATCATGAACAAACTATATATGACCAAGGCAGGAGTAATAAAAAAAGGAATATGCCAACGTTTGTTTAATTGGCTGATAAACATGCTAAATACCTATTTAGTCTTTTCTATTTCAGCTTTGGCTAATTTTGGTTTATACCAACTTGCTAATCCTTTTTGTAATTGTTTTGCAGCTTCTTCAGGTTGTTGGGTTTTATTAAGTATATTAGCGCTCACTGACCATAATTGAGTTTCTAAATTAGGGATTCCTCTTGATAAAATTTGATACGAATTTCTTATTGTAGAACGGCACTCATTACGCCAACCAATAAATGTTTTAGCAAGTGGATTGTTTAACACAAACTGATGGTTAGACAAACTAAAAAACCCAGGGAGGGCATTCGAATATAACTCAGCAAACTCCTTTGAGCCTAACCAATTTATAAACATTTTTGCTTCTTTTATGTTTTTACTTTTACCATTAATTCCCATTCCTATATCAGTATGATCGCTGATATAACAAATATTTTCTTTTTTAGGTACTGGCGGCTTAAATGCACCCAGTTCAAAGTCTACCTCTTTGGTAAAAAAACCAATCTCCCACGAGCCCGCTGGATAAATAGCCGCTCTTCCTAAAGTAAATTGCGTCTGACTATCCGAGTAAGTTTGTGCTTGATAACCTTTAGCCAAGAAGGGTCGCCATTTACTTAGAGCTGTCAGAGCCTTGATGTAGGGAGGGTCTGACAGCTTTTGCGTGCCATTAATCAAGGCTTTCCTGCCTTGTTCCCCCTGCCAATAGTTAGGCCCTATATTTTGCAACCCCATTGTCGCCGCTTCCCATTGATCAGCTGTCCCTATTGCTAACGGAATATAATCACCTTGAGATTTTATTTTTTCTAATATGGTAAAAAACTCAGCTTCTGTAGTGGGTTCTTCTAGTTTCAACTCTTGAAAAACCTGCTTATTATAAATAAAACCATGAATCACCGAAGCAATAGGTATGCAAAAGGTATCAATACCATCATCTGTTTGCCAAGCTAGTTTAGCCATAGCTGAAAAGTTAGCCAATGTAGGCACATCGTCTAATTTAATTAACTTATCTTTTTGGTATAAACGTAAGCTCGTATCAAAGGGCCTACAGGTGATTAAATCGCCAGCAGTATCCGACTCAAGCCGTGCATTTAGTGCAGCATTGTATTCGGCAGGTGATGTAGGTGAAAACTTAAGCTTTATATTAGGGTGTTTTTTTTCAAATGCAGGTATAATCTGTCGCTGCCAGATAAGTCGGTCATCTGACCGCCAGCTCTCAATTGTTAATGTAGTGGCTGCTGCGCAAGTGAACGGTAAGATGGTACCTAAGCAAAACAATGATCTAAGGGTATCTTTAATTGTAGTTTTCATGAAGGTCCCTTATTATAGTTATACTAATATACGACGTTAGTTTTATGTTATTATTATACTGCTTTTGCTTACTTTAGTTTTATTCGTAGATTTTCTATTGGTATGCTTCAATTGAGACTATTTTTATTTAACATACTATATTGTTAAAAGTATCTGCCAGATATTACCAATGTCAACAAAAAAAAATACCTATTTTACCCCGGTACCTTATTGGTATTTTGTTTTGTCACTTTATTACAATCTTGTGAGAAATTACCATGACTGTATCACTACAGGAAATTCAACTTAATACAGATAATAGCACCCCTCTGTATCGGCAGCTTTATCAACAAATTCGTGAATTAGTTGAAAAAGGCAAATGGCCAGCGGAAACCGCCTTACCTCCAGAAAGGGATCTTGCCACCAATCTGGGTATTTCTCGCATTACTGTCAGGAAAGCAATGGCAGCCCTGGCAAATGATCGTTTGATTTACAAACGCCAAGGCGCCGGTAGTTTTGTTAGAGGAATGATTCATGGAAGCTATGGTGTACTCAGCAATTTCTCTGATGATATGCGTTCAAAGGGGCTAACACCCACTTCGACGACACTTGAAGCTGACACCTTAATGGCATCTCCTGAAATAGCGCTTACTTTAGGATTAACTCCTGGCAGCATGGTTTCAAAATTAGTAAGACTAAGGTTTGGCGATGATGAACCTTTTGCCTATGAAGAGACCATTGTGCCTCAACAGTTACTTGATGACCCCAAAGCACTCGAGGGCTCTTTATATAACTATTTAAAGGAAAATGGTCACGAGCCTGTTCGTGGTTTGCAAAGAATACGCGCCATTGCTGTCAATGATACCATTGCTCAACACTTAAAAATTGAATCAGGACTACCCATATTTTTTATCACCCGCACCGCATTTAATAACCAAGGTACCCCTGTAGAGTTTACAAAATCATTCTATCGCGCGGATGTTTTCGATTTTGTTGCAGAGTTGAAAGGGTTTAATTAGCCCTACTCAATGAAGAGTATCTTTTGGTTTTAGAGCGCCTCTAAAAATGCACTTTTCCTGTGTTAACTCGGTACTCTTGGCCCGGTTAGTTCTTATTAATACTTGAGGTTACTATTGCTAAGCATGCAGTAGCTGCTTAGCCCTCATGTATTCCTTATATACTGTGGCCTTCCGTGTTGTACTACCTTGCTCTCACAAAAAACTACTATTTTTAGAAATACCTTTTAGTTAGTTACCAGGTGCTCTCCCTTAGAAGATATCGTTTTACGAGGCAAAATAGTGACTCGCTCTCTCAATTACTGATGAACTATAAATACCAGCACTTTTTAAATGTCTCGTCCTTAGTATAACCAGTTTACCAATATTTCATTTATTTAAAGAAAAGATTAAACTCCATGACCATTACAGATAAGGCTTTGAGTTTTACTTTATCTTGCATTGGTAGTAATTCACAAAATATTTTTTATCCTGTTCACATACCAAAATGAAAGCAATCAAAAAGTAATTGGTATATTTGAGTTGACATTGTGCTTTGCCTCTTAGGCTTTATTAATTTGTCGACAAATTTGCATGTCAGTAGCCGGTAACCTTAACTAAACCAGTAAAAAATCAGATTTCTTTCACATATCAACTAAAAAAAGCCAATAACCAGCCCTGCTTTTGCCGTACAATTCTACCCTCTTAGTGACTAGTGGTGCATTCTGGTTCATAGAGGAACCAGTGATTAACTGATGTCTTTTTAGGCTGTTGTAATGAAAAACGTGCAGTTTTGTTTCCTCACATTGCTACTTTTACCCTTTTTCAACTGTTATGCCAGCAATGATGCTGAGACAGCTAATTCTAATATTGAAGAGCAAGCTAATAGTTCAATTAACAACCAAAGCCCTGCTATTGAGTATATTAATAGCAAGGATTTCACCTTGAAGCGCTCAACTGACAACTGCAACTTAAAGTTACCCTACTTAAGGTACAGTGCAAATGAGCAAGTTACCCTTAAATCAGATAGTCTCAACTGTGAGGGTGGTTATTTAAGCGGTAAAGGTAAAGTAGAACTGGTTGATAACAACGGAAATACCTTAGAAACATTTCATGGTTTTTTTAAACAAGGTTTTGTATTTTCAACTAGTAAACTGCAGGCTTTTCCTATCATAGCTCGACGTAAACTATTTGAAGAAGAGCAATTAGTAGTTGAGTTGCCCTCGTTGACCACTGAAAGTGATGATAACCTACCTACTTACGCAATTCTGGACCAATCAGAAAATCGTTGGAGCACTCTCAACCCAACACTTGTGGTCACTTCTGTTGAGGAAACCATTAACAAAAAACAAGTCCAGCAAATTATCTCTCGTGCACGCCAAAGCGTTAAAGCCCTAGCAAAAAGTGATCATTTTCAAATATACCTCGTTACAAAGTTAGCCCTCAACCAACCTTTAGTCGAAAATGCTATCTACCACGGCACCATCAAGCTAACCAATGAGCCTGGCAGTATAGAGCGCACCACTGAAAAGCTGTTTGCAGAAGAAGAGCAAAGGCTTCTGGACCAAGCTCATTATCGTCAACAACAACTGTTTAACATTCCTGCTACTCGTTACGAAGAAATCCAAACCGGTATTATTGATGCAGCAAACCCGGATCTGCTCAATGCAGTCGAATGGGAAAATACCGGGCCAGCCGGTTATCAGTTTCATCCCTTTGATGTAGCAGGCTGGCTACCAGACTTAGATAACCAACAACTCATCATCAGTAAACAAGCCAAGCAACAAACTCTGCAAAATGTTGCTGAAGAATGCTCAATAAGCCTTCCTAAAATCAAAGGGCTTCCTGAGTTCAAAGGACCAATATATGCTATTAACCTTCCTTGCCGTGACAGCCAATTTTATGGTGGTGGCAGCCTGAAGTTAAGTGATCAGAAAACGACAATTACTGGCTTTTTCTATCAAGGAATCCCTTTTAGTGACGACCTAATTAACGGCTATCCGTTAGCCTATAGGTTTAACAATGAAAACCAAGCAATGTTAGCCGTTTATATTGGCTCCACACCTTGGCTATCCACTCATTATTTTGCTCTACTCAGCTTTGATAGCCATTCCAAAGTGTTTAATACCACTCCTGTTAAAATAGCCACAATTACAGAAGATCCCCGCTGGTATACTGATCCAACCCTGGAAGGTTTAATGGTGGAAGAGGCCTCTCGGCTAATAGACCAGTTTAGCCAAGGTAAACTCAGTGAAATCAGTTTAGTTGGCTATGGTATATTTCGTTTTCCCGTGCCAAACAAAAACCTGTTGCATTATCAAACTCACTTGGCAAAAGAGGAAAACCAGTGGACTCAAGTTGATGAAAGCACCATCAACCATGTTGTCATCCGATATCAACAACAGAAGGTCCGTCTGGCTAGCATGCAAAAGGACTGGGGTATGTTAAAGCAGGCTAACTTCTATCAAAGGGTTAATTATTTACACACAGAGCTTTTATTTGAAGACACTCCTATGGAACTTGCAGCTGCCTCATTAATTACTGGAAAACCATGGGCTGGTTCAGCAGTTGTTCATGTAAACAGCCTTCAGGGATTAGATGCTAGTACTGATTGGCCCTATCCAATCAAGTTGGAAAGTGGTGGTCATATCGATACTGAGGGATGGTATATCATCAAAGGCCGTGTTAGTGCAGAAGAGCTAGCCAATAGCTTACTACCAAAACCCGTTATTTCTGTTACTGAAGCGATTGCCTGTGAAGAAGAGCAATGCAACGAATACAGCAACATTATTAATCTTGTCCGGCAAAAATATAATGAACTTGAGTGGTCACCTAAGGAAAACCAATAACCTGTCAGCCTATATGCGTTATTTAAAGATTATCACTGTATTGCTTATTCTTACTGGTGGAGCTTATGCTGGCTGGTCATTAATGCAGCATAGGGCTGAGGAGCAATTTAAAACAGCGCTTTATCAACAAGGGCTGTCCAAATATATTGAATATGAAGAGCTGTATTACGACCCATGGGAAAAACAGCTGGAAATATCCAATGTCGAGTTAACTTTTCAGGCTAGACGCTCTTTTCTTGGTAAACGCCCTAAAGTTACCTTTAAGGCCGAAGAAGCGGTAACCAACCTAAACCAGTTGGAAGCAGCAACACTCAACCATGGCTATATTGAGCTAAAAGGATTTAAGCTGGATTTAGACAAGCATGGAAAACTCTACGCAGCATTGTTTGGTAAAGAAGCCGTAATAGCATTGGTAGGTATGGGCTATAAGCAAATGGCAACTGATATTCATGTTAAATGGCAATATGATCCTTTTAATCAGTCCTTTGCTTTTAAAGGTAATCTTTCCAGTGATGAGTTTGGCCATATTAATTTAAATATTGAACTCAACTCACTGGATAACTTGATCAAGCATATCGCACGCTACCGAGGAAAAACCCAAAAACTACCCGCTGCGATAGAAAAACGGCTTAATCACGGTGAACTGGTCAACTTCTCTATCTCTTATGAAGACACTGGTATGGTTAAACGCTGGCTGACCTGGTACCCCTATGCAGAACCATTACCTCCTGGCTACCAATACTCTTCTATAATTCCCGACAGTTATTACCTAAAAATTGCCAAACAAATGAAACAGTACGGTATTGATGACAAATTAGCCAGCGCTAACGCCCAAAAGCTAAAAAGCTTTGTTCAAAACCCAGACGAACTAAGCCTGAAAACAACCAACTCAGAGCCAGTTATTATTGATGTAAGTAATTGGCATAGGACGATAGAAGAATTAGGGTTAACATTACGTTAATATCCCCTTTGCGAAAGGAAGTTGAATAATTCACCACTCTACTCTAAAAGAGCCATTCCTGGCCTTTTAGAGCTAAAGCTGGAACTAAACTATTTTTACCAATTAAACTCCACTTTTACGTCACCTACAGAGCAAGATAATATTGCTTCTTACAAGCCCACCCAGTAAAAAAAGAAAGCCTTATTCAGCTAAATTAAATATCACTTCATCAGCAAAAATAAAACTCGGTTTACCTGCCCCTGGGTGCCAGTCAGGGCAATTGCCAATTATTTCTCCCGTTACTCTGATAAATTGAAATGGATTTTCCTCTGCAAGATTAACAGCAGGCATAAATACCTCTGCTGGTCTAAAATTACTTGGTGTTTCATAAGGTATATTTTTTACCTGTTTAAATGACTCCCCATTCACCGAAATAGAATAAGTGACATTTTTAGGCAAAAAAATCCAGGATCGACTATCTTCTAAAAACCGGGTTGCCACTGATTTTACTTTTCGTAACTGTTTTAAATCAATGGTTACATCAAAATTGACATCATAAAAGCCTTGCCAGTTTGGGTGCCGAAAATTAGTACTACCAGTTTGAAAGTCCACCAAGCTAACATCACCATTGGCAGGATAAGAGGGGGTATATTCTGTATGATAAGTTACTCCAAATTGATAAGGAATTTTCACATATTCCAATGACTGAATGTAACTTGGTAAAAACCCATCTTTTGTTGCTAATGCTTTTAATTCAGTAGTATCAGTAAATGTTAATGATTGAGAATAAACTGGTGACTCCTGAGTAGGGTGTTCCCCATTAGTTGTATAGTGTATTTTTACACCAGGCTCAGAACTTTTAATATCAACATTAATTGAGTCATAAAAATTCTTACTGGGTGATTGAAATAAAGGCACTGGTAATAATGGCTTAATATCTTGATAGTGCTTAGGTCTATGGCTTACCTCCTTACCAAACTCAATATTAGGCTCTGCACTCATATAAAATACCAGCTCACCACCTGCAACGATATCTTCATGACGTATATAACTATAGGGATAATAATTACCATTAAGTTCAACTTTATCAATATAAAAGTTATCCCCTGTTAGCCCTACCGTTTTTATAGTAAAGGTTTTACCTTTCACTAAAGGAAGAGTTACCTGGTTAAAACGTGGAGTACCAAATACATAAATATCACTACCCGGTGCGACAGGATAAAAGCCTAATGCACTCATAATATACCAAGCCGACATTTGTCCACAGTCTTCATTTCCACTTAAACCATCTGGCTTGGTTGAATACAACTTACTCATTATCTGGTTAACTTTTTCTTGAGTTTTCCAGGCAGCTCCAGCAAAGCTATATAAATAACTAATATGATGACTCGGTTCATTACCGTGGGCATATTGGCCAATTAATCCGGTAATATCTTTACCAGGGATATCTGATACCGTATTAAACATTTCATCCAACTTATCAATAAAATGCTCATCTCCTCCCATTTTTTCTATTAATAACTGTACATAGTGTGGAACAAAAAAGTTATACTGCCAACCATTAGCTTCTGTGTAATGCACAGTGGGCCGCTTTGGGTCATAAGGCTCAATCCAACTGGTGTACTGCTTTGGTCGGATAAAACCAATGGAAGGATCAAATAAATTTACAAATGCTTGGGCCCGCTTACTATATAACTGCCAATCATCAATGTAGCCTAATGCCTTCGCCATTTGGGCAATGGTCCAATCATCAAAGGCATACTCCAAAGTAATCGAAACAGACTCCCCTTCTTCTTCCGCCATGATATGCCCTAATTCACGGTATTGTACTAAACCGCGATAGTCACGATTCATTGCAGCCTTTATTGCCTGATAGGCTAATTTTGTATCAAACCCTTTAATTCCTTTAATATAAGCATCAACTATCACTGGAATGGAATGCTGACCTATCATCGTACCTGTTTCATGGCCAGCTAATTCCCAGATAGGTAAATGCCCACCCTGTTGATACATGGTGAGCATTGTATTGATAAAATCCGCCGTTCTTTGTTGGTCGACTAATGTTAATAAGGGGTGTTCAGCCCGAAAAGTATCCCACAATGAAAAAACCGTGTAATAATTAAAATCATGTGTTATATGGATTTTTTTATCATGCCCTTTATAGCTACCATCTACATCGTTAAATATATTAGGTGCCAACATGGCATGATAAAGTGCCGTATAAAAAATGGTTTTATCCGTGGGATTTTCCTGCCTGCCAAGCTGAATGCGTTTTAACTCATTTTCCCAGATAAACTCAGCTGACTTTTTCACACGATCAAAGTCAAAATGCGGCATTTCTTCTGCTAGATTTTTCTCTGCACCGTCTAAACTGGCATGGGATATTCCCACTTTAACTTTTACTTCTTCAGTATTCTCTGCAAAAGTAAAATAGGCGGCGATTTGTTTGCCATTTACCTTCTTAGCATTTTCTAAAAGCGACTCACCGTTCTTAATTCCATATTGTTTAAACGGCTGAGAAAATTCCATTACAAAATAAATGGTTTGATCCTGTGCCCAACCATTGGTCTTACGATAGCCTCGCACTTTATAAGGACTGATGACTTCCAGTTGCAAATCTATAATTTCATCAGTTACCACACCATGGCGTAAATCAAGAATGATATTAGCTCGCTCGCCCTTCAAGTATTGATACCGGTGCACTCCCACCCGGTAAGTAGTGGTCAGTTCTGCATTGATACCATAATCAACTAATTTCACTTGATAATAACCAGGTGAGGCAGACTCCTGGTCATGTTCAAACCTTGACCGATAACCTGTTTCTGGATGCTCCTCGCTACCTTGTTCTAACTGAACATCACCTGTCGTTGGCATAAGTAAAATATCACCATAATCCCCAACACCAGTACCACTTAAATGGGTATGAGAAAAACCAATGATAGTGTTATCAGAATAGTGATAGCCAGCGCTAGCATCCCAGCTATTTTGTCGAGTATCTGGGCTTAATTGCACCATCCCATAGGGCATAGTAGCGCCAGGGTAAGTATGGCCATGCCCCCCAGTCCCAATAAAGGGATCAACCCAGTCTATCAAATGATCTATTTCAACTTTCCCTGTATGGCCATTATTTGCCAAACTCAGTAGTAGCGCAGGAATCAGCAGCAAACCTACTCTTTTTTTTCGCAAAACATTTTGTGTCATCCCTGTCATCATGACTCCTCCTGTATCAGAAAAAAGTATTTAAGCAGGAGATGTATATATTTTTATGACAGGCCTATACTCTTATCGCATAATTTTTGGGTTTGTAGTCATCGTTCCTCACCCCAATCATCTATTATGTGTAGGCTCATAGGGCCTCGTCACTCGATGAGCCTCCTCTAAAAACCATTCGCTTTGACTATATAAGGAGCACCTAAAATCTTATATTTAAATTACCAGTGTTTTCTGAATGCTCATTTCTCGTATCGCATAGTAAATCCCTTCCCGACCAACACCACTGGCTTTTACACCACCAAATGGAAAATGTTCAGCTCTAAACCCTGGTCCATCATTAACAGCTAAAGTACCCACTTTTAGCCTTTCAAATAAGTACTTTGCTAAACTAATTGATTCAGTAAATATGCCTGCCTGAAGACCATAAGGACTATCATTAATTAATGCTATAATTTCCTCTATGTCGTTGAATGCCTGTAAAGGCAGGACAGGGCCAAAGGTTTCATCTTTTACCAACTCACTGTCAGTCGCTACATTTTCTAATATTGTTGGATAAATAGTATTATTGTCTCGCTTATTTCCAAGCAATACTGTTGCTCCTAATTCAATTGCCTGATTAATACGTTGCTCTACCACATCAGCAGCTTGCTTATTAATCAGTGGTCCTACAAATATTTCCGGATCAGCAGGGTCTCCAACCTGAAGCATAGCAGCCTTAGCTAATAAACCTTCAGCAAACTGTGAATAAATGGATTGATGTACATAAATACGTTTTGCAGCCGTACAACGTTGCCCCGCAGTAGCAAATCGTTGGTTAACGGCTGCGTTAATAGCTAGATCAATATTACCATCTGGCATGACAATAAGCGGGTCATTACCGCCTAACTCAAATAATAATTTCTTATACCCTGCCCTGCTTGCAATTGCTTCGCCTGCTTGGCTTCCCCCCGTAAAATTAATAGCAGCTACCCGCGGATTTGCAATTAATTTACTTAGTATAGGAATATCAGGCAATATCAACTTCAATGCATTTCTAGGGAAACCTGCTTCATAACAGAGGTCTACCAGTAATTTAGCTGAAAGATAGTTTTGTGGGGCTGGTTTAAATAATACCGGGTTACCTGCAGCAAATGCCGGCCCTATTTTATGTATAGCAATATTAATTGGAAAATTAAAAGGCGTTATACAAAGTACAGTTCCGATTGGCTGCCAACAAACCAGCCCCCATTTTCCACGCTTTGGCGAATAAGCATCTGAATCCAGTAACTCACCATTTATTTTTCTTACCTCAACAGAACAAGCTTTAGTGGTATTAATTGCTCTATCTAATTCAACCCTACTATCACTAATGGTTTTACCTGTTTCTTGAGTAATCAAATTAGCAAGCTTGTCTTTATGCTCTTTTAATAACCATCCTAGCTTTTCTAATATCTCAGAACGTTCTGCAACACATAATAGCGCTAGTGCCTGCTTACTTTCATCTACGAGAGATAATGCCTTTTCAACATCTGCTGCTGATGTATAGTTAAACTCACCAACTAGATTGTTGTTATAGGGGTTAGTTATTTGATAATCCATCACTACTTCCTCGTATTTTAATTAATCAATATCAACAGCTGATAACTGAGCCGAATACCTGCAATTAACAGCACTAGCTTCAACAATATGAAGAAAATTTTCTTATTAATTTTTTTAAGTAGCTTAATACCAAAATAATTACCTGCCGTACAAGCAGCCAACAGTAATATAATAATTTCCAAATGATCAATAAATGAAAAACCCAAGTACATATAGGCAGGAACTTTCAGCAAATGAGTAAAGCACTGCATTGCTGATTTATTTGCAACAATCTCTTCTTTACTTAAGTCATCACGGACAAAAAATACAGCAAGTAATGGATCAATAGCACCTACCAATAAACCAACTATTCCAGTTCCTACACCAACATACAAAAAATTACTATCCTTAATAACCAGATTTGGTAGTTTATTTGGTTTAAATACAGTATATAAAATTAAAACTAATAGAATAAAAAGCGGTAAACTTTCATTCACCAGCTGTTCTATCACTATCACACATGTAATAGTGCCAAATAATGCACCCACACAAAACGGTATAACGATACGCCAACGTATACTGACTGATAAAAAGCAAATTCTAATTAAATTGTTACCAAACTGGACAATACCATGTAATGCAACCAATGGGCGTAAAGGTATAACAGTATTCATTGCAGTAAAAAGCAACATCCCTCCCCCCATACCTGTAACGGTTGAAGTTAGCGATGCAACAAAAGCTACCAAGGAAAGCAATACTAATGTTGTAATACTTAAATCAATAACTTCCAAATGGTCTACTCCCAGGCTAATGGCCCATGCGTAAAATAAGGTAACTCTATATTCACTGGAGTATCTCCCCATTGATAGAGCCAGCTTTTATATTTAATTGGTCCAGTAACTGGACCAAATAGCTGTAACTACCTGGCTCTACATAACGCTATCAGTGGCTGCTTATCATCAGAATCAGTCTTACTTGCCCTTCATCATTACATGATCCATAGAAAAAGGATAAACATCGTATGGCATACCAACTGCAACCCAACATGAATTACCACTGGATGCCTTTTACCAGTAACCAAAAATTTAAAGATAACCCACAATTATTTTGCAAAGCAGAAGGTGTTTATTATTGGAATAGTCATGGTGAAAAGGTGTTAGACGGCTGTTCTGGTTTGTTTTGCACTCCTTTAGGCCATGGCCGTAAAGAAATCGCTAATGCAGTATTCCAGCAGCTGCAAACAATGGATTATTCACCACACTTTATGCGGGCTAACCCTGCTTCTTTTGACCTAGCAGAACAGTTAGCTAAACTACTTCCTACAGGATTAAACCGAATATTCTTTTGCAGTTCCGGATCCGAGTCTATTGATACAGCAATTAAAATTGCTTATGCCTACCACTACGCTAATAGTCAGCCACAGCGTCAGCGCTTAGTTTCTAGGGAAAGAGCCTATCATGGTGTTAATTTAGGAGGTACCTCTTTAAGTGGTATGGTAAAAAATCGTGAAGTTTTTGGCCAAGGTATACCTGGTGTTGTCCATATGCGTCATACCTGGCTAACTGAAAATAAATTTACAATCGGCGAAGGAGAGCAAGGCATTGAGCTAGCAGATGACTTATTACGGATGATTCAACTTTACGGTGCAGAGACCATTGCAGCCTGCTTTGTTGAACCTATAGCAGGATCAACAGGTGTATTAGTTCCTCCACAGGGTTATTTAAAACGCCTTCGGGAGATATGCGACCAATATGGTGTATTACTAGTATTCGATGAGGTAATTACTGGCTTTGGTCGAACAGGGAAAGCATTCGCAGCTGACAGCTTTGATGTAGCACCAGATATTATCACTATGGCTAAAGCTATAACAAATGGCGTCCAACCAATGGGAGCTGTTGCCGTTAAACAAAGAATCTACGACACTATTATCAACGCTGGACAACCTGGAATGCCAGAGTTTTTTCATGGCTACACTTATTCTTGTCACCCCGCAGCATGTGCAGCTGCTTTAGCAACATTAGCAATTTACGAACAGGAAGGCTTATTTGAAAAAGCTTCTGTACTTGCTCCACTCTTTCAAGAGGCTATTTTTTCTTTAAGTCAACTACCTATTATTAAAGATATTCGCGGTTATGGCCTACTTGCCGGGTTTGATATAGAATCAGATATAATACCTGGTAATAGAGGAAATGATTTACAGTTAAAACTATTTGAAGCTGGTTTACATATTAAAACAACTGGTGATGCTGGTATTGTTGCACCTGCGTATATATCAACACCGAGCCATATTGAGGAAATGACCGATATTCTACATAAAGTGCTGCGTCAGTACTAGGGGCTGTTAACGCTATTTGAATATCACTGTTTTGGCGGTAAAAGCACTAATCGAGACGCGAAGAGAGAAGTTTAGTGCTCTAAATTAACAATGAGCAACAACGAGTCGTGCTTTTACAGTCATAAGCCTTCGGGCCGTGATTATTGTTCCACCCATCGCTGTTATAAGTCATTTATGCAAAATGCTACGCGAAACTCCTTGTACCTTGCTGGGCCAAAAAATGTCTACGGCAGTGATGGCTAACAGGCCCTAGAGTAAATCAAACTTTAACTGATATAATGATCAAGAGGAGATAAGTTATCACTGCTGTCCCATAAGATTGAAACAAAAAAGGCTTAAGTCCCCATAAGTTGTTACAATGAGAGTGCAACCAAACACTGCAAAACCAGAGGATTTAAGCCTTGGCTCATCGTAACACAATCTTGCACCAAATACTTCAGTTGCTTTCTAGACATGAGTTTGAATCACTAGCCAATCAGCATCATACGGGTCAACGGCTACGTAAAATGACTCGGTGGGGGCAGTTTGTTGCGCTATTATTTGGTCAACTCTCAGGTCGCAATAGTTTGCGTGACATCATTGATCACCTATCGATTCAGCAGCATAAACGCTATCACCATGGTATTGGAAATATCACCAGAAGTAGTTTGGCCCGTGTCAATGAACAGCAACCCGCTACGCTTTATGAAGCCTTGTTTTATAAGCTATTAAATAAATGTCATCATCATCGGCCAGGGCATAAGTTTCGTTTTAAAAATCCATTGTATTCTCTTGATGCATCAGTGATCGACTTGTGTTTATCCATGTTTCCTTGGGCAGATTTTCGAAAAAGTAAAGGTGCTATCAAGTTACATGTTGGGTTTGATCATAATGGCTACTTGCCTGCATTTATGAGTATTACTGAAGGGAAATGTCATGAAATACAGATAGCACGCAGCCTTGATCTCCCCAAGGGGAGTATTCTTGCTGTAGACCGTGGCTACACTGATTATCGCTGGTTTAATACTTTAAATGAGCAAGGAATCTTCTTTGTAACCCGACTAAAAAAGCAAGCCAAATACCGTGTACTAAAGCGCCAGCCTACCGACAATAGCAGTACAGTCACTTCTGATCAGCACATTCAGTTGACTAGCCAACAAGGGGCTGTTTATAAAGGTCATTTACGTCGTATCGGTTTTAAATGCCCAGAGACTGGCAACCAATATTACTTTTTAACTAATAATAGTAAGCTCGCAGCCAGCACCATTGCAGCTATTTACAAAGAACGCTGGAAAATAGAGCTATTTTTTAAGTGGATAAAGCAAAACCTAAAGATAAAATCGTTTGTCGGTACCTCTAAAAATGCCGTGTTAACCCAGATATGGGTAGCCATGTGTGCTTATTTGCTCGTCGCTTATCTAAAATTTTCTCATGGAATAACACTATCGATCACTCAAATAGCTCGACTCATGCAACTCACTTTGTTTGAGCGTAGAGAGCTTAAAGCATTATTTACACCCTCACCACCGAATAATACAGATGATCATAAGCAAATGAGGATGCTGTAAATGTGGGACAGCAGTGATAAGTTATATTCTATTTTTACGATCCCATTTTTCCATACCGGCTATATTGAGATAAATGTATTACAATTATACCCTTATCAGTTTTTACTGGATAATATATCTCATACTTACCATCGTTTGATGAGAACTTATGGTCTGTAATCTCACCATCAAAGACCGAATTTAGATATTGTCTTTCTTCACTAGAAGTACTTAGAATATAGTCCACTTTAAGAGCGTTTTCTTCAGTTCTAAGGCCTGTGTAACTACTAAACCCTAATAGTAACTGTTTATCATTTAGATTATCTCTGACTATAACAGTAATTTCTGGAAATTTTTCCTCTACTTTGCCAAGTACTTTAATACCTTGACTTGCATTTTCAATATACTCTCTAGAAAAAGAGTAGTCAGACAGCCTTTCAATGATACTTTGCTGCTCTTCGAGTAAAGCTGATGCTGATGAGATTAGGTATCTTTCCTTTTTCTTTGATGATGCAATATCACCAAAGTACAAAAACATAAATATAACCATCAAAGAACCTAAAAAACATAGTAAACTATATTTATACTTATTTTTTGGAATATCTTCTGTCTGTTTACTGCCCTCAGCAATAGCCGTCAGATTAAACATAATATTAATAATTATTGAACCGAGTAAAACGGCAAATATACCTAATATGCTTAACACAAACATTTCAGTTATATTTTCTCGAAATACTTTAAAGCCAAAAGTTGTAGAGCAAGCAAAGATAAAAACCCAATAAATCAAAAGAACTACCATCGCTAAGGCTATTTTATTCGTTATTTTGACTATATTCATACTTAATTTTCCAGTTACTCATACTTCTTCAGTTTTTCTGTAGTATACATATAAAATATATACACCACTTACTATAAGTGAACACATATTATACAGACCACAAACAAATTACCAGCATAATATCTAAAGTGACTTACTTAACATAGATAGTTAAGTTTTACATGATATAACTTCTGAGATTTTTTTTATCCCCGTATCAATTAATTCTTCGTGAATAAAAGAAAAGCCAACTCTCATAAAGTTGGTTGGTTTATTTTCTCCATAAAAATGCATTTCACCAGGCTCAATAAACACTCCTTGCAGCAACAACTGCTGTTGCAATTCTTCTGTATCAATATGCTCAGGCATTTCAACCCAAAGTGTACTACCACCACAAGAAGGAAATATATTACATTCCGGTATATAGTCATTTAGTGCTCGTTGAAGTAGGTTCCAACGACTCCGATAAGCTTGAGCTATGCGACGAATTAAACTATCGTGATAACCACGAGATAAAAATAAAGCTATAATATGCTGGTTATTTGCTGGAGGATGACGCAGCATTAACCTTCTCAATGCCTTCGCTTGTTGAATTAACGGCTTGGATGCTACCATATACCCCAACCGTACTCCTGGTGCTAACGTTTTAGACAAGCTTCCCACATATACTACTCGATCACTACTAGTGATTCCTTTTAAAGCTGGTGAGGGCTGAGTAATAAAGTTAAACTCACTTTCATAATCATCTTCAATGATTATGAAGTTATACTTTTCTGCAGCAGCAAGTAGTGCCTGGCGTCTATCCATTGGCATTGTGACAGTTGTAGGTGACTGATGGCTGGGCGTGATATATACATAATCACAATTAGCTAACTGTTGACTCACTTCTAATCCATTTAAATCAACTGGTAAGGGCTTTATCATAGCTCCAGCCAAACAAAATATATTTCGTGCATCAACATAGCCAGGGTCTTCTACACCGACTATTGTGTTATTGCTCATAAGTAGACGAGCCAAAATATACAAAGAGTGTTGGGTACCCATCGTCACTAAAATTTCATCCTGAGCACAACGAATACCACGTCTGGGCAATACTCTTGTACGAAGTTGGTCTACCAATAAAGTATCATCATAATCTACTTGATCAACCAGCCAACGTCCTACTGTTGCACGACTAGAAGCGATACGACAACACTCCCGCCATTCATTAATAGCAAATAATCGACTATCTAGCTGTCCACAAATAAAGGGATATTGACAATTACGCCATGCTTCTGGCTTATCTATATTCTTCCAATTAAGTGGCACAAGTTTAAAACGATTTTCCCAATCAATTTGATTATGCTCAGTATGGTAACAAGTATAATCAGTATATACAGAAGCTTCCTTTACACCCTGACTAACATAGTGCCCCTTTCTTTCCGAAGTAACAATATAGCCATCATCAACCAGCTTTTCATAGGCAATAACCACCGTATTTCTTGAAACCTTAAGATGTTGAGCAAGCTTGCGACACGAGGGAAGTAAACTACCTGGTGGTAAATGCCCATCTAAAATTGCAGCAACCATTAGTTCGTGGATTTGAGCCTGCAAACTAGTACCTGGTTTAAGATCGAGATAAAACAACTGCTCATACATACCTAATTAATACCTACTTTTCTTTAAAAACTTAATATACGGCTTTTAATTACTTCATTGCTAACTATAAGCTATTGGCATTAAAAATATAGAAAACTGGCACTACTCAAGTTAGGTGGTTTTTAACTAGCTTGTCAGTTTGGAGCCTGTAAAAACAACCTAGAAATAGCATATACAGGATTAGCAGTTCATAACAGTATTTGTATACTATAAATTAAGGGATTATGAATAAATATAATCAACTCTTTCTTTTGCTACTAGTTAGTAATTACAGTTATGCTAATAGTGTAGACTTAACAGTAAATAACTACTTAGCTCCCATTTCCGATACACTATCAGCTATCGTTTTTTTTAGTATTCCAATTTTAGGAGCTAATGTCCCACTAATTGTTCTCTGGCTCGCTTGTGCGGCTGCCTTCTTTACTTGCTATCTAAAGTTTATAAATTTACGGGGATTCACCCATGCCTTCCAGCTTATTAGAGGAGACTATTGCAACCCAAAAGCCAAAGGAGAAATTTCGCATTTTCAAGCAGTAGCTACTGCTATATCGGGTACTGTTGGAGTAGGCAATATCGGTGGGGTTGCTATTGCCATTAGCATTGGAGGACCTGGGGCAACTTTTTGGTTAATTTTTGCTGGCTTTTTATCTATGTCCACCAAGCTAGTTGAGTGTACATTAGGTGTCATGTATAGACGCCAACATAAAAATGGCTCCGTTTCAGGAGGCCCAATGTATTACCTTGAGCATGGGTTGACAGAAAAAGGTTGGCCAAGGTTAGGAAAAACAATGGGTGTGTTTTACGCTTTAGCGATGGTAGTAGGCTGTCTGGGCATTGGTAACATGTTTCAATCTAATCAAGCTTATATTCAGTTTGTTAACATTACTGGCGGTGAACAAAGCTTTTTTGGTGAGAACAGCTGGTTATTTGGCCTTCTTATTTCTACTACCGTGGCAGTAGTCATTATTGGTGGCATTCACTCAATTGCCAGGGTGGCTGAACGGATTGTCCCACTTATGGCCTCATTATATGTGGTTTCTGCCATTATTGTTATTAGCTTTAATTACCAGTTTCTTCCAACCGCAGTAGAACTAATTATAAATGGCGCTTTTAGCCCAGAAGGCATTACTGGTGGTATGGTTGGCGTAATCATTATTGGTTTTCAACGGGCATTATTTTCTAATGAAGCAGGATTGGGATCAGCGTCTATTGCCCACTCGGCAGTAAAAACCAACGATCCTGCCAGTGAAGGCATTGTGTCATTATTAGAGCCCTTTATTGATACTATTGTCATTTGTACTTTAAGCTCACTCGTAATAATTACCACAGCAATACCTTATGGCTTAATGGATTCTGACTTACAAGGCATTGAACTCACTTCAGCCGCTTTTGCTTATCATATTCGTTGGTTTCCCTACCCTTTAGCACTTGCAGCACTTTTATTTGCCTTTTCTACTTCAATCGCCTGGTCTTATTATGGATTAAAAAGTTGGACCTACTTATTTGGTGATAAAAAAATTTCTCAGCTTATTTTTAAAGCAATTTTTTGTTTATTTATTGCCTTAGGTTGTATGATACAACTAGACTCAATAATTAAAATTTCAGATGCTTTAGTATTTATTATTGCGATACCCAACATACTTGGTTTGTATATTTTAGCCCCAAACGTCAGACAGGAACTAAATCAATATATGTACAAACTAAAAACAGGAAAGCTTAAAAATTATCGAACTAGCCAAAGTCAAGTACAAACAACAGGAATAGAAGTTAGCCATTAATCCATAAATTAATTGTTATAACCAAAAAAATTATTCGAGTAGTCTATACTTTATAAAGAGCGTTACTGATATAAGTTGCGCTCTTTGCGGTTGATTAAATTATTCTTAGTGATTTATTCACCATAATACGTCGATAAATAATCCAGAATTACATTCTTCTTATCTAGAGCTAAACTTTCCATACCCTGCTCATCAACCATCCAATCCAGGGTTTCTTTCCAACGTTCACGGTTCATCCCTTGCTGGATAACTAACCTAAGAGAATGACAGCTCGCACATTCCATACTCACAAGCTCACTTCCCTTTCCTGGTTTTAATAGTTTGCTTGTTGTTATAACTGATTTGGCTGGCAGTAAGTCATTAATGGGAATTTGCCAATCGACCTCATCATCATTTAATGTAGCAAGCCAAGCAATAACTGCAGCACGCTTCGACAGATCATCAATACCAGGAAATGGCATACGATTCCCAGGAGCAAATGCTGCTGGCTGATGAAGAAACCTATCAAGCTGTTGATAATCCCAACTACCTTGTTTATAAGTCAGCGCTACACTATATTGAAAGCCACGAGCGCTAGCAATTTTTCTGCTAGCTAGCCCCCATAGGTTAGGGCCTATTTTATGGGGTTGGTTTTTCTCCACACTATGGCATGCCATGCAAACATTAGCTATCTGTCGACCAACGACAACTAGTTTATTTAGTTTGCTTGTTTCCCCTTTTGCTACTTCATTATCAACTGAGCTGGCATTGGCAGGGGGATTAGCCATTACCAATGCTTTTGCCAGCAATATACAACTTAAATATTTTTGCACTAGCTAACTACCTAAACTGCTACTACCTATGCTACCCGAACGGCTATCCGATGAAAGCTGTTGTTTAAATAACCCTTGGGATTCCAGTCTATAGCAAAAGGTTGACTTACACCATGATCATCAGTTGCTTTTACCCAAATCTCATAATAACCAGTTTTAGGGAATTTCACTGTTGTTTTAAATCGCTGCCATGCTCCTTTATTAGCTGGTTGACCTAATCCTGCCTGCTGCCAGGTAGCACCAAAATCAATTGAAATATCTACTTGATTGACTAATCGGTCACCAGCCCAGGCATGCCCACGAATTTCCAGCTCATTAGTGTTGATCTGAATATTATTTTCAGGATAAGTAATGAGAGACTTAACAGGCATTTTTTCAATAATAACAAAATCCTTTTCATCTACTTTTTCACCTGGCGCTACTGGGTTATTTGGCACCCGATATGCCTTGCCTGTCATTTTAGGACCATCATGCACTTGGTTAAGCAACTCAATACGGGTTAACCATTTTTGTGAGCATGAGCCTGGCCAACCTGGAATAACTAAGCGTAATGGTGCTCCATTCATAGGGTGTAAGGGTGCTCCATTCATTTCAAATGCAATCAGGTTCTCGTCACCTAATGCCTTAGCTAACGGAACCCCTCTGGAAATTGGCAATTTGCCAGGCTTGCCTGATAAATGGCTATCAGCGCTGTAATGTGCCGTATAAACAACTTCTTCTTTTACCCCTGCTGCTTGCAGCACATCCGCCAGCTTAACACCTGTCCATTGAGAACAAGCAACAGCACCATATGTCCATTGATTGCCACGGGCTTTTGGTTCAAAAAATGCTCTACCGTTACCACCACACTCCAGAACCAAGTTTCTTGTTACTACATCAAAATGTTTTTTTAAGTCAGAAATTTTTAGTGTAAGAGGCTTATTAACCAAGCCATCAATTGTTAATACCCATTTTTCTGGATCAACGTTAACAGGGGGAATACCATTATTACGAATAAAGTGGCGAGTTGTAGGCGTGATTTCATCATCCAATAAATGGGGGGGAGTCTCAGCATTAACCGGACGATCGTTCAGAATGATTAAGCCATCTTTACCTTTGATTGCTAAGTCAGGCGTCCCACTTGCCATTGCAGCAGGGATAAGACCACCTGGCATATTACGGTGAAATGGAATATAACCACCCAAAGCTGCAGCCATACCTGCTAAACCAAGTCCTTTAAGAAAACCTCGACGATCAGGATAAGCTTTTCGGCCAAATACAACCTCATCGGCTTTAACAGGATTTTCTAAATAAAGATCTAACAAATCTGCCTGACTAGACTGACTTTCAATATTGTTTATATTACTACTTTTTCTATTAGCAGACATCTCATTCCCTATGCAGCAACGCACATACAGTTAAAATACTCTTTGCCAGGCTATAAGTTCAATATTTAGCCTGAGCCAATTTTATACAGCAGTAAATGTATTACTCCGAGTGCATTATTTAACTATTGGTAATAACAATCAAATTTAGTACTATAAAGCTCCAGTAGATAACAAAAATCTGTTCTCAAATCAAGATTTCCATTTATCCTAGCGAAGTGTTTCAAAGGACATTGGTTGTGTTAGAAGTAACTAAACGTAAGTATTTACAATTACTGACATCCCTAGTGCTACCCAGCTTTCTCAGTATAGACAATCTTTATGCTAGCGAATCCTTCCCCCATCGAGCAAGCTACTCTGATGTTAAAACAATTGAACTTGATGAGTTATATAATAAAAAAAACCAATGTCTTGTTATAGACGTAAGATCAAAAGTAGAATACGACGTTATACATATTCGTAATTCACTGAATATCTCTTTAAGCAAGATAAATTTTAGTACGTTAGTAGAGAATGCACATAAAAAGCAGAACAAAAGTTGCATCGTCTTTTACTGCAATGGACATACCTGTAAAAAGTCATATAAAGCCGTACGCAAAATGAACCCTTCAAAAATCTATAACCTAGTAAGTGCATTTGATGCCGGGATATTTGCTTGGGCAAACAAGTACAACAATCAAACTATCTTATTGAACAAAGTACTAACTGATAAGAACAAGCTCATTAGTAAACATGAATATGAAAAGCGCTTAATTAATAAAGACCAGTTAAACGAAAAATTTTATCTTATTGATATAAGAGATCACTACCAACGAAAAGAAGAAAAAATTCCTCTCAAGGAATTTAAGCGAATTCCACTTTCACGTATACGTCCACTCTTAAAAAGACGCCTCATTAAAGATGAAAATTTATTATTTATTGACAAAGTGGGGAAACAAAACAGATGGTTACATTATTATTTGAAAGAGTATGGATATCAAAACTATTCATTTTTAAATGGTGGTAGTGCTGTCTTTAAAAACCAGTGATTATCACCCTTTCTTCTCTCCCCTCCTATATGTTATTCACTCTTCAAGGGGAGAGTCATTCGCGAAGCACATATCTCAGCATTAACATTTGCTATATAGCTAAACCTATTATTTATATCAATTTAACCTTTCTTAATAGCATCCTGCCTATACTCACTGACTATGATTAAGCTTCACTTTAAAGGCTAACCACCATAATTTCTTAGTGTTCCCTCGGAAGTTCACGGTAGTTATAGTTTTCGCAATCAAATTCGAATAGCATTAAGCTCATTTATTGGTTCTTCCAACCAGAATAAACTCAATGGCACTTGATTATTTACGCCCAAGTTCAAGTCAGACAGCTTGGATGCATAGCCATATCGAACATGATCAGGCGTTCCCCACGCAGGAATTGAACCTGAATCAATAACTGAATTAACTTCTCCTTTTAAAGCTTTCTGCTCCAATTCCTTATCTGCTGCTGAGAAAGATGAATTCACTTCCAGGTTTACAAGACGAGTGGCAACCCTTAGCTTTACATTCAGTTTTGTCAATGCCTGTAGCGTTTCTTCCTTGGTACTGCTTGTCAGTAATGCCTTCGTATACAGTGTCAAATCAGACATAACTTTATCCTGAAACTGACTTTTTGTCATCACACGTAGATCAATGACATCTTGAATGAAGATTTCTGCATTATTCTCAGGAATATTTGGAAAATCATTTGCTAAACTGACACGAAGCATTGTTCGGTTATCTGACGAATAGTTTGTTTCACCTTCTGAAATATAACGCGGCATAATATTCGTGAGCACACCAATAGACGCTTTTACTGTTGCTAGTTGTGGTGAAACAACAACAGAAGCTACCTCTGTCTTAACCACATTCTCAACTTGGTCAGTTATCCCAGGCCTTTTTGATTTAGCAAGATCACTTTGAGCTTGTTGATAGTGCGATAACTCTTGCTTCAAAACTAACAAATTACCTTGATACATTGCTCTTTCATTTTCACTGAAATTTATAGTTTTTTCAGTGCCTGCTGCTTCTATTTTTTTTACCTCATCTGATAAATGTTCATTTAAACGGACTATATTAACGTCAGGTAAACCTAACTTTTCTGTTAATCCATGTATACGCGCTTCTACCTGTTGTAAGTAAGTATGCTGAATTCTTCCTGCCATTTGAGCCACAGACGCACCTAAAATCACAATCCCCGTATCTGATTGAGCATTCTTCATGTGTATACCTAAAACAGTTTCATAGGGTTTGTCAGAATAAACTTGGTCAATATCATAAATCGGCTCTAGCTCCTGTTGAATTGATTTATCTATAACAGAGTGAATAGCCCCTTCCTTTTCACTATCTTGACCTAAAGCATAAACATAATAGTCTGCTTCAAGGTTATCTGATGTTTTATTTTTGTCATTGTGAGTAAAATTAAGGCTTACTTTTCCATCCTCCCCCTTACTAATAGAAACCGTATCTACTTTTACTAGGCTTTCTTTCGCAGCTTTTGGAGCATGCTCTAACTGATTGCCATCTAAAAGTACAGGTGGAGTTGAACGAATAAACCACTTAATATTGGCACCTAAACTACCGGCTCTTTCTACAGCATCAATCCCAGCGTTGGGGCCATGTACTACTACTGTTTTACCTTTCAGCGATTCACCATTATCAGTCAAACGCATGAACTCATCCAAATCAAGTACTTTACTTTTCCTAATTATCATCATACCTAAGCTATATTTAGTAGCTTACCTGGTAGTGGAGGTGTTCTCAGTGCTACAAATGCTAGCCTAGGAATAAATTCTACTAAGCTAAATCTTCGATTAAATCGATACTGAAATTCAGCAAGATAACGTTGTGCATATTTAGCGCGAATAGCATGATAAGTACTACGTAAAGCACTTTTTAAGTTTCCAAGGATGGTGTTAACCCAATAAAATTCAGGTTCCTCTACTGATGCACGACCACCACCGCATACAATTTTATCATGAAGACAACCTGCTTCTATGACACCATTAAAACAGGCCAGTCCATCGGAGATTACGGTACTGCCCTTGGCCAAATTCTGCCTACTCCAAGCCGTTATCTCTTCTTTATTAAACCCTTTTAAAATGCTCAGTTTAATTCGTGTCGGTTGACCTTGTTTTGTTGTTTCTACGGCTGCTACAAAAGGTATTTTCCCATCTGCTCCCCTACCTCTTTTGCAACCTGTACGCTCACCACCAAGATAGGCATCATCAATTTCAATAAAACCCGACAATTGCTTGGTGCCTTCTCTTTCTTGCATCACTTTCATGAGCTTATGTTTCATTCTCCAGGCAGCTTGATAGGAAATACCTAAATGGCGATGTAATTCTATGGCTGATATACCTTTTTTGTCTTGGGAGATCAAATACATCCCTTGGAACC
The DNA here is from genome assembly GCF_011009015.1 of Spartinivicinus ruber. Taxonomy (NCBI): domain Bacteria; kingdom Pseudomonadati; phylum Pseudomonadota; class Gammaproteobacteria; order Oceanospirillales; family Zooshikellaceae; genus Spartinivicinus; species Spartinivicinus ruber. The sequence goes on from NZ_CP048878.1 coordinate 5,166,436, forward strand.
AAGTCTTTAATGGTAATTTGGTTGATTCAAAGATAGTACCTGCAGTTACAGATGTTTGCTGGTGACATTTATAGCACTGCTGAAGCTTTCTAGTAGTGAGTTGACAGCATTTGTCGTATCCACAATTGGGGCACTGAAAACCTTCTGGCCATCGCAATTTGTATAAGGTATTAAAGCATTGTTCTTCTGTACCATATTGTTTGAGAAACTCGTTTAAACTCAGGCCTTTTTGAAATTGAACTTTGTTGATAGCCATTATTTATACCTTCTCAATTAAGTTTCCATGCTGTTCAAATATACAGCAGTTAATGGCTTAGGTATAGTGATAATTAGGTTACTTTTTAGTACTGACCTATCATGTATAGTAATATTATTCAAACGCTGTTCTGCTCCAGTCAGCCCAACAGAGCTTTTATCTGAAAGAGCATTCGTATGAGGTCCTGCTCCGATGCCAAGTATCACTTGTTTTGTATAAAATTCCTGGCCTTGCTTAGTAGTCACTTTAAATAAACCATTATCTCCTTTTTCTACATGCTTTACCTCATCATTCACTTCCTGTACACCTAGTGAAGTAGCCCGAGTTATCTGAGCAGTATTCGCATCAGAAAATTGCTGTCGATCTGCATATTCTTTAGAGTATTTCGGTGATTTATTACCCCATGTTTCGATGAGTTCATTTTGGTGGTTAATAAATCCAGAGCCACGCACTTCTTTTGACCACGGTTCAACAGAGCCAATTACCATTGCACGCCCTTCTAGCGGTTGATCATATTCTAAAGTTTCTTTTGAATATTGACTTTCATATCGATCACAAACTTCTGTTAGAGCATAAGCTATGCTGCTGCCTCTCCCAATAAAAATCACATCTTGAATAGGCAGCTGAGATGTAGCAAGCTTGGTGCTATCGACTGAACTGATTGACTTTGCGTTCTCTACCCCAGACAAGCCCTGACTCTCTATTCCATGATTAACCAAAGAATGTAGGGGTGAATGAAGAATTTGCATGCCTGTACCTCAATTTATTAATTCAGCAACATTTACCAATTTATGCTATTAGTCGTACATCCAATAAAACTCAAAAATAAAGCCGAACCATCCCTATAAAACAAATAATATTTTGTCCTTTTAGATTTAAATAGATATACAACCTATTTAAAAAGCAGCTTCCAACTAAAATATAACTGCTTTACTATGCAGACATAACTGACTAAAAATAACTTCTTGGTCAAACTACACAAACTGTTTTAATGAACAGTTGAGTAGGACTACTGAATTGTATCCATATGAGTTTTTGTTTAGACAACAAAAACTGGCTATCGCAACTATAAATTTTATTTATGGAACTCCAGCCTGAAATGCCCCCGTCATCTGAAATACTGCACCACCTAGTTGAGAGAATGAGCCATTTAGGTAAACTCTGCATTCATAAACGGTTATGCACGAACACGTACCCCGATATGATTAGTGGAGAACTCGTTCTTAAACACGACACTCAAGTAAGTGAAAGTACTATTTATCGTTACATTTGGGCGACCGGACTCATGGAAGGGAATAATTGTAAATGCTAGATCAAAAGCTGAGTATAATGTTATTCATATAGCCAATGCACATAACATTCCTTTTTCAAAAGGAAACTTCACAAGTAAAACCAAAGAAGTCAAGAGAAGAAAATCTTAATAAAAATTTATTTTACTTATAAATTAGGTATATATTTATTTAATATCTCCTTCAGCCTTCCATTTTTCTCCATCTTCTCAAGCTCTTTGTTAATTATATTTAATAACTGTTTTCCCTGGGGATGTTTTTTTGAGATTAGAAAATGAAATCGTTCTTTGGGTACTGGTAGGGCTTGATAGGCTATGTCTTTAGTTAACAATGGCTTGTCAAATACCATCCAAGCGGCAGCTATTATTTCTAATCGAGCAAAGGCAATATGACAAAACTTACGATTTACTCTCGTGATAAGAGCACTATGGTCTTTAGTTGACCTTTCTATTTCCTCATTTTTAAAGCCAAAGTTTGTATAATTATAACCTAACAACCCACAACGCAAATCAGGACTAATTTTTTCTCTAACCTGCTTAACAGTTATACCTTCAGGATACTGGCTTTTTAGATAAAAGTATGCAGGGGTTAGCTCATAACTATGACGAGAATATAAGTAATCTCTGCGACGTTCATCATTTAAAGAAGTTGGCCATATCATGTGGAACTCTCCTGACTTAAGAGAACCAAGACAACGCTTCCATGGCCTGATTACATGCTTTAACTTGAGCTTGTAAGACTTTACTATCTCCTCCATTACATCAACATTATAGCCTACCAACTCTTTCGTTCCAGTTCGTTTATGATACTCAAAAGGAGCCCATGCTGTTTGAGGAGTTGTACAAGCTAAAATCTCAGTATTAGGTGGAATATCAGCATGAATAAACATAGACGAGCCAGCTAACACTAGCAAGTTAAACTTTGTGAAAGTATGCATTTTAATACTTCCTTACTAACCCATAACCACTCTATTAGTATAATTAAGTTTGGGTAATATGCTCCTTTTCCCTACAAGTTTAATCAATGTATCAACTATACAACTCAATGCAGTCTGTATAAAATATCATCCTCAACTGAAAACATATTTTTTAACCAAAAAAGTTTGATTATACATTTTATGAAAAAAATTATTTATCAAGTTTATATAATCACTTTAATTACCACATGCTCAGTTTATGCCAATACAGAAGACTCAAAAATGACCATACATTCTAATGGTCAAGTTATTGTAATCGAAGAACCTAGTTTCGAGCCCCATTCTATAGGTAGCTTTAGTATACGCTTATATAAACCATCCAACCCAAAATTCCCATACGATAACTTTATAACAGGAGTTATCAGTGATCGGGATGGAAGTATCGTTGAAGTACAAGTAAAAGATCTAGATAAAGACAAAAACAATGAAATAATCGTTATCACAGAAACTGCTGGTAGTGGAAGCTATTTTTCTGCATATGCTTTCAACGTAAAGAACAAAACTATCAAACCTTATCTCACTATTAATGAAGCAAACTCTAAAAAACAGGCAATACAAAAATTAGTAAAGAATAATTATTAGCAATACCAACCCTACTAAATATCGCTTTAGTAGGGTTGGTATTGAGTATTATTTAACTTAGGAAATTGACTTAAGGCTACTTCTAAAATTCACTACACAAATGACTGTATCAGTGTAGGAGATAGAACAACACGAGGAGCAGTTGCCGAAGGCCACAGTGTATAAAGAGTAATTAATATCCGAGTACTGATCTAAAATAACTACTAAGAGAAAAATCCATTTTTAGAGGCGAACTTAAATGCGAGGACAAAATGGAGGAATCACTATACTGATACATTCTTTATGTTTATAACACTTATTATCAGCAGCCATTGAAAAAGCATTTTCATCGATTATCGCTCCATCCATCACAGAACAAGTGACGCTCGTATCAATCAAAGTTGCTCGTGATAAATTAACATTTTTCATATCATTATATGTTAGCTTTGCACTCGTTAAGTTAGCATGATTGAAATTAGAATTAGATAAATTTCCTAAGAAAAAAGTGGAATTTGTCAACTCCGCAAAACTAAAATTTGTGTTAACAACATAAGCATACTCTATTTTAGCAGAGTACAGGCTAGCTCCGTTTAAGTTTGTATTGACTAATCTTGCTTTATCAAGAACAACATTATCCAAATTTGCCTGAGTTAAGTTCGTACTGATTAATTTTGCTTTAGTCAGTATTGCTGAATTTAGGTTAGCGTAACTCAGGTTTGCTTTACCCAAATCAGCATTAGTTAAATCCTGATAACTTAAGTCACAAAATGAAAGGTCGCAGCCTACACATGCTTTATTTATTAGCAAATTAACACGATTTAGCTCATTGCATGAGTTTGCATTAGCTTGATTCATGGCAACTGCTATATAAGTTAATGTTAAACCAACGATCGTATTTATCTTCACTTGAACATCCTTTGTTATAATAAATTATAAGATGTACACTAACATTTTAATTACAAAATACTTTTCCATTCACGACCTTTATCAAATTAAATTTACTTAAAGAGACTGATACACGATCCAATCAGAATCTACTCTCAAAGCTGCACAGCTTTTATCACTATAGTTCAAATAATATTAACTCTTATTAATATCATTCACATCTATTTTATACCTATCATAAATCATTTATAGATGTAAAATTAATACGTAAATACTAACGATAAAAGCTAGCGATAAACCTCTAAGAATTTTAAGAGTGGCCGAGGATGAAGTTAGCTAATCCTAAAAATCATTAGTCAAGTGTAACTAAGATGAGTTCATTAGTTTAATCACATGGACAGAGTTAAAATAGGATATAATTAATTTACCGAAGAATCACTTAGTTACTCATATCATATTTATTAGTAATACGATAGTAGTTTTTTTTCATATCTTCCGTTGCAAATACCTCACTAAGTTTTTCGACTATTTCTTTATCTGTTTTTTTATTACAAGCTAAATAGAGGCCTTCTCTTGAAATGCTATCAACATAAAGTACTTTCTCTACTTCTAAAGGAGATAGATTTTCTTGATTTAAACGATAATATAGAACTGACTCAGGATAAAGCACTAGTTCAAACCTTTCTTTAAATAACATTAGTATCTCTAGGTCACTACTAGGTGTTAATACAGTTTTAAACCCTTGAGCCTTTAACCAATTTGCCCTTGAAGACCCTTTATTGCTACCGACTCTATATTTCTTCGCATCTGAAAGACTATTGATAATAACATCTTTTCTATTAGCTAACTTAAAAAAGTACACTTTATAAGGGCCTACTAATCCTATCCAACTAAATATATTTTCTCTCTCAGGTGTTCTTGCGATAGGAATAATAGCTATATTCTTTTCAGTTTGGGCTATATGATACGCACGTATCCAAGGTAAACTTAAGAAGGACGCAGAAACTCCTGAACGAGTTACAGCGTACTTGACTATTTCAACTGCAGTTCCAGGTTTATTTGGATTATTAGTTACGTAGGGAGGAAACTCTGTCATGACGATTTTTAATTCATCGGCAAAACATCCACAACAGAACACAAGACTTAAAACTATAAAAAAGAACCGCACATCAGGGCACCATAACAATACTTATATTCAAGTATAGCAATAGCTATAAAAACATGCCCCTTATACAATCCAGCATTACTTCCAAAAAACCTACTTAATCGTAACTTTGATTAGGTCTTCATCTAGTTTTTGTAAGTAATCTAAACCAAATTGACCATTTTCTAAGCAGCCATACAATTCTGCAGGCAAGTTCTGTTGTATTTCCTTACTACAAGCTGCTGCAGCTAGCGCAATAGTAGCAACAGTATCTACATCCCCTGTATAATCAACACATTGTTTCAAATTGGCTGATAAATCTTCATGGCTAACAACAGCTGTAACAGCGGCATGAACAGCGTCAATCCCCAAATGTCCGACCTTGCCTTGCCAGGGCGTATCCCAATCACCTGGTATCTTTGATTTGAGATAACGTCCTAAATCCCTTTTGTCACCCAGTTGATATTGGCAATAATGTACCATCAGTGCAGCTGCTACAGCTGAATTAATTCCTCCTGCCGTATCATGGGTTACTTTTGCTTGAATAGTGGCATATTCAATAACCTGCTTTTCATCAGCCAGCAAGCCAATAGGACCCGCTCGCATCGCCGCACCACTCTTATCACTATAAGGCTTAATTTGTTCAAGGAATTGTTTACCATCATTTATATCCGTTAAAAACTGATAAAAACGACTAGCATAACCTTCTCTAGGGTCTCGTTTAAAAACATTTACAAAATAATTGGCAATATTATCTGGCGTCCAGCCCTCTCCACTGATTAATAATTCAGCAATCGCCAAACTCATTTGGGTGTCATCAGTGTAACAGCCAGGCTTAATGGAAAAGTGTCTTGGGTGCTGAATATATTGCTGTAGGTTGTTATGTTCCTTAACAACCTTTTTATTCACATACTCAAAACCAGCACCGTATGCATCACCAATTGCAAGCTCTACTAACATAGTTTATTCAAACTTCAGGTTGATTTATGAACAGAAAATAACGTTTAAAGTCTTGCCTTGCCACGTAGTGTAAACAGTATTAGCAACCTATTCACTAAAAAGTTGCTTTTTCCTATACTGATCTCTATATTTAAGCAACTGATCCCAAGGATACCGAGTATTTTTTTCATGCGTCTGTATCATAAAATACTTGTCAGAATCTTCGACTGAGTAATAACCAGGATGAGATGGACTCCAAGCTAAACCTTTATTTAAATCTAGTTTTTGTATTTTAAACTTTAAATGATAGTTTTGGTCTTTGTAAGTCCATACATTAAAAACAGAAGAATTACTAGCTGTCACTAAAATAGAACCATCGTAGCTACTCGTTAAAGCTGCAATATCAGTAATATGACTTGATAATTTTCCTTTTGTTTTCAGTGTATCAATCTCTTTCAACAGAATATTATTTAAGCTTGCTACTGCTAAATATTTCGCCTTTTCCAAATATACCATTAAAGGTGCTGTCATGGAGATTACCCTAGACTTTTCCTGGAGCTTCTGTTTATTCTCTATATAATTCCAGATAACAAGATTTCTATTTGTGGAGGCTAATAAAGAATTGGCTTATTCAAGCCCAACAATATTTTCAAATTTCACTTTACTAAATAAAGTTTTCTTACCTTCAAGAGTTGATATAAGCTTTCCTGATTTTATATCAAATATACGTATATCCCCCTCAAAGTCTGTTATAGCTAAGTGTGTATTATTTATAAACTCCAGATCCTTTATGGATAAGTAAAAATTATTTTCTGAAAATATTAATTTACCCGTGTTAATGTTATGAACACGGACGAATACCTTAGAATTGTTCGCACCTATATTGCTTACTAATGACTGACCAAATGCTACTTTTGATATTGCTAATTTGTCGACATAACCTTCGGAAAATGATTCATTAATCACTGGTTTTGATTGTTTTAAATCAAATAAGAAGTATCGTTTAGGACCTCCAGTGGCAAATAAGCTTCCATCTTTCCCTAGAGCTATAGATCTAACAGACTTTGCAGGAATAGTAGTTAACTGACGTCCTGTGTTAGTATCCCAAAGTTGTACATGCCCATCACAAGCAGTTAACGCAAGAACACGCCCATCTCCTGACAATTCTGCAAAAGTAAACGTCGAATCAGAAATTCCTGGTTTATAGGATGCCAGCTTTTTTCCATCAATAGTACTCATTCTAATTACATTAGTCTGGCCTTCTGCACAATAATAGTAAGGATGATCACTATGAGTTATTTTATCAGTATCTACACCAACCATTTCTTTACTATCAAAACTAAAACCCATCATGTTGTATGCCGAATCCAACTTATACTGCTTAACCAAATTAAACTGTGATGCATTCCATATGCTTACCTTATTTTTATTAACAAGTATAAGATTATTCTCATATTGATCATAGTGAAGCTGTGGTCTATGTAAAATATGCTGATCTTTTTTAAGAGTGTATTTTACACTTGCATTCTTATAATCCCATGCTAAGACTTTTGACCCCATCGTAGCTATAGCTAGGTAGCCTTTCGTGAATTTAATAACACTTGGCAATTTATGTTTTATTTCAACCTCAGAAAAGAGCTCATTGTTTTTTGTTTTCCAAAGCTTTACTTTTCCAGACTTAAATGCTACTGCAGTATATTTTCCGTTTAGTGAAATATCCATTGACGAGATTTCTTCACTTCTAAACTTGCCTTTTGCATAAAAATACTTATTAAATCCATTTAACATATCTACTTTGACAAAAGTCTGCCCCATTGCGGCATAAAGAAATCGGCCCTTCGGGCTAAACTTAACCACCCCAACATCACCAAAAGTATCAAGAGGAATTTTAACAAGCTGATTTGTCACGAGCTCAAATATTACTAAATTTCTATCTTTAGATACTGATGCAAGCCATTTACCATCAGGAGAATAAGTTATTCCAACAACATCTTCTTGATGATAGTTTAATACCCTAACCACTCGGCCATCACTGTTGTTCATTTGAATAATCTTTATTTGCTGGCTATTATCCGCTGTAGCTAAATAGGGACCAGCAGGATCATAGGCTATCGCATTAACGTCATCAGTATTGCCATGGTTCAAAAATATTTCAAACTGTGTTGTTGAGGCCACAGAAAGACTGGAACAACAGGTTATTAAAATCAATAAAAATATCTGACTACTCATATAAAAAACCTTACAACCAGTTTCATGATTACTATTTAGTTAAAGCACATGGAAAATTTGTAGTAAAGAGCTCTATAGAGGGTATTTTTCATAGGCTTGCCTGGTATCAAACTGCAAAATATCAATATACTTCTGAATAGTTAGAAATACATCTTCTAAATTATCCTGCTCAATTTCTTGCAACTCTGTAGCATCCGAATAAATAAGATCCAAACAAGAATCAATATCAGTTTTTTCAAACCCAATAATAGTAATCAAATAATCACTTTTTCTTTTTTTAACTGTAATCCAATGATAGTTACTTGTAGATCTACCATGAACTTCACCAATTAACAGCTCACCTTTATTTAGCCTAGACTCAATAAGTTTCTTTTTATCATCGACAGAAACAGGTATTCTTTTTTTCCTTGTTTCTGCAATACAGCGGTCAGCTGAACAATTATACTCTATGTATAACTTTTCTGCTTCACTTAAAGCTATATCCAACGCCGCACAAATACGTTCAACATCATTTTTTTTCTTTTTAAATAGCTCTTTTTTTGCACTCTCATACCCCATCCCTGACTGCACTATATTAACAATCATTCCCAAAGTTAGCCCTGTTTCATTTTTTAACTTTTTTATCAACTCTGCTTTATTCATATTCTCTTAATTTTGGTAGCCTGAATCATCTGGTTTAAAGTCATGAGGGCTCCACGCAGAGTCAGAGTCCCAATTAAAGTTAACCCGAATAATTGGACCATCTTTATGATGAACTTGTAAATGAGGGTAATCTCCATGAGATGTTCCATGCCCAATAACTCGTCCCGTATTAGAATCTAGTTCATCATCCCAGTGGTAAGTCCCAGCCTTAGAAGACGCCACCTTTCCTTGCATTTGACCAATCACATCATTCGAATATTTAGCATTAGCAGGATTCACCCCTGTAGTATTTGTATATTTAGTATCGCCTCCAATAAACATAGATCGCATCAACTTTTCTGCCTCCTCTCTTGTCGCTACATCGACACTTATTTCTTTACCTGCAGTTCCAGAATTGAGTAATTCTTCTATCTGTCTTTGAGCACTTTCAGCAGTCCCCTTTAGCTTGGGTAGTTTAGGGCAGTCTTCAGGCTTAGCCATTAAACCCAAGGGATCAACCCAATTAACAGGATTAGCTGCATATTGGAAGCTATTAACTCCCCCCAACAACCCAATTGGGTCCTGATTAATAAACCTTCCTACTTCCGGATGGTAATACCTAAACCGGTTGTAGTGCAATCCTGTTTCTTCATCATGGTATTGCCCCTGGAACCGTAGGTTGTTTTCAACTTGGGCTTTTTCTTTCAGGGCTAAAGCGCCATAAGCTTTATATCGGCCTGACCACACCAGTTCGCCATTCTCGGCTGTCATTTCTTGAGGGGTGCCGAGATGATCTAAGTAGTAATAAAACAGCTTTCCATTGATGATTTGAGCTAGCGGCTTAAAACTATCAGGCTCATAAATATACAGCTTTTGTTGTTTAGGTCGTACTTCGCTTAATAATACATCACCATTCCAGTAAAACTGCACTTCCCCTTGGGGCGTAGTTTTACTAACTCGGCGCCCTAGTGCATCATATTTATAATCAAACTCGCCTTTTTGATTTTTGACTTTAACCAGTTGGTTTTGGGTATTATAAAAATAATGGGTTTCTATGCGGCCTTCTCGTCCGCGTTTTTCTTTGATCAAGTTGCCACGATTGTCGTATTCAAAGCGGCGATCGCCAAAGAAAGCTAATCGATTTCCTTTAGACTGCTGCGGACTGGTTGTGGTTGGCAATTCTGGTTCTGAACTGTCTTTTTTCGCCAGCAGGTTATTCGCCGGGTCAAAGGCAAATTGTTCATTAATAAAGCCTTGCACCTGGGTCAATCGATCCAGCGCATCATAATAAAAGCGAGTAGCGCCTTTCTTCAGGTCACTGATTAAGTTGAGGTTACCACTTTGATCATAACCATACTGTCGTTGGATCAGTGGCTGTTGCTGTCCTTTAGTTAATACCCGGTGTTTTTGCAAGCGACCCACTGGGTCATATTCAAACTCACTTAAGGTATTACCTTGCAACCGGGCAATTTCTCTGCCAGTCACATCTCGCTTCAACTGGCTGATTGGGTTGCCATCCAAAGCAATTTGGGTATACAACTGTTGATGATTATACTTAAATGCCAGTACTTGCCCACTGGGTAACACGCTTTCAATACGGTTACCCAATGCATCATAGCCGTGCTTTAATTCAGTATCATCCTGCTTTTCCAGGGTTAAATAGCCTTGACTATTATACTCAAACGCTAACTGGCGATGAGGGTTTTGTGCAGTAATTAAATGGCCACAGGCATCATACTGAAAGTGAGTGGCTTCACCATCAGCGGTAGCTTTACTGATTAATTGCCCAAGTTTATTTCGGGTAAATTGAGTTAACAGACTGGATTGCAACTTTTCCTGGTCGGCTGGCTGGGAACCATTTATGCCTAGTGATGACTCAGGTTTAGCTACTGACCCATCAATGCTGGCAATTAAATGCCCAGCTGAATCATATTGATAATGTTGCTCTCTGCCATCAAAACCTATTTCACTAATTAACCGCTCATTTTTGTCATAAATTAATCGATAGATTTCTGCTTTTTCATTTTTTAAACCGACTAAATTACGCTCTTTGTCATAAAAATATTCTAGTGATTGGCCTGCTGGATCAATTCGTTTTCTAACTTGAGACAAACCGTCATATTGATATTGGGTTACCCGACCAGCACCATCAATATAACGGGTTAACTGACCTGCAGCATTATACTCAAACTGCTGTATCTGGCCATCTGGTTGGCTGATTTTGCTAATTAACCCTAAAGTATTATATTCATAGCGAGTAACTGCCAGATTATGATCCTGACTGGCAATAATTTGTCCTTGTGGGTTATAGGCATATTTTTGGCTACTGCCTTCGTGATCTTTTTCTGCAACCAATTCACCATGAGCATCCCACAACAACAGCCGTACTTGACCTAAGGGATTAGTGATTTTGCTGGGTAACCCTTGTTTAGTGTATTCAATTTGCGTTTCATTACCTTCTGGGTCTATTCGCTTGGTCAGCAACCCCAAACGGTTATATTCCCTGAGCCAACTGTTGCCTAACGGATCAGTGACAGCAGTAACTCGTCCAGCATCATCATACGCCAGTTGATGCTGATTACCTTCTGCATCAATTACACAGGCCAACAGCCCTGAGTCATTATATTGATATTCGGTTGCTGCACCATTGGGGTCTATAGTTTTAGCTTTTCTTCCATGCTCATCGTATTCATAAAGGGTTTCTCCACCCTCCGGATCTATTTCCTTATCAACCAGCCCTCGTTCATTATAATAAACTGTTCGCACACCACCGTTACTATCCGTACATGTGGTGATTTTATTATCATCATCCCAGCCAAAGCGATAATCGTAAATACCATTATCCCCCCACTGGTGAACACAAAGGCCATGAATATTGTATTGGTCCCACTCAAAATAAAAGCTAAAGCCAGTCTTTAAAATACGACGGGTAATAACGTGGTTTTTATAAGCAAATTGCTCTTTATTGCCTGCACAATCAACCACAGCAATTAAATCCTGAGATTGATCATACTGATAAGTCACCAATGTGTGTCGATGAGTAATTTGCCCTTCCGTGTTATAACGCAGCTCTTCAAGCTGGGTGAGCAAACGGCCGCTATACTGACATACTACCGCCCTCCCCCAGTTACTTTTTAAACTGGTTAAATAGCCTTTTTCATAGTGACACTGCCAGTAATTATTCGCAGCATCTTCCAGCCGATACAAACGAGCAACTTGGTTTGATCTTTTAAATAGTTTATCTGGCTGATCAGGTGCTGTTAATCGATAGACATCTTCTGCTTCCCAATTCAGAGTAATTTGTTCAGCCGTGTTTTCTGTAAATTGTCCCTGCTCACGAATAACCGGAAAACTAATTACCCGCCCTTCGTAGTTAAATAAGCTGATTTCCCGCTCAGAAAAGCTCAAATATTCGGTTAACGGATAAGTCCAGCCATGGCCTAACCCAGTATTACGGCAATGGCCCGTTCGGTAAGTTCGATTCCACTCTAAAGGCAAAGGAGTATCTATAACAAAGTCCTGCTGCGTCAGTAACTCTTCCCCTGTTACCAAACTGATGGGTTCACCACCTTTACATACCTTGCTACCCTCAGGACAGGTTTTGTCATTATCAACTTTACCTGTTTGCCTGCTAGTGCCAGATTTAGGATTAGTTTCTACAATATGATCGTTGTTTGCTTTAGTAACACCATTATACTTTTTACGTTGTTTAATTTTTTTCAGAGCTTTCGCTAGTTTTTTCAGTGTACTAATGGCTTTATTACCATAACTCCCCAATTTACTTGCTATATTAGTAGCCATCGCAACACCACCAGCCCCTCCAGAGACTGCTGCCAATACAATACCTACTACTATGTCAAAAATAGCACCACCAGCCATTCGAGTTTTATCAACTGCGGGTAAAGCATCCCAATAACGACCTGGAAAATCTCGCAAATAACTTAAAGTTTCAGGGTCATCCAGAATGGCAATCAGTAATTCTTTTATTTCAACTGCTTCAGCAACAATTTCATTGCCTTCTTCCCTGGCAGTATTTAATTTTTGCTCAAGCTTATCAATATCCCCAGTAACAATCGCATTGAGAATATCAAAATATTCCATTTGAGCTTTGCTCAAAACATCCGCTGCCAGGGTAACCATATCCCAGATACCCGCTATAGAGTCACCTGCCCCTGACAAAGCAGCACCCGTATAAATTAGCCCTTGTTTCCACCAGGCTTCCTTGTCCAAGGCCTCATCCATATACAGCTTTTTAGCTTCCTGATCTTTGATGATACCATCCAGAGCCTCTACAAACTCTTTTCTTAACTTGGCCGCTTCTGCTTCATCAGGGTTGTCTCCGTAAATAACTTCGACTTTACCTGGCGGAATATTTTCTTCCCGAGCATTACCCTGTTCGTCTAAATTGCCACTGGCCACTTCATTACCATCAACCAACACTTTATAAGGCGCGTTAGCTGCAGGAGTTTCATCGTGATCTTTATAGCAATAATTTAATGCAATCCAATGATTATTTTTACTGCATTTAACCGTAGAATTCGGTTCATCCTTAGACAAGTTTTTGCCATTATCCACCATGGATTCAATAAAATTGGCATTAGGCATAAATGACGGCAGGTCAGACATAATTTGTTATTTCCTTATTTAGCCAGCCAAGCTTTTACAACAAAAAATAAAGTTCATCTTAAACACAAATACAACCCCATCAAACCTATCCCAAACTCATTCACGAAGAGAATAAAACCAGCCTGCTGCATCATAGTCCTTATACACCTGCTGCCATTTTTCTGCGGGTAATTTCAATAAATGCTCTACCAGTCGGTTATCATCTTGATGATCCTGATAAGCCTTAAAGTAAGCGGCTAGTATTTTATGCCGATAAAAGTTAGGCCCCATCGAAAACATCAACACTACCCATTGGGTTATAGCGTACTCTGAACGCATCCCTTGCTGTTTAGCAACTGCAAGTGCCTGTTCAATTAATAAATCAATTAAAGCCGGGTGATATTGGGCCAATACTTGTGGATAGTGGTCATACAGATAATAACGTGTATTAGCAAAAAGGACTTTATCGGAGGCTTTATTTAACTGCACTAATTGGTCTTTACTTAACATCAACCAATTAGGCTCTTTAATAACCTGGTTATGGGGCTGCGGATTAGTGATGGTCACCCATTCATCGCTTACCGGCAACCAGCAGCTTGCGATTGGCTTTAAATAATCCACCAATAATGCCGGCTCCTGACTTTGTTGCCATGGCCACCAGCGACTAAGTACTCTTGGGTCAAACAACCGAAAATTAACCTGATGTCCATCAGGCAATTTTACTTGCAGCATACTACGCAAATGGGCCAATACCGTTTGCAAGTCAAAACGGCTCGCTATTGACCAAAAAAAACCGTTGCTAGCAGGCTGTTCAAATAACCATAACCAAAACGGGTGCTGTAGATCTTGGCCAGGCAATTTAGCAATAAAGGGCTGATTATCAATCGGTAACTCTGCCCCATTGGGTAAAAACAGTTGATATTCGCACTCACCTGCTAATTCAAAAAACTTGGCAGGCAATTGCTCATGGCCAGCACTATCAAATATCAGATAACAATGTTCTGAGGGATTATCTGCAAAATAAGCTGAAAGCCGTTCCATTAAGGCTTTAGTCATTTATTTATCCGCTCCTTGTTTAGCAGCCTGCTCACATTGCTCACAAAAAGCTGAGTTATTAATTCGTCCTTTATTTACTTGGTCTGCACAAAGTTTTGCAAAGGTTAATTGAGCCATTTGCGATGGGGCAGCCGTTAGTGGTTCTGCTACCTTACCAGCAATATCAGTGATCGCTTGTACCGCAACTGTTGCTGTAATAGGTGAAATAGCAGATCCTCTACTGGCCCCACCACCACTGTTTAGTCTTACCAATGAGCCTTGCACAGTAACACCTTCAGGTCCCAATGTAATAAAAGCACCGCCAGCTTTAAGGGTGGCATGACTACCCGCTTCAATTACAATTTTCATCCCACTTTTCAGGTGAGTTTCACTACCAGTATTTTCCAAATGGGAAGTGGCTGTAGTTAACTGATAACTATTGCCAATGGTTAAGTGTTGCGATTGATTAATCTGGCTACTTTTAGCAAGATCAACAGTAGTGTGATGGTCTCCTTTAATTTGTTCATAACGATTAGCATTGGTAATTAAATGTCGGTTCATTTGCACTTGCTCGTGCTGAATATTTTTCACATGCCAATCGCTGTCTTTTTCGCCATGGATAAAAATTTGCTCCTGGCCTTTTTTATCTTCTAAGCGAATTTCGTTAAAACCCTCACCACCTGGACTACTCTGGCTTTTAAAAGTGCTGCGAGTTTTATTTATTGGTAATTTATAAGGGGGACGCTGTAATTGATGGTATAGTCGTCCAACAACTATAGGTTGACTGGGATTACTATTAATGAAGTCCAACATAACTTCCTGGCCAATACGGGGTAATACAAAACTCCCCCACTGCGGGCCAGTCCAGTTTTGTGTTACCCGTACCCAACAAGAGCTGTTTTCATCATTTTGCCCTTGCCTATCCCAGTGAAACTGTATTTTTATCTGGCCATAGGCATTGGTGTATATTTCCTCTCCACCCGGCCCAGCAACAACTGCCGTTTGCATTCCCTTCAGCTCATGTGTCGGCTTTTCTGCATCCTCATCAGCCAAAGTACGTACTGCCATTTCAGAAGGTAAAGCAATAAAGTGGTTGTTGTATTGGGTACCTTTGCCTGTTGCTTCCTCTTCTAATACTTGTTGTTGACTACCCTCATGAGTGACTTCTACCAACACATAATCTTGGTTTAACTGACTGGCCGGATGTTTCTCTACAACCACTCTATAGCCTGCAGTTAAGCGAACTGCTGTTGAATCACCCTCCACTTGTCGCTGGGCAGTTTGTAACCGCTGCAGTTCGGTTTTAGCCCGCAGCTCCCCTGAGCCTGGATCTTTAAACTCGCCAGGGTAATGGTAAAACTCTAAAGCCTGTTGCTGTCTTTCTGTAGCACTGGCGGCCAGATTTAAACCCGGTTGCTCAAAATTGTAATCTTGTAAAACAACTTTCCCCACCCCCGCTTTGCGCGTTAAAGCCAACCGATAAACTGTATCATTTTCAGGCACCATTCCAGACACTGGGTAATATTGCAACGGTTTACTTAAGCGAGGAAATGCAGGCTTACTGTCACCAAATATCAATTTATGGCTACTATTCGTATGCTCAAAATGAAAATGCATTCCTTCTTCACGCATCAAACGACTAATGAAGTGGTAATCTGTTTCTTGGTGTTGCACACAATATGTTCTGGAGGAATAGCTAGCGGTTAACTTGAACTCATAATGTTCTGCAGAAATATTTGCCGCTTCTAATACCTGCTTAATAATATCTGGCACGGATAAGTTTTGAAAAATGAGGCTATTTTTTCGTTGCTGTAAGTACCATAGTTTAGGTACAAGCCTCAACTTATAGGTATGGTATTTTCTGCCAACAGCCTGCTGCTGGAATAAACTGATTTCACCATGTACCAACCGGGTACTGGTACCATCTTCAATGCTTAACACTGCTGCCTGATTAATGAAACTAGCTGAGTCCAGCTGAGGGTTTTCTGATGCTACTTTGACATCAAATTGATAATTTTTTGATAATGCCTCTGTACCGCTAAAGTCAATCACTCGAAGCACTTCTTGACTACCAGAAACTTGAATCATAAAACGACTTCGATTAGCGGCGAGCGTCATAATCTATTGTTCCTTGATTGACTTGCATTGACTTGCATTGACTTGCATTGACTTGCATTGACTTTTATCAACTAGTACCGGCTTACTCTAAGCTGGTATTTTGCTGGAGCAATATACACGAAACCTAGTGGGGCATCCGTAAAATAAGTGGCATTTACAAGAGATAAAACCAACTGGCTGAGACTGCACAAACAACCAACAGCAATACCCTACAAATAGGGTTATTTACTCCAACCACATAGGGTTATCAACCCTTATACCAACTCAAAGATTAACAATAAAATCAATTGGTTACCAAACAACTTAGGTCTTATTTTCTTAGGGTAGTGTTTAAATAGAGCAAAAAATCGCTCATTACCAACCAAGTAAAGTGCAAGCTTTTACTCATATGGCTGTTTTTTATGCGGATATTTTTCAAAATGAATAACTAGTGCTCAAGTTCCACTAGAAAGCTGTGCATTTTATTGCTCATACACTTTAAGTCACCTGAAGTGTATTGGGTATGTACTGTATGTTTTAAAGCCTACAGTCATTTAGAAAAGCTTCAAAGTTAAACTTCAAGATACAAATAGCATCGCTGAGTGAAAAGAAAAAATGATATTAGCGAAATAATTTTTAAATTAAAGTTCAATTTGCATAATCATTATGATCGACACTCATAAACTAGTCCCAGCTATTTGATGACAACATATTTCCATATCTATCGATTAGACTGCTTAACGACAATAAAAATCACATTGCAACTCTTATAACCAATGTGAATGGATAACTCATTCACGAAGGATATAACTTTTCATTACTTGCTGCCTGATTAGTTTTACTACCAGGAGCTTTTTTCTTTGTAGTTGTGCCAAATTTTATAACCACTGGATAGGACCTAAATAATATGTCTGCAAATCAAGTTAGGGCACCCGCCCCGCTTTTTGCCAGGCGGCTTAGCCCTCATGAAATCAACACCCTCAAACTATGTAATCAATTACTTAAACCACTCAGTCCATTTAACAATGCACTCGAATTCAGTAATGGCGATGAATGGTTTGGCCAAGGATTACTACAAAATGGGATAACTGATGATGTAGCTATGCTGCGCTGGCGCCAACACCACCCGGTAAGTCGTAATGCTATTTTATACAACGGCCGAATGGCACCTCTGCCTAATCAGTCGTTTGAATTAACCTGTGCAGTTGATGTGCTACATCACTCCAAAGACCCTAAAGAAACTTTGTGGGATATTCTACGCTTAACCCAACGTTATTGTTTAATCAAAGATTACACATACAGTCACTTACCCAGCTGGTTCCTAATAGCCTTGGAGGATATGAGAGGTAACCGGAAACTTCAAACCAATAGTACACTGCACTATCAGCATAAATGGGAATGGCTAAAAATTTTTGATAAAGCAGGCTTTAAATTGATCGAGTTAAAACATCCGGTTGGCTGTGATGGCTGGCCTAAACGACTTTTAACCAAACGAGTTCAATTTATCGGCTTGTGGGAGCGCAAATAAGCTAATCCATTCTTAGGATGTTTCCAACATACTTTTTGGGGCGATTTGATGTTCGCCCCTAGCTTGACGACACATTCTTTTAAAGCATTTCAGGCGTTTATCGGAATAAAGTACCCATACCAAGTTGTATAATTTTATTCCTTTCCTATATTTACTCTTGAAACACACCAGTAAAATAAGTAGTACATTATTATGTCAACAGCAGATCTTGCTGAACTTCAGCAAACCCTCGATATTCTATGGCTAATGGTAGCCGCTGCTTTAGTTTTTCTAATGCAAGCGGGTTTTGCCGCTTTAGAGTCAGGGCTGACCCGCGCTAAAAATACTATTAATGTTGCCCTAAAGAACGTTACTGACTTTACCGTTGCCACCGTAGTGTTCTGGATGGTGGGATTTGCTGTTATGTTTGGTGATAGTGCCGGGGGCTGGTTTGGCAGTAGTAACTTTGCTTTATCAGAAGCTAGCAAACCCATGGATTTTGCCTTTTTCGTGTTTCAAGTTACTTTTGCTGGTACTGCAGCCACTATTGTATCTGGCGCTGTTGCAGAGCGAATTCGATTTCTTGCTTACATGGTTATTACTATTGCCATTTGCGCATTTATTTACCCAGTATCTGGCCACTGGATTTGGGGGGAAGGTGGTTGGCTGGCAGAAAAAAACATGGTTGATTTTGCAGGTTCAACGGTTGTCCATTCGTTAGGTGGTTGGGTAGGTTTAGCAGGCGCCTGGATTTTAGGACCCAGGCTTGGTCGATTTAACCCTGATGGTAGAACCGTCAGAATGCAAGGCCATAACCAAGTAATGGCCGTTATCGGGGTATTGATTTTATGGTTTGGCTGGTTTGGTTTTAATGGGGGAAGTACCTTAGCCGCAACAACGGATATTGCCAAAATCATTCTTAATACTTGTTTAGCTGCAGCCGCTGGTGGAATAGCTAGCTTTTTAATCTCCCTAGTATTACATGGCGGAGAAATTTACATCGCTCGATTATTAAATGGCATTATTGGGGGCCTGGTTGCTATTACAGCTGGCTGCGCAGTGGTTAATCCACTTGGTGCTGTATTTATTGGTTTTTCGGCAGGTATTGTCGTCTATGCATTTGAGTGGTGGTTGGTCAAAGGATTACGCATTGATGACCCAGTTAATGTTGTCGCAGCCCATGGTTTTTGCGGTGCCTGGGGCACCCTTATTTTAGCTTTTGTAGCAGCTGATGGGGCTCTCCCAATAGCCAACAGATGGGAACAGTTTTTTGTTCAAGCGCAAGGCGTAATTGCCGTATTTATCTGGGGATTTGGTACCGGAGCCATTTTATTCGGCATTATGCGCTATATGAAATTTCTTCGTGTACCTGAAGAAGCCGAACGAGTTGGGCTTAATGTATTTGAGCATGGCACAACAACTGGTTTAATTGAAATTAAACAAGCCATGAAGTCAGTCTTACCTAAATCAGAAGGTGGTGAAGGTAACCTGACCACCCGTGTACCGTTCGAACAAGGGAGTGATGCAGGCGAAATTGCCCAAGCATTTAATACTCTCATCGAGTCTTATTATAAAACCGTCAGCTATCTGAATGGCGCATCTGCCAAATTAAACCAAACCGGTGAGTCTTTAAGCAGTACTTGTTCAAGCCTCCATAAGTCTGCCAAGGACCAAACCTATAATTCCGACAAAGTATTAAACACTGTACAAGAAATGGTTAATATGACCGATCAGGTTACTGAATACGCTAACGAAATCTATGAAAAAACCTTAAGCGTTTGTGAAGAGGCCAATCAAAATAGAGACATTGTAGACTCAGCAACCACAGCTATCGAAACCTTATCTAACGATGTGATTGAGGCGGCTAAGATTATTCACGAGCTAAAAAATGACTCTAATGAAATATCACAAATTTCTGACACTATTAATGATATTTCAGACCAAACCAATTTATTAGCATTAAATGCCAGTATTGAAGCAGCACGAGCCGGTGAGCATGGTAGGGGTTTTGCTGTAGTAGCTGAAGAGGTAAGGGAGTTAGCTCAACGGGCCTCCAACTCCACAGAACGAATAAAACAAATGATTGATAAAATTCAAGCAGGCGCAATCAAAGCAGCCCGCGCAATGGAGCAAGGTGCAACTAATGCAAGTGCCAGTGTGAACCAAGCGAAACAAATGGGCGAGTCTTTAAATAGAATTTCAGATAATGTTGAAAGTATTACTGAACTCACCCAATTAAGTTGTAACCAGCTAAATAACTATAAAGATGTTACCCATACCATTGAAGCTGATTTATCAACCATTAACCATTTAGCCAAAGAAGGCGATGTAAGAGCTGATGAAACCAATCAAACCAGCACCTCTTTATTTGAGCTAATCAGGGAAATTCATGAAATTATCAACCAGTTTCAAATTAACTCAAGCGATCAAGAAGTTGCAGTGGCTAAATAAGTTAGCCACGCCAATGGAACTTTAAATAACTACTTTGTCCAGGGCCTGCAATGGTTTCCAATTGAATTAAATGACTGTGTTTAAGCCGCATCATGGTCCGCTTTATTTCCGCATCCTCTGCACCACTGTCAGCAAGAAAATCAATGAGCTGGTAATTGGTAACCGTTTGTTTCTGCCAGATAAAATCCAATGACTTTTCAAAGAAATTCTTTTGTTTGGGCGTTTTAGCCTCACGAACTCCCTTACTCTTCAATGACTGGCAAACAGATTCACTAGGCGGTTCTGAGGTTGGATTAGCCTCCCGAGTAAGATGACTTAATTCAGCAATAAGCATTTTTAAATCATCAGTGGCTTCTATTGACAAGTCCACTGATAAACTGCCTACTTTACCTGTTATTTTTATTGCCATCTTAATTCGCTAAACATCTCAAAGGGTATTTATTAATATACTCAAAGGGACATAATAAGTAAAACTACCTAAAAGCATCTAATTTACAAAGTACTCCATTCATTATTGATATAACTCAATATTGTCACACGACTCTCCAATTAATATTCCGATAAACGCTTTGTTGCCGTAAGTAAGGAATAATGAGGTCATTTTTTATGCGTACACCTATTGCTGTATTTGCCACTGTGGCTTTAGGCTTATCCCTTAGTCAGGGGGTAATGGCTTATCAAGAAGGGGATTTTATCGTCAGAGCTGGTGCAGCAACAGTTAATCCCAATGAGGATAGCGGTAATGTAAAAGCAGGTGGAGCTGATACCGGCTGGACTGTTGGCGTCGATAGCAATACCCAACTAGGGTTAACTGGCACTTATATGTTAACCGACCATATTGGAATTGGTTTATTAGCCGCTACACCGTTTGAGCATACCCTGGATTTAAAGAGCAGTCCTGATAATGGCTCACTTGCTGATATAAAACACTTACCACCTACATTAACTGTGCAATATTACTTCAATGACACCAAGGCTGACCTACAGCCATATGTAGGTGCAGGGGTTAACTACACCACTTTCTTTGATGAAGAATTTACCAGCAAACGTAAAGCACAAGGCTACAATAGTCTGGACCTGGAGGACTCTTGGGGAGTTGCCTTCGAAGCAGGTGTTGATTACAAACTAACTGATAATCTGCTGGTAAATGCCAGTGTTTGGTATCTCGATATTGATACGGAAGCAAACTTTAAAGTAGGCAATACCAAAGCAAAAGTGGATGTTGAGTTAGACCCCTGGGTCTATATGGTGGGACTAGGTTATAAGTTTTAGCTTGGTCACTGCTTTTTTAGTTCTTGAGGGACCATGGAGGGCCCTTCAAGATCGAACGGTGAGCAAATACCCTATTGCTCCATACTTTTTCTTTACTACACATAAAACCCTTTCACTATCTTCGCAATCGCAGGCCGCCATGCCTTTGCATGAATACCAAAGGTGTCTCTGATTTTGTTAACAGACAAACGTGCATTTAAATGGCTAGGTAGATAATCCAGCTGATTACATTCTTTTACTAACAGCTTTTCAGAGGGTAACTCATCATATTGCATAGCATCATTGAGCAATACTTCAGCAAACTTGCTTTCAGCTACTGGCTCTACACCACCATAGTGATAAGTGCCGAAGACTTCTGCTTCGCAGTCAAGCTGGTAAAGAATTGCAATAATGACTGCAGCCACATCCACTGCAGGGGTTGGGTTTCCTAAGCGGTCTGATGCCACCCACACCTCTTGATTTTGCTTCAACTGGGACAAAATTGTATTAACCAGATTATATCGCCTGGCACTCACCACCCAGCCTAAACGTAAGATAATATGACGGGAGCAGCGTTCTCTAATTAACTGCTCCCCTTGCCATAAGCTGCCAGCTAAAACTCCTTGCGGGTTAGCAGTATCTTTTTCAGTGTAAGGCTCTGTTTTAGCACCATCAAAAACCAAGTAAGACGACAGATGGATTAAAGTAATATTATGTTTGCTACAGATGGCAGCCATACTGGCAGCCGCATCTCGATTAATCGCAAAGCACTTGGAAGGCTCTGACTCAGCCTTAACCAAATCTCGATAACCCACAGCATTTACTACCATGGTTGGTTGATAACGTGCGATCAACTCTGCAACTTGTTTATCATCAGCAATATCCAAAGCCTTGTGGCTAGGCGCTTTAAAAACAATCCCATGCTCTGTCAGTTGCTGACATAACTCCTGCCCCACCTGACCTGAGCCACCAAATACTAATACTTTCATAAACCAACTTAAATTATCCTGAAGCAGCTTATTAATAGGCTTACAGTGAAATAACCTAGTATCTCGAACACCCAGCTTTATTATTTTTTGAAAAGCTATAGGCTAGCCAATTAATGCTAACCATAGCCTTTCTGTCAACCACCCAACAGCTGGTGTACATCACATAACTTTGGTGCAACTATAGTGGGTAGCAAACAGCCATGATAAATGAAACAGTATATTTGATAACACCAACCTGGTACTACCTAATACAGCAACCCGTTGTAAATTTTCTAGCAATTGAAGTTGTTTCGACAAGTTAACTATTAACCCAAACTGGCTGAGCCTCAAAGTATTCACCTGGCAATCTGGGCCTAATAGCCATCTTTACAAAACTCTTAACCGCTAATGTTGCCGTTTTGACAGAAAGTAGCAAACATTTTACCCCTTAAGTGGTTGCAGTCTTCCTTAGTCATGGCGCACAATTTGTCTAGTGATACATCCTATAACCAAGAAAACCTTTTGGGGATACTGATTGGCAGGCTGTACCACCAGCCGAATATTTCATCAGATATCAAAGAATCTGGGCATTCTGGCTAAACAACATTGCTTTATTTCCCGCCAGCCTTGATGATGCCAAGGCTGGCGGGAAATAAAGTAAAATGACTGTCGTTTGATGACATATTCGGGCTACGTAGCCAATGAATTACAGGAATGATGGCTTTTTATGACTGCAACTGACCCAAATAGTGTGCCTACAGAGCGAGATATCGCTGAAGATAAAATATTATTGGTTGATGATAACCCCACCAATTTACAGCTATTACTACAAACGCTAAACGGCCGGGGCTACAAGCTACTTGTGGCTAAAAATGGTGAAAGCGCTCTTAAAATTGCTCAAAAAAACAAACCTGCACTGATTTTATTAGACATCATGATGCCAGGGATCGATGGTTATGAAGTTTGTCGCCAATTAAAAGGCGACCCGGAAACCAACGGCATTACCGTTATTTTTCTATCTGCCCTTGATGAAACCAAAGACAAGGTAAAAGGGCTAAACCTGGGTGCAGTTGACTTCATTTCTAAGCCATTTCAGCCTGAAGAAGTATTGGCACGGGTTGCCACACAGCTGAAAATTCATCGCCTGGAACGTGCTCTTTCTGAACGAAACAAACAGCTAGAAGCCGATAACCAGCGAATATTGGAAGCAATGACAGAAGGGATTTTTGGTTTGGATCAAAAAGGCTGCATCACTTTTGTCAATGCAGCAGCAAACCGCATGACAGGGTTTGCCGAAGATAAACTAATTGGCCAAGAGTTAATCAATATTCTGCTTAAACCTAATGACCCGAAGACGGTTCCAATTTTGAAAACGTTACAAGACGGCTCAGAGCAACATATTGAAGAAGACTTATTTTGGCACCACGATGGTTATCACTTCCCAGTTACCTATTCTGTTACGCCAATCAAAACAGATCGCCAGCCTTCAGGTGCTGTTGTAGTGTTTAAAGACATTACTGAACGTAAACAAAATGAAGAAGCCCTGCAAAAAGCCTTGGACGAACTGCAAGAACAAAAAGAACGCCTTACTCATGTATCAAGGTTAAGCACCATGGGCGAAATGGCTGCAGGGTTTGCCCATGAAGTTAACCAACCACTCACCGCCATTTGTAATTATGCCCAAGTGTGCAATCGGATGATTCAGCGTGATCCGTTAAATAAAGAGTCGCTCTCTGAAGCCTTGGAAAAAATTGGCACGCAAGCCAGAAGAGCAGGAGATATTATTGCACGCATCCGCAGCTTTGTGAAAAAACCTGCCCATTGCTTAGAAAAAGTTGATTGCAATAAATTAATTAGCGATGTGGTTAAGCTGGCAGAAGTTGATGCTCGCAATAACAACATGGAAATTCACCTGGATCTTGCTGATGAATTGCCATTAATAGAAGCTGACCCGGTACAAATACAACAGGTTGCCCTTAACTTAATCCGCAATGGTATGGAAGCAATGCGTGACCGAGAAACTCGTGATATAGGTGTTTGGGTTAAAACAGAGCTGGACAAATCCCATCAATTTGTCAAAGTATCCGTTATTGACCGTGGCCACGGGCTAACAGAAGACGCTGCTGATAAGCTGTTTCAACCCTTCTTTACCACTAAAAGCTACGGTATGGGGATTGGTTTATCCGTCTGCGAGTCGATTATATCGACTCATGGAGGTAAATTGCGGTTTGAAAACAACCCCGAGGGCGGTGCTATTTTTTATTTCACCGTTCCCACTGTTTAATTTATACCTAATGGACTGGGCTTGATAGGTTTCATTAGCTGGTCTACCTCTACATATTTAATATAATGTAGCTGTTGTAGACTGCTAATTGTGTTTTCAAGCTCGGCTTGGTTTGAAGCAGCCACACAAATAATTAATCCATTCTCTTGAAATGGGCGAACAATTTGCAACTGCTGCTGACCTACCACACCAGCAACATAATCTAAGGCCTGTGGGCTTTGCCGATCTTTCAAGGTTTTAAACATCACAATCAAACGTGCAGAACCCTGACTAGACAGAGAACATTGTTGCCCCGCTGTTACCTGCCCCACCATAATGTGTCCAACAATAAACAACAAAGCAGTCAATATATATTTTTGACGTAGCATGGGGTATTTCCTTATAAAACAATTGAAGTACATTTGCCCATTATTATTTCACAAGGCATCATAACAGCCAATTAACCTAATAATAAATGACCCCTGTCAACCGTATCAAAACATTTACAACACACTAACAAAAAGTCATTTTAATTAAATACGTACCACTCAAAGCCATTTATTGCTAAAAATTAATAGTTAAAAAGCTTAATAACCCAAAAAACTAGGTGGCATTATAAAAAACTATGTTACCACCCTATTTTTTGCTACTCCTTTATCCCTTCACACACACCACTTGTTTTAGAGTATGCACTATTTCCACCAGGTCTTCCTGAGCTTTCATGACCTTTTCAATGGGTTTGTAAGCTGCTGGTGTTTCATCAATAACATCCTTATCTTTACGACACTCGACATCTTTAGTGGCTGCTTCATGCTCTGCCAGTGTTACCAGCTTTTTAGCTTTGGTTCGCGACATTACCCGGCCTGCGCCATGGCTACAGCTATGAAAACTTTCTGGGTTACCTAACCCTCTTACAATAAAGGATTTTGCCCCCATGCTGCCTGGAATAATCCCCAATTGCCCTTCTTTTGCAGAAACCGCACCTTTTCGAGTAACTAACACATCCTTACCATAATGATGTTCTCTAGAAACATAATTATGATGACAGTTCACCGCCATTAACTCTGCAGAAAACTGTCTCTGAAGTGTTTGCTGAACGGCATAAATCACTCGTTTCATCATCACTTGACGATTAGTAAATGCAAACATCTGAGCCCATTCAACCGCCGATAAATATTGACCAAATAATTCGCTACCTTCCGGCAAGTAAGCTAAATCTTGGTCGGGTAATTGAATTTGCCAACGCTCCATTTCTTTTTTAGCTTTTTCAATAAAATAAGTACCTATTCGATTACCGACTCCTCTTGAGCCACTATGCAACATAAACCAAACACTGCCAGCCTCATCTAAACAGACTTCAATAAAGTGGTTACCCGTACCTAAAGTACCCAGATGGTTAAGGTTGTTGGTTTGCTGCAATACATGGTGCTGCTCAGCTAATAATTCAAAAGGTTTTTTTAAAGGCTGCCAGGCATGAGCCACATCATCTGGTATGGTATTCCAAGCCCCTTTATCCCTGCCTCTTCTGGCTCGTGCTGAACGGCCATGGGGCACCGCCACCTCAATTGCATGACGGATGCCGTACAAATTATCAGGTAAATCAGCAGCTACTAAACTGGTTTTAACGGCCATCATACCGCAACCAATATCAACACCTACTGCGGCAGGAATAACTGCACCAAAAGTAGGTACCACACTACCAATAGTAGCCCCTTTACCTAAATGAACATCAGGCATTACTGCTACCCACTTATGAATAAAAGGCAGGCTGGCAATATTACATAACTGTTGCTTAGCCTCTTCTTCAAAAGGCAAACCACAAGTCCAGGCTTTAATAGGAGACAAACCTTTCTGATGAATAACTTCGTATGACATAATTAACATCCAACGATCGAGAAAGTAGTTAGCAACAAACTTTTACATATACTCGTACAAGGCATGGATCATGCCAAAAACTCAAAAAAATCATAACACATTGATTTAAAACAACTTATTATCTACGATTTATATAACGCTCGTAATATAAATATCTATTTTGATAGGCGTATTATCTAATAAGATACAAAATGAATAGCAACTTACTCTGTGATTACTGGCATAAATACCTTGACCAAAGTGAACATCAGCTGGTGGCCAAGCAAGCCCTGAACAAGATTATCCAACAATATAGCCAACCTTGGCGGCACTACCATACCCTTAACCATATTGAGCAGATGCTGTTACTCTTCAAACAGTATGAGTCATCTATCACCTCACCACCAACAGTATTTTTTTCCATTTGCTTCCACGATTATTACTACTTGCCTTGGTGGAAAAATAATGAAAAACGCAGCGCCGATAAAGCCATTTATACATTAGAGCAACTACACTTTGGCTCGTTAAACCATGATGTAGCACAAATGATTATAGCCACAGAAAAACACCTGCCATTAACAAATCAGGCACCCTCCCTTCTTTTAGACTGCCAATTGTTTCTAGACTTTGACCTAGCTGTTTTGGGACATGACTGGAAAAACTACCAACACTATTGCCAGCAAATTAGAAAAGAGTACTGGTTTATACCTAAAAAGAAATATTTAAAAGGTCGAAAAAAAATACTCTCTACGTTTTTAACTAGAGACAAACTTTACTTTAGCGAAGAATTTAATGCTCAGTTCGAACAACAAGCTAGAGATAATATTCAGCGGGAAATACAATTATTAAGCAAATTATAATGCCTTAAATATCCTTTCGATAAGGCATTATAAAGAGAAGAAAATAACGTCTATTTTAACTTCTTAACCATATCAGCTATATTACGCCCCAGTTGCAATGCTGTTTCCTGCTGCTCACTATTAATCAGGTTACCTTGGTCATCAAATGCATCATACGCCTTAGCTAAGGCTAATTGTTTTGGTAATGTCAAACAACCCAATCCATCCAAAATAAACCGAACATTAGGTAATGCCCTGATACCACCCAAGCCACCAGGTGATGCACTCATTAAACTTACAATTTTACCTTGAAAAGCAGCTAGCGCTGGCTCACCAGAAGATGGCCTAGAGAGCCAATCAATGAGGTTTTTTAACACTGCTGATAACCCTGCATTATATTCAGGACTGGCTAATAAAAAGCCATCACTTTCAGCAAATAGTTGATGCAATTTTTTAGCATTTTCTGGAGCGCCATTCGCTTGCTCATCGTCTTGATTTAAAATGGGTAATGGATAGTCCACTAAATCAATAAAAGTAACTTCGGCACCTGCTTGCTCAGCTCCCTTTGCCGCCACTTTAACCAGCTTTTTATTCACTGATTCTTTCCGCAAACTACCAGCAAAGGCAAGTATCTTGGGTTTGCTTGCCATTAATTTTCTCCTTGACTTTAACTATTTCTTAGTTGTACTGATTTTTCATAAAGTTATCTATGAATGAAAGAGACGTCAACTACTATGGCTAACACTTAATAAGAGCTTAGAAGTCATTCACGAAGGGTACAGTTGTCACCGTGTGACCATATATTGTATGTTTTAATAACGGCATAAAAAATAAATGGAGTAATTATGGAAATAAAAAAAGGCACTTGTCACTGTGGCAATGTTGAGTTTCAGGTTGAGCTTAAAAATGGACTTGAGGATTTAAGAAGATGTAACTGCTCACTATGTCGCCGTAAAGGTGCTATTGTCGCTAGCATTCCCCTTGATAAATTAACTGTAACCAAAGGGGTAGACAATCTAACTCTTTACCAATGGAACACCAACACAGCCAAACATTATTTCTGCAAAACTTGCGGTATTTATACCCATCACCAACGCCGCAGCAATCCAAACTTATTTGGCTTTAATGTAGCCTGCATTGAAGGTGTTGATCCTTTTGAGCTAGGTGAGATTAGTATTTCTAATGGGTCTGCTCAAACACTTATTGACAAAATGCTATAACGACTGTTTCTTCACTCCAGTGGCCATGTAAAAAATAAGGTAACTATTTTATGCATAGGCCACTAACAATATATACAAGGAAAGCCAGATACTATACAGATTCTTTAGTGTTTATATTTAACAATAAAAAAGAACTAACAGCCAATAATGTAGCACATACAATCCAAACCAAAGTGATATTATATTCTTCAGCAATAAAACCAAATATTGTTGAGGAAAATACGCTACCACCTGTTAGTAATAGAGAATACACTGAAAGTGCTGCAGAACGGTGATTATTATCCGTATTAGCACTTATAATGACTCTTGCAGAGCTAACGCCCATTGTAAACAAGAAAAAGAATAATAAATAAGAGCTAGCAAACACAGTTAAACTATTGGCAAATGCTAATAATAATAAGACAAATGCAGCCAGAAAACGGCTACCAAAAAGTAAAAATCGATGAGAGCCTTTGAGTGAATTCAGCAGTAATGGTGCTACTAATGCTGATAAACCAGCAACAATGAAGTAACCACTGGATACAACCCCAAATATCCACACACTCTCTTCACTTGAACTCAATACACTTTTTAGTTGTGGCTGCCAAAACGCTTCTATACTTGATAATGTTACACCATAAAAAAGTGTAGCAAATGAGAGCCATTTAATCACATCATGACTTAAACAAAACTTTAATGCATGTAAAGAACGATTGACCACGGTTATTTTAACGGCAGCCCCATCATTACCTACTGTTTCATTAATAAATACAAAAGTAAATAATAACAGCAACCCGTTAAAAATAATGTTAACTAATAAAATTACATCATATACACTTTGAAAATTAAATGCACTCTGTAATAGCTCCCATTCTGGTAACACTCCCCCTAATAGAGACCCTATCGCTAAACCCGCCGTTACAGCAAACACCACATAGGAGGTAGATTGATGAAAGTCCATATCACCTTTTGCTTTAGTAAATGCATCATAAAACCAAGCATCTAAGGTACCGGAATACATTGCACGAGCAAGCCCTAACAACGCCACGCCTAACAATACAAACAGCATACTGTTAGCTACCAACATTACTCCAATACCAATACTGTTAATAACCAAAGAAAGTTGATATACCAATTTTCTACCAAATTGGTCAGCCACCCCACCTAGAGGTAACTCGAAAACGGCTGTACTACCAATCCAAACTGCCATAATAATACCTATATCACTTAGACCTAACTCCCTAGCTTGAAACAGCAAGACAATCACTGGCAAAATAAGTCCAAAAGCAGCCCAATGTAAAAGTTGGTGAGTACAATATATCCCGGTTATATTTTTTTTGGTGTGTTGCTTCATTGCTTACCTACTGCATTTATATAATTAAAAAACATTGGGCTCCATCATACCCGTTTATTATTGACTTTTAACAGCAGTGTATTAATTTAATACCTTATTCAACCAAATGTTATTTTGTGCTTATTTTTTTAGACAAAGGTATTATTTACCAACCAACTTTTGCTCTGCTACATCTTTATCTTTTTATACCATTCACGATCAGCACTTTTGCAATCCCCAAAAATCAGTTTCACCTAAAGAGTAAACTAATATTTAAATATAAACGTTTACTAACCGCTCTTCTTTTCTGCTTACTATGACCCAGCAAGATCCTCCTCCATTTTCTAAAGTTTTTTGTTATTCAAACTTTTCTTTTCACACCATTTACAGGCCCACTTTAAAAGCACTATCAAATCCATAAACAGCCTACTCTTAAACACCTCACTTGATATTTAAACAAATTGTCGACAGAATACTGTTTGACAAAAAACTACTTTTGGGTATGATAACAGTAGAGACTACAAAAAGGGTTTTCTCAGCAACCCCCAACAAACCAGTAATAAAAAAAGAAAGAAAAACAAGATAATTAAGAGAAGAAGGAATCACCATGCAAACCGTTAACTTTACACGCTTAAGCGATGGCACCCGAGAAGAGTTCGAGTTTCTAGATAGCTTAGAAGAAGAGTTTAGAGCAGGTTTGCCTGACCGAATAATAGCAGCACTTAAGCGACTGGAGTTTACCTTGGGGGGTTACCCAGTTAACCGTTTGGAACACTCACTACAGTCAGCAACACGAGCTTTCCGCAATGGCGAATCCGAAGAAATGGTGATGGCTGCATTAATTCATGATATTGGTGATGAACTTGCTCCTTGGTCCCATAGTGAAATGGCTGCTGCAATCCTTAGGCCTTTTGTATCAGATAAAGTCTACTGGATTATCAAACATCATGGTGTATTTCAGCTACATTATTACGCTCATCACTGTGGTGGCGACCCTAATGCTCGAGATGCATTCCGTAATTCTCCCTGGTTTGAGGATTGTGTGCACTTCTGCGAGGAATATGATCAAAATTGCTTTGATCCTAGCTATAACTGGGAGCCTCTATCCTTCTTTGAACCAATGGTTTACCGATTTTTTTCCTCCCCCCAAAAAGCTGATCATGAATATTCAGCTCGTTACGGTAGTTGATTAGTAACCTAGGGCCATAGCCTATACAATCCTACTCAAGAAAAATTGACACTAATGACTCAGTGAATACTGTCAATAACAAGTATTGTATAAAAATATTCTGTAAAATGGCCCCAGCGTTCAAATAGATCTGGTTACTGAATAATGTTTTCCAAACAAAGCCTTGAAGAGCAAGCAGTTGAGTATTTAAGAGAAAAAATACTTGCAGGTACTTATCCTACCGGCGAAAAACTTGTAGAGAGTAGTCTTGCGAAAGATTTGGGCTTATCTCGAACAACGATCAGGATGGCTCTCAACACACTGTCAAACGAAGGCTTGGTGATCCAAAAACCGTATGCTGGCTGGCGTATTGTGTCCTTTACTGACGATGATCTCTGGGAGATATACCACTTAAGAGTCGCTTTGGAAAGCCAAGCAGCCGAAATGCTAGCAGAACGAATAACAGAGGAAAAACGCAACCAACTTCAAGACTTTTTTGAAAAATATACTCAACTGTGTAAAACACAGCCTGACAATCTTGAAGAAATATGCATGCATGATCTAAATCTGCATCAACTTATTGTAGCGCTATGCGACAGCCAACGATTGGCACGAATGTACAGTAGTATTTTAAACCAATTACTAATGTTTATCCGTGTGACACACCTGGATTTTGATGCAAAAGAGAGCGCAAACACCCACATCAAGCTAATTAAAGCAATCTGTGAAGGAAACTCTAAATTAGCTGGTAAACTTGCCAAAGAAAATATTACTGTCTTTACTGGACGGACTAGATAAAAATAACAACTAAGTAACCGGGGCAAGCCCCGGATTAACTTAGGGCCCGTTAACAGCAGCAGATTTAATCCCTTTTACCTTAACATCCCACTCCTGCATTATTGCCTCAACTGTTTTATGCCCATAATCAATTTTTAGCCATCTAATAAAGCCATAAATCATATAGCCGAGAATAAAGGTTAGAGGAATAGCAGTAACTATAGCGCAGGTTTTTATCGTATTTAATGGAGCCCTGATAAACAGCATTGCCAACGGCACAGCAGCCAGCATAATACACCAAAACAACCTAATCATTGGTGAAGGGTCTTCACCTTCTTTTATGCCTCGAGTAACTGTAGCAGCCATAGTGAATGCTGCTGAATCTAAAGTAGTCGCTAAAAATAAAACAGAGATTGTAGCAAACAATACTATAAATATTGTACTCACAGGTAAAGTATTCAGTAACTGTACAATGGCGGGATTACCCTGACCAGCAACAACCATACCTGCCACATCAACCACACCATTAATATTAGCATGTTGTGAAAAACTACCAATTATCCCAAAGAAAAAGAAGCATCCAATACTGCCACTCACTAACATATTAGTAATCACAGCACGAATTGTACGCCCTTTTGACACCTTAGTAATAAACAAGGCAACAAATGGTGTATAAGTAATCCAATAAAGCCAGTAAAAAATTGTCCAACCTTCTGGAAAACCACTGTTTTCAACTGGATCCGTCCAAAGACTCATTTTTATGAAATTCTGAAACATTGTTCCCAGTCCATTTACTGTGGACTTAGCAATATATAGGGTGGGTCCCATAATAAAAACTGCAAGGCAAAAACCAATCGCAAGATAAGTGTTGATACTGCTAATTCGTGCCATTCCTTTAGCTATACCAATGTATGAGCTTAAAGAAAAGATCGCTGAAATAAACAGAATAATTCCAAGGTTCATCCCAAAGCTTGGTTTAATATCGACAATAGAGGCCAGTATTTCTGCAACCATAGGTACAGAAACTCCCAAAGTTATAGACAGCCCACCAAAACAAGTGAAAATAAAAATGGTATCAATGAGTCTACATAAACTTCGCCACATTGGGGTTGTTTCTTTGCTACCCCTGACTGCAGAGCACACTGCCGATAAACTCAAACCAGGATTTTTTCTCACATGAAAATGATAAGCAACAGGTAATGCTGCAATACAATAAGTAGACCAAGCACTAATGCCCCAATGAAATAAGTTATAAGCCGTGCTGATTTCATAGGCAGCAGTTGTACCTTTTTCAATTCCTAATGGTGGTGATGTAAAATAATAGGCCCACTCAGCAAATGCCCAGTAAACAGTAGCAGAGCCTAAACCTGCACAAATCATCATGGCTACCCAGCTAAAGGTAGAATATTCAGGATTAGAGTCACCTAAGCGTATATTTCCATATTTACCAAAACCAAGTATGACAAGAAATACCACCGCTAAGAAAACAGCTAGCAGGATTGGTGTACCAAAAATCATGGTTAACCAATTAAAAATATAGTTTGCACCTGTTTTTCCTGACTCAGGAAACAACGTAAGGATAATTACAATGCTACTGACAGTAACCAGACTAATAGTGAGCAATAATATATCTAATTTTTTTGTTTTTATCATAAGACTCTCCTTCTTGTGCTCAAACTTTCAACACAAGGCTAAAAGGATCACATCAGCTTAAACTGTTATTTCTTCTTCTCAGTTAAATGCTCAATCCTGAACATCTAGGGCCTGCTAACATTATGTAGGCCATTGAATCATCCGCTCACAGGGGAAGCAGACGTATTCGCCAAAGATTGATACTAGTTCAGTTATATCTAATGTTCTTGGTGATAAATAAAGCTAAGAATGAGCTAATTTGATTCATTAAATTCTCCTTATATATTTGTCGACTGCTTTTAGAAGACTGTAGATTGTATGACAACAAAAGAAAAATGTTAAGAAAATATTTATGCCACGGAGGTCAAAAGCAGTTTCAGTCCATATTTACTCGATGTTGCTTAGGTGACTTGAAGGCAATAATTGCAGTACATGAAATGGTGCTATATCTATACTAAACGCAAGCACATCAAAGAGTTCGAGAGTAAAATGTGAAGCTATTGGTAACGGTTATCCTTGGTGCCTGCGTGGTATTTTTTAATACAGCAATGGCCAATGAGACGGTACGCCTTACCAATGGAGAGTGGCCACCTTTTATGTCTGAGAACTATAAACAGTATGGCGCTGCCTCTGATATTGTTACCCAAGCATTCGAACTTCAAGGCATAAAAGTGCAATATGGCTTCTTCCTTTGGGATAAAGCCCTTAACCTTGCACAATCTGGTCAATGGGATGGATCATTGATCTGGACGTGGAATAAAGAACGAGAACAGTTTTTCCACTATAGCGACTCTGTTATCACCTTACGAACGGTGTTTTTTCATCGAGTTGATACTGTGTTTGATTGGAATGACTGGAGTGATTTACAAGGTAAAAAGGTTGGTGCAACCAAAGGTTACTATTATGGAGAAAACTTCAAAAAAGCGGAAGAAGCGAAGATTATTACTGTTATACGCCAACCAACAGATATAGCTAATTTTAAAAAATTGCTGCTTAGAAAAATTGACTTATTTGTCATTGATACAGAAATTGGTTATGAAATATTAAATATGAACTTCCCAACAGGTATCAAAAACTTAATCACTAGCCACCCTTTAGCAATCAGAGAAACCAGTTTTCACCTTCTAATTTCTAAAAAAATCAATAGAGGAACTGACTTAATTTCAGCATTTAACACAGGCCTAAATGAATTAAAAAAGAATGGGTTGTATGAGCAAATATTAGACAATGTTATTATGGGGACGTACCGCCCAGCATCAAATAATCGTTCCAATTAATCTACATCATATTGTTCTCTACCGCCCTTATCCCCCATGCGAGTGCTTTTAAATAACCTATACTTTACTCAGCACATAGACTGTTCGCCAGTATTGATATAATTATTTAGAGCAAAACATGATATTATGCCGTCTATTTAGAACAAAAATCACTACTCTCGTTTTTTTTACTTGTTGGTGTAACTTATTTGTTCAAGCTGAAGAAATTATTCGAATAACGAATGGTGAATGGCCACCTTTTATGTCCCAAAACTATCATCATTACGGCGCAGGCTCTCATATCGTAACAACCGCATTTGTTCTGGAAAATATTAAGGTCGTCTATAGCT
Source organism: Spartinivicinus ruber (assembly GCF_011009015.1). Taxonomy (NCBI): domain Bacteria; kingdom Pseudomonadati; phylum Pseudomonadota; class Gammaproteobacteria; order Oceanospirillales; family Zooshikellaceae; genus Spartinivicinus; species Spartinivicinus ruber. The sequence continues at coordinate 5,201,921 of NZ_CP048878.1, forward strand.
TTTATCCATGGAAAAGAGCAATGAAACAAGCGAAAGAAGGTAAATGGGATGCAACCTTGTTATGGGGTAAAAATGAAGAACGGCAACAGCATTTTCTTTACAGTGATCCTGTCTTAAGCCTTCGAACTGTGTTCTTTCATAGAAAAGATATGCCCTTTGACTGGAAAAATTGGGATGATCTAAAAGGTTATACATTAGGTGTTACCCGTGGATATTATTACGGAGAAGGGTTGAAAAAAGCCATTGAGAATAATATTTTTGACATTCATATTGCTAATACAGATGTCATTAATTTAAATAAACTCTTGGGAGGCCGAATTCAACTGTTCGTAATAGAACCTGAAGTTGGCTATGAACTATTAGCAGAACATTTCTCCAGCAGCAGTGCAGACTTACTCACCAATCATCCGCGACCAATACGTGAAGCTTACTGGTATTTATTAATATCTAAAAAAAGTCCCAAAGCAGAATACTGGTTAAAAAAATTCAATAAAGGACTAAAAGCATTGATTCAAAGTGGCAAGCATGATCAAATCATGGAAGACGTATTGTTAGGAAAATACCGTCCAGACAAAAAATAATCGAACAATTAGCCTATCATTCAATTAAACTATGACACTTGCCATTAAAACTCCAAGATTGCATATCCGTTGGTTAACAGAAAACGATGCAGAGTTCATTTATCAGCTATATAACACTGAGTTATTTTTGAAGTTCGTGGGAGACAAGCACATCGACTCTGTTGAAGATGCCAGACAATATCTAATCAATGGACCTATTGCTATGTACCAACGTATTGGTATTGGTCTCTATATGGTTGAAACCCACAACGAAAAAAAACCTATTGGTATCTGTGGTTTAATTAAAAGAGATTTTCTTGATGATATTGATATTGGCTATGGTTTTCTTCCCCAATATTTTGGCTTTGGCTACGCTTATGAAGCAGCTGAAGCTGTTATTAACTATGCAAAGAATAAGTTAAAACTTAAACGACTCGTGGCTATTACTTCACCTGACAATGCCACCTCTATAAAACTTCTGAATAAACTTGGCTTAATATTTGAGAATAATATTCAAGAAACAGTAGATTCTCCCAAATCTAAAGTTTTTGGAATTCGTTTGCAATGAACATATAGCCAACAGACGAGCCAAAAGTACTAAAATATTAGCAAGATTAACAAGTTTCATGGCAGCTCCTTACCTCATCTAATTACAGTAATTATAGGTAGACTCACATATGCTGCAAAAAATTTTAGGAGCTGACTATATCTCTAGTGTTGCCGTATTAGCCCTTCTTGGATAGTTGATGCAACCAATTCACCAGCCTGATTGAAAAACTGACCTCTAACCAACCCCCTTGCCCCAGATGCTGATGGGCTATCAATTACATATAAGAGCCACTCATCAAACCGGAATTTACGATGAAACCACATTGCATGGTCAATTGTCGCCACTTGCATATTCGGCTGCCAGAATGACACCCCATGAGGTAATAGTGCTGTGGTAACAAAACTAAAATCAGATGCATAGGCAAGCAAATAGTTATGCACCCTTAAGTCATCCGGCATTTTATTGATAGCTTTAAACCATACCTGATGCTGAGCCTCACGCTTTTCTGGCGCTAAATAATTAATTGGTATTACTGGGCGTATTTCGATCGGCTGGTCACAAGTGAATTTATCTCGTAGACTGGCAGGAATTTTATCTTTACAGCGCCGAGCCATTTCCAACTCAGAAATCAAACCATCAGGAGGTGCAACTTCAGGCATTGGCATCTGATGCTCAAAACCTTGTTCTTCAATTTGGAAAGAGGCTGACATATTAAAAATTGGTCTGCCTTTTTGAATAGCCACTACTCGCCGGGTAGTAAAGCTTTTACCATCGCGAATACAATCCACATCGTAAATTATGGGTTTAGATGCATCACCTGGACGTAAAAAATAACTATGAAAAGAATGGACCGAACGGCTTTCTGGCACAGTTTGTTTTGCTGCAGACAACGCCTGCCCCATAACTTGACCACCAAATACATTGGGAAACCCTAAGTCCTGACTTTGGCCTCGAAACAATGTTTCTTCAATTTTTTCAAGTTTTAATAAATTTAATAAGTTATCAAGTACGTTGCTCATGCTATTACCAGCTATCAATTTTATGGTCAGTTATTTATTTTTAAATGCATTTGTAGAGTTATTCTTAAAGTACTGGCTTATCTTTTACCTCAGCATACCAATCAGAAGGGCTTATCAACTTCCCTTGCTCATCTAGTTCAGGGTATGTTAATCCTCGAAGATCACAAAACTCAGCTAGCTCTGGATACGCCCATTTAAATAGGGTTTGCTGATAAATATCCTGATCTAACCTGATATTTCTATACATGCCTGCTTGTTCTCGCTGCCGTTGAGCTTCAGTCAAAATTACAGCCGCCGCTACTGACACATTAAAAGAGCCTACCATTCCCTGCATCGGGATAATAATATGTTGATCAGCCAATTCAGCTGCTGTTGGACTTACCCCTTTTTTTTCTGCCCCTAATAACACTGCACAAGGTTTACAATAGTCAACATCCCTAAAATTCACTGCTTTCTCAGAAAAATGTGCAGCATAAATAGCATAACCTTGCTGCTGAAGCTGAGTAATCGCACTCTCTACTGCTTCGTACAAATTCACTTGAACCCACCGCTGACTACCACAAGCACGACCACGAAAGTCTTTATAGCCTTCCTTAGGCTGGGTTACATGCATTTCATGCACCCCTACGGCATCACACGTTCTGACAATGGCGGACAAATTATGAGATTTATGGACTTGATCAGTCAGCACTGTCAAATCAGGTTGGCGTAGATTCAGGGTCTGTTGATACTTTTGATAACGGTCTGGTGTCATAGTATTACTGTAAAATAAGGATATTTTACTTATTACTGAGTGTTTACTCCACTCATTTTCACAGCAATATATCGTTCAAATAAAGTGGGAAATAACCGATATAGAATCCGCGCACTTTTATTCAGGTTCGATAATACCAGCAGCCGCTTCCGCCGCAGTGCTCCCTGGTAAATCGCTTCAGCCACATCTACAGGAGTAGACAACTGCCCCTGCCAGGAAAAAGGGCTTGTATCGATCCCTCCATCTCCTTGCAAAGCATTACGATTCAAATCAGTTGCAGTAAACCCAGGGCAAACCAACATAACATTAACCCCCTGCTCAGACACCTCTAATCGTAGGCAATCAAACAATCCATGCAACGCATGCTTACTTGCGTTATAGCCGCTACGATGCCATAAAGGTGCGTAACCTGACACACTACTCATGGTAATTAGCTGGCCACGCCGCTCAACTAAACTGGGCAGAGCCGCCTTAGCGCAATTAACAGCACCAAAATAATTAACTTCCATCACCCGTCGTAAAACTTGAATATCCGTATCAACAAAAGCACTTCGGTGAGTGATGCCTGCATTATTAATCAGCACATCAATACCTGCAAACTGGTCAACAATATGATTAAAAACAGCATGTACCGCTTGGTAATCAGCCACATCACACTTTAGACCGAGAGCCTGGGTATTGAGGCTTTCTAAATGATTTACCATTGTATCCAGCTCATCCTGATGTAAATCAAGCATGGCTACCCAAGCACCAGCTTTAGCAAACCGTAAACAAAGCTGTCTCCCAATACCTGCGCAAGCCCCAGTAACTACCACCACTTTATTTCTAAAATGCCCCATTGGATTTGTCATAGTTATCATTTTTATTTTTCATCAAGTTTTTTATGAGACTAGCAATATCTGTAAACCTTTTAAAATCAAAAAAGCACCCCATCTTATTACCGATAGTCAAATCAGAGATACCAAGTAGTGCTAAAGGAGCCAATATGCTACTAGGCTTTACCCTTGTTTCACTGCTACTTATTGGTGGGTTAAGTTATTATTTACTTATTTACCCCCGTCAAAAAGTAAAAAAAATTATCAGCCAACTTTTTCCAAAGCAATGGCAGCAATATCTTCAACAAAATGTTACATTTTACCAACAGTTACCAGCGCCAATTAAACAACGTCTGCATGAATTGATTCTTTTATTTATTCATCAGAAAAAATATTATGGTTGTGCTGGCTTAGAAATTACTGAAGAAATTAAAGTCACTATTGCAGCTCAGGCCTGTTTACTCGTGGTGGGGCGCCCAGATAATTGGTATGACAAACTACAATCTATTTTGGTTTACCCTGGCTCTTTTCAACTACATGGTGAAAACACCAATGATATTCATAGTGCTCCCCCTGCAATAAGATTGGGGGAATCCTGGCAAAACGGCCGGATTATTCTCTCTTGGCATGATGTAAAGTTCGGCGGTTTATATCCTGATGACGGTCATAATGTGACTTTCCATGAATTCGCCCACCAGCTGGATACTGCTGATGGCTATGCAGATGGGCTACCACAATTGGCAATTAACCAGTCATATCGAGTATGGACTCAAGTATTTGCCCAGGAATTTCACCGCTTACAGGCTGCAGCACAAAACGGCAATAGCAGTGTAATGGATTATTATGGCGCCACCAACCCAGCAGAGTTTTTTGCCGTAGCCACTGAAACCTATTTTGAAAAGCCACATGCCATGGCAGCTGAGCAGCCAGAGCTATTTGAACAACTGAAAGCCTTTTACAAACTAGACCCGAGAGAGTGGCTGCATTAAATCCTTGACCAATGTAAAGTCTTTCGAGAAGGACATACACCCATCAGAATTCATTTTTAAGTATAAGCGAAGGGCATCTAGGCAAGGCCATCGAGCGATGAAGCTCCAGGAGTTTAGATAAACTAAATGACTGGCGTGAAAAGCGATGATAACAAAGCCTAGAAATCATTCGCGAAGAGTACAATATTCTACTATTAAGGATTAACCATTTTTGTTTTCAAAAAGCAATGGACCTGCTTATGTTACCTATTACGCGTGTCGTCTTATTTAAACACGGCGTGGCTTACTATCAACGTGATGGCCATGCAACCGATAATGAAATAATTCAGTTATCGTTTAAACAGGAACAAATGAATGATGTATTAAAAAGTTTAACCACCCTCGATTTTAATGGAGGCAGTTTTGGCTCTCTTTCCTATGATAGCGAAGAGCCAGTTGACAAACGTTTAACCGAATTCAATATTAACATACCTAAAAAAGGCGCAATAACCAGCCTATTAGATCAACTGAAAGGCGTAAAAGTTAAACTTAAATATAATAATCAAGCTGTTACTGGCGCAATTATTGGTATCGAAGAGCTACCAGTAGCAGCAGATAATCATTCGGCTCCATGCTTGGTCATTTTTACTTTGGCTAAAGGTATTTCCCATTACCCATTATCCCAGCTGACTGAAATAGCAGTTGAAGATAGTTCAGTGCAAGATGAACTCAACTCATTACTGGATATTTTGGCCGCCAGTTTAAATAAAGGCCAAAAGCGTTTGTCCATTTATACCATGGGTCGAGGTGAACGAAAGGTTTCCATTACTTATGTATTAGCCGCACCAGTTTGGAAAACCTCTTATCGGCTGGTTTTGCCAGACAGCTCTTCAGATACCAACAACACCAACGATGATTTAGAGCAAACCGCTATCTTACAAGGCTGGGCTTTGATCGATAACACTACAGATGAAGACTGGCGCAATATTAAACTCTCTTTAGTAGCAGGACTGCCTATATCTTTTATTCATGACCTTTACACACCACGCTATCGACAACGACCTGAGATAGCTGTTGAACAAGACCCAGTTACAGCTGCACCTGTGATAGAAAGAGGTTATCAACAAATGTTAGAGGAGCCTGAAGCCATACTGGATGCCGCAGGAGGTGATACTGACTTTCTGGAAGCTGCTGCGGCTAAACCAGTGGTGATAGGCGCAGCCCCTGCTGAACCCTTAAGCAGGTCTAACGCTTTTGAGCAGTCCATTAATATACAAACTACCAGTCGTGAAGTGGGGGATTTATTTTCCTACGAAATTACCCAACCAGTTGACGTAGAACGTGGTCGTTCTGCGTTAGTGCCTATTTTACAGGCTGATATGACCGCTCATAAAATATTATTTTTTAATGCCGCCATTCGAAATAAAAACCCTCTTTCCAGCTTTTGTTTACAAAACACATCAGAGCTTACTCTGGAAGGCGGTCCAATTACCGTTTATGAAGGTGACAGTTATGTTGGCGAAGCCATGCTAGATACAATGAAAGCAGGTAATGAGCAAATTATCCCTTACTCTGTAGAACTCGGTGTAATTATCAAAGCAAAAAACTCTCTCAGTGAGCGCCATTACACTCACGCCACCAAACAAAAGCAGCTTATTGTTCGGCATTATCGTGAGGAATATATTACTGAATATAGTATTGTTTCCACCTTAAACAAAACGTCCACCCTTTACTTAGACCACCCTTTTCACTATGAACTCAACGAACGACCTGACGACTTAATTGAAATAACAGACAACTACTGGCGTTTTCGAATAATCCTACCCGCCAAACAAGAAACCACTTATCAAGTAGTTGAAATTAAACACAGTTACGATGTTGTTCAAATCCCAAATATTGTTTATCAAGAAATCCAATCACTAAATCAACTCAAGTTAATTTCTGAGCCGATAAAAAAACAATTGGAAGAAATTGCCATACATGCTGAACAAAAAGCCAACTTAAACAGCCAACAAAAGCAAAAAAACAACCAATTAAAGAAAATTGAAAAAGGCCAGGATAGAATCCGTAAAAATATCGAAGCGTTAGGCAACTCCCAAGAAGAATCACAGTTAAGACAACGTTATGTAAAAACCTTAACCACCGAGGAAGACCAACTAGAAGTACTATCTCAGGAAATAAACAAACTCGAAAAAGAGATCAGCAATAAAACCAAAGAAATAAATCAGGCAATAGATGAACTTAAGTTTAGTTAACGAAATTATGATAAAAGCGGCTACTGGGCTTTAAAAACACAGTAGCCATTTATGTTTACCGTTATTAATCCACCTGTTCAGTTACTGCCTGGTTACTTGGTAATACAAGATCTGGTATTGCAGGTTTCCAATTTAATTTCTTTTCAATCGAACGAATCATTTCACCAGCAATATCTCTACCTGTGGCTGATTCTATCCCTTCCAGACCCGGCGAAGAGTTGACTTCTAATAGCAATGGGCCCTTATCAGAGCGAATAATATCCACACCCGCCACTTTTAAACCCAAGGTTTTTGCTGCTTTTATTGCTAATTTTTTCTCTTCTGCCGTTACCTTGATAACTGAAGCTGTCCCCCCTTGGTGGATATTGGCCCTAAACTCACCAGGTGATGCCTGACGCTGGATACTGGCAACCACCTTGCCATCAATGACAAAACAGCGTAAGTCCTTTCCTCTGGCTTCTTTAATAAATTCCTGCACCAGTAAGTTGGCTCGTAATGCTTTAAATGCGTTAATAACACTTTCCGCTGCTTTTTTGGTTTCAGCCAAGACCACACCACGTCCTTGAGCGCCTTCTAGCAATTTCACAATCAGTGGAGCGCCTCCAACCATATCAATCAGGTCATTAGTGTCCATTGGGGAATTGGCAAAACCTGTGGTAGGAATATCCAGACCATTTTTTAACAACAACTGTAGTGAATATAATTTGTCTCGTGACTGGGTAATAGCTTCAGCTGAGTTCAGTGTATAAGTATCTAAACTCTCAAAATGGCGGGTTAACGCACAGCCATAAAAAGTAACACTGGGCTTTATCCTGGGAATGACAGCATCCAAACTACTCAGCAAATGTCCACCACGATAATGCACCTCTGGATTCTCAGCATCCAGCTTCATATAACACTGCTTAATATTTAGGAATATCATCTCATGGCCACGTTCTTCCCCTGCTTCCATTAACCGACGGTTACTGTATAAGTCAGGGTTACTGGCTAACAGCCCTATTTTTAAACCATTGGTTTGGCTAGATGTCGCTCCATAGTATTCATTAAGCTGTTCTTGTGTTAGTTCCCCTAAACAAAAGCTACTGGAAGGATCAACCAACATTTTTTTTAGCATTGCCTCCCTACCAAGCAGCATTCGATATCCCATAGAGTCTCGATTAGCTAGTGTTAACTCAATAGGCCACTGTTGACCATGTATATTTAATGTCGTTTTAATCACATACCTTTTTTCACTAATACCTGTTGAGCTTTTAATTGATCGCCGATCAACCACTTTAGACTCACAGCGAATAGTGACTTTACGATTGTTCTGCAATGGGTGCACTTCAAAGCTCACCCATAACTCAGCACCCTTTCTAAAGGTGTTGATATTAAACGCATGCAGTGAAGATGTTTTAGCACCAGAGTCAACACGCGCTTTGACTGCGGGAATGTGTATGTCAGGAAAACCACACCACTCTTCACTTCCTACAATCAATTTGTTGAAATCTCCATTTGTCATTTTTAAATGGTCTCCAGTGGGCTAATTTAAATGTGATTGATTTTTCGCAAATGAAAACCAGGGCCTGATACCAGGCCCTGGATAATGAAATAAGTTTAGAAAGAACAACGCAGAGCTAAATGCTAGCTCAAGACAGGGGGGTAATACAACACAATGAAAACCCTACACGTTGGGTATATAACCAAACTACCTACACTGAAGACTTTTATATAATTACTTATAAGAATGAACTATGTATAGTCTTCAACACTGTCATAATAAGACCGGCTATGGTCACAATAATGCACCGAGCTTACTATTGGAATATCCCGGGTCTTATTCAAATACTTAAGCCATGTCTTTTCCTGAAATGTTTCTGGCAGCTTTTGTCCATTTAACACTTCTAATAGTGACCGCTCCTGCTCAGTTTGTGGTTCTCTTGTAGCTGTAGACAGCTCGTTCAGACTACGACCATAAAAACTAAGAAAGTCAGCCTCGCTAATAGAATACTCACCACATCGATGAAAACCATGAAAATAGTTTACATCGTCAAACCATGCCGCATTGCTGCGGAAGAAACCTGTATGATCATATTGCCCTTTCATGCCACACTACCCATAAGTAAGACATACCCTTTACACAGACTTTTTAATAAGTAATGGTTGTTCTGTAAAATGAATTTTTTTTCTCGTCAGGAGTAATTTTTGTGGACACAGAGCTGCTCAGAACCTTTCTTGAGGTCCAAAAAACCCGACACTTTGGCAAAGCAGCAGAAAACCTGTACCTAACTCAATCAGCCGTCAGCGCACGAATAAGACAGTTAGAGCTACACCTGGGTGTTCCTCTATTCAGCCGTCATCGCAATAACTTGAAGCTAACCACAGGTGGTGAAAGACTATTACCGCATGCAGAAGCAGTGCTTACTGCTTGGGAAAGAGCAAAACAAGTAGCCGTTATCAATGAAGTACAACAAGCACAAATTGCTATCGGCGCTACACCGAATGTTTGGGATATCCTCTTACATGAAAATATCAATCGTGTCTTTGATAGCACCCCAAGCTTAGCCATTCGAGCTGAAAGCCTGAGCACAGAAATCATTCCAAGAAGGCTGTTAGAGCGATCATTAGACTTAGCCATTATTCTCGATCCACCCAAGGTGGATGAACTGTCGTATGAAATGCTAACGAGCTTAGAATTGGTATTAGTGGGAAATCAAGTCGCTTATCAGGATAACGGCTCTCCTAAACTAGAACGTTGGATTATGATGGATTGGGGAGTTCGCTTTGGTATCGAGCTAAGTAAACAGTTATCCAACACCCCACCACCTATTCTTCATACCAATAATACCCGTATTGCATTAGATTTTTTACTCACCAGTGGTGGCTGCGTTTATTTACCAACCAGTCTTATCAGTCAATATATCGATGCAGGAAGTATCACAGTATTTGAAAATGCTCCAGTTATTACCCGGCATATATACGCCGCCTGGCACCTTTCTTCAGATTATCTTGAGCAAATTGAACTATTAATTAAGGAAATCAAAAAAAGGATGTACTTGAAGAAATGAAATAGTGTGCCTTCAAAAAGAAGCCACACTATCAAAAGCGTTTAAAATCTACTCACACTGGATACCAGGAGCAACCCACTGATTATTGCTTCCATCCTGGTTGGTATGACATAAGCCTTTTGCAAAAAGTTTTTCTAAATGGTAACCAAAGCTTGTGGAGTCAATTAGGCTCTGACTGTATTGCTGTGTTTGGTTCCCATATCGTCCCAGTTCTGCAAGCATAATGGGAAAGTTAAAACCCGTTTGCCCTTCCACAAACTCACGATCTTTATCTTGCAAGTTTATTGTTTGCAGTCCACGAGGGCCTGGTACAGTTACATTTAAATATTCAACATCATATTTACCATCAAAAAACTTAACTTCCTGATTAAGCTCTGTTGGAGAAAGAAAAGTCATTGCTGTTTTATAATCCGTTACCTCAAATGTTTGTGAGGATATTCCACGGTTAACGGAAATCTTGCCAGGAAGAATATCATGTAAAGCACGCATCACAGCTTGCTCTTCATCTGTAACGCTGCCGCTATCAGCAACTTCTGGCAATGATTCACCAGCAAAGCGTTGATATGACTCTTTTACCATGCCAACAAAAAAGGCAACTGTTGCTTTTCTTGCTATCTCATGAGCTTGCTCTTCAGTAAATTGTCTGGACATAAGCAAGGATGCTTTTTGTCCATAGTAAAAACTCACCAAACTTTGAGTAACCGTAAATACTGCAGCATTACTTGAGTTTTTAGTATTACCACCTTGTCTAATTCTTTCTCCATTTCCATAATCAAAAATAGTGCTTAAATCAAATCGACCATTTTCTTCATTGGTTTTAGTTTTGCCATTCCACTGAAACAAATCATGAGAAGCAAGTCCCATTACTCCAACATCCAAAACTCTAATAGGCTCTTGAGCAAAACTGGTAGCAGAGAAAAACAAAGTTGCTGATAAGGCAAGGTATTTTTTCATTTTACAAACCTATAATTCCTTGGTGATTAAAATTAGGTCAGCTCTAAATCTAAAAACGACTTTTACTATTTTTAGAGGGACCTATTTAATTAAAGGGCAAAGATTATAGAAAATGATTCTCATTTACAACAGATAAGTAATCCAGTTTTGTAAAAAAATGTAGCTGCAAGGCAGTGCACAACGCCTTGCTATATTCCCTTTAAAAAGTAGGGATTATCATCATGATATTAATACGCCAATACGCGTATATTTAAGGGCCCTCTAATAATTTGGTGTCAACTACTTGAAAGAACGTACTTCTCACGTCTTACTTGCTTGATTGGAAAACCCTTCTCATTTTGAAGCAATACAGCAGCAGCATCAATCATTGCTGGATTGCCGCACAAAAATACGATTGTATTCTCTGGATTTAAATCCAATTCAGACAGAAGTGTTTGTACATAGCTTTTTTTAGAGGTGTAATGATTATTTAAATGTAAATGCTCGCTATCAAAAATAGAGTCACTCACCTCTTGCCGGCTAAAGCAAACCCAGTAATGTACATTAGTAAATTCTGCAGCCAGCTCTGAAAAGTCTTGATGATAAAATAAGTGGGACGGGGTCCTGACACCCATTACAATATCAATTTGACAGTCTTGTTTAGCCAATTGCTTCAGCTCAGGAATCATCGCTCGATAAGGCGCGATACCTGTACCAGTTCCAACCAATACAATGCGACTGGGTAACTGTTCTGGCAAGATCAACCGCCCATAAGGCCCCATCATTTCTAATTGATCGCCTGGTTGCATATTAGTCAAATATTGGCTGGCGCGGCCACCTTCTACTAAAGCGACCGACATTTCTAACAGACCTTGCTTCTGAGCCAACAGAGGACTTGACGCAATACTATAACTTCGTTTAATAATCTGTTGCTGCCATGGAATTTGCAGAGAAATAAATTGCCCAGAAATAAACTGGAAGCTAGTATCTGGGAGTGAAAACCGAAAACCAAGTACATTTTCAGCCAGTTCATATTGTTCAACCAAGGTCATCTGGTAAGTTGACCCCATATTTACCTCCCTTTATTTTGCTAGCTTTTACAATATAGGGTTTTGCATAAGCCTCAAGTGAATCCACAACTCTTGAGGTAATTCTATATTACCGCCAATTACACCAACATGCTATTTCCTACTAGTTACCAACAAACCCTAAATAGCCTTTCGATTAGGATAAATGGCGTTCCTCCAGACTACGTAGCATTCTAGCCAAACAAAACCGGATTGGTCTTACCAACTCCAAATAAGCCCGGCTAAAACATTGCTCAGTAATTAACTGCTGCTTTTTTGCACACATCAAAAAATGACAGCCTTCATCAAAAAGCAATACCATCCGAATTAACTGCCAGATAGTAGGATCATTCCAAGGAACATCGACCAGCTTTTTTTGTTTTGATAAATGGTTTAACCAATTAGGCATTTCTTTTTTATAACGGCTTTTAATTTGACTCACATAATGGCTTAGTAGTTGATGCTTGTCTTCTAAGAGTTTATTCCACTCCTGGCGTAACTCATTCTGAATAATTAGCATACCTCGATTATTGGATACCTGATCTGTAATATGTAGCACCCCTGCAAGATAGTTTACATCGGGTCGGTGCCGCGCAGCTTCTGGATGAAATAACTGCTTATAACCTAATGAAGTTGATAATTGAACGACTCCAAAAAAAGGCTTATTGGAACTCGGGGTGATCTCTAACATCCTTTCTTACCTCTAAAATCCAGTCCTCTTTTTTTTATTTTCTGGATAGCATTGTTATTGGATATAAAATTTAATGAAATCTATTTACAAAGTTTACATATATTTTTTTGGCTTCATGTAGAAGGCCTATATAAAACTATTAGGGTATAAACAAAACATTTTCTGCATTCTGCCACTCGACTCCTGGCGTTTATAGGAGCTAGCTCACAGCAATCTGAGTCTTTACAATTCAATGTAAAAATTATGTTTGTTTCGACGTTTCCCCTTAGAAAACCATCAACTACTTTCTAAGTAAGCAGCTCATCCGTATTGACGATCAATCAACCAATCTGCAGTGCTACTTGGTACATCCTTCAGCATTATGTAGTTATACTTCACTAACTGTGTTTAGTAAGGCAATAAAACTATACTATAGTTCACTTGGTTTTCACTTTGTGTTTTGTCTGGAGTAGGCATTATGTCATTACCTCCTGTTATCTTACAGGTTTTTGCAGGTATTTATGGACTGTTGATCATAGCTTCGCTCGTCTGTTATGGGCTGGGCTTGAAACAACGAGATGTAACAGAACTTAAGCAACGCATCAACTCTTGGTGGGTCATGGTGTCAGTAATTCTTGCTTGTTTTGCTATAGGCGAAGGATTCACCATTGCCGCCATTGGTGTATTAAGCTACTTAGCATTTAAAGAGTTTGTTTCTATTATTCCCACCCGTCGTACTGATCATCGACCAATCTTTTGGGCTTATATTGCTATTCCCATTCAGTTTTATTGGATATACATCGGCTGGTACGGCATGTTTATTGTTTTTATTCCAATGTACATGATGCTATTTATCCCGATGCGAATGGTGCTCATCGGCAATACCAAACAGTTCACTGTTGCTGCCAGTACTATTAACTGGCTATTATTGCTCACTGTCTTTTCTTTAGGCCATATGGCTTATTTAATTCAGCTACCAACCAATGAAAGCGTATTTACAGGCTTAGGGTTGGTACTTTTTCTGCTGCTACTCACTCAGTTCAATGATGTTGCACAGTTCACTTTTGGTAAGCTCTTTGGTAAAAATAAAGTACTTGCAGCTGTAAGCCCGAAAAAAACTATCGAAGGCTTATTAGGCGGTATATTTGCAACAACCATTCTGGCTGTTCTGCTCGCTCCCTTATTAACCCCACTTAATTTGACCTATAGTATTTGTGCGGGATTACTAATCAGCCTCTTTGGGTTTATTGGTGATGTTTCTATTTCAGCAGTCAAACGCGACTTAGGTATCAAAGATTCCGGCTCAATGATACCCGGCCATGGTGGTGTTTTAGACCGTGTTGACAGTTTAACCTTTACTGCCCCTTTGTTTTTTCATTTTATTCGTTATTTACACTATTAAGACATTTCAAAAAATGTACTTTTTATATTAAACCTTATACTTTGGCTAAAAAAGCATCATTAACTAACTAATTTGAAAGTATTGGAAAAACCGACTAATGAAAAATTGGTTAAAAATCTTATTCTTTACATTATTGGTCAGGCCGATCGTCTTTTTCATTATTGGCCTGAATGTTCACAACAAGAAAAATTTACCTAACCAAGGTCCCGCTATTCTGGCAGCTAATCATAATAGCCATTTAGATACAATGGTATTAATGAGTTTATTTCCTCTTAAGCAACTTTACCGATTACGACCGGTTGCTGCCGCAGACTATTTTATGAAAAACCGTTGGCTTTGCTGGTTTTCATCAAAAGTATTAAATATTATTCCCATCCATCGAGATGGCTCTATTCCCAAAGAATCGGTATTAGATGAGTGCCATCAAGCGTTAACCAATGGAGATATTTTAATCCTATTTCCTGAAGGGAGCCGTGGTAAAGCTGAACAATTAGGTGAATTTAAAAAAGGTATTTTTCATCTGGCAAGCACTCATCAAACCGCCAAGGTTATCCCTATATTCACTTACGGTTTAGGCAAATCACTACCTAAAGGGGAAAAGCTACTGGTTCCTTTCTTTAGTGATGTTGTCATTGGCTCACCGCTTGCCCAACATGACGAAAGCCAAGCATTCATGGCTGCACTTAATCAGCAAATGCAACAACTGGCAAAGCAGGTGAATACTGGACGAATTTTGGACTAGTAGATCAATTGGTTATAGAAAAGCAAGGAACGATACCTACCAAAATAAACACCATTTATCATCGCCTTGCATTCTTTATCAGTAGAATTTATTTTACTAGCACTTTTTTCAACACACTTCGGTAATTACTTAACAAAATAGGTGAGCCTCACAATTTAATAGTGACACGATTCATATAAAATTGCACAAAATTTAACCATATATACAAATTGTTACGTACGAGGAACTCTTCAATGAAGCTTGGTCGCTGTATCGCCGGTTTATTAAGCATTTTCGCTTTAGCAAATACTTCTGCTCAATCCATTCACTTGGTGACTGAGCCATTCCCTCCATTAAATATGACAATTACAGACAGCACCTTTGGGCGCAATCAAAAAGTTACTGGCTTTGCCACTGATATTGTTCGCGAAGTATTCAACCGTTCAGCTCTTGAAAACGAGCTAGAAATTACTTTATATGCTTCCTGGGATCGCGGCTTTAACAAAGCTCTAACCAAACCAAGCTATGGTATTTACTCTGCATTCAGAACCCCGGAGCGTGAGCAAAAATTTAAATGGGTTGGTCCTTTATTTAAAGAAGATTGGATTATTTTAACCAACCCCGAAAGTGATATTAAAATTACCAATCTAGAAGATTTAAAAAAATATCGGGTCGGTAGTTTTGCATCTGACCCCATCAGCGACTACCTGAAAGAGAAAGGCATTAAAGTTGACACTGCGCAAAATGATGTAGTTAATGTCACTAAATTAAAACTAAAGAAAATTGATGTATGGGCAACCAGCTCACTTTCAGGCCCCTATATAGCCAAGCGTCAAAACATGAAGCTAACTAATGTGTTCACCTTTCATTCAAATGGTTTATGGCTAGCCATGAATAAACAAACTGATGATCGAACTATCAGCCAGTTAAATGCAACATTAAAGCAAATGCAAAGCCGGGGTGAAGTACAAAAGATCATTAATGAATATAAATAGTTAATCATTCGCGAAGAATATAGCTATCATAGCCTAAGCCACTGCAACTGCAGTGGCTTTTTATTTTTGCCTCTTGAATAGGCAAAAGGTATATTGTGCCAACATAAATCACCTAACTAGGCTTAATATACAGTGGCGCAACTTTACTTCTACTATTCCACCATGAACGCAGGCAAGTCCACCTCTTTATTACAATCGGCTTATAACTATAAAGAACGTGGAATGAATGCCTTGCTGTTTACTGCTGCCATTGATGATCGCTATGCAATAGGTACGATTACTTCAAGAATAGGCTTACAGGCGCCAGCACAACTCTTTAACGAGTCCAGCAATTTATTGAGTGAAATTGCTACCTTTCACGACCAAGAAACAATTGATTGCGTGTTATTAGATGAAGCCCAGTTCTTAACCCGCGAACAAGTACAACAACTGTGTCATGTGGTGGATAAGCTGAATATCCCAGTGCTTTGTTATGGTTTAAGAACCGACTTTCAGGGTGAGCTATTCGAAGGTAGCCGCTACCTGCTTGCTTGGGCAGAAAAACTTAGCGAGCTGAAAACCGTTTGTCACTGCGGCAGCAAAGCAACAATGGTCGTTCGCACAGGGGCTGATGGACAAGTGATAACCGAAGGTTCACAAGTAGAAATTGGCGGCAACGAACGCTATGTCTCGTTATGCCGCCTACATTTTCATCAAGCGCAGCAAACCAAGTCGATTAATTAGTGTTTTTACAGTCAAAACAGTGATATTTAAATAGTGTTTACAGGCCTTTTGATATACATCTTTCGCTGTATATCAAAAGGTGTATCCTGGGCATCTTTCGAAGTAATTAGCTGGGTAATAAGCTCAGCTGAACTTAGCGCATGGGTCCAACCCAACATTCCATGCCCAGTATTCATCCAGAGGTTGGCAAACTTGCTTTGGCCTATCAGTGGTAGACTGTCAGGAGTAACCGGGCGCATTCCACACCATTGCTCCAATATCTGGTTATAATTGCCTGCCTCTGGCAACAACTGACGTGCAGCAGCTAGCATCTTGTTGATGGCTGTTGGACGAATACGATACTCCCAACCTGAAAATTCAGCAAATCCAGCAATTCGTAATCGGTTGCCAAGACGACAGTACACCATTTTTCTTTGGGTATCAGTAATTGAAATATCTGGGCATTTATCTGTTGCTGGAACAGTCAAACTATAACCTTTCATTGGATAAATCGGCAGTCTGATACCCACCTTTCGAGCCAACTGAACACTGCCACATCCACCAGCTATCAAATACTGATCTGCCTGTACTGGTCCAGTAGACGTACTCAGCTGCAAAACCCGCCCCGATTCAACCTGGATATCAGTCACAGGGCTCTCCATCCTTGCTTTAAAGCCCTGGTGCTGCTGAAGTCTACCGTAAAGTTGCCGACAAAAAAGTGCAGCATCACCACACTCATCTGCTGGCTGAATTAATGCACCAATCGCATTGGCCGCCCAACCATGAATACCTGGAATTTCCTGCAGTTCTTGTGTAGACAGTTGTTGTGTAGAAAGTTGCTGGTTAGCAGAATTCTCACAGGCCTGATACCAACTATTCTGATCAAAGTAGAGATAGAGTTTTCCAGAAGCACGGTGTTCAAATGACAATCCCAACTCGTGCTGCAATGAAGCCATTAGCTCTCTTGAGCGACTACCCAACTGTTTCATGAAAAAAGCAGATTTTTTACTGCGAGCACTGCGGGAACAGGCCAACAACTTTAAGCCCCAAGTTAAGAAGTCAGCACCTATTTCATGGGTTATTGCTAGCGCCGGATCTCGCCCCAAAATGGCCATAGGAATCTGCCGAAGTAATGTCGGCTGGTTAATTGGAATGTCATAGTGGTAAGAGAGCTGTCCACCATTGGCATGGCTACAACCCGCTGCTGGCTCAGCTGCCTGATCCAGTAGCTCCACCTCAACCCCTTGTTGTAATAACATCCAGGCAGAGCTAAGACCTATAACTCCTGCACCAATGACAACAACCTTCATTTTTCAAAATCCTAAGCTGGTTTAACTAGCTATTGTCGAAGAAACCAACCATAAGGAATAATAGAAATAAATACATTTGGTATAACTCAAAGTTATGTTCCTTTCAGCCCGTCATATAGAGATTTTCATTGCTATTATGCGAGCCGGCTCGTTAAGCGAAGCTGCCCGGCAACTACATATCTCCCAACCAGCAGTAACTAAGTCATTGCAACATGCTGAACAACGTCTTGGCTATCCTCTATTTCAACGGCTTGGCGGCAGGCTACAACCTACACCAGAAGCGAAAACCTTGTTTAACGCTGCTCAAGATGTGGAACGTTCTCTACTACGGTTAAACCAACTAGGACAGCGAATGGCAACGCTTGAGCAAGGAACACTTGAGTTAATGGCACCACCAGCACTCGCGCAAGAGCTATTACCCTCACAAATCAGCCAGTTTCAACAGCGCTTTCCTCAGCTGCATATACGACTAGATGTACAACAAAATGCAGGCATTACCAACCGTATAGCCCAAGGAGAAGCAGAACTTGGCATTGTCCATTTTCCAGCCGACAACCCAGGGCTAATGATAGAGTCACTGGGTAACAGTTGTATTGTTGCGTTAATGCAGCAGGATCACCCTTTAGCATCATCTGAGGTTTTAACACGAAAACAACTGATGAATGCTTCTGTTATCTGGTGTTCTGGAAATACTTGGTGGGCAAACCTAATCGCACGCGAGTTACCTGGACTAAAACAGGAAAAGAGCCAAAACCAGGTCAACTACTTTTCAGTAGCCTGTCGCATGGCTGCCCAGGGATTAGGTATAGCTTTAGTAGACCGTTACTCAATCCCCTCTTTGATACCGAGAGATTGTAAAGTATTGCCTATAGTGCCAGAGATACATGTATCATCAGGCGTAGTCTACCGACGTTATCAAGCATTATCACAGCCAGCTCGGTTATTTATTAATGCTCTACGTGAAGTATTACCTGATTATTAATCACTCATTAACAATGGGGCTGTTAACACTATTTGGACAACCACTGCCGTAAGCTATTTTTTCGCTCAGCAAGGCACAAGGAATCATTATTGATATTTTAAATAAAATTTTTATGAGAAAATTTAAGCTAAGATTTATACGGCTAAAAATGAAGATATAGATCACTCTTCAAGATTACCTCAAATCGACATTTTGACTATCACACACTTGAAGCATATAACTTAAGTGATTATTTTGACAACCAAATAGAAGCAATTACATCTAATAGTGAATATAAAATCCATTCATTATAAATATATTTCTAATTATCTTTATATCAAATACCACACTCATTATTTAAAAAAATTACAGCAAAGACATTTTTTCAATAAAAAAAACACATCATATAGACGATCCTTCAAAACGCCACAATCAAAAATATTAATTTTTCAAGTAAATCAGTATATTACTGCACCATATAAATTCATATATTATTTTCACCAACCATATAATCACTAACAATTAATATGACACACAACACATTAAAGGCTTATTATATAAGAACGATAAATAATTAAGATAAGATTCCAACAAACATATATTCTTTAATTTAATACTTTAGTTTTTTACTTTTACTATAGGAGGATATAACAAAGCAATATCTAAGGCAGACAAAATATTCATTGTAAACCAACATGTTGTCTTTATCTATTTGGTCCAAACGCTAAAGAGAAAAGAGAGTGAAATGGCACTAAATCATTAACATTTACCCAAAGGATTAGTTATCTGATTAGGAGCGATCATGAGCCTACAAGCCAAAACACTTGAGAAATCTTATTTAGAAACTACTGAGCCCCCACTACAACCCAATGCAGAGACTTCAAAGCTTGAAATATTACCCAAGTTTACTACGAGATGTCCTATCAAATCGTACAATGGCTGGGACCCATTAGAAGAAGTCATCGTTGGACGGCTTGAGGGAGCAACTGTTCCACCTGCTCACCCATCAGTAACATTTACTTTACCCAAGCTTAGTGGACGTATTCTTCGTCTCTTTTCTGGTCACCGATACCCTAGATATTTATACCACGCAGCTCAAAAGCAGCTACTTGCCTTTATAGAAATACTTATAGCAGAAGGTATTAAAGTACGGCGTCCAGACGTTTTGAATGGCAGAAAACCAATCATCCATCCCACATGGAAAAATCGTGGTTTTTGTACAGCATGTCCTCGCGATGGATTTCTCGTAGTTGGTAATGAGATTATTGAAACACCCATGGCTTGGCGTTCTAGATTCTTCGAGGGTTATGCCTATCGATCCCTATTTAAAGAATATTTTTCTCAAGGCGCTCGATGGACTGCAGCACCTCGCCCTGAACTATTAGATGAGCTTTTTGACAAAAGTTATTCTCCACCACTAGAAGGCGAGCCAATGCGCTACCTTCTTACTGAATTTGAACCAGTATTCGATGCAGCAGATTTTATTAGGTGCGGTCGCGATATTTTTGCAATGCGCTCAAACGTAACAAATTTATCAGGAATCGAGTGGTTACAACGACATCTTGGAGATACCTATCGAATTCATACACTCGAGTTTCGTTGTCGCACACCTATGCATATCGACTCCAGCTTCATGCCCCTCGCTCCAGGAAAGTTGCTAGTCAATCCAGACTATCTTGATGTAGCAAAACTGCCTCCTATGTTTAAATCGTGGGATATAATTATTGCTCCACGTCCAGTTATTCCTAAAGGGATGTTATTTAAATTTGCTTCTATGACTAGCGCTTGGATTAGTCTAAACGTATTGATGCTTGATGAAGAGAGAGTTATTGTAGAGCAAGACCAAGTTCCTCTGATCAAGGAACTGAAGAAATATGGATTCAAACCTATCCCCTGTAAATTTGCAGATTATTTACCTTTCGGAGGAGCATTCCATTGCGCCACCTTAGATGTTCGACGTACAGGTGAGCTACAGAGTTATTTTTAGCCTAATTATCTATTAAATATTAAAGATGAAAACTCACCAAATCATCGTTATCCTATGTTGTCTTGGCCTCCTAGTTATAGGAGGTCACTATTTTCTGTGGGCAACACTTTTTAGAGATACTTCTCTTTCTGATACTTTTTTAATGATTGTTGTATTGATTTATCTTTTGCTGATTGCTTCATTTATTGTATCTAGAATTAAACACCATGATGCCGTACATTGGTCAGCCTGGCCAGGTTATCTAACACTTGGCTTTGTAAGTATTCTACTAATTTGCACTTTTATCACTTATCCCTTTCGCCTGTTATTGGAGTGGGGACTGCCATTTTTTGGCATTATCATTAACCAAGAACATCAATTATTTCTTGCACAGGCTGCTAGTGGAACTGCTGCAATTATTGCCATTGTGCTAGCAATAATTGGGGTGGTCACCGCTATTAGCAAACCAAGTATTTCTGAGATCGAAGTCCCTATTGATAGACTTTCACATAAATTAGATGGCTACACCATTATTCAAATATCTGACGTTCATCTAGGGCGGACCATTGGCCGTAGCTATGCAGAAAGAATTGTTCAAATCGCTAACTCACTAAAAGGTGATTTAATAACAATTACAGGCGATTTAGTTGATGGACGGGTTAATCAGTTACAAGACGTTGTTGCCCCATTTGCCAATTTGAAGGCTCGCGATGGAGTCTGGTCTGTTACAGGCAACCACGAATACTATGTTGAAGCTGATCTATGGGTTAAAGAGCTTCATCGCTTAGGAATACAGGTATTACACAACGAGCGTGTTTCAATAGGAGAAGGAAAAAATAGCTTCGATCTTGTTGGAGTTGATGACCTTGAAGCAAATCTTGCAGGACATGGACATGATCTTTCTCGTGCACTGTTAGGTCGTGACCAGTCACGACCTATTGTATTACTCGCCCACCAACCCAAAGTTGTTGTTGAAGCGGCACAATTGGGCGTCGATCTTCAACTTTCAGGCCATACTCATGGTGGGCAAATATGGCCCCTGGCTTGGTTGGTACGATTACAGCAGCGCTATGTTGCAGGTTTATATATTCATGAAAAAACGCATTTGTATGTCAACCGCGGGGCTGGTTATTGGGGACCACCTATGCGAGTGGGCTCAAAGCCAGAAATTGCTCGTTTAACACTAAGATCAGTAAAATCCTAGCCTACTAAAAAAGGAGCAATATAACGTTTTTATTTTTATTATGAACTCTACAACCTGCATTTCTTAAATAGGAAAATTAAAATTTTCTTGATTTCAGTATTTTATATACGCCATATCCTCCTATAACTATCCAGCACACCTCAATTACGATAGATGCTAAATTTGGTGTCCAAGATAAAGATATAAGCACTAATATTGAACCAGCAATGTTAATTAAATGGTAATTTATACTCTCCGCAGTTACTTTACCAAGCGTAATAAATGAGTATGCTATTAATATACAGCCTACTCCGATTAACCCTATACCATCGAATATCCAATTCATATAAACTTCATCATTATCTGATAAATTCTCTATTTTACAAAACCAACCAAATAGTCAAATACTACTATAACAACTCAACTTAAAAACTCTCTACTTTTTAAGCATACCCAAAGTCTTTTATAAAAAAAGGAGCGAATTATTTAATTTCACCTCCTACCAGAATTTCTTCTTAAAAATCAGAAGAATTATTTGCTTTTTTATTTACACCACACTTCGTTTCTACCATAATAATTCCAGTTAGGTATATGACAGCCATATAAATCATATGAGTTTCCTAGAAAGAATTTAGCTTTAACAAATAAAAATATTAGCTTCAGCCATTTAACAACAGTGTAAAATAGGACGATTTTAGCTACCAAACAGCCAACCATACAAAATTAAAAAAACACACCATTTAAATCTATAAAATTAAATACTATACAACTTTCAATATAACATAAAAACTTTCACCTTCTTTCTAGCTCACTCTGTTATAATTTTAAATAGCAGACCAACTATCACTTCAAAAAATTCCACCAACAAAAAGCTGTCCTCATCAGAAAGTTTTATTAGTTTAACTTAAAGTTAATTGAAACTTTAAATTACTGTGCCGCAGTATTGCTACAGTAAATAGGCCATGAAATGCCAACACACAATGGAGTGTAAAGTCTATGATATCATCAAAAAATTTATCTCAGTATGTATCCCCCAACTTATATAAATATCTCATTAAACGAAGTCCCCTATTTTTTTGTTGTTTACTACCCAGCAGTATGACTACAGCCAATATGGATACAGAGGACGGTTTCTGTATGCAGGAAACAGCTGGTTTTGAATTACAGTGTTCAGCCAACGACATACGTATTGCAGGTGTTGCATTAAACTCTGACGATACACCAAAAATTGAAATACACGATGATGGCTGTGCCTATCAGGGTGATACCGTAAACTTCACAGCAACCTTTGAAGTGGAAACTACGGCTAAAGAGCGTCACGATGTAGGTATTTATTTTGTGACTGATGGCGACCCTAACAATGATGGAGCAGTAAGTGGCCTTTGTAGTATATCGACGTTACCCTATACCCCTGATCCACCCTGGCTCGACCTTGATGGTACGGATGACCCATTGCCTGGCACTACTACGCCTTCTGGAATACAAGACACTTGTGGGGATATTGATAAACCGGGCCATAACCCTCTTTATCCAACGATAACATTAACAGCGACTTGTATAGACCCAGATAATGACGGCAAGCTTAATCTACCGTATTGCACAAGCTGGAGGCAGTCTGGAGCCAATGAGCTTTGCGTTAGGCCTACTGATGCATTCCCTGGCTCGCCAGCCAAGTGTAAATGTGATGAAACCTTTAATATTCCCATTGATGTACCTCCCGCAGAATTACTCGTTAGCAAAACCGCTTCACCAACCCAACTACAAGAACCGGGTGGTAATGTTACCTTTACCGTTTCTGTCACGAATGTAGGGGTTGACCCTAATAATGCAGTTACACTTAATACCCTGACTGATGATATATATGGGAATATCACTCAAGCAGGACAGAACAATATCATCAGCACCACCTGTAGTGTGCCGCAAAACATTCCTGTTGATGATCGAAACCCAGGAGGTATAGATACTTATACTTGCCAATTTACAGTAGCGCTATCAGGTAATGCAAATGATACAGAAACCAACACTGTGACTGCAGAAGGCGTAGATGATAATAACTACACACTAACTGGCAGTGATACTGCTACTGTCACTATTGGTGATGTATTACCAGAAATTAGTGTTGTGAAAACCGCATCGCCCACAGAAGTTATTGAACCTGGCGGTAATGTGACCTTTACAGTGCAAATTAATAATATAAGTAGTGCAACGAGTGATCCTGTTACCATTGATGTTTTAAATGATAATATTTATGGTAACTTAAATAATGTCGGTTCCTGTACCACACCACAGGTTATTAATCCAGGTAGTAGCTATAGCTGTTCATTCACTATGATGGTGAATGGTAATGCTGGTGATTCAGAAACCGATACCGTTACCGCAAGTGGTACTGATGATGAAGGTAATGCAGTTAGTAGCAGCGACTCAGCAACTGTTGTTGTACAAAATGTACCTTCTGCTATCGAGTTGATAAAAACAGCTAATCCAATCCAAGTATCTGAGCCCGGTGGTAATGTAACCTACAGTTATACTGT
This sequence comes from Spartinivicinus ruber, assembly GCF_011009015.1. Lineage (NCBI taxonomy): Bacteria > Pseudomonadati > Pseudomonadota > Gammaproteobacteria > Oceanospirillales > Zooshikellaceae > Spartinivicinus > Spartinivicinus ruber. The sequence goes on from NZ_CP048878.1 coordinate 5,226,330, forward strand.
TACTAATACTTCACCTGTCGATACAGTAACCATTAACACACTAACAGATGACAAACTAGGTAATCTCAGTGGACAAGGTAATTGTACTACCCCACAAGTCCTTGCTGTTGGGGCCAGTTATAGCTGTAGCGTCACTGTTTTTGTAGGAGGCAATGGCAATAGTTCAGTTACCAATGTTGCCACCGCACAAGGTATTGATGATGATGGCGAACCATTAACTGTCATGAATGATGCCACTGTTAATATCAGCAACGTACCTCCTGCGGCTAGCCTAACTAAAACTGTGACACAAGCAGTTGCCACCTATCAGGTGACGGTCACCAATAGTTCTGATGCTGAAGTACTATCGGTTAATACCTTGATGGATGACCAGTTTGGTGACATTACCAAGGTACAAGGCAAGGTTAAAACGACTACCTGTACTGTTCCACAACAGTTGCAACCTGTTACAAGTCCTGGTGATAGCTATACTTGTACTTTTGATGCACTAGTGGAAAGCACACCTCACACTAATACAATAACTGCAACTGTTGCTGACGATGATGGTTCCGCACCTGCTACCCCAACAGGCAGCGCAACAGTTTCTTGGCAATAATTTTTCATTACAACTTGAAAAGAGCCAGCTTATGCTGGCGCTTTTTTTATTAAAAAAAAATTTACATTTTCATAAAAGATCAATTAAAAACATAAAGACAAAAACATTAGCAACATAAAATTCTTGAAAAACATTAATAATCCAATCATTTATTTTTCGTTTAATACAAGCATAAAACTGATATACTCAAATCAGAAAAAATAGTGGATAACTAATGCAGTTTATTGGAGAGTAGTTTTTTATGTTGTCACAAAAATATACCTAATTATCATCATACCTAAGCTATATTTAGTAGCTTACCTGGTAGTGGAGGTGTTCTCAGTGCTACAAATGCTAGCCTAGGAATAAATTCTACTAAGCTAAATCTTCGATTAAATCGATACTGAAATTCAGCAAGATAACGTTGTGCATATTTAGCGCGAATAGCATGATAAGTACTACGTAAAGCACTTTTTAAGTTTCCAAGGATGGTGTTAACCCAATAAAATTCAGGTTCCTCTACTGATGCACGACCACCACCGCATACAATTTTATCATGAAGACAACCTGCTTCTATGACACCATTAAAACAGGCCAGTCCATCGGAGATTACGGTACTGCCCTTGGCCAAATTCTGCCTACTCCAAGCCGTTATCTCTTCTTTATTAAACCCTTTTAAAATGCTCAGTTTAATTCGTGTCGGTTGACCTTGTTTTGTTGTTTCTACGGCTGCTACAAAAGGTATTTTCCCATCTGCTCCCCTACCTCTTTTGCAACCTGTACGCTCACCACCAAGATAGGCATCATCAATTTCAATAAAACCCGACAATTGCTTGGTGCCTTCTCTTTCTTGCATCACTTTCATGAGCTTATGTTTCATTCTCCAGGCAGCTTGATAGGAAATACCTAAATGGCGATGTAATTCTATGGCTGATATACCTTTTTTGTCTTGGGAGATCAAATACATCCCTTGGAACCAAGTCTTTAATGGTAATTTGGTTGATTCAAAGATAGTACCTGCAGTTACAGATGTTTGCTGGTGACATTTATAGCACTGCTGAAGCTTTCTAGTAGTGAGTTGACAGCATTTGTCGTATCCACAATTGGGGCACTGAAAACCTTCTGGCCATCGCAATTTGTATAAGGTATTAAAGCATTGTTCTTCTGTACCATATTGTTTGAGAAACTCGTTTAAACTCAGGCCTTTTTGAAATTGAACTTTGTTGATAGCCATTATTTATACCTTCTCAATTAAGTTTCCATGCTGTTCAAATATACAGCAGTTAATGGCTTAGGTATAGTGATAATTAGGAAAATATATTTTCAAACCTACCCCTAACTTATTTCAAAAATATTATCTCCCCAAAAAAATTTTAATATTATCCTGCATACTGCAAAGCAATTATTTAATTGCAGCAAATATGGCAATGCAAACCGAAGAAGGCTTCTGTATGCAGGAAACAGCAGGCTTCGAATTAAAGTGTACAGCAAATGATGTACGAATTGCTGGCGTTGCTCCTCATCCAGATACTGGAGAGCCATTACTTACCATAATGGATGATGGATGTGCTTACCCAGGGGATAAAGTCACTTTTACAGCGACATTTGAACTGGAAACAACAGCCAAAGAACGACATGACGTGGGTATTTATTTTGTTACTGATGGTGACCCCAATAATGATGGTGCTATTAGTGGCCTTTGTAGTATTTCCACATTACCCTATGAGCCTGATCCACCCTGGCTAGACCTTGATGGCACCAATGATCCATTTCCAGGAACCTCTACCCCATCTGGCATTCAAGACACTTGTGGTGATATAGGTAAACCTGGGCATAATCCACTTTACCCCGAGCTTACCTTAACGGCTACTTGTATAGACCCTGATAATGATGGCATGCTAAATTTGCCTTACTGTACCAGTTGGCGACAATCCGGAGCCAACGAACTTTGCATACAGCCTACTGATACGTTCCCAGGCTCACCTGCCAAATGTAAATGTGATGAAACCTTTAATATTCCAATTGATGTCCCACCCGCTAAATTACTCGTTAGCAAAACTGCTTCACCCACACAATTACAAGAACCTGGTGGTAATGTTACCTTTACCGTCTCTGTCACTAACGTGGGCATAGATCCGAATAATGCGGTTATGCTTAACACATTAACTGATGATATTTATGGAAATATCACCCAAGCAGGGCAAAATAATATTATCAGCACTAACTGTAGTGTACCGCAAAACATTCCTGTCGATGATAGAAACCCTGGCGGAATCGACACCTACACCTGTCAATTCACAGTAGCAATTTCCGGCAATGCTGGCGTTACAGAAACAGATACCATCACTGCTAAAGGAATAGATGATAATAACAATACATTAACTGGTAGTGATACTGCTACTGTCACTATTGGTGATGTTTTACCAAAAATTAGTGTTGTGAAAACCGCATCACCCACAGAAGTGATGGAACCTGGTGGAAATGTTACCTTTACCATGCTGGTTAGTAATAATAGTGTTAGCAGTGACCCTGTTACCATCACTGACCTCACTGACAATATTTATGGCAATTTAAATAATGTAGGTTCCTGTATCACACCACAAACCATTAATCCAAACAGCAGCTATAGCTGCTCTTTCACTATGATGGTGAATGGTAATGCTGGTGACTCAGAAACCGATACCATTACTGCTAGCGGCAGTGATGATGAAGGTAATTTAATTACTAGTAGTGACTCTGCAACAGTTATAATACAAAACATGTACTCTACTATAGAGCTAGTCAAAACTGCCTCTCCAACACAACTAGCTGAACCTGGTGGTAATGTTACCTATCAATATACCATTACCAATACCTCATCTGTCGACACAGTAACCATCAACACCCTGACGGACGACAAATTGGGTAATCTTAATGGACAAGGTAATTGTCTTACACCACAAGTCCTTGCCGTTGGAGCCAGTTATAGCTGTAGCGTCACTGTTTTTGTAGGGGGCAATGGTAATAGCTCGGTTACCAATGTCGCCACTTCCGAAGGCATGGATGATGACGGAGAGTATCTAATAGCTAAAAATGATGCCACTGTTAATATTAGCAATGTTCCTCCTGCAGCCAGCCTGACTAAAACAGTGACACAGGCGGTTGCCACCTATCAGGTTACAGTCACTAATAGTTCCGATGCCGAAGCACTATCTGTTACCAGTTTAATCGACGATCAGTTTGGTGACATTACCAAAGTACAAGGCCTGGTAAAAAATACTACCTGTATTGTTCCACAACAGTTGCAACCTGCTACAAGTCCTGGTGATAGCTATTCTTGTTCTTTTGATGCCCTAGTGGAAAACACACCTCACACTAATACAATAACTGCAACTGTTGCTGACGATGATGGTTCCGCACCTGCTACCCCAACAGGCAGTGCAACAGTCTCTTGGCAATAATTTTTCATTACAACTTGAAAAAGGCCAGCTTATGCTGGCTCTTTTTTTATCAAAATAGAGTTTTTTACTTTACATCCACACAAAAAGTATTCAAAAACAAGAAAATACTTATTAATATAAATCATTACAGTTAATAAACCACTAGCATTTTTTTAACAAGATAAGCCTTTTAGAAATCAAAACCTTTACATGTACAGAATCATCAAGCTCTATATATACATATTACTCTTCAACTACTAGCAAATGATTATCATTAAATTACCAGAATTTATTTTTAAGATAACTAAATACTCAAAACATATAGCAACTTTAACTAAAGATTATTTTTAGTACGATTTTATAATAAATTTTATGAAGTAAACTAATAGTTTGATGGCTGTAGTTTGCTGCTCAAAATCAAACCTCTATTTGTTTGTATTTTATTGCAGCCAATTTCACCGTTTTACCTAATATATTTAGTTAATTCTTTGATATCAAAAAATTAAATTGAATTAAGGAAAATTCAATGAAGAATACAATTGGCTATGTAGTAGCTTATGGTGGCTTGCTTGCAACGCTTTCAACTCATTTACAAGCAGCTGATATGGCGGGATTTAGACTTCATGATGACTTATATATTTGTATAAATAAACGTTGTGAACAGATTGATGGTGATGGAGGGTCAGGCGGAGCTGGTGAAGTTTTTTATTCAACTAAAAATATTTCAGCGGCTTGGAACTCCAGTAACGGTGATGCCTTGCTATGCACAAGAAATTATTCTTGTCGTATAAGGTCTGAAGCCTCCACTGGATCAAAATGGACTACAAACTGGTTTTCACTACATGGTAACAGTACTTGGGAAAGCGGTCCTCTAGCAGGTGCAAATGATCCCGATTTAACAGCCGCATGGAATACTACCAAATATGGGCATGATTCATCTATTATTGCTCAAGGGGAAATTTTTTGGGTATGGTCACAATCCAACTGGCATGGGCCTCATAGATTTGATACTCATCCAGGCTTTAAAGATGTGGGTATTACAAAAGTCAATGCAGCATATAACGATGGCTATAAATCCTATTGGGATGTTGTATATTTACACCCGAAAGACTTTCCACGTAATGACATTGTTATTTGGAATAATCATAAACCTGGTGGGGCAGGATGGATGAGCGAGTGTATTCCAGCATGTTCTCTTATGGGAATCGGTACGGACTATATGATCGGCCCAACAAGAATAGGTTTTAATCAAAAAGTCCTTTTTAGGCGTACAGATAAAGCTAATTTAACTATTAATGCTGACCAGGTTTGTTATTATAACGGCGTATTCAAAACGATGTATTACAATATATTTTTCCAATTTTCTTATGGCGATAGTATTGTTACACCTTACCATTATCCCTCTTGTGGTGGTACAGTTCCGCCAACAGAGTCTATTCATAGCATGTTTTTTGATGACGGTACTTTCAGTACTTATTGGGACTGGCAATAAAAAAATTAAATATAACTAGTGTATCAACTGGCCATGAGTTTTTACAAAACCTTGGCCAGGGTTAGTTTTAGCTTTGTATAAATTTCTAAGTCACTCAGTATATATCACTTAAGAGTCGTTTTTCCTTTGCGTATATTTAAAATAAAGTTCAAGTGTCGTAAATGATGCAAGAGTCAAAAAATCCAAATAATCATTAAGACCTTGTTTAGCTGATTCCTTATCAGTGTAAGGTCCAAGAGTTGGGCCTTCTCTTGTATAAAAATACCACTTGTGATTTGATTGATAATAACGACCATTTAGTCTTGTTGAATATATATTACACTGACTAGAATTGTCATCACTTCGTATAGCCATCATTTTCCCATATAAACTAAACAAAGTTATAAAAAATTATCTTGCAGCAATACTCGATCTTATGTTTATATTTTATACAAACTAATAGTATTTGTACATCAACTTCCTTCTATCTCCTCGATTAACTGGTACTGGTATAACATTTGCTCAATACAGAGAAACGGATTAAATAACTTCAATACATAGGTCGGCAGAAATGAACTCATTACAATCAATCAAAAAGTTATTGTTTTGCAGTGTGTTAGTGTCTAGCTTTCTCTTTATTCCAATAAAGGGATTTTCAGCGCTATTACTATTCCAAGTAACAGATACCAATAACCCAATGCTTTTGTCAGGCATGTTTAGTGTTGATGATTCTGACTCAAACTATGGAACTGGTTTTCAACCCTTAGTTGACTGGGCTTTTTTTGACATGGAAGGTATACCGGGTATTTATACTCCCGTCGATACTGTTATCAACGCAACGGCTTTTATTAACTTATCAAACTTTACTTTATCTACACTTGACTTTAGCTCTATTGATACCGTTATCCCACCTACTCCCCCTAGCGGCAATAGCCTTACCTTTAACCCTGATAATACTTGGGCTTCAAATAATATAAATGGTAGTTATATTGTTAGATTAATCAGAATTTCTGAGCCTAAAATACTATCACTATTCCTGATGTTACTATTAGCCTGTTTAATTTTTTACAAGCAAAAGCCGCCGCTCCGTAAGTAGTAATAAAGGGGCTATGCCCCTTGTTGTATTTCGATTAGAAGTTAAAATATAATGCTTTATAACCAATAAAAAATTAGTAACTTCGCTTAATAGCTATTTACCCCCTCTATTAAGGCTCAAACTATCTATACTTAATTATGAAAATTCCTAGAGGTATTCTTTAGAAGTTATAGGTAGTTTATGTTTAAGCATGTAATCTCTGTCTTATTTCTTTACTTTTTCACTTCAAGTCAAGCATTTTCAGAACATAATTGGAACAATTACCATTGGGCTAGAACAGCAAACCCTTTCAATCTAAAAGTAATTGATAGCATGACCTCTAGCTGGGAAGGTGAGTTAGTTGAGTCTTTATCAAGGTGGTCTCATTCTGTAGTGTTAAATCTTAGTGTTGATACATTTGATGATAATCAACGTACGCGGAAAAGATGTCGCATGGTCAAAGGCCAAATGCGTTTATGCAATGCAACGTATGGTTTTAACGGATGGCTCGGCTTAGCAACCATAGGCTTAGATGCTAATGGCCATATCGACCGTGGTACTGCCAAAATGAATGATAGCTACTCATCTTATTGGGCTATACCAGGTGAAAAAAATCATGTTGTATGTCAGGAAATTGGCCATGTATTAGGTTTAGACCATACCAGTGAAGATGGAACAAGCCAACAAACATGTATGGACTACTCAACGGACCCTAATAGCCAGTGGCCCAACCAACATGATTATGAGGAACTAGCCAAGCTTTATCAGCATCTTGATTTATATAACAGTTATCAACATGAGGGAGAAACTACTAATGAAGGAAGTAGTTGCAATGCACCAGCTGGCAAAGGCTGCAATAAACAAGGAAATAATAACTTAGACCACGATATTCCACCAATGGGTATCCGGGTGCACAAGGGGCGTAGTCATGAATTATGGGTGGCACCAAGACGTGATGGCGGCTTATGGGTTCACCATATCCGGTTAGCTCCAGAAGGGCACTAAATACGTAGAGTTAGGTTATGTCCGAAAGATTTTCAGTAAAAAACCTCAAATTGTATAAACTGGGAGAAATTCCTCGATCTGAATTTATTGATGTTCCTACTAATAATACTGATTTATTAGACCAAGAAAAACGCAGTTTTTTCTTTAAGCTACTGAGAAGCCCCAAACCTCAAAAACAAAGTAAACCAAAAAGCTCAAAAAAAACAAAACACACAATAAAACTAAATGCTGTGGTTTGGCTTCATTTTGTCACACCACCCAAACAAAAAATTGCATTTATGCTTGTTTATAAGGATTTAACTGGTGAGTTTGGTGTAATTGTTGAGGAAATAAACTCCACATCTGCTACTTCAATGATGTTATCTAATACTGTAGAAATAGAGTATACAGGAGATATTGAGTTTTTAAGAGCCTGTTGTGCAGGGATCGGCCCAAGCGAGTCAGTGACTATTGAAGGGCTGAATGTAAAAAGAGTGAAGTTAGCAGAAGACGTTTCCATAGATAAATCAGCGTAACCTCCCATAAAAAAAGTACATTCTATACCCTTCTCGAATGACTCATAGACTCAACTCAACAACTCTCACGCTTCACCACTGCAACCGGTAAAACAACTTTCTGCTCTTTAGGTGATAACTCCTGTAATAACAAGTTTGCCGTTACCCGTCCTTTTTCAACAAATGGTTGATGCACTGTGGTCAAACCAGGATGGCAAACTGCCGCTTCAGGAATATCATCAAAGCCAACTATTTGTAATTGACTAGGAATAGATATCCCTAATTCAGCTGCTGCTTTGATCGCAGCTAGAGCGACTCGATCACTCATACACAATAATAAATTTGGTCTGTCTTTAGCCAATAGTAACTGCTTCGCGGCTTGATAACTGATCTCTGCCTCATTGGTTGGAATATTCCATATTTGCTCAGGAGTTACTTTCAAGCCCGCTTGTTTCAACGCACCTAAATAGCCATCTAAGCGACGAGAGGAAATGGAGCGACTGGAATCCAACAGTTGCCGACCAGCCACATTGGTCAACTGAGGCTCATCAATGAGTCTCAGTCCCAAGATAGCTACCTGACAATCTTTAGTTTGCTTAATAGCATATTGGGCGATATCAAAAGCCCCTTGGAAATTATCGATATTGACTGAAGGGTAACCACCATAATCAAAATCAACAGTAATAATATTTTTATGCTGTCGCTCAAGGCGCTCTAATACGGTGGCATTACGTGGTTCACCATACACAATAAAATAATCGGGTACGGCTTCAATACTTGGTTTGTGATAAGGTGTTTCCTTACTGGATAGTAGTAACATACTGACGTGTTGTTCATCAAACACTTCAGCCAAACCACTTAAAAAGCCATGGGCAACAGCATCATTAAAGTTGTATCGTAGCGGATCCGACAATACCACCCCTACAATGCCAGTCTCCCCTGTCCTTAATGCTCTGGCCGCAATATTAGGCCCGGTATAACCTAACCGTTCACACTCAGCTAAAATTTTATCTCTTAATTTTGCTGATAATTGGTCTGGCCGGTTAAAAGCATTAGAGATCGTCGCCGTAGATACTCCTAACGCTTTTGATAAATCTTTAAGGGTTAATTTTTTTACTTCTACTCGTGGCATGCATATTGAACCTTCAAAATAACATCAGTTGTTTTCAGTTAGTGTAAAGATGATTTGCTACTTTGCACTAACTGAAAACACATTATCTAAAATAACTGGCCAAAAAATGCTTGGTAAGCAGGCAAAACCAGCTGGCCATTTTCATAATGACCTTCAAAACCATGCCCAGCCAACTGTTCAATCTTGTTGATTGATAAAGGTATTGTCAGGGTATCAGCTGTTAAATTAACTGCAACCAATAACTGTTGATCTGGGTGACGCCGCCACCAAACTAAAGCCTCACCCGTATTTTCAAACAGCTCAATTGTACCATTGCGTAATGCTGGCTGTTGTTGGCGCCATTTAATAAACTGCCGGATAAAATGATAACTGGAATTAGGGTTTACCTGTTGTTCACTAACCGCTAAGTCGACATGCTGTTCAGACATGGGTAACCAAGTTTTTTCTTGAGAAAACCCGGCATTAGTAGCATTTTTATCCCAGGGAATCGGCGTTCGACAGCCATCACGGCCCTTATACTCCGGCCAGAAAGGAATGCCATATGGATCTTGAATCAGCTCAAAAGGTACATCAGCTTCGGGTAGGCCCAATTCCTCACCTTGATATAAACAAACACTGCCACGCATACTCATTAACATGGCCAGGCTAACTTGAGCAAACGCTTGCGAGGGATGCCCTTCCCCCCACCGAGTAACACTACGCACTGTATCATGGTTGCTTAGTGCCCAACATGGCCAGCCATCACCAATTTGCGCCTCAAGCTGGCAAACTACTTGTCGTATATAATCCGCATCGTGTTGTCTGTTAAGTAAATCAAAGGTATACGCCATATGCAGCTTATTGCCACCTGACGTATAGTCCGCCATCACTTGCAAGGTATCATCAGCACCTATTTCACCAACCGTTGTGGTGCCAGGGTACTGATCCAATAATTGACGCAGTCTAACAATAAAATCAATATTTTCCGGCTGACAAATATCATACACATGCCGTTGAAATGAATAAGGGTTATCTGGCCGCACCCCTAATGATTTCTTGGCACCAGCAGGTAGTGGTGGATTATCCTCCAAGTTTTTGCTGTGCACATAAAAGTTAACCGTATCAAGCCTGAAACCATCAACCCCCAGATCAAGCCAAAATTTAACTTCTTCTAAAACCTGCTGCTGAACAGCTTCATTGTGAAAATTTAAATCAGGTTGGCTCGCCAGAAAGTTATGCAAATAATACTGCTGGCGACGGGAATCCCACTGCCAGGCTGAACCACCGAATAAAGACAACCAGTTGTTAGGCGGGCTGCCATCAGGTTTTGCATTTGCCCATACATACCAATCAGCTTTTGGGTTAGTTTTATTTTGTTGGCTTTCTTGAAACCAAACATGTTGATCAGAAGTATGGCTTAACACCTGATCAATTAATATTTTTAAGCCTAACTGATGGGCTTTTTCCAATAACTCTTTAAAGTCATCAAGATGACCAAACATCGGGTCAACTGCCCGATAGTCTGACACATCATAACCAAAATCTTTCATGGGCGACTTAAAAAACGGCGAAAGCCAAATTCCGTCTACGCCTAAACTGGCAATATAGGGTAGTTTTTCAGTAACCCCTGGTAAGTCCCCAACACCATCATTATTACTATCAAAAAAACTACGTGGGTACACCTGATAAATGATAGCACCACGCCACCAGTCGGTATTTTGCTGCATATTTTTATTCCTAACCTTTAACAGCACCTGCCGTTAATCCAGAGACAATTCTACGTTGAAAAACTAATAACAAGATAATTAATGGTATAGTTACTATTACCGAAGCCGCCATAATATTTCCCCAAGGTAACTCATGCTGGGAACTACCGCTGATCAAAGCAATAGCAACCGGTACCGTTCGCTGATCATCGGTTAACGTAAATGTCAGCGCGAATAAAAACTCATTCCATGCAGCAATAAAAGCCAATAAGCCCGTTGTGATCACTGCTGGCCAAATTAATGGCATTAAAATTCTTGTTAACGTAGTCCAAGGTGTTGCCCCATCAATAAGGGCAGCATCTTCTAATTCTTTTGGCAGTTGTCGCATAAACGTGGTTAAAACCCAAACTGTAAAAGGTAGCGTAAATAGCGTATAGGAAATAACCAAACTTAATAAATTATTATATAAATCAAACCAGCGGATCACTTCAAACAAACCTGCCAATACAGCAACTTGAGGGAACATCGACACAGCCAATACAATCACCAACAAAGCACGGCGGCCTTTAAATTCAATTCGTCCTAACGCATAAGCTGCAGTTATAGCTGCGAGTAATGAAATACCGACCACAGCGCTAGCCACTAATACAGAGTTTGCTATTGACCATAAAAAGCTCTCACTGGACAACACACTTTGGTAATTAACCAGTTGAATTTTATTAAGCAACAAGTCAACACTAAACAACTCACTTTTACTTTTTAGCGATGTCACTATTGCATAATAAAATGGAAATAGTGAAAACACTGTAACCACCAGTAAAAACAAATAAAAAAACACTTTATAAATTATTGCTTTTAATTTACTCACAACAATACCTCAAGGTGGTATTCTTATAACTTGTATTTAAACACAACAAAACCTTTATACCCACAGTGACAGATAGTTTAGGCGAGGTCATCAAGTGATGAGTCCCAGTAGCACTTTCTTATAAGTTAAGGTTGCTACCACAAGTCTTGCTATTTCAGACTTGTCCCCAGAATCTTATGCATAATAAGTAACAGGCAGATAAATTCTCCTGAATAATCTACACTCCCACCCTCCTTGGTGTTCAAACGAAGATAAAAAAGCATAAACTTCATTCTCGAAGGGTATTCACTTATCCATTCCCACTTGCTTCCTCCCTAAATACAAATATACCAAAGTAATCAGAGCAATAATAAAGAACAAACAAGTAGAAGCCGCTGAGCCATAACCCACATCCTGAAATGACACGAGCTGTTGACGGGCAAACACTGACATAGACATAGTATCAGTATTATTTGCAGTTAACACATAAATAACATCAAATACCCTTAATGCGTCTAATGCCCTAAAAATTACCGCCACCATAATAGTGGGAGCCAGCAATGGCAAAGTCACCCGAAAAAACAATTTTAATGGTGGAATACCATCAATTTTTGCTGCACGATAGCAGTCAGTCGGCAACATTTGTAGCCCAGCAAAAATAAGCAAGGTCATAAAGGGAGTGGTTTTCCATACATCCACAATAACCACCGCCCACAAAGATAAATCTGAGTCTGCCGTCCAAGCGAGTGGTTTATCAATCAACCCCGCCGAAACTAATAGGTGATTAATCACACCAAACTGATCGTGGAGCATCCACCCCCAAATTTTAGCAGAAACAATGGTGGGTATAACCCAAGGGATTAATACTACCGTACGGAAAATAATACGGCCTGGAAATTTCTGATTTAATGCCAAGGCAATCAATAATCCTAACACCAACTCAATGCTGACTGACATTAAAGTAAAAAATACTGTATTCCAAACCGACTGCCACCATTCACTGTCTGTTAACAGGCCATAATACTCGCCATCTTCATAATATAAATAATTTCCAAAGCCAATCCACTCAAACTCATCTAAATTAGCCAAACTGGCATCAGTAAAACTAAACCAAATTGTTCTTAATAATGGCCAACCTGCTACTAAAAGCAACAAGATGATAGTAGGTACCAAAAAAGCCCAAGCATACACCACCCGTTGCTGCTGAGCAGACAAATTATTTAGCAGCAATGTTAATGTTCGTTTAGGGACTTGTTGTTTAGCAAGCGTCTGTTCCATTGTTATATATTAGCTCCACTTTTTACGCTTTATTCTCTTCAGCTTTTTCTCCAGTTTTTTCAACGCTTGCTTCGGTGTTACCTTACCTGCCAGCACATTATGTACAGCATTAAAGAATAAGTTACTGACTTGATTATATTTTGATTTTGTCACAGTGGATGGTCGTACCACACTTTGCTCTAAAGATTTTACTAACGTTTCAGCCACTGGTGCTGAAGCAACTATCTCTTTATCCTCATATAGGTTTTTAATAGTAGGATTAAATGCACCTTTTAAGAGTCGCTGTTTTTGAATGTCGTAGCTGGTTAAGAATAGAGTTAAATCAGCTGCTAGTTTAGGGTTATTAGAGTATTTTGAAACAGCCAATTGCCAACCACCTAAAGTAGATGCATGCTTGCCTTCATCTCCCCCTTTAGGTAATGCAACAATACCCACTTTACCTTTGATAGCACTATCTTTTCCCTGAGCTAATGCCCAAGCATAAGGCCAGTTGCGCATAAACACAGCATTGCCTGATTGAAAAACCCCTCTGGCTTCTTCTTCAGTATAATTTAAAACCCCTGGTGGTGAGATTTGACCAACCCACTGTCCTGCCAATGAGAGTGCCGATTGAGCCGCTTTTGAGTTAACGGTAATGTTGCCTTTATTATTAACAATTGAACCACCATTATAACTGGAAAGCCATTCTAAAGCGTTACAGGTCAGCCCTTCATAGGCACGCCCTTGCCATACATATCCCCACAACTGAGCATTACCATTTTCGCGTTCTTTCGCTTGAATTGTTTTAGCAATATCCGACAACTGCTGCCAAGTAGTAGGAACCGGCTGATTATATTTCTCTAGTAAATCCTTCCGATAATATAAAAGCGCCGTATCGACAAACCAGGGCATAGCAACCAATTTTCCCGCGACAGTATTATTTTCGACTAACGTAGGAAAATGCTGTTTTTCTATACCTTTAGTAAATGGAAATAAGTCAACTAAATGATTAGCTAATAACCCAGGCCAAATAATATCTATTTGAAAGACATCAATATCACTGCTTTTGGCAGAAAATATTTGTTGATATAAAGCTAACCGTTCAGTGGATGAGTTCGGGGTTGAAATAACGTTAACCTGATGACCTGTTTTTTTACTCCAAGAGGCTACAGCCTCTTTACATAAAGACAATTCAGCTCCTACTGCTCCACAGGAAATAGTTAGTGTTTCACTAATGGCCAAATTAGCGGAAAACAGTAAAACAGCAAAAAATCCACCTGATACTAAGCGAGCGATCATTTTCATGGGCAACTCCTAATATTTATTATCAGCCCAGCCTATTTCTTACAACCTATACAGGCTTTGTAAGCTTAGAGCTTCCTGGCTGTTACACCCTACACTTTAGGTATATTTATTGTTATGTAATTTTTTGTTTGTTATTTATGGTTTTAAGGCTCTTATCGTTTTTACTTTCAACAATTTTTCTTATTCATTTTGCTTTATGCCACTTTGAGTACAACTGTACACATAATGAACGCTTATAAGCGTTCTATAATCTGGCTATTCAACTAAATATTCTATCTAAATCGTTTAAGATAATTTGAGTGTAACAAACCTATAACAGTTGGTTCAATAGTCATTATGAGAATGAAGACAAGTTTTGTCGCAAGTGAGAAAGATGGAGGTTATGACGTTGGTTTATACCCATCGCAGGGTATAAACCAACGGAGATAAGCTATTAATGCAAGTACTTGGATTTAGCTCTAAATATCCGACTACATGCTTTAGGTAGTTTAACCTGCTTCCAATAGGGCAACTTAGGCTTTGGTTTAGCAGGTTTTTTAGTCGGCTTTTTGGGCTTAACTGGTTTATGTTTGGCAAACCACCAATCGAGCGACTTATCACAACCACTCCCCTTCGGTATAGGTGCTTGTGATTTACACTGAGGACTGTCAGCTGGGCACTTCATTCTGACATGAAAATGATCTGCATGGCCCCACCATGGACGGATTTTTCTTAGCCAACCATCATCTGCACTGGTTTTACTTTTACACAGCTGCTTTTTAATAGCGGCATTAACGAAAATTCGAGCGACATTAGGGTTAGAAGCAGCAAATTTCAACATTTGCCGATGGTTTTGGCTCCATAGCCTAGGCTTAACACTCCGTCCATTCGAAGCTACTAGAGAATAGGCTCCCAAGGCTTCCCGCTCATGTAATGATAAGGGGCGATCTTTTTCCAGGTTATACCAAAGATCAACATCCAACCCATTTTGGTGGCTGCGATGACCGCTAACGAAGGGACCTCCTCTGGCCATGGATAAATCACCCACCAATAAGGTACCAATATTATACTTATCCATATTGCCCGCAAGGTCTTTGATAAAACCAACTAAGTTAGGATGACCATAAAAACGGCCCCTTGTTAGCCGCATTACCTGATAACCATTACCATTAGGTGGCAAAGACTCACCGCCAGCAAGGCAGCCAGCTTGATAGGTTCCAATTGCTTGTGCTGGCGCATCATTAGGTATAGTGAGCTTGGTCCAAAACGGACTTTTAGCCGCCATTAATAGTGGAGAGCTACAAAGTGCTGTAGTCAGCGTTACCGTTATTAATTGTCTACGTGAATTAAACATCATCCACCATTTTAATGTTGTAAGCTCTATGAACCTTATGACTGGGGTAAACACCCTGTCAAGAGAGGCCAGCATCGCTATTATTAAAAAGCGACAAAGTTTTGTTTAGCCGTGTTTAATTAATTTTGATAACGCCAAAGTCATGCCAATTTTTCTTATAGGCAGCCACTCACTACTGACTTATAGGTGCCCTATACAACAATTAAAGCATAGTCACTTTTACATCAATCTAAGCCATGAGTAGTCAAACTTATTTTAGCTTTTGCATCTTGACCAAGCAGCTGCTGAAGTACAGGTAAACATTGGGCCAATTGCTCGTTTAGCTGCCATGGCGGATTAATCACAAACACCGCACTCCCGTACATCCCTCCCAGATCTTCATCTCTTACTTGTAGGCTGGCATGCAAATAACGAACGGATAGTTGCTTTAGTTTGCGTTCCATTGTTTGAAGCTCTGGCCTTGCTAATAATGGATACCACAGCAGATAAACACCCGTAGCAAAGCGTTTTATTGCCTGCTGTAACACTGATATTACCTGCTGATAATCCTGCTTAACTTCATAAGGTGGATCGATTACCACTAATGCTCGTCGTTCTTGAGGAGGAAGTATTGCCGTTAGACGCTCAAAGCCATTTTCCCTTTGTACCAGAATACGCCGTTCACCTCTAGACCAACCTTTCAGCAAGTCAAAGTCTTTTGGATGCAGCTCGAAAAGCTGGAGCCGATCAGCCGATTTCAGCAAATGCCTGGCAATGGCGGGAGAGCCAGGATAATAACTAAGCGAGTTATCAGAGTTATTGGCAGCGACAACCTCAACATAGCGTGCCAGTGGTTTAGGTAAATCATTTTGCAGCCAAAGCTTCCTGATACCTGTTTCATATTCTGCATTTTGCTGGGCATAACCTTGTTGAAGTGCATACATCCCTGGGCCGGAATGGGTGTCGATATAACACAGAGGCTTATCCTGCTTTTGCAGTAAGTGGTCTAATATCAAAACTTCAGTAAGATGTTTGAGCACATCGGCATGGTTGCCAGCATGAAAGGCATGGCGATAACTAAGCATAAAGGCGCTTCACTGTTAAAAGCGCCAATTCTAATCGTGAAAACCTGATAAAGCACCTACCCTGGTGCTTTATTTACTCAAAGATAACGAAATAGCTGTGAGCAGCAACCACTGCAGGAATAGTAGAGTATAACGTTGCCATTATTGCTGCTTTAGGTGCCAATGCAATGGCTGGGAACAGCGCATCACCATCATTACTAATAGCATTCCCTACCTGCGCAGACATCGGAATAGCTCCGCTGATATATAAGCTGGTTACTAAGATTTGCGGACCACAACCCGGTAATAGCCCAACAACCACCCCCATTAACGGCATTAACAGTGCCCAATCAGAAAATACTGACGCTAAATTAATATCAAGCCAATATACAATCAGCTCAAAGATTAAGAAGGCTGCAATTACCCAACTGGTCACAAAGTTGGTATCTTGAGCCACTCGCTGAAATAAGGCAGCACTGTTGGCTTTAGGGTCTTCAGCAACCGCAGACTCATAATCAGTTATATCGCGCGTGGTTGCCCATAACACAATGGCTATCATTGCCGCAACGGCCCCTAACACCGCAGAGGAACCTTCGCTGAAACCAAATAACTGGTCAGTATCAATTTGAAATGAACCTAAAATGGCAAACACCATGGCAGGTAATAGCATCCACTGCCAGAACTTTCCCTGTAACTTGATGACTTCTCGGTTACATGTATTTGCTTTACTACAATCACTCTGTACTGTCTGCGCTTTTAACCTAGGACGCATAAAATCAGCCCCATGGACTCTGTCTACTAGCACCCCAGAAACAAAGCCCACTACAAAACCTAAACTCACGATGAACAACCCATCAATTGGCCTGCTAGCTAACAATAAAAATGCCGCGTCGCCCATAGTGGCAGTCAATACTGCCACTACCCCACCAAAGCTTAAATTGCCTTTTACATATTGAGTAACAACTACGATTGCCCCACCACAACCAGGTAAAGCCCCCATAAAAGCAGCAAACAACACCTGTAACGTATTACTATTAGCCAGCTTAGCCTTAAAAAGGCCATTATTATCAAAGCGTTCTGTTAAGTAATGGAATAATGCTAAAGTAGCCGCTACATACGCTGCCACTTGCCAGAATGCATCAGCTAGTACACCAATTGTTAGTTCCCGCGTGTTATCACCAGCAAGCAATAAAGCAAACAAAACGGTCGGTAATAACAGGCGCTTATTGGTTAGCTGCCAACCTTGCTGAGCAAATGAATTGCGTAACCCTTGTTGTAATTGCATGAACATCGCCAGACCTCCCGTGATGCGCTATATCATTAGTGTAAGGAAACCCAGCCAATAAATGAAAATGATAAGTGTTATTAAATAAATAGTTAAAAACTATCAGCGCCACAGTTCATTGGCTACATATCTAAAATTAAACACAGACTGAACTTATACATAGATACAAGATTTCAACTTAAAAAATGGGTTTAGGAATAAGCGAGTAATACAACAATTTCTAGAAAAAATACTCAAGAATGACTCTATTATTATTTGAGTAAAATAATAATAGAGTCATTAGATAATAATAAAAGCAAACTTTCACTAAACCAGAAAAAATCAGACATATTTTGTAGCCAATACTACAAACTAAATACACAAGCCCTGCGTTCTTTATCACATAACAAAACAAAAAGTCATTTACTAATTTAGTTAATGAAACAGTTAAATATCTACCCTGCTACAGCAACATATAATTAAAGAACAGTTAACAACCTATGTATTTAGCTGCATATAATAAGCCGACCTATTAAAGTCGCTTTATTTACGAAATTAATTTCAATTATTAGCTTATATTTTTAGTAAGGAATTCCATGTTAAAGAGTACACTTGCATCGGTAATTGGTCTAACGATAGGTATTTCCAACTTAACAGTTGCTACTGCTAATGATGAGAAAAACCCTGAGGCAATTACTTTCATTGAACAAGAACAAACGGCTCTATCTAATACATATAAAGTAACCTTTGCTAACGAAAAAATATTTAATAAGGCGAAATTAAGCTATCATGCTCAAATGCTTGAATCAAACGATAAGTCATTTAGCTTAATTTTAGAACTTTCCCCTGATGATAAAAAAAGATTAACCGATTTAGCTAAACAACAAAATTTTAAAGTTAATATAGAGGAAGCAACACAGTGGATTGAAAACAGAAGGCGTAAGCTAGAAAAAATAAAGAATAAAATGCAACAGCCTTCTATATCTTTACGATCCGGTTTAAACGAACAAACGGATGGTATCCCCAGCTATCAGTGCTATGAAACTGTTGAAGAAACTCTCTCCGAAGCTCAGCAAATCGCCAGAAACTTTCCCTCAATCGCTCAATGGTTAGATGTAGGTGATTCCTGGGAAAAACAGCAAGATCCAACAAAAGGCTATGATATAAGAGTATTGAAGCTAACCAACAAAAAAATCGGCGGCAACAAACCTAAATTATTTTTAAACAGTGGTTTGCATGCAAGGGAGTACACGACTGCTCCACTAGCACTGGCATTTGCACGACACTTAACCGAAAATTATGGTAAAGATGCTAACATCACCTGGATACTAGACCACCATGAAGTTCACCTCATGTTGCATTCTAACCCTGATGGCCGTAAGTGGGCTGAGCAAGGTTTATCCTGGCGCAAAAATACTAATAACAACCACTGCACAAATACAACCAGACGAGGCGTTGACCTAAACCGCAATTTTACTTACGGCTGGAATAGTGTTGATGGAGGATCAAGTGATAATCAATGTGAAATTACCTACCACGGTACAGAAGCAGCATCGGAGCCAGAAACACAAGCCGTACAAAACTATATGAAACAGCTTTGGCAAGATAATCGCGGCCCAGGAAAAACCGACAAAGCACCTGACGACACCAGCGGTATTTTTATTGATATTCATAGTGCTGCCGGCTTAGTACTGTGGCCTTGGGGTGATTCAGTCAAACCTGCACCTAATGGGACAGCTCTTGAAACACTAGGACGTCGTTTTGCTTGGTTTAATAATTACAAACCCCAACAGGCTTCTACTGGTTTATATCTAACAGATGGTGCCAGTGACGACTTCGCCTATGGTGAACTTGGAGTAGCAGGTTTCACCTTTGAATTAGGTAAACAATTTTTTGAGCCTTGCCAAGAATTTGAAAATAAAATTAAGCCCGACAATCTAAAAGCGTTACTTTATGCAGCTAAAGTTGTCCGAGCACCCTATAAAATTCCTTCAGGCCCTGAAACACTCAATTTAACCCTTAGCTCTGATAATTCCGAAGTTGAAGCTGGCACTCAAGTTAAACTAACTGCTCAAGCAACTGATGCTAACTTCAACCAAATAAATGGCCAGGTAGACACTCAACGTGTTAACGAAGCCCAATATTCAATTGATACTCCTTTCTGGACTGCAGGTCACACAGCAGTGCCGCTAGAGATAACAGGAAGACGAGATAATATTAGTGGCACTATAGACACCACTGGTTTAGAGCCTGGACGACATATAGTGTATGTAAGGTCAAAAGATAGTAGTGGTATCTGGGGACCGGTCAGTGCCGAATTTTTAAAGATTAAAGAAGGCAGTACCAACCCCGATGATGATGACGATAGCAATAATAATGGTCAATATGTTTATCAGGATCATAAAGCCTACGGCATTAAACCTGGTAAATACGAATTCAGTAGAGGGCTTGATATACCAAATAATGCACCAAATTCAAAATCAGCCGTTGTTCGCTTTACTGTCAAACATCGAGACCATAGTAAGCTAAGAATAGCCTTAGTTAGCCAAGCGACAAGAACAGGCTACTTTATCATGAGAAATGATGGCGATAGCTCAGATGGTATACAAAAATCCTATACTTCCACTATCCCTACTAACGTCCTCAGCACATTAAAAGGAAAAAATTGGCAACTTGCTTTTAAAGACACATCTGACAACTCAGAGCCTGTCACTGGAATTATTATCAGCTGGTCAATTCAGCTAATACCATAATCAATTACCATAAACTTGTAGCACATGTCGCTCTAAAAGACATGTGCTTCTTTATACACTTATATACTGGCCTGTCTGGTAGACGGCAACTCATCTAATTTCAAGTCCACTGTTCCACCACACTGGTCCATCCACTCTTCAAAATCCTGGATGCTCATCGGTTTGGCGATATAATACCCTTGAACAATATCGCACCCTTCTCGCTCAAGAAACCGATATTGCTCTTCGGTTTCAACACCCTCTGCTATTACCTCAAATCCCAAACAATGAGCTAAACGAATAATAGCTGAGGACAATGCCGCGCTTTTACTATCAGCAGGTACTTTTGTAAGGAAGGAACGATCAAGCTTTAATGTATTAAATGGGTATTTTTGTAAATAGCTTAACGATGAGTAACCGGTACCAAAGTCATCTAATGATAGTTTAATACCTAATGATGCCAATTTTAACAAATTTTCTACTGATTTATCACTTTTATCTAACAAAATTCTTTCCGTAACTTCTACCTCAATAGACGAGCTTTTCATATTATACTTTTTCATTTGTTTGGTAAGACGCTCAACAAAGCTAGCTTCTCGTAACTCACGTGCTGAGATATTTATTCCTACCTTAAATTGCCCTCCCCAAGTCAACCCCCATTTAACCGCAGTTGCTAGAACCAACTCAGCCACTTGATCACCTATCACAACAATTAAACCATTTTCTTCAGACAAAGGTATAAAACTATCTGGAAGTGTTATTCCATCTTCATTGTTAAACCATCTGACCAGTGCTTCAGCTCCTATTACTTTTTTATTTTTAATGTTTAACAGGGGCTGGCAATATATTGTAAACTCTTGCTTAGAAATTGCTGTTCGTAATCTTGAGCTCATTTCAAGCCTTTTTTCGGCCCAGGTATTCATTTTTGATTCAAAGTATCGATGACAATTTCTTCCTGCCTTCTTAGCACTATATAATGCTATATCTGCATGTTTGATCAGTTCTCTAACAGAGCTTCCATCTACTGGATAAAGAGATATTCCTATACTTAACGACACATAAACTGTATGCTCAAAAATTTGCAATGGCCGCAAAAAGCATTCCTCCAGCTTATCAAGGACAATTTCAATTCCATTAGGTGCATTCAAGTTGGTTAAAATTAATAAAAATTCATCACCACCCAATCTACATGCAATATCTCCTTTACGCACAGTATCATGAATGCGTTTCGCAGCTAATTTTAAAAGTTCATCACCAAAGTCATGACCAAGCGTGTCATTAATATCCTTAAAATGATCAATATCCAAGTAAATAACCGCCAAAGAATGTTTAAATCGTTTTGCATGAATCAGCAGTAGTTCCAACTTATCTAGAGCATACTTACGATTAACGAGCTTGGTTAGTGAGTCATAGGTAGCCTGTTCAAATAATTTTCGTTGATCTTCTTCTCTTTTGCTAATCTCTTCTTTTAACTGCTTTTTCATATGTGTCATTGCTTTGAGTAGCTTAGATAATTCATCACTACCTATAATGTCTTTACTATCAAAATCTTGCTTTTCAAGATTAGTCAAACTATCTAGTGAGAAAGAATCTGCGAAATCAGTTGCTTTATTTACCCTAGAGATAATCAATTTATATATAAAATATAAAATAAAAGCAGAAACCAAAAAAGTTTTTATAGCCTGAGACGAAGCAATAAAAATTGATTTATTTATTAATCTCTCATAAACATCAGCCAAGTCAACAACAACGGTTAATACACCAACATTAACTGCATTCTTTCCTGTCATATAGTCAACTTGATAAACTCTTTCTTTAGGATATTTTATTTCCTTTAAATTACTGACCGTGAACTCCGTTTCTTCATTATTAATAAACTTTACATAAGCAACATCTGGTAATTGTCCAATTCCTTCAATTGTCACCTTCAAAGCATCAAAACTATAATCCCAAGTTTGCTTGGCAATTGATGAAACATAGCTTCTTTCTATATTATCTAGCCGCTCATTAATGACACTCAAATCTGCGTTATAATCAGAATATACTTGCGCACAAATTATAACCAAAGTAATTGCAGAGCTAATTAACAAAATATGAGCTAAAGTTTTTTTTGCCAGTGATTGACTACGCATAGTAAAGCTTATCTTTAAGATACATCCTTTTTGTTATTAACAACCCTATTTTTACATTTTTTCAGAAAATGGATCATAGAAGTACTGACGGTACTGATTAGACTCAATACCTTTTAGGTTAGGATTTTCAATCCAATAAATTTTCCGCGCATGCAACTTCACAAACTCAATACTTTCTTTATAATATTTTGTCCATAACTCTTTTAATGAGCCATCTTGATAAGCAGCAATTAGTCCTTTATAAACCCGCTCAATAGCATCACTATTTGACTTATGGGTATAAAAAAAACGTGGTAGAGGATAGGCTATAGACATTGAAGTATCATATGTTAAGTCTTTAATATGCTTATATGAATTATACTCATTAAGTAATTCATTAGCCCCACGACAGAATAGGTCAAAACGATTTGCAGCAACCAAATGAAAAAGGCTTTCATAATTAGAAATAGTCATAACCTTCATGCCACTATTTTGAAGAATTACAGTATCTGCCCAACCTACTCCTTGACCATGTGAAAACTTGCGTAATTCATCAAATGTCTTTGCGCTGGCGACCTTGTCTTTAATTGTCTCAGAAAGAAAACAAACTCGATATCCAACAATACCCAGATCAATGGGGAAAGGAACATAGGCTAGATCCTTTTCTTTAAGTTCTTCATCATAAGACTGCTTAAAAAAAAAGTTCTGGTATTGATTGAGTTGAGCAGAGCGCATTGCTCTAGCAAAGTTCATTACAGGACTTGGTTTTAGTATATACTCTCCATATTCCTTTTGGGTTTTCTTCAAAGCAAGCTCCAAAGCAGAGTTATCGTAGTTGAACCGTGTATCTTTTCCACTTTCTGGCGCTCTAAATGTGAAAATAGTAGTTGAAGCTATCACCTGCCCAGATATAAGTATAAAAAGCAATAACACAGAACAAATGCTTATCATCTAATTCACCCTAAATAATTAGATTTATATACACGCCCAAACTTTCATCAGCAAAGCAAACACCATCTCTATTCAACTATAGTTTAGGTAAGCAAATAGGTAGCAATATACAATTTACAACTACTACATACTTGCTTGTTTAGTATGAGTCACTTCTTCAGATTTAATATCGACCACCCCATTACAGAGGTCCATCCATTCTTCAAATTCTTGTATACTCATAGGTTTAGCTATATAAAATCCTTGAACAATATCGCACCCCTCTTGCTCAAGAAATTTATACTGCTCTTCAGTCTCAACTCCCTCTGCTATTACCTCAAACCCTAAACAGTGTGCCAGTTGAATAATAGCTGAAGATAATGCCGCGCTTTTCGTATCAGCAGGTACTTTTTTAAGAAATGACCGATCAAGTTTCAATGTATTAAATGGATATTTTTGTAAATAGCTTAACGATGAATAACCGGTACCAAAATCATCTAACGACAACTTGATACCAAGAGATGATAATTTTAATAGGTTTTCTACTGATTTATCATTTTTATCCAATAAAATTCGTTCTGTTACCTCTACTGCAATTGAGGATTGTTTTATATTATATTTTTTCATTTGCCCAGAAAGTCGTTCAACAAAGTTAGCCTCTCTCAGCTCTCTTGCTGAAATATTTATCCCTACCTTAAACTGCTCTCCCCAAATCAAACTCCACTTAACAGCAGTTGCCAAAACCAGCTCAGCCACTTGATCACCAATCGCAACAATTAAACCATTTTCTTCCGATAAAGGAATGAACTTATCTGGAGGAGTTACACCTTCTTCTTTATTGAACCATCTAATAAGCGCCTCAGCACCTACTACCATTTTATTATTTATATTTAATAACGGCTGGCAAAAAATAGTAAACTCTTCATTAGAAATCGCTTTACGCAACCTTGAGCTCATCTCTAACCTTTGCTCAGCCCAAGTATTCATTCTTGATTCAAAATATCGGTGACAGTTTCTCCCTGCCTTCTTAGCACTGTATAATGCTATATCAGCATTTTTAATTAGCTCTTTAACCGACTCACCATCTGTAGGGTAAATAGATATTCCAATACTTAAAGATGCATAAATAGTATGCCCTAAGATATTCATCGGCTCAGAAAAATATTTCTCTAGTTTTTCAATAACAATTTCAACGGCATTTGGAGTATTCAAATTAGCCAAAATAAGCAAAAATTCATCGCCTCCTAATCTACATGCAATGTCTCCTTTACGTACAGTATCACGAATACGCTTTGCTGATAATTTTAATAACTCATCACCAGCATCGTGACCAAGTGAGTCATTAATATCTTTAAAATGATCTATATCTAAATAAATAACAGCTAATGATTGTTTATATCGTTTTGAATGGATCAGCAGCAACTCCAGTCTATCAAGAGCACATTTACGGTTAACAAGTTTTGTTAATGAATCATAATTAGCCTGTTCAAATAACTTTTGTTGATCTTCCTCACGTCTACTGATTTCTTCCTTAAGTTGTTTTTTCATACGATCCATCGCTTTCAACAACTTAGATATTTCATCATTTCCAGTGATATCTTTAGTATCAAAATTAGACTTATCAACATCAGTGAGGCTTTCCAATGAAAACGAACTTGCAAAGTCCGTCGCCTTATTCACCCTAGAAACAATCAAATTGTAGATAAAATATAAAATAAAAGCTGAAACTAAAAAGGTTTTCACTGCTTGAGACAATGCAATAAATATTGACTTATTAATCAGGCGGTCATAAACATTGGCCATATCAACAACTACTGTTAATACTCCAACATTAACTAAGTTATCCGCTGATCTATAGCCAACCTGATATACCCGCTCCTTAGGATACTTTATTTCATCATCTTCTTGTGTAGAAAATTCTCTGTTTTCTATATTAACAAACTTCACAGAGGCCACATCCGGCAACTGGCCAATACCTTCAATAATCACATTCAATGCTTCAAAGTTATATTCCCATGCTTGCTTAGCAATGGTGGACAAATAACTTCTTTCTATATTATCTAGTCGCTCATCAATTACACTTAAATCTGCGTGATAATCTGAATATATTTGCGCACAAACAATAACTAAAGTAATAACAGAACTAATCAGTAAAATATGAGCGAGGGTATTTTTTGCTAACGACTGATTCTGAGTAATACGTTTAGGCATTAACATAATTGATCAGATCTACTGCAAGAGAACAGCACAAAAGGACAATACAGATATATCATAGTTGTATCAAATATCTTTGCCACTTGTTCATATTCTAAAAGTGAATGGAAAACTGCTTAAATCTATTACTTCCATATAACAGATAGAGATTTATCACCAAAACGAGCTAACCATTCTCGAAAATCCTAATGAATTAGGTGTTATCTACAACAATTATAATCGCTGTTAGCAGCTTTCGCCGGTTATGTTCAGGTAAGAGAACATCGCTGTTCGCTAAGTACCAATATTTAGCTGATCTAACAGGCTTTTGTTTGGTTTCTAGAGTTTCTTTTCTATCAAACCAGTAAACTATTACAAGAGGTACCCTTATACAAGTTCTATGAATAACTGCTCAGAGTATAAATCAAGCCATTTTAGGAAAAACATAGTCTAGAATATGAAAAGTAAACTGCAATTTTACAAGATAAGGTGCAGCTCTCCTATACCCATCAGATGTGGATAACCAACCGCAGCCATAGGAACTGATATGAAAAATGTAGCTTATGTAGTCAGCTGCTTATTAATGCTGGCGCCAATATCAATTTTTGGTAAGACCTTGGTTAAACTGACGGCTCAGCAAGAGATTATTCAAGGATACAGTGAACTCACCAAAAATAAAGAGTGCCATCAAATTACTGATTTTACTAATGTACCTCATA
Organism: Spartinivicinus ruber; assembly: GCF_011009015.1. NCBI lineage: Bacteria > Pseudomonadati > Pseudomonadota > Gammaproteobacteria > Oceanospirillales > Zooshikellaceae > Spartinivicinus > Spartinivicinus ruber. The sequence goes on from NZ_CP048878.1 coordinate 5,252,919, forward strand.
GAGGAATCGTAGAACTGATTTTCACCTGCAAAATATTACATGATATTGCCACTATTGAGTTAGTGAAAGCCCCTAATTACTCACGCAGCTTAGCTCTTGTTGCTGAAGGGTATGCGATGATGCCTGTAGAATCCATCTGGAAGGTAGAAGTTCCTAAAAGTGGATTTTACGTCAGTGAACCAGTAATAGAGGAAGGTGAATTTGAAGTAGGCTTATATACAACACCATCAAACAAGGCGGTACAGAATATAAAGTCTAAAAATGATTTAAAAGACTTTTCAGCAGTTTCATCAGAAAACTGGAAGATAGATTGGCAAATTCTTAACAGTCTCAATCTGAAAAATGTTTATTCTGTACCAAAACTCGAACAAATGGCCATTATGGTTGATAATAATCGCGCAGATTTTTTACTTTGGAAATTTTCCGGCAGAGATGATCTCGCATCTGATGTGGCAGGTTACAACTTGATTCCAGTTAAAGGTGTTAAGATTGCTTTAAAAGGAAGTCGCCATTTTATCATTTCAAAAAAACACCCTGATAGTGAAAAGATCTTTCAGACCCTTAATATGGGTCTGAAAAAAGTACGTGAAAGCAGGGAACTCCAAGAAGCTTTTTATCAATCTGGTTTTTTCAATAAAAGAGTTAAAGATTGGATAACATTAAATTCTGATTAATATTTACCGTATCCTTCAATATATTACCTCTGGATTTGTTTTCTCTTCAAGGTTTAATCCGGTCTTTGGCTGCCAATGTATCAATATATCGGGTTTGATCCCAACTACCATTAAATGCAGGAAACCCTATCTTCTTTAACCGCAAGATAATTTGCTTACCAAGCAAACAGGCAGCAACAAAACGATGTTGACCATCTTGTATATATAAGGCTTTATCTTTTGGATTTTGCCATACATCAATAATAATTGGTTTAGTTGAGCCATTAAGGTAATGCTTTTTTTGTTCAAGCACATAGGGAATAACTGCTTCTTGAGCAGGCTTGATATCAGGAAAGTCTTCTGGCAATGTAGTCCTTGCCACCACATCTCCTACACCAGTTGTATTGAATAACAGCTTATTGAAGCTAACACTTTTTAACCGACTATTATCAGCTGATACTAAGTCAGCTATCAGGCATCTAAGTGTGCTTTTGGGATTGGTCTTACTTATTTTATTTTCATTTTTACGAGATACAGCAGCTTTGTTATATTTACTAATCTTGTCTTTTATTAAACCAGTATATTTCTTATTTCGACTCCCATGCTGTTTAGTATTTATGATTTCCTTTAATGGATTCTCCACTTTACTACTATTATTAACACTCCCTGTATCGACACTACCCATTTCAATACAGTAGCTATTAACACAATTAATATACGACTGATCAATTGAAGTTAGCATGTACGTCCTTATAATTATTATCTAATTTAAATAAAATATTTGATATATCATGCTACTGTTGTTTAATTCAATCAAGCTTTTACTTTTGCCTATTTTTCTGCAAACTAAATCCCACTATTACAATGTAATAATTCTCTTAGTTGTAAGGTACTCTAGTGCCCTCTTTATTACATTAATGCGAAAAATCAGATATTTTATGATATATTGGTTTGAATACGCGCTAACAAACTCGTTGACCGCTTAGTCGGTGAAACCTACAATGGTTTTTTAACATATTATAGTTATGAAAGCATATGTCACTTACGCGTAAAGCTTCAGCAGAAATTACCCGACAAAATATCATTCAGGCTGCATTTGAAATTGTTGGCGATTCAGGCTACGAGGCTCTAACCACCAACGGCCTAATTCAGCGGGCAGGTATAGCAAAAGGCACGCTATACCACCACTTTAAAAATTTAGATGAAGTCATCTATGCAATGATTAGCAAAATTGTTGAAGATTGCATGAACAGTGTGCCAATCAAACAATTTAGCTCTATGCGTGAATATCTCTATGCCATTGGTGAATACCAGCTTGACTGTTTTTTTCAGGATTCTCGACTGATCAATACGGTTTATGGTTTTCTCCCAAAAGGCATGCAAGACCCACAATTTCGTATTCAAGCACAAGAATTATTAGATGGTGTATGCGCCCAGATATCCCCAGCCATCAAACAGTTTTACAGCAACAAGGTTAGCGATGAAAAAGTGACCAGAGCAATACGCATGGTGGACATATTCAGTATCGGCTTTGGTGTGCATCAAACCATTTATCAAGATAAGCAACGCTATCAAGCTATCTGGCAAGACTTTGTCGATATGCTAGAGGATTACCTAAACAGACCCTAACAAACTACCTCACAGGGTGAGGAAATTAGCTACCAACCTATTGACCGACTGGTCGGTCGGTGTTAACGTCATTGCAATGTCTTCGTAAAAGAGCAGGCTTTAACATGAGATTTTCTTCATTTATTCTCCAAGCTTGTACCATTACATGGCTTGCCTTTGCGAGCCAAGTTGGTTGGTCGGATACCCCTACCCTGGTCAGTGCAAAAGCCGTACATCAATTACAGTTTTATCCAACCCAATCTGCACCAGCCAAAGTCGTTGCACTTAATAAAAGCCTGATACCTGCAGAAATTGCCGCCCGCTTAACTCATATGCCAGTCAATGTAGGTGACTCTGTAAACAAAGGGGACCTACTGGCTACCTTAGACTGTCAACAAACCAAATTAAATCTTGAAACACAACAAGCTAAGTATGCTCAACTAAAAAATCAGCTGGCATTTAATCAACGAGAACTTTCACGCAGTGAAAAACTGGCTCGACAGAAAAATATTGGTGAGGCAGAGCTAGATCGCAATAAAACCAATGTAGTGGATATTCAATCACAATTAGAAGCGCAACAAGCTGCTTTAGCCATCGCTAAATTAAATACCCAACACTGCCAAGTGACTGCCCCTTTTTCTGGTCTGGTGACTAAGAAAGTAGCGAATGTTGGAGAAATGCTAGCCATTGGCACACCCATTATAGAATTGTTGCAAACCAATCATGTAGAAGTTTCCGCCCAAATAGCGTTAACTGATGAAAACTCATTTAAACAAGCATCATCCTATACACTAAAAACCAATGGTGTACAGTATCCGTTAAAATTACGCTCTTTTTTACCCTTTATTGAAAACAGTACGCGAAGTCGCGAAGCACGCTTAGTCTTTAACACTAAAAGCACTCTTATAGGCACCACTGGTCGCTTATTATGGCAAAGCCCTACCCCTCACTTACCTGCGCACCTACTGCAAAAGCGTAATGGGAAATACGGTGTGTTTATTATTGATGATAATAAGGCACAGTTTATTCCTGCAAACCAAGCGCAGGAAGGTCGTCCAATTCCTTTAAATATTGATGGTAACCATTTAGTGATAATTGATGGCCGCCATGGCCTTATAGATGGACAATCTATTAAACTGACCAATACCAAGGAGCACAATAATAATGTGGCTTCGCAGTTTAATTGAAAACCACAAGTTAACTAACCTACTGTTTGGGCTAGTGTTGTTAATGGGGTATTTAATTTATCAACAACTGCCCAGGGAACAAGACCCTAGTATTAATTTTAACTGGGTGCAAATCACCACTCTGCTGCCAGGTGCTTCAGCAAAAGATATCGAAAAAAAAGTCACTGATATTCTCGAAGAATCCTTAGAAAAAGTACAAGACATTAAGTTTGTCTCCAGCACTAGCCGTGAAGGCGTATCCAGCATTTTAGTGCGCTTTCAAGACATCAGCCAACGGCTTTTTGATAAGCGGATGGCTGATCTCCGGCGAGAAATTAACAATGTTGAAGATGAGCTACCCGAAGAAATTGAACGCCCTAACATTGTTGAAATTACTTCAGCCAATGCATTTCCAACCGCTACTGTGGTAGTTGCAGGCCCATCCGATGATGAAAATTTACGCCGTCAGGCTAGTATTTTAGAAAATGAGCTAGCCAGAATACCAGGTGTTGATAGAGTACAATTGACTGGAGAAAAAGACCCCGAAATACAAATTCGATTCGATATCGATAAAATTCAGCTGCTAGGTATTTCACCCGTTACTATTGCTAACTCCATTCGCAATTTTTATTCTGACATATCAGCAGGCAGTGCCCGTATAGGTAAAGATCAGTGGTTAATTCGCATTGAAGGCACCACCACTAATCCAGATGAACTGGCCAAATTACCTATTCTCACTAATGAAGGCAGTTTATCAGAAATCCGTTTAGGAGATGTTGCTACTGTAGTACGAGCCCGCGCAAAAGCAGATCGGCTCGTTCGCTTTCAAGGTCGACCAGCTGTCATGTTTGCCATCATGAAGCAAGAAAGCACCAATACCCTAGAGCTGGTTGAACGTATTGATCAATTTGTGCAACAAAAAAACACTTATGCAGAAGAACTTGGGGTGAATATCAGTTTAATCGATGACCAAACTCTGATTACCCGTAATGCCCTTAATATTATGCAGAACAATGCATTACTGGGTTTAATTTTCGTACTCTTTGTTTCCTGGGTATTTTTGGGCTCACGCATCAGTCTTTTAGTAACCATTGGTATTCCCTTTACCTTAGCGGGCACATTTATTACTTTAAATATTCTTGATCAAACCCTAAATACCTCAGTGTTATTAGCCATTGTTATTGCCTTAGGGATGTTGGTTGATGATGCAGTAGTCGTTGTAGAATCTATTTACAGTAAATTAAGGCAAGGAATCACCGGCATAGAAGCTGCCTGGACAGGACTATTAGAAGTTATTAGCCCAGTTACTGCTTCTGTTCTCACTACTATTGCTGCCTTTTTGCCTCTTATGTTACTACCCGGCATTTTAGGCAAGTTTATGATGATTATTCCGTTGGTAGTAACAACCGCCTTAGCTATCAGCTTAATCGAAGCCTATTGGATGCTGCCAGGCCATATTCTGGCAGCCAAAGTCTCATTCGCCAAACCATCAAAAGTAGATAAATACCGACAACGCTTTATTCATAAGTTAAAAGTGTATTATGGGTTTGCCTTAATAAAAATTATGCGACACCCAATAAAAACACTAACGACACTAGTATTACTATTTATCTTATCACTATCTGCAGTGATGAGCGGTTTAATCAGAATGGACTTCTTTGCAGCAGATACCATCCGTCTGTTTTACATTAATGTTGAAATGCCCACGACTAGTTCACTGGATGAAACCATGGAGAAGGTGTTAGAAGTGGAAAAGCTCGCATACCAAGACTTATCTACTGAAGAAACACGCTCAATTGTAAGTTATTCTGGCCAAATGTTTACTGAAACAGCACCCTTATTTGGCGAGCATCTAGGGCAAATTTTAGTCAGCTTAAAACCACCTGCTGAAGGATTTCGTAGTGTTGAACAAATAATTGAGGACATGCGTGCTGATGTTGCAACCGTGGTTGGCCCCACCAATATCTCCTTCCTGAAATTAGCAGGAGGCCCACCAACCAGCAAACCAATTAGCGTTAAAGTCAGAGGAAAAGATTACAACGAATTGCGACAAGCCACTGATGCTCTAAAAACATTTATGGCTAATGATAATCGGTTTCGAGACATTTCTGATGATGACAGCCAAGGGCGTTACGGGTTAACGTTAAAATTAAACTATGATGCTATCAACCAATTAAACATTCGCCCTGATGATATTTATCGCACTGTGAGAATGCTGATTGATGGTGAAATTGTCAGTTATGTTCAGCATGAAGGCGATCAAACAGCCTTACGGCTCAAGTCAACAGCTGCTGTGAATAATCAGTTTCATGATACTGAAGCCCTATTAAGGCTCTCAGTGCCAACACCAACAGGGAATAATGTACCACTTAGAGAGTTGGTTGTTATTAATACCGAACAAGTGAAAGGCAATATACGTCACTATAATTTCTTACGCACCATCACCTTAGAAGCCGATATAGATAAATTACGCATCAATACAGTTGCTGCCAATGAACTTATTAAAGGCCATTGGCCAACCATTGCTGCAAACTACCCGAATGTATCCTTGGATTTTTCTGGCGAGCTGGATGACATACAAGAGAGTATTGACGCAATAGCCATGCTGTTTTTACTTGGAATTGGCTTAATGTATTTAATTTTAAGTACTCAATTCCAAAGTTATTTCCAACCCTTAATGGTGCTTATTACAGTCCCCATGGCATTTGTTGGGGTAGTATTAGGCTTGCTGGTTTCAGGTAATCCCCTCAGTTTATTTACCATGTACGGTATTGTCGCCCTGGCGGGTATAGCAGTTAATGCAGCAATTGTATTAATTTCCACCGCTAATAATAACTTAGCCAAAAACATGAGTTTAATGCATGCTACTTTCTATGCTGCCCGAAGAAGGATGTTACCTATTATTATTACCACACTGACAACTATCGCAGGGTTATTTTCATTAGCCGTGGGCTTGGGTGGCCACTCACTGATATGGTCACCAGTTGCTACCGCTATTGTATGGGGTTTGGTTTTTTCATCATTCTTAACACTATTTATAGTGCCAGTCTTATATCAAATGTCGATGCAACGAAAAGCTAAAAAGCAAATAGTTTAGTTCTATACCCAATACGAATGGTTTTTAGGTGAGGCCATCGAGTAACGATGCTCCATGAGCCTATAAATAATAGGTGATTGGGGTGAGGAATGAAGATAACAAAACCTAGAAATCATTCGGGAAGGGTATAACTGCTTACCCAGCTTTTTGCCTCATCCAACTTATTAAAAGGGTAAACTACTACTTCAGCCTTAATAAAGTGAGCACCTAAATATCTAGCCAAATCAGCAAGATGGCTATCCGTACAAATTGCCACTTTTCTTACCAATTGATGATGATCTCTAACAAACTTGATATGGGAGATAAAACCCGAAAAGCTCTCCCAACCAGGAAATGACTTAGAGTGGATTAATAGTCCTTTTAACTCACCACTCTTTTCAATCATTGGATCAATGGTATCAGCAATCCGTTTAAAATCCTCTGCAGATAATGCTCCATGTGGCTCCAATATGGCAATACCCGCGTTCTCATCAACATCAATTGATATCATTATTAATTTCTCCACTCTCCACTTTATCCAAGATTACACTATAGTGTACCTATAGTCTTTTAACCCCGTTAGGTGAGCTTTTCTCTATGAACTTACTACAACTTAACAGCATCATTGTTCCAGTAGACTTCTCTGAAGAGTGTGCAGAAGCTGTCAATGTAGCCCTAGAGCTTGCAGAAAAACCCACCAAGGTTACCCTCCTACATGTGAAATATCCAGCCAGTTACATTAATGCCGGTACCGCTTATGTACACATTGATGAAGAAAGACATAAACAAGAAGTTGAAACCGGCCTGCAACAATTTATTCTTCGGCATGGCTGGCAAAATATTGAAAGTATAGTATTATCAGGTGACCCTGGTAATGAAATTGCAACTTACGCTGAAAAAAATAATGCCAGTTTAATTATTATTCCCACTCATGGTTATCATGGATTTAAACGACTCATGTTAGGCTCAGTCGCTGATCGAGTAATTAATTTAGCCTCTTGTCCTGTCTTAATACTTAAGCGTAAGGATTAAATTACAAAAATTATCGTTTAAATTAATAGAACTAGATCTTGCTTTACCAATTAACTATTTTCAATATTTTCCTCAACCCCAAGATCATAATACACTAATTTTGTTGTACTAATTTGAGCAATTTATTGCCCAAAGTTTTCACCATCAGGTGATATAGCAATACAAGACTATAGTAGTAGTTCTTAATATGGACATTGAGTGTAAAACCGTTTTACTATGCTTTCTAAAGATTACTTTCTATGACGACATGATCAAGATAGTCAATCATACTCTCGCAGCTTTTATCTTTGACTTAATATATCATTATACAACCAGAAACGGACTACAGTATTGAGGTAATAAAAAGTGCTAACGATTTGTCGCATTACCAGGCAACAACATGAAGAGGCTTTTAGTCTTATGCGAGAACTGCGGTCAGCATTAGAATTTGAGGCTTTTGTAGCGCGCCTGGAAAGGCAACAACAACATGGCTATGAGCTACATGGTGCAATTGAAAATGAAATTGTTGGACTCATTGGCTTTCGAGACGTTGAAACCATGGCTAGAGGGCCACATATTCACGTTGACGATCTGGTGATTTCAAAAGCCCAAAGATCTGCTGGTATTGGCAGAAAGCTAATGGAATATGTTGAAAGCATTGCCTCTGAAAAAAACCTTGGGGGCATATTTTTAGACAGCCGTTTAGATGTAGTGGATTTTTACAAGGGCCTAGGCTATGAATTCCATAAAGCCCAACTTATGTGTAAGCGCTTTTAAGCCTTACACATACTTTGAGTGTGATGTATCGCTAGCAAGCTGTATGTTAAACTTAATATTTACTTGCTTTTTCACCAATTTTTTCCTTGTCTTTGGGCTACTCATAAGATTTCCTAATTATTTGGACAGAGTTAACTCTTCCAATTAAAGTGAAAGCAGCCGGTCTGTCTTATAACCAGTTAGAAAAAGTATTTCTTTTGTGGAGAGATGAGGAGGGATATTATTTGGCATTCAGTCTGCAAACTCCAGATGACGTAGTAGAACGCGCAACAGTTGCACTGACCCAAATCAGAGATGAAGGACTAATAGAGTCTGTTGCAACAAAGTATTTAAAAAGATATCAAGAAGAGTAAAAGGGCTTAAGGTTGAATTAAGCTTACTACTCTATCATCTCTCTCCATCAACTAACCCATGTTATTTATATAGATGGAGAATATGATTATGAAACCAATGCTAGTCGCTTTTATTTCAGTTTTTGCTGTTTCTAATGCTTTCGCAGATATCAATATCAGCCCACAACAAGCAGATCAATTGGTACAAACAGGAAAAATCAAGCCACTTACTGAGTTAGAAACCACAGCAAAAAACCAGGTAAAGGGCACAACTGTTATTTACTCTAACCTGGAGCAAGACGATGATACTGGCGCGTATGAATACGAAGCCAAAGTGCAGGATGCACAAAACATCTTATGGGAAGTTCAAATCAATGCCCAAACGGGTGCTGTTCTAGAAGTAGAAAAAGATGATTAACTTTTCTTACTGATGTCGATTTTTCATAAAATAACCAGGCCTAAAGCCTGGTTATTTATTTTTGATTTAATTAAATACTTATTGGCGTGACCTTGCTATGAGAAAGAAACAGAGTCTTCAGAACTTCCCAACAACATTGTAACTTATATTTAGTCAATATTTCCTACAGTTAGGCTCTTTAGTCAGCTGATCACAAAACAATCAAACTTAAGCGAACCTCATATTGATATTACCCTTAGAATATACCTAATAACAAGATAGTAATTTCACGGCTACTCTGGTTTGCCGTGGATTGGTTACTGATTACTACTTACATTGATGGGCACTACGAATGGCTTTAATTTCTGCCATTAATTCAGGTCGTTGTACTGCTTTCAAAAACAGCTTGGTTTTTTCAGAAGTTAAATTATCTTCTCTAGGGTCCTCTTTTACTGATAATGACTTGTCTTCATAACGCCAGACTTTTCCCCATAATGTCAGAATAGTATTGCGCCAACAGTCATTATTTATAATTTCATCATAAATTTCCTTATGATTGTTACGCAGGAAATACAAATAGCGTTGGATATACCAGACAAAGCTCAACCCAGCATCGGCTTCACTGCCATAAGTAGTGTAATCATAAAAAGCATAACCAATAGAAAGTGAGTGGCTATATTGTACAGCTTCATCCATTACCGACTCCCAGCCTTGATCACCAACTGGACTACCTTTATTAATATAGGTGTCATCATAGTGGTTTTTAGGTACATCAGCTGAAAACTTGTCACGCTGAATATTATACAACGCAGGGTACTTGCGTGATTCCCTTAATGGACAGGTTGGCGTTACCCCTTTTGCTATTGGGTGCGCCTGTTCTGACCAGCTAGATAATTCATGAGCCAGGCCATGACCACACTCATGAACCGCTAAGTCAGCTGCATGAAATAACTCTTTTGCTGGCAGGCCCTTCCAAATACTTGTTGCCCGTTTAATCCAGTAGTCAGAACATTTTTGCCCCCCATGTTTAGGTGCCTTGCGTAGTATTTCTGCACCAAACGGATAACGAGCATCCAGAGCAGCAAAAATAGTTTTTGACACTTCTGCCAGTGGGGCATTAGTTCTATGTTTTTTCATAATATGATCAATATTGACTGCCGGATTGCCCATTCCAGACTCTTTATATTGACCATCCACACAATTCGCTGCGGTCATTTTTTCAAATAACCCTGAGCCATTGCTGTCATCATCAGGTTTATCATTATCACCTGGATCTGGTTTCGGATCTGGTTTCGGATCTGGCTTCGGATCTGGTTTCGGATCTGGTTTCGGATCTGGTTTCGGATCTGGCTTCGGATCTGGCTTCGGATCTGGCTTCGGATCTGGCTTCGGATCTGGCTTCGGATCTGGCTTCGGATCTGGCTTCGGATCTGGCTTCGGATCTGGCTTCGGATCTGGCTTCGGATCTGGCTTCGGATCTGGCTTCGGATCTGGCTTCGGATCTGGCTTCGGATCTGGCTTCGGATCTGGCTTCGGATCTGGCTTCGGCACTTTATCAGTTTTGACTAATTTTATTGAGTCAATAAAGAAGTCTGCTTCAGGTTCTGGTCCAAAAATATAAAGTTCTGCTTTTTTCAAGTTGCCCATTGGATTAATAGCAAAATCTGAAGCAATGTCATACCACTTTTCTCCCACAGGAATTTTACTGGTATTAATCGTTTTCCAATGATATCCCTTCTCGTCCACATAAAATAGACGTATATCGAGAGTTTGAGACTTTTTAACTGACTCGCCCAAACTGGCAGATAAATTTAAAGTATAACCTTGATTGCCCGTTATTTTATCCGTAACAGCTAAACCTCCACCAGCATACCAATGATTCCGCTTTCCAATATGCAAACTAAATTGGCCATCTTTGGCGCGGTGAGTACTTTGACTTAACTCACCCATTTTCCAGGCTGCTTTCCAGCCTTGAGTATCCGCTTCAAAGTCATGCTTCAGTATTAAATCAGGATCTGGTTGACTAGCGTCTTTTTCTGCAATTTTAACCTCATCAATAATTAGATTCTTTTTACCTTTGGGGCCAAATAGTAATAAGTGAGCTGCTTTTACCTCTCCCCCCACCGTATTTAACTGAAATTCTCCTTTTAAAGTATTTTGCTGATCAGTTATTTGATCAATACCAATATACTGGTAATAGTAAACGCCTATTTCGCTTTTTAATGCCAAAGCAGCAAAACCAAAATCTTTAACATCTCCTTTCTCTAACTGCATTTTGGCACTGAACTGATAGGTTATGCCCTTTTTTAATGGCGTTTTAATTTTTTGAATAATGCCATCATAATAACTACCACGGCCACTAATATTTACCTGATAATCAGTACCGCAGTCTTTTTTCATTGATGTTTGTTTTATTTTGACTGCTTTAGTGTAATAAGCACGCCATTTAGTCAGCTGATTAAAATCCGGTTGCCCAAGTAAATTGCCTTTGAGTAAATCAGGTTTACTACATGCTGTGTTTGGTTGGTCTGGATCTGGATTAGGTTTTCCTGGCCCGTTTGGATCTGGCTTGTCAGGATCTGGCCAACCGGGTCCATCAGGATCACTAGGATCTGGTTTATTTGGATCCGGCTTATCTGGCCAATCAGGGCCATCAGGATCATTTGGGTCTGGTTTATTCGGATCTGGCTTGTCTGGCCAATCAGGACCATCAGGATCATTTGGGTCTGGTTTATTCGGATCTGGCTTGTCTGGCCAATCAGGGCCATTAGGATCATTTGGGTCTGGTTTATCTGGATCTGGTTGGTCTGGCCAATCCGGGCCATCAGGATCATTAGGGCCTGGTTTATCTGGATCTGGTTTTGGGTTGGGACTATCAGCTAAATCCACATACTTTTTAATCCAGTCAGTGTAATTAGCCACTTTGGTATACACACCTGGATAACCAGGTTTAGCACACCCTTGACCAAAGCTCACGACACCTACTTGATATAGTTCGTTATACCATTTAACAAATAGCGGACCACCACTGTCCCCTTGACAAGAATCTTTCCCTCCTTGCTTATAACCAGCACACACCATATTCTCAGTTAAGCCATAATAAGCTTGCTGACACTCTTGCTGTTTAACAATTGGCACATCCACTTCTCGCAATTTATTAGGCAACCCTAAAGAAGCAGCGATATTTTTCTGTCGAGTATCTCCCCAACCCGCTACGGTCATCATTGCACCTGGCTGTGCAGCTGAATGGTGAACATTGATATCAGCTATTTTTATAGGGGCAACATCAGCTTTAATAGGACGGTTCAACTTAACTAAAGCAATATCATTATCAGAAGAGCGGCTATTATACTCCGGATGCGGTATAAAACGCTCAATAGAAATTACCTCTCCTTCACGGTTATTGGTTCGATCAAAGCGTCCTACGGTAACCCTATTCACCCCTTTACAGTGAGCTGCAGTCAAAATCCACTCTTTATTTAAAATACTTCCGCCACAGCCATTTAACCAAGCCATAAATTTTCGCTCAGCAAAGTTGGACTCTCGGCCTCCTACAATTGCCGCCATTGTAGGCTTATTCTTAATAAGCTCAGCTTTATTTTGACCTGCTTCATTTTTTATAGAACCTCCATGAGCGGTACCAATAACAGCTAAACATAATGTAGACAGTGTTAATCGTATAGAATATGTGGGAAGTGGCTTCACTTTCATTACTGTGAGTCCTGTTAATCTTTGCGGAAAAATACTAGAAATGTGGTGCAGTTAGCCCCAAAATTAGTAGCCCACGAACAAAATAAGGTAAAAGTTTCTTCTCCATTTACTCTCTAGCTGTGTTACTTTTTCTCGATCTAGGCCCACTATGCCTGTAAAAAACACCTTGCCAGAAAATAAGTGACTTTGAAGACTGTTAACCAACTTTACGCATGGAACACTAGGGTATTAACATTTAACAAATCACAATTGTCGTAAAGACTAATCAGAACGCTAGCAATAAAATAGTAACTGTTACACTAAAGCACAAGAAACTAAGACAGCATTAGCTTTTAAGCTATTTTTTAGCTGTTCTTCATAAAATAAGTGCAAATTATTTATAGGCAGCACTAATTATTTATCTCATAAATATGGGATGAATGAGTTTTCAAATAGTTTACAAACAATCAACAAATCAAGATCACTTATTAATTTAATAATCGTTTTTTATTTTTTATCAAATAAATAATACCAGCGTATACTTTATCTCAGCAGAATCCCCCTAAAACCTTATAATTTAGTTATAATAGTCACTAAACAAGACCATAAAACAAGGAACCTATGTCCATCAAAGCCCTACGAGCACTAAAAGCCATCGCAGAAACAGGCAGTTTTGCTGCTGCTGCGGATCAGCTAGGATTAACCCTTTCTGCTGTTAGTTTGCAAATAAAAGCCCTTGAGCAGCAACTCAATACTGCTTTATTTGATCGATCTGGCCGAAATGCTAAGCTGAATCATAATGGACAACAGGTATTTGAACAAATACTTAATCTCTATAATCAGCTTAGTTATGACCTAGGTGACAGTGAGCACTTTTCCGGGCAGTACTCCCTTGGAGCAATTCATAGTGTGCAAATTGGTCCTTTAGCGCCTATTTTGGCAAACCTGCATAAAGACCACCCAAACTTGCAGATTAGGGTCAGAAGAGGTCAATCAGCTGAGCTGGCTAATGGCGTTGAAAAAAATAGACTCGATGCTGCTTTAATCACCGAACCTCTAACTCATTACGCCTCCAGTTGTACTTTTATTCCCTATACTGAAGAGCCATTTTATATAGTCGCGAATCAAGGTACGACACTATCCGATGAAACCAAGTTGCTGCATGAAGTCCCTTTTATTCGTTTTGATAAGCGTGCTTGGGCTGGCGCCATTATTGATGACGAGCTAATGCGACGTGGTATCCAGGTCAATGAATGGATGGAATTGGACTCGATGGAGGCAGCACTAAGAATGGTAGAATATGGCTTAGGTATTACAATCATGCCTTTAAACAAGCAACGGTTGCAACAGCTGGCAAAGTCCTTCCAGCTAATCCCTTTTGGCAGCCCGCCTTTAAAGCGCACCATTGGGGTCTATCAAAAACCTAATAACAGTAGAGCTCCTGTGACTAAGCTTGTATATGAGCTAATGATGAAGCATATTTTTAGTTGAGTTTTTTTAAACTATCTATCAAGAAAATAAAAATTTTTTTAAGTCAGTTTAAGCTGTATGCTAGAGAGGAACAAAGTCGCTTTTGCGGCGGCCTAGGACCTGTTAACACTATTTGAATCACCACTGCCGTAGACTATTTTTTCGCCCAGCAACGCACAAGGAATGCCATATAGTGATATTCAAATAGTGTTAACAGTCCCTAAAGAAAAACTTGTTTTATAGCCATCTTAAACTGACCATGAATACAATTATTGAAGCACTAATCCCTATCTGTTTTGCCATTGCCAGTGGCTATATCATCAAACATTTAGCAAACATCCACACAAGTGTATGGTCTGGTATCGAAAAGGTCACTTACTACCTGCTCGCACCTGCTATTCTTATCGATACTATTACTCGACATTCTTTAGCAGAGTTACCATGGCCAACCATTGTTATGGTAACAAACACTACAATTTTTGCCTGTTGTCTCTTGTTGGCCTTTTGGTTACTGTTTGACAAATCCTTATCAAAACCAACATTTACTTCTGTTTTTCAAGGGGGAATTCGGTTTAATACTTTTATAGCTCTGGCGATTACCAATGCTCTATTTGGCGACAAAGGATTAATCGTTGGCGCCTTAGTGGCTGTCACAATGATTGTTCTTATTAATATTTTATGTGTGGCTATTTTTTGTTTATTAATTAAAAGTGATAGCAGCACCTCACCTTCTCTTATCGCTCAACTTACTAGAAACCCATTAATTATTGCTTGCTTGGTGGGCTTATTGATCAATATCCTCAATATTCAACCACCAAAAGCTATAGCGGATTCTATTTCATTATTAGGTCGTGCTGCATTTCCCATTGGGCTAATGGCCGTGGGTGCAGGATTAGAACTAAAACGGTTATTTAGTGACTGGAAACCATCTTTATTAGCTTCTTTTGTACAGTTTGCCTTTAAGCCTGTTGCTGCAGTATTTATTATCAGCTATTTTTCACTAACACCTATAACTGCAACCGTAATCATAATCTTTTTTAGTGTCCCAACAGCCCCCTCTTCTTATATTTTATCACGGCAAATGGGAGGAGATCATCAATCAATGGCATCTATTATCACCACACAAACGTTATTATCATTTATAACAATGCCGGTATCATTATGGATGACAAATCAATTTTTTGTGTTTAACAGCAGCTTATAATTAAATGATAAAAAAATTATTTTTTTGATAATATTCAAGCTATTTTTTCAATGTTTTAATAATTCCTCTTGCATAATTTTTTTAACCATTCCACTTTTCTTAAGCTTATATAGTTCAACATCAAAACTTTTCATAAATTCTTTATAAAAAGGATATTTACCTTGATCAATTGCCACTTGCGAGTAGCCAATATAAACTGGATCAAGTCCAACCACCGGTCCTTTCACCAAGTTTACATACCTTACACCTACATCAAATTGCCTCGATTTTACTAACTTAGCATAAATTACATCGTATGAAGATTCTTCTGCTAGAAAGCAATCCCCTCTTCCCAACCCGGTCATAAGAATAACATTTTCAATACCTCTCACCTCGCCATACTTAATTTTACCTTGCTGAATAAACTCTCTAAAGCGGCTCCCACCCCAACCATCAAAGCCTACAATATTATTGATATGTAAGCCGATGAAATCATCAGGCCAAAGTGTTCTCTCCTTATCCATCACTTCTTCTTGACAGACAGCTAATATTTTTTCTTCATAAAAATGGATCGAGTAAGGATATAAATAAGGCCAATCATGACCATGAAAAAAAACAGGTGCCAAACCAAAACCTTGCCCTTTTTCCATCATTTGCTTACCACGCTGCCAAGCAACAGGGACCATTTTAACTTGAAAACCTTTCATGTTATTAAAAACGGTTTTTAAAACCTCAATATAAACACCTTCTGCTTGTTGCTTCAGTTTGTAAGAATAGGGCTTATAGCTATCATCCACATGAATAACTACGGATTTTTTTTCTCCATAAACTAATAGACAAATAAATGTTAAAAATAACAATGACCACCCACGAAGCCAGTAAAACATGTTATCAAATGCCATGAAGATTTCAAAAGACAAGTATATTTGGTAAGGCTAGTTTATTTTTATAGTAAGTCAAACCTAAATACTTGTTATAGGCTAAGTCTAAATAATGACGTACAGTTGACTAATAAGTGATAGTTACAATTTTCAGTTTTAGAATATTAACTGTAAATTAACATTTCTTGCTTTACTCGCGAAATATCAGGATCTTCTATTGTGTTTACTGACTCTAACATTTGAATATAGTGACTAGGTAGTCCTATGGATTTTGCACCATATACAACGTGGGTTTTATACCAGCTAAATGGTTGTAAAGAACTATCTATTTTCGTAGCGTAATATAAAAAAGCTTTGTAAGTATCACCTTGGTGATTAATAATATTAATGATTTTGTCTAAATACCCTTTACCAAGTCCTTCAATTTTATCGAGCTGCTTTTTATGATCCGGCTCCAGCTGATAAATGACTCCCCAAACAGAATCATCACTACTCCCTGTATAATAAGCATCACATTTACCCGATCCATCCATACCACACTTGTGAAATCGCAGCTGATAGCGTGTCAACCTACCGATATCAACCAGGTTGACCGCACCAATACGCTGTTGCAAGCGCAGCACAGACATATTTGAACCGTAAGCAAAATACAGCACGGTTTACCACATCAGATCATCAGGAATTTGATAATCGGCATATGGGTCATCTTCATCAATCCCTTGTTGCGTATTGTCAGCACTATACACAACACATGACTCATCTCTCAATTTAATTTTTTCTGCTATACCTTTTGGTATCAATTCATAGCCTTCACTTAGTTTAACAATTGCTAGTCGGCCTTTACTAAGATCAACTTGTATCTGTTCTGTTACATAGATTTTTTTAATTTTTTTATCGTCGGTGAAATTGTATCCGATATCACCATCACCCTTAGCAACTTTATTTAGCTCAATTAGCTGCTTAATCTGTGCAGCAATAGCCTTTTTTTCTGCTTCAGCCTTGCGCTCTAAGTTTAGCT
The DNA here is from genome assembly GCF_011009015.1 of Spartinivicinus ruber. Classification (NCBI taxonomy): domain Bacteria; kingdom Pseudomonadati; phylum Pseudomonadota; class Gammaproteobacteria; order Oceanospirillales; family Zooshikellaceae; genus Spartinivicinus; species Spartinivicinus ruber. The sequence goes on from NZ_CP048878.1 coordinate 5,270,181, forward strand.
GTCTATCCCGCTCAGCTTTTTCTTCTATAGCCTGCTGAGCACTCAGCTTAGTTTCATCAATCGTTGCTTCTTTGCTTTTTTGCTTGGTTTTTTTCTGCTTATGTTGGCTTTTCTTTATTTGATTTGCCTTTTTCTTATCCACCAACCCCGCATTGAGTAACTGATCTTGTAATGACTTGCTCATATTGTAACCTTGATTCTTCTACGGGTTGGCTACTCTCACCAAGAATGCTTGCCAACCCCAATAGTCCAAAATATATAAGGAATTAAGTTGCTACATTATACGTTATCTTACCAAAGATAGTCGCTATTTACCTTACTAATGGTTCTAATACAGCCCTTACCTCACTATTAAATGACTGAATATGGGCTTTAGATGCTATTTCATTATCAGCATACTCAAAACCAGGTGTAACCACTTCACTGATTAATCCATAATCACCTTCACACAATTCTGCCGCTTTCCATACCCCACCAGGTACCACCATTTGCAACTGATACCCCTGATCAAGGTTTGCCCCTAGCAACTGCTGCCGTAGTACCCCCTGTTCAGTTACAGTTGTATACCTTATTGCTCCCCCCAAGTGAAAGTAATGAATAATATCCGACTTATTACGGTGCAAGATATTTACTGGATAATCTTTAGTTAATAGGTAAAAGATTGAAGTACACAGCCGTCTACTACTACCTACTTGGGTACTCTCTACAATCCGATTATTCGACTCATAAGTTCGACGATAATAGCCAGATTCAAATGGGTGAGGCTCTAACCTTAACAACTTTATAATATCTTCAGCTTTATATAACATGAGTTTTAGCCTCTAAACGTCATTTACAAAGAAAATATCAAACAGTTCCGTTAACCTGTAAATGTCGTTTACTCCTGTCGGTGTAGGCAACTTCGCAGGATTAAACCAGATAGCAGATAAACCACAAGCCAACGCTCCCTTCACGTCATTATCAAGGTTATCACCAATCATCAACAGCTCACTTTTGGTACAACCAAGTGAAAAGGCAATGGCATCAAAAAATGCTTGTGAAGGTTTAGCGTGGCCAATTGTTGTATAACAAAAAACTCTCTGAATATATTGATTTATATCTACTCTCGACAAAGCAGAACGAATTTGTTCTTCATTTGAGTTTTTAGCATTGGTAGCCAAATGACAACAAATACCTTTCTTATTTAACATAATTAAGGTCTCTATCGCTCCCTCTACTACTGATAATTCCGGCCATGCCATCATTGGTCCTTGCATATCAGGATTATCCACCATCAAGGTGTTACCCCAGTCAAACAAAATGTGTGCAAATTGACTCGTCATTTTATCAAAAGCCCATTCTGTGAATTCCTACCATCTCACGCCATATTTAAGTATTATTACCAAAGCTTAATAGTGTAATGATATTAATCAATACTGTGAAAGTATAGATTATTTTATAATCACGAAGTAATACCCATGGACATGCAATATAAAAGGACATTAAATGAAAGCAAGTAAATACCACCCTACATCAATTCAAATTATCATATTTTTTCTTCTTTTATTCGCAACTCTATGGAATACGGTAAGCGCACAAGGAAAAGTAATAGCAATTGTTAGTGTTGATTGGGAAGGCAGGACCTTAGAAACCGAAAATTTACAAGCGATGCAAGCATTTCGTGAAGATTACCCCCATGTGGGTCTCTTACAGTTTTTAAATACTGCTTACTATACGAAACCCAATGCTAATCACCAAGCTATTACTCAAGCTATCCGCTCAGTCTTAAAGCCTAATGATGAACACGGCTTACATATCCATGCTTGGCGTTCTTTAGTTGAAGCAGCAGGCGTCAACTTTCGTACAGAACCCAACTGGTCATATCCAGGGCCTATCACTCTAAACAATTGTCATCTAACAGGTGATTGCGGCCATAATGTTCCTATCAGTGCCTACACCTATTACGAGTTACGTGATCTCATCCAATTTAGCAGCCTCACTTTGCTTAATGCAGGTTTTGATTATCCTATCAGTTTTCGTGCAGGTGGGTGGATGGCTGCCCCTCATGTCATCAATGCACTGTCAGCAGAAGGCTTTCAATTTGATTCCTCAGCAGCAGCCCCCATTCTGTTAAAAGGAAGACGGTGGTCTGACCGTTTATACAACTGGTTAAATGAACTGTGGGGAAATATCAATACAGTTTCACAGCCATATTTCATTGGTCCTAGTGAGGCTCCTTTGTGGGAGCTGCCTGATAACGGGATATTGGCAGACTATATCACAGGTAAAGAAATGCTTACTGTTTTAAAACGTAATGTGAAAAAGTGGCGTCAAAACCCAGATAAAAACGTTTATATTTCTATTGGCTTCCATCAAGAATCTGCCTCTAAATACATTAATCGTATCCGCGATGCAGTGGACCTGTTTGAAGCTTATACAACAGCGAATAATATCCCCTTTGAATGGGCAAAACTTCCTTTAAATCCAAATAATTTTTAGGGCTGGCCTTTAATCTATAAATTGGGTATATGATTATTTATTATAGTTTTATACCCAATATAAAGACTTCAACAACAGTATTATTTATTAGATTGCATTGCCAAAACAACACCAGCACCAATAAAAGTTGAGCCAAACACTTTTCCAATTTCTTGTTGTTTCATCGGCCTTAACTTATTACTTGCTTTTACCGCTAACATTGCATAACTAGATAAGCAAAAAAAAGAGCAGCTCATAAAGGTAGCTACAAGCAGCCCAAATTGATAGATAATTGGCTCATTGGCTTGAATAAATTGTGGAAATAGTGCTGTAGTAAAAGCAATCGCTTTAGGGTTAGTTAATGCTACCAATACACCTTGAAAATAAAGATTTTTTAGTCCAATTTGTTTTTTAGGCTGTTGTATATCGCTATGCACTGAGTTAAAACCTAATCCATTACGCCATAATTTTATTCCAACGTAAATTAAGTAAGTTGCCCCCACCATTTTTACGATAAAAAAGCCAGTTGTTGAGTAAAGAATAATAGTGCTTAACCCCATCACAGAGAGGAGTGACATCAAGAAAATGCCAGTGAGATTACCAAAAATTGTACTAATGGTTTTTGTAGGACCATAACAAACACTATGAGTTGACACCAACAATGCAGCAGGTCCTGGAGTAATAGTTGCAACTAAAGCAATAGACAAAAATAACAGCCAGTTATCAAAAGACACTACAAACTCCCTATCGACTTACTAATGGATATAAAAGCCAATCATAACCTCAACATTACTCACAGCGTAGGGTTTTTAAGCGAGGCCACCGAGCGATGAAGCCCCATGAGTATAGATAATAGGCTAAAAGACTGAAGTAAAGAGCAACGGTAACAAAGCTTAAAAATCATTCGCCAAGAGTATAATTTAATAAACGACGACACCAGCTATCTGATTTACTACTCACTAGCCAGTTATGTGCATGATTTCTCCAGTTTTCAGATAGTGCTTTATAGTTTGCTAAACGCTCAAGGTCAGTTTGGTTATAGGCTCTGTTATATAAGATATCCGCACATTTTCTAACTGACAGCCCCTCAGTTGGTCTCTCTAACAACTCCAATTCATCACCTGGTTTTACCATACCTTCTTGCAATACCCGTAACAACCATCCGGTTTTACCATTGGCCTGCATTAATACTGACATCATAGGGTAATTGAACTGGATGTTCATTTTAAAACAGGGGGAACGGGGTTGGCTGATTTGTACTATAGCTTCACCCAAGTTAAAGATATCACCTATGTGACAGTTATCTTCATTAAGCTGAGCATTCGATAGATTTTCTCCAAAAACACCTGGCTTAAAAGACACTGGCGGACTATCCAAGTGCATAGCCTGCCAATATGTTTTCCAATATGCATAATGTTCAGCAGGGTAAAAATGTAGGGCTCGTTCTAATCCGCCATGAAATTGTTTCTCATACTGTTCATCTGCTTCAAGCCCATGATAACTACAAAACACCGGGCCATTTATTGGTGTTTTATTTACCGCACTTTGAGTGACACTATCAAGTGATTGTGACTTACCAGCCAAAATGATTAAAATCATAATAATTACATATTATAAATACTGGTTAGCAATGGTTTGCCAAGTTTCTTTTCCAATAGCCTTAATCATAGCATCAATAAACGGCTGACTTAAGCTGATTGTGTTGGTATCAGCCTTATTATTAAGTAAAGCGATATATGTATCTAAATTTTTACCTGACTTCTGCAATGCTTGCTCCAATGTTTGCCAAAAAGCAGCTCCTTTTAGATAAAACAACGGGTAGTAACTCATATCCTGCTGTTCTACAACCATGTTTTGGGCTTCATATAGCCCTGCATTAGCATGAGGAAAAGTATGCTTGTTTTTTTGCCATTCATTTACTGGCACTCTGGTTTTTACCTTAGAAAGCTGTACAGCTTTGAAAGCATAATATTCAGCTAAACTTTCATTTATCCAGGCTGGGAAAGTATAACTCGATAAGCCATGTATTGTCTCATGAGCAGAAACCCTTAATAACATAGGTAGAGTTTTATTAGTTAACTTACCATCATCAACCAAATAATTAGCAATATAGGCGCCAGCACCTGCTGCACCACTCACTGTCTTATATTTTTGGTCAATCGCAGTCCAGATTAATGACCAATTCAGTTGCTGTTGCTTATGAGAAAATACCTGGCTTAAGTAAGTATATTGCTGCTCCAATTGACGGCTAATATTTGGCAGCTCATGTGATAATATATCAGAATCAGCAAAAAGCTTTAAATTCAAACGATCAGTAGTGATTGTTGCTGTATTTTTTCCCCAAGCAAATAGCAAAGGCCCACCACTTTTGTCGGGTATTTTTGCACAAATATTTTCATTACCCGCTACACAAACAGAAGCAAACTTAACACCAGCAATACGGGGCAAATTACCCCACTCAAATAACAACCACCACCCCTCTGGTGAATAGATATTTTGTTGGCTTGAAGCATTATACTGATTATTTTGTAGCTTTTTAAACTGCACTTGCCACTGTAAAGATTGGCAATCTATTGGTTTACCGAATTGAATAGTAGTTTTAGACTTTTCGCTTGTTAAACAACCAATATTGAGCGTTGATGGATTAGCACTTGAAGAAACTTCTCTAGAGGGTTCTAACACAAATTCCCCTAGTTGAGAGGTATCTATAGAAATGGTTGCACTGGTAGGATTGTCTTTAGCAGTGTCAAGCCAGTAAGTCAGCTCTCGTGCTGTTACAGTATAGGAAACAACAGTTAAATAGAAGAAAACAATTATCTTGTTAGCTAATGGATGCATGATTGTGCTTTACCTCTAACAGCTTTTATCATTTAGTTGTTCTAAATAAACGATGCGCAACAACGAGTAGTGCTTTTACAGTCATAACCCTTCGGGCCGTGATTATTTTTCCACCCAGCGGGCTTACAAGTCATTTATGTAGAATGACTACACGGCATTCCTTGTACTTTATTGATTAAAAAACAATCTACGACAGTGGTGGTCCAAATAATGTCAACAGGCCCTACTTCATTCCAGCCACTTATACATAATATAAGTATCAACAAAACCAAACCTTTTATGTAGATATGCTTTTGGTACAGTACCAACTATATTAAATCCTAGCTTCTCCCATAGTTTCACAGCAACCTCATTAGTTGAAACAACAGCATTAAACTGCATTGCCTTAAAACCTAACTCTAAAGCACGTTCCTGTGAGTGAAGACATAACTGCTTCGCTACACCTTTGCCTCTAGCCTGTGGGGTTACTATATAGCCACAGTTGCAAACATGGCTACTTGGGCCAGCTCCATTTGGCTTTAAGTAGTAAGAGCCAAGTATTGTTTCAGCTTCTATTGCAAAACTGGTCTCTAGCGGCTGCAAACACCATACATCATACGCCTGTTGTTTCGACATAGTTGAATCAAAAGCATAGGTTTCTTGATCGGTTATAACCTGGTGAAACGTTGGCCAAAAAACATCGAAATCCTGTTGTTTTAATTTCCTAATATGCACTATAACTACCTCAACAGCTTCTAGAAATTATTCATCTGTTCTGGCAACCATAATACAATCTGAGGAAAAAAGCCCATTAATACTACTGCAAATAACATGAGTAAAAAGAACGGAAATGCATAACGTGCAATGGTTAATATATTCTTTTCTGTTAAAGATTGAATCACAAATAGGTTGAAACCGACAGGTGGAGTAATTTGTGACATTTCCACTACCACCACTAAGTAAATACCAAACCAAATAGGATCAATACTAACACTTTCAATAATAGGTAAAATAATCGAAGTCGTCAGCACCACAACTGAAATACCATCTAAAAAGCAACCTAAAATAATAAAAAAAAGTGTAAGCACCATTAATAACAATAAAGGCGAAAACTGTTGAGCCCCTATCCACTCAGCTAACTCTCTTGGAATACCAGTAAACCCCATAGCCGCTGTTAAAAATGCAGCACCAGATAATATAAAGACAATCATACAAGAGGTACCAGTAGCTGACATTAATGAATCAATAAATCCTTTAATTGATAACGTTCCTTTTAGCTTGGTAATGAGCAATGACAATATCACCCCTACTGCAGCCGCTTCAGTAGGGGAGGCTATACCAAAATATATAGAGCCTATCAGTCCGCCAATCAGTAAAATAATAGGTAATAAATTAGTTAAAGCGGACAGTTTTTCTGCAAGCGTATACTGATAGCTCAATATTTGACAAATTTCATTGTTTTTTCTCGACTTTTTAAATGATGACTGTATCATTACATAGCTTGTAAATAGTAACAATAACAGTAAACCTGGTATTATTCCTGCGATAAATAATCTGGCAATGGACTGATCAGTAGTAGCCCCATAAACAATTAGAATAATAGAAGGTGGTATAAGTAAACCCAGTGTGCCAGAGCCAGCTAAAGTACCAATAGAAAGTTTTTCATCATAATTTCGTTTTGCTAACTCTGGTAAAGTCATTTTACCAATTGTAGCCGTTGTTGCAGAAGAAGAGCCTGAAACGGCTGCAAATAAACCACATCCCCAGATATTCACATGTAGCAAACTACCGGGAAGTTTACCTAACCAGGGGGCTAACCCTGCAAACATTGCTTCAGAGAGTTTATTTCTAAATAATATTTCCCCCATCCAAATAAACATAGGTAGTGAAGCTAATTCATAGGAGTTACCCGCCCCCCATATTGTTGTTACCAATACATCACCCGGTGACACAGGAGAGCCTAAAACCATTGCTAACAAGGCAACACAAATTAAAGCAATTGATACCCATATACCAGCAGCAAGTAAAATAAATAAAGTTAGGGTTAGAATAATCGCAATTAAACCTACTTCCATTAACAAACTTCCTTTAAGAGCTTTTAATCGCTATTAGTTAAATGTACTTCTGATTTGATGAAAAACTGCTTTTACTAGTCCATCCAAAGCAGCTATAATAAAAAATATTACACCTATTAACATAGCCAGCTGTGGTATCCATAGAGGAATTGGGATAATTCCTGGCGTTACTTCAGAAAATTCATAACTATCTATCATCAGCTTATAGGTATAATAAGTAAAATAACCACCAACTGTAACAGCTATACCATAACTTAAACACTCCAACAACCTGTTCCAATTACCTCTTACTTGCTCAATAAGAATTTTAACCCGAATATGCTGTCTATTGTGCAAGGTATAAGCTAGAGCAAAAAATGAACCAGAAATTAATAAACAACCAATGAAGTCTGCAGCAGATGGAATCATCAAGCCTAAGACTTTGCCAGTAAAAAAACTATAAAATTTATCAATAATTCGACCAACAACCTGCATAAATACTATCAAACAACTAGCAACCAAACATACCGCAGCTAACACACCACTAGTTTTATAAATTCTATCTAAAATATTTCTCATACCATATTTTTTAGACTTTGAGCCTGAATATTCCATCAGAATACATAATACTTAGATATAGTCCAACAAAATCGAGTCATGTAGCGTTTTAATATCTGATTATATATCCAGGTTAGCTTATGGATACCCTTAGAAACACTTTCAAACTATTTATTATATAAATTATTATTTACTTAAAAAGCGCCAACGTTCTTTTTCCTTCACTGCCTACTTCTTTAAGCCATTCCTCAGTCATGACATGACCAACATAAGATAGTTCAGAATGCAACTTACTTGAAGGATAAATTATCTTTAATCCATTTGCTTTCATTATCGCCACTTTTTTATTTGATTCTTGTTCACTCATTTCCCAACCGCGCTCTTCAGCTTTCTTTGCTGCAATTAATATAGCAGCCTGATTTTCTTTAGTGAGTTTAGAAAACTGCTTAGCATTTACAAACACCATATTCTTTGGTATCCACGCTTGAAAATGATGATAATGGCTTAGAAAGTCCCATGCTTTCGTATTTGCGCCAGTTGCTGGTGAAGTTATCATAGAATCAACCCGCCCCGTTGAAAAAGCTGTTGCAATATCAGCCGCTTCAATTTGAGTAGGCACAGCCTGTAGTAATTGAGCAAGTCTTTCTGTATATTTATTGTAAACCCTTAGTTTCAAACCTTGTAAATCAATAACTGCTTTTATTTTTTTCTTTGCAAATAGTCCTTGAGGCTGCCAAGGCACAGAAAATAATAATTTTAGGCCTTGTTTTGCTAATTTTACTTCAGTTTTTTCTCTACTCGCTTGCCAAAGTTTACGTGCTTGCTGATAATCAGTTGCTAAGTAAGGAATAGAATCTAATGCAAAGAAGCTATCTTCATTAGATAACCGAGATATTAACACTTCACCAATTGGTACTATGCCACGTCTGACTGATTTTTTAATTTCTGGATGTTTTATTAATGACCCAGCACTATGTACTGTAATGTTCAATTCATTGTGTGTCGCTTTTAGTACTTCATCAGCAAATAACCTGATGTTTTTAGTATGAAAAGTTGAATCACTATAGGGTGTTGGCATATCCCATCGTATTTCGGCCTGGATAACATTCATGTTAAGTAAAAGAACCAAGCACACCATAATAGCGTAGAAGCTTCTACAAATTCTCATAACACACACCCTTCTTTTGATTGTAATTATTTACTTTCGATAAATGCTTTTGTTTATCTACTGCAAGTACTAAATTTGTCCAAAATCAAGGCGACAGTGTAAACCAGTGCCGTATAAATTGTCATCCACCCCAGAAATTTCACAGCATACTAAACAATAGTTGACATTATGACTAAGCATAAAAAAACCACAGTTAACTGTGGTTTTTTTATGCTTCATTTTCGGCTATGTAGTTATTTCATTGTTGGCATTGAGAACTCAGCCCCTTGCACAGTCGAACTATCAGGCCAACGTGCTGTTACCATTTTCATTCTTGTATAAAATCGCACCCCATCTGGACCATGCATGTGTAGTGGACCAAATAAAGATCGCTTCCAACCACCAAAACAATGAAATGCCATTGGTACTGGAATTGGCACATTAACACCTACCATTCCCACTTGGATATGCTGAGCATATTGTCTGGCCGCATTACCATCACGAGTAAATATAGCGGTACCATTGCCATATTCATGCGCATTAACCAACTCCACTGCTGATTGTAAGTCTGGCACCCGGACAACACATAACACTGGCCCAAAAATTTCTTCCTGATATATTTTCATATCAGGTTTTACATGGTCGAATAAAGTCCCACCCACATAAAAACCATTTTCATTACCTTTTGCGGCAAAACCACGACCATCAACAATTAATTTAGCACCATCAGCAACACCAGCATCAATGTAACTGACAACTTTATCCCGATGTTCACTGCTAACTAATGGCCCCATATTGTTTTCAGGTGTTTGGCCAAACCCAGGCCCCACTTTTAAGTGTTCGACTTGCACGGCTAGCTTCTCAGTGAGCTTTTCTGCAACCTGATCACCCACCACTACAGCAACAGAAATAGCCATACAACGCTCTCCTGCTGAGCCATAAGCAGCTCCTATCAATGCATTTACTGTTTGATCTAAATCTGCATCAGGCATGACTATCATGTGATTTTTTGCACCACCTAACGCTTGTACTCGCTTACCATGTGCACAGCCTGTCTGATAAATATACTCAGCAATAGGTGTCGAGCCAACAAAACTAATTGCTTCAACTTGGCTATCAGTTAGTAATACATCAACTGACTCCTTGTCACCATTCACTACATTAAATACACCATCAGGCAAACCTGCTTCTTGTAACAACTCAGCCAAGCGAATGGGACAAGTCGGGTCTTTTTCAGAAGGCTTTAAAACAAAGGTATTACCACAAGCTAAGGCAATAGGAAACATCCACATGGGTACCATCGCCGGAAAATTAAATGGGGTAATCCCCGCAACAACACCCAGGGGTTGCATCATTGAATAACTATCAACATTACTTCCCACATTAAGTGAATGCTCCCCCTTCAATAAATGAGGAATACCACAAGCAAACTCTATCACTTCAAGGCCTCGGGTAATTTCACCTTGGGCATCACTATAAACTTTTCCATGTTCTGCTGTGATTATTTCAGCTAGCTCATTGCGATTTTTCTCAACTAATTCTTTGAATTTAAATAATACTCTGGCACGATTTAATGGAGTAACTTTTGACCATTCGGTAAATGAATCAGCTGCCGCACTAATTGCCTGCCGCGTTTCTTCTGCTGTTGACAACACCACTTCTGCAGTTTGCTTACCAGTAGCTGGATTAAATACTGGATTAACTCGTCCACTTTCACTATGAGCGATAATTCCATTGATAAAGTTATTAATTAGTTGCATTTTTATATTCCCATACCACCCAAATATATTATTCACGATTGATTTTTAGGGTTTTTTGTCGTCGCAAAGCACCAAGGATGGTTTGAATGCAGTTTACGCATGGCCGTATAGCAATGCAGGAGCAATAAACTGTCTTCGCCCTAATCATTTATTAAAATATAAACTCATAAGACTTCCTCTCTCAACGGCCGCCCCAAAAAAACATTCTCTTTGACTATGAAATTGATCATTATTCCATTTTCAAAAAAATTTATTTAGTGCCAGTTAACCGGCGAGTTCAAGTCCAGCTATTGACACCTGTTCAGACAAATATTGATAGCCCATCTTTGCATAAGTTAGAGGGCGAGCTACTGCTGGGTCCTGCTCTGCCTCTACCACTAACCATCCAGTATAATTATGCATTTTTAGTAGTTGCAAAATATTGGGATAGTCAACACAACCATCACCAGGTACTGTAAATACACCTTGTAATACCGCATTTAAAAAACTGCTATCAGTATTTTTTGCCCACTGTAGAATTTCTGGGCGGATATCTTTACAATGTATATGGCAAACACGCCCAATATGTCGCTTTATAGTTACCAATGGATCACCACCAGCATAAACCAGGTGTCCAGTATCTAACAGTAGCCCTACCGACTTTCCTGTTAGCATGATTAACTGGTCGATTTCAGATTCTGTTTCAATGATCGTTCCCATATGATGGTGATAAGCAATTTGAACTCCTTCACTCAGTGTATAATCAGCTAATTGAGTTAATCGCTCGGCATAAGGCTGCCAATCTGCTTTAGCTAAAACAGGGCGACGAGTTAAAGGCATATCTTTTTTACCATGAATGCATCCTGTCACTTCAGCAAATACCATTACTTGAGCACCAAGCGCTTTTAATAATTGTAAGTGAGGCTGGATAGCCTCAATTTCCTCCTCGACACTTCTAGTCATTAACTGACCACTGTACCAACCCGACACCAGATGTAAAGCATGCTTATCTAGAATAGGTCCCAATACGGCAGGGTCTCTAGGAAATTTATTGCCTAACTCAAACCCACTATATCCTGCTTGTTTTCCTTCCGCTAAACAAACCTCCAGTGGTGTTTCTGCCCCAAGTGCTGGCATATCATCGTTAGTCCAGGTAAGCGGATTAATTCCAATTTTTACTGCCATATTTGTACCTTCATCCAGAACTCATAATGATTCAATTTATAGAGTATTTAATAGGGTTGTTGCTTCTTTGCTTCTTCATACTTAACCCGCGCTTCTGTGACCTCCTTTCGTTGAGAAATTTCTGGTACAGCAACATCCCACCAAGAGCCACCTTCACTTGTCGTATGCACTGGGTCAGTATTCAAGCTAATTACATAAGTCCTATTGGATTGTTTTGCTCGCTTTAATGCCGCTTCTAATTCCACTATTCCTTGAATATGTTCAGCAAATGCTCCCATGGCCCGTGCATGGGCTGCAAAATCAATCACAGGAGCACCTTCCTCTATAGTTTTGCAATCTGTTAATAAATTATTAAACGGAGCGCCGCCGCAAGCTTGTTGCAAGCGATTAATACAACCGAAACCTCTGTTATCCAATACAACAATAATCAGTTTTTTCCCTAACATAACTGAGGTAGCAATTTCTGAATTAAGCATCATATAACTGCCATCTCCTACCATCACCACCACGTCCCTATCTGGGCAGGCCATTTTTACCCCTAAACCACCGGCAATTTCATAGCCCATACAGGAAAACCCATATTCCACGTGATAGCCTCTTGCATCTCTTGTTTTCCATAACTTGTGTAACTCACCAGGTAAGCCTCCAGCAGCACATACCACTACATCGTTAGGGTCTATAGTTCGGTTTACTGCACCAAGCACTTGTGCATCAGTGGGTAATGCCTCATTAGTAGCTAATGTTTTTTCTTCAACTACTTTATTCCATTCAGCCATATTAGCTTGAGTTGTAGATAGCCAGTCCTTGCTTACTTGATACTTAGCTTCTTTTTCGTGTTTATTTTTTTCCAATAAACAATACAACAATTGTTGTAATGCTAATTTTGCATCAGCAACTAAGGGTAATGCATTATGTTTGATCACATCAAACTGTGCCACATTAATTTGTACCAACTGTTGAGTATCTTTCACCAAAGTGCGTGAGCTGGTGGTAAAGTCTTGTAATCGAGTGCCTACTGCAATGATTAAATCTGCCTGTGCAACCATCACATTAGCTGCCTGACTACCCGTTACCCCAACACTGCCAAGCTGATTTGGATGATTCCAAAGTAAAGCTCCTTTACCTGCCTGCGTTTCAGTTACAGGAATATTTAACTTCTCAGCAAATGACATTAACTCGTTAACTGCTTCCGAATAATGTACCCCTCCGCCAGCGATAATAATTGGTTTTTCTGATTTTTCGATTGCTGCAATCACATCCATCAACTGTCGTTGATCAGGAGGCTGGCGAAATACATGATGAACCTTTGGCTCAAAAAAACGTTCAGGAAAATTATAACTCATTGCCTGCACATCTTGTGGCAATGCTATAGTAACTGGACCACAGTTAGCAGGGTCAGTTAATGTTGCAATAGCCATTGGTAAGCTAGAAATAATTTGTTCTGGCCGGGTAATTCGATCAAAATACCGAGAAACTGGCTTAAAACAATCATTTGCTGTTATAGTCGAGTCTGCAAAATTCTCTATTTGTTGTAACACCGGGTCAGGTATTCGACTAGCAAAAGTATCACCAGGCAAAAATAAAACTGGCAATCGATTAACATGGGCTAATGCTGCTGCCGTCACCATATTAGTCGCCCCAGGGCCAATGGAAGTAGTACAAGCCATCATTCGGCGACGATTATTGGCTTTAGCAAACGCAATAGCTGCATGAGCCATACCTTGCTCATTATGCGCTCTATACGTCGGTAATTGATCTTGAACATGAAATAAAGCTTCTCCTATTCCTGCCACATTTCCATGGCCAAAAATAGCAAACACGCCTTCAAACAACGGCAGTTTATTTCCATCAATGTCAACCAATTGAGCAGCAAGATATTTAACTAAGGCCTGAGCCATAGTTAGCCGAACTGTATTCATCCTACCCTCCGCAAGCATTTGGTGTTTTGACGATTTGTTTGCCATACGGTAATTAACTGTTGGTAGTTATTTGCGACCAGCTCAATTAACTGCTCATCATTAATAATATTTTTTAACCATTGACGAGCTGGATCAGCAAAAATACTTCTGCCAACCGCAAACCCTTTTACGATTGAGTAGTTGGCTGCTGTTTTAAATCCTGCTACTAATTCATCAATAGGTGCATCCAAGCCTAAAATGACCACTCCACGACAATGAGGCGCACGTTGATTAATAATCTGTTGAATTGCTTGCCAGGATGACTCACTTTGTGGTGGTAACTTCCACCAATCAGGATAAACCCCTAAATTATAAAAACGCATTAATGTTCTAGATATAGTGTCATCATCAACTTGTAAATCTTTAGACGGAATAACCTCAAGTAAAAACTCATGGCCACTGGCACAACAATCTTCATATAATGAAATAATTTGTTGCTCTTGTTGATGTCTTATCATTAACTCATCTTCAGGATGATAAAAAACCAAGCATTTAACAATGTGTTCTTTGGGCCAACAGATTAAGCGGCTACCTATACTTGTTTTACCCTCTAAATGTAGCGGACGAGAGCCTGGCAATTCTACTGGGCGACCAACCCACCAACCTTTTCCAGATACTTCATTTAATGCAGACTGACCAAAACTATCATCAATTAATACACCAGGTGTGGTTAATTTTGCTTTATCTGCACCTAGCTTAGTCGCTTCTAATAATAATTTTTTTAATACAATAATTTGACTTTCATCCGTTCCTGTTTCATTCATCATTTCAATAAATTGCTTGCGATGATCAAATGCTAATGCACAGACTTCTTCCCATTTAGCTCGGTATCTAGTTGTCACTCGATGCAAGTAATTTAAATGTTGATCTAAGTCAGGCCTGGGTATATCTGTTGAATTAGCTAAATAATATTTTAGTTCCTCTTTACTAGGAATTGCTGGTGCACAACCGTGTCGAGATACCACTATTGCCCCGCATGCATTAGCTAACTGGCAGCATTCCGTTAAAGACTTATCTCTTAACCAACCACTTAAAAAACCACTCATAAAAGCATCACCAGCACCCAACACATTGAGTACTTCAACTTTTACTCCCTGAACTGTTAAACCATCATCTAAACACTCAGGAATATTTTCTGAAAAAACATTACAGCCTAAAGGGCCTCGTTTAAGCACGAGTACAGCTTCAGTTAAACCGCGTATCGCTTTTAAACACTGAATAGTATCAGTAGAACCACCAGCAATATGGAACTCTTCTTCAGTGCCAACAATTAAATCACAATAGGGTAAAATCTTTTGTAAATGCTGGGTAACGTTTGCTGCTGATACAAAGCGATTTTCCCCTTCGCCCAAACCGGTTAACCCCCATAACACTGGACGATAGTCAATATCTAAAATGACTTTTGTCTTGCTTTCTCTCGCCCACTTCATGGCTTGTAAACTGGTTTTAAATGTATGCTCAGTAGAAAAATGAGTACCCGTAATTAATAATGATTTACTGGAGGCAATAAAATTTTGATCAAAATCTTCAACACTGACTGCCATGTCAGCACAATCGTTGCGATAAAAAATTAACGGAAAAGTATCTTGATCTTTAATTCCTAATAGTACCAATCCGGTTAGTCGTTCGTTATCAGCTTTAACATGTGTAACATCAACTCCAGCCCGGCTAAGCTCTTCTTTCACAAAGCGGCCCATATGCTCATTGCCCACTCGGGTTAACATAGCTGATTTCAGTCCCAACCGAGCCGTACCATAAGCAATATTGCCAGACGAGCCACCTAAATATTTTGCAAAAGAAGACTCATCTTCCAATCGACAGCCTATCTGCTGACCATATAAATCAACTGCAGCACGACCAAGACAAATAACATCCAAGTTCTTAGTATTCATTACCCTTCAACTCCTCTGGAAACCAAATCTCTGCATCTGGGCTTTGGGTCCAGGTATGTTCTGGCGTAAATTCCGGTACGGTATAAGGATTATCAGGCAAATGACGTATAACCCAGGAATACCACATACCATAACCAGGTGCAGCTGTTTGCGGGTGGTCGTTACCATCAAAAATTTTCACCGTATCAAACTGCTTTATTTTAAATATGTCTTCACCATGCTCTGCATGCCCATATCCTTGAGGGTGAGTAAACCGATAATGGTAAATTTCAGGCTGAGGATGATGGTGGGGTGGATAACTTGACCAACGCCCAGGCATAGTTACTACTTCACCTAGTACTAACTCAGCATTGGGATCAGCATTATTAAGATCAAAAATCGTTCTGACAAAACGTAAACATGCACCGCCTACTTGACCTTTGCCACGATGCTCATTAGTTACATCAGTATAAATCTTATAATTAAATTTTTTTCTATTAGGTACCTGATAGACAGTAAACTCAGTATCAACATGACAATTAAACTTAACTGTCGTTTGTGCAGAAACATGTAAGCATTTTGGTGATTCATCAAATAACGACTGTCTGGTTAAAGTATAATTTTTTCCTGCTACTTCAACTGTTACTTCCCCCTTCATTAATAACCAAGCAGTCTCAACATCGGTTGTAGTACTATAAATTTCATCAGTAGAAAGTTTATGCACTGTCAGTGCGATACCCGTATTATCTTCAGCTTCATCATAACGGGTAATTTCAGTTATCCCCAAAGGAAAACCTTCTCGATATTGGTTAATATGAATTGTCATAACAGTAAACTTCCTTCATTATTCTATTTCACTGATCTTAATCCAACGACCTTCTTTATAAGACAGTTCCGCTGCATCTAATACCTTATTCACTTCATAAGCAGCACGAAAGTCTGGCCACATAGGTTTATCTGTGCAAATACCTTCAACTAAATCACGTACTTCAACAATTTTTTGGTCGTTATACCCCAGACCATGCCCAGAGGCGACACAAAACGCAGCATAATCAGGATGTTCCGGACCAACTAAAATGGTACGAAATCCTTGGCGATTGGTTGGATCATTATTAGTATAAAGTTTTAATTCACTCAATCGTTCCTGATCAAATACAATCGATCCTTTAGTACCGGTGACTTCATAAGTCAGTCCCATTTTTCGGCCGCAGGCAATTCGGCTAGACTCTATCGTACCAATAGCACCACTAGTAAAACGCACCAGCATATGCGCCTGATCTTCATTTTCTACCTTGGCATATTTTTCTTTGTTATCAGGAAGAGGTCGTTCTTTAATAACAGTTTGTAAATCAGCCATCACTTCGACAATATCACTTACTAAATACTGGGCCATATTAATAATATGTGACCCCATATCACCTAAGGTGCCAGAACCTGCCAGCTCTCGCTTTAATCGCCAACTAAAAAGTGTTTTGGGGTCAGCTAGATAATCTTCGTTATGGGTGCCTCGAAAATGGACAACCTCCCCTATTTCACCATTCATAATTATTTCTTTTGCTAACTGTGCAACGGGGTTCTTTATATAGTTAAAACCGACTAGTGTTTTAACCCCAGCTCGCTCGGCTGCTTCGGTCATTTCTTTTGCATCAGCGGAATTAAGTGCCAAAGGTTTTTCTAAATAAACATGTTTACCCGCAGCTATGGCTGCCAGAGCCATTTCTTTATGTAGATAGTTTGGCGAGCAAATATCAACGACATCTATATCTGGATCACGTACTAAAGCTCGCCAATCTCCAGTTGCCCGGTTAAAACCAAGTTCTTTCGCTTTTTGCTCAGCTAGTGCCTGGCTTACCTCTGCTAGCATTTCACACTCAATAGTTGCAGATAAGGAAAACACAGCAGGACAGGCTTTAAATGCAATATTATGGGCTTTGCCCATGTAGCCAGTTCCAATGAGGCCAATTCGTAACTTTTTCATACTTGAGTAGCTAATGAGGTATTTTTATTTTCTGCTGGGTTATCTTGTTTACTAACAGCATTCGTTAATTGTTCTTTTTCTTGAGAGGCATCAATACGCGCAAATTCTTCTAACTCTGCTGCTAAATTTTCCATTTCATCACCACCAGCCATCATAGCTAAAACATCTTCACGATTGACTTCTGTTTTAAGAAATGTACCAAAACTGGTACCACGTTTTAATATGGTAAAGGCATCACCCACTGGATAAGCATGATGGACATTGTGGGTAATAAAAATAACGGCTAAACCTCGTGACTTTGCTTGGGCAATATAACGTAAAACAACTGATGCCTGCTTAACGCCTAAGGCTGAAGTCGGTTCATCTAAAATTAAAACTTTAGCACCAAAATAAACCGCTCTGGCAATTGCCACACACTGACGCTCACCTCCGGATAATGTACCGACTGGCTGGGACGGGTCACGTACATCAATACCAATTTTAGCCATTTCATCTTTGGCTACTTTATTCGCAAACTGCCAATCAATGCACCGAAAAATCCCTCTACCAATAGTTGGCTCACGCCCCATGAAAAAATTACGGGTAATACTCATTAACGGCACCATGGCTAAATCCTGAAATACGGTTGCTATACCATGATCAAGTGCATCTGCTGGTGAGTTAAAATTAACCGCCTGCCCTTCGACTAACATTTGTCCTTTAGTGGGTTTATGTACCCCTGAGAGTGTTTTGATTAAGGTTGACTTTCCAGCACCGTTATCTCCCAACAAACACATCACTTCACCCGAAGCTACTGCTAATGAGATATCTTGCAGAGCAATTACACTACCAAAATATTTATGAACATTTTTTAATTCAATTAAAGGTTTATTATTCATATTTAAAGCCCTTACCTTTAATGAGATTCTGTCGCTTTTTTACGAACATAGTTATTAAACATCACGGCAAGTAGCATCATTACTCCCATAAACACTTTAAACCAGTCAGTATTCACACCGGTATAGAAAATCCCCATTTGTACTGTACCAAAAATTAAGGCACCGAATACCGCACCAATGGCCGAACCATAACCACCGGTTAATAAGGCGCCACCAATAACCACCGCAATGATTGCCTCAAACTCTTTTAGCAGCCCTCTATTGGTATCAGCCGAACCTGCATCCAACACTTGCAAACAAGCAAAAACCGTAGCTGCCAATGCAGTAAAAATAAATAATGTAATTTTTACTTTATTAACCGGTACACCCACATTTCTTGCCGCGTTGGCATCGCCACCACAAGCAAATATCCAGTTACCAAATCGGGTCATCAATAATACCCAGGTAGCAAGTGCAGCAATAACCATCCACCAGATAATTGAAACGGGAATACCCGTTACCATCGGCTGACCTGCAAAGTTAGTTTCAAGCCAGCCTATTTTAGCTAACCAGGAAAATAAACTGGTACCTACCTCTCCATGAAATAATGATGCTAACCAATCGTTCTCTGCAGCCTCCTTTAAGCCACCCACTTGAGTTCTGCCAGTAATAAGACGTGTGAAACCTATAGCCAAACCACGCAGGATAAATAAAAAAGCAAGTGTCACAATAAAGGAAGGCAGTTTTGTTCTCACAACTAGATAGCCATTGAGATAGCCAATTCCAACTGCACCAATAAAGGCTATTATAATAGCCATCCACATGGGTAAACCCCATACTGATACAGGAATGGCTACCACTAACCCCGAAAAAGCAATCATAGAGCCAATGGATAAATCAAATTCTCCTGCAATCATTAATAATGCCGCAGCGACAGCAATAATACCTAACTGAGCAGAAACTTCTAAAAAGTTAATGGTACCACTAGCACTGAACATTCCACTGTCGCCAGCAAAAATACCAAAAAAGCCAAATACTAATAAAGCCCCTGCTACAGCACCTAGCTCTGGGCGATGCATTGCTTTACGAATTATACTTTGATTTCGCAGCCGCTCATCTTTTGCAATATCTACGGCAGATGCAGTTGTTGTTGAGTTCATACTGAAAAAATCATCCTAACTATCGAATACCTTTTTTACTTAACTCTACAACCTGATTGGCATTTTCTTTAGTAACAAAACCAGGTCCTGTTTGCACCTCACCATTAGGTAATACGCCATATTTTGAATACTGAGCAAGGAAAATAACTGGCAAATATCCCTGTAAATATTGCTGCTGATCAATGGCAAAATCCATGCTACCTTTTTTAATGGCTTTTAAAATTGCGGGGGATAAATCAAAAGAACCTATTTTAACTTTTCCTGCAGCGCCTGCTTGTTCAATCGCTGCAATTGTTGGATCTGCACCGATAGGACCTAAAGTCAAAATGCCATCTATATTTCTATTTTTATTTAAATAAGCTAATAGTGCATTTCGTATTTCGGTAGGGTCAGTGCTAACCGCCAAAATCGCCGCTTTGCCTTTCATTCCCTCAACAAAACCATCACATCGCTGGTCCAAGCCTGCATTACCCTGCTCATGATTAATGCACAAACCGTTTTTCACACCTGCCTGGCGCATTCTTTCGCCAGCCCCTTTACCAGCTAGATATTCACTTTGCCCCACATGAAGTTTAACGCCTAGCTGTTTATAGGCATCAGCACCAGAATTCATTGAAATAACAGGTATACCATTATTGACGGCTTTTTTTATTGAGTCAGATAAAGCGTCTTTATCTGGAATAGACACCACTAACCCATTCGGTTTAGTAGCAATGGCAGCATCTATAATTTGCGCCATTTTTACCATATCAAATGTGTCGGGGGCTCGGTATTCAACTTTGACTTGTGCTTCTTTCGCCGCTTCATCCACTCCATTTTTCACCACCGACCAAAAAGGGTCTTGGGGTTGGCCATGGCTAACAACAACTACACGGGAAGTGTCAGCTGTTAACATTCCACAATAGGTGCTTATAGCCGTTACTGCAGCAATAACTAGTTTTTTCATTACTCAAAGCTCCTTATTATAATAATTATGCCCTTCGCTAACGGTTTTTAGCGTTTGCCCTCTAAAAAGCGTCGCTTTGGGTTAAAACAGGTCAGTTTTTATTTTTCGCCACTTGTATTCTTTTTATTAGTTTACTTTTTTCAGAAATAGCAGTGATACTCAGCCATCTTCTGTATGTGTCCTTACTGTTATATTGAAATATTTATTTCATTTCCACTATATTTTAAAATTTTTTTGTTATAACAATCAAAAATAAAATGTTCGTTTCATTTTTAAAGGGTTTGCGCTATAAATGAAACATTACTATAACAAGGTTTCCATGCATGATGATCACACCGCCAGAGAGCCTGGCAGAACTTGAGTCTGCCATAACTACCAAGCACATTTCGCTGAGTAAACGGCTACAGCAGGTCGCCCAATTTGTGATAGATCACCCAAAAAATATTGCGTTTGGCACTGTGGCTGCTATCGCACAAGAAGCCAATGTTCCTCCCTCTACATTAGTGAGATTCGCTAATGCTTTTGGCTTCCAAGGCTTTAGTGATATGCAACGGCTATTTCGTGCAAAGCTGGTTGAAGACACGCCCAGTTACAACGCACGCATTCGCCTGGCTAAGGAACAACTGAACCAGTCAAGCCCAACGTCACCTATTCAGTTACTTAACGAGTTTGCATCAGCCAATATGATTGCTATGGATCAGCTCAAAGCTGAAGCGGATGCTGACAAACTGGATTTAGCTGTTAATATTCTTGAAAAAGCAAATATCATTCATATTGTTGGCTTCCGTCGTTCTTTTGTGGTGGCCTCCTACTTTGCTTACGCTTTGCGTCATGTTGAAAAAAGCGCATTTTTAGTTGATGGCGTGGGCGGTATGTTTAGAGAACAAGCCAGTGTAATTCAACCTCAAGACACAATGGTCGCTATCAGTTTTAAGCCTTATTCGGAAGAAACTCAAGAAACCATAAAAGCAAAACCAGACGAAGTGCCTTTAATTGTAATTACTGATAGTCAGCTCAGCCCATTGGTACAACAAGCAACAGTGAGCTTTGTAGTAAAAGAAGCAGAGGTACGTTCGTTTCGTTCACTGACTTCATCGTTATGTATTGCACAAGCGCTTTCTATTGGACTGGCATATAAACAAGAAGAACAACAAACAACGAAAAATATAATCAAAAAATAAAATAATATTAGGAAAACAAGTAATGATTAACTTATGTTTATTTGGGGCTGGCAGAATTGGTGCCATCCATGCGGCAAATGTATCGCAGCACCCTGATGTGCAAATTAAATTTGTTGTGGACGTTAACCAAACGGCAGCAGAACAATTTGCAAAACAATATGGTGCTACTGTTACAGATGCTAATACAGCCTTAGCTGATACGACAGTTACAGGGGTGATTATTGCCAGCTCAACTGATACTCATGCTGATTTAATGATTCGCTCAGCACGTGCAGGTAAAACTATATTTTGTGAAAAACCCATTGACTTAAATATCGAACGGGTTAAAGAATGCCTGAAAGTCATTGATGATTTCCAAGTAGCCTGTGCTTTAGGATTTAACCGACGCTTTGATCCACAGTTCAATCAACTCCATTACCAATTACAACAAGGTAAAATTGGTGAACTACAAATGGTATCTATCACCAGTCGTGATCCTTCTCCCCCCCCTGCTCATATTTTACCAGCAACTGGCGGTTTATTTCGCGACATGATGATTCACGATTTGGATATGGCCCGTTGGCTGTTAGATGAAGAGCCTGTAGAAGTGTTTGCCAGCGCCAGTTGTTTAATTGACCCAGCAATTGGTGAATTAGGTGATGTTGATACCGCCATGGTAGTTTTAAAAACTGCCTCTGGAAAACTTTGTCAAATCAGTAATAGCCGTCAAGCAGTGTATGGTTATGATCAACGTATCGAAGTATTTGGCAGTAAAGGTATGTTGCAAGCCAATAATAATACCGCTACTAATTTATCCTTTAGTGGTGAACAAGGTGTTATTACAGAAAAACCCCTGCATTTTTTCTTAGAACGATATGCCGATGCCTATAAAGCAGAATTGGATAACTTTATTGAAACTATCCGTGGCACTACTAATCCCCTAGCTAATCAGCAAGATGGTTTAAAAGCACTCATGTTAGCGGATGCTGCGTTGGAGTCAGCAACAACAGGGAAGCGGATCACTATAAATTAAATACACTCATGAAATTTAGATTATTAACAGAGTTCGACAGTACAAATTTATTGGCTTTTGAAATTAAAAATAAACAATGGTTTGAGTCTCATATCAACCCCAGAGAACCCGGCTTTTATTCTAACTTTGGTATTCAAAAACACATTAAAGACCTTCTTAATGAATACAGTATACAACGTTCGTTACCCATGCTGATCATTAATGAAGAAGAAGAGATTGTTGGGCGTGTTAATTTAACCAAGATTGACAGCGACAAAAAAAACGCATATTTAGGCTATCGTGTTGGGGAAAAATTTACCCGTTGTGGAGCCGCTAAATTTGCTGTTGGACAAATCATTTATCATGCTATTCAAATGAATATAAAAACATTAATTGCATTAGTATCTACAGAGAATAAAGCATCCCTGAAAGTATTAGGGTATCATTGCTTTAAGGAGATAAAAATTCACAAGGATTATGCGGAGGTGAATGATGTTAGTATAGATTGTATTGAATATCAATATAAAATTTCTTGATAAGGTCAGAAACCTTCGGGGTCAAGTCTTGCTTTACCACTCAGAATTCCAAGTTAATAGGGGGGGCATTAATAGATTCGACAGAATATGAGTATTAACTTACTTTATCTGTGCTTTGTTTATTGCATTCTTGACAATTTTTTCTGGAGACAAAACTTGAGCCTCTATGGTCTTTCTTACATCTCTATAAATTTTAAATTTTTGTACTAACAAGGGAAACAATCGCCAGCATGAGCCACCATCTAACCACTTACTAGGAGACAAATTTAGTATTGCAATCATTGCATTCAAATACCCTAGGATAATTAAAGGGGTATTACAATACCATTCTAACTGTTCACCAAACAAACTATACAGTATAATACAAGGAATAAATACTAATGACTGAGCTACAACTCCACCCCATGAAACAATACATGACTCAAATTCTGTACCAATCTCATACTCACAAATTCCATGCAGTAAGTGCAAGTCTATTTTTATAGTCTGTAAGTTAAGCCTTGATGCAAAATACATGTGCCCAAGTTCATGTAGCAGCATAATACCCCAAAATGAAAAACCACCCAAAATAACCGAAAAATCAGAAATACCAGCAGCCAATATTACAAGCAAAGTAATACAAAGGGACCAATGCATGTTTATTGGCACACCATTTAATGTTAATATTTTTATATACTTAATATTTTTCATCAAACATTAGTCTTAAAAATTAAATTTAAGATAAACCTTCAAAGTCACTAAATTTTATTTAGATACTAACTATTCATTAATAAAAATTTTTCATCTAGCGATTTTGATAGGCTATTTTTCTGGGGCTTTAATCTGCTTAGCGTAGGGGTCGAATGTTGTATCATCATATACTAAAGCCAACGCTCTATATTTATCTCTTTTCTCGATATTTTTTTCAAAGCGAAACTGTCCTTCATCATAAAAACCAGCAATAGTCATACAAGCATTTGCTGATCCCCTCTCTGATGCTTCCATCAGCAACTGAATACCCTCATTAAATGATTTTGGAAACGATCCATTTCCCCAGATTAACTCACAAGCATATATCCACATACAATGTGGATCACCTTCCTCTGCTAGTTTTTTAAATATTAGCGATGCTTTGTACTTATCCTCTTTGATCCCATACTCACCTAAGTCATAAAACACACCAACTTGATATCTTGCTTTAGGGTCACCTAACTTAGCAGCTCTGAACATACCTTCAACAAACAAGCGCTCACATTCCTCTTCAGGTATGTCCGAGTCGAAAAACGATGCATTAATACGAATAGCTTCAGGTATATTGCGCTCTAATAATGGAGGTAATAGTTTTTTTAGGCCTTCTATATCACCAGCTTCGAAAACCTTTTCAACTTCTATAATATCTAGTTGGTCCTGATTCATGTTAATTGCCTTTTTATGCTCCTGACTCATCGCCAAAGATAGGTTCACTATTTTTTAGTTTAAATGATAATTCAGTTGTAGACTGGTTATTGGATTTCAATTAGTATTGATTGGTGGCCAAAAATGCATAAATCACATTATTTTCTACTCTAAAATTAATTCTATATAAGTCTGGACTCATTCTACCTAATCCTTCACCCTCTATAGACCACATCCATTCTTTGTAAGGAAACCGAGAGGATTCAGAACTCAAGCATTTAATCACCCTCCTATTCGTATTCACTTCAACCCCAAGCTTTTTGCAATATCCCCCATGCTGCCCCCAAAATGTCATAGGCATAAGAAATTGCTGTTCCCAGGTAGGTACCCAATAAAGATGAAATTCTTTTTCATCTCCTCTTACAATAATCAAAGCATCTCCTGGCTCCCAGCTACTTCCTCTGCCATACTCAATTTTTTTGCTTGATCTTATATGAATGGTTTTTATAGAGTTTTCCTCCATTTCACTAATATCAAATCCCTTTGCATACTCAGGCAAGTGAGATGGAGGGTTAAGCGAAATTATAAATGGACTCATCGCAAAGCCGATTCCAATTATTGCGACCAATAATGTAGCTGTTGAGAGGATTTTTCTTCGATCCATGTTAATATTTGAAGCTAGCCTTTTACTATTTCGAGCAGCTCATTTGATGCTTTGATATATACTTAGCTGTATTTAATAACTTATTTTTCAATAACTACAGTTCTATGCTAAGTGGAAAGGCATTGAGGCTTCCTTGCAATGCCTCACCTTAATATATTTTACCACTGTTTTGAGTTGCTTTTATTCATGCTGAGTAATCGATTAATATTTTTCAGCAGTTCTTCTTGAGGCTGACTAAAACCTCCTTCAAAATTGCCAACTTCATTTAACATATCCAGGAGAGAGCTTTTATGGCGATTTTCATATAATGAAATAGTCGGGCCAAGAATATGCTTTACCTCAGCAGAAACATTTAAAGCGTCTTTAAGCAAATGTGATGAAGAAGCATAAAGGTGAATAGCCTCTTTTTCTGAAACCTTAAACTCTGAAGAAAACAACGCAATAACTTTCTGTTTGAGTTCCTGCGTTACCATGCCATTCAATTCAGCCATAGCAACAACAAGTACTGCAGCTGCTTCCATGGGATTACTAATTGAATGAAGGGCTTTAGTACCGATCCTCTTTTCCCAATTCCGTCTTCTTACCCAGTAGAATGGATTAAATGAATTGAGGTCAACGCCTGAGTTCTGGAGTCTATACAATGCCCAAACAAGACCCGCAACAGCAGTTAAAAAACCAATAATAATGTGCATTTACTACATACTTCCTTAACGATAACTCTTTGTTTGCTTATCACTGATACGCAGGAACAGCAAAAAGCGAACATATTTTAAACAAGTTACATTTTTATTACAAACTAAAACCGTTTTAATCGTTCAAGCTTCTACCCTCAACCTTATCCAAGCTATTTTTGAGCCTTATCCTGGTTTTAAATCAAAGCTTGCCTCCCCAACCAAAATAAACTACTCTAATTGAACACTGTTCAATTAGAGTAGTTTACGCAACTGTAATATGGCTAGACGACACGAACACACCCAAGAGCAAATCCGGGAAATGGCTTTAAGTGCAATAGAGCAGCTGCTTAGTGAGCTGCCAGCAGAGAAGCTTTCGGTACGGAAGATTGCCAGTATTATCAATTACACGCCTGGTACGCTTTACACTCTGTTTCAGCACCAGAATGATATGCTGCTGCAGGTTAATGGCCGTACCCTGGACCGGCTATATCAACAGCTAACCAGTCATCAGGCGAAGCCAAACCTTTCACCTGAACAAGCAACCAATGCACTGGCTAAACAATACTTACAGTTTGCTACTACCGAGCCTAATCACTGGGCTTTAGTTTTTAATCATAAAATGCCTGAAGGTGAGTTGGTACCGGAATGGCACCAACAAAAGATCAATCGGCTATTTAAGCTGGTCGAGGAGCAGTTAATTCAGCTCTGTCCAAATAAGTCAGCAGAGGATATTTCGCTAACTGCTCGTACCCTATGGGGTAGCGTTCATGGCATTACCAGCCTTGCATTAGGCGATAAGTTGTTTATCAGTAATACAACAAGTGCTGAATACATGCTAGAACAATTAGTACATCACTTTTTAACAGGGCTTGTACAAACTAACTAAAGGTCGTACTTTAAAGCGTAAAGGAGTAGTAACCATGCACCCTAATGAGGAAAAAAGCCAGTTTGGCTTATTGAAAAGGCGCCGCTTTCTGCCTTTTTTTCTTACTCAGTTTTTTGGCGCATTTAATGACAATATTTTTAAAAATGCATTAGTGTTTTTGGTCACTTATAATATTACTCAGTTTGGTGGCGAGGTAGCTGCCATTTCTGAAGATATTCTGATAAACGCAGCAGTTGGTCTGTTTATTCTACCCTTTTTTTTATTTTCTGCTTTAGCAGGTCAAATTGCCGACAAATATGAAAAATCGCAAATTATTCGGCGAGTTAAAATACTTGAAATAGGCATAATGCTAACTGCTGCTGTTGCCTTTTACCTAAACAGTCTATGGCTACTGTTATTTATTTTATTTTTAATGGGTACTCAATCAGCTTTTTTTGGCCCAGTCAAATATGCCATTATTCCTCAACATTTATATGAAGATGAATTAGTGGGTGGTAATGCCTTTGTTGAAATGGGTACGTTTCTCGCCATTTTATTTGGCACCATTGCTGGAGGTTTATTGGCAAGCTTAGAAACGGCATCCACCTGGATTTCTATCTCAGTGATTGTATTCGCAGTGATCGGTTATATCTGTAGTCGCAAAATTCCTGAAGCTCCTGCCAGCGCCCCTTCCCTTAAAATTAGCTTAAATCCTATTACAGAAGCTTGGCGAATAATCAAGCAAGCTAAAAAATCTCATTCAGTATTTTTATCCATTATGGCTATCAGCTGGTTTTGGTTTTTAGGGGCAGCTTATCTAACCCAGTTGCCAAATTTCACTGAAGAGGTTTTACGAGGTGCCGAAGGAGTCGTAACCTGTTTATTAGCCTCTTTTTCTATTGGCATTGGCTTAGGCTCCATGTCGTGCGAAAGGTTATCAGGCCATAAAATAGAAATTGGTATTGTTCCCATTGGCAGTATTGGCTTGACCATTTTTGGCATTGACCTGTTCTTTGCCACTCAACCTAGTAACTCAGCAGAACTATTAAGTTTTACAGAATTCTTTCAAACCGGCAGCAACTATCGTGTATTAATTGATATGGCACTAATTGGCTTTTTTGGCGGGCTATTTATTGTGCCCTTATATGCCCTTATTCAACACAGAACGCCAGAGGAATATCGTGCCCAAGTTATAGCCGCCAATAATATAATCAACTCGCTGTTTATGGTGGTCAGTGCTCTGAGTGGTATTTTGTTTATTGGAGTTGCAGGTTTAACCATCACGCAATTTTTTCTGGTACTGGCTTTACTGAATGCCGTTGTTGCTCTTTATGTTTATTCAACCGTACCAGAATTTACCATGCGTTTTTTAATTTATCTACTTACTCACACTATGTACCGGGTGCGTAGTGAAAATATCACAAAAATCCCTGATGAAGGTCCAGGCGTAATTGTCTGCAATCATGTCAGTTATGTAGATGCTTTATTACTAGCTGGGGTTTGTCATCGTCCAGTACGGTTTGTAATGTATAAACCTATCTACGATTTACCCGTACTTAATTTTATTTTCCGGGTTGCTAAGGCAATTCCCATTACCTCTCGTCATCAAAATCCTGATGTCTTTAATGCTGCATTTGAACGCATTTCAGAAGCACTTAAACAAGGGGAGCTAGTCTGTATATTCCCTGAAGGGAAACTCACCAAAGATGGGGAAATTAATGAGTTTAAAAAAGGCATTGAAAAGATTATCGAGCGAGACCCAGTGCCAGTAGTCCCTATGGCATTGCGTGGCTTGTGGGGTAGTTTCTTTAGCCACAAAGGGGGTCATGCTTTAACAACCTTGCCCAAGCGTTTCTGGTCCAAGGTATCAGTAGTAATAGGAGACTCAATCCAGCCAGAAGCCGTCTCCGCAGAAAAGCTACAAGACATCGTGCTTTCATTAAGAGGTGAACACCTCTAAGCCACTATTTGTAATTTACTATGGCGAATTTAACTTTGGGCTGCCAGCTTAATTAACAGCTACAGCCTTAGGATTTAATGGCTTCTGCCATTGAAAGGTCTTGCAACGCCTTACGACCAATCGGTGTTAGCTGCCAAACCGAACGACTTCGACTTGAGCGCAAGGTATCCTTTCGAATTAACCCCATTCGCCGCAAGTGTAAACGAATCATTCGTAATGAAGTATCAGTAAACTGAAAGTCATTAATTGCGTGCACTTCCTGATTTTGTTCGTAAATCGTACTGGCAAAGCGCTCTTCTAAAAAATGCGCTAGCGATTGTTTAATCCTATCTTCCGAAGCACTTTGCTGCATATGGCTAACAAATGCCGTAAAGATATCCTGCCAAAGCAATGATGCTTTCTCTGTTATCAGCTTACAATTGCCTTGAATATAAATATTGCAGATGTAAGTCAGCTCAACAGATTGCTTCAATAAGGCCACTGAGCGGTTTTGCTGCAACATTTCTGGGTAATTCAACGCATTTTTTACTTCTTGCAGCTCAGTCAACTGTTCAGAAAAGTTCAGATTACCAGACTGCTCATTCATGCCAGGCAGTGTATTAGCTCTAACCCAACCAACAGCCTGATACTTCTCCATAAATTGCGGCAAGTACTGACGTAGTGACATGATTAAGCTATCAGTAGTATCCCATGGTAAATGTTCGTGTTTTTGCAAAGATTCACGAAATACCCTAAAACGAGCAACACCATCAGCGGTACGCTCTTTTTTAGTGGGAGCCAGTGGATACCGAGGGTCACGAATAAAGCAGAGTATGGGCTTCTTTAGGGTATTAGCGTAAGTATATTCCCGGTGCAAAAAGCTGATTCCACTTTGCGTTAATGTGCCATAGCGCCCAGAAAGCATTAACACGACATAATCACTTTCATCAATTTGCTGTCGCACTTTTGGCCAGCAGTCATCGCTTTCGTTATCAAACCCAGGGATAAATTCAGGCCCAACAGGTATACAACCTAACCCAAGCAATGCAAGAAACACTTGCTGACGTTCTTCTACCAAGTCACGATAGGTAGAGCTGACAAAAACTTGAAACCGTTTAGACGTTGACATCCTCTATATTGACCTGAATGAGTGAGAGGTAGAGCTTTACTTAACCTTAAAGCCTATTCAACAATTATAGCGATAAAGGTCATACTTCTAGTAGCGTTCTTTGCTATTTTCAGTATTCATGCCTTTCCTTGGGCCAACTAAGGAGCATACACACGCCCCTAAACAATTAGCACATCCAATAGCCAAGCGCTAAAAAACCCGTATTAGTAACCCATTGTAGTGACACCAGCTTGCCAATATTTGTTCTACCCTATAATTATTCAAGGTGTTTCAAATTTACAACTTGCAATCCTGAATACTTTTCTAAGCTACAATCACTTTCTCATATCGCCCAAAACTTTTGATACCTGATGAAATAGCCGAGTAGAAATTTTTGGCTCACTAATAGCAGCTCTTGGTTTTACTTGATACCTGTAAAATTTAAGAAGCAAATAGGCAGTTTTACTCCTCATACAGATCACATTTCAAACATTTACAAAAAAAATGTCACCCCAATAAAACACCTGTTAGACACAATACAAATGTAGTCTGACAGTCTTATGAAAGCCCTTAAAATAAGCCAATAAATTTTTATATTTCAATAGCTTAACCTCATTTTCGGACGCTGTCTTGTTGTTTTAAATTACACCGCACACGCCCTATTGATCACATTACCCAGATTCTGTCACTACGTATAAGTACTATTTCAAAAGCGATTTTCCACCATTATGCTTCGCCTCCTTGTGTATGTCTTATCGGCAATGTCACTATGCATCGCCAACTCAAGTAGTACAACAAAGGTATGCAGTATGAGTACAACTGAAAAAGTGACCAGCCTTCAAGCTTTGGAGCAGGTTCTTAGTAGCTATGTAGATGCCGGTAACGGCCTTATTTGGGGGAACCTCCTGATTTGGCTACTATTAGCTGCCGGACTTTATTTCACAGTTTTTTCAGGCTTTATTCAAATCAGACGGTTTGGCTATTCAGCAAAAGCTCTGTTTAGCAGTCGCCAAAGTAGTGATGGCAACATTTCCTCGTTCCAAGCATTTTGTACCAGTTTAGCCGCTAGAGTGGGTACAGGTAACCTAGCTGGCGTAGCAACGGCTATCTATGCTGGTGGGCCGGGCGCTATTTTCTGGATGTGGGTGATTGCTGTGCTGGGGATGGCTACCAGCTTTATCGAGTGTACCCTCGCACAGGTTTACAAAACTGATAGTGGTGATGGCACCTTCCGAGGCGGCCCTGCATATTACATTCAAAAAGGTTTAGGCCAGCGCTGGTTAGGTATTGTCTTTGCCATTAGCTTAATTATTGCGTTTGGCTTAGTGTTCAATGCCGTCCAGTCAAATACTATTTCTGCCGCTATGCAGTCAGCTTTCAATGCTGATGGTATCAAGAATTTTGATTACTACATTGGCTTCGCGATTATCATTATTGCTTCTATTGTAATCTTTGGTGGCATTCGCTCAATTGCTCGTTTTGCTGAATACTGCGTGCCTTTCATGGCACTGCTCTATTTGCTAGTTGCAGTAGCCGTCATCTTCATGAATATTGACAAACTACCTGGCGTATTTTCCACCATCTTTGAGCATGCCTTTAGAATGGAAAGTGCTGCAGGTGGTGCTGCAGGCTGGATGATCAAAGAAGCCTTTATGAACGGTTTGAAGCGCGGCTTATTCTCTAACGAAGCTGGTATGGGTAGTGCGCCAAACGCTGCTGCTGTAGCTAGTCCAAATCCTCCTCACCCTGCGACTCAAGGTATTGTGTCAATGATGGGGGTATTTATGGATACTATCGTTATTTGTACTGCGACAGCCTCTATCGTTTTACTATCAGACCAACTAGTTCCAGGCAGCGGCTTAACCAGTTCTGACCTTACTCAGGCTGCACTGACAGAACATGTTGGTAGTTGGGGTAGCTATTTCATTGCCTTTGCTATCTTGCTATTCGCATTTACTTCTATCATCGCCAACTATTACTACGGCGAAACTAACTTGATGTTTATCAAGGAGAGTAAAGCGCTGTTGCTAGCTTACCGTTTGGTAGTTTTAGGTATGATTTTGTTTGGCTCAGTAGCAAAAGTTAGCCTGGTCTGGAATATGGCAGACTTATCAATGGGTGTGATGGCCATTATCAACATTATCGCCATTTTACTGTTGTCCAAGATTGCCTTCTCAGTACTGAAAGACTTTGATGAGCAAATTAAAGCTAACAAAAAACCAGTATTTGATCGGAAGAAATTCCCATTCTTGGACCGCACTATGGATCCAAATGTGTGGAATAAAAAAGACTAGCTAAGTAAACAAACTGTCTTTCAAAAAAGCCTCAATAGTATCTGCTGTTGAGGCTTTTTTTATGGTGGTCACTTAAGGTGTTTTTTCTGCTTTAACAGATACCCTTGCTGTTTGACCACATACTGAATTAACAACTCCTGGGTATCATGGTCAATATCATGAAAATCAATGCGCACCAAATAACGCTCAGGTATTTCTGTATCTTCTTCACTTTCGCTGCAGCTAATCACTTTCGCTAGAGCCACTATGGGTTCATCCTGCTGCTTTAATGTAATTTCCAAGTACAACAGCTGATTACTCTGCAATGGCTGTATAACATGGAAAGCCATACCACAAGCGCTGATATTCACATCCATAGATTTAATCAAGTCAGACAATGTAGCATCTTCAACGATTAACTCTACTAAACCATTCATTTTGGCATTTAATAACCAGGCTACCTCAGCCGCTTCTACTGAAATAGCTTTTAGCTTCTCAATAGCCTTTGAAATTTTTTGCTCTAGTCCAGGACATGCTACTCCTTGAGAGTCGGGTATCGGCGCTACGCCATTTTCTTTAAAGTGTTGCCACTCTTGTTCAGTAACAACCTTAAAGCGAAGGCCCACTTTGTCATCAATTCGAAAAAAACGGCGGCGCTCTTCCATCACTCACTATCTCATTTAAAAAATCTCATCAGGGGTTAAGAAGAAGTCAGGCTCTTTTTCCTGAAGTTTTTCAAATAACTCTTTATCCTCTGCTTTAAGTTCTTCTATACCCTCTTTCAGTTCTTGATCAGTGCTTTGTTGAATTACAATCTCTACCCGGCGATTCTTCGCCCGATTATTGGGCGTGTCGTTATTCACCAAAGGACGAGTATCGGCTAAACCTTTAATTTGAAAACGACTCTGATCCATTCGCGTATCAGCCATCAACTCATGAGCTACTGAAACTGCTCGAGCTGAGGCAAGTGACCAATTTGAGGGAAACTCTTCTGTATCAATAGGAATAGAGTCGGTATGACCTTCCACCGAAATATTGCCTTTATGGCCAGACAATACATCTGCTATTTTGGCCATCACAGGAATAAAGTCAGGTTGTAACTCAGCAGAGCCAGAGGGAAAAGAGCCCTTTTCCTGAACCCGAATAACGATTTTTCTGCCTTTGGTTTCAACTTCAACATTCCCTTTGTCAATTTCTTCCCGAAGAGAATTTGCCAGTTTCATGGCTTCTTGATCTAACTCTTCTTGCAGTTGCTGCATAATTTCAATTAGCTCTTGAAACTTCTCATTTTGTACCCCTTCTGATGCCTCAAACTGTTCAAGACTGGTTTCCAAATCTTGCTTGGTTACTTCTGTCGTTTGTTGTTGAATTGTATTTAATGGGGTAGGCTCTGGACGTCCTGGACTAAACTCCTGCTGAATTACACTGGTTCCTTTGGGTATATCTTTTTGTTTAATGATATTTTGCACACCAAATGCACTTGCCATAGACCCGGCAATTTGCTTGTATTTTTTTACATCCATTTCAGAAAAAGAAAGCAGCAAGACAAAAAAGCACATCAATAATGACATTAAGTCAGCAAAGGTCATTACCCAGCCTGGTATTCCGGCTGGGCATGGGGGGCATTCACACTCATCGTTATTATCAGCCATCGCTTGCCCCTTTAATCTTCTTCAGGGCCACGCCCACCCTCTGGCAGATAGGTCTTCAACATGGTTTGAATAACCCGTGGGTTTTGTCCTTCTTGAATAGCTAATAACGCGTCAATAATTAAAGACTTACTGAGTGCTTCTTCATCTCGTCGAATTGATAATTTGTCAGCGATTGGCAGGGCAAACATAGTGGCCAACATAGCCCCATACAAGGTAGTAAGAAGTGCTACCGCCATGGCAGGTCCAATTGATTTTGGGTCTGCCATGTTGGATAGCATCTGTACCAAACCAACCAAGGTACCAATCATCCCCATCGCTGGACCTACATCACCTAAGGCACTGAAAATTTTGGAGCCTAGCTCATGCCTCGCCACCGCTAGTCGCATATCCTTGGAAAGCACAGCTTTAACCACTTCCGGATCATGGCCGTCGACCAGCATTTGAATACCTTTTTGTAAAAAGTCATGATCGACTTTTTTATCTTCCAGCGCTAAAAGTCCACCTTTGCGAGCCGTTTCTGCCAATTCAATAATTTGCTCCATCAATGCATTTAAGTCGACAGAGTTAAATTTAAAAGTCTTACCCATTACTCCAAAAGCACTTAGGAACTGCTTCAAGGTGAACTTCATTAATACTGTAAAAATGCTGCCCACAATAACGATTAACAGTGATGGCACATTGATAAACACCATCACTGAACCACCTAACACCATCGCAGCTAAAACAATACCAAATGCGCCAAGCAATCCTACCAGTGTCGCAAGATCCACCGGTGCGCTCCTTTTCCTTATCTATGAAATTGAAATTTTGTAGAGATTCCCCAGTTTCAAAGTATAGGCCGCATTCAATAAATAAGTAGCATTTAACAGGCCGTTAACCATGGAGCCCCATTGACCGGCAAGGCGGGGTTCGGTACTGTTGCCAACCATCAGACTAGGGAGCAGACCATCAATGGCCAGAAAAAAAACGGCAATTTCATTTGAAGAGTCACTAACAGAGTTAGAGAAGCTTGTTGAACAGCTAGAGTCTGGGGAGCTTCCTCTAGAAGATGCATTACAAGCTTTTGAACAAGGCATTAAGCTAACCCGGGATTGCCAACAAGCATTAGCTAAAGCTGAGCAAAAGGTAAATCTGCTACTGGAAAAGAATGGTCTACAGAATATCGAACCATTTGAGACAGAAGAGTAGTAGCCACTATGATGTCGCAGTATCAGCAGCTTACCAATTTTCAACAGCGCACCAATCAGCTACTGGGCCACTTGTTAGCCGAGCACCCTAATACAGCACCCTATTTAACCAAAGCAATTAATTATAGCCTGAATCAAGGTGGTAAGCGTCTCCGGCCCTTATTAACGTTTGCAACTTGTGTAGGGTTAGGCGGCAATCTAGCTGATGCAGATCCGGCTGCTGTTGCTATTGAGTGCATCCATACCTACTCATTAATTCATGATGACCTCCCAGCCATGGATGATGATGCGCTAAGACGCGGTCAGCCAACCTGCCACATTGCCTTTGATGAGGCTACCGCTATTCTAGCAGGTGATGCATTGCAAACTTTGGCATTTGAGGCTATAGCGACTGATGAATGGTTTCCAAACTGTAAACTGCCACCACCTACTAAACTCAAGCAAATTCAAGTATTAGCGACAGCCTCGGGGATGAATGGCATGGTCGCAGGACAATCCATTGACCTTTGCTCAGTTGGCAAACAGCTGACCCTAAATGAGCTTGAAACAATGCATCAATGCAAAACAGGAGCTTTGATAAAAGCAAGTGTTCAACTAGGTGTTCTAGCCAGTGGACAAGTTGAGCAACATATCTGGCAGCAGTTGAATCAGTTTGCTGATGCTGTTGGACTCGCTTTTCAAATTCAGGATGATATTCTGGATATCGAGTCAGATACTGAAACCTTGGGTAAAATGCAAGGTGCCGATATTGCTAATGACAAACCCACGTATCCAGCCATAATGGGCTTAGCTCAAGCCAAACAAAAAGCTCAACAACTGACTGAAAATGCATTGGCAATACTAGCCCCACTAGGGGAAGCGTCTGATCCCCTTAAACAACTGGCACTACTGATTACTCAAAGGAATCATTAGTGAAACACTCGCTCAAATAAGTAATCAGAGTTATTACTAAATGCCTTTCTGGTGTAATGTTTTGGCATTGATTGCAGTTATTATTAGGGCCAGTTAACACTATGCAAAAGCGAAAGGCGTGGGCTCACTGTGTTACCTATAAAATTTCTGTGGACTGGTGAAGTATTCGAGTTCCAACCAACCTTGTTGAAATGGTCAAAAATTCATAGATCAGGTAAAATGACCAGCTTTGGGTCACAGGGTGCTTAGTCACTGAGGCTTGAAGCACTTGTCAGCATTACCTGCTTAAAGCCTGAGCTCATCACCATTTTAGAATGAGTTTGCATGTCAATGTTTAATGAGATTCCTCTAACAAAACCAGCTACACCACTTCTGAATCAGGTGGATTTGCCAGAACATTTACGCAAACTATCTGAACAACAGCTCCCTCAACTTGTAAAGGAACTAAGAGAATACCTGCTTTTTTGTGTTGGCCAGACAGGCGGACACTTCGGTGCTGGCTTGGGTGTAATTGAACTCACCATCGCACTCCATTACATTTTTAACACACCTTACGATCGTCTGGTTTGGGATGTAGGCCATCAGGCCTATCCACACAAGTTACTGACAGGTCGACGTAAGCTGATGGATACACTCCGCCAGAAAGATGGCTTGGCAGGCTTCCCTAAAAGATCAGAAAGCCCCTACGATACCTTTGGTGTAGGGCACTCCAGCACCTCTATTAGTGCAGCTTTAGGGATGGCTATTGCCTCAAAACTACAGGGTGAAGACCGTAAATCCATTGCAGTGATTGGTGATGGAGCCATAACGGCAGGTATGGCCTTTGAGGCGCTAAATCATGCCTCAGATGTCAATGCCAATATGTTGGTTATCCTCAATGATAATGACATGTCCATTTCCAATAATGTAGGTGGGCTCTCCAACTACTTCGCCAAAGTCTTGTCCAGCAAGATGTATCACTCCATGCGTGAAGGCAGCAAAAAGGTGTTGAGTAATATTCCTAAAGCTTGGGAGCTAGCACGGCGTACAGAAGAGCATGTGAAAGGGATGGTAGTTCCAGGCACTTTGTTTGAGGAGCTTGGCTTTAACTATATAGGCCCTATCGATGGCCATGATTTGGACACATTGCTTCACACCTTAAGTAACATCAAAGATTTGAAAGGCCCTCAGTTTTTACATGTAGTTACCCGTAAAGGGAAGGGATTTAATCCTGCGGAAGAAGACCCTATTGGCTATCACGCCATTACTAAGTTAGAGCCTGAACCACCAATCAAACCTATCACGCCAAAAGCTAAGAAGCCCAAGTTTTCCAATATATTTGGCAGCTGGCTTTGTGATATGGCAGCAGCAGATGACAAACTAATTGGTATTACTCCAGCGATGAAAGAGGGTTCAGACCTGATTAAGTTTGCTGAGCAATACCCTGAACGCTATTTTGACGTAGCCATTGCTGAACAACATGCTGTCACTCTAGCAGCAGGCATGGCCTGTGAGGGGCTTAAGCCAGTAGTCGCCATTTATTCAACCTTTTTACAAAGAGCCTATGATCAACTGGTTCATGATGTAGCCGTACAAAACCTTGATGTGCTGTTTGCTATTGACCGTGCCGGATTGGTTGGTGAAGATGGCCCAACTCATGCTGGCTGCTACGATATCTCATTTCTTCGCTGTATTCCTGAAATGGTGATTATGACCCCTTCAGATGAAAACGAAACCCGACTCATGCTGTCTACTGGCTACCGACACCAAGGACCTGCAGCAGTTCGTTATCCTCGCGGCACAGGCATTGGTGCAGTCATTCAGCCCGGCCTGGAAACCTTACCTATTGGAAAAGGTGAAGTAGTCAAGCAAGGCCATGATGTGGCTATTCTGGCGTTCGGCACCTTACTGGAAAATGCAACTCAGGCTGCTACTGAATTAAACGCAACTGTCGCCAATATGCGTTTCGCCAAGCCCCTTGATGTGGAATTAATGAAACAACTGGCAACTAGCCATTCATTATTAGTCACTATTGAAGATGGCGCCGTGATAGGTGGCGCAGGTTCAGGAGTTAATGAACTACTACACCAGCTAGATATCAACATACCCGTCATTAACCTGGGCATTCCTGATCAGTTTATTGAGCAAGCCAAACGCAGCGAACAATTAGTTGCTTGTGGCTTAGATGCAGCGAGCATTATTGCTACGGTAAAAGCTCACCAGGCCAACGAGCCAACCCAAGCTCAACCATCTCTCGCTTAATCATCTGGGTAAACCGACCAAAAAAGCCAGCAAATTGCTGGCTTTTTTCATTCTATGAGACATGCACTAAATGCTTTTTATTCCAAGACGCGCATGAATTTTTGCAACACAGTCAAGCCAAATAGAGTGGGAACAACGGTGGAGCTTATTTCGTGCACGTTCCGAAATAAAGAGCGTTGTTTCTAAGTTTCCGGGGGAGTTATCCAATGCCCCATTTTATCTGCTTTGGTTAATAAATAACGTTCGTTATGGGGGTTGCGTCCAGTTTGCAGTGGTTTGCGCTCAATAATTTTTAAACCCGCTTTTTCCAAAGCAGCTACTTTTGCAGGATTATTAGTCATCAAACACAGGCTACCAATACCCAGATGCTCTAGCATTGGGTGACACATATCGTATTTGCGTAAATCAGCTGCAAATCCAAGCTGCTCATTGGCTTCGACAGTATCTGCTCCACCATCTTGCAAGTGATAAGCTTTAATTTTATTCAATAGGCCAATTCCCCGGCCTTCCTGTCTTAAATAAAGGATAACCCCTCGGCCTTCCTCTGCAATAGCCTTTAATGCTGCCTGAAGCTGGGCCCCACAATCACAGCGCAAACTGAATAATGCATCGCCTGTCAAACACTCAGAATGAACACGTGCTAATACTGGCTCTCCATCACAGACATTGCCCATTGTTAATGCAATATGCTCTTTACCGGTCATCTCATCCATAAAACCGTGCATATCGAAAACACCAAATGGGGTGGGAAGCTTTGATGAAGCAACAAATAATACCGACACAATCACTCCTAAATCGCTACTGTCCTAGGATGAGCTGATAAAGATGCTCTACATTAATAAAGCATCTCTTTTCCCGGCAGACGACAATCAAAATTACTAATACTTTTGCTCTAGCGTTAACACACCACTTTCTTCCGTCATTTTTACATGACGAAGAAAACTCATGCCCAGCAGCGTTATATCCGGCATACTACCTTCGTGAACACCTGCCGCAACATTTTGGACTTTAATTCCACCAATACTTACTGACTGCAGCGTGACTCGAAATGTTTTCACTACGTCACTGGCAGTCGCTGTATTAATAGGAATTCCGTCCGCAATATAATTAACCCCTGCTGCTTTGGCTACTTTTGAATTCATTGCAACAGAAGTTGCTCCCGTATCAACCAAAAACTTAGTAGGTACACCGTTAATAGCGCCATAGGCATAATAATGGCCATCTGGAGACCGGTTGAGGTTAACTTTTATTTTTTCAGGTGCAGTGTACTGACCAGAATAATCACGGGACAAACCAAAAGTACGGGTTTTACCGTTTATTTCTAACACGGCTTCTGATGCATTAGCACTAATTAGCTTTATACCTTTGGGGCCAGGCTTACCCTTTTTCAATACATAACGTTTACCATCAATATTTACCACTGCCCGACCACTAAACAAACCTACCACACTAACCTGAGGCTCTGCGAAACAGGGTATTGAGCAACTTAAGCCTATTAATAAACTAAGGGTTAAGATATTAGTTTTCATCATTCGCTATTCGCTCCATGCCCCCCAACCAGTCACCTCAAACGTCATGACTTTTAATAACTTTGTCTATGACAATATTATGAATTAATTGTAGCGCCTTATGCTAAGCGGCCCAATAGTAAACCAGCTGCATAAAACCTAATGCCAATAAACCCGCCAATAAATCATCCAGCATTATGCCAACCCCACCTTTAAGGTTTTTATCAGCAACGGAAATTGGCCAGGGTTTCCAGATATCAAACAACCTAAATAAACCAAATCCGAGTATTGGCCAATACCAGCCGGTAGGTGCAGCCCACATAGTAATCCAGTAGCCCACCATTTCATCCCAAACAATACCGGGGTGATCATGTACTTTAAGGTCTTCGGCAGTTTTACCACACAACCAAACACCAACGATTGCAGTCAATAAAACCACCAAACTATACCAAACCAATGGCAGCTGACTGAGCAGTAACCAAAAGGGGACCGCTGCCAAAGTACCAAAAGTACCGGGGGCTTTCGGCGCAACTCCGCTACCAAAACCAAAAGCTAAGCAATGAACGGGATTACGTAAAACACTAGCAAGAGTTACTTTAGGAAGTTCAGACATATAAGGTGCACCACTAAAAATGTTGGTAGCCAGGCTGGTCAACAGCAATGGTTTGATCGTAAATATCAACAATGCCTGGTTGAGCAGTAATTTTACCAATTAAGGTAATGTCGCCCGCCTCAACCAAAGGAGACAGTTGTGGAGCAAGCTGAGGTGGTGCTGTAAAACAAAGCTCATAGTCATCCCCCCCGGTTAGCGCTAAATTGAATGCGCTGGCGTTATCTACCTCACTCAGTAATGCCTGTGAAACAGGTAAAGCTGCCAAATCAAGCTTAGCCCCCACTGAGTGGTCAGCTTTAGCACTCTCTTCCAAAATATGTCCCAAATCAGCCAACAGCCCATCTGAAATATCAATAGCACACTTAACACCTAATGCAGCTAGCCTTTGCCCCAGATTAATTCGTGGCTCAGGTCGGTAAAAGCGTTGATACAGTTGGCTAACTACTGAACTAGTAAACTCTGGTAAGTTAGGTTGGCTTTTAACATACTTTAAGGCAGCTGCAGCATCACCCAAGGTACCAGACACATAGATTAAATCTCCAACAGCTGCTTTGCTTCGTAGCATGGCCCGGCTTGGATCTACCAGGCCATGCACTTGAATCGAAATTGTTAAATATCCCCTAGTGGTATCACCACCAACCAACCTAATATCAAACTGGTTAGCAGCTTGACTCAAGCCTTTTGCAAACTGAGCAAGCCAACTCCGATCTGATTCAGGTAAGGTTAAAGCCAAGGTAAACCAGCTAGGTTTGGCCCCCATTGCCGCTAAGTCACTAACACTCACCGCCAGGGCTCGGTAGCCTATCTGCTCGGCAGCTGCTTCAGCAGGAAAATGTACGTCAGCTACTAGCGTATCAATAGAAATGGCTAGCTGTTGTTGATCTGGAAGGGAGAGAAGCGCGCAGTCATCACCTATCCCTAACTCAGCTGGCATATCACCTACAGAAGTTAGAGATGGCTGATTAAAATAGTTAGCGATTAATTGAAATTCGCTCAATCTCTACAAAAGTCCGCTGATTTGCTGGGGTTGGTCAAGAAGGTTTCAACCGATGGCTATTAACTTCTTGATAACGCGCTCTTGCGGCGACTTTATCTAATATCCCGTTCACGTAGCGATGGCTTTCTTCAGCACCGAACCGCTTAGCAAGCTCAATCGACTCATTAATCACCACTTTATATGGCACATCGATTCGCTTTAACAGCTCAAAAGCACCAATGCGCAAGGTGTTGAGTTCAATAGGATCAAGCTCTTTCAGGTCTCGATCCAAATATGGCTCGATAGCCTGTTGAATATCAGCCAAATTGCTGGTTACGCCATGCAACAAATCGTGAAAATAGCTCACATCCACTTTTTTCATGTCATTATCAGTACGAAACTGCGCTTCAATAGCCGACACATTACCGCCAGCAATATGCCATTGGTAAAGTGCTTGTAGCGCAAACTGACGGGCCTTACGGCGAGCTGAAGGTTTGGGTTTATCTGCGGATTGAGATACTGCGTCGCTCACTTAATTAAGCCTCTAAATTACTTAACAAACTAACCATTTCCAGTGCTGACAATGCAGCTTCTTCACCTTTGTTACCCGCTTTAGTACCAGAACGTTCAATAGCTTGCTCAATGGTGTCTACAGTTAGTACACCAAAGCTAATGGGTACTTCATAATCTAAAGAAACACTGCTTAAGCCTTTAGTACACTCACCAGCTACATATTCAAAGTGGGGAGTACCACCACGAATAACTGCACCTAAAGCAATAATCGCATCATACTGGCCTTGCTTGGCAACTTTCTTGACCGTAAGCGGGATTTCAAAGGCACCTGGGCAGCGAATAATTGTTAGGTTATCTCGATCAATACCGTGTCTAATGAGTACATCAACTGCCCCTTGTAACAAGCTCTCAACCACAAAACCATTCCAGCGAGCCACTACAATGGCATATTTACCATCATTAGGGGTTAAGAAGCCTTCCACTGTGTTTATCTCTGACATTGACTATTCTGCCTCATCAAACGGAATGTATTCACAAATCTCTAGATCAAACCCAGAAATGGCACCAAACTTCATGGGTGAACTCAGCAGTTTCATTTTACCCACACCCAGCTCTCTTAGGATTTGCGAGCCAGTGCCGACCATTAAATAAGCGCCTGATCCAGACTGTCCTGGAGCACGCTGGCTTTGCTCTGGGTGGAAGAAACGGCCCAAGCTTTCTTCAAAATCCAGTGAAGCTGTTGGATTTAACAGCACAATTACCCCTTTACCTTCATCTGCTACTTTTTTCAGCGCTTTATGAATACTCCAGCTTGCATGCTGAGGAGGCTGTGCTGCTAACAAGTCACGAATCGGATCAGTAACATGCACTCTTACCAAGGTTGGCTCATCAGCATTAACATCACCAAGAGAGAGAGCAAGATGGGTATTACCCTGAATAGAGTCTGTAAACGTAGTTAGCTCAAACGCCCCGAACTCTGTTGCCAGGTTTTGCTGGTTTACTTTAGTAACTGTACGCTCATTCAAGATTCGATAGTGAATCAAGTCGGCAATAGTACCGATTTTCAACCCGTGCGTCTCCGCAAATGTTTCCAGGTCTGGCCGGCGGGCCATGGTACCATCTTCGTTCATAATTTCCACAATTGCCGCCGCTGGGGTTAATCCAGCCAGCCTAGCAAGATCACAACCTGCCTCAGTATGCCCTGCACGGCTAAGCACTCCACCTGGCTGTGCCCTTAATGGAAATATATGTCCTGGCTGAACAATATCTTCTGATTTGCTATCAGGGGCAACGGCCACTTGAATCGTTTTTGCTCTGTCTGCAGCAGAAATACCCGTTGTTACACCATGGGCAGCTTCAATTGATACAGTAAAAGGCGTGCCATATTGCCCCCCACTATTTCCCTGTACCATAGAAGGTAAACCTAAATAGTCACAGCGCTCACCTGTCAACGTTAAACAAATCAGTCCCCTTGCTTTACTGGCCATAAAATTAACGGCTTCTGGGGTAATTTTTTCAGCAGCAATAATCAGGTCACCTTCATTTTCCCGATCCTCATCATCCATCAGGATAACCATCTTACCCTGGCGAATATCTTCAATTATTTCCTCAATGGCATTTAGCTGCATATTATTTCCGCCTGTTACTTCAAAAAGCCATGGTTGGCTAAAAATGCTTTATCTATTACTGAGCTTGCTGACGTTGATTTGCTGCCAGTTAAAAGCCGCTCTAAATAGCGAGCAATAATATCCACTTCAAGATTCACCCGGCTACCCGTGGTGTAATGTTTAATAATAGTGTTTTCAATGGTATGAGGGACAATATTCAGCAAAAACTGGTTACCCGCAATTTCATTAACCGTTAAGCTGACCCCATCAATTGTTATTGAGCCTTTTGCTGCAATATACCTT
The DNA here is from genome assembly GCF_011009015.1 of Spartinivicinus ruber. Classification (NCBI taxonomy): domain Bacteria; kingdom Pseudomonadati; phylum Pseudomonadota; class Gammaproteobacteria; order Oceanospirillales; family Zooshikellaceae; genus Spartinivicinus; species Spartinivicinus ruber. The sequence continues at coordinate 5,314,025 of NZ_CP048878.1, forward strand.
TCTAAATGAGCCGGAGCTTCCAGCCAAAATCGATGGGCACGAGCATCTTTAAAGTGTTTGACCACCGTTGCCACATCATCAACATGACCACTGACAATATGGCCACCAAAATGGGTTGTTGGAGTCATGGCTTTTTCTAAGTTAACAGGTGCGCCCACTTTTAAATCAGTCAGGGTTGAGCAACGTAAGCTTTCAGCAGAAACATCTGCGGTAAAATTTTGCTGCCCTAGTTTTACAACAGTTAGACATACACCATTGGTCGCGATCGAATCGCCTAATTGGACATCACTCATATTTAAATCTTGAGTATCAATGGTGATTGATAAATCACCATCATGTGGGATAAGCGAGCGTATTTTGCCAACCGATTGAATAATGCCTGTAAACATAAAGCGGCTAAGTAAGCTGATTAATTGGGTGAATCATCATTCGCCAATCTTTACCGATTTGGCGAATATCTTTAATTTCAAGGTCAACATTATCCGCCATTTTGGGCATATCGGAAATAGTTAATAGCGGTTTCGCCTCATGGCCCATTATGGTGGGAGCCATGTACACAATCAATTCATCCACAAGTCCCGCTTTGATAAACGCTCCAGCAAGGGTAGAACCAGCCTCAACCATTACCTCGTTACAATGATAGTGATCAGACAGATAATTCAACAACAAATCCAAAGGTACTTTTGGGCTTTTCTCACCAGCTTGATTTACGTCATCTGCCGTATCTACTTTATCAGGAAATACGATAACTTCTGCACCAAGGTTTTCTAATTGCTGAATTGCGGCTGTATCCCGATGAGTAGTAGCAACCAAAACCTTGCCTTCACCTTTAAATACTTTTGCAGTAACAGGTATTTTTAGCTGGCTATCGACTACGACTCTGAAAGGTGGCGGGCAGTTTTTAGCTGCTGAGATTTTTAGCTGGTTATTACGAACGGTTAATGCAGCATCATCATCAAAAATAGTGCTAACCCCAGTAATCACTGCACAACTTCTAGCCCGCCATTGCTGCACATCAGAGCGGGCATCTGCGCCAGTAATCCACTGACTTTCACCACTGGCTTTAGCAGTACGGCCATCCACACTCATGGCTAACTTGCATCGAACTAGTGGTTTCTTGAGTGTCATTCGCTGACAAAAGCCTTGGTTTAGCTGGTAAGCTTCTCCATATAGCAGACCTACCTCTACATCAATGCCATGCTGTAAAAGTAGTTTTTTTCCACTTCCCGCTACTAACGGATTAGGATCAAGCATTGCAATAACAACCTTCGCAACCCCTGCTTCAATTAAAGCATTAGCACATGGAGGGGTGCGACCAAAGTGACTACAAGGCTCAAGGGTGACATATGTCGTGCTACCTTTTGCTGCTGCTCCAGCCTGTTTCAGAGCATAAACTTCAGCATGAGGTTCACCTGCTCGCTGGTGCCAGCCTTCACCAATAATTTTCCCTCCCTTGACTACTACACAACCTACTCTGGGGTTTGGTCGGGTTGTATAAATGCCCTGCCTGGCTAATTGCAAGGCCCTGTTCATCATGGCATAGTCTTGGGCACTAAATTCTATGGCCACTTTATTTTCCTCGTAAATGTTGCCGCAAGTACTTGAAAGGTTATTTATCAGAGTCCTGTTTTAGTCGATCAATTTCTTCGCGAAATTCATTTAAATCTTTAAATTGACGATAAACAGAAGCAAAGCGTATATAAGCGACTTCATCTAGTTTTCTTAACTCATGCATTACCATTTCACCTACCAGCAGCGACTCCATTTCCCTTTCCCCTCTGGCTCGAACCCTATGCTTTAGTCGGCTAATGGCTTCCTCTACTTGCTCCATGCTCACTGGCCGCTTTTCTAGAGCACGTAACATTCCCCCACGCAATTTATCTTCATCAAAGGGTTCTCTGCTACCATCCTGTTTTATAAGTCGTGGCATAACCAGTTCAACAGTTTCGTAAGTCGTAAAACGTTCACTACAAGACAAGCATTCACGCCGACGCCTAATCTGGTTACCCTCTGTCACTAACCGAGAGTCTGTGACCTTAGTATCATGTGCACCACAAAACGGACAATACATAGTAGCTCTGAGCCCAACCCGATTCCTGCATTTAATTTTTTCCTAGCAGCTATTAATAAACGCCAGGCAATAGATAATTCTGATAATTTATTGCCAAGCATACTACCTATAAATAGCACTAATACAAGTCTAGGGTTGAACTAAGTGTGTATTAAGCAAACAGGATGATGAGCACGTAATACAACTGACGAACCACCATTTGCATGGTTGTGAAACTTCAACACCATATAACTCAGTTGTCGTTTGATATAAAAAACCAGGCCATAGTTAAACAATCAGATTCTTTGCCTGAATTTCATTGATACCCGCCAACACAGCTAGTTTTTTCCCCATCCGAGAATAGGGCAAAACCATCGCCTGGCTAATTTCAGGGCATAAGCCATTTTGTAACTTAAGGCATTGAAGATATTGATACTGGCATTTAAAACCGTATAACTTCGCCAACAGCTCATGAGCTTGAGCATGATGTAATGAATCGCGAGGCCAGAATTTAACAACAGATTTGGCTTGTTGTTTAAAAGTACCCACTGCAATTAGGAGAGGTATAACATTCACCCTTGCCAAGCTTAGTCGTGCCAAAGTCCCACTCTAACAGACACAAACCATAATAGGCTCAAAGCCATGACAATCAGTCAATGTTGCTATTAAACTGCGAATGCTCTTGAGCAAACGGTGAACACTTCTTGGCTGATTAGCCTTTTCTTGTGGGAAGAGGGATACGAAGCTACCTCACCTCAACAGATTACTGGATACAACAACAAAAGCAAAGCCACTCTAAAACCTCGTTCTACATAAATGTGCCTTGCAACTAAACAAGTACACTTATTTTATAGGATGCAACTAATTAATACAGCTTAGCTAGAAGCTGCTAAGCTTTTAGCTAACCCCCTATTTGAAGCAAGATATCATGAGGCTACCAGCTGCTCTTCTTATCATGCTAATTAGCTTATCTTCTGTCGCAGAAGATAAGCTACTGGAAATCACCACCGGCGAATACCCACCCTGGTCAGCGAAAGATTATAAGCATGGTGGTTTCGTTCACCATATGATTTCAGAAGCCTTTCAGCGAGAAGGTTATAAAGTAAATTACATATACCACATATGGGCAAGAAATTATAAAGAAGGACAAAAGGGAAAATACCATGCCACTGCATTTTGGTACCACTCAGAAGAAAGAGCAAAACTTTTCTATTATAGCGACGCGCTTTATTCAGAAGATGTAGTTTTTTTTCATTTAAAAACAACAGCTTTTACAACCTGGAATACTCTAAAAGATCTAGAGGGATACCGAATTGGCGCCACCAGAGGCTATACTTACACCCCCGAGTTTTGGAAAGCTCAAGAAGTTGGCACATTAAATATAATAGTTAATAAGTCAGATAAAATTAATTTCAAAATGCTGTTAAGAAAAAGAATAGACCTTTTCTTAATGGCAACAGTGGCTGGCTATAGCCTTTTACAAAAAGAGTTCTCCCCACCCCAGGCTCAAACCTTAACCTACCATCACAAGCCTTTATTCAGCAGTACCGCCCATTTATTATTTCCAAAAGTAAGAGAAGATGCACAGCCTTTACTTAAGGTTTTTAATAAAGGCTTACAGGCGATAAAACAAGATGGTTTCTACGATAAGTATTATGATTTACTACTCGAAGGGTTTTATGAAAAACATTAAAACACCTGTAATTAACTTTCTCGCCAATAATATACTTATCTATTTTTAATACTATTAATAAAGTAAAACAGCCCAACACCTACTAATTCAGCAGTTAACGAGGATCCATGTCAGGCAAAACGCCAGCTTCTTGATAGTAAGCCTGGCGCATATCTATATGAATTATTGATGTGACATCACTGCTGTCCCACATTTACAGCATCCTCATTTGCTTATGATCATCTGTATTATTCGGTGGTGAGGGTGTAAATAATGCTTTAAGCTCTCTACGCTCAAACAAAGTGAGTTGCATGAGTCGAGCTATTTGAGTGATCGATAGTGTTATTCCATGAGAAAATTTTAGATAAGCGACGAGCAAATAAGCACACATGGCTACCCATATCTGGGTTAACACGGCATTTTTAGAGGTACCGACAAACGATTTTATCTTTAGGTTTTGCTTTATCCACTTAAAAAATAGCTCTATTTTCCAGCGTTCTTTGTAAATAGCTGCAATGGTGCTGGCTGCGAGCTTACTATTATTAGTTAAAAAGTAATATTGGTTGCCAGTCTCTGGGCATTTAAAACCGATACGACGTAAATGACCTTTATAAACAGCCCCTTGTTGGCTAGTCAACTGAATGTGCTGATCAGAAGTGACTGTACTGCTATTGTCGGTAGGCTGGCGCTTTAGTACACGGTATTTGGCTTGCTTTTTTAGTCGGGTTACAAAGAAGATTCCTTGCTCATTTAAAGTATTAAACCAGCGATAATCAGTGTAGCCACGGTCTACAGCAAGAATACTCCCCTTGGGGAGATCAAGGCTGCGTGCTATCTGTATTTCATGACATTTCCCTTCAGTAATACTCATAAATGCAGGCAAGTAGCCATTATGATCAAACCCAACATGTAACTTGATAGCACCTTTACTTTTTCGAAAATCTGCCCAAGGAAACATGGATAAACACAAGTCGATCACTGATGCATCAAGAGAATACAATGGATTTTTAAAACGAAACTTATGCCCTGGCCGATGATGATGACATTTATTTAATAGCTTATAAAACAAGGCTTCATAAAGCGTAGCGGGTTGCTGTTCATTGACACGGGCCAAACTACTTCTGGTGATATTTCCAATACCATGGTGATAGCGTTTATGCTGCTGAATCGATAGGTGATCAATGATGTCACGCAAACTATTGCGACCTGAGAGTTGACCAAATAATAGCGCAACAAACTGCCCCCACCGAGTCATTTTACGTAGCCGTTGACCCGTATGATGCTGATTGGCTAGTGATTCAAACTCATGTCTAGAAAGCAACTGAAGTATTTGGTGCAAGATTGTGTTACGATGAGCCAAGGCTTAAATCCTCTGGTTTTGCAGTGTTTGGTTGCACTCTCATTGTAACAACTTATGGGGACTTAAGCCTTTTTTGTTTCAATCTTATGGGACAGCAGTGATGTGACATATACCCCAATCAACATCCCAAGCAAAATACCAAAAACTTCGCTAAAAAGCTTTTTTAACAAACTTTACACCTTTACCAGAGGCTTTTTTTCAAATCGCTTAGCTAAATATTCATTCAGCAGTAGCGACAACAAAATAATACCGCCACCCAAACAAAGCTTTAATATGTCAGCATCTCGATTCCAAATCAGTAAGTTAACCAAAATACCTGCTGGAATTAATGCGTTATTCATAATCGCCAAGGCTCCAGCATTGACCAAGGTGGCGCCTTTATTCCAAAGAAAGTAACCAACACCTGAAGCAACCACACCAAGCCATAATAAAATGCCCCACTGAACAGTCGTTGTGGGGTATTTGGGTTGCCCCATAATGGACCAGGCGACGATGGCAACCACCAAAGCACCTAAATAAAAACAACCAAACACTGCGTGTTGGGGCAACTGTTCCGACTCACGTTGAATAATCACCTTATACCCCACTTGACCAAGAGCAAAACAAAGGTTAGCGCCTTGTACCACAAAAAAACCTAAAATATAGTCTTGGGTTAAGTTGTTATAACGCATTACCGCAGCACCGAGCACAGCCAGCCCAGCGGTAATTAGATAGCTTGGAGAAAAACGCCCTGCTAATAAGTCATAGGCCAGGGTGACATAAATCGGCGTAAAAATAGTAAATATCAGTACTTCTGGCACAGTGAGCAACAAGAAAGACTGATAGTAAAAAACATACATCAATCCTAATTGAACAGCACCCACCCCCATTAGCTTCAATGCTAAAGAAGTCTTTAACCAGCTTTTTCGAAGAAATGGCAAAAATACCAGGCTAGCAAGAACAACCCTGGTTAATACTGAAAAATAGGCATCAACCTGCCCAGCCAAATAAACACCAATCAAGCTAAACGAAAAAGCCCAGAGTAAGGTGACACCTATTAAGTAATACATATATACCCTTCTCGAATGATTTTTAGGGTTTGTTGTCGTTGCTAAGCACCAAGGATGGTGTGAATGCAGTTTATGCAGGAGCAATATACTGTCTTCACCCCAATCATTTTTAAAAACATAAACTCATGGGGGCAAGTCTGATACAGCAAGACTTGCGGTAGCCACCTTAATTTACATAAAAGTGCTACTGGAACTCATCGCTCGATGGCCGCCCCTAAAAACCCTACGCTTTGGGTATAGTTCAGAATTCACACAGCAGTATTTAGGGGGAGGCATAATGACAAAAAACCTCCTGCTATTCCAACACCAATAAAAAACCCGGCCTTTGCCGGGTTTTTTATGTGTCGAAAAGATATTTCAGCAATTAGCTATAGACAGGCAGCTTAGCGCAAATCGCTTTCACTTTTGCCTTAACTGATTCAGCTACTGACTCATCACTGATGTTATCCAGTACATCACAAATCCAACCCGCTAATTCTTTAGCATCCGCCTCTTTAAAACCGCGACGGGTGATAGCCGGGGTACCAATTCTTAAACCACTGGTAATAAATGGAGAGCGAGGGTCATTAGGCACTGCATTCTTATTTACAGTGATATTCGCTTTTCCGAGAGCCGCATCAGCGTCTTTACCGGTATATTCCTTGTCGATTAAATCAACCAGGAATAAATGGTCGTCAGTACCACCGGATACAATCTTGATGCCTCTACTCAAGAAAACATCACACATCGCCTGGGCATTTTTAACCACTTGCTCTTGATAAGCTTTGAATTCCTCGCTCATAGCCTCTTTAAAGCAAACCGCTTTTGCCGCGATCACATGCATTAAAGGGCCACCTTGGCTTTCAGGGAATACAGCAAAATTTAATTTTTTCTGTAACTCTTCATCATTGCCTGCGGCAAGAATCAAACCACCACGAGGCCCACCCAATGTTTTATGAGTAGTGGTAGTGACGACATGAGCATGAGGAACAGGTGAAGGATAAACCCCAGCAGCAATCAAACCTGCCACATGAGCCATATCCACTAAAAGATAAGCGCCAACTTTATCAGCAATTTCACGGAAGCGAGCCCAGTCAACCACGCGAGAATAAGCAGAAAAACCACCTACAATCATTTTTGGCTTGTACTCTAAAGCCAACTGCTCAACCTGATCATAATCAATTTCGCCAGTCTCAGGGTTCAAACCATACTGTACAGCATTATAAATACGACCAGAAAAGCTTACTTTAGCACCATGAGTTAAGTGACCACCATGCGCTAAGCTCATACCCAATACAGTATCGCCTGGCTTCAACAACGCCATATAGACAGCAGCATTTGCCTGAGAGCCAGAGTGAGGCTGAACATTGGCATAGTCTGCTTTAAATAGCTCTTTAGCACGCTCAATTGCTAACTCTTCAACTACATCAACATGCTCACAGCCACCGTAATAACGCTTACCAGGATAGCCTTCAGCATATTTATTGGTCAGCACAGAACCTTGTGCTTCCATCACTCGAGGGCTGGCATAGTTTTCAGAAGCTATCAGCTCGATATGCTCCTCCTGCCGACGGGTCTCGTCTTGCATCGCTTGCCATAGGTCTGGGTCAAAACTGGCAATGTTCATATCACGTGTAAACATGAAAATCCTCTACTCCCATCTTAATACAAGGTTATCGCGGCAATACTAACGCTTAGCTTATACAGGTGTTTTTGTACAGTTACTTTTGTACAGACTGACCTCTAAATACCGAGCCCTATAAATTAGGGTATAATTAAAATCTTATTGTACCCCATTAGCTCATAACAAAGCATATGAAATAACGGCAAGTACACTCACTATTTTACTCAAGTTCGTTGACAAATGGTTTAATTACGGCATTTTTCAACTTATATTCGACACAACTGCCAAGAAATATTAACTGTAACGGATTGCTATCAACGACAGCTTTCGGTACCTTGTGCAGCATTTTTAACCAACCAAAGTTTAAAGCAAAACAATGGCTCAATACGTTTATACTATGAACCGAGTGGGGAAAGTGGTTCCCCCCAAACGTGAAATTTTAAAAGATATATCCTTATCCTTTTTCCCCGGCGCTAAAATTGGTGTTTTAGGATTAAATGGTGCGGGTAAGTCCACCCTGTTAAAAATCATGGCAGGGCTAGATACTGAAATAGAAGGTGAAGCGCGCCCACAACCTGGAATTAATGTCGGTTACTTACCACAGGAGCCACAGCTTGATCCAGAGAAAAACGTAAAAGAAATTGTTGAAGAAGCTGTTTCTGAAATTAAAGAAGCTCAACAACGTCTTGATGAAGTTTACGCTGCTTATGCAGAACCCGATGCTGACTTCGACGCCTTAGCAGCCGAGCAAGCCCGTCTGGAAAATATAATTCAATCTGCTGATGCCCATAACCTTGAGCGTAAGCTTGAAGTCGCAGCCGATGCTTTGCGCTTACCCCCTTGGGATGCTCAAGTTAAAAACCTATCTGGTGGTGAAAAGCGTCGGGTTGCATTATGCCGCTTACTATTATCTAACCCAGACATGCTGTTATTAGACGAGCCTACTAACCACCTTGATGCAGAAAGTGTAGGCTGGATGGAGCGCTTTCTTCACGAATACCCCGGTACTGTGGTAGCCGTTACCCATGACCGCTATTTCCTTGATAACGTCGCCGGCTGGATTCTTGAGCTTGACCGTGGCCATGGTATTCCATTTGAAGGTAATTACACTCATTGGCTGGAAACGAAAGAGCAACGCTTAGCTACTGAAGAAAAACAGCAGCAAGCAAAAGATAAAGCCATCAAACACGAGTTAGAATGGGTTCGCTCCAACACTAAGGGCCGCCAGGCAAAAAGCAAAGCACGTCTTGCTCGGTTTGAAGAAATGAACTCACAAGATTTCCAAAGCCGTAACGAAACCAATGAAATCTATATTCCACCCGGTCCACGCTTGGGGGATAAAGTCATTGAGTTTAATGGCGTTAGCAAGGCCTTTGGCGACAAGCTGTTGTTTGAAAACTTATCTTTCTCCATCCCCAAAGGAGCAATTGTTGGTGTTATCGGCGGTAACGGCGCGGGTAAATCTACTTTATTCAAATTAGTTGCCGGAAAAGAGCAGCCTGATAATGGCGAAGTGACTATCGGCGAAACTGTCGAACTGGCTTTTGTTGATCAAAGCAGAGATAGCTTAGATGGCAGCAAAACTGTTTGGGAAGAAATTTCCGAAGGCCAAGACATGATTCGCATTGGTAGTTACGAAGTTCCTTCTCGCTCTTATGTAGGTCGGTTTAACTTTAAAGGCTCTGACCAACAAAAGTTTGTTAAAGACTTATCTGGTGGAGAGCGTGGCCGTTTACACTTAGCAAACACTCTGAAAAAAGGCGCTAACGTCCTGTTATTGGACGAACCATCAAACGACCTGGATGTAGAAACCTTAAGAGCCTTGGAAGAAGCATTATTGGCATTCCCAGGCTGTGCAGTGGTAATTTCCCACGATCGCTGGTTCTTAGACCGGATTGCTACTCATATTCTGGCTTATGAAGGCGACTCTACAGTGACATTCTTCGAAGGCAACTACACCGAGTACGAAGCTGACCGGAAAAAACGCCTGGGCGATAATGCCCAACCGAAGCGGGTGAAATATAAGCGGCTGGCTTAAGCCCTTCCCCTACTCCTGCAAACAGAGGCTGCTGCAAAGCTTAAAAAATATGGAGTGACTGGGTGTTCCGGAACTGCTGTTGGGAACAGCTAAAGCTCTAAAGGCCATGGATGGACTTGTAGAGCGGTGGAAGAATACCCAGTCATTCCATATCTAACTCCAAATGCCTTAGCGACAGCCTCTTCCCCAACCTCACTTGCTCCACTAACTGCCTTAGCTATAGTTAAGTAAGCTGATCTAGGAATAGGTATCGCTATGGCAAAAAAATCTTCTGGTGCTCAAGAAAGGCGCAAGTTCAGCCGTATTTCGTTTGATGCAGACACAACCCTTACTCAAAATGAGCAAAACTGGAAGGTGTCACTGGTTGATATTTCATTGAAAGGAATTCTTATTAACGCACCTAACGAGTTCGATATTAACCCAGACAAACCCTTACTCGCTAAGATCCAATTAGACGATGTCAGCAATATTACAATGGCTCTGCGCTTTGCCCACAAAGAAGGCAGCCAGATGGGATTTGTCTGCACCCAAATTGATATTGACAGTATTTCCCACCTAAGACGCCTAACCGAACTTAACTTGGGCTCTACCGACTTACTGGAAAGAGAACTCAGCGCACTCGGCTGTGATTGATTAAACCAGACCCTGCCAGCTAGAATTTGCATTCTAATAAAACAGCAGCGCAGGGTTTTATAACAATGGCTAAAAAGGCCAAGACAGCATTTGTTTGTACCGAATGTGGTAGCGAGTCCTCCAAATGGCAAGGGCAGTGCCCAGACTGTAAGGCCTGGAATACTTTTACTGAAATCAAGCTAGGTGCCTCTCCCGCTAGTCGCTCAGCATCAGCTAACTTCAGTGGCTTTGCTGGTAGCCGTACCGATATCACCTTATTAAAAGATGTAGATGTGTCAGAAGCCCCTCGCTTCAGTAGTGGCATCAGCGAACTTGACCGGGTCTTAGGCGGTGGCTTTGTCCCTGGTAGTGCAGTATTAATCGGCGGTCACCCAGGTGCCGGGAAAAGTACTATTTTATTGCAAACCCTCTGTCATATTGCCCAAACCCAGCCTGCTTTATATGTATCTGGCGAAGAATCGCTGCAACAAATCGCAGCCCGTGCCGAACGTTTAGACTTACCTAAACATCAATTAAAAATGCTGGCAGAAACTTCTGTCGATCAAATTGTTGAAGTCGCTAAACAGGAAAAACCCAGCATTATTGTTATCGACTCAATTCAGGTGATGTTTCTTGAAGGAGTTGATTCTGCGCCTGGTGGTATTTCTCAAGTTCGAGAGAGCGCTTCATTTTTAACCCGCTTTGCCAAACAAACCAATACTGTCTTATTAATCGTGGGGCATGTTACCAAAGATAACTCCCTGGCTGGTCCCATGACGTTGTCCCATATTATCGATACCCAACTGATGTTGAGTAATACTGACGACTCTCGCTTCCGGATTTTACGAGCCACTAAAAACCGTTTTGGCCAGGTCAACGAATTAGGTATTTTCGCTATGACCGAAAAAGGCATGCGGGAAATCAAAAACCCTTCGGCAATATTTTTGTCTCGCTCAGAACAGCCTGCTCCTGGCTCCATTATTAATGTACTGTGGGAAGGTACTCGACCGTTATTAGTGGAAATTCAAGCCTTAGTTGTTGAGTCACAACTGGGTAATCCTCGACGGGTAACAGTAGGCTTGGATCAAAACCGGATTGCTATGCTGCTGGCAGTGCTCACCCGCCATGGCGGTATTTTTACCAGTGACCAGGATGTATTTGTGAACGTGGTAGGTGGGGTGCGAGTCACCGAAACCAGTGCCGACTTAGCCTCTATTTTAGCAATGGTTTCCAGTTTAAAAGACCAGATTATTCCCCATAACGTAGTGGCTTTTGGTGAGGTTGGTTTATCAGGGGAAATTCGCCCTGTATCCAGCGGTCAGGAGCGAATTTATGAAGCAGCCAAACACGGCTTTAAAAAAGCTATAGTGCCTGCCGCCAACGCACCTAAAAATGCAGTTGCTGATATGGAAGTCATCGGAGTCAAAACCTTAGCGGAAGCATTAGATGCACTCTAAATTGGAAGCTCAAAAACCACCTGTTATTGTTTGTTTTTCAGGGCTCGACCCCACAGGTGGTGCAGGAATTCAGGCCGATATTGAAGCTATTAAAGCCAATGGTGGTCACTGCGTTTCATTAATTACCTGCTTAACCATACAAAATACTCACAATGTAAAACGGTTAGCGCCTGTCGACACAACATTTCTTGCTGAACAAGCTGATGTTTTGCTTCACGATATTCAACCTGATGGTTTTAAGTTAGGTGTGCTTGGCAGTATTGAAAATGCCGTATTAATTGCTTCCATTATTAAGCAATTTCCGCGCTGCCCGATTGTGCTAGACCCTGTGCTTGCCGCAGGCGGTGGTACCACTCTTGTCACAAACCAGTTAATTGAAGCCATTAAACAACAATTACTCCCTTACACAACTGTTTGCACCCCCAACACACTTGAATTACAGCAATTAACCTCAAAACAGTCACTTAACCAAGCAGCACAGTCATTACTTAAATATGGAGTTGAGGCGGTACTGGCGACTGGAGGCCACCTTGCAGATTCTACAGAAACCCTACAACACCAGTTGTTTACAATTAACCAGCCAACACAAGCTTTATTTTCTCCTCGGTTAACAGGCGAATTTCATGGTTCTGGTTGCACTTTAGCTTCAGCATTAGCAACCCAACTGGCATTACAAAAATCAATTACCTTTGCCTGTCAGCAAGCGTTAGATTTCACATACCAAAGCCTACTAAATGCTGTGCAAATCGGCAGCGGTCAATTAATCCCAACTCGGCGCTTCTATTAAAACTTATGACGACCCAACTTTATGGCCTTTATGGAATTACTGATAGCACATTACTACCTAACACAGAGGCCTTACGAAATGCTGTTGAAGCTGCCCTGATAGGAGGAATGAAAGTTTTACAATATCGGGATAAATCCCAAAACAAAACTAAAAGACTCAACCAGGCAACCCAGTTAAAAACACTATGCCAACAATATAGTGTCAGTTTTATTATTAACGATGATGTTGAGTTAGCTGCTAACGTAAAAGCTGATGGCGTACATTTAGGTCAACAGGACCAAGCTATTACCCACGCAAGGAAAACGCTAGGCAACAAAGCCATTATTGGCGCTACTTGTCATGGCAGTTACCAACTAGCAGAAACAGCCTATCAACAAGGTGCAGACTATATCGCCCTCGGTCGGTTTTTCCCTTCTGCCACCAAACCCAACGCCCCACCGGCGGACTTAAGCATAGTGCAACAAATTACAGCTGCACTTCCTTTACCCGTAGTGGCCATTGGCGGAATAACCCTGGATAATGCCCCCATAGTTATTAATGCAGGTGCTCACATGGTGGCAGTTATCAATGGTTTATTTGCCAGTGATAATATTCAAGACACTGCCCAGCAATTTTCTCAGTTATTTGCAGGAGCAAACTGCACATCTTAATCAACTGAAGACTACTACACCTGTTTTCCATAGGAACAAGTCTAATGTCCAAATCAGAACATCTTTTTCAGCAAGCTCAGCAACATATTCCTGGCGGAGTAAATTCCCCTGTAAGAGCCTTCAAAGGAGTGGGTGGTACACCGATATTTTTTAAGTCTGCCCAAGGCCCTTATCTTTATGATGAAGATGGCAAACAATACATTGATTATATTGGCTCTTGGGGCCCCATGATTTTAGGCCACAATCACCCCGCCGTAATGGATGCCATTCAAAAGCAACTCAAGCATGGTTTAAGCTTTGGCGCTCCTACTGCGCTTGAAGTCACCATGGCTGACAAGGTCTGTGAAATGGTCCCCAGCATGGACAAAGTACGGATGGTGAACTCCGGCACCGAAGCTACTATGAGCGCCATCCGACTAGCCAGAGGCTATACCAACCGAGATAAAATCGTTAAATTCGAAGGCTGTTACCATGGCCATGCTGATTCATTATTAGTAAAAGCAGGCTCTGGTGCACTCACCCTAGGGGTACCGACTTCACCGGGCGTGCCTGCTGATTTGGCAAACCACACAATTACCCTTTCTTTTAATGACTTAAACGAAGTCGAAGCAGCCTTTAAAGAGCTAGGTGAACAGATTGCCTGTATTATTGTGGAACCTGTAGCAGGCAACATGAACTGTATACCTCCAGATCCTGGCTTTTTAGAGGGCTTGCGTAGTATCTGTGATCAATATGGCAGCATATTAATTTTTGATGAAGTGATGACAGGTTTTCGGGTATCTAAAGGCGGGGCTCAGGCTTATTACCAAGTCACTCCAGACTTAACCACATTGGGCAAGATTATCGGTGGTGGAATGCCTGTTGGTGCCTTTGGTGGCAAACAACAAATCATGGCCTACTTAGCACCAGAAGGTCCGGTTTACCAAGCTGGCACCTTATCTGGTAATCCTGTTGCCATGGCTGCAGGCTTGGCAACTTTGCAACAGCTGGATCAACCCGATTTTTATGAAACATTAACGGCTACTACCAGCAAACTAACAGCAGGCTTAACAGAACTAGCAAACAAGCAAGAATTACCTTTTACCACACAACAAGTAGGAGGCATGTTTGGACTATTCTTCACATCAGAACATCAAGTCACCAGTTATCAACAAGCCGCTAATTGCAACCTTGAGCAGTTTAAAAGCTTTTTCCATGCCATGCTCGACGAAGGTGTGTATTTAGCGCCATCTGCTTTTGAAGCTGGCTTTATTTCAATTACTCATACTGAAGAAGTGATTGAAAAAACCCTAGCCGCTGCAAAAATTGCTTTTTCAAAATTGGGATAAGACCAACAAAATAGCAACAGCGAATAAGCACACGCGGCTTATTTACTACAACTAGCAGACACTCGTCTGCTAGCTTGTTAGAATACAAATATTCTACACGTCTGATAAATTTAAATTAGACTAATGATTTCTAGTTAACTTGATCGCTTTAAGTAAATAGTAATGAACTGCTTTTGTAAGCAATGTCACCTTCATTCGACTTACTCTCGAACCCTATTTTTTCGAGTTATTCGTCAGTTGCAACAGAGAAACTCCTTCACTAAAACACAACTTGCCTTATATTGCTGCCAGCTTTTTTTCATTGTTTTTCATAATTTTGCAAGTGCAGATGACAACCAGACGACAAGTCATCCACCCAAAAACTACGGTTTAAATCAGCTGTTAATTCCACCTGCTGAACGCTGCCATATTGGTCCTGAAACAGAAAACCTACCAGCCGCCGTAGCAGCCTGTGAGCTAGCAGCGAATAATGGCGAACCTGAAGCCCAGTATTTATTGGGTCATTTATATTACCAAGGGATTGTGGTGGATTTAGATCATGAACACGCTAAATACTGGTATGAACAGGCATCTTTGCAAGGACATAGTAAAGCCCAGTACCAACTCGCTTTCATGTATTATCAAGGAATTGGCTTAAACCAAGACTATACCCAAGCCTATATCATGATGAAAATGGCTGCAGTTAATGGTTATGAGGAAGCGGTCGACTTTAGTGACAAAATCAACAGTAAATTATCTCAAGAACAACGAGCAATGGCGTTTTATACTTTAAGCCAAATTTTTCAACTATATGCAAACCAGCTACAAGCAGAAAACGGCCAGCCTGCCAGCTCTTTGCATCAGTAATACATTATTTTTTTATTAATTGTTTCAATAATTGCTGCCTTGTTTTCACCATGGTACGAAAGGTTTTTACCATCGACTCACGAGAATTACTACCAGTTGCCACAATCTGCTCAATTCGTTGCTCCAGATCAGCAATTTCCTGCTTTAGCTTTTCTGTCAACTGTTGTACTTGATGTTCTCTCTCATCACTGGCTCTAAAAGTATAAACCTGATCCTGAAATACTTGCTCAAAATCGAACGATACGCACACCATTGCTTGCTTCCCTGCTACAAAGTGACTGTACTATTTTTTCATCCATTATCTGCACATATTTTTTAGCTACATATACTATTGTGCACATAAAGCGAGCCACTTGACTAAAGACTTTAGCTCCTTCTAATGTGAGATGCTCGCTTTAATTAGAAAGGCAGTCTTCCTTAAAAGGCCAACTCTATGACCCACTTGCAGATTATTAATCTTTTTTCCCTGGCACTGGCGGCAATGGAAACTGAGCGATTTTATCTCCTTTAGCCTCACTGATTTTGCCGACACCTTCTTTAGTCACTTCATCAATTCTGATCACAGAAGTCATTGGAATATAGCTACGCTTAACCCCTTCAAATTCTGTTTTAAGCTTTTCCTCGCTTGGGTCAACTACTACCTGAGAGCGCTCACCAAAGATAAATTCCTCTACTTCAATAAAGCCATACAGCTCACTTTGGAAGATTTGCCTTGCATAAATCTCATAGACATGACCTTGGTTAAAAAAAATAACCTTAAAAATCGTATTCGCCATAGTGGTTATCATCTACCGTGAAGGGAAGACTACAGGCCTGATTACAGACCCTGTTTTTTTAAGTGACGCTAGGATAGCAGAAACCATTACGGTATTGCATACTGAAAGTTAATAGCCAATAAATTCTCGGACTTTGCAATAAGTGTTCAGGCAGATATAATGCCCGGTCCATAATTTTCAATCCTATTGCAGTGCTTACATACAGTCAGTACCGCAATGTAATATGTGAAGTTTATTAGGTGTCAATCGATGGCCAAAAAGCTTTTTATTAAAACCCATGGTTGCCAGATGAATGAATATGATTCATCTCGCATGGCTGACTTATTGGGTGAAAGCCATGCGCTTGAGTTGACCGACAACCCTGAAGACGCTGACGTACTGTTGCTAAATACCTGCTCGATTAGAGAAAAAGCACAAGAGAAGGTGTTTCACCAATTAGGACGCTGGCGTGCCTTAAAAGACAAAAACCCCGACTTGATTATCGGTGTAGGTGGCTGTGTTGCTAGCCAAGAAGGTAGTGCTATTCAAGATCGCGCGCCTTATGTTGACGTTATCTTTGGCCCACAAACCTTACACCGACTACCAGAAATGATTGAAACTAGCCAGGTGCAACATGTGCCGGTTGTTGATGTCACCTTCCCAGAAATAGAAAAGTTTGATCGTTTACCTGACCCAAGTGTTGAAGGTGCTTCAGCATTTGTTTCAATCATGGAAGGCTGTAGTAAATATTGCACTTTCTGTGTTGTGCCCTATACCCGTGGAGAAGAAGTCAGCCGTCCATTTAATGATGTAATGGCTGAGTGTATCCACCTTGCAGAGCAAGGGGTAAGAGAAGTTAACCTACTTGGCCAAAACGTAAATGCGTATCAAGGTTTAAAAGACGACGGTGATAATGCTGATTTAGCCGAGCTTATTACTTACATTGCCGCAATTGATGGCATTGAGCGGATTCGCTTTACCACTTCACACCCAGTGGAATTTTCCGATAGTCTAATCAATGTGTATGCTGATGTACCTGAACTGGTCAGCCATCTTCACCTGCCTGTACAAAGCGGCTCCGATCGTATTCTCGCAGCTATGAAACGTGGCCATACTATTTTAGAGTACAAGTCCAAGCTGCGTCGGCTAATGAAAATTCGCCCTGACATTAGCCTATCCTCCGACTTCATCATTGGTTTTCCTGGTGAAACAGATAAAGATTTCGAAGCAACAATGAATTTGATTCAGGAAATTGGTTTCGATACTTCATTTAGCTTTATTTATAGCGCCAGGCCTGGTACTCCAGCAGCTGACCTGGTGGATGACACTCCTGAAAAAATCAAAAAGCAACGCCTACAAATTCTGCAACAGCGGATTAATCAAAATGCCCAGGCAATCAGCCGACGAATGGTGGATAGCCAGCAGCGTATTCTGGTAACAGGCTATTCCAAGAAAGATCCCGGTCAACTTCAAGGGCGCACTGAAAACAACCGAGTGGTCAACTTCCGTGCCACTGACCCTCAGTTGATTGGAAAGTTTGTTGATGTAATTATTACTGAAGCGCTTCCCAATTCGTTAAGAGGCGATATGATAGGCTCAGAGCTGGATGACAGCAAAACAATGAATTAGCGGTTAACTGCTAGCTGTATGCTCCCTACATAATAGGGAAGCACCCATACTCAAAAACAATATCGAAAGCAGTAAAAGGTAAGCACTATCAGTTCACTCAGTTGGCTGACTCCATAGCTTAAAATGCATCTTGCAGAGTCAGTCATTGCCTTACCTAATCAACTACCACTAAGCTAACAATATCAAGGCTGAAAAAGAGGTTAAGCCCCTGAGGCTGAAAGACATTTTGAGCGAACCAACAGAACTTGTTAAGTTTTCACTTGAACCCCACGATTCCAAAAGCTTTGCCAATTTATGCGGACAATTTGATGAACATCTGAAGCAAATCGAACAACGCTTAAATATCCGCATCCGCAACCGCGGTAATCAATTTGAAGTAGAAGGTGAGCACAACTGTATTCTTGCCGCCGAAGAAATCCTCAAACGACTCTACCGAGAAAGCTGTAATGGTACCGAGCTAAGCCCGGATATAGTCCATCTGTACCTGCAAGAGTCAGGAGTAGAAGCTATCTATGAAGGAAACGAGTCCAATCAACAAATTGCCATTCAAACCCGCAAAGCGCTGATTAAACCCCGCGGCCCTAACCAGCAAACCTATGTTAAGACCATTCAAAATAATGATATTAATTTTGGTATTGGCCCAGCCGGAACAGGTAAAACCTATTTAGCTGTTGCCTGTGCAGTTGCAGCCCTAGAGCAAGAAACTGTAAGACGAATTCTACTGGTAAGACCTGCTGTTGAAGCAGGTGAAAAACTAGGCTTTTTGCCTGGCGATTTAAGCCAGAAAATCGATCCCTACTTACGCCCGCTCTACGATGCGTTATATGAGATGATGGGTTTTGAGCAGGTAGAAAAGCTGATTGAAAAAAACGTTATTGAAGTCGCCCCACTTGCTTATATGCGCGGTAGAACCTTAAACAACTCATTTATTATTCTTGATGAAAGCCAAAACACAACTGTTGAACAAATGAAAATGTTCCTAACCCGGATTGGCTTTGGTTCAACTGCAGTGATTACTGGAGATACTACTCAAGTAGACTTACCTAGAGGCACCAAATCAGGCTTAAAGCACTCTATAGAAGTACTGAAAGATGTGAAAGGCATAGGCTTAACATACTTTAAGCCAAAAGACGTGGTTAGGCATCCATTAGTCCAACGGATTGTTGAGGCCTATGAAAAACACGACAACAAAAAGCAAAAGTCACAGCAGGAACAGGAAGCAGCAGATAAATCATGAGTGTTTCTGTAGATCTTCAAATAGCTTCTGAGTGCCAAGATATCCCAACCACAGAGCAGTTTATCCAGTGGGCTACAGCTGCCGTCAATAACCTCAAAAACCATGCGGAGCTTAGTATTCGAGTTATTGATGAAGAAGAAGGTGCAGAACTAAACCTGACTTATCGCCAAAAACAGGGACCAACCAATGTTCTGTCCTTTCCTGCTGAGCTGCCTGAAGCTGTTGAGCTACCGCTATTGGGAGACTTAGCCATTTGTGCTCCGGTTGTAATTCGTGAAGCAGCTGAGCAAAATAAGTCATTAGAAGCCCATTGGGCTCATATGGTGATACATGGCACCTTGCATCTTTTAGGATTTGACCATATTAATGATAAAGATGCCGAAATCATGGAATCCCTTGAGACCAAGATTTTAATGGAATTAGATTTTCCCAATCCCTACCAACCTAGTGAGTCCTTATAGAGTAAATGGAGTCATGAGCGACGATCGATCGAGTTCAGGTCATCACCAAAAAACCTGGTTAGATAAAATTACCCAAGCTTTCTCTGGCGACCCTCGTAACCGTACAGAATTATTAGAACAGCTACGAGAAGCCGAAACCAATGAAGTACTGGATGGAGAGTCACTTAGCATTATCGAAGGGGCCTTGCAGGTCTCCGAAATGCAAGTGAGAGAAATTATGATTCCACGGGCACAAATGGTTTGTGTCAGTGCTGATCAATCTCCCCAACAGTTTCTTCCTAAAGTCATTAGCAGCGCCCATTCACGCTATCCTGTTATTACTGAGAGCAAAGATGATGTTCTGGGTATTCTGCTGGCTAAAGATTTACTGCCTTTAGCTTTAGCGCCAGACAAAAACTTTGACATCAAGAGCCTACTCCGCCCGGCAGCATTCGTACCGGAGAGTAAGCGTTTAAACGTGCTACTCAATGAATTCCGCTCAACTCGCAACCATATGGCAATCGTTGTAGATGAGTATGGCGGTACCGCAGGTCTGGTCACTATTGAAGATGTACTTGAGCAAATTGTGGGCGACATTGAAGATGAGCACGACGTTGAGGAAGACACCAACATCAAACCTATGCAAGATGGTCACTTTATTGTCAAGGCATTAACCCCCATTGATGACTTTAACGAGCATTTCCACTCATCATTCAGTGACAAGGAGTTCGACACCATTGGTGGTATTGTCATGCATAGCTTTGGGCATATGCCTAAACGAAGTGAAACTGTCAATATTGAAGGCTTTCAATTCCAGGTATTACACGCCGATAGTCGACGTATTCGGTTATTAAGGGTAACCCCTGCTTAGCGTAATTTTTTGTGAGTAATTTTGTAGGACCAGCTTAGAGGTTTTAAGCTGGTCCAAATACTGTTGACGCCTGCTACCGGCCCTGATAACAATACCTGCCTCATTCAGCAAAGCCCCAGATAACCAATGAATAAATCTGCTCCATGGCCAGGCCATATTCTAACACTCATTGCTGGCGCCATTTATCCACTTGGCTTTAGCCCTTTTAACTGGTGGCCTATTACACTATTAGCACTAGCATTACTGATACCGCTATTGCGCCAGCCCACAGCAAAAACTACTGCACTGCGAGGCTGGCTATTTGGTATAGGAATGTACGGTACAGGCGTATCTTGGGTGTATGTCAGCATTAATCAATTTGGTAATGCCCACCCTGTTTTAGCTGGATTTCTCACCCTACTATTTGTTGCCTTTATTGCTGCCTTATTTGCTATACCTCAAGCCCTTTTATACCGTTTTCTGAGCCGAAACTTCGTTGCAAACACCATCGTTACTGGACTAGCATTTACTGCAAGCTGGCTATTAGTGGAGTGGACAAAGACCTGGCTGTTAACTGGCTTCCCTTGGCTGTTAGCGGGTTACAGTTTAACTGACACTCTCGCAAGCGGCTTAGCTCCCTTATTTGGCGTGCTATCCCTCAGCTTAGTTTCACTATCTAGTGCCTGGCTAGTTTGGCAGCTATGGTTTACTGCCAGTGAAAAGCTAAAGGCAAATAGACAAGTCACTTGGTCATTAAACTTAATTCCACTGTCTTTAGCCATTGGCTTATGGGCTAGCGGCTGGTTTACTCAGGATACAGCTTGGACATCCCCTAAGCCACAACCTCCCTTACAAGTAGCTGCAGTACAAGCTAATATTCCCCAAACACTTAAGTGGAACCCTAACTATGTGAAAACCACCATTGAACGCTATTTAACGTTAAGTGAACAGCACTGGGAAAAGGATTTACTAGTCTGGTCTGAAAATGCGATACCTGTTTTATACCCACGAGCACAGCGCTTATTAGAAAGCCTTACCCGCCAAACTAAAGCTACCGGAACCACCCTAATTACAGGTATTCCATTTATCGAAAAAACCACGACTAACCACCGTTTTTTTAACGGTATTTTAGCCATTAGCGATCAAGAAACGCGATATTATAAGCAAAAGCTGGTTCCCTTTGGTGAATATGTACCACTAGAATCCTGGCTACGCGGCTTAATTTCTTTTTTTGACTTACCTATGTCTAACTTTGCTAAAGGTAAAGCCAGCCAATCACCACTACAAGGTCCAAATAATACAACTGTTGCCCCCTTTATCTGCTATGAAATTGTTTATCCTGACTTTGTCGCTAAAAATGCTGCAACAGATGTATTAGTCACAATCAGTAATGACACTTGGTTTGGCGATTCAATCGGCCCTCACCAGCATTTCCAAATGGCCAGAATGCGAGCATTAGAAACTCAGCGTTATTTAATTCGTGCAACTAATGATGGCATTACCGCCATCATAGATAGCACAGGCAAAACCGTTAAACAGTTACCACAATTCGATCAGGGAGTATTAACTGGCGAAGTAAAAGCAATGGCAGGCAAGACTCCATTTATGCAGTGGCAAAGCTGGCCAATTGTCTTTTTGACGTTAGTTATTATGGCTGGATTATTGATTTTTCGACAGATTACCCTTAGAAGCTATCACTAAAAATAAACCAGTCTATACCACAGGAACCCTATATATTCATGTAATGCATAAGTTGATTTGCTTAGTGCATTAGCACTAGGGATCAAGTTTAAAGCAACAGGCAAGCTATCACTGGAAAAACGGGTAGGTGCAGGAATTACCGTAAAGCCTGCTTTTTCAAAACAGGCTTTAGCCCGTTTCATATGCCAGGAATGGGTCACCAGTAAAATGGTAGATACATCCTTACCAAACGTTTTCCCAGAATTAATAGCATTTTCCCAAGTATTGCGGCTACTTCCTTCTTGCCAACGAGTAATAATATGAAAGTACTCAAGAAAATAGCGGCTCATAATGCTAGCCTCACTTTCCATTTTAGGGTCAAAAACTGCCCCACCCGCCACAGCCAATGGTAATTGGAGCTGTTTAACCAAGTGAGCGGCATACAACATCCTTTCAAGCCCAAACGCTGATGGTGCATCTTTTCCAGAAAACTCAGCTGCTTGGGAATGCCGGCCAGCACCAAGCACCACAATAGCCTCAGCTTTAATTTGATCCCTTTCACTTATATTCAACGGTTCAAATTCAGCTTCAAGATGTTGTAGAAGTTTGCTAGCTACAAACGGGGTTGCCAAGCAGTAGGTAAGCAAGAATGTAAAAGCTAATAAGAGCAAAGACATCGTACGCCGCTTAAACCATAGTACTCCTACAAATAACAGCAAGACTAAATTGATGCCAGGAGGAAGCACCAATAATTTAATCATGGTGTGTAACATTTAATATTAGATCCAAAAAGTCGTCTTATTGAGAAAATATACTTATCTGAAATATCCAGCGCTACTGATATCATAAGAAATATGAGGGTTTACCTCTTACTTACTGCATATGCAGTGTAACTGTAAAAGGCAGCACTACAAAAAATAAATATTGTTTTTACTTTAAAAAACGACAAATCAAGCTGGCATCCTTGCGAAAATAAGCACTAACAATTTCCAACTCATTATGAGACAGGTCAGGTATCTCCACTAGCTCAGAAGGCTTTTGATCAGGTTTATCAACCGCTTGCCACTGCCGCGCATGGTAACCTTGCAAGGTTTTTTCTAAAGAGTCAATCAGATGATCGTAAGTTGTTTGTTTGGCTTCAGAAGTTCGTTCACTACTTGCGGGCACCACTGGCTGCAACTGTTGTGGTTCATTATTCGGGTATAAAACTCCGTTATCCCAAACCAAATGTAGTTTCATTATCCATCCCAGCTCATCATGAGCACTAATTCAACACTACCCTATTTTTGACTGCGGGGTTACATAAACAAAGCGGTAAAAGTCGTTTTGGTAGTTATCATCAGGGACAACACCCAAACGAGCAGTTGGTTGCTATCACCCTCTCTTTCACAATTTACTTAATATAAGGTTAGACTATGAATCAACACTACCCGTTATCTTCTGTCTAATGTATCCTACGCTGTTTAGACTTTATCACTATTTGTTAGCAACCTTTTAGAGAAATCCCGATCATCGCAATGGAAGAACAGTATCAACCCCAGCGTGTTGAAGCCGACGCACAGGCGTACTGGAATGACAATCGTTCATTCGAAGTCACCGAAGATTCCAGCAAAGAAAAATTTTACTGCCTCTCCATGTTTCCCTACCCCAGCGGACGACTCCACATGGGGCATGTTCGTAACTACACCATTGGCGATGTGATTAGCCGATTTCAGCGGATGCAGGGCAAAAATGTACTGCAACCTATGGGCTGGGATGCATTCGGTCTACCAGCTGAAAATGCTGCTATTCAGCACAAAGTAGCACCAGCAAAATGGACCGAAGAAAATATTGCTTATATGCGTAACCAGCTAAAAAGCTTAGGATTTGGCTATGACTGGTCTCGTGAATTAGCTACTTGCCAACCAGACTACTACAAGTGGGAACAATGGTTTTTTACCCGCCTTTTTGAAAAAGGGCTGGTATATAAAAAAATGGCCACTGTAAACTGGGACCCTGTTGATCAAACAGTTTTGGCCAATGAGCAAGTCGTTGATGGTCGTGGTTGGCGCTCTGGAGCATTAATTGAGAGAAAAGAAATTCCCCAGTGGTTTATCAAAATTACTGATTATGCTGATGAATTATTGGCTGATTTAGAGCAGCTAGCCGACTGGCCTGAGCAAGTCAAAACCATGCAAAAAAACTGGATTGGCCGCTCTGAAGGCATCGAGATGCAATTCCAGTTGGCAACCCCTATTGCAGATGCGCCAGCTGAGTTTTCAATTTATACCACCCGCCCAGACACCGTAATGGGCGTTACTTATGTGGGACTAGCAGCAGAGCACCCTATTGCATTAGCTGCAGCAAAAAATAATCCTGAGCTAGCCAGCTTTATTCAAGAGTGCAAACAGAACACAGTGGCCGAAGCCGATATGGCCACCATGGAGAAAAAAGGTGTAGATACGGGCTTAACCGCTATTCACCCCATTACTGGCGAGCCGATTGCTGTTTGGGTTGCCAACTTCGTATTGATGGATTATGGCTCAGGTGCAGTCATGGCTGTACCAGGCCACGACCAACGAGACTGGGAGTTTGCCACTAAATATGGTTTAGCCATTAAGCAAGTTATTAAACCCGAAGCTGACAATATTGATTGCGATCTGAATAAAGCTGCTTTTACTGAAAAAGGTGTTTTAATCAATTCAGATCAATTTGATGGCCTAAGTTTTGAGCAAGCATTTGAAGCTATTGCCAACTTCCTGATTGAAGCAGGTAAAGGGAGCAAGCAAATTAACTACCGCCTAAGAGACTGGGGGGTATCTCGTCAGCGTTACTGGGGTACACCTATTCCAATGATTCACCGTAGTAATGGTGAGGCTGTACCAGTTCCCTTAGAGCAGCTACCTGTTAAATTACCTACCGATGTCACCTTAGATGGTGTGCAATCACCTATCAAAAGCAATCCAGAATGGGCTAAAACCACAGACCCTGTAACAGGTGAGCCTGCTGAGCGAGAAACCGACACTTTCGATACCTTTATGGAGTCTTCCTGGTATTACGCTCGCTATTGTAGCTCTACGTTTAGCGATGGCATGCTAGATAAAAACAAGGCCAACCATTGGTTGCCTGTTGATCAGTATATTGGTGGTGTTGAGCACGCGGTTATGCACTTATTGTACGCCCGCTTTTTCCATAAGCTACTGCGTGATGAAGGCTTAGTATCCAGTGATGAGCCATTCAAACGCTTACTGTGCCAAGGCATGGTACTGGCAGAAACCTATTATCGTGAAGATGATAAGGGCGGTAAAATCTGGATATCACCACAGGATGTCGAAGCTGAACTTGATGACAAAGGGCGTCTAATTAAAGCCACTCATAAGACCGATGGTCAGCCAGTGCATTATGACGGCATGAGTAAAATGTCGAAGTCGAAAAATAATGGCATCGACCCTCAGGTGATTATCAACAAATTTGGCGCCGATACTGTTCGCCTTTTTACGATGTTTGCTGCCCCCCCCGAGCAATCATTAGAGTGGTCCGATGCAGGTGTAGAAGGCGCTCACCGATTTCTAAAACGTGCCTGGAAGCAGGTTTATGAGCATGTAAGCCAGGGTGCTGCCGACAAAGTAAATCCTGCTGAGCTGAATGAGACTCAAAAAGCCTTACGCCGAAAAACCCATCAAACCATTCGCGATGTCACCAATGACTTTGCCAACCGGCTAACCTTCAATACCGCTATTGCTAGGGTGATGGAGCTGGTTAATGCAGTAGCAAAATTTGAGGACAACTCTACTCAAGGTCGTGCTGTTGCCCAAGAAGCCCTTGAGACAATAGCATTAACCTTAGCACCTATTACACCTCATATTGCGCATAACTTATGGCAAACACTAGGCCATCAAGGAGCAGTTGTTGATGCTAATTGGCCAGCTGTTGATGAAAGTGCATTAACTCGTACCACTCTACAGTACGTAGTCCAAGTCAATGGTAAAGTCAGAGCCAAAATTGAGGTCGCCGCTGATGCTGACAAGTCCAGCGTTGAGCAAACTGCCTTAACAAGTGATAACGTACAAAAATTTATTGCGGATAAAACTGTACGCAAAGTGATTGTCGTTCCAAACAAACTGGTCAACATTGTGGTCGGTTAAGCCGACCTGTTTATTTAGGAGTGAGCTATGCGGATTACCCTGAACAACCTGTTAGGGAAAGCATTAATAACAGTGATGGCAGCCACTTTAGTCACAGGCTGTGGCTTTCAACTACGAGGCCTAGTTGAAGTAGCACCTCTACTTTCCACCTTAAAAGTGTCTACTCCTGATAATTTCAGTCAGTTTAGCCGTAAGCTCGTTCGTAGCCTGGAGTCGAATAATATTAATATATCTGATCAAGCTCCTTATACCTTGAAAGTCCTCAAACATGAGCGGGATAGAAAAGTGGCAAGCTTTGCAGGTAATGCTCAAGCTGCAGAATATAGGGTAAGGCTGTCTAGTCAGTATCAACTGGAAAACCGTAATGGACTGGTTATTATTGGGCCATTTAAAGCCAATTCTGAGCGGGTGTTTTTACATGAGCCTAATAATGCTGCAGCCTCAGCCAGTGAAGAGAGACTTATTACAGAAGAGTTGGATAAAGATATTATTCGCCAAATTCAACAACGTTTAGCAGCACTTAGTAACGCTGATATCGAAAATGCCGAGGCAGAAGCTGAAGCTAAAAAATTGGCTGAAGAACAAAAAAAACAACCCTCATAAACTAACTTTTTTGGCCTGATTAATTATCAGGCCTGCAGTCCTGCAATGAAAATTCATATTGATCAATTACCCTCTCACTTAACACCTCTCAAACTCATATACCTGATTGCCAGCGATGAGCCATTACAGCAAATTGAAGCAATTGATCAAATTCGTGCTGCCGCCCGCCACCAGGGCTTTACTGAAAGAGAATTATTCCATGCAGAAGCAGGATTTGACTGGGATTTATTATTAGAGTCAGCCAATGCACTTTCATTATTTACTGACAAAAGATTATTAGAATTAAGAATCCCTAATGGTAAACCTGGGGAAAAAGGTAATAAAGCACTTGAAGCCTACTGCCAAAACCCTTCGCCCGATAATATCCTGCTAATTATTACTCCCAAGTTAGATAGCGCAATGCAAAGGAGTAAATGGTTTAAAAAAGTCGATCAATTAGGTATTTTTTTACCTATCTGGCCAGTCGAACCCAGCCGTTTACCCAACTGGCTTCGCCAGCGATTTCAACAAGCAGGATTGTCAGCCACACCAGAAGCCATTGAACTGCTAACAGATCGAATTGAAGGGAATTTGCTAGCAGCAACTCAAGAAATAGAAAAGCTGAAACTACTGGCTATAGACGGAAAAGTATCAGCTGAATATATTACTGACGCTGTATCAGATAGTGCTCGCTATGACATCTTTGGTTTAGTCGATGCCACTCTACAAGGCGATATTAAACACTGCTTACGAATTATTTCAGGACTAAAAGCAGAAGCAACGGAACCAACTTTGGTGTTATGGTCACTTACACGAGAAATACGCAACTTGTCTGAGTTTTCTTACTTAGCTCACCAAGGCAAGCCGATTGACCAGGTTTGCAAACAGTTAAAAATCTGGCCAAAACGCAAACCATTAGTTCAGCAAGCAGCGCGACGCCACCGTGAAAAAAGCTTTCGTCTAATGCTACAGCATGCTGCAGCTATTGATAACGCAATTAAAGGATTAACCAAAGAAAATGTCTGGGATGAATTAACTCGACTAGCTTTAAGTCTGGCTGGCACTCAAATATAAAAAGACCACAAAGCAAAAAATAAAAAGCCCTCTCAATGAAATATTTTCGAGGGCTTCTTATAATTTAAAATGTTCTATCAGGGTGCGCCCTTTAGAGAATCATATCTTCTTTCGCTTGCTGATCAGCATGGTAAGAAGAACGAACTAAAGCACCACTAGCCACTTTGTTAAAACCTAACGATTTAGCAATAGCTGCTAATTCAGCAAACTCATCAGGGTGAACAAAACGATCAACAGGTAAGTGGTGGCGGCTAGGCTGTAAATACTGGCCTAATGTGATCATATTAATATTATGCTCACGCATATCATGCATCACCTGAATCACTTCTTCCTTGGTTTCACCCAAGCCCAGCATCAGACCAGACTTGGTTGGCACATGAGGAGCACGCTCTTTATAACGCTTTAATAAATCCAATGACCACTGATAATCAGAGCCTGGGCGAATTTTTCGATAAAGACTAGGTACTGACTCAAGGTTGTGGTTAAACACGTCAGGTGGTGTTTCACCTAAAATATCTAATGCCACATCCATTCTGCCACGGAAGTCAGGTACTAATATTTCAATTTCCAGATTCGGGCTTCTTTCTCGAGACTCACGGATACAGTCAGCAAAGTGCTGAGCACCACCATCTCTTAAGTCATCCCTGTCTACCGAAGTGATAACCACATATTTCAATCCTAAATCAGCAATAGCTGTGGCAAGGTGGGCTGGTTCATTCTCATCTAACTTATTGGGCCGTCCATGGGCAACATCACAAAAAGGACAACGGCGGGTGCAAATATCCCCCATAATCATAAAGGTTGCTGTGCCTCCACCAAAACACTCACCCAGGTTAGGGCAAGAAGCTTCCTCACATACTGTATGCAGTTTGTGTTTCCGAAGTAGCTTTTTGATACGGTCTACTTCTGGTGAAATTGGTATTCTTACCCGCAACCAATCGGGTTTACGAGGCATGTTTTCTTTTTCAGTTGGGATAACTTTTACTGGTATACGGGCAACTTTTTCAGCGCCACGTAACTTCACCCCACGCTCAACACGTACTGGCTTTTTCTTAGCAGGAGGCATTGGTTGCATGTCTGTCATTTGCTAATCCCAATCTGTTTTAGTTTCAGTAATGTTCTCTAAAGTCACTACTCTTGAATACCCCAGTCGCTGTTGCAAGCTTTGCTCAATCACTGCTTTTACCTCTTGTAGGCTAAGCCCTGGGCTGCTTAACAACCCAGCCATGTCAACCATTGCCATTCCCGCATAGCCGCATGGATTAATACGAGTAAATGGCTCTAAATCCATATTCACGTTTAAAGCAAAGCCATGATAAGAGCAGCCTCGCCTGACCCTCAGGCCTAGTGAGGCTATTTTCGCTCCACTCACATAAACCCCTGGAGCATCAGGCTTAGCAGCAGCATTAAGGCCAAACTGAGCTAGTGTAGTAATTAAGGTTTGCTCAATTAGCGTAACCAACTCTCTAACACCACAAGCTAGTCGCTTCAGATCCAGCATCAGATAGCCTATTAACTGACCTGGTCCATGATAAGTTACCTGCCCACCACGATCTGCCTGAACAACAGGGATGTCCCCTGGCACTAATACATGTTCAGTTTTACCAGCTTGTCCTTGAGTAAATACAGGGTCATGCTCTAACAACCAAACTTCGTCATCAGTATCAGCTTTCCTTTCCTCAGTAAACTGCTTCATCAATTGAAGCATTTCAAGATAAGGCTGTTGATTAAGGTTACGAATAATTAGTGGCTGATTGACTGGTGTTTTCATGTATTACCCAAGTTTATAGCACCATCGCTACACGACCACTGGCTTTTAGCTCTTCAAAAATAGCCTTTAATTGCACTTCACCAGTGGCTGTAATAGTAACGTTCACAGCTTGATATTTACCATTACGGCTATCGCGAATTGTCGCTTCACCATTAAAACTGGGATCATGCTTTTTCATAACTTCAATAACAAACTGCTCAAAGTCAGCAGCCGCAAAGCCCATCACTTTTATCGGATAATCACAAGGAAATTCTATTTTAGGTGGTGTCTGACTTTTATCTTGTCCAGTCATATAGTCAACCAGCATTACTCTCTAAAGCTATTTAGTTAGTTTGCCTATTATACACCCGTCTAAGCTAGCCAAGAAATCTTATCAGCTTCACGATTTGTTAGCGTTTGCTGCCAAGGTCTTTTGTTTACAATAATAAACTAAGTTTCCTATTGTAAATTTTTCTGCTTAAAGTACAAGCACTCATGATAAACTAAAGCAGCAAGCGAGCTTGAAAAGTTTAAACTGGCTACCATACGAAACAGGCCCTCTAAAAGAGGGCCTGCTTTATTAAAGAACGAGCTATTTAAGTATTATTCAGTAAACAGCCTATAAAAGAATAAGCGCAACTGATCCCACAACTTTTTGAAGAAGCCTGCTTCTGCCACTGACTCTAGAGCCACTAAAGGTACTTCTCTAATCAACTGATCGTTCAGTGATACTTTTACAGCCCCTAATGACTGCCCCTGCTCAAGTGGTGCTTCAATGACAGAGTTGACCTCCATTTCAGCTTTCAGTGCTTTTGACTCACCTCTTGGAATGGTCACTAGCAAGTCTTCTGCAACACCAACTGAAACCCGGTTCGCGTCACCTTTCCAAACAGATACTTGTTCTAATGAAGCACCTGCTGATTTAACCTTAACATTCTCAAAAAAGCGAAAACCATAAGTAAGCAATTTTTGGCTCTCTGCCGCACGAGCTTTTGAACTATTAGTACCCATCACAACCGAAATAAGTCGTTGGCCTTCTTTTTTAGCAGAAGTAACAAGGCAATAGCCAGCCTCTTTGGTATAACCTGTTTTTAAACCATCAACAGAAGAGTCTCTCCACAACAAAGCATTTCGATTGGCCTGACGTTTTAATGGTTTGCCAGTACGCTTATCAACGCCATACTGAAAATATTTTTCAGAATAAACTCCATAGCGTTCCGGGTAATCATAAACAATAGCTTTTGCTAGCTTGGCAAGGTCTCTAGCTGTTGTATAGTGGTTCTCGGCTGGCCAACCCGTAGCATTCATAAAGTGAGTATTTGTCATCCCCAGCTTGGTTGCAGTAGCATTCATGACATCTGCAAATGACTCCTCACTCCCTGCTATATGCTCAGCCATTGCAACACTGGCATCGTTACCCGATACAATAATAATACCTTTTAGGAGGTTCTCAATGGTAACTTCTTCACCCACCTCAATGAACATCAGTGAGCCTTTCATTTGCCAGGCTTTCTCACTCACCGTGACAGTTTCACCGAGCTGTAAGTTGCCTGAAGCAATTTCAGCCTCCGCAATATAGGCTGTCATCATTTTAGTTAAACTGGCAGGCGGCAGCTTTTCGTCAGCATTTTCCTCAACTAGGACTTTGCCAGTATCTGCATCAATTAACAGGTAGCTTTTGGCGGCTAATTTAGGTGGCGAAGGAATAACAGCCAATGCCTGATTAGCAACCAGCAAGCTAATAAGTAAAACAAAAGAAGTAAATTGTGCTGAAAAAATTTTGAAGTATTTCATAATAAGCGAAAATCAAGCTCGCTGACTTAATGTCCCCAGTAAAAAACCATTTAGGCCCGTTAACAAAAAATAATTACTACTGTAATCTTAATTAGAAAATATGGCGAATGTCTGCTTTCTCATAATATCGTCCTTAGTGATAGCATACAAATTAAAATCTATTCGAGCACTACATGGGGTTTTCCCAAGTTAGCATTAGCAACGATCAGCCTTAATCGCTCAAGTTGATCACCATCTGCAATAGGGCCAATTCGCACTTTATGCAAAGGGTTGGTAGCAGATGGGGCATATAGCACCGTCACCGGCAATTTAGTCAAAGCTTGTAACCGCAGTTTCAACTCTTGTGCTGATTCTAACTTACTAAAAGCGGCCACTTGCAAGTACATTCGTTTATTTTTATCAAAGTCACTTAACAACTTTTCTGTTGGTGCTGTGTGAGTGGTTTTTTTCGCCTGATATTGTGGCGGTACAATACCCTCAACTTTTACCTTGGCAGTACCATTAGCCTGATAACCCAGTTTTTTGGCTGCAGCATAAGAAAGGTCAATTAAGCGATCCTTAACAAATGGCCCTCGATCATTCACTCTTACGACAACTGACTTACCATTTTTCAGGTTAGTCACTTTCGCATAAGAAGGCAGTGGCAAAGTACGATGGGCAGCAGACATACCATACATATTGTATGTTTCACCTAAGGCGGTTTTTTTACCATGAAATTTTGTGCCATACCAAGATGCAACACCTTTAGCACTATAACCTGTAGCAGATTTTAAAGGCTGATAAGTAACGCCAAGTACTTTGTATGGGCGACTCTTGGTTTTTCCATTATGAGGACGAGGGACTGCATCAGGCACCATCGCAGCATCAAATTCGCCTTTAGGAGCCCCATCTTTTTCAATAGAAGGATTAAAGGTACAGCCTGCCAGCCATAACACAAAAATACTCAATATCGAAAAAAACCAAGAGTTTTTTTTCAAATTAAACATGCCGCCATTTACCTTACTTAGAGTCAGCTACCAATAAAACACTAATGGTAATAAGTATAACTCACCCTTTAGAGTTTGACTGATTTAACGCTAATCGCTTAGTTTTAATTGCCTGCCCTAATTGGTAAACAGCCATTGCATAGAGTGTGCTGTGATTATAACGAGTGATAACGTAGAAGTTTGGCAATGTTACCCAATGCTCAACCCCTTGTTTTCCCGTTAACTCTATTGCTCTTGCTTTTGTATTATTCACAACAGGTGCAGAAAACTCCCATCCCAGAGACTTAATCTGACTTATTGTTTTTTGCGGTTCTAATTTTTGTTGTAACGCTTGTCGATAATCTTTCCCCGACACTTTTGCCGTAGCTAATACAGGCTTACCTGTCTGCCAACCATGAGACTTAAAGTAATTAGCAACACTACCAATTGCGTCAGTCGAGTTATTCCAAATATCTACTTTGTTATCATTGTTAAAGTCAATGGCAAACCTTCTGAAGCTACTGGGAATAAACTGCGGATAACCCATTGCCCCAGCATAAGAGCCTTTGAGTGCTAAAGGATCAATATTTTGTTCTCTACTCATGAGCAAAAAGCTAATAAGCTCATTACGAAAAAAGGGGCCACGCTTAGGGTGTTCAAATCCTAGTGTTGATAAGGCATCCATAACCCGAAAGCGGCCTGATTGCCTTCCATAAAAAGTTTCTACGCCAATAATAGCAACAATAATCTCAGCAGGAATACCGTATTCTTTCTCTGCTCTTGTTAGCGCTTGCAGGTTTTGTTGCCAAAAATCTACACCACTTTTAATTCGCTTATTGGTTAAAAAAATCTCTCGATACTCGCCCCAGGTTTTGGTTTTTTCTGCAGGCCTACTCATGGCATCAAGTATCGACTGTTTTCTCTCTACTTTGGTAAATAAAGCTGCCAGGGCTTTTCTATCAAACTGGTGTTTTGCTTCCATTTCGGCAACGAAGTGTTCAACCACTTGCTTATCAAAAGTGGTTGACATTGCAGGCTTAACCGTAAACCCCAATGATAATAGAGGTAGCGTAACTACCAGTGTTGCTTTTTTTAACAAAACCATACCACTTAACTCAATTGAAAATACTTTCCTATATGACAACGGAAATAACAAAAAGCTCGGCTGTCTTATTTTTAAACAACAATTCTCACTTTTTATGCTGCCAATGTAAATAGCATAAGCCAGTATATGAATTGTCTTCTAGTTTAGAGGACGCGATACATTATTGTTATATTTTGTGCATTATGTTGTTCGGCCTAATAGTGTTCGATGTGTATGAATCGACATTAAAATACCAAACCCAGCCATCAGCGTAACTATTGAAGTCCCCCCCCGACTTACTAAAGGTAATGGTACACCGACCACGGGTAATAATCCGCTAACCATCCCAATATTTACGAAAATATATACAAAAAAAGTGAGAGTTATACTGCCAGCAAGCAACTTACCAAACAAGGTTTGTGCTTTAGCAGAAACAATAAGACCACGCGCAATAATAACTGCATAAATAGCCAACAGAAGCAGTACACCAATAAGCCCAAACTCTTCTGCTAATACTGCAATAATGAAGTCTGTATGGCTTTCAGGCAAGAAATCCAAGTGCGATTGAGTCCCAAGCAACCAACCCTTGCCATTTATTCCACCTGAACCTATCGCTACTTTTGACTGAATAATATTCCAGCCTGCTCCCCACGGATCACTTTCAGGGTTTAGAAATGTCAGGACACGCTGCTTTTGATAAGAACGCATCACGTAGTGCCACATGACATAAGCAGCTGGAATTGCGAGTAGAACAGCACCAAAAATAAAGCGCCAGCGTAACCCTGCCAGTAATAACACAAAAAAACCAGCGGCAGCCACTAACAATGAGGTACCTAGATCAGGCTGTTTAGCTATTAAACCAACAGGGATAGCTACTAGTAAAAGAGTCCCAATAATGGCTTTGAAAGGAGGGGGTACTGCTTGTTTGGCTAAAAACCAGGCAACCACTACAGGCATTACTAACTTCATAATTTCTGAAGGCTGGAATCTCACACTAGCCATGCCAGGCACAGTAATCCAGCGCTGTGCACCTTTAGCTCCAGTACCAAATAGCAATACAGCGACAAGCAATCCTAACCCAATAAGGTATACCCAAGGGGCCCAACGACAAAAAATTCGAGGAGGTATTTGAGCAAATAAAGCCATCACAACAAAGCCAATGGCCAGATAAATCGATTGCCTGGTCATAATAGAGTCACTTTGACCACTGGCACTAAATAAAATAAATAAACCACCAGCCGTTAGTAACAACAAAGCCCCGAGTAAAATAGGGTCAATATGCAGCTTAAACCAAAAGCCTGGCGGTTTACTTAGTTGCCCTTGGGTAACTGACAACTGTCTTACATACTCTGGACTCATTCCGGTTTACTCGCTGCCAGGCGCTGCTCAGCCAGTTTGGGCAATAAATAAGCATCTAATACTTGACGGGCGACAGGTGCAGCAGCGGAACTACCACCACCACCATTTTCCACAACAACAGCAATTGCAATTTGAGGGTTTTCAATGGGGGCAAACGCTATAAATAAACCATGATCATGATGGATTTTTTTCAGCTTTTTCGCATCATAACGTTCATTTTGTTTAATTCCGACCACTTGTGCTGTCCCTGTTTTTCCTGCCATGGTGTACTGTAAATCTTTACCTATCCGATAATTGGCAGTTCCACGAGGGTCATGCACAACTTTGCGCATGGACTCATTAACAAAGTCCCAATAAGCTGGGTTAGACACTTTAATTGATTCTGGTGCCGTAGGTAGCTCTCGCTTTATTTCTCCAGAGGCTGACTTCAGTAACCTGGGCTGAATCCACTTACCTTTATTAGCTACCACTGCTGTTGCAGTTGCCAATTGTAATGGAGTGGCTAACATATAACCTTGACCGATACCACTGATCAGGGTTTCCCCTGGAAACCAAGGCACACCTTTAACTCCTTGCTTCCACTCTCGAGATGGAATTAACCCTGGCCTTTGCTCTGCAACATCCATTGCTGTTCGCTGTCCCAAGCCAAATTTAGTTAAGTAATCATGTAAATCATCAATACCCATATTTAAGGCTAAATCATAAAAATAGGTGTCATTGGAAACATAAACTGCTCGCTCCAGATTCACCCAACCATGACCACCCCGCTTCCAATTTCGGTACAAGCGGGGCTTATTGGGTAACTTATAATAACCAGGGTCAAAAATTTTATAGCTAGGTTCTCTCACCCCGAGGTCTAAAGCAGCTAATGCCAGCATCGGCTTTATTGTAGATGCTGGTGGATATTCTCCTAATGAAGCACGGTTATACAGAGGACGATCAGGATGGTCTCTTAAAGCACTATAAGTATTGTAAGGAATACCAGAAACAAATAAATTAGGGTCATAAGAAGGCTGACTAACCATAGCTAAAATCCCGCCTGTTTTGGGCTCAATAGCCACTATAGCCCCCTTCTTACCAGCAAGTGCTTCATAACAAATTTGTTGTAAATAGCTATCCAGATAAAGGGTTAAATTCACTCCTGGTTTGGGGTCTTGCTGATTTAAAACCCTTAATACTCTCCCTCGCGCATTAGTTTCCACTTCCTGGTATCCTACTTGCCCCAGTAAGTCTTCTTCGTAAAAGCGCTCAATACCTATTTTTCCAATAGAACGCATCCCGCTATACTGTTGCGGATCAAGCTTCTTTAACTCTCGTTCGTTAATTTTACCTACATAGCCAACCACATGAGCAAAAGGCTCTGTTTGCGGGTAATAGCGCACCAGCTGAGCTTCTATCTCTACCCCAGAAAAACGTTGCTCATTAACTGAAATAATGGCAATTTCTTCTTCTGTTAAATCGTGCTTCAAAGGCACTGGCTCATATGGT
This sequence comes from Spartinivicinus ruber, assembly GCF_011009015.1. NCBI lineage: Bacteria > Pseudomonadati > Pseudomonadota > Gammaproteobacteria > Oceanospirillales > Zooshikellaceae > Spartinivicinus > Spartinivicinus ruber. Next base: position 5,350,288 of record NZ_CP048878.1, read on the forward strand.
GCTCGTCTTTTATGTAGTCGCTTATAAAACCCTTTAACTTCTTCTTCTGAAATATCTATGAGTTTGACTAGCTCTTTTACTGTGTCATCTAGATCTTTGATGCGTTCTTTTATTAAAGACAAGTTAAAGCTCGGTTTATTATCAGCTAGCAATAGACCGTGAGTGTCGTAGATCAACCCACGGGTAGGGGGAATTGGCTTAAGGTGAATTCGGTTCTCATCTGACTTAGTTGACAGCTCTTCAAATTGAATAACTTGTAGAAAAAATAATCGTGATATTAATAAGCCAGTTAGCAATACCAGGCAAAATGCAGCAAGAATAATCCGATTTTTAAAGATTTTAACTTCTCGCCTATGGTCCTTCAGAGTATCCCGGTCGTACATTGCTAATCACTAATACTTCTTAGCTTAACGGTGATAAGGGTGATTTTGGAGAATGCTCCAAGCACGGTATAACTGTTCAGCAACCAATACCCGAACAAGCGGGTGAGGAAGCGTTAGGGGAGAAAGGCACCACTTTTGCTCGGCTTTCGCCAAACACTCTGGCGAGAGACCCTCTGGCCCACCCACCAACAAAGCAATGTTACGACCCTCAAGCCGCCAACCGGATAACTGATCGGCTAGCTGTTCTGTCGACCAGGGCTTCCCAGTAAGATCCAGGGCTATTACCTTATCATTTGAGGCAATAGCTGAGAGCATCTGTTCCCCCTCTTTTTTTTGAGCTCGCTTTAGGTCGCTGCCTTTGGTGCGTTTACCTAAAGAGATTTCACAGCACTCCAGCTTACAGTCTGATGGCAATCGCTTGGCATATTCATTATAGCCAGCATCAACCCATGAGGGCATTTTCGTGCCCACAGCAATTAAGCGAACTCGCATATTGGAAAACCTTATTTTATTCTAGTGCTGGTGTTCTAAGCTAGCGCTAGAGGTTTCCCACAGCCGCTCCAAGTCATAAAACTGACGAGTAGCAGGTAGCATAATATGTGTTACAACATCCCCCAAATCTACCAGCACCCACTCAGCAGAGTCTTGCCCTTCAACCCCTAATGGACGGACACCATTCTCTTTGGCTTTTTCAATAATTGAGTCAGCAAGGGATTTAATATGGCGGTTGGAAGTTCCACTGACAATGATCATATGATCGGTGACGCTGGTCATACCTTTCACATCGAGGCAGGTTATGTCGTTCCCTTTCATATCTTCAAGGGTCTCAACAACAAGCTGCTTAAGTTGTTCAGAATACATATAGGTTTTGTTAGTCCTCTCTCTTTACCAAACAAAAACGCCGGTAATACCGGCAAGTGCTACTGGCGAATGTGCCCATTCCCCAATACCACATATTTTTGCGAAGTCAGGCCCTCAAGACCTACAGGCCCTCTCGCATGAATCTTATCAGTTGAAATACCAATTTCAGCACCAAGGCCATACTCAAAGCCATCGGCAAAACCTGTCGAAGCATTTACCATGACTGAGCTGGAATCAACTTCAGTCAAAAAAGCCCTGGCTTTAGTGTAATTTTCTGTCACGATAGCATCCGTATGATGGGAGCCATAATGATTGATATGCTCAACTGCCTCAGCCATATCAGCAACCACTTTTACTGATAAGATTGGTGCCAGGTATTCGGTGTACCAGTCTTCTTCGCACGCAGGCTTCATGCCAGAGACTACTGCCTGACTACGCTCACAGCCTCTTAACTCCACCCCTTTAGCAATATACAAATCAGCTAAGTTGGGCAATATGTCAGCTGCTCTCTGCTCATTAATTAACAAAGTCTCCATTGCATTACAAACCCCATAACGGCGAGTTTTGGCATTAAATGCAATTGAAATGGCCTTTTCTGTATCTGCTTCACTATCAATATAAACATGACACACGCCATCCAGGTGCTTAATGACTGGTACAGATGCATCATTACTAATTCGCTCAATTAATCCTTTACCACCACGTGGGACAATCACATCAACATATTCAGGCATAGTGATCATTTCACCCACTGCAGTCCGATCAACGGTTTCAACTACCTGAACGCTATCAGCAGGTAACTCTGCCTGCTGGAGACCTTGCTGAATGCACTGAGCAATGGCTTGATTGGAGTAAAACGCTTCAGAGCCCCCTCTCAAAATTGTGGCATTACCTGACTTGAGACATAAACTTGCTGCGTCAATGGTTACATTAGGACGTGACTCATAAATAATGCCGATAACGCCAAGCGGAACGCGCATTTTGCCCACTTGAATGCCACTGGGCAAATATTTTAGATAAGCGATTTCGCCAACTGGATCAGGCAAGCTTGCCACCTGCTTTAAACCATCAACCATTGCATCAATTCGGGCAGGAGTTAACTCAAGACGATCAAGCAAAGCTGCATCCAGACCTTTTTGCTGGCCTTGGGCAAGATCCTGTTGGTTAGCAGCGAGTAGCGACGCACAAGAAGCACTGAGTGCTTCCGCAATAAAGTTTAATGCAGTGTTTTTTTGCTGTGTGGGGGCTTTGGCAATTATTTTTGAAGCCTGGCGAGCTCGTTGGCCTACATCTGCCATATACGCTTTCACATCCATACAGCTATCCTAAAGTTGTTATGGTTTAAGTTCAAGCGCACGATTATAGCCAGCTTCCAGCCTTCTGCACATAATTTGTTAGGATTAGTTAGCAAGTGGCGTTATAACACCTCATTGTAAGTACCTACAGTTAAGCTTAGCATTAGTCCTGCTACCAGGAAGCATCGCTAAACTAGTACATTTCCTCTTCTCGAATACTTTCTAAAATCCCATCCCTAAACCGATAAATGTGCTTACGGTTCATGCCATTTTGAAAGTAATCCCACTCCTCAATGATCTGATTAGCAAAATTGTAACCACGATAGAGGTAGCGCCCTTTGATCCGCCCTACCAGTCTGGCCTGATTAGGTTCGCCACATAAATAAGTGACCAGCGCTATATTAGCGCCCTGCTCAATATTCCCTCTAGGCGCAGTACAGTCTACCCGTTTAGCAATATGCCCACCGTAACCACCGGTCTCGATCTTCACCAACTCATTATCTACAAAGGTTAAAATACGAATAAACCGGCTAGAACTCCCCCCATAAACCCAGAACTCTTTTGTTATATAGTGAGATGCTTCAAAGCCATCATGATAGTGGCGAATATACTCAACAACAATTTCTTCCCGAACAGCAGGATTTCCACAGCGGTTGATAACTTGGCCAGTCGTATAGCCCTCGATTACCAGCTTAGTTTTGCAGCGAAAGGCATAACTTGAAAAAGATAGCGCCCAGCCAATAACCAAAGTAAAGGTGATTACTATAGCGCGAGAGAAATGAAGCATAAGCTACCCACTATGCTTTTTAATTTTTTAGTGCCTTTATATAACTATATGATTAAAATTCAACTGAGATTGTTTCACTCCTTTTCTATACTCACTTGCTATAAACGCACAAACCGGGCATAACCCGGTTTGCATAGCTAATGTAACTTTGGTTGAAGATTTTATTTCAGCCAATGATGACCTAAACGCTCTGGCTCAAGCTTAGGCTTATCTTCTTCATCCACTATCGACCGACGACGTGCCCGATTTGGCTGTTCCTCAGAATCGCCTTCACCACCATTAACCGACTCTGTTGAAAACGCATACCACAGAGTAGACAAACCAACAGCATCGGCATTAATTTCTAAAGCTGCTTTACTGATATTATCAATGGTATCGCAAGCTGCATGATAGCAAGGGTCAAATGGCTCGCCAGCTACACCGCCATATAGTTTGGCCTGCTCTTCGGTTTTGATTCCTTCAGCTCCAGTAAAAAGTCCACCAAAGGGAATGCCTGCATTGAAGAAAGCCGCATAGTCAGAGCGGAAGCTGATTTCAGATGGAGTGCTTTTAGTGCCACGCATGTTGAAGTACATATTAAATAGAGCTTCTATTGCGTCAGACCCTTTCGGACCTTCTAAACCAAACTCCGAGCCATCACCATCATAAACACCTAGTTTATAGTTAGGAGACCCCACCATATCGAAGTTAAGATACAGGGCAATTTTATCCTTTTCAGTGTCAGATAAAGACTCAACATATTTGGTAGAGCCAATTAGCCCAAACTCCTCTGCACCCCACCAAGCAAAGCGCAATTTATTTTTAGGCATTACCCGCTTCATTTTCAGTGCTACCTCTAAAATAGCTGCACTGCCTGATCCATTGTCATTAATACCTGGACCATCATCAACTGAATCTAAATGAGCACCGATCATTACTACGTTATTGGGGTTGCCCAGCCGACTTTCAGCAATGACGTTATAGGCTGTAGTTTCTGTGCGGTCGACTTTTACTGCCATATTCAGCTTCAGATTGGCAGTATCAGCCCAACTTACTCCATTATCATAGGTGGCAAAAAACACCGGAATTCCACCACTATAGTCAGCAGACAAGGTACCGCTCATCAAACCTTTGCGGTCATCAGTATTACCTTGGTTAAAAATAATTGCACCTACAGCCCCAGCGTTTGCAGCATTTTCTGCTTTCTGGCGAAAAGAACAACTACCTCGTTGGATAATGGCAATATGCCCAGCAGGAAACCCATCAAAATCTTCTGCTTCACAGCCGCTGGTGGATTTATTATCTGGACCTAAATCAAGATCCACCGCAGAAGTTAGCGCAGTAATATCCCCTCCCTCACTATGGGACATTACTCGGTAGTCCGTATCTTCTTCATAGACATCATTTCTTGGAGATGTCTGCTTTAAAGTGGCAGGACCTAGCTTTTTAAACTGGCGAAAAGAAAAAGGATTCAATTCTACTCGATAACCAGCAGCTGACATTTTATAGGCGATATACTGTACGGACTGGGTATAACCATTAGAACCAGCAACCCGAGTACCATTATTGGCATCAGCAATTGCCTGTAATGCTTTTAAATGTTGCATAACGCCATTAGCCGTTACACAGCGCATTAAACTCCACGGGGTATTATTTGCACGATATTCACAAGACCAACCTTCATCAGAGTCCTGAAGCAACCAATCGTTGGCCTGTACTCCTCCAGAAACTCCAACAACCCCTAATAAAACAGGGAGTAGTTTTTTCTTCATGGATTCCCTCCATATTATTATTTTTTTAGCTTCCTAAATTCATTTATACACATAAGACTAAGTAGTAAAACAGCACTACTTGTATTTGAATAAGGGCCTATGTCTATCAAAATATTGTGATTTAATATCCTAAAAAATACTAAACCAGCCTTATATGTTTTAACATCTCTAACTAGTTTTGACGATCAAAAAATTTAAATTTCGACAAAAGTATAAAAAAACATCAACAGTGATCACTACCTACAGCTCGCTATCATTAATACTTACTTTTTCGGTAAAATAGCGCCTCCTTTTGATAGCCCGGATACTTTATGGACCTAACTGCCATTCAACCTTTACTTGACTGGTTAAGCGCCAACCAACAGTGGCTTGCTGTTGCTATTATTTTGTTTGCTTTTTTTGAATCCCTCGCAATTGTTGGCATTGTTATACCTGGAGTTGCCTTGCTATATGGTGTGGCAGCCTTAGCTGGCAAGCTGGAAATGAATATCTGGTTAGTGCTTAGTTGTGGATTTATTGGTGCCGTGCTAGGCGATGGTATCAGCTTTTTAGCTGGTTACCATTATCACGAACAAATCAAACAGCGCTGGCCATTCAATCGTTATCCAGCGTTTATTGAACGAGGCGAAGCTTTTTTCAACAAACATGGAGGTAAAAGTATTGCCATTGGTCGCTTTGTCGGCCCTATCAGACCAGTGATTCCATTGGTTGCCGGCATTTTGAATATGCCTATCGGGCGCTTTTTGCTAATCAATATTTGTTCAGCAGTTGCCTGGGCTCCTGCTTATTTACTACCAGGCTATATTTCTGGGCTATTATTACAGGCCTCTTTTGAGTTACCTCAATCATTTTACCTGGGACTCGCTCTTGTTGTAGTGGGTATTGGCATTATCTGCTGGCTAGTCAGTCAAAGCACTCACCAATTAACAGCAGAGCAACGTGGCTATCAGTGGTTTGCTGGCTATTTTGCCCAAAAATCCTGGTGGCAAAGGTTTTGCTCTCCAAGACAACAAGTGAACTATAGTTTTCCTCTGGCTGACTTACTAGCCTGCATAGTTTGTACGATAGTCTTTATTATACTGTTAGCCAGCATTAAACAATACTGTTGGGATGATACAAATCAAGCCTTACTTAACTACTTTATTAACCTACACCAGCCACTAATAGATAATGCAGTGATTAGCATTACCTTACTGGGCGATACTCAAAATATTTTATTTCTGACAATATTTGCAGTGTGCTGGCTGTGGTTTAGTCAATATCGAGCAACGGCAATTTATGTAGGAGGCAGTGTAATAGCTGCTCAGTTGATTACATGGACTATTAAAGTATCCCTAGCCTGGCCTCGACCTGATGTACTAATGGAGCTTCCTAGTCCCTATTCTTTTCCTAGTGGTCATACTACCTTACTCTCTACTTTAGCTTTAACTATCAGCTGTTTGATTGCTACAGAACAACCCATAAAAAAACGCTGGTGGATTTATTTTATTGGGATAATGCCGGGCTGTTTAGTAGGCTTCAGCCGAGTATATTTAGGGAGCCACTGGTTTACGGATATTATTGCAGGATTAGTTATCAGTATCATCATTACTGCTTTGGCTCGTTTTTTCTATACGCCTTATGACAAGAGCAGTCTCCACACCAATTTTGGGCTCTATGTGTTATTAGCAGGTGTTTTACTAATAAGTGCTGCTTATGTCGTATTTACTTTCCCTGAAGCACAACAGCTTTATCTACTTAAGTAAATCTATACAGCAGCTTGGGCCATGTCATCGAGCAAATGACTAATTTGTGCCAGTCGTAATAATGGATTGTTTAACTCAAGCAGCAACTGTTTTTGCTGCAAAGTAAATGGTAAATAATTTGCCAATTGCCAACCAACAATCAAACCATTGCCCAAGTTACAGGATAGTTCTAAATCAGCTACCACAGGGTGCGCTAGTAGTGCACCCAATACTTCAGCCAAACACTGATATTTTTTGGGTAGTGATATTGGCTGCTCAATAGGTAACGAGGATACTTCAGCCATCATCAGTCCATTATCTGCTAACCAGCTCTGGCCAATGACCACTTTATCATACCCCATTACAGTCACTCCCAATAATCCATTGGGTAACTGACCAAAGTCAATGATTTGAGCCAGTGTACCAACACAATAAACCGTTGGCATAGCCGCTGTTGGGCTAGCAGATTTCACTAAGGCGATAACAAAGCCACTGCCTGCTTTTAGGCTCTGTGACAACATATGAAGATAGCGGGGTTCAAATATTTGCAATGGTAATTTGCACTTAGGAAATAACACTGTATTGAGAGGAAAAACTGGAATAGCAGCCATTAGGTACCCTCCCTGCTCAATTTTCAAAATCTCTACCTACTAAGACCTCAGTGCAAATGGTTTATTCTCAAGTGATAATTCATGCCAACTTTTCATAGCTAAATGGCTTTATTCATCACTAACTGGTGCTGGGGTGCCCCATTGAGGAAACAACTGATGTTCAATACCTAAGTGATTTAAAATCCGCGCTACAATGAAGTCCACCATGTCAGCAACTGACTGGGGTTTTTGATAAAAGCCAGGGCTAGCAGGCAATATGGTAACGCCTAAATTTGCCAGCTTGAGCATATGCTCCAGGTGAATCGCCGAGTAAGGAGTTTCTCTTGGCACTAAAATGAGCTGTCGTCGCTCTTTCAGTGCAACATCTGCAGCACGTTCGATTAAGTTATTACTGGCTCCTGTTGCTATAGCTGACAAAGTACCTGTGCTACACGGGCAAACTACCATTTGACTCGGTGCACCAGAGCCAGAAGCCACTGGTGCCATCCACTGCTCTCTACCAAATACTTTTATCTGCCCTTCTTTAGCTTGAAAGCGCTGTTGAAAGTAATTAACGAGCTGGGCCGGCTTACCTGGTAACTGCCAGTCTGTTTCAGTTGCAACAACAACTTGCGCGGCTTTGGAAATCATAAAGTACACCTGAACCTGTTGCTGTACCAATATTTCAAGCAACCGCAAGCTATATTGAGCACCAGATGCTCCAGTCATAGCTAAGGTAACAGTTTGCTTAAACGCTTTACTGCTGTTTTCTGTCATTCTGCCAATGCCTTAGCCATTTGCTGATGAATGCCTTGAAAGCCTCCATTACTCATAATAACCACGTGACTACCTGGCTGTACCTGTGCTTTCACTTGCTTAATAATATCAGCCACTTGATCACAACAAACACCATGACCATTCGCTTTATCTACCATTCCATTAAGCCAATCCATGTCTGGCGGTTGATACCAATACACCAAATCGGCCGTTTGGGTTGATTGTACTAACTGTTCTTTATGTACTCCCATTTTCATGGTGTTAGAACGAGGCTCTATAACAGCAATAATTTTTTCCTCTCCTACACTCGCCCTTAAACCTTCTAAAGTAGTGGCAATGGCTGTTGGATGGTGAGCAAAATCATCATAGAGTTGTACACCATTAACCTCAGCAATTAGCTCCAGGCGCCGCTTAATACCCTCAAACTGCGAAAGTGCTTCACTTGCTACTTCAGGCAACACACCCACATGCCGAGCAGCCGCAATAGCGGCTAAACCGTTCGCCATATTATGCTTACCCGTTAATGACCAGCTAACAGAGCCCACTTGCTTGCCATCAAGAAGCACTTTAAAGCAGCTGGCATCGGGCTTCACCAGCTGAGCTTGCCAGTTACCTGTTACCCCTTCTGTCATTCCAAGGGTTTGAGTAGGAGTCCAGCAGCCCTTTTCGATAACCTGGTCAATAGCTCGTTCACCCTCAGGGTAAATGATCAAACCATTGCTCGGTACTGTCCTAATCAAGTGATGAAACTGAGTTTGAATTGCGGCCAAATCAGGGAAAATGTCTGCATGATCATATTCCAAATTGTTAATGATCAGGGTTCTTGGCTGGTAGTGAACAAACTTGGAGCGCTTATCAAAAAAAGCACTGTCATATTCATCTGCTTCTACCACAAAAAATGAAGTGTCACCTAAGCGCGCAGAATAACCAAAGTTCTTTGGAACCCCACCAATTAAAAAACCTGGTGACATTCCTGCGCACTCTAAAATCCAGGCAAGCATACTGGAAGTCGTAGTTTTACCATGAGTGCCAGAGACTGCTAATACCCAACGGTCTTTTAACAAATGTTGAGCCAACCAGGCAGGACCAGAAATATAAGGCAAACCACTCGCTAACACATACTCCACTGCTGGGTTGCCACGAGACATTGCATTACCGATCACTACTAAGTCTGGCGCAGGGATTAAGTGATCTGGCAAGTAGCCTTCTTCTACTATTATGCCTTGCTCTGCCAACTGAGTGCTCATAGGAGGGTACACATGAGTATCGGAGCCGGTTACCTGGTAGCCTAGCTCTTTTGCTAACAGGGCCAAGCTACCCATAAATGTTCCACAAATACCTAAAATATGTATATGCATAAAAATTTCATCACCTGTAGCTATCTTGCCGTGTTAGACAACATGTGAGGGAGGAGTATTCAGCTAAGTATAAATCTTATGCTAAATCCTATAAATAAAGGGACCTAATCATAGTAACCAAAATGCAATTAAACAAAACTTGTCAACCAGACCTAATTGAGCAAATTTCAACCATGAAAAATAGTTCAAATTGCTTTATCATTCGCCCCTTTGTGGACACCGACTCATTTGAGAAGTGACTGCACTGTAATAAATTAAACAACCGCAGCCTAGAACACTTGGGAGCTTAAAACGTTACTTTCTTCAAATATAATAAAAACGTTATACAGTTTTAGATGCGGTGACAAGAACTCAAAACCGGAGTTTTAATTAAATGGCAAAAAAAAATGCCTTTTACGCCCAGTCTGGTGGTGTAACCTCTGTTATCAACGCTACTGCTTGCGGTGTGATTGAAACAGCTCGCCGTTATCCTGATTTAATCAATAATGTATATGCTGGCCATAATGGCATTATTGGTGCGCTAACTGAAGACCTGATAGACACCAACGCCGAAGACCCTGCTACTATCGCTGCTTTAAAACATACTCCTGGCGGCGCATTTGGCTCATGTCGTTATAAGTTGAAAGACTTAGAAACCAACCGTGCTGAATATGAGCGATTGATTGAAGTTTTCCAGGCTCACAATATTGGTTACTTTTTTTACAACGGTGGTGGAGATTCTCAAGATACAGCATATAAAGTATCTCAAATCAGTGAAAAAATGGGTTACCCCATTACCTGTATTGGTATTCCTAAAACCATCGACAACGACCTACCCTTCACTGACACTTGCCCTGGTTTTGGCTCAGTTGCCAAGTACGTCGCTATTTCAACCAAAGAAGCTGCATTAGACATCCAATCTATGTGCAAGTCTTCAACCAAAGTGTTTATTCTTGAGGTGATGGGACGCCATGCTGGCTGGATTGCAGCAGCAGGTGGTTTGGCTGCTGAAAAAGCCGGTGACCCACCTCATCTAATCTTATTCCCTGAAACGGCTTTTGATGAAACCAAGTTTCTTGCCAAAGTAGATGAAGCAGTTAAACAGCACGGCTACTGTGTTATTGTTGCTTCTGAAGGTACCAGTCACGCTGATGGCTCATTAATTTCAGCTTCAACGACCGTCGTAGATGCTTTTGGTCACCAGCAGCTGGGGGGAATTGCACCCGTATTAACCAAATTAATTAAAGATAACCTAGGGTATAAGTACCACTATGCCGTTTCAGACTATTTGCAACGTGCTGCACGGCATATTGCTTCAAAAGTAGATGTTGAGCAAGCATACGCTGTCGGTAAAGCAGCCGTTGAATTTGCAGCCAATGGTAAAAATGCTGTAATGCCCATCATTCAACGCGATAGCCAAACACCCTATCAGTGGTCCATTGGAGAATCTTGCTTAAGTGAAGTGGCTAACCAGGAAAAGTTAATGCCAACCGATTTTATCAGCGAAGATGGTTTTGGCATTACCCAAGCAGCTAGAGATTATCTAGAGCCATTAATTCAAGGAGAAGATTACCCACCTTACAAAGATGGTATGCCTGTATATGCTCGCTTGAAAATGGTTCCAGTTAAGAAAAAACTAAATACTGATTTTAAAGTGTAGAGCCTGCGCCTAGTGAGTGGCACCATACTGCCACTCACCCCCCTTAACCATACCTTTTTGAAACCTATTTTCCTTTATAGCCTTCCGTAAGCAGTTTCTTTCTATTTAAACTAGTCTTATTTTAAAATCTCAGGGATGGTAAACCATGGGAAATAATAACTCGCAACGCTGGCACGCTATTGATGCTTTTCGCGGCATTACTATTGCATTTATGATTTTAGTTAATACACCAGGAAGCTGGTCTTATGTATATCAACCACTAAAGCACGCCGATTGGCATGGCTGCACACCAACTGATTTAGTGTTTCCTTGCTTTTTATTTATTGTGGGAATTTCCATTTACTACTCTCTTAAAAAGGGTAACAACAACCGACAAGTTATTTATTATAAAATCCTCAAACGAACAGCCGTCATATGTGGTATTGGGTTATTGTTACATGGTTTCCCTTATTTCAATAAAGACATAGAAAATTTACGAATTATGGGAGTACTACAAAGAATTGCGTTGGCTTACTGCTTTAGTGCATTGCTAATACAATGGTTAAAACCCAAACAACTTATTATTACCAGTCTATTTATTTTATTAAGTTATTGGTTAATCCTGTGGAGTTTTGGAAGTGAACAACCTTATACTATGGAAGGAAACATTGTCCGCGAAGTTGATTTATGGTTATTAGGTGCCAATCATATGTGGCAGATTAATGGATTCCCATTTGACCCAGAAGGTATCTTAAGTACCTTACCTGCAATCGCCACTTGCCTAATAGGCTATTTGACCGTTTACTTTATCAATGCAAAACAAACAACCAAAATACAAAACTGTTATTATTTATTTAGCTATGGCGCACTACTTACTCTATTGGGCTATATCTGGGATAATTACTTTCCTATTAATAAGTATTTATGGACAAGCTCCTATGTATTATTCACAGCTGGGATCGCACAAATTATTCTTGCACTCTTTATCATAGCAGTAGATATAAAAGCCTGGCTAAAACCAGTCAGACCTCTCCTAGTGTTTGGTGCAAACCCTCTGCTTTCTTATATACTCGCAGATTTATGGGCTCGAGTTTTACTCTTTGTTATTCAAATAAAAGACGACGAGAGTCAAATAACCTATGATGGTTATCAAAATTTTTATCAAACGGTTTTTGTTCCCCTGGCTGGTCACTGGAATGGCTCACTGCTGTTTGCCTGTTTTCATGTGCTTGCAATATGGGCAATTATGCTGATTTTCTATAAAAAGCAGATTTTCTTTAAAGCGTAGATAAAATTAGCATCATTTAATTAGTTTCCTCTTCCCCAGCTTTATCCGCGAAACTAATTAATTTTACATCAGGAAAAGCTTGTTTAACCGTTATTAGAATCTTCTGGTAAGCTTTTGTTATTATTTCAGGAAAGTGAGAAACTGGCTCTGGCTCGAAAGTGAGCTGACTTACATCTAAGTCTCTTGTTTTAGTCTGTTGTTGATCTTGTGGTTGATAAAGAGCCAAGTGTTGTTGAGCTTGCTGGTACTGAGGATTAATTAACGAGGTAATATAGTAAACAGTTTTATAAGGATATACACAGTAACCTGTTGCTATATCATCAAGCCAAACTGTTACTGGTATTTTATGGAAGTGGCCTTCATTTTCAAAAAAACGGAACTGCTGGCCAAGGTCTTCACGATGAGAAAGATAAAGGTATTCACCCACTTTACAGATATTACTATTCAGCTTCTGCAGTTCTTCAGAACTTAAAGGGCAATATTGGTCTTTTCCTTGCAGGTCTTCAATTAAAGCGCTGTAGCTAACCAGCTTATCACCTACAAAATCACGCATAACACTATTAAAATAAATTAAGCCGGTTTGTGACTTTTCAGTGTAAAGTTTGCATAGCCTTTCATTATTAGCAGCTGCTTGCTCAACTCCTACCAATAACAGTAACCAACAGCTAATTCCTAAACAAAGTTGTTTAGGAAATGTGACTTTTACCCTGTCAATTATCTTTTTTTGCCTACTTAATTGCTGCATAAGAAACCCTCAAGGTTACCTATGCAACCCTAGCACAGCTCGCCCAGTCTACATACTAGTTATGTAGACTGCTACAGCGGCTATCTCCTGTTTTGTTAACCCTGCCGCAATCCCTGGCATAGGGGAGCCAGGCAACTGTCGTCCTCCCTTTTTGAAGGTGTTAAGACTGTTAACAATAAATTGTTCTGGCTGGCCCGCTAATCGTGGCGAGTTATCTTTACCCAGTCCCCTTGAGCCATGGCAGGCAGCACAGCGGCTATTAAACAACTGTTTACCTTCTTGCTGAAAAATATCGTTGTTACTATTAGCCGAAGCTTCAACCGGCAAACTGGAGTAATAAAGGGCCAAATTAACCCGTTCTTCAACCGTCAGATTTTTCGCTAGCTTAGCCATAACATAGTTATAACGATCACCCTGACTGAATGCTTCAAACTGAGTAACCAAATACTCTGGGTGCTGTCCTGCTAAATTAGGAATATAACCTTTTACACTATTGCCATCCTTACCATGGCAATAGCCACATAATATTGCCCGTTCTTTTCCTTGTTTAATCGCTTGTTTTAATAGCTCGGGAGATGATTGTTTACTATTCAATAACGTGATTATATTTTCAGTTTCATTTGCGTGATTTGAATTTGACAAAAACAAACCAAGCACAATCAAATACCACCTCGAAAAACATCTTATCCCCACAGTTTATTCCTTAATGACTACACTCATAGCACAGCACTTAGCAGTACGTTTTGTGACATAACTCAATAAGTTAACAAAAAAACTAAGAGTACTGAATTAGTAGGAAAGGAAATTGATTTATATCAAGGAAAGATATTTAGAAAAACAAAGTAATCAAGCACCAACTACTTTAGTTTATTACCAAAACACTACAATTCTAAACTTATGTGTGAATATTTTGGCAAACAAACAAGGCTAATTGATCCTACATAAAACAGTGTAATGTTTAAAAGCATTTATTTCCCGATCAACAGCCTCCATGTGATTATTGTTGTATAGTTTTAACTAAGGGCGTTTTAACAATTTAATTACACCCTTAATAAAGAGACTATCCAATGAATACTCACCTTAAATCGCCAAGTTTGACTCATATTGCCTTACATGTTCAAAACCTTGAAGAATGCATAGCGTTTTATCAGTCTTACTGTAACATGCGGGTCATTCATCAACGAAAAAATGAACACGACACAATTGTCTGGTTAGCAGAATCTGGCCGAGAGGCTGAAATGATTTTTGTATTAATGTCTGGCGGGCCTTTCCGCCAAAGTAGTGATCAAGGTTATGGACATTTGGGCTTTGCTGTCGCAAGCCGCAAGCAAGTCGATGAAGTGGCTGACAGAGCCAAACAAGACAACTGTCTTATCTGGCCACCAAAAGAAGAACCCTATCCTGTTGGCTATTATTGTGGCGTCGTTGATCCAAATGGTAATTATGTAGAATTTAGCTATGGACAACCTCTTGGGCCTGGAGCTAAACCACTTAAGTCATAACTTTACCCCACAATCGCCTACTTATTCTGCAAAAATAAACCTGTGCTAGGCAGAGCAAGTCTCATTTAGCTTGCGATTTTACTTTATTCGACATAATATGTCTCGCGTTACACAATAATGATGTAGAAACTACAAAGGGGAGTACACACTTCAGATGAAATGTACAAAATGCAAACAAGGCTTTCTTACCCCTATAAAACTAGAGCCCGCTTTCCCCTGCCTTGAATGCAGCGAATGTCAAGGCCATTGGGTATATTTGGAGGATTACCTTTGCTGGCTTGAAAAAACACCCACTGAAGAGCCATCTGATCGTCAGATCCATGAACAAATTGAAGTTGATGACAGTAAACAAGCACTGCTATGCCCAGAAACAGGCAGAATTATGCTCAAATACCGGATATCGGCTGATAACTCTCACCAAGTCGATTTAAGTCCTGAAGTGAATGGGATTTGGCTTGATAAAGGTGGAATGGGATTTGGCTTGATAAAGGTGAGTGGACATTATTGAAAAAAGAAGGTTTAGCTCGAAAACTTAATCAAATTTTTACTGAACCTTGGCAGCGTAAAATTCGTGAAAAAAATGCTCAGCGCAACTTTACGGACCAATACAAAAATACGTTTGGCGACAATGATTATGAAGAGCTAAAACGTATTAGAGAGTGGCTCAATGACAAAGAAAACAAACAGTCAATGATTGCTTATTTATTGGCAGAAAACCCATATTCGGCACTTCATTAAGCCACCCGACTGAAACTATTGTTGCCTCGTTAACGAGGCAACAAACTCACACCAACTGTTTTTAAGTCCTCAATGCAGTTTTAATCTCGGTCTTAGTACTTTGTTCAGCTTATCACTTAACCAATAAAGTACTGTTAAAAAATAACCATGCAGACTGCTTTGATGCATCCGATAAAGCATTTGGTATGACCAACGAGCCAGTATACCTTCTAACATCAATGAACCTTTTAACAATCCTCCCATCAGCTGGCCTACTGCCCCATAGCGACTAAACGACACCAGCGAGCCATGATCATGAAAACTAAAATTAGGATATTGTTTGGTTTCATTAGCAGGCTTTGTAATCAAATGAGCAATTGCTTTCGATAAATACACCGCCTGTTGATAAGCAACTTGCGCCCTTGGGGATAATGGGCGATCACCTTCCTGTAGAATACACTCGGCACAATCCCCCAGAGCAAAAATGTTAGGGTCTTGCTTGGTTTGTAAATTTGGCAGTACTTGCAACTGGTTCAGCCGATTTACCTCCAAACCATCAAGGGTGGTTAATACATCTGGCGCTTTCACACCAGCCGCCCAAATCAATAATTCACCCTCTACAAGGTTACCATTGCCTAAAGCCACACCTTGACTTGTTACTTTAACCACTGACTCACCAGCCACAATATTTATCGCAAGCTTGGTTAGTTCTCGTTCAGCTGCATTACTGATTCGCTCAGGCAGTGCTGGCAGTATTCTCGGGGCACCTTCAATAATTGTTATTTTCACTTGGTCAACAGGCACTTGCTGATTACCATAATGGGCCAGCTCATAAGCGGCATGACGCAACTCTGCCGCAAGCTCAACACCAGTTGCACCTGCCCCCACAATAACAATCTTCAGAGGTTTTTCTGGGCGTTGCTCTACTTGGTTATATTGTTTAAGAAAACGATGATGAAATTGCTTAGCTTGAGAGTAGTTATCCAAGGTTTTGCAGTTTTCAGCAACCCCTTCAACCCCAAAGTTATTGCTGTTACTGCCAATGGCTATAATTAAATAGTCATAACTTAACTCTCTTGCAGGAAAAATTTCCTCCTCATCAGAATCAAGCAATGGCGCAATGGTAAGTTGCTTATTTTTACGATCTATCTCAGTTAATTTACCCTGAACAAACATATAGTGATTTCGCTTGGCATGCGCCTTATAGTTTACTTCATTTGCCGTGTAGTCGATTGAGCCAGCTGCAACTTCATGCAGCAAGGGCTTCCATAAGTGAGTTTCTGCCTGGTCCACCAATGTCACCTTGGCTAATTGCTTTTTACCCAGTTTTTTCCCCAACCGTGTCGCCAATACCATGCCACCGGCACCACCTCCCACTATCACCACATGGGGTACAGCACTGCTACCACTCATTTAGTTAACCTCATAAGTCCAAAAAGTTTAAGTAGCTCCGATGGTAACGCAAAGGGGTAAAATTCAGTAGTTTAATAATGGATAACAAGCTTCATAAATATAATTAATGAATATTTTTAATATGCCACATATTTCGTTAGACTGTTTATTTTATTTTCTTACACGCTTTTACCGCTTCTTCAATAAGTATCGTATAATTACGCATCTGCAAACCAGACAGTTATCTTGTAACCTTCTATTGATTATGAACAAACACCGTTAGCCTCTCTCGTGGATAAGTATATTAAGTTGTGGAGTAATAAGTGGCGAGAAAAAAGCCATCAAGTAAAAAAACATCCTGGTTATCGCAAGCAACAGCAAAAGTTAGGCGAGCCTGCTTAAAAATAACAGTTTTTTTAATTGGTGTTAGCTTCAGCTTAACCGCCATGCTTCGCTGGTTCGATCCACCAACAACTGCTTACATGGTACAACGCAAATTAGGGTTTAACTTGCCAGGCCAAGCTTGTCAGCAGATTTCCCACCAGTGGCAGAGCTGGCAGAATATTTCACCAGAATTAGCCTTAGCAGTGATAGCAGCTGAAGACCAGCGTTTTGCAGAGCACATCGGTTTTGACTTTAGCGCTATCCAACAAGCACTCAAAGATGGCTTAACCAATAATCGACTGCGTGGGGGCAGCACCATTAGCCAACAGCTGGCGAAAAACTTATTTCTTTGGCCAGAGCGCAGCATGCTACGCAAGGGTTTAGAAGTTTATCTCACTGCAATTATTGAATTAACCTGGCCTAAGCAGCGCATCCTTGAAGTGTATTTAAACACTATACAGTTTGACTCCTGTACCTTTGGCGTCGAAGCAGCCAGCCATGCGTTCTTTAACCAACCAGCCAGCCAGGTAAGCAGGCAGCAAGCAGCATTGATGGCTGCCGTCTTGCCCGCCCCTCACCGCTTAAAAGTGACCCATCCTAACCACTACCTCAGACGAAAACAGTCTTGGATTGTCAGACAAATCAAGCAACTAGGTGGTCAACTTTATATAAAGCAAATTACCATTCATTAGAATTTAGCCTACAGTTGCCTCTTATTCTAAAGTATTATATTTTGATACTTTAGATCAGGCATAAGGCAAGGCCAAGATGTCTCAAATTAATGAAATTATTGCAACTCTGAAAAAAACCTTAAAAGCCCATGGCCTAACCTATGCGGATGTTGCGGAGTACCTTAAGTTATCTGAAGCTAGCGTTAAACGGCTGTTTGCCAGTAAGCAGTTTTCACTGGATCGGTTAGAGTCTATATGCCAGATGATGAATATGGAAATCACTGATCTGGTCAGTGAGATGAAACAGCTTAAGCAAGCACCGGAGGCACTAACAACAGAGCAAGAAGCTGAGTTAGTGTCAGATATTAAGTTGTTACTAGTCGCTATCTGCGTGTTAAACCACTGGCGGTTTGAGAATATTCTAACAGAATACCAATATACTGAAGCAGAGCTCATTCGCCTGCTAGCAAAGCTGGATAAGCTAGGCATCATCGATCTTTTACCTAAAAATAAAATAAAACTCCTAGTTGATAGTAATTTCTCTTGGTTAGAAAATGGTCCTATTAAACAATTTTTTCTTAAGCATGTGAAAAGCGACTTTTTCAATGACCAATTCGATAACCCTAATGAATTACTACTGTCTGTTAACGGCATGCTAAGCCAAGGCTCAATTTCAATCTTACAAAAAAAATTAAGCCAAATTGCTAATGAGTTTACTACCTTACATCACGAAGATTTAAAATATCCACTAGCTAAACGGGAAGGCACCTGTCTGGTAATAGCAATGCGGCCATGGGAGTTAGAGGTTTTCCATGCTTATCGTCGGACTTAAACGATTATCAAAACCACTAAAATACGGCAACAACTGCCGATGGCTTAGCAAACAGTCTATTGCGATTTTATTATTTAGCTTATTTTTTTCCAGCCCCAGTCTAGCTGATAACTACCAGCGCTTGCTTAAGCTCATTAACAATCCAAATGTTACTATTTCAAACTTTACGACTGATGGCTGCAGTGGGGGTATGTCAGCCTTATGGAACCTATTTGAACACAGTCCACCTTGGGAAAACTGTTGTATTTTACATGATAAAGTGTACTGGCAAGGCGGAACAGCCAAGCAACGACTTCAAGCAGATTACACATTAAAGCAATGCGTACATCAAGCAGGTTATCCACTTATCGCAGATCTTATGTACCATGCAGTTAGAACAGGCGGTGGGCCATGTACCAGGCTACCTTGGCGTTGGGGATATGGCTGGCCTCATTGCCCATCAAATATAATAAATCCTCCCCAAAGGTAGCCAATCGGTAATGAAAAGTCACAACAGGTATATAATATAGTTATGTGCTTGTTTTTGGATCAACCACAATGGTCAGTTTATTCCATGATAAAACTAATTAAACAAATTATTTTCAGCTTCTCCTGGCTACTAATGCTGTTTAGCTTGCCAGCTCTTAGCGCCAACGACAAAGTATTTTTCTGGTCTGTTGAAAATAATAAAGCAAAAGTTTACCTATTTGGCTCAATTCATCTTGCCAATCAGGCTATTTACCCTTTAAGACCTGAAATCAAAAAGGCATTTGCAAATGCTGATACCTTAGTTGTTGAAGTAAATCCAGAAGCAATTAGCCAAAATGAATTAATTACACTAGTTAAACAATATGGTCATTATCCAGCCCAGGAAACACTTCAGGATAATCTAAGCCCCCAAACGTATCAAGCGCTAGCTGACTATGCTAAAAATTTAGGCGTGCCAATTTTAACATTAAAGAAAATGCGGCCTGGCTTTGTGATGTTAAACCTCACTACTGCTCAACTTATGAAGCTAGGCTATTTCCCGGATAAAGGGCTAGATTTACACTTTATAAAGCAAGCAACAAATAACAAAAAAATAATCGAGCTTGAATCGTTTGGAGAGCAACTTTCAATATTTTCTGATTTACCAGAGCCAGACCTGTTTATCAAAGTTACCTTAGAAAGCCTCACCAATGCCAAAACTCAATTTAGTCAAATGATTGATGCCTGGAAACAAGGTAATGACGAAGTGCTTTTCAATTTTATGTACAATGACCAAATTAATAAGTACCCACAATTCAAGCCAGTAATGGATAAACTACTAATAGAACGTAATATAAAAATGGCCAAGTCAATAGAAGATATGTTAAGTAAAGAAGGCACTTTTTTTGTAGTGGTTGGCGCAGCCCATTACATTGGAGAAGAAGGCATTATTGAGTTATTAAAACAAACTGGCCATTCACCTAAACGTATTTAATGTATTATTTCATCAGGCCACCTGGAGATTTTCTGTAACCTGGTTTAATATTCAGGCTAGTATGTTTTAGTATATACAATCACTGGTTGTTTATCTCTGCAAGTATCAAGGATAAGCAACCATTAAAAAATCCTTTCTATCATCCACTACATTTTTTCATCACCTGAATATCAGTGTGTAAAATTTGGTTTTTGGTTTTATTTCTATATTTTTTTATATGAGGTGAACCAAGATGTCCCTGCAAAGCCTCTTTACTTTCCCACTCCTCATAAAAAATAAAATGAGGATTATCATTATAACTCTCATGCATTTGAAAGCTAATACACCCTGGCTCAGCTAACGTAGGCTTAATAAGAGAAAGTAATTCCTCTCGAACCTGCTGCCTGGCATCGTCACTTACTTTAATTGATACAAACACGGTTAGTTTGTCTGACACCATTTTCACCTACTATCTCAATTATTTTAGTTTTTAAATTATTGGTTTGTGTAGCTTGTTTTGCTCATTTTGATAAACAAACTTTCGTTTATCAAACACACGTCATAAAATTTTATAAGTCAATCATTTTCAGAGTAAGGGGTAACCCACAAGTTAAAGCTTGAATTAGCATACTTCTCACAAACCCGTTGTATTAGTCCATCTCTTATATATTTTTTTATTGGTCAAATTCCTATCAAACACAGGCCATGTATACACTTAATACAAGGTTAAATCAATAATAGATAGCACTGGTTCTAGCCATAACATCATACAATCATCTGATCCATCTCAGTACAAAGATCCTTTTCTGCTGTCAAGACAATTAATAAAAATTTCATGTAAAAAATCAAAGTACATAATTACAGAAAAATCAGCTTTCAATTTTTGTTCAAACCGCACCTTTTCTTATATTACCAATATGCCTTAGACATAAACCATATTTTTGAGCAAGCTCTTTTCGAGAAGCCCCACGCAAGCTTTCTTCTATAATAGCCAAATCTCTAAGTTGCCTATCAAAATGATCATGCTTGGGAATTTCAATGGTGGCACCTGCAAACCTATACGATAACTTATTGAGTGCCTCATAACCCACTCGTTTGAGTAATACAGATCGTTCCGGGTTCTTTGGTACATATAAAGGCTGCCCACCAAAATGAAGTGATAGCTGATATGCAGCAGTTACCCCTATACAGTCAACAAGATCTTGTAATGATTCAGGCAACTTCTCTACATTAATTTGATTTAATAGTTTGCTTTCCATCTTAATATTCCTTCCGTGGTACCTATATTAAATATCTGGTTTTATTCCTTGATAAATAAGTAATCAACAAGAACTATAGTCAAATCGAGTAATTTTTAGGGGCGACCTCCAGGAATAAAGCCCTATGGGTTTATGTTTTTTATAAATGATTAGAGTGAAGAACGACAACAACAATCCCTAAAAACCATTCGAGAATAGTGTATTTAAACAACAACTGACCTATACATAATCAAACAGCAAACGAACTATCATACACTTCAATCAAAGTGACGTTCTTTTACCCTGCTTGCCATTACAGTTGGATATATAGCCAATATTTATATAAACATTACTCAAGTAGTTATTTTTACGTCATTATAAATTGCTCAAAGACGGGTAACCATGAACAGAGAGTTCTAATTTTCGAGCTATGATTACTCAGGGTAAAAAACAGCCAACAGGAAACATACTAATACTAAGGTACTATCAAATAAAATTTGACTTGTTCTACTGACAGGAGAGGGATAAAATTTTACTGGTTTTGATAAAGTTAAGTAGCCATTGGTAAATGGCTACTTAGCAATAAAACTAGTACCAAAGTACAATTTACAACACTTAGACTGTACTTCTGGGCTGCTTGCTATACCAGAGAATAACAATAGCTTACCCTGGCACGTTCTAATATACAGACTAAGCACAAACCAGGGGCTAAAAACAAAATTACAGCCTGCTTGGCTAAAGATGTAATTTGTTAAAGACCTGATCTGGAGCCGGAAAGCTGCAAAAAGTTAAATAACATGTATAACGTATATACATGTTATTTAAGTGAAGACCAAAAAACCAGCAAACAATTAGTAGGTAGTAGGCTAGTAAGCAAAAAGAGTTGGCGAGCTTGATGAAACGCTCTCTATTTTAATAGTAAGGCAACACACAGGTTGTAGTTATGGTTAATAACCTCCATGAGATAGATCTTTTCAAGGTGGCTTTGCATGACCAGCAAACAGCTACAGCTCATAAGCTTGAAGATCCAGCTATTGCGGCACCAAAAAAAGCTAGCCACTCTTTAATACGCAACAAAACCAATCCAACATTGAAAACAGTGGCTACTAAACCATCAGCCACTCATTCCCAACTGCCTACTGATAAGCGATTTGCCCTAATTGTTTGTTCACATCAGCCTGCTGTCAGCAAGTTAGAAGACTATTGCAATCACCTCAATGTGGGGACTTATATTGCCCAAGACGGTTTGCAAGCACTCAAATGGTTACGCATTCAAAAGCCAAATCTGTTAATCATAGGATCAGTACTTCCAAAAATGAATGCAACCCAATTGATTGCTTTAATTCGTCGCAACAGATCATTACAGAACATTCCCATTATTTTACTTAACCAAAATAATGATCTATTTATTTCAGCATTAGCAAAGTCATTAGGCGTTGAATCTTGTCTAAACAGCCCAATTAAGCAGTCAACTATTACCAAGCAAATTAAAAAATATTGTGCCTACAGCAGCCCTCGAAACAAACCCATGCTTGGAATAATTTCTGATACCCCCAGCCATCGCTTAATACTTAGACACCGACTAGTAGAGTATAACTATGATATTTGTTTTAATGCTGACCCATCTCAGTTGGAAGGCTCAATAGAGAATCTTGATAAAATTGTTGATGGCTGGATTTTAGACATTACTAGTGAATTATGGCTAGATAAAATTGACCACTTTCTTGAACGTTTAAACTCCCCTATTTTATATGGCTTAGAGCCACCACCAGTCTACTCAAAACTACACCACCAAATTAAAGATCCCAAGTATGTAAAATGGGAAAATAAACTAATTAGCAAGATAAAAGAAATTATTAAATAACATACTCGCAAACAATTATTATCTACGACAGCAAGGCGAGATAAAATGCTTACCGAATCTTTTCCCTGTATTCAGCGGGTGTCATACCAGCAGCACGCTTGAATGCTCTGTGAAATGCTTGAACAGATGTAAACCCAAGACAATATGCTATCTCCTTAATGCTATAACTGGGGTTGTTCAAAAAACGAATACCACTTTGATAGATAGCTTTTTGCTGAATCTCAGTAAACGAAACCCCTTCATCACTTAGTTTTCTTTGAATGGTTCTTGGACTCATTTTGACGGTTTTTGCTATTTCCGATAGGTTTACTTTTGTCACATCATTTATATCATATATCAAATTATAAATTATATCTTGCATGGTCTGCTCTTGTTTAACATTCATTTTTTCAAAAAGCTTTAACTGCAGTGTTTTATAAAGATGCTCATGATAGTATACTGCTTTTATTTTTAGCTGCTTATCTGCAAAGCAAAACTCCCACAAAAAATCAGCACTATTTAATACACAAATACAACCAAATCTATTCACAATGCTTAAATTAAAAATATTTTTACCTCTCAGCATCTTTAGTTGAGTATAACGAAATTGTTGATAAGTCATAGAAGACAATACAAACTCAACAAATGACAAAGAATATACAGATAGAAACTCTATTACTAAACTATACTCTGCTTTAAAAGAAAACCTAAGCTTACAACTAGATGAATGGTTATCAAGCTTTAGTTCAGCACCAGAACCAATCATATTGCCGCAATACTTTATTAAACAATTTATACAGTGTTCGACAGATTTCGAATTTAATGCAAGCAACCCTGCTACACCAAGGCTGCTAACTGTCATATTAGATGCTATTTTCAAGTGAATATCAGGATCTTTAGTAACAGCATAAATGAAAAGCAATGCTTCATCTAACTGTGCTAATGAAATGCATCCGTTCTCACCTTCTTCGTTAGATAATATGCTTACCAAACTTTGCTGTTGTACTTTAGCCAAGTTAAGACAGTGTACATATTGCCGAATATGTTTAGCTATTTGGTCTGAGATCAACACGTTCAATTCTAACTGGTTAATTTTATCGCCTATAATACCTTTAGCATAAGGTATAAATTATTTGTTTAGTAGACTAATGTCTTCACCTAGTGACTCATGAGCCAAATAAGGTAACAACTTCTTCTCTATTTAGCTTCTGACTATGCTACATTTTCTTGAGGTAGACTCACTATTAGAATTCAGTCCATAATAATTCAAACAGATGTTTAACTCTGTTTTCTTACAAACTATATAGAGCTATCAACTCTTACACATCTAAGCTTCAGAACCAGTCTGAATTTCATCATAAGCTGATATTCCAGAAAAACAAATATTTTTGATTAGAAAGTAGGCTACCCCATACCCAAACCATCACTCAAATATATAGTACAGCTCCCAATATATAATTAACAATGATTTTACATGATTGATAAACCCCCTTATTATCAACTAACAGTTAGGAGTTTCTGTATATATTGCCATGCATGGAGGCTAACCTTATAGCCAAAAAGGGTATTTTACTACCATGCATGTAGCTGCATCTTATCTCGAAGCCTTATTTTTAACCATGGAAGACTACGGCATTACCAGAGAATCTTTTTTCAAGGAAATAGGTATTTCACAAGCAACTAATTTTGGCCATATCTGTGGCTATAATAGCGAGCAGTTTGAACGTATTATTCTGGGCTGCATAGCAATTACTGGAGACCCAAACTTTCATCTCAACATAATGAAAAATCATTCATGCTGTAGCTGTGATATTGTAGGTTTGATGGCCTTATCTGCTCCCACATTAGGAAAGTCTATTCAAGTTTTTATTCAATACTACAATGAGTTCATGGATATTTATGCCCCACCTCAATTAACCTACCAAGGGGATAACTGTGAGTTAGTATCCCCAAAACTGATCAACCATACAACTATAGCTAATATTGCAGATGAATTAAGAGTTAGCTCTTGGATATACGCAATTAAGTTATTTATCGGAGCCCACCCAATAATCAATGAAATTTGGTTTATTCACCCAGCCCCCACAAACCATGCCCAATATGAAAAAATATTTCAGTGCCCTGTTTATTTTTCGATGAACCAAACCAAATTAGTATTCCCCACTTCACTATTAAGTTATGAAAATACCAACTATGATGAAGGTATTTTTCTAACTATGCTAGAAGAAGTGCATAAACAAAAAGTGGTAAGAAAGAAAATGACGCCACTATCAGTTTACTTATATGACTTATTCTTAAAAAAACCAGAGCTTATCCGAATGCCTGTTAGTCAAGTTGCAAGTCAATTAAAAATGAGTGAAAGGACTTTACAACGAAAGCTCCAAGCTGAAGGTAACAGCTATAAAAAAATATCAGGAAAAGCATTTGCTTATCTAGCAAAAAAATTATTGAAAGATACCAAGCTGCCAATAAAAACCATTGCTTTTGAGCTTTTTTTTAATAGTCAGCAAAACTTTAATCATGCATTCCGCACAGCCACAGGCTTATCTCCTAAACAATATCGCCAACATCAGCTGCAAATAAAAGACACATAAATAACTTACTATTTTTAAACCCATTTTTAAGCAACAGCTGTTACTGCATTTTCATAATTCATTTGATTAGTTAACCACTCCTTGAAAGATTCAATTAGCTGCGGGTTTTCATGATCTGGTCTCGATAACAAAAAATAACCTGCACTCGTTTCTATTTCCTCCAAGACAGGTTTAACCAAAATATTATGTTTTACTGCATCCCGAACCAGCGTTGACTGGCTTAATGCAACACCCTGACCACCGATAACAGCTTCCAGCACTAAATAGCTATGACTATAAAGGTTTTTTGGCTTAATGCTGACATCCATCCCGAAAGATCGAAAGAAGTATGACCAGTCTTTTTCAGGAATATCCCAAAATTGAGCGCTTTCAACAATCAGTGGCAGTTTTTTTAGTTGCCGTAAAGATATCGGTTTTTTTAAATTTTTTAATAAAGCAGGACTACAAACCGGCATAATGATCTCATTGGTCATTCTAGTCACTAACAAACCAGAATAATCGCCGTATCCAATTCGAATGCAAATATCTACATCTTCTTTTTTGAGATCTACCCGCCTTGCTTCTGCAACCACAACTACTTCGACATCCGGATGCATTTGCTGAAATTCAGATAACCTTGGCAACAAGCAACGAGAGGCAAATGAAGGAGTACAAGAAATAGTCAGTCTATTATTTACCACAGACGACAAGTGCTTTAAGGTATGCCTTAGCTCAAGCAAACTATGCCTTACCGCTTGAGCTAATAGCTCCCCCTGCTTAGTTAGCACTAACTTTCTTGCTTGTCTGATGAACAGCGATATATTTAGGTCTGCTTCCAGAGCCTTTATCTGGTGACTCACTGCACTTTGAGTAACAAACAGTCTCTCTGCAGCTTTAGTAAAGCTAAGTTCATCAGCAGCCACTTCAAAAATTGCAAGGCGACTTAACATAGTAGGCGTTAAGCGAACTTTATGCATGAGAAATTCTAATCCATAACATGATAATTACTCGTTTGTAGAATTTGCTGTTTCATACAAATATTAACATCACAACTTTTTACAGTGAATGTTAACTGTTGTTTTTTAAAGATTAAATTGTAAGCAACTAGTTACATTCAAGCTTCAGCCTGTAATCTAACCAACTACATTAGATTAAATTGAATTAATTATGTTGGGCTTGAAACTGTCACTGAAGTGACTGCGCCTATTCAACTGATAGACATTTTTCAGTGGCAGAATGCAGCCTCAATAGAACTTATTGCACGTTTGGAGTCAGACAATGAATAATGGTCACATACTAGAGACCCAATTAGAATCAGACAGAGCTAACAGCTTAGCATTTAACGAGATCACTACGAGTCAGCTATTAAAGAATATTCGTCATGAATTTTTTAACTGGTTAAAAAAGAGACAAACCCATAAAATGTTATCTCAATTAAGTGATCGACAGTTGAAGGATATTGGCTGGTATCGTGAAGGCGCCAACTTTTTCCCTTTACATCGATTTAACCAACACTAAACCAAGCTTGAGTACAATATTCATAATATTATTTATACTCTTTTTTCCAAGCTCACTACCTAAAAATAAAGCCATATTTGTAAATTAATGTGATATTCAGCCTACTTACTCAGGCGGCAATAACTCTTGACCTCAAGCGAAGAACCTGACAATACCTCTTTCACCATGGTTGGCATCACTGTGAAAGAAAGTAGCTAATCATCATTAATAAGCAGCAATGTCCATTGGAAGACAGTGTTACAGGGAGACCTTATGACCAAACATGCGCCTGGCCAATTTGGTATAGAGGCATTAACCAAAGTAGGCCCAACTCAACTGATCAACATTCTAAAAAACAAACTACAAGAACACCGAAAAATGAAGCGGTGTGAACATGTATTCAATCAGCTAACAGACCAAGAACTCCGAGACTTAGGCTTCTATCGCTATGGGAATCGCTTTTTCCCACTGGACGACTGATCAAGCTCTTACTCAAAGAAGTTAAATTTTATTTACCTATTCTAGATTCTTATCTCACTCACCTAATGATCGCACATTTTTCCTTAAAAGGGGTTGAAAGCTAATTTTTCATCCCCACTTATTGATATAGGCAAGGTCTATTTACGAGTTGCCAAAATATTAAAAGTATCATTACAAATACTTTTAATTTAATTGTTGAGTCTATTCATTAAGATCAACACTCAGTTTCATATTGCTTATTAATTCGAGGATATGATGATGCGTAACAGCTATGATTTCTCACCTTTTTATCGTTCTGCAATTGGTTTTGACCGTTTATTCTCTTTATTAGATAACGTGTCTAGAACAGAGCAAAACCAACCAGCCTATCCACCTTATAATATTGAGTTAATTGAAGAAAATAAATATCGAATTTCCATGGCTGTAGCAGGATTCAGTCAGGAAGAGTTACATATTGAAGTTGAAGAAAACAACCTGAGTGTTTCAGGTAAAAAACAGACTGATACCAGCAAACAAACCTTTCTTTATCAAGGTATTGCCGCCAGAAATTTTGAGCGACGTTTTCAATTAGCAGACCATGTAAAAGTTGTTAATGCCCGAATAGAAAATGGTTTATTACACATTGAGCTTGAGCGTGAAGTGCCCGAAGCCGTAAAACCAAGGAAAATTGCCATTGAGTCAGCTGATAGCGGTCCTTATCTAGCCGAGGCAAAAACCTCTTGCTGTGCATAATGTTATAAAATAACCCTCTCTCATCGGTGGAAAAACAACCATTTTTTCACCGATGCCTGCAACTTGAATTCTTGACTATTAGGTCAAATATTTTTATATCTTGTCAGAAATACTTGACATTTCGACAACATTAACCAGAATATTTCATTGCGTTTCAAAACAAGCATTTATTGCTCATTGTTTTCCACCAAATACACATAAGGTGTTGAATAATAGCAACAACCATGAAAAACAAATACTGGGCCCAGCTTCTGGCATGGTTGGTGGCCTTATTAATGCCTACCTGTTTTGCGGCAGCTAATAAGCCCGCTATTATTTGGGGAATGAATGACTGGGAACCTTATTTCATCGTACATGGTGAGGACCAGAGGCTCGGCGTCGGTGATTTACAAATTCAAGCCTTTATTGAACAAATAAAAGGCTTCGACCATAAAGTCATCTTTATGCCACTGAGGCAATTTAGCACTAAGGCTAAATCTGGGCAGCCACTATGTTTTGCAGGTTTACTCAAAAGTGCAGACCGAGAGAAGTATTTGTACTTTTCAAAGCCTAATTCAATTTTACTCACCCAACAATTGATTGTATCCACCAGTTTATATCAGTCACTTGGCTCACCTAAAATCATTAGCTTAACTGAATTTTTAAACCAGACCAGCCGGATTGGCTTACTTCCCCAAAAACGACTATTTGGCCAACCAATAGACCAAATATTAAACAAGTCTTCAACTAATAAAGCACAGTTTATTTCAGCAAATACTAAGCAGCTACTGGAAATTATCAGTTCCAACCGCTTTGGCTGGACATTAGAGTACCCCAATTTTGCAAGTTACGTGGCTAATAAACATAACCATGCTGATAAACTTAAAATGATCCAGCTGGCTGAAATTGAGCCTTTTTTACTTACTTACGTCGGGTGTAGTAAGAGCCCTTTTGGTAAACAGGCAATTGCTGCTATAAATACCGCCATCGCAAAGCTATTACCAATGGCTCACTACCGCCATATTGCCGAAAGATGGTATCCGCTTCAGCAGCGCCGCCAAATTAGGCAGTATTACAATCAATATCTACTGAAACCAAACACTAAAACTGATTAATATTCATACTGGCCAATTACCTGCAATGCTTTTATAATCGGCGCAAGCTAAAATTAACGAGTTAAAGGCGCTTTTAAATGAGTTATAACGACATCGCACCAGGTAAAGACGTACCTAACGATATTTTCGTTGCAATAGAAATTCCAGCCAACAGCAATGTGCCTGTTAAATATGAGATTGATAAAGATTCTAACCAAGTCTTTGTTGATCGTTTTATAGCCACTCCTATGTTCTATCCAGCTAACTATGGCTATATTCCTCAAACCCTTGCTGATGATGGTGATCCACTAGATGTTTTAGTAGTTACCCCTTTCCCTGTAGCAATTGGCTCTGTGATTCGCTGTCGCCCAGTAGGTGTGCTGAATATGAGCGATGAAAGTGGCGAAGATGCAAAACTGATTGCGGTACCACATGATAAGTTGACTACCCTTTATAAAAATGTCAAAGAATATACTGACCTGCCAGAGCTGCTCATTCAGCAAATTGAGCACTTCTTTGAGAACTATAAAGACCTAGAAGAAGGCAAGTGGGTTAAAATTGATAACTGGGAAGGTAGCGAAGCCGCCAAGAAAGCAATTGTTAATTCAGTAGCTGCGTATAATAAGTAGCCAGTTATTCCCTCATAGCTGCCACAACCCAAGTTTTTAGTTAATGCTTACTATATGGTTTTTGGCAGCTAATGTAAACAAGCGTTTTCCACCCAGCTTACTTCACCTCTCTGTGTTTATCTTACCGCCATAATTTGCCACATTTAGTCCAGTGAATTGACTGTTTTTTTTGTTAGTATATTGTTCAAGCACTCTAATAACATGAGCGTCGTATAGTTTTGTAATGCTTTAATGATTGAGCATCTACCCAAAGATGCCTCAACTGTAGCACAACCGCCTGTTTCAAGGACACATCATGAATAGTCTAAAATTAAGGTGTATAGCCAGCATTTTTCTCAGTTTTTTCTTGTTGTCCAAGAGCGTGGCTGAAGCTTCAAGTGATAACAATATAAGCATTTATAAAACTATCCCCTTCCAGGCTGCTAATATATCTGCAAAACTGTACAGCGGTAGTCTTGCAGCAGTTATCACCTTTAGTACACCTCTTGACGCTAAACAAAATCTTAATCAGTTCGTACGCATTATTGATGAAAAAACCGGGCAACCTATAACAGGAAAGTGGATCCTTAATAAAAGTGGTAATACTCTTTATTTCCCAAACCTGTTACCAGAACATAACTACCAGGTATTTATTTCATCAGCCCTACCTAATATTATCAGCAAAACCCTTGCAACCCCCGTAGACAAGTCAATTACAACACCTCCATTACCTCCTCATGTTAGCTTTAAAAGTAATGGATTTATTCTACCTGGTAGTTTAACCGATGGCTTACCTGTGCTTGCGACCAACACTAATGATGTTATTGTTGACTTTTATCGAGTTAAAGCAGACAAGATTATTGATTTTCTTAAAAGCTATGGCAGTCGTCAGAATGTTTACAGCTATGAGTTTAACCGATATTTAAAAAAGCATATTGACTTTGTTTATAATGGTCGTTTTGATTTAAACACCAAACCCAACACACAAACAGTTTCCTACCTTCCTGTAAAAGACATCCCCACTCTACAAAAACCTGGTGTTTACCTAGCAATATTAAAAGAAACAGGTAGCCAACTTTATGGCAACCCCAGTGTGTATTTTACGGTGAGTGATATCGCGCTTCATGCCCGTCGCTATCAAAAACAACTGGCTATTTATGCAAGCGATATCAGCTCAGCTGAACCTGCCAGCCGGGTAGATATTACTGTCTTTGATAAAAATAACAAACCCATCAGACAAATGACTACTGATAGTGAAGGAATTGCTACTACTTGGATAGATAACAGCGATGGTGCATTGGCTATTGCCACTGATAAACAACAGTACAGCATCTTGCCTCTTTCCCAGGCCACATTGGATTTAAGTGACTTTGCTACTGGTAAACAAACCAGCCAGCCCCAGTCATTATTTTTATATTCGCCAAGAGATTTATACCGGCCAGGAGAAACGCTGCAAGTCAGTGGTATTTTAAGAGACCATGATGGAAATCCATTACCAGTTATGCCTTTATCTGCAAGCCTACAACGTCCCGATGGCCGTGTTGTCAGCAATATCAGCTGGCATAGTGAAGCAGCTGGCTACTACAGCTTTAGCTTTCCACTTCCAGCAGATGCACCTACAGGTGACTGGAATTTCATCGCCAAAACCAATGACAACAATAAACACACCTACAAAATTAAAGTAGAAGAATTTATCCCAGAAAGGATCAGCCTGGATTTAGGTGGTAACCCACTTCAACCATCAGTATTATTAGCAGGCAATACAGACGAAATTAGTTTTACTGCCAATGCTCAATATTTATATGGAGCCCCCGCGGCAGGCAACAAGATATCTGGGCTAGCACTAATTCGTCCCAACCGTCACCCATTTAGTCAATGGCAAGATTATTATTTTGGCTTGGAAAATTATCGTGAATACAACCAGCTGGTTGATTTAGAAGAAGCTAGCCTGAACGATGAAGGTTTACATGAAATCACACTCACCTCTGAGTGGAAAGAAACAAAGTCACCATTAGCCGTTAAGTTTGAAGTCAGCGTCCAAGAGTCTGGTGGCCGACCTATCACTCGACAGCGGCTGTTTTATCTATTACCCACTACTCAATTAATTGGTCTACGTCCTTTATTCAGCAAAGATGGGCCTGACTATGACACCCAAGCAGAGTTTGAAGTTATCAGTATTGATGATAAAGGCCTGCGACAAGCCAACCAAACCTTAGAAGTCAGTTTTTATAAAGAAGAACGCAACTACCACTGGTATTTTAATAATGACAATGGTTGGCAAAGTGAGTACACCACAGAACAAGTCAATTTACTCAATATGCCAGTAACAACCAATGATAATGGTAAAACTAAAATTTCGTTACCCATTGAGTGGGGACATTACCGAGTAGAAGTGAAAAACACCGTAAGTGGTGCCATTAGTCAGTATAACTTCAGAACCTCTTGGCGCAGTGGCGAAACACTAGGGAGCCGACCAGACCAAATTAAAATTGAATTAAATAAACCTCACTACCAACCGGGTGATGAAGTAGTGGCAACGCTATATGCCCCAATTGAAGGAAAAGGTTTTGTTAGTGTTGAAAGTGACCAACTGTTGTGGAAAAAGGCCATTAACTTCAAACCAGAGGGTAGCCAGATTCAATTCACCTTACCAAATAATTGGCAGCAACATAATATTTATCTTTCTGCACTTGCTATTCAACCAGGTAAAGCCGCTAAGCAAGGAGACTTCCCAGTTCGGGCTGTAGGGATTAAACACCTGCCCCTTGATCGCAGCCAACGTAAGCTGACAGTTAATATAGACAGCCCAGCAAAACAGTTACCAGAAAAAACCTTAACAGTAAAAGTTAATGTCATTGATAAACAACAACAGCCGGCGAAACAAGCTTATGTAACATTAGCAGCAGTAGATGTGGGTGTATTGAATATCACTGACTTTATTACCCCCGACCCACTCAAATACTTTTTTGCTCCAAGACGTTATGAAGTTGATCAGTTAGATGTCTTTAACCAACTCATGTTAGCAGCAAAAGGGGTTAAAGGGAGTTTACGCTATGGGGGCGATGGCGATTTATTAAAAGGAGGGAAAAAACCTGATACCGTAGTAAAAATTGTGTCTTTATTTTCAGGGCTAGTTCCAGTAAATGAAAACGGAGAAGCTGAAATTAGTCTGGAAATCCCTGATTTTAATGGCAAACTACGCTTAATGGCTGTCGCCTTTAATGATGAACAGTTTGGATTTGCTGATAAAGAAGTCACTGTAGCAGCACCCGTTGTAACTCAGTTAGGCATGCCAAGATTTTTAGCTAACGGCGACCAATCACAACTGGTATTAGACTTACACAACCTGTCAGATGCTCAGCAGGATTTAACCGTTCACTTAACCACTGCCAATGCAATCGAAACAACAACTGATTTAGAGCCACAAACTATACACCTAGCTGACCAGGCAAAAACCCAA
This sequence comes from Spartinivicinus ruber, assembly GCF_011009015.1. Taxonomy (NCBI): domain Bacteria; kingdom Pseudomonadati; phylum Pseudomonadota; class Gammaproteobacteria; order Oceanospirillales; family Zooshikellaceae; genus Spartinivicinus; species Spartinivicinus ruber. The sequence goes on from NZ_CP048878.1 coordinate 5,383,887, forward strand.
TTAACCTATGCAATTAAAACTAGACCCATTATCGGCCAAGGGATTATTAGTTTAACCGTTAATAATATTCAATTAGCCGGTCATGACCAGCCTATTTCAATTAACCGGGAGTGGCGGTTAGGTACTCGACCCGCTTACCCGGCGCTTGCTAACAAACAGTTTGCTGAAATTACTCCTAACCAACAAATATCGTTGGCACCTGATAGTTTCAACTGGCTGGAAGGCTCAGCCGTTGGCCGCTTGGCATTAAGCAGCATGCCACCGCTTAATATTGCAGCCCACATTGATGCCTTAAATGCTTACCCATATGGCTGCCTTGAGCAAACTACCAGCGGCATTTTTCCTCATGCACTAATGGACTCTGAGGACTTTCAAAAACTCGGCGTTTCAACCAAAAGCACCAGTAGCAAAATTAAAGCGGTGAATAAAGGCATTAGCCGTATTTTAGGTATGCAAAAATCTAACGGCAGTTTTGGTCTATGGGATAGCCATAGCCATGAAGAGTTTTGGCTGACGGCTTATGCCACAGACTTTTTAATGCTAGCTCAAAGCAAAGGTTTTACAGTGCCAACCGATGCTATTCAAAGAGCTCAGAATCGCCTCCGTCATTATGTGCAAACCCGTCATACCATAAGCACTTACTATAATGATAAAAATCAATGGGATGCCAGCATTAAAGCCTATGCAGGATATGTTTTGGCAAAAGCCACCAAAGCACCTCTAGGCAGCCTGAGAAATCTATTTCAACAAATCAGTGACAAGGAGTTTTCACCGCTAACTTATACCCATCTAGCAGCAGCTTTTCAGTTACATGGTGACCACAAACACGCCAACCAAGCTTGGGAAAAAGCCAAAGCCCGTTTGCTAAGTGATGATGAATTTTACATTAACTATGGTGGACGCATTAGGGACTTGGCTTTATCTCTGTATCTTGCCAATACCCTCGACTTTACTGACAAAGCCACTGGTAAATTAGCCAACTTGTTGCAAGACTTGCTAAAAAGTCGTCGTTACTTAAGCACTCAGGAGCGTAATGCGCTGGTAATGGCGGGTTATAGTTTTCTAACTCATAAAGATAATTGGCAAGCAACTTTGAATATTGGTGGAGAAACAATTGAACATCAGTCTGATCAAGCTTTTTACTATAAATTAACTGGTGAACAGTTAACCCAGGCTATTAAAATTAAAAGTAAAACCAACAAACCACTTTATGCCTCTCTGTTTTACAGCGGTTACCCATTAGATCCGCCAAAACCAGTGAGTAACGGAGGCATCGAAGTAAGCCGTAATTTTTATAACTTAGAAGGTCAACCTGTTAAGCTTGACCGACTTAAAAGTGGTGATTTTGTGATTACTGAGTTAGTCGTGAATAGCAACTATTATTCTAGAAATATTCTCGCAGTAGACTTATTACCCGCCGGATTAGAATTGGAAAATCAAAGTCTGAATCACAGCATTAAACTAGACCAAATCGAAATTAATGGTAAGCCCATTGCCAAGTGGCATGAAAGTGTCGAACTCAACCATGTAGAATATCGTGATGACCGCTTCGTCGCTGCTATTAATACCAGTGGTTATGCCCATGATAGCTACCACATTTTCTATTTAGCAAGAGCTGTTACCCCAGGTAAATATGCAGTTCCTCCAACACTTATAGAAGATATGTATTTACCTGAGAAAAGAGCCATAGGAAAAACACCTGATAATTTAGAAATTATAAATAAATAATCCCCTATCCTAACCTTCTTCCCCAAAGAAGGGTGTCGCAAAAGATCAGGAGCGCAGCAAAGACAAGGCAAAAATCGGCGAAAAAGCGGAGTTTATACTTAATAAATGAGCACTTTGAGTCGATTTTTAACGCAGCACTTGCAAGCACAGTAGTTTTGCGACAGCCTCAAAGGGGAGAAGGAACTTGGTTTAGAGTAATATCGCAACTCCCTCTTTGGGTGAGGGCTAAAATAGAAGTAAAATATGAAACGAAAGCAGTTAACAAAACTCACAGCATTAATCAGCATTCTGCTGCTAACTGCTTTTTTGCTGCTCGATTGGTTTTTCCCACTGCAATTGCAGCAAACATCTGAATATACTCAAGTTGTCGTCGCTGAAGATGGCACTCCATTACGTAACTTTCCTAATAAAAAAGGTAACTGGCAATACCCTATTACCATCAATCAAGTCTCAGAAAATTATCTAACTGCATTATTAGCCTATGAAGATCAATATTTTTACTCCCACCCAGGCGTAAACCCTTTTGCTTTATTAAGAGCCCTTTGGCAAAACACAAGTAATGGAAAAGTCGTTTCTGGGGGGTCTACCTTAACCATGCAAGTTGCAAGAATAATTGATCCCCACCAACGTTCTATTACAGGCAAATTAAAACAAATTTTTCGAGCATTACAACTAGAGTGGTATTTAACCAAAGATGAAATTTTAACTATTTATCTAAATAATGCACCATTTGGCGGTACGGTAATAGGGGTTGAAGCTGCCAGTTATGCTTACTTAGGTAAATCCAGTCAATATTTATCTGACGCAGAAGCGGCTTTGTTAACCGTATTACCTCAAGCCCCCAGCTGGTTCCGGCCAGATAGGCACCCGAAACGGGCTGAAATAGCTAGAAATAAGGTTTTAGACCGACTTACCCAATTTTCGTTATGGAGTGAAGAACGAATTAAATCGGCCAAAATAGAGCCTGTTTACACCAATAAATTAGCCCATCATTTGAATGCGCCTTTATTGGCTAGAAGATTAGCCAAGCCCAGTAACAGTAAAATACAAACCTTGATTGACTGGCAATTACAGGTAACAGCAGAAACTATTGTTAAGGATTATGTCAGTCAACTCCCAAAAAAAACATCTGCTGCCGTATTAGTTGTAGAAAATAAAACCATGGCAACCAAAGCCTATATTGGTTCTGCAGATTTCACCGATAGCAAGCGATTAGGCCATGTAGATATGATAAATGCTATTCGTTCGCCAGGCTCTACATTAAAACCATTTGCTTATGGTATGGCATTAGATGAGGGGCTTATTCATTCCGCATCTTTACTCACAGATGCACCCCGTTTAAACAAACACTATCGCCCTGAAAACTTTAGCCAAGGATTTCATGGGCCGGTATCTGCTACCAATGCATTAAAACGTTCATTAAATATTCCTGCCGTACAAATATTGGAATACCTATCCCCAGAGAAGTTTGCTGCTCAACTACAAAATGCAGGTCTTGCTTTACATTTTCCCCAACAGGGCAAACCCAACTTATCGGTAATCTTAGGTGGTGTTGGAATAAAACTAGAGGAGTTAGTCGGCAATTATCGTGCATTAGCAATGGGTGGTTTAGCCGCTTACCCTCGCTTCACAATAGATCAACCTCTACAGCAACGCTATTTAATGAGCTCAGGCGCTGCCTGGATTGTAAGACAAATGCTTGTTGATCAAGATAACCAAACAACACAAGACTATTTACCACTGGTTTGGAAAACAGGCACTAGTTACGGCTTTCGTGATGCCTGGGCAATCGGCGTCAGTGATCATTATACCATTGGCATTTGGCTGGGCAGACCAGATGGTAGCCCTATGCCAGGTTATCACGGTAGAATCACTGCCGTTCCTTTATTACAACAAATTTATCAACTGCTACCCTACCAAAAACCTTATATCAAACGACCACAAAGTGTCAGTCAAACCTCTATTTGCTGGCCTCTGGGCACAATAAAAAGCTTAAAAGAAAACCAACAACATTGCTATCAGACTAAACGCGCCTTTGTGTTAAACGATCAGGTGCCACCTACCTTAACCAATCCAGAAATTATTCAAAATCCGTTAAAACTCAGTGTGCTTATTAACCCAACAACAGGCAAACGAGTCAGTATTAATTGCACAAAGCTCCCTTCTAAACGCCAGCAAGTTGTTCTTTGGCCAAGGGAACTAGACCCTTGGTTACCGAAAAAATGGCAACGTAATCAATTACTCCCCTCTTCTGATCCAAACTGTAAAACCGTGCAACCAATACTCGCTAACGGGGTTCAAATCAACAGTATAAAAGATCGCACATTAATTCCTGCTGCAAATGCAAGCCAAATATCTATTAATTTGTCTGCCAATGGAGGCATTGGCAAACACCTGTGGTTTATCAATGGACAGTTAATTGCAGAAACCACACCCAAACAAGCCTTTCAATATGAATTTTCCAAAGCAGGTAAATACCAGATTAGTGTTGTAGATAGTCTTGGTACTACAGATATGGTAGCGGTGAAAGTTAAGCTATAGAGTGAATAAGGAGTAATACCCTCTCCTGGCGCTTTCCAAAACAGCTTTTTAATTCAAATTAAAACACTCCAGATCTTCTGCTAGCTCAATTATCCCAGAATAATTTTTCTCAATTATTTTTATGTTTTCATCCAGGGTATCCAAACTTCTTTTCATAAAATGAGACAGCACTAACCGTTTTACTTTAGCCTCGTTAGCCAGTTTACCTATTACAGACGGACTAGCATGTAATCGCCCTGCCACTCGATCTGCTTTTTCTGGCACCGCATGAGCCATAAACAGAATATCGGCTCCCTGAATTAGTTTAAGGAAAGCGGGGTTATCACCATTTTGATCACCACTAAAAGCTATTTTTTTACCATTAATTTCCACTAAATAACCGACCGTTGGAATTGCCCAATGATTAACCCCTACACTTGAAACTTTTAAACCATCTTCCTTTAGGACAGAGGTAGGTTGCTCTGATTTGTTGTCTACTTCCAACAGCTCTGTTTTAAATAACCCACCTTTACCACTGAGGTAACCAGATAAATATCGAAATGCACCAGACTTCGGGTTAAACAATGCATCCATAAATTCAATCAAACCTGGAAAGCGTGATCCACCTGCAGGACCAGAAATGAGTAGACTATCTTTCCGATTAATAAAAAAGCCACTTTTTAGTAAAGCAGGCAAATCAGCCACATGATCAGTATGAAAATGGGTTATCCCTATCAGTTCTAAGTCTTCTATTTTTCCTTGGGCTTCACCAAACCGCTGAAAAACTCCCCCTCCCATATCAACTAAGGCAATTGACTTGTTGTTATGCCAGATCAAGTATCCAGAACTTGCACGCTCATCATCAGCAATTGGCCCTCCAGATCCTAATACTTGAACAGCTAAATTGGTTTTGTCACATTCAGCAGCAACAACACCAACACTTAAGTTCATACTCAGTAACAATATTGCACTATATTTTTGAAAAATATTCATAAAAAGCCTTTAAAGTCCATAATTAAAAGACACAAACTTATTAAAAATAATAGTGCTAAACACTTTCAACTGTGTCAATACAAGCACCAATTATGTATGGCTTAATCGAAAGGAGTTAATTTTATAGCAAGATATGTATTTTCCAAATTTCACCAAAACAACTAACTAAATCCCTTTACTCTCTTTAGTTTCCTAGTCTTTTATACATACTTCCCAGCAGCATAGCCTGAAGCCCATGCCCATTGGAAGTTAAAGCCACCTAAGTGCCCTGTAACATCCAAAACTTCTCCTACAAAATATAGACCTTCTACTAGCTTGCTTTCCATGGTTTTTGAAGACACATCATTTGTATCGACACCACCCAAGGTGACTTCTGCCGTCCGATAGCCTTCTGTTCCACCTGGCATAAACTGCCAATGATTTAATTGATTAGCAATGGATTCTACCTCTTTACTGCTTAGCTCAGCTAATTTTTTATTGGTAAAATAACGCTCCATTAACTTATCAGTAAGCCGTTTAGGTAGCCATTGATTTAAAACTGTTTTCAACTGGATTTTACCATCGGTTTGCTTGCGTTCTTTTAATTCATCAAGCACACCTATTTGTGGACATAAATTAATTGTTACCGCTTCTCCAGGTCTCCAATAGTTACTAATTTGTAGTACTGAGGGCCCACTAATACCACGATGGGTAAATAGTAGTTGATTTTTGAATTGTTTACCTGACTTTGCAGTAATCGAAACTGGTAAGGAAATACCTGATAATTCAGAAAACCAAGTTTTATCTTCATTATTCCAAGTAAATGGGACTAATGAAGCACGATAGGTATGCACTTTATGGTCAAACTGCTCTGCCAGCTCAAAACCAAACCCCGTTGCTCCCAAGGTAGGTATTGAAAGTCCACCCGTTGCAATAACGAGTGACTGACACTCTATCACTTCAGTACTAATGACGTTTTTCTTTTTATCTATTTTTTCAAGTCCTAATTTGAAGCCTTTAGTCTGTTTTTCCACCGATTTTAACTGTGTTAGCACTTCAACTGTAGCATTCACTTTTGTTACTTCTGTCAGTAACATATCAAGAATGTCTTTACTGCTATTATCACAAAACAGCTGGCCTTCTTCTTTTTCATGCCAAGGTATCTGATGCTGATCAACCTGAGCAATAAAGGCCCACTGATCATATCCCTTCAATGCTGACTTACAAAAGTGTGGGTTGCTGGATAAAAAACAATCAGGTTCAACATAGAGGTTGGTAAAATTACAACGCCCACCACCAGACATTAAAATTTTCTTGCCAGGCTTGTTGGCATGGTCAATTACCAGAACGGATCTACTTCTGGCTCCAGCCTCAGCCGCACACATCAAGCCTGCTGCACCTGCACCAATTATTACAACATCTTTTGAACGCATTCAATTGCTCACCTAAAGCTACTAATTAGTAAAGCAAGACCAGCAAACACTCACTTTAATTTAATCTAACAGGGCAAATTATCAGTGAATACAGACTCTAAGTCGAGTAACCAGAGAATAGAAAATGCAGTTCTTGAAGAAAACAATCAATCCACTAGCTGGCTTGATCAACTCTTGTCTACTATTAATACCAAGCAAGCTACTTTCGAATAGGGAAATTACTATGAAAATCCGTGACTTACTTGAACTATGGGGTAGCCCAGACAAGGAACAGCGCACTCGCAAGTTTTATGAAATTCGCTTGACCCAGCACGATGCCGCCAAAATTGCTGCCATTGCTGACTTATATAAAGGCCGTTCAGAACAGCAAATAATAACTGATTTATTATCTGCCGCATTAGATGAGCTGGAAGAAGCTTTTCCTTACCAGTCTGGATCAAAAGTGGTAGCTTATGATGAAGATGGAAACCCAATTTACGAAGATGTTGGCTTAACCCCTCAGTTTATATCACTGACTAAGCGGCACTTAGCAAACATGCAATCAGAATAAGTATACCATTTGCGCTAGCTATAAATTTGTAAGTCAGATAGGATAGAAATCAAGGTCTAACAGAAAATATTGCCGTACAACCTTCTACCTGTAATTCAACATGACTAAAGTTGGATGACAAGCAATTTCGTAGTTCCTCTAAGCTATCTTGTTTGTTGTTAAATACTCCAAGTCTATTCATGATAGCTAGCACCAACCTTGCAAGTAGTCCTTTTGGTACATCTTGGTACAATACCGTAGTGCCAAATAAAACACCATTTTCATTTAGCAACGATTTCAAGTGTTTGAAAGCAACACCTTTTTCTTTAAAGCTTCCGGGCACACAATGCATAACATAATTAATACTGATAGAATCGAAAGATGCTATTGACTCTGTTATTGGTTCAAGTAGATTTTGCTGGTAAATTTCTGGTTGATAACGAGCGACTGCTTTTGCTGTTTTTTGCAAGCAGCTTTGACTTAAATCCATCAAGCCCAAACGTAGTTTTTCTGACTGAAACCTTACCCTGTTTAATAAATAGCCTGTTCCTACCCCGACCTCAAGATGATTATTGCTTATATAATTCGCATAGTGATCATCCAGCCGTTTTGTTGAACAACCCCAAGCATATTTTGAAATAATACCATAGAGTACCCAGTCATAAAAAAACAAACTTAATTTATTAAAATACTTTTGGGATTTTTTGACTTGATGATTTATCTTTTCATCTTCATTCATGCTAGAAGTCATGCTAATTCTCAGGAATTTCTTCTGGCATTATAATATACTTTTTGAATAAGTTTATTAGCCTCAAGCTGCTAGATACTCTTCTATATAGTTGGCTAAATGATCGTGCAATTCATCCTCAAATGCATCTAATTCTCTGGAAAATATTCGTAAATATTTATCAGCCATATCAGACGAAATATCTCGACTACCTATCTGAAATGCAAACTCAGGTAGTGCCTTATCATATCGTGGAATAAATGACCAATTAACAAAATGATAATTAAGCGCAGCTTCTTTGGAATAAACAAACTTACAAAAGTCTTCGATGTGGCTCATCCCTTCTGGTCCAAGACAACCAGGTTCCACTCGAACAATAACGGTTAATTTTTTATCTTCCGGAACAGAACTACTCATCATTTATAGCATCAGTATACTAATAAAACTATTGTTTTAGCATAGTAGATTTAGGTAAAAGTGCCTAATAAAACTATGACATAATATATTAACAAAGTAGTTTTTAATAATAGAGTGATCTTAAACTTAGGTGTTAATTACTCAATCCCAAAGCATTCTGAAGCCGTTAGTATGCCCCTCTCCTAGTCATTAACTTTGCATCATGCCAAAATAGAAGCAAATAACCCGTGTGATTTAGAGATGATAGACACGCTTGATGGCTTTTTAATCACTAGACAATGGAGTGATATTACCGACACCATGGGTAATACACACTTACAATTGAGTTTTTGGATAACGACTCAACAAGGTCCTGTACGGATACGTTATACAAACCAACAAGCCATATTCTTTATTGATGCACACCAGATAGAGCAAGCCAGAGCAGTCATAGCCAGCCATGTTCCAACAAATTACTGGTATGACAAGCCTATTACCCTGAAAAATTTTCAAGGCCATGCAATTTACGCTGTTTATTTTATCCAACAGCGAACCTTATACGATGTCAGAAAACATTTAAAAGAACAGGGAATAACACCACTGGAAGCCGACATTCAACCAACTGATCGATTTTTAATGGAACGCTTTATTACAGGCGCTTTTTCTGTCAATGGCCCTTTTATACAACAGAATGGCTTTCTGGAAGTGATTAACCCAAAAGTAAAGCCCTCCTGCTATCAGCCTAGTTATAGTATTTTATCTCTAGATATTGAAACAGCAATGAGTGGTAATCAGCTTTATTCAATTGCCTTGATAGCAACCAATAGTGCCAAGCCACAACAAATACAGCAGTATGTGTTTATGATTGGCAACAATGATAGCCAAACAATAAAGCCAGACTACCTTTACTTTTGTCATGATGAAACAGAGTTAATGACTCAGTTTATTAACAAACTGAAAAAAATAGATCCAGACATTGTTATTGGCTGGAATGTCATCAACTTTGATTTGCGTTTCTTACAGCGAGTTGCTGATCGATTACATCTACCTCTAAAACTGGGTAGAGGAAACACTTTATTGGACTGGCGACAATCCCGAACCAATAGTGAACACTATACACTGATGCTACCAGGCCGTTTAGTATTAGATGGCATCGATACCCTTAAATCAGCTACTTATAGTTTTGAAAGTTTCTCGTTAGAAAGTGTCGCTAATAAAGTATTACAACGAGGTAAACTAATTCAAACAGAAGAACACCGAGGCAAAGAAATTACCCGACTGTTTAATGATGATAAGAAGGCACTTGCCGCCTATAATTTAGAAGACTGTCAATTAGTATGGGATATCTTCCAAGTAACAGAACTGATTGAATTTGCTATTGAACGCGCTCAATTAACTGGGCTCGCAATGGACCGTTTTGGCGGCTCGGTTGCCGCTTTTGATAATCGTTATTTACCTCGCTTACATCGTGCTGGTTATGTTGCTCCTAATATCCCTGACAATCCTCACGGGGTTGGCAGCCCTGGTGGTTATGTTATGGATTCCTATCCTGGGATATACAATCATGTGCTTGTGTTAGACTTTAAAAGCCTGTACCCCAGTATAATCCGCACTTTCAAAATTGACCCTTTAGGACTGATTAAAGGTATTGATAGCTGCCAGACCACACCAAAAACTGATAAATCAGAAACATTAGTAAAAGATAAAGAAAACTTTATCCCAGGTTTTAATGGCGCTATTTTTTCCAAACAAAATAATATCTTACCAGATATTATTGGTGAGCTTTGGGCAGCAAGAGACGATGCTAAACAACATAATCATACGGCCATGTCCCAAGCTATTAAAATACTAATGAATTCCTTTTATGGTGTGCTGGGCACCCCAGGCTGTCGTTTTTTTGATTACCGTTTACCCAGCTCAATTACCTTACGTGGTCACTTTATTTTGTATAAAACCAAAGCCTTGATAGAACAAAAAGGCTATCAGGTAATTTATGGTGATACAGACTCAGTATTTGTATCGCTAAAAGGTTATCACCCCAATATTGCTTCAGAAACCATCAAAGAGATTGGCAGACAATTAGCCAAAGAACTGAATCAGTGGTGGTCAGATTACCTTTATCAGGAGTATCAAATAAAAAGCTATTTAGAAATCCAATTCGAAACTTACTTCAAGCGTTTTATTATGCCAACCATTCGCGGCTCTGAAAAAGGTAGCAAAAAACGTTATGCAGGCTTATCCATCAATGAGAGCAATCAGCCAGAACTGATCTTTAAAGGGTTAGAAACCGTTAGAACAGACTGGACACCACTCGCCAGAGAGTTTCAGCGGGAACTGTACCGCCGTATATTTAATGACGAACCGTATCAAGACTATATACGCTCATTAGTCGCTGATATTTATGACGGACAAAAAAATCAGCTACTTATCTATAGAAAACGTATTCGCCGCCGCTTAGTTGACTATCAAAAAAATATTCCACCTCATGTACAAGCCGCTAAACTAGCAGAGTTAAGAAGACAACAAGAAAATAAGCCACCAAAGTATAACCGAGGTGGCTGGATTGAGTATTGTTTAACTACCAGCGGGCCAGAGCCAGTTGAATATTTGCAATCGCAACTGAACTATGACCTTTATATTGAGCGGCAAATCATGCCGATTGCTGATAGTATTCTGCATTTTTTAGATACTTCGTTTAGTGAAATTATAGATAGGCAGATTGGGTTGTTTTAATCCCTTTACTCGTGATTATTACATTGCTAGTGGTTGATAGCTCACTTCAGCCCGTCTTCGCCTAAAATAAACAACCCCCAGCATAATAGCAACTATACCCATTAACAGCCATTCTTCTGGTTCTGACTGCACCGAAAACATATCAGTTGGTGTAGTAATATCTTTTTGTCCCGTTTCAACTTCTCGCTGAAACAATTGCTTTCTTTTCTGTTTTTTCAATAGGAGTATCATAAAAACGCTGATAAAATTCAGCTGCTTTAGCTTTATCTCTTCTAAAATCCTTACCTTCATAAAGAAAAGGAGCAGCTACAACATTAAAAAAATCTTGTGATAATTTAGCCAATAAATAATAAGATGAACCAAATGCAGATTTATAAGCAGTAAGTACAGCATTGCTTTGCTCAGTGGTAGACACATAACGATATGCACCAAGTTAGGCATTAACCAATGTAGGCTATAATGGGGGATTATTAAGCAGACTTTGCGCACATTCTGTGCAGTAATAGCTTTATCAACAGTATATTTTTCACCCAGCTCTCCTAGGATCTGTTATCAACATCATAAGTAAACCCGTAACATAACAGCTTTTTATCACCACAGCGTTCCAATATAGTATTTTCCATCCATACCTAAAGACTCATGCAGTCAGCTTACTGCCCCAACCCAAACACTTCACCTAAATACAATAACTTTCTTTCGTATATGTCGTTTATTTTTTACACAAAGGCTCTATATCTATTTCACAAGCAACCCCTTTATTTATAAGCTTAATTCCACTTCGCGAACCAGAAAAGTGTGGAATAGTGTTGTAAAAAACTTATAACTATTTCCCGAATCTCAACATCACAAATAATGTATTCGTGTAACGAAATTTAAATGTGATTTATAAAGCATTTCAATTTACTAAACACTCTAAAATACCCACAAGGAAACTTGGTAGGGGGTAATAGATATGCATCAAGATGATCCAGAAGTAAAATGTCCAAAGTGTTTTTCAATCGTTAATACAAACGTATACAACCGTAGCGGATGTCCAAACTGCAACTATGATCACAGAAACTTTGTGAACATCAAGACACCTGACTGGGGACTAATTCCTAAAGAAGAGCACTATAATGCAGGCCAGTTATTCAAGAGATAACGGTCCACAAAAGACCATTAGGTTTGGGGTAAGCCTTAAAGCAGAGTTTTAAGGCTTTTATTCCTCTTTCAACACCTTATTTCCTATACTTAATGCCCGTAAACTAGCAATAAAGACTCACCACTCCACTGAGTGTGCTATGTGAGAGCGCTATCTACCCTATTATTGTCCTTACTTCTCAACTGCACAAACATGCACCCAAAGCGTAGGGTATAGTCTCGCAAACCACCATCACATAAATATTTGAGTTATATTTAACCATTCAAAAAAGTAAACACCAATTTGTATTTTGTTTGCAAAAATAAAACTACATACCTGATAGCGTCAAACAACAGAACCCTGGTTAGCATCTACTTCAACTCCACTAAGGTCTAATATGCTTAGTAGAGTAACACTATATATTTACCCTCCGCCAAGCAGAGGTCAGTTTAATCTATTTCTCTGTCAAGCTATTCATTAAGTATTGGGAGTCAAGTAAGTCATGAGCTTATTTTTCCCATACTGAATTGATTGTATTAATTACTTTCCTCACAAAGGATAAGTAATTAATACAATCAAAATATATAGCACAAGAAAATAACCATTTTTATCAAACCACTATTTTAATTAATTATGGTGGTTATGATAGAAACAAATCTATTACTACTAAAAAGGATGTCTTATGAAAAAAAGGCTATTAATGGGTTTATCTGCCTTAATTGCTATGCCAGCATTCTCCCAAGTTGTTGTTAATGAAGATGTTGAGTGCACAACTAAAGGAACTAGTATTGTAGGAAAAAGACACACTTGTGATTCAAGTGAAACATATAACGCACCAAGTGGATATTTTATAACAAAACAACCTGCACCTTCCTTCCAAATCGCCTCTAGCAATGGTGCAGATAATAGATGCAATTATGAACTAGGTGGCTATAAAAATATTGGATTTGGTATTGAGGTTCCAACTAGTATAATAATAAAAGCTCATGCTAAAAGTCCTGGTGGAATAGCCACTGGTAGAGGCTGGACTAGATGCAATTTTTCTTATAATTATCGAGTAATCCCTGACTTATCAGGCTTTTAATTTAAAAGAAGCACCCTACCTTTTTAGAAGGTACTTTAAGCCCCCAAAGGGGGCATTTCAAGCATTCTTATGTTTCAAGTCTATGTGCTCTCTCTTCTTTCTATTAGTCAGAACATACAGACCAGTTTTAGGAGTAAAACAGTTTATCAAAGTCAAAGAGACTTTCTTAGTCTACTATTATAATAATAGTACTAGTAAGTCATATAATTGATAAAACCATGAAGCTAACTATATTGATAATACTACTATCAATTTTACTTTCAACCAATATACTAGCCTCTTCTAGTCGAGATCAGTATAAAGATAAAAAATATATCATCCTGTTAGGACCAGTAAGGTTTCTTACAGATTCATTAAATGAAGGTTTAGGAACTTTATTTACTAGAGAGATAATAAAAAGATTACGAAAAAAAGGCTACAAATTTGAACTAAAAATGTATCCTTGGGCAAGAGCCAATTTGGAGTTTAATACTGGAAAAGCTGATGTTTTGTTTCCTGAGCTAATTAAAGATGACTCTCAAGAAGGCATGACAGGAATGCCAATCTTAATGACAAACCAGGCTATATTTACTCTAAAAACCAGCCCCAAATTAGACTTTATAAAAGATTTAAATAACAGAAATGTGGTGATGATTCGAGGAATAATGAAACCTCCAGAACTTCAACATCATAAAAAAAGTCTCATTAACCTCATAGAGGTCGATTCAGTAGAACAAGCTTATCAGATGCTAGAAAGTAAACGGGCATACGGATATATCAACTGGATTCATAAAGATAACTATAACTTACCTAAATTTCATATTGGAAAGTCAGTATTAAAACGGTTCACTGCATATCGCTTTCAAATATCAACTGAAGGAGCAAAATTAATGGAGTCTTTTAATTTTGTCATTGCTGAAACAATTAAAGACGGCACTTATGACCGAGTATTTGAAGAATATAAATTCATGAACAAGCTTATGACAAGCAACATTGAGCATAGTAAATGACAGGCAAGAAAAGAGCCTGTTTAACACTATTTGAATATCACTGTTGTGACTGTAAAAGCACTAACCAAGGGGCGAAAAGAAAAACTTAGTTGTTCTTCTAAATGAGCAACTAGCAACAATGAGTCATGCTTTTACTGTCATAACCCTTCGGGCCGTGATTATTTAGTTAGCTTTATAAACCATAACTCAGAAGTTTTGCCATTTCTTTCTTCAACAAAGTTACAAGTTCCAGAGATTAGTACTGGCTTTTTGTCAGTCACTAAAAGTGTAGTAGCAGTTTGCATAGAAACCCCTGTTTCACGTCTTACTTCTAGCACCATTGGTAATATCTTATGCTCAGATTTACCAGCTTGAGATTCAAGTCTCCCTTTTAAGCGAACTTCAGCTCCTTTGATGCTTCGAATAAAATTGAATTCATTACTATCATCTACTGTTACATTAACAACACCTGTCGATACAACCTGTATTTTATCATTAGGGACTGAGTTTGAAGAAAATGCTTTTTTACAAACGTCAGCTTTAGCAGTTTTTACTTGTAATAACTCTAGCTGTTCAGCCGATACTAAGTGGGATAGAAATATACTTACAACAATTAAAAACTTACTAGCTTTTTTCATTAGCCTAAATACTCAACTTATTAACCCTAACAAAGCAGGAGATATTTTTATCAATACAAAACTGTCACAGAAACTAACATTAACAACACTTGCAGCTGGTTTCAAAGATTCATAATTAATAGCCATTTAATGAACAATTGTTAAAAAGAGCTTATATTAACCTAAAGGTAATACAAGCCCCTATAGGCTTCAATTATTGTGCATTATGCCTTTTTGATAAAAAACTAAACTTCTGCCAAATTTCCAAATCGCTCTAGCCATTGTTTGCGATCGCTGGAGCGTTTTTTCGCTAGCAACATATCCATTGTTTCAAAAGTGGCCTCATCATCATCGAGAGTTAATTGCACTAATCGGCGAGTATCGAGTGCCATGGTGGTTTCCCGTAATTGCATTGGGTTCATTTCACCTAGACCTTTAAAACGCTGAACATTAACTTTACCTTTCTTCTTTTCAGCGCTGATACGGTCTAAAATACCCTGTTTTTCTGCTTCATCAAGGGCATAATAAACCTCTTTACCAATATCAATACGGTATAGTGGCGGCATAGCGACATAAACATGACCAGCTTCCACTAAAGGCTTGAAGTGACGTACAAATAGCGCGCACAATAATGTGGCTATATGCAGTCCATCTGAATCAGCATCGGCAAGAATACAAATTTTGCCGTATCTTAAGCCACTCAAATCACTACTGGCTGGATCTATGCCAAGGGCTACAGAAATATCATGGATTTCTTGGGACGCTAATATATCGCCTGACTCTACTTCCCAAGAGTTCAGGATTTTACCTCTAAGCGGCATAATTGCCTGAAACTCTCGGTCTCGCGCTTGTTTAGCAGAACCGCCAGCAGAATCACCCTCTACTAAAAATAGTTCAGTACGGTCTGGATCTTGACTGGAGCAGTCAGCTAATTTACCTGGCAAGGCTGGACCAGTGGTAACTTTTTTACGTGCTACCTTTTTACTGGCTTTTAAGCGCCGTTGTGCATTATTAATACATAATTCTGCCAATTGCTCAGCTTCTGCCGTATGCTGGTTTAACCATAAGCTAAAAGCATCTTTTGCTACACCTGAAACAAATGCAGCGCACTCACGGGAAGACAACCTTTCTTTGGTTTGCCCAGAGAACTGCGGGTCTTGCAATTTAGCTGATAGCACATAGCTGCAACGCTCCCAGATATCATCAGGACTTAGTTTGACTCCTCTTGGTAACAAGTTACGAAACTCGCAAAACTCACGCATCGCTTCTAATAAACCAGTACGTAACCCATTAACATGAGTACCACCCTGAGCAGTAGGGATCAGATTGACGTAACTCTCTGCAACTATATCCCCACCTTCTGGCAGCCACTGCACAGCCCAATCAACTGCTTCAGTATTACCTTTCATAGAACCAACAAATGGAGTTGGTGGCAGTGTTTCAAATGCCTCTGTAGCCTGCTTTAAGTAGTCCTGCAAGCCATCTTCATAATACCAATGCTCAGTTTCATTAGCAGCCTGGTCATTAAAGACAATTTCCAATCCGGGGCAGAGTACCGCTTTGGCTCTTAATACATGCTTCAGTCGAACCACTGAAAATTTGTGGGAGTCAAAATATTTCGGGTCAGGTAAAAAGCGTACAGTTGTTCCTGTATCCCGCTTTTTACATTCAGCTGCTGCTTTCAGGTTACTGGCTTTTTCACCACCTAAAAAGCCCATTCGATAAACCTGACCACCA
The DNA here is from genome assembly GCF_011009015.1 of Spartinivicinus ruber. Taxonomy (NCBI): domain Bacteria; kingdom Pseudomonadati; phylum Pseudomonadota; class Gammaproteobacteria; order Oceanospirillales; family Zooshikellaceae; genus Spartinivicinus; species Spartinivicinus ruber. The sequence goes on from NZ_CP048878.1 coordinate 5,400,451, forward strand.
CGTTTAATAGTCACCTCTAAGTGGCTGGATAGTGCGTTTACAACAGACACCCCCACTCCATGCAAACCACCAGAAAACTGATAGTTTTTATTGGAGAATTTACCGCCCGCATGCAGCCGGGTCAGTATTAATTCAACCCCGCTGATACCCTCTTCTGGATGTATATCCACCGGCATGCCACGGCCATTATCCGACACTGACAGTGAATTATCTTTATAAAGAGTAACCACAATTTGGTTAGCAAAACCTGCCAAGGCCTCATCGACACTATTATCAATAACCTCCTGGGCAAGGTGGTTAGGGCGAGTAGTGTCTGTGTACATCCCCGGCCTTTTCCGAACTGGGTCCAGACCGCTTAATACTTCAATAGATTCAGCGTTATATTTACTCATTACATTCTATACAGTGGTTAAAGTAGACCGAAAAATTTATAGATTAGCGGCAAATACTCCACAAATCCTTCAAACCCATGGTTACCTCCAGGGATGACCCAGGATGGACACGTATGGTAATAACTAACAGCTTTTCGGTAGTCTAAAGTTTCATCACCTGTTTGTACCAGTAATAGACAATTGTCTGGATTCGTAATAGCCGAAACCTGTAGTGCCTTCAACTGCTCAACATGTTCCTCAGTCAAAATAAACTGTTCACTTGTATAATAGTTTGTATGTTCACCCAAGTAATTAGCCATCATTTCATAGGGCCTAACTGCTGGGTTCACTAATACCAGTTTAGTTTCGTGGTGACTGTCTTGCTGATATTGGGATAACTGTTGATAAAGCCAAGTACCATAGTAGCCGCCTAAAGAACTACCGATTAAATAAATGGATCTTTGCATGCTTTCCGACTGAAGGCGAGACCACAATAAATCAATCGCCTGCTCAGGTCCATGGGGTAATGCTGGTACCCAACATTCATGGGAAAAAGACTGGCTCTTTAGCGACTTGATTAATATTTGTGCTTTAGTTGAGACAGGAGAGCTACAAAAGCCATGAATATAAAGAATCAAAGGGTTGGCTACAGTGTTTTCATTAATCATGGATATAGCCCAAAATGGGATTATCAGGGTTTAACCACTGATAATCATTCACGAAACATCAATTAAAGCAGGTGATAATAACAACTAATCAGCTTGGTTGCTTGGGCGAGTTTTATTTTCAGCTTGGTTATTAATAACCAGCAGCTGTCTCATCAATTTGAAAGCTAAACTGATCTGCTCGGTGAATGCTGGTTACCACGTCGCCATTTTGCATTAAGTTAATTAGGCGAAAACCAGGTGCCAAGCTATCCAGTTTAAACTCGTCACTATGCTTGGCAAACTGAATACAAGTGGATGGAGAGCCCAAATAACGAGTATGGAAATCGTTACGATCAAGCTCTTGATGAATATGACCACACAATACTAACTTTACCTGGTCATATTGATCAATTAACTGGTTAAACTTATCTGCATTTCTAAGACCAATATTATCTAACCATTGACAACCCACCGGCAGTGTATGGTGATGAAGGCAAACCATGGTATATTTTGCAGCCGAATTATCTAACTGCTGCTTTAGATAGTTCAGCTCATCATCTGTTAACACTCCATAAACCTTACCTGGTACATTGGAGTTAAGCATCAATACCTGCCAGTTTTCAGCAACAAAAGACCTATTTAAACAAGGACTATTTTTATACAACTGTTGCATTAAAGCATATTCGTCATGATTGCCTGCAATCCATCGCTGAGGAATCTTAAAAGATGCAGTGGAATCAATAAAGCGCTGGTATGATTCTGGCGTACCATCCTGAGAAATATCACCAGTAACAAGCATTAAATCTACTTCTTGCTGTAACTGAGAAAATGCGACAAGAACTGCTTTTAAGCTATCCTGGGTGTTGATACCGAGGAGCTGTCCCTGTTGACTTGCATAAAGGTGACTATCTGTTACTTGTAAAATTCGCAATGCCACCTGAGATGCTGTATTCACTGACAAAAGTAAAGTCCTGCTTGCTCTTAATAAGGCTGATAAACTTGTTTTAAGGTTAACGCTTCAGTAAAGCGCTGAGAATTTAAAAACACTCTGTTTATACCCTTCACTTTGGGTAGAGTTATAGGTCGTATTTTCCTATGCTTAATATTCGTAATGCTCAATTTAGTCATAACCAATATTTGTAACTATAGCAGTGAGTATTTTGATATTTCAGGCCCTATGTTATTTTTTAAAACCAGATCACATTTAATGCTTTTGCTATATCAAAATCACCACCTGGAAGGAACCCAGCTTAAGAAGACAATGTCACTGGCTCATAAAGATGCCCTTGCTCAAGGCAAAATGCCAGCCAATCAGCCAAAAACCGATTCAACTGTGCTTTTTCATCTGGATGGAACATGTGCGGGTTAGGGTAACTGTACTTGGCAGCAAAGTGACGCTGCTTTTGAACGCTTATAACTTCAGCCATTTGGACATCATGATAGACACGCACACTCATTAATGGGGTGACGGCCCATTCTCCCCATTCCGCATCATGGATCAGGCTTATCACTGAAGTATATTTACAGCGCTCAACAACCTTAAGCGTCAGGATACCCTGATAGTTACCTTGAGAAACGGCTATCCGCCGCAGATCATCTGTATCCCCAGGTAGCAGCTTGCATAGCCTAAAGTAGTTGGCCTCGCAGACTGCCTGCTGGTTGACCAAGTCCACTTTATAGCCCATTTTCCTCATGCTACATACCTTTCCACGACGTTACTTAAGACCTTAGACTAACTTACATTACACTTGATTCCACCTATTGGCAAAATAGCTGACGCTTTCGCTCTGTGAAATGGGCAGAAGAGCTAAGTTTTCAAACTACTGAAATGAGAAAAAGTACTAAATCAGCCTTTGAGTTTTCTAAATCAAGCTATAAAACCAAGTGATTCTTAGCTTTTATATGTTTCTAGTTATTTTCCTACAACAGCCACAAAAACAACTAAACATATTAGCGCTAATCTTTACAATTATACCAATTGATTATGGGGAAACAGGTGAGTTATAACTACCAACAATTCAAGCAAGTTAATTATTACTAATTGAATAGTTGCAAAATAGATAGCAGAAAGTTTGTAAATTATAACTTGAAATGCCAGTATCGAATTCAAAAACTCACCCATTTATAGTTTTGTTTTGTTACACTATGCGCCACATTAAAAAAGCAGGCACTAATATTAGGCAAAGCTAAATTTAAAACATCTCGTTGTGTATAAAGACTATTCAGTCACACAACAACTGCTTTAAGGCTAGTTTACTTTTTGTTGATGCTTAGGTGAGAGCACATCAAGTAAAAAAACACTGTAAAAAAATAATTGCATTTAAGTATCCAGGCGACTCAAGGGATTCGATTTATGGCATTGAAACCTTTTTCTACTACATTATTAGTATCTTTGCTTGTCAGCCCATTAGCGATAGCTGAAAAAGCAGACTTACTATCTATTTACAAGCTGGCTTTAGAAAATGATGCGCAGTTTGCATCTGCTCGGGAGCAGTTTAATGCAAGCCAAGAAGCAGATGACCAAGGGTTGGCTGGCTTGCTTCCTCAAATCAACCTGTCCGCCAGCACTTCCAATAGCAAGTCTGTGCAACTCCAAAATGGTATTTCAGGCCGCACTGGCGGCGGAAATACGCATGGCTGGGGGGCTACACTGCAACAACCTATTTTTCAGCTAAGCAGCTGGTTTAACTATACCAAATCGAAAAAAGTAGTTAGCCAGGCAGAAAAGCAACTCAGTTTAGAAACACAATCACTGATTTTACGAGTAGCAGAAGCCTACTTTAACGCCTTAAGGGCTGAAGATAGCCTTGAGACTGCGAAAGCCCGCGAGACAGCGTTTAAACGCCAATATGAGCAGGCACAACAACGCTTTGAAGTTGGCTTAATTGCCAAAACAGATGTATTGGAAGCCAAAGCGGTTTACGACAATGCCCGAGTTACTCGAATCACAGCCGAAAATGATGTGGAAGTTAGCTATGAGGCCATTCGCACTATAACTAATCAGCTTCCTGGAGACTTAGGCAAGCTAGACAAAAATATGCCCGTAAAAGCTCCCACTCCAGCCAAAATTGAAAGCTGGGTAAAAACAGCATTAAAGAGCAACTTAGCTGTTCAGGTAGCAAATGAGGCAGCAAAAGTAGCAGAAGAGGAAGTTAAACGGCAAAAGGCTGGTCATGCTCCAACGGTTAATGCTAAAGCAGAATATGGTCACCTAGCACAACCCAGCACTCGTTCAGCGTTCACTGATAGTAATGGCAAAACCAATACCACCACTTACAGTTTAAACTTTAATTTCCCAATCTATAGCGGTGGTTTAACCAGCTCACAATCCCGTGAAGCCTCTTCATTACTGGCAAAAGCCATGCATGATAAAGACTTTCAAGTAAGAACCACCTACCAACAAACCCGAAACTTTTTTAATACCGTAAATTCAGATGTACAGCGAGTTGATGCCAGGTGGCAAAGCACTATCTCATCAGCTAGTGCATTGGAAGCTACGGAAAGTGGTTATGAAGTTGGTACCCGGAACATTATTGATGTGTTAGAGGCTCAATCTAACCTCTATAATTCACAACAAGATTATTTAAATGCCCGTTATGACTTCATCATCAATACTCTGAAGTTAAAACAGCAGGCAGGCACCTTAAGCCCTGATGACTTAACTGAACTTAATAAGTGGATTAGCAAGTCAGACGATACTGAGTTGTTGCCAGCAATTAAGGACAGTGAAAAGCTTTAAAAGTACATTGCGCTGGCTTCGCAAGGCTAGCGCTAATGTTTTATATTTTGACTTACCAAGCCTAGTAAGCTCCGTAACGCCCCGCGATTTTCTTCAACAACCTGTAATGCATTAATGCCTACTGATTTACTTTCATTTTCATCAGTTAGTAGATTTGTTAGCTGCTCAGTAATCTCATTAGCATTACTGACTAATTTCATCCCTCCAGCATTCACCAGCTTGTCAGTGATTTCCTGAAAATTGATTACATTTGGCCCAGACAGCAAAGGTTTACCCCATACCGCAGCTTCCAGCATATTATGCCCACCACCACCTTCAAGTAAACTTCCACCAATTAATGCTACATCTGCCGCAACATATAATGCTTTAAGCTCTCCCATAGTGTCTCCCAAAATCACTTGTGTATCGGAAGACACCTGCTGGTTAGCACTCCGTCGAATATAAGACAGTTGCTGCTGCTCAATTAACCTAGCTACTTCATCAAATCGCTCTGGATGACGAGGCACCAGTACTAATAATGCACTTGGGAGTTTACTGAGTAATTGTTGATGAGCCGTTATGACAATTTCATCTTCACCACTATGAGTACTGGCTGCAATCCAAATAGCACGAGAGCCACTTACTAGCCACGACTGTCGTAGAGCATCGCCTTGTTGTTGTTCTGCCGGGTCTGCATCAATATCAAACTTAATGCTGCCTGTTACTTTTAGCTGATCCCGGCTTAAGCCTAAAGATAAAAAGCGATCCGCAGTTGCCTGATCTTGAGCGGCTAACTGAGTAATTTCAGTCAGCATGGGTTCCACCAGCTTTCTGAAACGTCCATAACCTTTCGCAGAACGCTCTGATAACCGTGCATTAGCAACTACCACTGGTATATTTTTATTAGCACAGCCATGAATAAGGTTTGGCCACAGCTCTGTTTCCATAATTACAGCTAAACAAGGGTTTGCTTTTTCCAAGAAACGATTGACTGCCCCTGGCAAGTCATAAGGAGCATAAACATGAAAAATACTATTCCCTAATAAGGTTTTTACTCGCTCTGAGCCAGTTGGCGTCATGGTGGTAACTACCAGTGGACGTTCAGGATATTGCTGTTGGATTTGTTTAATCAGAGGGATCGCCGCAATGGTTTCCCCCACAGAAACTGCATGCACCCAAATAGGCTGTTGTGCTAATTGTGGTTTCGTAAAAAAGCCAAACCGCTCACCCCAACGCTTACGATATGCAGGTGCTTTTAGTCCTCGATAGCAAAGTCTTAGCAAGACAAAAGGGAGCAAACAATAAAAAAGCAATGTATACCAAAATCGGTTCATAACAGCCAAAATGATGTAGTTTTTGGAGAGGCCGAATCATAGCATAGTCAATTGAAGTGATCCCTCTTATACTGACGGCATTTGTTATGCATTAATGGCGCTGTGAAAATGTCATTTAAGGTGCAAAAAGTAAGCTTAGTGCTTGATATGGCATAACAGGCTATTCTTACTCCGCTCTTGAAGGGTCATCCCTATCCCATCAAGAACTAAAGCGACATCCATGTCGCTGCTACAGAATAGCCTGCTACCCCATATCCTCTAACTTTTATGACAATCTTGTTGTTTATAAGACTTAGTTTGTATTATTAGTTGTTTATGACTACTGACTCGATCAAAACAGACATTGTAATTATTGGTGGTGGTATTGCTGGCCTGTGGTTAGCTAATCGCTTGCAGCAACTAGGTTATAATTGCCTCATTTTAGAAAAAGGAAGTTTTGGTGGTGGCCAAACGGTTAAATCCCAGGGGATTATTCATGGTGGTGCCAAATACACACTCACTGGCACTTTGACTAAGTCAGCCGAAGCCATTTCACAAATGCCCAGCCGTTGGCGACAGTGTCTGGCAGGTGAAGGGGAAATTGATCTCACCAGCGTTAAAGTATTATCCCAACACCATTATATGTGGTCCACCCAAGGGTTGGGCTCTAAATTAACCACCTTTTTTGCCAGCAAGGCTCTACGCGGCCGGGTCAATAAGCTCAGCAAAAAAGAGTATCCTACCGTATTTCAAAACCCTGCCTTCAAAGGGGATTTGTATCAGCTGGATGAAGTGGTGCTGGATGTCCCCACTGTCATTCAGGCCTTAATTAAGCTAATTCAACAATCTGCTATTCAATTAACCAAAAATGCCCAGATAAACTGGCAAGTGAATGAACAGGGCACTTTAAACAAAATTATCATCAATGATCAGAATCACCAATTAGCTATATCTGCACAGCATTTCGTGTTAACGGCAGGGGAAGGCACCCAAGATATTCTAAATCAACTTAATTTCTCTACCCCGCAAATGCAGCTGCGCCCGCTGCATATGGTGATGATAAAACACCCTCACCCCCATCCTATTTATGCTCACTGCATTGGTGCCCAGGCACTCCCCAAAATGACTATTACCAGCCATCCTACTCCTGATGGCCAATGGGTATGGTATTTAGGTGGCGCTATTGCTGAAAATGGTTTGGATAAATCAACTGAAGAACAAATTGCTACAGCCAAACAACAAATACAACAGTTATTACCTTGGGTGGATTTTTCGCAAGCGCAATGGGCTACTTTTAGAGTCAATCGTGCTGAGCCGAAGCAAAGTAGCCTAGTCCGTCCTGATGCAGCTTACAGCCAAACCCAAAGCAATGTTTCTGTCTGCTGGCCTACCAAACTGGCTTTAGCACCAAACCTTGCTGATCAGATAGTTGAACAACTTAAAGCACTTTCTATTCAGCCAAGTACCACACCTGCTGTATTACCAGATTGGCCAAATTCACCTATTGTGAGTGCTCCGTTCTGGCAGGAGTATTTTGATGAATAACTCTGAGCTATTACTAAAAAACAAACTGGCAGACACAAATATCAGTGTTTCTGCCATTGGCTTGGGCACTGTAAAACTGGGAAGAAACCAAGGGGTTAAGTACCCTACTACCTTTAAAATACCCAGCGACCAAGAAGCCAAACAACTGCTACAACACGCAAAAAATCTGGGTATTAATTTGATTGATACAGCCCCAGCTTACGGCAATAGCGAAGAACGTTTAGGTCCACTACTAAAAGGCCAGCGCCATGACTGGGTAATTTGCACTAAAACTGGCGAAGAATTTATCGATGGCCAATCCAGTTTTAATTTTACGCCTGAGCACACTATCAAAAGCATTGAGCGAAGTTTACAGCGGCTAAATACCGATTATTTAGATATTGTCCTGGTCCATTCTGACGGGAATGATTTAGCCATTATTGAGCAATATGGCACCTTAGAAGTTCTATCCGACCTAAAAAAACAAGGCAAAATCAAAGCTATAGGTATGTCCACTAAAACCGTTGAAGGCGGACTTGCTGCACTAAAACAAGCTGATGCAGTAATGGCAACCCATAACCTGTCGTATTCTGGCGAAATTGAAGTGTTGGATTATGCTGCAGGGCACAATAAAGCTATCTTTATAAAAAAAGCCTTGGCCAGTGGGCATATCTGCTCGGAAACCTATGATGACCCGGTACAAGCCAGTATGGATTTTATTTTTGCTCACTCTGGTGTAACCAGCATTATTTTAGGCACTATCAACCCAGAGCATATGAGCCATAATGTTAAGTGCGCCCAACACGCTCTGCTGAGAAGTCGTAATGAATAAACAGCTATTGAAGTCCCACCCTTCGGAGCACATTCAATTCAACCCTTACCAGGTGATGGGCCATTTCAACACTTATAGTCGACAGTGGCAGTTACAAATATTACCGATAGACGCTCCTTGTTCTTTTGAGGAGCTACAAGTTAAACGCAATAATTCGCTACTGATGACCAGTTCCAGTTCAGAAATCAACCTTACGGTAAATAACTTAGGCGTTTCAGCCCACCTAGTTTTTCAGATTAATGGAGTTGATTACTTAGTATTGGTCGAACAGAAAAGGCATGATTTTAAAGATAAAGTGCTGAAGCTGATTTCTGGTTATGTTTCCTCTGAATATAGCTACTACCCCAAGCAGGCCATTGCTGATGAAATTACCCAGGAATGCCTAATGGTTTATGAAGATCAACTGGCTTGCTGGCAAGACCATACTGAACAGGCATTACCTGATCCTGAATATCAAGGCCTGACTATTAACAAAGACAAAACCTTAACCCTAGCACCTGATTTAATGGCTACTCCACAGCAAATTGCCCTTGGTGCCGCGCAATGCGAACCCCATGTAACCAGTTATCTTCATGTTCCTACCAACTCACTACAACTGGTTTACCACTGGCGCACTACTATTCGGGATTTAAATGAATTGAGCTGTTATTTTGTAGACGAGATTTATAATCAAGAAACTCAGCGTTTAGAAACTACTTGGGATAAATCAGATAAGTGCTACTTTGCTGAACTGCAATTTAATCAATTCACAGGAACATTTTTTCAGCTTGAGGCAGGTCAACTAAAGGCTGTAGATTTAAAAAATCCGCTTTTCTCAGAGTATTTTTGTCAGCGGAAGGGGATTATGGTTTTTGATAATCATACTGTCTTATAAGGACATCGTAGAGTTTTCCATCAGAAGGCTGCCACATAAGCTGGGGAAATATGGAGTAACAGTGTGTTCTGGAGCTGCTGTCTGGAACAGCAAAAGCTCTAAAGGCCATGGATGGCCTTGTAGAGCGGTGGAAGAATTCCCTGTTACTCCATATTTATTTTCCAACCCTTTTTGTCTCCCCCTAAATGAAGCAAGTCAGCAGCTTAGTTATTGTTCTTTAATTTTTTCAACAATTGCTGTAGTAGAGCAATTATCTAAAAAATCCAATACAGCGACTTCACCGCCATAACTTTGCACGATGGGTGCACCAACCACTTGCTCAACAGAGTAGTCACCACCTTTAACTAATACATCAGGTTTTACCAGTTCCAATAATTCTTCTGGGGTATCTTCAGCAAAAGAAACCACCCAATCTACTGCTTCTAACCCGGCTAACACAGTCATTCGCCGATCGACTGGGTTAACTGGCCTACCATCCCCCTTCAAACGATGCACTGACTCATCACTGTTCACTGCCACAATTAGTCTATCCCCATGAGCACGGGCTTGCTCAAGGTAACCAACATGGCCGGCGTGGAGAATATCAAAACAACCATTAGTGAAAACGATCTTTTCACCTTGGGCCTTGGCATCTTCAATCGCAATCAATAATTGACTCGCTGTCATGACACCTCGCCCAGCTCCCTGCTCCGCAGACACAGCACGACGTAACTCAGGCGCACTAATCGCCGCAGTACCCAGCTTGCCAACCACAATACCAGCAGCTAAGTTAGCTAATGCTACAGCGGTTGGTAACTTTTCTCCTGCTGCCAATGAGGCCGCAAGTACAGAAATAACCGTATCGCCTGCTCCTGTGACATCAAAGACTTCTCTAGCTCTAGCAGGCAAATGAAGTTCAGGCTGATCAGGCCGTAGCAATGTCATGCCATGCTCACCACGTGTAATCAATAATGCTTTTAGCTCAAGCTCTTTTAGTAGCTGCTGGCCTTTAGTAACTAACTCTGCCTCATCCTTGCAAGCACCCATCACTGTCTCAAACTCGTTTAAGTTAGGGGTAATTAATGTAGCACCGCGATACTGACTGAAATCAGAGCCTTTAGGGTCAACTAAAACCGGCTTTCCCTTTGACTTTGCCAGTTGAATCAGTTGTTGAGGATCTTTTAAAGCGCCTTTTTTATAGTCAGATAATACAACAACTTCAGCTTGCTCAATAATAGCTTCCACTTCTTGCACAAGTTGGCCAGGCTCAAGTGAATTAAATGCTTCTTCAAAATCTAGTCGAATAAGTTGTTGGTGTTGGCTGATAACACGCAGTTTAGTAATAGTAGGCTCGTCATTTACCCGAGTAAAAGCACAATGCACTCCAGCAGCGGCTAATCGCTTGGTCAAAATATCAGCAGACTCATCATTACCCGTTGGCCCTGCCAGAAAAGCTGCTCCGCCAAGAGAAGCAATATTCAAAGCAACGTTACCTGCCCCACCTGGCCGGTCTTCAATTTGACCAACCTTAACAACTGGCACCGGAGCCTCTGGAGAAATACGCGAAGTGGCACCATGCCAGTAACGATCCAGCATAATGTCGCCTATGACTAATACCTTTGCTTGGTCAAATCGAGGGGTTGTTAGCAGCTTCATTATATTTTGCCATCCCGTAAAATTAAGCTGATAAAGGTTGTTCTTCTTTAAATTGAAGTCTGTGTAGGCGTGCATAATGCCCCTGTTTTTCCAGTAGCTCCCGATGACTACCTACTTCAACAATTACCCCTTTATCCATTACAACAATTTTGTCAGCGTTTTCGATAGTGGATAAACGATGAGCAATGACTAAAGTTGTCCTGCCTTTCATCACTTCATCAAGCGCGGCCTGAATATTTCGCTCTGCCTGAGTATCTAAAGCTGAAGTAGCCTCATCCAGGATTAAAACAGGTGCATCTTTCAGGATTGCTCGAGCAATTGCGAGTCGCTGACGCTGCCCACCTGACAGCTTCACACCATTTTCACCAACAATGGTGTTAAAACCATTCTCTTGTTCAGCAATAAAATCGAAGGCGTAGGCAGCTTGAGCTGCGAGGTGAATATCATCCTCAGTTTTAGTTTGCAGCGCTCCATAAGCAATATTGTTAGCAACTGTGTCATTAAATAAGGTAACTTGCTGGTTAACCAATGCAATTTGCTGGCGCAGGTTAGTGAGTTTGTAATCTTCTAGTGGCACTCCATCCAACAGAATCTCACCTTTTTCATGGCAGTAAAATCGCGGAATTAAACTCACCAGTGTTGATTTACCACTCCCAGAGTGCCCAACAAAAGCAACTGTTTCACCCGGCTGTACTACAAGGTTAATATCTTTTAGTACTGGGTTTTCAGCACCTGGGTATTGAAAAGTTAACTGGCGAATTTCCAGCTTGCCTGCAACACGCTCTACCTCATATGAGCCTGAGTCCTGCTCCTGCACTTCATCAAGTTGCTCAAAGATGTTTTCTGCTGCAGCGATTCCTTTTTGGATATTGCCATAAACCTCACTCAACTGGCGGATTGGCTTAGGCAGCATACCTGCTGCCACCACATAAGCAATCAACTCAGCGACAGTTGAGGTTTCGCGCATATACAACACTAAAAACATGATGACTGCCATTGCCAGAATAACCAACAGCTGCAGTATTGGCGTGTTAATAGCAGAAACCTTTACCAACTTGAGTGATTGTTTGAGGTTTTGATTGCTTGCATCCAAAAACCGGTTGCGCTCATAGTCCTCACCCCCAAAACTACGAACCACCCGGTAACCATTGATGGTTTCAGAGGCCACATGGGTGACATCACCCATTGCATCCTGAATCTTGTGGCTGAGCTTTCTTAGCTTTCGCCCCACATAGCTCACCAGCCCTGCAATAATAGGCGCAATCAAGATGAAAATAATAGTGAGCTTCCAGTTAGTCCAAAACAGCAAGCCCAACAGGAAAATAACAGTAAAGCCTTCACGAATCACGACTTTCAGTGCATCAGTAGCCGCACCAGTCACAAGAGTGACATTATAAGTAATACGTGAAATCAAATGACCTGAGTTGTGGTTATCAAAATAACTGTTTGGCAGGGTAACTAGCTTATTAAACAAGTCACACCGCAAAACATGCACAACATTGTTGGCCACTTTCGCAATATAAAAGTTACCAATAAACGAGCCCAGGCCGCGTAACACAGCAATAGTCACGGCAGCCATAGGCACAAAATAGATAAGTTGGTCAGACTCCCCTTCCAACCCTTTCACAAAATACTCCATCAACCAGGCAAACCCTGGCTGAGTCAGCGCGAACAAAATATAACCAAAAATACTGATAGCAAATAACCCCCAATAGGGTTTTACATAACCTAGGAGGCGGAGGTAAGCGCCAATACCACTTTCAACTGTCGGCTTCGGGTCACTCATATCAAATACATTAACCATCCAAAGCAAAAAGGATGGCTATAGTAGCAGACTTCCTGGCTGCAATAAAAAGAACCTTAAGTAAGAGATTGAGTTAGGCTAAACATAGCCTTAGCTGCCCTTCACCCCTTTCTATAGGCTTGCTATAATTGCTGCTTTGCACCCAGCAGCTTAAACCTGCTATTACTTTGGGATTTTAAAAGAGGTCTCTTGTTTGCTGGGTACTTTAAAGTACTTTCACCACTAACTAAAAATGCATTTTACCCAAAAGCCGAACAATGAGTATTGTATTATGATATCCACTTTCCAGCTCGTAACGGAAGTTAAATGAAAGTACTAACCCAGGAAGAGTTTGATCAGCTTCGTAAAGATATCATTGAAGTCATCGAAGAAGATGCCTATGGCTGGAAGGTGGCAAGGCTTACAAATGGTAGCTTCTTAAAGTTCTTTCGCACCAAGCGGCTGATATCATCAGCTGTCCTATACCCTTATGCTAAACGATTTTCAAGGAATGCGAGCAAGCTGAAAGAGCTAGGTTTCGAAACAGTTTCTGTTATAAACTTGTATAAAATAAAAGACCCTAACAGGGATATTGTTCATTACCAGCCACTCCATGGTGAAACCTTAAGAAATATTGCCAAAGTCCAAAATAACGGACTTAGCAATGATCTAATTAAACAACTTGGTAGTTTCATTGCTGAGCTACACGAAAAAGGAGTGTATTTCAGATCATTGCATTTAGGTAATGTAGTCCTAACCAAAACAGGTACATTAGGGCTAATTGACATTTCTGATATGAAGTTTTATTCAAAACTATCAACTTCTCAAAAAATCAGAAACTTTAGACACATGTTTAGATACAAGAAAGACGCCAATTTGCTAACGGAAAAGTGTTCAAGTGCCTTTATAGACGGATACTTTAGTAGTTTAAATAATAATGATTACCAAGTCATCTATACAAAGTTTTTTCAACTACTACAACCAACACGTCAATGATTATTCATTAAACACAACAATGCTATTTTAAAAATAGTAGTCAACCAATAATGGATCTTTACTAATATGGACTCTAAACTAAAGCAAATTGATTTTCCTCATACTAAAGAAATGGAGTTTCTTGCATGCTCTCTCTGCAAAAATAAGGACTTTCATATTATATCAAAAATTGAGCGTAATTTTTTACCCTTACAGACCGTTGTATGCAAAACATGTAGTTTAGTATTTACAAATCCCCGACCTAAGAAAGAATGGTATAACAATTTTTACGAAAAGCATTTCCGCCAGTTTTATGATGATATTGATACTCCAACTTTAGAATATGCAAACTCGAAAGAAAGTTTACACAAACACTCCTCAAACATTGAATTACTTTCCCCCTACCTTGAAGCAAAAGGAGCAGTTCTCGATATTGGTGCTTCAGAAGGAAACTTTTTAAGGCTATTCCAACAATCCAAGCCCAATTGGCAGTTAACAGGAATTGAACCAAATCCATTATTTGCTGATTTTGCACGAAAAGAGTTCAATCTACAGAATATAATTACTGGACCATTCCCAAGTGCGCTAAATAGAAATGACAAGTTTGACTTAGTACATACTGGCCATGTATTTGAGCACATTCTAGAACCAAATGAATTTTTAGATGAATGTTATAACCGACTAAACACTAATGGTTTGTTATTTATTGATGTGCCTAATGCTGAATGTAAAAAAAGTGGCATACGATATCTACATGTAGCACATGTCTATCACTACAGTTTGACAACTATTTCCGCTTTACTTAGAAACCACGGATTTGATGTCATTCAGTACCGAGACAACCTTACTGGTGCACCACCAAAATACAGAAAACCATGGACACTACAAGTAATTGCAAAAAAATTACCTCAGTCAGAAAAAATCTTAAAGATACCTGAGATTGATGCTGAAAAAGTCTCTAAACGGCTAAAAAAACTATGGCGAATGCCACTAAAAAAGAAAGTAAAATTCTGGTTAACAGGCAAGCGTTAACGCTTACCTGTTAACATAAATATAAAATAATTTTTTTTTGCAGGTGTTTTAAGTATCTAAAGTTTCACCAAAACATTTAAGCCACTAACTGAAGCATAGTACTAATTAAATTATTATTATGGGTTTTGGTAAATATCCCCAAACCCTTGCTGAATTTTTCCTGTTCAGTTTCTTCCGCAAAGAGACGGCGGATATCAGAAAAAGCGAAAGAGCTCCGGTTTGCAACAGAGTGGCGACGAGTAGGTTTACTAGACTGTTGTGCCACATAAAACCAAAGCAATGACATGGCCATCATACAAAAATGGAGATGGTTCGTCACGGCATGCTCTGTTCTAGCCTGACAAGATAAGCTCCCTAATTCCTGTTTTAACTCTTTAAACCCAGCTTCAATCTTCCAGCGTGCACCGTACCATTCAATTATTTGAGTCACCGTTAAAGAGGTATCTGTTGAGTAGAGAGCAACCCAAGAAGCTCGTCCGGAATAAATCCACACGACTCTAATCTGTGTTTTTAACGATTGACTCATCACTAGCTCAGTATAAGCCTGTACCGCGCGGGTCTTACCGTAGAGCTTAACCTGATACGTTGTTGCATTTCTTTTATGTCGCCTTGCCAGAGTTGCTACATTGCCACGACGCTTGCCGTACTTTCTAGGCGCTCCTCTTTTTCTTTTCTTGGGTTGAGTAGGCTGATCATATAAGACACTATTCGAACGCAATCGAGAGAGGAGATGAAACTGTTCGCCAAGTGCTTTTTTCAAAGGCAAATATAATGACCCGTTACCAAACCAGTTATCACAGACTAACAATACTGAGCGATGGCCACATACTTTAACTACACGTAATATCATGGTAATTGCTTGATCAATCCGTGTTTGAAAGTCTTTTTTAGCGACATCTTTATTCAGCTGATAAAAACGAAAGTTTAGAGGTAAACTAGCCCAACGACCGTGAATATTTTTTAAGCAGCTCAGTTTGACAATATTTTGCCCCCAGATATAACGCGACTGATTTTGTTTAGCTGCATGATCAAAGTGTTTGCCACAAGCAAATATGTTTCTTCCAGTTTTAGGCAACATAGAATCATCTGTGGCAAGCAGAATAGGTCCTTCTGTCTGATTTAAGGGTAATATTTTTTGCCAGACAATTGGCCATAATTTATCCCAAGCTAACTTAGGAGAAGCCATAAATCCATAGAATCGACGGAGGGTGACGTTATATTTAAAGAGCTTTGTTATTGCTCGGTAGATATGTGAAGCTCTGGAACCTATTACTGGTAGCATAATGGCGATCAAAGTATAAACAAATAGTGCCTTTCTTTCTCCATTTTGCTTAATTTGAGTTTGCAATTCCTTAAGAAGATCGATTAAACTTTGCACTGAAGCCTCTTTTTTGGGTGTTGTTTTTTGGCGAAAACTAACATATCAAAAAAGGGGCTTTTTTGTTACTGGAATGGTGAAACTTCAGTTAAGTATCTAAACTTAAGAAAAAAATTTATCGGGTACAAGTAAAACCCTCGTAATGCTTCCTTATATATTTTTTCTATAACTCTCAGGATCTAAGTTACGCTCATATTCTTTTGTTGCTTATGAGCCTCATAAAGTTTCCTAATTATCACTATACCTAAGCCATTAACTGCTGTATATTTGAACAGCATGGAAACTTAATTGAGAAGGTATAAATAATGGCTATCAACAAAGTTCAATTTCAAAAAGGCCTGAGTTTAAACGAGTTTCTCAAACAATATGGTACAGAAGAACAATGCTTTAATACCTTATACAAATTGCGATGGCCAGAAGGTTTTCAGTGCCCCAATTGTGGATACGACAAATGCTGTCAACTCACTACTAGAAAGCTTCAGCAGTGCTATAAATGTCACCAGCAAACATCTGTAACTGCAGGTACTATCTTTGAATCAACCAAATTACCATTAAAGACTTGGTTCCAAGGGATGTATTTGATCTCCCAAGACAAAAAAGGTATATCAGCCATAGAATTACATCGCCATTTAGGTATTTCCTATCAAGCTGCCTGGAGAATGAAACATAAGCTCATGAAAGTGATGCAAGAAAGAGAAGGCACCAAGCAATTGTCGGGTTTTATTGAAATTGATGATGCCTATCTTGGTGGTGAGCGTACAGGTTGCAAAAGAGGTAGGGGAGCAGATGGGAAAATACCTTTTGTAGCAGCCGTAGAAACAACAAAACAAGGTCAACCGACACGAATTAAACTGAGCATTTTAAAAGGGTTTAATAAAGAAGAGATAACGGCTTGGAGTAGGCAGAATTTGGCCAAGGGCAGTACCGTAATCTCCGATGGACTGGCCTGTTTTAATGGTGTCATAGAAGCAGGTTGTCTTCATGATAAAATTGTATGCGGTGGTGGTCGTGCATCAGTAGAGGAACCTGAATTTTATTGGGTTAACACCATCCTTGGAAACTTAAAAAGTGCTTTACGTAGTACTTATCATGCTATTCGCGCTAAATATGCACAACGTTATCTTGCTGAATTTCAGTATCGATTTAATCGAAGATTTAGCTTAGTAGAATTTATTCCTAGGCTAGCATTTGTAGCACTGAGAACACCTCCACTACCAGGTAAGCTACTAAATATAGCTTAGGTATGATGATAATTAGGTAAAGTTTTTTATGAGGCTCATAAGCATGAGAATCATCTATACTTTGCAGTACTTCTTTAGCAGTAACTTGCTCACCTTTAAAACCCAACTCATGCAACAATGAAGGACGAATATGACCTTTTGTAACTTCAGACTCAATCTCATCTATATGCATTTTATTTTCATTGATCATTAAGCCTAATTCGTTAACCCACAGGTTCCGCCATGGGCTATTTACTGATACCCATGGCTGAGTAGTAATATCCATATAATGCAATAACCTAGTCTCTTGATTAAATGTGTCAAGACAATTCCAGCCATAACAAATTCCAGGCTGAATAAACTCAGCTTCCACTAATGGAGAAAATGACATTAGTTCTTGATAGTCATACTGATCACCTAAATTAGCAATTATTATTTCAGGATCCCAGGGTAATTGCTCACAGCCCATTAGCATGACTGCTGTTTTTTTAGAACTACCACCTTCATCACCAGGATTTACTGTCAATATTTTTGCTTTATTAAAAGGATTATTCCAAAGTTCAGCTATATCACGAAAAACTAACATATCTGAATCAAGATATATTGCTTTCCCTTTATATTCTTTTAGTTTTGGTATTGCAAACCGCCCAAAGGAAAAGTTAGTATAAGGCAAGTATCGAGGGTCAGTTACTTCTGGAGCTAGTGTATTATTTATTTCACAAAACTCAACATCCCTTGAAGAGTGTCGTCTTATCGAAAACATCAAAACTTGCATAGGAAGCCACTCAGGTATATCGGCACCTATAAAAAAAAACTTTCTCACTCATATTCATCCCCCTTTCTCTCTAGTCAACTAGGGCCTGTTAACACTAATTAGTTTGTCGACGATAAGTGCAAAGTGAATAAAAAAGCGAAAAACAGTGTCTAATTTTTCAAATCGAGAGAATATACGTCTAAAGCCTTTTAGCCTACGAAATAAGCGTTCAACTTCATTACGTTTCTTGTACATTTCACGATCATACTTCCAAGGTGATAACCGATTACTTTTTGGCGGAACCACAGGCTCCATATTTAAATCAAATACGAGATGCCTGGTTTCGTCACCTTCGTAGGCTTTATCCATAATGACGTGCGTACCTTCCCAGCCACAGTTTTCAAGCCTTTTTAATCGCTTTCTACCTTCCGGTGCATCACCTGCTTGACCTGGAGATAATGAAAAAGTGACCGCCGTTTGATCATCTGCTGCTACCAGATGAATTTTAGTTGACCATCCTCCTCTTGATTTACCAATCGCTTGTGGACCGTTTTTTTTAACGCGCCTGTACCATCAGGACGAACTTGTATGATTGTACTATCGAGCGACACAAGATCAACCTGGATATTGATGACATCAGCTTCTTGTAAAACAGAAAAAACATCATCTAAAACACCTTTTTTGGCCCATCGATTAACGCGGGTATAAATGCTGTGCCAGTTGCCAAAATATTTCGGTAACCCTCGCCACTTACAACCATGCTCGGCAACATAGAGAACAGCGTTGAGTACTTGTATATTCGATAGTTTTACATTGCCGCGCTGGACAGGCAGCAAGTGTTCGATCATTTTAAATTGTTGTGCTGTAATCTCCATGAGCCTATTGTAACAACATTAGTGTTAACAGGCCCTAGCTCGCGTCAGTTTTTCAATGACCTTTTCAAAAGACACCTTCGGTATTATAGAGCTTGGTAGCAAACTATTTTCAGAAAGATTATAAACCGAAAACTCTTCCACTTTTGAAAGTCCATTAACTGTTTCAAAAGCAGGTTTAATATGGTTATCAAAGTGACTTACAAGCCCAGAAGGACAAGGATTATCTTCCTCATCATAAGCTCTTATTTTTCCTTCTGTATTTGGCCCCAAATCCATTCCTAATATATATACTTCACTAAATCCCAAGTAATAAGCCGCCTGCAAAGCAAAATATACAATAGTCCTTCCTTCAAAAAATCCTTTTTCAATATTCTTACTAAAAGCAATATTTTGCTGTTTTTTATCAATAAAATTTGGATTAGCAAAACAATCTGGATCAGTTATAATTTTTTTATTAAGCTGCCGCCTAGTCAACCTTGCACGACCATATTGGTGATTGACTTTCTCCATCAGAAATACATCTGCCTTAGCCAATAAATTTATATTTTTATTACATATTTCAGACAAACCAGGCGCGGAGAAAAAGCAAGTAGTATTTAAATCGATTACTTCTTCAACATAATCAAATCTATCCCTGAAAAAGCTAACGTCATTGATCATATAGTATTGCGGCTTTATATTATATTGATTTAATATTTTAACAGCTCCATTTACAGCTATAATCGGAGTGTTAGAAATTTTAGACAAGTCTACATTATTAATTGATGGGCCTGTTGCTAGCAAAAAACATGCACCTGAGTGTTTTGCTTTCAAGTTAGTTAGTGGCCTCAACTTATAGGCTAACTTATCATTCCATAAAATTTGCCTACTTCCATCACTAAGGACTCTAGACAAGTGAAAACTAGGATGAATGTAGCTCATATGTTTATACTTACCAGAAAAAGCTGCATAGACACCCAATCTTAATAGCCGCCCAAAATCCATATCAAACCCAAAATTCTAATTAAGTCCTTTCTCTGGACTGGCCTGAAGCCAATCCAGAGACATCGATTTCTAATTAATATCAACTAATTTTTTATTTAGTAACTCTTTATTATACTCACCACAAATAACAGATAGTGGTAATATATATAAAAGCCAAACCTCGCTTGGGCTAGTTAATATTTTATCACCATCAAATAGAAGCCCTATACAAGCCAATACCAAGTAAACACCCCAAGGAGACCAAATTTTACAAGCTCGATAAAGAGCTATGAGTGTTACAGCAACTAAGAGTATTAACCCAACAACACCAGAGTAAAGCAGATGAGCGATAAAGATATTATGTGGATGGGCAATAGGTACTCCACCACCATCTACACTCGATATAATGTCATAGCCATATCCACAGCCTAATAGATAACCACATTCAGAGTACTCTTTTAAAACTTGTTGCCATACCTGGAACCGGTAAGAATCTGCTCTGGCAATCATTGAATCAAACAAACCAAAACTATAACCCACGACAAAAAACACAATAATAGCAAGCGCTACAGCCCCAAACTGCCATAATTGCTTCTTACTATTTCGATTTATGATAACGGAGAGCGCAATTAACCCCGCTCCACAAAATAATACAACGAACCCTGATCTTGAGCGAATTAAGTAAAGAAAGAAAACAAGTACCAATAGTAAACACAAGTGTTGCCACTTCAGCCCACCATTTTTTTCAGCAATACCGTACCCCAAGTAGCAAAAGAAGACCGAGACCAACCAGATAGAGGTATAAATTGGATTATCAATTCTAGATGGCAAAGGGTTTATTCTTCCCGCAGGAAAGCCTTTATTTTGAACTAAGTAGGTATCTATAAAAGCATAAACCAAATATAAAAATGTCACCCAAACACAAACTTTTATCAGCTGTTGAGGGTCAAGATATTCTTCAACAATTAAAAAGTTGACCAATAGTATAAAGCCTACTATGTACAATACATACTTTAAATACTTATAGCTAACATCATCTCCCCATAAACCACTTACTGCGAAAAAGAGAGTCATTACAGCTACTACATACAAAAAGCAGTCTTTGGTTTTTATTAAACTTTTATATATCTTAAGTGGAAAAATAAATACAGCAGGCGCCAACAAAAAAATATAAAAAATATTGTTTACTGTTTTAGATGTAGCAAACACAGCATAGCTTGCTACAAAAAAATACAAACAATAGACTAGCCATTGCCCCCCTTTTAAAGGGTCAACAGCACTTCTAGTCAGTTTACTAAAACCCATCCCCAAACCTCATCAGAATTAAAATATTAAAGCGCCAGTGATAAAACCAAAAGCCAGCAAAGACACTTTTAATAATGCCTCTTTCTTTCTTCTTCTTTTTTTCTTTTCTTTCTCCCTGATATCTTCAACATGACTACCAAAACCAATATGGGCAACAGCATCATTTTCTAACGTTAGTACCTTCATACCTCTTTGGTGATACTCAATAGACAATGCTTTTTCACCACCAAACTGTCCATACCAACCTATTTGTTTATAATCACTTAGCCGTTTAAGCCCAGGATTGAAAGAGAAGCCATGCCAGCCTTCTTTGGTAGAAAGCACATGATAGCATGGAATACCTTCAACTAACTCTCTTTCACCAAGATAATGATAACCACTATGAATGGCTATGTCGTGATAATAACTACGCAACCACACTTGCAATACATCCGGCCGCTGCTCAAGAACAAGCTTAGAGTCCTCTATAAAACCTGGACGATAAAACTCCCAATCATCCTCACAATGAAAGACATAGGAGGTCTCAACTTTTGCGTAAGCTAAGTCAATAGACGCGATCTGGCCAAGTTTTGGTCGATTTACAATTATCTCACAATACTTTTCCATTGACTCAGGTATAGCAGAATGCACCTCATCCAACCCTGAATCTTCAGTAATAATGATCTTATTAATTGGATAAGTATTATACTTTACAAAACTTTCTAAGGTTTTTTGCAAAAGATCAAACCGACCACAACTGGTTATCACTACTGTTACATCACTATTATCATCAAACATGACTAGCTACTCGAATACCATGTTTAGAAACAATCCAGTTTGCCTGGCTTAATTTTTTAATAGCAAACTGATCAATACTTTCTTTACACCAGTTTTCTTTCCAGTACATAAAATGCAAATAAGGAGTTTGTTGTGGCTTATCACCTGAATAAGATAACTGCCCCCGAGACCAATACCATTCTTCAGGAAAACTATAACTGCCATCCATCCAAGGGATACGACAATTAGGGGTTGTATAAGCCTCATGTAAACATGCATATCTTGCATGAGAATGAAGAGCCAGCAAACCATTCCTCAACCAAGCTGGAAAGTTCTTGTAACGAATAAACAAACGACTAAAGTGTCTTTCATCAAACGCCCTATGCTCAGGGTCAGCAACTATATCCTGCCAATCTGGAATTTTTTTAAACACTTCCTGCATCTGTTGATTATTTTTTAACAAGCAAAGATGCCCAGATATCCTGGTTGAATGGGTTGATACACATTGATATTTACTTAGTAATGGTTGATAGTATTTGCTGAGGTCACCATATATGACATCAATATCTCCAAACCCCCAGTAATCATAGTCTTCAACTTCATCTTGATGGATATAACCCAGCATAGGCTTAATATCACAAAGCTTATAATATGATACTGCTAAAAATTTTAGTGCTAACTTATCACTCACCAAAGCAATATAGTCATTAAAACTAATTTGTTTTATTTTGACATTAGCTGGTACATTATCAAGCTGAGCGCAATCCGTGTAGATAAGCCAGTTAAACGAAGAATTATAGCCACATGAACACAAAAAATAATTTATCCATGCAGGCCAATAACCAAAATAAGCAATAATTATACAAACTGAGTCACTCATATTAGTCCTTTAAAGAAAAGCCAATTATTTTTTTTATTCGCTGGCTGTTTCAATGGTTCACTCATCGCATCCACGGCTAGTTTACCAACTTTTTCCCATGTAAAATTACTCTCGACATGTTGCTGCCCGGCAGATGCAATTGCATCTGCTTCATTTGAGTTTTTACGTAAATAATGCAGCTTCTTAATTAACTCGTCCAAGTCTTTATATAAAACAATGTTTTGCATATCTTCAAAGCCCAAAGCTTGATTTTCTCTCTCTCCTTGGTTAAAAGCAAAAACAAGACAACCACAAGCCATTGCTTCAAAATTTTTGATCATATACTCTCCCATCCCCACATCCGCACTCACAAAAAACCGGATCCGATTAAGGGTTTGAAGGTATTCTTCACCAGAGTTGGTTCTGGTAATTAGTAATGATTCTTTTTCAGCAAGCGCATTAAGTAGCTCCAAACGTTTTGAGTAAGTTTTACTTTTCACGCTACCAACAAAACCTAGCTCAATATCCCTTTGCTGCTGCAAATCGTACAAGAGCTTATTGTCATACCCTTTTGGCACAAAAACAGCATCAACGCCTTCATCCTTTAAACCTTGGACTACATTGAAGCCAGAGCTAAGCACCCTAACCCCAGGAATTCGCTTATAATGCTTACTAAATTTTCCTTTGTATTTACAATCAATATAATTTTGGTAAGCATCATGCTCAAGAAAAATAAGATTTGGTAATGACCGAAAAAATTTTGCCTGCTTAAGCTCTTTTTTAAATCTTAAAAAACATAAAATTCTATCGTACTTCGCAACATCAACGTTATTTTGAAAGTAGCGTTTCAAATTTCCCTGTTCATCAGAATCGAGCCATCTTAAGTCACATAACTCAACATTCTGGTCAATGGCTTCATAAAATGAATCCAAAATAATACGTTGATGTTTTTGTACTAAAAAAAGTATTTTCATTTGTTCACAAAAAATAATTCATGGCTTTTTATATTTTTCCTAAAGTACTCATCCTCACCGTACTCAACCCAGCCTTTTCTAATTAGCAACTGCCGGAGTAATTTTCTAAGTTTCTTTTTAACTGATACATTTACTTTCAAATCATGCATCATCTCCAATGCATACACTTTATCTTTCTGTTGCTTTTCTGATAAAGGAACAGATAATACCCCTGACGTTTTAACCTCTGCATTAAAGTTGGGTGCTAATGATGCTGTTGCATGGGGCGGACCAAATGGGTGCATATCCGTGTGAACGTAATGGTTTGCATAGTACAGCCAGCACTTTATTCTAGAGTAACTCACCTCACTCACTGCTTGGTGAATAAATTGCGTTGCATAATAGTGGTCTTGGTGAGGGTCCAACTGTAAGTGTGGTGTGACTATAACTTCAGGCTGATATTTTTCTACTAAGAACTGAAGGTCTTTTAACAGATTTTTGCCTGTGGCTTTATTATCACCATCAGTAGGTAGTGGAAAGCTATTAAACTCTCTGAATACAATTGTGGTATCAACACCCGCAGTCTTAGAGCTCACTAGTTTGGCTTGCTCTTCATACATGTCTTTGAGACATAGACAAAAGTAACCCAGATTAACAACCTGTTCTTTTGTAACACCACCCCAAGCAGGTACTGCAATGCTATCAAATACTCTTAAACGACCCTTTAATATAGATGCCTGTTGAGGTTCTGGATAGACATGTTGAAAATCCTTCTGCTCTACTTCGCCAGCCGTTAAGGTAACAATGCTAACATCTTTCGCCTGGCTATAAAGACCATAGGCAGCCAACTCTGCATCGTCAGCATGAGGAGCAATAATCATTATGCGTTTGTTGATGATGTCTGGGTTAGAAAAGCCAAATAGGGTTAATTTATGGTTGTTATCAGTTATTGGCTGGCAGTGTTTGAAGTCGAGGATTAAATTTTTACCAGTTAATAATGTTGTTAAACCATCACTTATATTCAAATAGCGCAATCCATTTACAGAGCGTTCAAAATACTGTCTATTTGTAGTATTACCATCGTTAATTTCAACATAAGGGTCAAAAATACTACCCAACCAATTAGCTTGAATTTTAATAGCAACCAATCCTGTATCCAGCGATAAATCACTGTCAGGCTTTTCTACACAATGAAGTTGATTATTTTCTATCGTTAACAGAAGCTCTACTGCATTTTCAAACTGGTATTGGTAATCTGACTTGGGGTCATAAAAAATATGATCAGACCACAACACTTCATGGGCAATATAAAAAATGACTGCAAAAATTAAAGTTTGCCAGTACCAACCCATCAAAAGCCCAAGAAGCGCCAAGCAAATAAAAACTAACGCTTTTATTTGGTTTGTCATCTTCTTCTTTTTTAAATATGGGTTATTTTTTGTTTTCATAATACTTATTACGTTGAGTATACTGACACTCTGCTACACCAACGGTCTTTATACTCGTTATCAGCTAAACCAAATGAATAACGTAGCTGCTTATTTTGCTTATCAGCCGCCTCCTGAGCTTCCTGCACATTCAAAAAGCTAAGCATACTACCAGGACTAAACTCTTTTACAGATGGATCAACCCCACCATTGATATATTCTACAGACAACCATTTCTCTGATTCAGCCTGATATACCAGCTGAATCGCAACTGGGCGTTTATCAAAATACAGCACTGAGCCAACTAAATAGTTTTGTAGTCTACTCAGTAATTCCCCCATCAAGGATGTACCTTTGGCTGCAAAGCCCCACCTTAACTCAAATAATGTCAAATAAAACTCACATATCTGATCTGCAGATAGCTCACTGATAGGATGCAACTCACCACCCGCCTCTTGAAACAACCTTAATTCACGGCGATGGTTGTACTTAAACTTTTTAGAGTAACCCCCAGGTTGAAAGCCTTTAGCTAAACATATCTGTTTATCTTTATCCTTCAGATTGGTCAACTGGGGTTCATGCAAATTCGAAATTAATTCTGCTTTATAAGGCAATTCAAGTTGGGCATTTTCAGCAATGGGCAATATAATTTCCGCATTACCTGTATCCACTAAGCCTCTTTTACCGAGTTTTTTTAAAGCTTGCTTACTCCCCGCGACATAGTTTTCCCACACAGGAATCGCAGCAATAAGCTGGCCATCTTGATAACGGCCACTAAACTCCAGTGGGATATCTAATAATGACGAAACCACTCCAATCACTTCTGGGTGAGTAATAAAGCTACCGCCCCACTGTTGGTAAGCCTCTTCATATTGACCAGCAGTTAAAGGTTGCCAATGACGGGTTTGCCATTTCGCGAGTAAACTCATGCAACCCCCATTGTCATGGCGTAAGGCTTGATAAAAGGCAACTGCCAAAAGTGGTCTTTAACGACTGAGTAGCTAAAATTTTGAGTAACTTTAGCATCCATTTTATTTGCCAGAGCAGTTTTGTCTTGGCTAGAAAGGCTGTAAATTTGGATCATGTGTGCAGCCAGCTGTTGTGCATCCCCTAATGGAAACAACTGGCCACAACCCTCAACCACCTCTTTACCACCACCACAATCGGTAGCAATGATCGGCAAACCAGCAGCCATAGCCTCCAGTAATACCATACCAAAAGGCTCATGATCAGACGTTAAAACAAAACTATCAAAGGCTTTATAGTATTGAGCAGCCTCAAGTACCATTCCTAAAAACAACACTTGCTTTGCAATACCAAGAGACTGAGCTAGCTGCTTTAATTCACCCTCTAGCCTGCCTTGACCTAAAATTGCTAATACTGCATTCGGCAACTGTCCTGCAACTAAAGCAAATGCTTTTAATAAGGTTGCCTGGTCTTTATCTGGGTGTAATCGCCCTACATTAGCAAAAACATACTGGTCTTGTGTTAAACCTAAAAATTTTCGGGCAGCTTCGCGTTCAACCAAATTAGCTTTTAGTTGATTATAGTCAACCCGATTATAAAGGGTTTGAATGTGGTCCGCAGGCCAGTGTGGCAAGCAGCTGCGAATATCATCTCTTACCGCATCGGACACACCAAGCAATGCTAAACGTTGTTGGCGTCGGTTAACAAACCAACGCCGGGTTTTTCGCTGATAATCACCAAATGCATGATGAACACCGACGGTAAATAAATCCGGAATATGAGAACAGATATATAAAGGCTTAAACCGGTGGGCAATGGCAAAACTAAACTGTCTTTGCTCACATATACGCTGTAACTGTTTAATTTGTTTTCGCTTCAAGCCGCGCACATCTTTAGACGTGTTTTCCAGAAAAAACACTTCATCAGAAGCAGACTCATTTGCCACTTGATCAGAGAACTCGCCTGTTAAATAAACGGTTGTCACTTTATAAGGTGTATCAGCAAACAGCCCTGCATATTGTCGAGCCACATCTAAAAAAGGTGGCTCATATCCGTGACAGAGCTGTAGTACATGGGGTTGGTTCATTGTAATTAGCAACCCTCAGGAAAGTCGCCTTTCACGACTAAAATATCTTCCATAATTAAATACTGTAAGTCTGAGCCAAAAAACATATTCAATGCATCAGTAGGCGTACATACAACTGGCTCACCACGGCGGTTTAATGAAGTATTCAACACTACGCCATTGCCAGTGAATTTTTCCATTTCCAACATTAAATCATAATAACGTGGGTTTACTTCCCGCTTAACCGCTTGCGCCCTGGCAGTACCATCTTCATGTACTACCTCAGGCACACGCTCTTTCCATTCCTCTTTAACTTCAAAGGTAAAAGTCATAAAAGGCGCGGGGTGGTCCACTTTAAACATTTCTGGTGCCACTCGATCCAGCATACTAGGGCAGAATGGCCTCCAACGCTCGCGGAATTTAATTTGCTCATTAATTCGGTCAGCAACCCCTTTCACACTGGGGCAACCTAAAATACTACGCCGACCTAATGCCCGTGGACCAAACTCCATGCGCCCTTGGAACCAAGCAACTGGATTACCTTCAGCAAGCACTTTGGCAATACGCTCTGGAACTTGATCAATTTGCTTGAATTTCGGTTTATCAGGGTGGTTTTGACAGGCTTCAGTAACTTGCTCATTAGTAAATGAAGGGCCTAAATAGACATGCTCCATTTTTTCAACAGCAACTCCACGCTTTTCAGAAGCAAAAGAAGCTGCACCAATGGCAGTTCCAGCATCTCCAGAGGCAGGCTGTACAAATAACTCTTTTAATTCTGGACGAGAGACAATTTTCTGGTTGAGTTTTACGTTTAACGCACCACCACCAGAAAAAGCTAATAAGCCCGTTTCCTTAATAATATCCCCTAAATAATAATCCATTAATTTTAGGGCAACTGTCTCATATAATTGCTGAATGCTTGCAGCATAGTGAATATAAGGATCATCTGCCACATCACCTTTCCGACGAGGCCCCAGCCACTCAATTAATTTCTTAGTAAAATAAAAGCCTTTGCCATTTTCTTTATAACGGCGTAGTCCAACCACATTGACGTAATCAGTATTAACTCGAAATTCTTTACCATCAAAATCAATAAGCTTTGATAAATCGTATTTGCTAGGATCACCATAGGGCGCCATGCCCATCACTTTATATTCACCATCAAGCATCTCAAAACCAAGATATTCAGTGATAGCACCATACAAGCCACCCAATGAGTCTGGATCATAAAATTCTTTAATTTTATGAATTTTGCCATTTTCGCCGTAGCCAAAAAATGTTGTGGCATACTCTCCTTTTCCGTCAATCCCCATAATGGCTGTTTTTTCTTTAAAACCACTTAGGTGATAAGCACTGGAAGCGTGGGCTAAATGATGTTCAACTGGTTCAAACTCAATTTTTTGCCAGTCAAAACCGATGGACTCAAGCATTTCACGAATCTGCCCTACATAACGACGATAACGGCGATTACCATTAAACAACACACCTAAGGCTCGGTCAGGGGCATACCAATACCGCTTTGCATAATGCCAACGAGCAGGACTGGACAAACTAATAGGTGCAAAAGGCACAGCAATGACATCAACATCTTTAGCAGAGATACCCGCTTGCTTTAAGCAAAACTTTGTAGCCTCTAGCGGCATTTTATTTTTGGCGTGTTTATCCCGAAGAAAGCGCTCCTCTTCAGCTGCAGCAACCAACTTGCCATCTATATACAATGCTGCTGAAGGATCATGGCTCAATGCGCCAGATAAACCTAAAATTGTTAATGCCACTTAACACCTCTTCTTTTCAGCTACAACTGTTGCTTATACCAAAGGCGTATTGCAACAGTCCTAGAAAACATTGAGATTGTATCTTTCTATACCCTTCCCGAATGAATTTTAGGGTTTGTTGTCGTCGCTCTTCACCCCAATCATTTATAGAAACATAAACTCATGGGGCTTCATCGCTCGACGGCCGCCCCTAAAAACCATTCGCTTTGGCTATATTAGCTAAACCGACTTACCAACTGCTCGAA
The DNA here is from genome assembly GCF_011009015.1 of Spartinivicinus ruber. NCBI lineage: Bacteria > Pseudomonadati > Pseudomonadota > Gammaproteobacteria > Oceanospirillales > Zooshikellaceae > Spartinivicinus > Spartinivicinus ruber. The sequence continues at coordinate 5,429,697 of NZ_CP048878.1, forward strand.
TACCTGCTTTACATTCGGCGACGCATTTAGCCAGTTTTTATTAAAACGCTGCAAATCCCGTTGAAATGCAACCTGAAATGAACCTGGGCGATCATGCTGTTGCATAGCATCCAGGTCAATAATTTGCAGCCCTGAATCTGCCAAAAGCAGGTTATTGGCTTTTAAATCACCATGAGAAATTTGATATTTCTCCATGGTTTCAAATAACTGGCTAAACGCTGGCAACCAACTCTCAACCTCAGACGAGTCAGTTACCGCTAAGAAATGCGATAAACAGTCTGGCCCAGCGATATACTCTAAAATCAAAAATGCTCTGCCACGAAGAGGTCCACAACGCTCTTCAATAAATGCTATGGGTTGCGGCGTTTGAATACCCAACAAACCCAAGCGATAGGCATTCAGCCAAGATACCCAAGCCCGGCTTGGTCGCCAGCAGCGTGATAAACGATGCTGAAAACTTTTTATGTTATACCGCTTAATCACCAGTGGCTGGCCGTTATACTCAGCTACTCCAACGGTTGCAGTATTCCCACTTTTTAGTCGGTTCGAGTCATCAACCAGACAATTGTCAAGGTTTTGTAAAAAGCCATGCCACTGTTCGCAATCCCACTCTCTTCGATAAACTTCCAGGCGAGACCAACTTTTATTCACCACAAATTCACTACAGTCGCGAGTCACTTTACGTAAGTAATTCGCCACTCGCCACTTCCGCCAACGGACTGTTAAAGCCTGTAGTTCTACTTCAGTGATTGGCTGCATTTCGGGCTGGCGGGCATTATAGTCTGCAACGACTTGTGATACAAAGCGATCATAATAAGGAGGCAACTGAGCCAAATAAATCGCCAAGTTATCCAAAATATTCTGTCTGGGTAGCAGGCTACCTTGTTGAGAGCCATCCACCCCATCACCATCAATGGCAAGCATGTTACCCTGATGAACTAAAAAGTTATTCAGATGAATATCATCTTGCTTCAGGCCAGCCTTGTGCATCTGGGCTAGCAGGCCAAAGGAAGGCAAAAACAACTGTAGTCGCTGCTCATTACTACTAGCTTGTTGCCAGAGCTCTGCCAAACTTTGGTTATTTTCCAGCCACTCAAAAAGTACCACATGACCTTGCTGCTCAAAGGTATCTGACGCTACTAGCTGCTGAGTAGCTACGCCAGCATCCTCTAACCAGCGGGTACCTTTTAACTCTCGCTGGGCATGCCACTTTGCTTTATTCGGGGCAATAAACAGTTTGGCTAATACTGGCTGGCCTTGATATACCCCATAACCAACCACCCGTTTACCTGGCAATACACGGAGGGTTTTATGTACGACAAGTTCGACTTGCTCATTATCAAGCAGTAGACTAAATGGAGCGATAACCTCTCGGCCTTGACTACGCAGCCCTGCTAAAGTGACTTGTGGAATAGCTACCGTCACTTACTCACGCCCCTCAAAAAAGTCCAGCACTTGCCTGATTTGCTGTTTGTCTTTACTGGTAAGTCGATGAGCAAGACTATTGCCTCGATATAGCTTGTAAAAGCGCATCCGCATCGTGCGTGATAAATGGTATTTACCCAGTTTATCCAAGCAAGCCAGATCTTTAACAATTCGATATTGCAGCATCGGGCCAAACCACCTAAAACCACCAGGACAGTCAATCAGAAATATCTGCGGATTGGTTTTATCCCGAGAAACCAGAATATTGCGCCACTTTAAATCGTTATGAACAAACCGGTAGGCATGTAATACCCGAGCAGCCCACGCCACCTGATCAATCACTGGTAATAACCAGTTTCGATCAGTTAAATAATTCGGGTACTCTTCTATTACCTCTGATAAGTCAATGGTATTTTCCAGCTCTTCAGTAATTAAAGCGCCTTTTAGCATCATGCTAAACAGCTTTTGCTCTCCATACGCAACTAAATTGGCAGTTGGTAACCCTAAATGACGGAACAACAAAAGGTTTTTCCATTCTGCACGGACTCGACTGCGACCAATATAACGACGCAAGCCTTTACCACCACCCGTATAGCGCTTTACATAAAAAACCTTACCTGCAGATGTGACTTTATAAACTTTACTCAAAGGATCACTGGTAATCTGTTCACCTGGTAATTTAAATACTTTATACAAGCTACCAAACACATCAGCAACAGGGGTATGCTGGTAGGGCTGAGTCACAGTCCAAAAACCCGATTTAGGCCAAACAGCAGACTTCAAAAAACTGAGCATATTCACCTTAAATTGCGTCACCTTTGCGTTGCTTGCGAGCATATAGTTTTTCTGCTTTTTTCGCCAACATACGCCAAGTGCTGGATTTATCTTTAAGTGCTTGTTTTAAAGGCTTGCCTGTGTATATCTTGATAAAGCGGAATAAATCATTACGGCAAAGTCCTATATCCATCACCGAAAAATACAACGCGGCTAGATCTTTATTTATCCAACGACGTGGTGTGTGGTTACGCACCTGAGCACGATGTAAGTCAATCAACCATAGATCAGGGTTTAAATCGGCTGGTAGCTCAGGTGATAAAAGAAAATGGCAAATATAATAATCGCGATGATTTAACCCGTTCTCATGAATCGTTCGAGTTATCTTCGCAACCTGAGCAATTAAATTACGCTTTAGCTTTAATGGTGATGGAAATTGCTGCCAATTTAATGATAAATCCTCAAGGCTTATCATATCTTGCAGCTCTTCAGTAATAATAAACGACTGTTGTGTTGCAGGATTACAGCCTTTAACGCCAAAAGCAACTGGAGTCATTGTTTTTACCCCAAGCTGCTGTAAACGCTTAATCGCTTGCCATTCATTAGTCGCACCTAATACTGGCCAGCGAAACCGAATTAAATTATCGACAATATCTCGCCAACCAACACCAAAATGCAGCTTGGCAAAAAAGCCTTTACCATTATGCTCAAAACGCAATGTACGGCGAGCTTCCAGCTCTCGAAATATTTCTCCTTGCAACTGGCGCACTTGAGTAAAAGGATCTTTACCCTGCCACCAGCAGGAAAAGTCTTCACGCAAATTTAATTTCATAACAGTTGCCCCACTTGCTGCTCAATTTGCTCCGCAGCCCGCTCAGGCATACTGTAAATATCAGCCTGTTCAGCAAAACTGAGCCCATTGGCTCGCCACTCTGAATGCTTATCAGACTGCAACATCTCTAACAGCAAGTGATTAAACTGTTGCTGACTAAAGGGGCTTGTGACTAGTAGGCCAGCTTCAGCTTGTTGTATATAGCGGGCATAACCACACACATCAGTTACTAATACCGGTAAACCAGCAACGACGGCTTCAAGCAAGACAGTACCTGTATTTTCGTGATAAGCCGGGTGAATTAGTAAGTCAGCACCCAATAAAAACCGGGGAATATCATCACGCCCAGCAAAAAAGCGAACCTGATTGCTTACACCAAGCTTATTGGCCATCCGCTCAAACGGTTTGAAATTATCCTGGCCAATCACAAATAGCTTGGTTGTTTGCCTTTGTTCAGCAGGTAATGCCTCTAGTGCTAATAAAGCTCTGTCTAAACCCTTGGTTTTAAAGCCTGAGCCTACCATTAACAACAACTTATCCTGATCAGCCAAGCCAAACTCTTGTCGAAGCGCTGCACGAATAGAATTCGCATTAGCAGGCCGTTTTCGGTCTTTTGCGATACCAGGGGGTAGCAGATGAAATCGATTTTGCGGGGTTTGATAATACTGCTGATAAATTGCAATTTGCCGCTCAGCAATCATTAAAATATGAGTGTGACTTTGCGCGTTAAAAACCGCTGACTCAAAATGATTAAAATGTTTATAACGAGCCCCTTGCCGATACAACCAACCTCGAGAGTGCCGGGCTTTTTCTTCGTAGCAGGGATCAGCAGCATAATAAACATCCAGCCCTGGCATTTTATTAAAGCCCACCACTAAATCGACTGGGTTTTTCTTAATATCAGCCATCACCGCTTGCTGAAAAGCTTGGTCACGTTTATGAGCAGATAACGCTTTGTTACTAATTAATCGAACATCAAATTCAGCTGGCTGATCTCCTTGCCAACCCATAGTGTAAACACGAATTTGATGGCCACGCTCTAAACAGGCTAAAGCAATTCGTAAAAAGTCTCGCTGCAAGCCACCAAATGGGAAATATTTAAAAAGGATAAACGCCAACGTCATAAATTACTAAGCCACACCTAGCTGCTGAGTTAACGACTGCCACACCACATCAGGCGTAAGCCCCTTAAAAATTGCAGGCTCAATAGTTTGTTCAGCCCCATCCGTTGACTGCTCAAGATCACTGGCACATAAGTGCACTTGATTAGTGCCATAGGCCCCGACTAATTTGGGAGAGGTAGGACCATATAAAGAAACCGCAGGCACTTCTAAAGCTGAAGTTAAATGACCAAGCCCAGTATCTACTGCTACCACCGCCGTTGCCTCAGCAATGACACCCGCCAATTCAGCCAGCTTCATTTTTGGTAGGACTTTTATGCCACTACCCATTGATTTATCAGTCACTGACGCTGCAATCGTATCCGCCCGTTGCTTTTCTACAGCATTGCCCCAAGGCAACAATACCTGAAAGCCTGCTTTCACCACTTGATCTGCCAGTGCTTGCCAGTAAGGCACTGGATAGTGCTTAGTGGGCCAGGTGGTACCATGAATAAATACGACATAAGGCTGGTCAGTACATTGCTGCTTCGGAAAGCGGGTCTTATCTAAACTGAAGTGACCCATTGAATTGGGGGCTGGATAACCTAGCGCTTGAGCAAACAATTGGCGTACACGCTCAACTGCATGTTGATCTTTAGCTACTGCGACTGGGTTGTCGTAAAATCGAGCACTGATCTGCTCACGAGCAGACTGCTTATCTAGACCAAACTTAGGGCCATTCGCCAGCCGAGTTAACCAAGCACTTTTTAGCAGCCCTTGAGCATCAATCACACAATCATACTGCTCTGCTTTTAACTGTTGCTTAAACTGTTTCCACTCACCACTCATCCAGGTTTGCCAAAGTTGTTTACGCCAACGGCGAATGGCAACAGGAATCACCTTATTAACGGCTTTATGCCAGTGGGGGATTTCTGCGAAAGCTTCTTCCACCACCCAATCAAACTGAATATTAGGAATCTGTGCTTGGGCATCGGTCAGTGCAGGTAAAGTGTGAATCACATCCCCCATCGAAGAGGTTTTAATCACCAGTACTTTCATGGCGTAACCACCTCAACCGGCACTGTCTGGCTTTTTTCTATCACTAGATTAAGCGCTTGATTTACCTGGTCAGGCATTAGTTCTTTAAGGCAGTTAAGATGCTCTAATGGGCATTCACGCTTGAAACAGGGGCTACAAGAAAGCCCTAACCGCACAATTTCTTTCTGCTTACTTAATGGTGGCGTAAAGTCAGGTGAAGTAGAACCATATACAACAACTAGTGGGTGCTCTAGCGCGGCGGCAATATGCATCAAACCAGAGTCATTACTGACAACTGCGCTGGCCAGAGATAACAAATCAACGGCATCCGCTAAGCTGGTATTGCCTGCCAGGCTAATCACTTGATCTTGGTGCTGAGCAGGCACTGCTTGTTTGATTAGTTCTGCCACAGGCTGATCTTTTGCAGAACCAAACAACCACACTTGCCAGCCTTTCGCTAACCACTCGCTGGCAACTGCCGCATAGTGTTGTTCAGGCCAACGTTTAGCAGGTCCAAACTCTGCACCTGGGCACAATGCTAATACTGGCTTATCAGTATTGAGCTGATAGCGCTCTAAAGATGCCGTGACATTGGCTTGATTGACAACCAGTTTAGGGGCAGGCAGGTTTTCAGGTAGTGGGCTGTTTTTAGGTAGGCCTAACGCGACAAAACGTTCTACCATCAGGGGGTAACGTTGTTTATCTAGTACACGCAGATCATTAAGCAATCCATAACGCATTTCACCACGCCAGCCGGTTCGTAATGGAATTTTTGCCCAAGCAGGGACTAGTGCAGACTTAAAGGAGTTGGGTAAAACGATGGCTTGATTGTAATTCTCAGCCCGAAGAGAAAGGCCTAACTGCTTCCGGCCTTTTAGATTTAGGGAACCGTGCCCTACAGGCATAACAATTTCGTTTCTGACTTCAGGCATTCGCTCCAGCAGCGGCCGACTCCAGTCTGGTGCTAGCACATCGATATCTGCTGAGGGATAGTGTTGCTTAATGGTCATAAACAATGGCTGCGCCATGACCATATCACCTACCCAAGAAGGCCCAACTACCAGTACTTTCACTACGAAACGTCACCCCAATCTAATCACGAACAAAGGCAGCAAGTACTTCTTACTACCTTTGTTTGGTAAGAGTCAAAAGGGGAGGGATTTTACCTTACAGCACAGGAGTTAGCCACTCGGGATAATCCTTACTTTGACCGGTCACTTGATCAAAATACATTTGCTGAAGCTTTTCAGTAACCGGACCACGGCGACCACTGCCAATCTTCCGGCCATCATGCTCACGAATCGGCAATACTTCAGCTGCCGTACCAGTGAAAAAGGCTTCATCCGCAACGTATACTTCATCACGGGTAATCCGTTTTTCAACCACTTGATAGCCAAGCTGAGTAGCAAATTGAATGATCGTGTCGCGGGTAATCCCTTTTAAGCAGGAGGTCAACTCAGGGGTATAGATAACTCCATCAGTGACAATAAAGATATTTTCACCACTCCCTTCTGCAACATAACCTTCATTATCCAATAACAACGCCTCTTCACAACCACAGTCCAGCGCTTCTTTTAACGCCAGCATAGAGTTAATGTAATTACCATTGGCTTTCGCCTTGCACATGGTGATGTTAACGTGATGACGGGTATAAGATGATGTACGAATCTTGATGCCTAACTCTTTCGCTTCTGGCGCCATATAAGAGGGCCACTCCCAAGCAGCAACAATCACATGGGTTTGTAGTGAATCTGCTCGTAGTCCCATTCCTTCAGAACCGTAAAAACACATTGGGCGTAGATAAGCACTATCCAGTTTATTTTCACGCACTACTGCACGCTGTGCTTCGTTTAGCTGCTCTTTACTAAAAGGCATTTGCATATTCAGAATATGGGCACTATTAAATAGCCGGTCGGTGTGCTCTTTCAGCCGAAAAATACAAGGCCCATTGGGTGTGCTATAAGCACGGACACCTTCAAACACCCCCATCCCATAATGCAGGGTATGAGTAAGCACATGGGTTTTGGCCTCCCGCCAGGGTACCATTTCCCCATCAAACCAAATCAATCCATCACGATCGGCCATAGACATTAGAGACTCCTTCAACTTTCAGTTATTCGTTGATTTTTACGCTTAGAAAAAGCCTATTCGCTTGCCAGCGGTGTACTCTCTAGCCACTGCTGCCAAACTTCAATCACTCCTCGACGATACTCATGAAAGGTATCACCGCTGACTACACCCGCGTGCTTTTGCAGGGCTAAACGGTGAGCGGCAGCCCGGTAAGCCTTGTAGGCTTCACGGAAAAGACCGGCAGCTTCAGGTGTCATTAGGCCGGCTTGCTCAAGTTTTTCTAGCACCCGAATATTATCTGTGTAGTTAAGTAGCTCCGGATGCTGGTGTGACCAGGCTAGAACCCCATATTGGACCATAAATTCAATGTCAACGATACCGCCATAATCATGCTTGAGATCAAACGGTTGCGCAGCCTCCCAAGCATTATCTGCCGTCCCTCCCTGGGTGGCTTTCGTAGCCAGGCTATCTCGCATTTTCTGGCGCATTTCGATAATTTCTTGCCTTAACTTGCCCAGCTCCCTTGGCCGCCCCAGCACTTTTGCCCTGATGGCCACAAAGTCTTCTGCCAGTCTTTTGCTCCCCGCAAGTGACCTGGCACGGACCAATGCCTGATGCTCCCAGGTCCAAGCTTGATTTAATTGATACTGCTCAAAAGCACTTAAAGAAGAAACCAATAACCCAGATGCCCCAGATGGCCGCAAACGCATGTCTACTTCATAAAGCTGGCCTGACGGGGTTTGGGTGGATAGAATATGAATAATCCGCTGTCCCAGGCGGGTATAAAACATACTGCTTTGGATTGGCTTAGGTCCATCAGTCATGCTGTTGGGTGGCGCATCATAAATAAAGACCAAATCCAGGTCTGAGCTATGGCCCAACTCAATGCCGCCCACCTTACCATAGCCAAGAATAGTAAAAGCTGCTTTCTTGTCAGGATACCCCTCAGGTAAACCATGCTTGGCAATTAGGTACTGATAAGCAATATGCAACACCTGATCCAGCACCACTTCGGCAATCCATGTCAAGTAATCACTCACTTTCATTAATGGTAAAGTTTCTGCAACTTCAGAAGCAGCCACTTGCAGCACATGAGCAAGCTTGAAGTAACGCAGGGTTTCCATTTGCTGCTCAATATCTTCCTCAGGGATGCGCATCAGCTGCTGCCTGAGTTCGTCAGCCAACTCATCTTTATCTGGCGGCGAGTACAAAGTACCTACATCCAGCAACTCATCAAGCAACATAGGGTATTTTGCAATGGTTTCAGCAATCCAGGGGCTAGCGACACAAAGCTTAAGCAGTTGCTCCAAGGCATGAGGGTTTTCTATCAATAGCACCAAGTAAGCCGTTCGCCGCAAAACACTTTCAATAAAGGGCAATACATTGAACAAACAGTCATCAGGTGATTCTTGTTCAGTAGCCATTGACAACATAAAAGGCATAAACTGATCAATGCGGTCTTTGCCCGTGCGCTGAGCCTGCTTCATCGATTGACTACTTTGCAAAGCACGCAGCTGCCGGTCAGCCTCCTCAGGCTGCTGAAAGCCCTGCTTAGCAAATAATTCGTGCGCCTCTTCCTGATCGACACTGCCTATCCAATAAGCTTTCCAGCTTTCCTGCCCAGAAAGCTGGCTTGAAGTAGGTTTATGTGGCTCTGCCACCATTTGCTGAAAGTGGTAATTCACTCGCTGACGATGATGCATCAACTGTTTATTCAGTTCTTCCCAGTGTTGATAGCCCATAGCTAAAGCCAGTCGCTGCTGCTTAATAGATGAGCTTGGTAAAGTTTGACTTTGCTGATCAGCCTGAGCTTGAATAAAATGCTCTAATCGACGGAGAAATTGGTAAGCCTCCCTGAGTTCAGTTACCACCTGTACTGGCAAATAACCTTCCCCCTCAATAACCTCTAACACCTTTAGCAAAGCATGCTGCTGAAGGGCTCGATCCCGCCCACCATGAATCAACTGGAATGCTTGGGCAATAAACTCAATCTCTCGTATTCCTCCTGGACCCAGCTTGATATTTGCCTCCATGCCCTTCCGGCGTACCTGCCGTTGAATTAACTGTTTCATGTCGCGCAAGGCATCGACTGCACTAAAATCAAGATAGCGGCGATAAACAAATGGCTTTAGTCTCTCTAGCAAGTTACGACCTTGACGTGGATCTCCACCAACGACTCGGGCTTTAATCAGCGCATAGCGCTCCCAATCTCGCCCCTGATCTTCATAGTATTGCTCCATCGCACCAAAACTAAGAGCTAAAGCTCCGCTATGCCCATAGGGCCGAAGCCTCATATCTACCCTAAACGCAAAACCATCTGCCGTAACTGTGTCTAGTGCCTTAATCAATCGCTGACCAAGCCGAATAAAAAATTCCTGATTGCTAATCGAGCGACGCCCCCCTTGGGTTTCCCCCTGTGAAGGGTAAACAAACATCAAATCGATATCTGAAGAAAGGTTAAGTTCACAAGCACCCAGCTTACCCATTCCCAGCACTACCATATGCTGCGGCTTATTGTCTTTTTTACCCGTTGGCACTCCCAGCCCCTGAGTCAAATCTTGATACAGCCAACGATAGGCCCTATCAATACAAACGTCTGCCAGAGCACTCAAGTGATACATGGTTTCAGTTAAGGAGGCCTGGCCAGTGACATCTCGCCAAATAATGGTAACCATCTCCTGATGCCGAAACTGCCTAAGCTCACGAAGCAAATCAGCCTCGCTTGCCACGCTTCCAAAGCGCTGAGCGAGTGATAAGGCCAGCTGTTTTTTACTGGTAGGGCTCGCAAAGCGACTATTCTCTATCAACTCAAACAGTAGCCCTGGGTTACAGCTGTTTTGTTGAGCAACATAGTCACTAACAGCCCAAACCTGACACAGCTGATTCATAGTAGCCTGATCAAACAAAGCAAACTTCTGCTCAAGCTGGTGAGCCATCGCTGTTTCTTTAAAGCGTTCCCAATAGCCTTGTACGGTATTTTGCAGTATGCTTGGGAGCCCTGATAACGCTGCTAAGTCCATGATTTCCAATTAATAAAAATGTTACAAAGGCAAGTTAGGTATAAGGCAGATAGCTGGTAATATTTTCGGCTCGTTACCATTGTCGATCTACCCAGATGACATATATCAATAAAATGAAAGATAAACCATAACTGATAGTGATTGTCTGATGCTAGCGCTGCACGCTACTTTAAATCCATTAAAACTAGAAAAATCAAGGCTTAACAGCACTAGTAGGCACTGCTGACTCATCAGCAGCACCACTAAAACAAACATTGACTTTCAAACGCATTTTGTAGCTTTACTACATTTGTAACGGAAAAACTCAGGTAAAACCGTTAATCTGTGTAGTATTACTACATATAAACAATTACAATGGCCCCCTAATATTATTGGCGCTTATTTAAAATGGCACTAAAAGGGTAGCGGCTATAATCATTATACGCCTAATCTCAAGGCCCTTCTGACCTGGAGCAAATGAATATGCAGAATGATGTTGATCCAATAGAAACCCAAGAGTGGCTTGAGGCACTAGATTCGGTGCTGGAAAAAGAAGGGGAAGACCGGGCCCACTATTTACTGACTCGCCTGGCTCGCTATGCCAGCAGAGCCGGTACTCAACTGCCCTACTCCATCACAACCCCTTATCGCAACACTATTCCATCTTCTCGTGAAGCAAGAATGCCTGGCGACTTATTTATGGAGCGCCGGATTCGCTCTATCGTTCGTTGGAATGCCATGGCAATGGTGATGCGTGCTAACAAAAGCGATGCAGACTTAGGCGGCCACATTTCCAGCTTCCAGTCTAGCGCTACTCTTTATGACATTGGCTTCAACTACTTTTTTAAAGGCCCTACTGAAGATTCCGAAGGGGATTTGGTTTACTTCCAGGGCCACACTGCACCAGGCATCTACAGTCGTGCATTCTTAGAAGGGCGCCTAACCGAAGACCAATTAGACAACTTCCGTCAGGAGGTGGATGGCAAAGGTTTATCTTCTTACCCTCACCCTTGGCTAATGCCTGACTTCTGGCAATTCCCAACAGTATCAATGGGGTTAGGGCCACTACAGGCCATCTACCAAGCCCACTTTATGAAGTATCTAGACAACCGCGGTATGGCTCCTGCTAACAACCGTAAGGTCTGGGCCTTCCTTGGTGATGGCGAGATGGATGAGCCAGAGTCAATGGGTGCTATCGGTCTAGCTGGCCGTGAAAAACTTGATAACCTGATTTTTGTAGTGAACTGTAACTTACAGCGTCTAGATGGCCCTGTTCGTGGTAATGGAAAAATCATTCAAGAGCTTGAAGGCCAGTTCCGCGGCGCAGGCTGGAATGTCATCAAAGTAGTTTGGGGGCGTCATTGGGACCCATTATTTGCTGAAGATAAAGATGGCTTGATGCAGCAACGCATGGATGAATGCGTTGATGGTGACTACCAAAACTACAAAGCTAAGGGCGGTGCTTATACACGAGAACACTTCTTTGGTAAGCACCCTGAGCTCTTAGATATGGTACAGCACCTATCTGACGATGATATCTATAAGTTAAACCGCGGCGGCCACGACCCATATAAAGTCTATGCAGCCTATCATGCTGCGGTAAATCACACTGGCCAGCCAACAGTGATCTTAGCCAAGACTGTTAAAGGTTATGCTACCGGTTCCTCAGCTTCCGCCAACATTACTCACTCAGTTAAGAAGCTAGCATTAGAAGACCTGAAGTCATTCCGTGATCGCTTTGATATCCCTGTCAAAGATGATGACTTGGATAAAGTTCCCTACTACCGCCCAGATGCAGACAGCCCAGAAATGGTTTACATGCGCAAGCGTCGTGAGTCTTTAGGTGGTTATGTACCTCAGCGCAGAACTCGATCTAAATCACTGCCTGCACCTGACTTAAAAGCATTCGAAGCAGTAACCAAAGGTAGTGGTGAACGCGAAATTTCTACCACCATGGCGTTTGTTAGAATTTTAGGTGCTCTGGTTAAAGACAAAAACTTTGGAAAAAACGTTGTACCCATTGTGCCAGATGAAGCTCGTACCTTTGGCATGGAAGGCATGTTCCGTCAGCTAGGTATCTACTCATCCAAAGGTCAGCTTTATACACCGATGGATTCCGACCAAGTGATGTTTTACAAAGAAGACAAAAAAGGTCAAATCCTTCAGGAAGGTATCAACGAAGCTGGCTCTCATGCAGCGTGGGTAGCAGCTGGTACTTCTTACAGCTTCAACAACACACCAATGATTCCATTCTACGCCTTCTACTCTATGTTCGGCTTCCAGCGGACTGGCGACTTAGCTTGGGCATCAGGAGATATTCAAGCACGTGGTTTCTTAATCGGTGCCACTGCTGGTAGAACCACCCTAAATGGTGAAGGCCTACAGCACCAGGATGGTCACAGTCATATCCTAGCTTCCACTATTCCAAACTGCGTCAGTTATGACCCAACTTATGGCTATGAGCTAGCTGTAATCATTCAAGACGGCTTACGTCGGATGTATGAAGAACAAGAAAGCGTGTTCTATTACATCACCACTATGAATGAAAACTACAAGCAACCAGCCCTGCCTGAAGGCGATGAAGTTATTCAAGGCATTATCAAAGGCCTGTATTGCTTTGAGCAAAATTCTAAGAAAGCTAAGCTCAAAGTGCAGTTAGTTGGTTGCGGTACTATTTTGGAAGAAGTTCGTGCTGCTGCAGATATCCTACGCAAAGAGTTTAAAGTGGAATCCGATATATGGAGTGCCACTAGCTTCAACGAATTACGCCGTGAAGGCTTAGATGCTAAACGCTGGAACATGCTTAACCCTGAAGCCGAGCAAAGAGTACCCTATGTAACAGAGTGCTTCACCAATCGTCAGGGCCCAGTCATTGCTGCAACTGACTACATGAAGTTGTATGCAGATCAGATCCGAGACTTTGTTCCAACTACTTATATCACCCTTGGCACCGATGGTTTTGGTCGCAGTGATTCTAGACAGAAATTGCGCGAGTTTTTCGAGGTTGATCGATACTACATCACTGTTGCTGCCTTACATGCCTTAAAAGAAGAAGGCAAAGTTGATAGCAAACTAGTGGCTGATGCAATGAAGAAATTCAACATCGATCCAACCAAAGCCAATCCACTGTATTGCTAACCAATAGGTGTCAGTAGATTAAAGGGTAAACTATGTCAGAAGAAATCATTAAAGTCCCCGATATTGGTGGTAGCGAAGACGTCGAAATCATCGAAGTATGCGTCCAAGCTGGCGATACAGTAGCAGAAGAAGACTCATTAATCGTGCTTGAGTCTGACAAAGCCACCATGGAAATTCCCTGCCCAAAAGGAGGGACTGTACAAAAGCTGCTAGTGCAAGTAGGTGATAAAGTCTCTGAAGGCAGTGAAATTGTTGTATTAGCCGCAGAAGGTGCTACTGAAGCGCCTGCGGAGCCAGCACCTACCACAAAAGAAGCGACAGCTGAAGAACCTGCTCCAACTCAGCAACCAGCTGCCCAAGCACCAACTGCTTCAGCTATCGAGCCAATTAAAGTGCCTGATATTGGCAGTGAAAACGTGCCTGTTATTGAAGTATGCGTAAAAGAAGGTGATGAGATTGCTGAAGAAGATTCAATCATCGTGCTTGAGTCTGATAAAGCCACCATGGAAGTACCTGCCCCAAAAGCCGGCATTGTTAAAAGCCTGAAAGTGAAAGAAGGCGATACGGTTTCTATGGGTGACTTAATCTTAGAACTAGAAACCACGTCTACAGCACCTGTAGCAGAGCAACCCGCTGCGCCTGCTGCTCAGCCAGCACAACAAGCTGCTGCCCCAGCAAAAGCAGCTACTCCACAGACACAAAACTCTGCGACATTAGATAAGCCAAGCCAAAATGTTCACGCTGGTCCAGCCGTTAGAAAACTGGCCCGTGAATTTGGAGTGGACTTAGCACTAGTCAAAGGCTCTGGACCACGTACTCGGATTCTCAAAGAAGACGTACAAGCCTATGTTAGCGAGCAGCTGAAAAAGGCCAAAACCCAACCTGCTGGTGCAACAGGTGGTGCTGGTATTCCTGAAGTACCAGCTATTGATTTCTCACAGTTTGGACCTGTTCGTGAAGAACCAATGTCACGATTGCGCAAAGTGGCTGGCTTCAACCTACATCGAGCTTGGTTGAACGTGCCTCACGTTACCCAATTTGATGAGGCTGATATCACCGAGCTGGAAGCCTTCAGGCAATCGCAAAAAGCGAAGGGCGTTAAAATGACCCCCCTTCCCTTCTTGGTCAAAGCTTGCGCCCAAGCACTAAGAGCATTGCCAAACTTTAATGCTTCACTAAATGCTACTGGTGATGGGCTGGTTTATAAAGACTATGTACATATCGGTATTGCGGTTGATACTCCAGACGGCTTACTAGTACCAGTCATTCGCGACGCTGATAAAAAAGGCTTAGTCGAACTCGCTAAAGAAACCATCGAACTAGCAGGCAAAGCTAAAGACAAAAAGCTATCGCCTGCAGAAATGCAAGGCGCTTGTTTTACAATTTCCAGCTTAGGAAGCATAGGGGGCACCGCCTTTACTCCAATCGTTAATACACCAGAAGTGGGTATTTTAGGAGTTTCCAAGTCGTCCATGAAACCAGTCTGGAATGGTAAAGAGTTTGAACCACGCCTAATGTTGCCTTTGTGTTTATCATACGACCACAGAGCAATCAACGGTGCAGATGCAGCACGCTTTACTGCTGTTTTAAGCGACTTATTAAGCGATATACGGCAGTTATTGCTGTAAATTTGCGAAACGCTTACCCTACAAAAAAAGCCCCATATTTGGGGCTTTTTTAATTTAAAGACAAAAGATTCACACCCAACAATATAATCTACATACTCACAGCGAAGGGTATATTTATTTCCAATCCCAACTTTGAATTGGATGTCCAAACAGCGAACTCCAAACGCCGACTTGAACGCCTGCATTTCTTCCCCAGGCTGTTAATAGCAAACTATCACTTGCACCATTAATTACCCGCTGGCCTTCCATTTTCCATTTTTGGCCTTTACCACTGCCACAACTTCTTAATACAGCACGGTCACCTCGATTGGCTATATCACTCACAGATAAACAATTTCCTGATTTGTGTTTTAACCGACCCTGGTCATCATGCTGCCACAACTGTTTATTATTCATTGCACAGTTAGCTAGTTCGGCCTGATTAGAAGTATTTACCGACAGACAATAACCTGTGACTGATTTTAGTTGTTTATAATCACCTGGATCGGGGTCAGGATCAGAACCCGCAGTTTTAGCCATTTCCACAGCAAACGAAGCTGCCATTTTGGCAAATTTATAAGCATGGTTAGCATTATCGCCTGACTTGCTAATGGTATCACCTGTAGTATGTAATGCTTGGTTATGCTTACCAAATGGCGCTTCTGACGGCATGGTGGCAGGGAAGCCCTGGTTGTGCCAAGAGGCATGATCAGAGCAAGCATATCCACATTGAGTTGTGCCAATATTTAGTTCAGGTGCATAGTAGTTAGCAACTTCTTTAAAAAAGTTATTTTGTGCACTGCTGGTATAGTCAGTAATAATTGCCGCATCAACCGCATCCCCTTGATAATTAGTCATGTCTAGCTGCAACACACCAACCACATTTTTTCCTTGGTTTTTGTGGGCTTTGGCAATTTCTTGAGAGCCTTTTAAGCCTACCTCTTCTGCTGCATATCCCATAAATTTCAAGGTACGACTTGGTTTGTAGTCATTATTCATTAATACCCTAATCACTTCCGTAATAGTCGCAATACCTGATGCATTATCATCAGCACCTGGTGCACGAGCATTAATTCGATCACTGCTATATTGATTTATTGAATCTAAATGGCCACCGATAACTACAATTTCATCAGCTAACTCATTACCTTGAACAGTCATTACCACTGAGTCCTGATTCCAACCACTATGACCGTATAACTCAACCGATACATCTGAACGACCTGCCGACAACTCAGCCCATTTATCACGAATACGCTTCGCAGCATTAACACCAGTTGTACTACGGTAATAACGATTATTAAAATCAGATAACTCAATAATAAAGCTTCTAATTTCAGACTCTTTGATTTGTGGAAGTAATGGATTAATGACGCCTTGTTGGTCAATTTTATAATCTATCAATGCTTGAGGTCTATTATCCATAAATGCTTGAATAGATGAATAAGCCGCTTGCTCATTTTCATGAACCATATAACCACCACAGCGCTTAAATTGCTTGTGCATATACATGCTTAATAGCGGTAAATATTTTTCATGCACTTTGACTAAACTCACTTTATCATTAGCTAAATCAAACGATTTTTTCTCTTGCATTAACCCCGGCATTTGCTGCTTTAATAAATCGTAACCATCTTTTCCAATGGTCACCCACACTTTTTCATCAGCCTGACTAATATTCGATAAAGCTAAAGCACTCGCTAAACTTGAAAGTAATAAAAATTTTTTCATTGATTCACCTTCCATGTGAACTATACCCTTTGGCTATAGATTTGATACATTAAATTAAGTGACGCTTTATTATAATTTTAATTAAACAAAAGCAACTTATTGATTACGTCAGTAAGTTGCTCAGTACAACTAAGTGTAGCTGGTTACATCTTGTGCGAATAATTTTTAACACTACCCTTCAGTTTTTCCACCACCATTGCTGGATCGGATGATTATTAAGTGAAGTCCAAACACCCACTCTTGCTCCATTACGAGATCCCCAACTGGTTAAACGTAAACTAGAATCTTTTACGTTTTGAATAACATTGCCACTAAACTGCCAGCGCTGATAATCCTCATTATTACAACTGCTTAACATAGCTTGGTTACCCCGTTTAGGATTACTTCCTACTGACAAACAAGAGTTGCTAACAGACTTAACCATTAAATGCCCTTGATCATCAAGCAACCAATGTTGACTATCGGAATTATTACAAGTAGATACAGTAACTGCATTTCCACTAGCTGTTAAGCAGTAGCCAGCACCTGACTGTAATGGCTTGTATTTATCCGTTGGGTCTGGCGGGTCAACTTTACAACTGTCACCGACTCCTACTACAGTAAATGCAGCTTTGGCATCTGCAACAGAATAGCCTTTGTCTTTGGCTGCTTTCATTACATCACAAGCACCTTGTTCAAAGGTAGAATTTCTCTGCCAATAAACCTGATTGGCTAATACCATTACATCAAAAGCTTTGCGAATACCCCAGCCTTTGACTTCTGCTAATTGGTAAAAAGCTTTATTAAAAATACCGCTAGAATAGTGTACATTCATACCATTACGATAGTCTTTAATATGCTCTATAGATCCTCCATGCTTACTGGGGTTAGGAAAGTTACGTATACCTTTACCACTCTTGGTAATATCTGCTCCTACAATCCAATCAACTTTACCCCGCATGAAAAACTCTGCCGCTTCACCTGCCATATCAGAAAAAGCTTCATTCATACCACCTGCGCAAGACCTTCCCAATGATCGATAACTTCACCTGTGTGGGCATCAATAATAAGAAATGGCCGTGAAGGAAAACCTAATGCATCGGTATAATAAGAAACCTCGTAAACCAATTTTGGTTCCTCATCTTCAAGATAAATAAACAATTTTTTTGTTTATTTTCTAGCTTTTTATTTACTATGTTAGTAGCACCAATATATTGTTTAGCTATAATCATCACTTGGTTTTGAGTTAAGTTAGGTGCTAAACTTAGCTGCATCTCCTTCAACCCTTTAACTTGAAAACCAGACAAATTTTCATAATTACCACTGCTAGCCTGGGTTGCTGTCAACGTTACTCCCCACACTGGAATATCCTGATAGTGTTGCTGAATACGACTGATGGACTTTCCCGACTTAAAATTGACCTGATTAAGTACTACTAATTTTTCCTGGTTAGATAACTCTAAAATTGAAGAGAGTGAGGAC
The DNA here is from genome assembly GCF_011009015.1 of Spartinivicinus ruber. Classification (NCBI taxonomy): domain Bacteria; kingdom Pseudomonadati; phylum Pseudomonadota; class Gammaproteobacteria; order Oceanospirillales; family Zooshikellaceae; genus Spartinivicinus; species Spartinivicinus ruber. The sequence continues at coordinate 5,447,872 of NZ_CP048878.1, forward strand.
TGATATAATGAGTTAAATCCTTTATTTAAAAGATGGTTTGTTAAGTTTATTTTTTCGATTGCAAAGCCAATGCCAGGAAAAAGCAAACCAATAGCTATAGTGCTCGTGCTTAATAATTTGACAAAATTTAAACTATTCATATGTCACTCCTTAACATAGTTTCGGCTGGCAGATAGTTTAAATTTTAGACGCGCTTTAGATGGTAGTTGATCTTAAATAAAGCTTTATATAATTTATTAGACCCTGCTCAAGCTTAAAAACAAAACATATCACAAAAAATGTTTTCGAGAATACTCTCATTGTATTAATGATAGATATATAAAAAAAGCGGCCATTGGCCGCTTTTTTTTATTTTAAGTGATTTTATTGAGTCACTTTAATGTTATCAATATTAAATTCCATCCCACCGTCTGGACCAATTACAACCAGCTTAGCATCAACATACTTAGAACCAGGCGCATTAAGTACTCCAGATAAAGTAAACCATCGGCTATGAGATACCACCTGCCGAGCAATCCGGTGCCAGTAATTCCGACGAGGGTTATTTTTGTCAGTATATAGTAAGTACAAAGAAACTGGTTGTGCTGTCCCACGACCATTATCTAACTTCACATCCATAGTTACTTTATATGACTTACCAGGCTTAACATTTCCCGTTACATCAACACCAGGACCAGCATACCATGCATTACGGCCATAACTTCTTAAACTATAACGTCCTTTTGATACATCATAACTGGTTCTATAAAAGCCACTATCTAAGCTAATTGCACTATAATTCCACTTTTCAAAGCCTTCCTCAAAAACAAGTGGATTATTGGATGGAGTAACAGGCTTGGAGACTTCAACCAGTTTAAACTCATCTATAATAAAATCTCGATTTGAGCGAGGCCCATAAGCAAATAAGTTTAGTTTCTCAACAACAGCTCTGCTCTTTAGCTTAAATTTTTTCTTTAACGTGGTAAATTCTTTATTGGTAACAGATGCATCAGCTAAATACTGAAAGTCTTGGCCACCATTGATTTCAAGAGTAATTTGCGCATCATCTCGGATGGTATAATTACCATCACCAACTAGTTTGATTTTAGCGCTGACTTCATATTCATGGCCTTTCTGAATTTTACCAGTCACATCTTGCATAGGACCGGTATACCAATATGGACGACTTGTAATTTTGAGGCGGTTGTCTTTACCACAACTAGTATTGTCATCAGAAATTTGCTCTAAAAAGCCACCGTGAATACCTCTAAACAAAGACCACTCGTTTATTTGGTTAAAATCCCCTTGAGATAGTAAGTTGTTTTTCATATGAGGCTTGTTACAAAGCTCAGGAGTTGTCGGCTGAGTAGTGCCTGTATCCGTTCCACCAGGGTTTGTTTCACCAGGGTCATTTTCTAGTGGGTATATACTAGGCATAAAGTCAGCTATTTGCTTAGCCAGTTTATTAAGGTTATCAGCTGAATCAGACCCAATACTAACTTTTTCATTTTTTTGGGTTTCAGGGTTATAGTAGTTTATATATTCATCTTTTTTCTTTCCACAAGCATGTCCGTTACACTTATATAGTTTGGGATTTGAAAACTGTTGTAATCCAACTGCTCCAAAGACTTGAGGATAAGCCATTACTGTAGTGAAATCACCAACTTCTCCATAGCCTCTAGCCCAATTATAAACTCCACCTACACTCTTTTGTTTTACCGAATGCCCCAGCCCCATATTATGACCAAGCTCGTGAACAAAGGTATTATAGCCACAGTCAACACCCACTAAATTATAAGCCTGAGTATTAGCGTTATAATAAAACTTGCCTTTAGAGTCATAACGAGAGACATAGCCTTGAGGTACATACCCAATACCACAAGTGATGTAGCCATCATTGGTTCGTTCGGCTAGATTAACTAAAGTTACTAAATCTGCTCCATGTTTTTTTCTTAATTTTTGTATATTTTCATTAGACCTTAAAATACCTAAATTTATACCATTAACAGCTTTTAATGGATTTTCTAAGGTATCTTCTACAGATTTAAGGCAACTTCTTTTCTGATTATTATCTCTATATTGATAACATTCTTGTTTGTATATTTCTTCCTGATTGTGGATAGCTTGCTTCTCAGTAGCTGACAAGTTAAATTCTTTTGAATGAACTAATCTCAACTGTACTTTTGCCCCACTATTTTCATATGCTTTATTAGCATAATTAATATATGCTGCAATCCGAGCATCAATATCGCGACCTTTATAAGTCTTGGTTGCTGCATTTGTATACAGAACCATAACGTCAATAACAGTATCTGTCGTGTTGTCTGTATAAGCAGCAGATGCATTTACTGAAGCTACTGCAGCAGCTAACAAACTGCTGGCAGTAAGAAAAAATTGACCAAATGAATTCATCAGGTGGCTCTCCCTTTGTGTAATAAGTGTCAAGTGTTGTCTATAAACTAACGCTCTGGTGGCGCTTGTAAGTTCCCATTAAATACTACTGGAGGTTCATCTACCGCAGCCTTGATGTGGTTTTCATTTATTATTTGAGTTTCACCTGTATCATTTTGAACCACAGCTGAATAAATTCCTTCAAGAGAAGAAATCGTTATATGGGTTTGTGTTTTCCCCCTAGTGACAATAACGTTTTCAGTCGGTCCACCATCCACCATAATGCCAGTCCAAACATGCACCCCATTAAATGAGTTAGCCGTATCGGTCAGCTTAGCAATGAATGACTTATTTAATTCTGGAATAGGGAATTCCAACACTTGACCAACTTGTATACTTTTAATGTAAGCTGGTTCTACTTTAAGGTGATGGACAGGTACATCAAACTTGTCAACTGTTTGTAGTTTCTCAGTTGCCTGCCAAAATACTACAGGTGTTCCATCTATTTTTGGTAATGGTGCTTTTTTCTTTGGTAAAGGTAAACGATCTTTTTCTGCTACTTCTTCTGGTTTGGCTTTATCATTACCAGCAACATCAACTGCTTTTGTTATTTCTTGCTGGTTATCTTTACTATTGCCTTGAGTAACGGTGACCTGCTGGTTACCATCTTGAGTAACCCATAAGCCAATGGCAATACCTGCAACAGCAAACAATGAACCTGCAGCAAGTTTCCAAGACATCAAATTCAGTCTCCTCTTGGTAATAAACTAGATATGTGTTTTAAAGTGCTGGCTTTCTTGTGGTTATTTTTAATAAACAACAAGAGCTTTTGTTATCCTCCCTTTACTATCTGGTCTTAGTAACCGAGAGGTGTTGATAGCTGCACATTAACTACAGTTATACAACAATTAACGTGTGGCGAATTATAGTGTCGAGTTAGATTAGAAAAAGAGATGCAGCGCACAAAAAAATTATTTAATGAATCGCGAACCGAAAACCATTTAACAACTTAATAGTCATCAAATGACCATATAAAATTCACAATAAAGAACGATAGTGCATTAACAGTAAAGTGGGAGAGAATAGAGAAACAGTAGCAGCTTGATAAATTGCTTGATCTAGCTTAACAAGGCAAATAGTTTATTTTTTATTCTTGTTTCCCAACTATTAATTTTAAGCAGATCAACACGCGACAGGGCAATTCCTTTTTCTGGGGGTTGGTCTAGTCCTAGTAACACAGGAACTGACAGCGTGTCAATTATACCATTAATATTGTCAAAATTATTGTCACTGACAATATCAACAACCCAGGCTGAAACTTTCCTGTTCTTAATTATATTCGGTGAAATAGGCTTTTCTGAAAGCCTAATGGTTTCGACATGGAAACCAAGTTGCTTAACCAAGTTAGTAAGCACTGCCTGGCTTCTATCAGTATCTGTTATTAATCCTACAACTGGGCCTAATGCTGGCTTTTCAATACGCAATATTTTTTGTATTGCGTTTACAAATTCACGTCCAACAATAGGAATTGAGAGGCAAGCTTGAGCTCCCAAGCTAATTGCCATTTTTCCTAAATAACGATCATTCCACTCATTAATAACAACTATAGGCAATCTTGAAGTAACTGGATCACTCCTTAATAGTTGTATAAGTGATAAACAAGTGATCCCCTGCAAGTCAGCATTAATTAAGATAATATCGGGAGAAAAGCGCTTTGCCATAACAGTAGTCATTAATGGCTCATTGCAAACCAGTGCATCCATAGAAAGACGACAAACCATATTATCGAGCAGTTTAGCAGTATTTCCAGACTGCCCAACTAGCAGTCCTTTCAGTACAGGTTTAGAACTCCAAAGTTGCTTATGCTTAGAGCTAGATATACCCAACTCGTTATGATCAGCATTAGAGTTCATATTTGATAACCCTTAAACAGCAGGATAATAGTTTTTTACAGTTAGTAAATAAATAAAAAATTCGTTTGATTTGTAGACCTATACTGTCTTTACAAGATATATAAGTATTTACTTTATGAGCCTAATAACTTTAAAAGATTTTATTAAGCCAACTACCATTCAACTACAGATGGTTAACTCATACATCACTGATGCAGTAGTTTATTTTTCCATAATAAACTAGTTAGTCAGCAACTTTCACTACTCATATCTTCACTACGGTTTAGCATTAGACTACATTATTCTTACTATTTAAATCAGCTAATTTATATTCTTAGACTCTGATCAATAATTTATAGCCCACTATTTTTAATTGAGCATTCAACAAAAAGTTATGAGATTTTCGACAAGCACTAAGAGTTAGGTGGTAAGTTTGTTCTAGGGAGTAAAGAAAGAAGCAACCAAGTAAATGGCAGTAGCATTTTTTATAACTATTAAACCACAGAAAACTTTATAAAATGTAACTAGCGGAAGCTGACTAACAACTGAAATGGCTGAAACTTAATGGAGGGCTGCCAGGCAACAAGCTCTGTTTAGTGCGAGCTTGAGCCTAGCGATCACTATTAACTGATAACTCGATAACCTTTTGATTAGTTGCTTGAGTTTGAGTATCAGACTCGGCATTTGTGCCTAAAATAAAAGCTGCACAAACAGCTGTGATCATTATGGCACAGGCTTTCAATAGGTTTTTATCAAACATATTTGCCACCTCAATATTAATAAGTATCTACCTTGTAACTGGGGATGATTATAGAAGCCTGTTTAGCAAAAAAAAGCGAACCTACGCACAAGATTTACTCCAAGCTGTCAAAAAACTTATCACTTTGTGGTTTAGGTCGCTTCAAGCATTTGAGTAATTACACACTGTAACAAACAGATAAGAATGATTACCCTTAAAGTTTGTGTTTATTAGCTCCAATCTTCACAGCCAAAGCAACTTTGGCCATAATAAGTCTTGCTGCTAATTGGCCTCAAAATATTAAAACTTGATATTTTACGCCATAGATTAGCCAAATCAGCCAAGCATAACTTGAAACTTTACTCAGGTTTTCTGCGAATAACCACTAATTTTCAGGCAAATTAGTGTCCGAATAGCCAGTTTACTGCTAATTTTTCTTTACACTTACCCTATCAATAAAGAAGTCCATTCCAGGCTCAGGACCAAACAGATATAAGTGAATGAATTTCACAGCTCCTTTTGCCTGATAGCTTAAATTGCCCGACACTGTTGTCCACTGCTCGCCTGCAGGCAAACTAGCCGTTTTAACTCGATGCCAGTGGTATCCGACATCATCCACATAAAAGAGCTGAATATCGATTAACTGCTCCTTGCTTTGCTTCATGGCCTGCCTGACATTCAGGCTTAATTGGTATTGCCTGCCACTTTCTAAAATACCTTTCACATCTAAAGCTGGCCCAGAATACCAGTGGCTACGCCCTGTTACCTTCATGCTGTATTCACCTTCACTGGCAGCTTCTTTCGACCGGGTTAACTGATCAACACCAAAGAACGGAATCCAGTTATGAAGGTTTTGCTCAAAGTGATGGTTAAAGACATCTTTATCAGGTTTAGGTGGTTCACTGTCTACTTGAGTCAGTTTAACCTCATCTACATTAAGTGCGTACTCTGCTTTAGGGCCAAACAACAACACCTGAACCTTTTTTACTTCGCCAAGCGCCTGTATTTTAAACTTATCTTTTACCTGACTCATTTCATTACTGGTAATAGATTCATTAACCAAATATTGATAATGAACACCTACTTCATCAGTTATTTGTAGTGCTATTCGCGCCGTGTCTCTTACTTGCTGCTCAGTATCTATTTTCATTTTTGCAGATATTTCATATTCAACCTCTGGCTTTACTTTTTCAGTAATATCTTGAATAACCCCGTCATAGAAAGCCTTACGATTTTTAATAGATAAAATATTGTCTTTACCACAAGGTTTTTGCTTCGCAATTTTACTCAAACTCACACTACTATTGTGGTATGACCCCCAAGGATTGAGATTGTTAAAATCCCCTCCAGTTATCAGGTTATTTGCCATATGAGGTTTCTTACAAAGGTCAGAATTTGGTTTATCGTCATCAGAGTCAGGCTTTGCTGAGCCGGCAAAGTTAGCTACTTGTTCTGCAACAATTATTAAATTTTCCACCGCATTAGCACCATTTGAGGCACTTTTATCAACACCACAGGGTTGATCTTTACATTTAATTTGTACAGGGCTTGAAAACTGCTGAACATGTTTGGCACCGTTAAAGTTCTTTGGATAAGCCATGATGGTTGTGAACAAGCCATCTATTCCATGCCCTCTAGCCCAAGGAAAGATACCACCAACCCGCCCTGAAGGATTTTCATTTTGAGCGGAATGGCCCAACCCCATGTTATGGCCCAGCTGATGAACATAAGCTAACAAACCACACTCAGCTCCAATCACGCTATAGGCAAATCCGCTGGCAGTGGATTTAAACTTTCCTGTTGTTGAATCGCCTTGGGGAACCCATGCCGAACCGCAAATATCCGCTTTTCGCAGAGTAATTAAAGTAACTAAATCGGCGCCATACTGTTTACGCAAACCGGCTATTTTTTGATCATCAGTAAATTTTTTTAACGTAGCACCTGAAACACTTCCATAGTCATTGGCTATTGCTTCCGTGTGGACAACGTTTAGCTGCATATTAACGTCACTATTAAGGTAACTCTGATTTGCATATTCAACCAGGTTAGTAATATGAGCATTAATATCTTTTACTTTACTTGCTGCACCTGGCGTATATAGCAACATCACATCAACTGTTGTCTTTGCCGCTACCTGGCCAGGCAATAACGCAGACAAGGCTAGGCTGAACCCAGCCAGCACTGATATATTTTGTGATTTCATGCAGCCAAACCCCACTTTTTGATCAAGTTTTTTTACTGTTAACTACGATTTTTAGGTGGTTCAACTGGCACTTCTGGTGCAGGAATGGCGTCATTAAAATTAGTGATTGTTTTTGCAATATCATCTTCACTAATCATGGTGGCTTTACCAGAAGCATTATCAATCCGCACCGAATAAACACCTTCGCTGGTAGATACAGTGACATAGGTCTCCACTTCACCACGGGTCACAATTACATTGTCATTTTCAGCACCGTTATTAATTTTGCCTTTAAATACATGAACATCATCCAACTGGTTATGTGTTGTAGTAAGCTCTGCCTGATAAGACTGATTTAGTGCAGGTACTTCAAACTCTAGCGTTTGCCCCAGTTGTAACGAGCTAATTAATTGTGGATTAACCTGTAAATGGGTAGTTGGAATCCCATTTTCATCAACAGTTTGCTCTTGCTCAGATGTTTTCCACATACTGGTTGTTTCGTTAGGATCAACTTCTGGCAATGCAGGAGCAGGCTCAGGTAGTGGGATATCGGCAGGTTCAGCTGCTGTATCGGCCTCAGCTTTTTCTGCAACAGGCGCAGCAACTACTACATTGCTAGTATCTGATTGTGCGGACTGACCCTCATTGGAAGCATTAACCGCAGATCCTTGGTTAGCTGTTTGGCTCGTAGATTGCTCAGAAGGCATCATGACAACAGCAGCACCAACACCTATAACCATGGCACCAACACCCAGTAATAATTTCGAACCCTTCATAGTTTTTCCTCTTGCAAGATGAAATATTCGGGCTAATGTAAAAATCTTTTATACTCTTCACGAATGACTTTTAGGGTTTGTTATCTTCATTTCTCACCCCAATCACCTATTACTTATAGGCTCATGAGGCTTCGTCACTCGACGGCCACCACTAAAAAATTATTCGCTTTGACTATAGCTTTAAAAATCAAGGTTTACTCAATAAGCAAAATGATCACTAAATAAAAATCCAGCATGTCAACCATTTAACTGGAAGAAACATACAAACTAAATTTTAGTTTCATCAATTAACAGCTAAACAATCATTTATGCTTTGAATAGCAGATTTATAGTTAAGTTCAAATTGACGACAGTATTAACTGAAAGCGAGTATAAAAAGGAAAGCAATGCTAAAAAGCGAATTTTCGCACATATGTAGCTATCAGCTGATATGCGTTAACAAGCTGCAATATTATTCACAACCGATGCGCGACTTATATCCACTCAACCATTTCCCTGAGAGGGGCTCATAAAAGCAATCTCGGCCAATCCACATAGCTAGCAACTTACCTACTTAAATTCAAGAGTTTATTGACTAACCCTTCACCTGGATGAATTAACTACTAAAGGGTATTTAAGATCAAACTTTGATTTAATTTATTTTAAAAAATAACCAACACCTGCTTCCAGTAATAGAATTAATTTTTATATAAGACATTTTTAGTGGATCAACTATCAATACAATAAAAAATATAGCGCTATTCTCTAGCAAAGCATTGATAGCTTTTTATTTAAAACAAAGAAATCAACAAGCTCAAACAAGTCACACAATAAAAATGACAAACAACTCCATTTAAATAGGAATTTACAATGAACAAACAAAATATCAAGCCAATATTTGTGCTGAGCAGCCTATTTTTAGCCGTAACAGGGCTTGCCCATGCAAATAATGGAAACCCTCAACAAAATGATAATTATCCTTCACCTGAAGCAGGTAATAATACACAGGAAATAGTTGGTGGCCGTCCCTCTAATTTTGAAGAACGTAAATGGATGGTATGGCTAGGTGGTTGCGGTGGCAGTTTGATTAACCAACAATGGGTGATAACTGCAGCCCATTGCTCTCCCAAAGCAGGTACTAGGGTAACCGTTGGTCGTTATGATCGCACGACCAATGAAGGAGAAGTAATCAGGGCAGAAAAAACAATCATTCATCCAAAATATAATCCACGTAGCAGCGACAACGACATTGCATTAATTAAATTGCAACGCCCAGTTAGTAGCAGTTTAAATATCACACCAATAAACCTGGCTGATACTAATATTCACCATAATGCAATAAAACCAGGCACTAAAGTAAAGGTAGCTGGGTGGGGAAATACTCAACAAAACATCATGCTATCTAATAAATTAATGGAAGTAGATGTTCCCGTTGTCAGCCAGCAAGAATGCAGCCAAGCTTATGGTGGCATTACCGAAAACATGGTATGTGCAGGCTATAAACAAGGCGGCAAAGATTCCTGTCAGGGAGACAGCGGCGGACCATTATTTATTAAATGGTACGATAAAGTTTATCAAGTTGGCATCGTCAGTTTTGGTAGAGGCTGCGCCCGGCCAGGTTACCCTGGGGTTTATACCAAAGCTGCTAATTATTACGAGTGGGTGAAACAATACGTCAATTTAGGTGATAACCAACCTCCTGGCGATGACAACCCTCCCCAACCGCCAGTGCCACCTGATAACCCAGATGATAATGGTCCTGATTGGCCCAAGCCTCCCGGAGACGACGACAATCCTAATCCTCCACCACCTCCTGGTGATGATGACAACGATGGACCGGACTGGCCTGATGATGATGGAGATAAGCCAAATCCACCACAACCGCCTACACCCCCTGATGATGGTGATGACCCCATGCCTCCTAATGACCCATGTAAACCACCACAGGATCCTGACTGGCCCAAACCACCTAACTGGCCTAATGATTGGCCCAAACCGGACTGGCCTGGTAATCAATGGCCTCATAAAGGAAAACACACAGGTAATGCCGCTACTGGTCAGCAGTTTGCCTTAACACAATTAACAGCTAAGGCCGGTGATTGGCTGTATTATACAGTGAATATACCAGCACAAACTAAGGCACTAGAAGTCCAAACAAGCAATGGCAAAGGCAATGCAGACCTATTTATTAGCACTGGAGCATTACCAAATGAGAGTAGTAGTTACTGTAGTTCAACCAAAGCAAACAATAGCGAGTACTGCCGTATAGACTATCCTACAACAGGTGTATGGTATATCGGCGTGAAAGCAGAACAAGGCTTTGCTGGGTTAATTATTAAAGCCAGAGCCAAATAGTCTAATTATACCCCTCTTGAATGATTTTGAGGGTTTGTTGTCGTCGCTCTTGACCACCAAGGATGGTGGAAATGCAGTTAATGCATCGAGCATTTAACTGCCACCCCAATTATTTATAAAAACATAAACTCATGAGGCTTCATTGCTCGACGGCTGCCCCTAAAAACCATTTGCTTTGGCTATATTTACAGATAATAAAAAAGCCGCTTTTAAAAGCGGCTTTTTTGTTTCGATACTATTTTATTTTTGTTTGGTTCTTAATAATGCTGTCATGGTTTGAGCTAAGTCTTTAATAGCTTGGTTATCTTTTCGAATAACCAACCAGCGTTGTCCGTCAACTGGATGCTTTAACCAGCAAACTTTTTCCACTTGTGAACACTGGTAGTCAACAAATGGATCAACCCCATAAACGGATAGTTTAGAGCTTGAAAAACGTTTATTCGCATCAGCTGCTAATGAGCTACGACGAGTTACAAATAACTCACCCTGTTTATTTGCCGTTACTGAATAAACCAAATCTGCTTCTTTATTCAGATTAATAATTTTTCCTGTACGCACAGCATAATTATTTAAAATCGCATTAATATGCCTTAATAACGCCTCTTCATCATTATCAGTTAAATAGAGTTTTTTTAGTGATGTCACCAGTTTTTCAGATTTGCTTGGCCCAGCCTTAATAGCATCAACAGGGATTTTACTGGTAGGCTGACTAGCTTTAGTTTTTATCGCCAGTTTTTCTTCTGCTTCGGTATAAAGTGCTAATGCTTGCTGATAAAACTCACCTTCTTTACCAGCTTTTTTTAGATAACGCTCAAGGTTTTCCTGAGCTTGGGATAATTTACCATTACGCAATAACACCTGGCCGTATAAAAAATAAAATTTATCTGGCGTACTTACTTGCAAAGCAACAGCTCGCTGCAAGTAATCTTCAGCCTGACGAAACTCTTCATTATTGATATGTTTTTCAGCCGCTAGGATGTATCGATCAACCTCAATTTCTGCCGGTAGTTGTGCCCCCTGAACAGCCCAGCTAAACATAGCCGTAAATGCAATTGTGCTTAGTTTTAGCATTCTGAATTTGTTCCCGCAATTTTTGTTATACAGTCTCATCACTACCTCACCTGTATGTTTTATCCTTTTATTTAGAATGCAGTATTGGTTTTAGCTATCTATTTTTTATCATGACTGTCATTCAAACCATGACTATTAACAGTTATCAGTCCCCCAGAGACTATGACCAAACTGCATCTTTGGGTCTAAGCTAATGCTTTTGTAGGACCCTCTTGTGAGGCTATCAACAGCGCCTGCTTTCACCTTAGTATAAATATCCTTAGTTAGCAGTATTCGTTGATAGACTATTTGGTTGCTATTATCGCATTGCTGTGGCTAAGCAGCAGGTTAAATTATGTGCTAACTCTCTCAACCTTTAAAACCAGATTATCCACATCAACCACCCTTACCTGAGTGCCTACTGGCATATCATCTCCTGATACCTGCCAATAGCTATCATCTAGCCGAATTCGGCCACGACCACTGCTAATCGCATCGACTAACACAGTTGTTCTACCCACATGCTGCAAACCACGCTGGTTCAGTAAAGGCTGTTCAGTATTTTGCGGGTTTACCTTTAGATATTTCCACCAGCCAAGCGCAGTAACTACTGATAAAATTGCAAAAACCAGTAGTTGCCACTGCCAGCTAAAGCCAGGTACTAGCCACTTGATAATGCCAACCACAATGGCTGCCAAACCTATCCACAGAAAGTAGCCACCCGTACCAAACACTTCTACAGCTAACAACAGGAATCCTAAGCCGAACCAAAACCAGAAATTCAGTGCTTCAACTAATTCTAACAAGGTTACTTCCTATCAACAGACTTCACGATGTCAGTTATTCCCGCTACCGAACCAACTACACTACTGGCCTCTAAAGGCATCATAATAATCTTACTGTTATCAGATGCAGTAAGCTGACCTAAAGCTTCAACATACTTTTGGGCTACAAAGTAATTGATCGCATTAATATCTCCTTCTGCTATTGCTACTGAAACCATTTTGGTTGCTTTCGCTTCTGCTTCTGCCGCTCGTTCCCGTGCCTCTGCTTCTAGAAATGCCGCTTGCCGCTCACCCTCTGCTTTAAGAATTTTGCCTTGCTTTTCTCCTTCTGCTTTTAAAATTTCTGCTTGGCGCAATCCTTCTGCCTCAAGAATTGCAGCTCGTTTCTCCCGCTCTGCTTTCATTTGATTGGCCATTGCCTCAACCAAGTCTACAGGAGGGGTAATGTCTTTTATTTCAACACGAGTGACTTTAACTCCCCAGGGATTGGTGGCTTCATCAACGATTCTTAGTAACCGCTCATTAATTTGATCCCTTTGAGACAGAATACTGTCTAACTCCATTGAGCCTAGTGCTGTCCTGATATTCGTCACTACCAAGTTAGCAATAGCCCGCTCAAGGTTATTCACTTCATAAGATGCTTGGGCAGCATTGACCACTTGATAGAAGCAAACTGCATCAATTGTCACCATAGCATTATCAGAGCTGATGACTTCCTGAGGTTCAATATCCAGAACTGTTTCCATCATATTCATTTTATGACCAATGCGATCAATCAAAGGAATAATGATATTTAAACCTGGCGTTAGCGAACGGGTAAATCGCCCAAACCGCTCCACTGTCCACTGATAACCCTGGGGCACTGACTTCACCCCCATAAACACCAGCACTAGCAGGAAAAAGATAATGGTGCCAATTACATATAAGGATTCCATACGACTACTCCACTAACTACTCAGGTGTGCCTTTTTAAAAAGCAACATTAGCCTTGCGATATTTAGGGACACTTCTATCACTACTAACTTTTCTTTTTAGAGGTGCCCTTAGGTTAAAAGCAGTTTGATTTTATTTCATCCGCTCTGTTGTTGGGGTTACTCGTATAATCTCAGCAATGGTGGATAAACCACTAGCTACTTTTTGAGCCCCGCTCACCCTTAGGCTACGCATACCCTCTTTATAGGCCTGGCGGCGAATTTCTTGTACATCACACCCATCATCAATAACATGTTTCAGCCCTTCAGACAGAGGCATAATTTCATATACCCCTAAACGACCACGGAATCCTGTTTCTCGACAATCCAAACAACCCACTGGCTGGCAAGCTGCTTTTGGCAATGGTGCAGACCAAGGACGTGTCAGTGTCTGCCACTCAGCCTCATCAACTAATGCAGTTTTCTTGCAGCTTGAACACAAGGTTCTCACTAAGCGCTGTGCCATAACGCCAATAACGGTTGCTTTTATCATGTAGGCTGGTACACCTAGCTCAAGCAAGCGAGTAATCGCTGAAGGGGCATCATTGGTGTGTAACGTAGACAATACCAAGTGCCCTGTTAACGCTGCTTGCATCGCCATTTCAGCAGTTTCCAAGTCACGAATCTCACCAATCATAATGATATCCGGGTCTTGTCTTAACAACGCCCGAACCCCACTGGCAAAGGTCAGGTCGATATTATGTTGCACCTGCATTTGGTTAAAACTGGCTTCCACCATTTCTATGGGGTCTTCAATAGTGCAAACATTAACTTCCTCTGTAGCTAATTCTTTAAGTGATGAATACAAAGTGGTGGTCTTACCAGAACCTGTTGGCCCTGTGACTAACACAATACCATTCGGCTGGCTGATCATATCATGCCAACGACGGTTGTCTTCTTTCATTAACCCCAGCTCGCCAAAGCTCTTGAGTAAAACATCAGGGTCAAAAATCCGCATTACCATTTTTTCACCAAAAGCGGTAGGTAATGTGGATAAACGCAACTCTACCTCGTTGCCTTCAGGACTCACTGTTTTTAATCGGCCATCTTGTGGACGCCGTTTTTCGGCTACATCCATTCGCCCCAGAATTTTTAACCGGCTGGTCACTGCTGCCATAACTTGTGCGGGCAACTCATACACATAATGCAGTACACCATCAATCCTGAGCCTTAAATGCCCTTTTTCTCGACGCGGCTCAATATGAATATCACTGGCCCGCTGCTCAAAGGCATATTGCAATAACCAATCAACAATATTAACGATGTGTTGATCATTCGCATCAGGCGCTTGCATATTGCCCAACTCAAGCATTTGCTCAAAGTTGGTTAAGAAGCCCCCATAAGCATCGCCACTGGCTCCGGAAACAGACTGGGCAATTTTGTAGAATTCTACAGTATAACGGCGAATATCAGCAGGGCTGGCAATAACCCGCTTGATTTCCTTTCTAAGCACATGGCGTAGGTTTTCTTCCCAAGCATGAACATAAGGCTGAGCACTGGCTATTGTTACAGTTTCATCATCAACATCAACTGCCAGAATTTGATGGCGCTCAGCAAACGCATGGGACATTTGCTTAGTAACAGAAGGCACGTCAATTTTTAGTGGATCAATATGAAAATGGCGCTGATCCGACTTAATCGCTAACCATTCTGTTAAACAATCAAGACTAAGCGCTTTACCTTCTCTGGCTTCGTCTCGCAGGTTTTGGGAGGCAATGTACTCTAAGGGGTGAAGTTTAGCCTGCTCAGGTGTACGCCTTCGTGATAGCAGCTCCTCTGCCACCTCGCCACACAAACGGTGGTCACGCACCAAGTCATGGAGCACGCCCCGTAGATCTAAATAATGATCAGGTTGTTGTTTGGTTGCTGTTTGCACATTAAACATATTTGAACGACTGAACTTAAACTAAATAAATGGCCCGAATTACTCATCCTGTCCAGAAAACAAAATAAGTTTATTTTTTTAAGCTTTTCTTTAAGTACTACTGAAGCCTGTTCAGATAGTGCAAACTCCAGCAAACATAACAGACTGGCTAGCGATCAACAGCTTCTGCTAACAGCTGATAGCCTCGTTCTGCTTTACTAAGGTCATATGGCTGCAATGAAAACTGCTTTTGAAGCATCTCAGATAGCTGAACTAGCGCAACTTGACTACCCGCTTTAAGCTCCAACTCTAACTCTCTAATCAGCTGCTTCTTATCATCAGCAATTATAAAACCCTGGTCTAGAGCGAATTCAACCTTGGCCACTTCTTGCCCAACATGCCAGTCCAAAAACCAGGTGGTACGTTCAAAATTTGTTTCAAACACAGGTACCAACTGTTCTCTTACCGCAGAATGAAGAGACTGTGGCCAAACTTCATCAAGTAATGCTAAGTCCAGCTTTTTATTGCTAACAGGCCATTCCCACTCATTTCGGGTAGATAATCCAGCAACACTTTGCCCTCTGGTCTTCAGTGTTTGAATGTATGTACCATCTGCTAACTGGCGAATTCGCAGCGCCATTTTATGCTGGTGTAAATCACCAGTTGGTGTATCAAAGTAAATATTAATCAGTGGCTTAGTACCTATTAGTTCAGCATTATGTTCTTCAAAAAAAGTCGCTTGCTTGATTTGCTCTGGCAAAGTGTCATTTAGTGCCAGCTTAATTTCAGTTTCGGTTCCCATTTTGCTCGCTTTATTCCTTCTGCGCTTGTTAGCAGGTTTTATTGAATGGTAAATCGCATAGCATTATCAATTCGACTGATAATAGGTTGATCTTTTAATAAATAACCTCAATATTTGACAAGCATCACAAACAAGCCTAAAGCCGTCTAACTTGAATACTTCAGTAGATCTTCAAAAACCAGTTTGCTCAGGCTAACCTTTAAAACATAAATTTCGTAACGGCCTGCCAATGGTCTTATGTTGAATATTTATTAGTCTCTTACTGTTAATAGAAACATTCAACACATAATGTACAATGATAGCCAACAACTTGAATACGACTGCATTTGCCGCTAATTCAGCAGCAAATCACGGCTATCCAGTCAGTTAAAAATGCTTCGATTTGATGACATTTAGGGGTGGTCATGTCAGATTAGTCTCCGTATACTTGCGCCGACATTTATCCTGGAATCGGTAAAAATGCCAGCAAAAAACCTTTTATCGAGTATGTTTGGGCGGTCGCCGATAGGGCCAATTCAACAGCACATCGCCAAAGTACACGAGTGTGCAACCCAATTGGTTCCTTTTGTAAGCGCGGCTATGAGTGATAACTGGGAAGAAGCTGCCAAAATTCAAGCAGATATTGCCAATCTGGAAGGTGAAGCGGATGTACTCAAAAAACAAATCCGTCTATCACTGCCTAAAAGTTTATTTCTGCCTGTACCTCGTACTGACTTATTAGACATCATAACAGTACAAGACAAAGTCGCTAACCGGGCTAAAGATATTGCCGGGCTTATGCTTGGCCGCAAAATGTCTATTCCTGTAGAACTACAGCCAGAATTCAAAGATTATGTAGCCCGCTCTATAGATACATCTGCACAGGCACTAAAAGCCATGAGCGAGTTAGATGAGTTGGTTGAAACCGGCTTTTCTGGCAGAGAAGTTGATATCGTTGAAAAAATGATTGAAGACTTGGATGCCATTGAAAGTGACACTGACAAAATACAAGTCGCCATCAGAGCAAAATTATTCCAATTAGAAAAACAACTACCGCCTGTTGATGTGATGTTTCTGTACAAGATCATTGACTGGATCGGGGACCTTGCCGACAGAGCCTCTAGAGTAGGTAGCCACCTACAGCTATTACTTGCCCGTTAAACACTAAGACACCGGAACGAAACAATGGAAATCATTGCTGAATACGGCCTGCTATTTATGGGCATGGCCTGCGTTTTTGGCTTTTTCATGGCTTGGGGGGTTGGTGCCAATGATGTGGCTAACGCGATGGGAACATCAGTTGGCTCCAAAGCACTGACAGTAAAACAAGCAATTTTAATTGCTATGGTTTTTGAGTTTGCTGGTGCCTATTTAGCTGGCGGCTCAGTTACCTCAACCATTCGAAAAGGCATTATTGACCCCTCCACACCGGCCCTATTAGCCAACCCAGACTTGCTGGTATACGGCATGATGGCTGCACTTTTGGCAGCAGGAACCTGGTTATTAATTGCTACCATGTTTGGTTGGCCAGTTTCTACCACTCACTCGATTGTTGGGGCAATCGTTGGCTTTGCTGCTGTGGGTATTTCTGTAGAAGTGGTTAATTGGGGTAAAGTGGGCACCATCGCCGCTAGCTGGGTAGTCTCACCACTGCTCTCGGGAACCATCGCATTTGGCATATTTATGAGTGTGCAGAGGCTTATTCTCAATACCGATAGCCCCTTCCAAAATGCTAAAAAATATGTGCCCATTTATATGTTTTTAGTGGGCTTTATGATCGCCATGGTCACCCTGGTTAAAGGCTTAAAACACATTGGCTTAGATCTAAGCTATGGCCAGAGTCTGATCATTGCATTACTGGCTGGTGCAGCAGTAACTCTGCTGGGCAAATCACTGCTTAGTAAAATCAAAGAAGATCCCGAAGCTGATGAAAAATTTCATTTCAGCAGTGTGGAAAAAGTCTTTGGTGTATTAATGATCTTTACTGCGTGCTCAATGGCATTTGCTCATGGCTCAAACGACGTTGCTAATGCTGTTGGCCCATTGGCCGCTGTAGTTGGCGTGGTGAAGTCTGGTGGTGAAATCGTAGCTAAAACTAGTATGCCCTGGTGGATTTTACTACTGGGTGGTTTAGGTATTGTGGTTGGCTTGGCTACCTATGGTTATCGAGTTATGCAAACCATTGGTAAACATATTACAGAGCTAACGCCAAGCCGTGGCTTTGCTGCTGAATTAGCTGCTGCAACAACTGTTGTATTAGCTTCTGGCACTGGTCTACCAATTTCTACCACTCACACATTGGTAGGGGCCGTATTAGGGGTTGGTTTTGCAAGAGGTATTGGTGCACTAAACTTACGGGTTATTGGCAATATTTTTATTTCTTGGATAGTCACTCTACCTGCTGGTGCAGGCTTAGCGATTTTATTCTTCTATATTTTTGAAAGTATATTTACTTAAGTTTTGTAGCTGCAATAACTAATCTAAATGCATGCAGTGAAAGCTGCATGCTTCCCCTACCCAATCAATTGTAACCTCTCACCTAACCAAAAATACTGACATATGGGCATGACTAGCCACATAACTACCATGGTTATGAAATAGATTTTGCCATAACCCAGGGACATGTGCGGCCATGATGACTAAATCTGCTCCAACAGCTTCACCTGCATCACTCAATATTTGGTCGAGATCAGCAGTTGGATCTGTTGCAGTAATAGGATGAGCCTGTCCCTTAACCCCATAGATACTATCCTGATTAGCAACAAACTCATCCAGCTTTTTAGCAAATATCTCCGGGTTACGTGCTAGTTCACTAGGCAAAGAGCCAGTCACAGATACATAATGGATTTCAGCATGATAAAACTTCGCGAGATCAGCTGCTGCTCGTAATGCTTTATCCATTTTATCCAAGTGAGCTAGATCAACAGGCACCATAATATTGGTATACATGACTGCCTCCCTCCATCTTAATTCAGAGAGTGCTAATTAAAAGGTAGATACCCTGGGGAATAGAGGCAAGCCGCTTATTTCACTATAAATAAAGAACATTCACTTTATGGTTCATTTATAGCTTTGATGAAATTTTTGGTCCCAATCAAATGAAGATTAATTATCAACAAAAACTCACCCCTCTCATTCGTTATCTAGAAAGTCATTTCAACGAGCCTTTAAACCTTACAAAAGTTGCAAAAATTGCTTGCTTGAGTCCTTATCACTTTCACCGTATTTTCAAAGCCGTGATGGGAGAAACTTTATCTGAGTATATCCGTCGATTAAGGCTTCAAGCTGCTGCAGATGACTTATTTAAAAAGCAAAGCACAGTAACTGAAGTTGCATTGAACTATGGCTTTTCCAGTTCACAAAGCTTTGCTAAAGCTTTTCGCCAACATTTTGGGCTTACCCCAACTGAAACTCGTAATTGCGAAAGTCTCGAAGCATTTGCTGCATTGTTTAGAAATAGCAAGATTGGACACGTACTTAGCAAGACAGGCAACGCTGATGATGCTGGTAACCCATATGCTACTCCTGAAACCAAAAACAGGAGCATAGTAACCATGCACACACAACAGTTTGATACAAGTAAATTAGCTTATATTCGAGTAACAGGTCCTTACGGTGAAAATTACGAACCAGCAGCTACAAAACTTTATCAGTGGGCGGGTGCCAAAGGACTAACAGGCAGTCAGTGTATATTCATCTATCATGATAACCCCGAGATAACACCAGCAGAAAAGTGTCGGACTGATATTTGTCTGATGGTTCCAACCGAAACAGAGGTCAGTGGTGGTGTAGAACTACAAGATTTTCCTGGTGGGAGCTATGGTGTTATCAGAAAAACAATTACTGACAAAAGTCAGTATGGCCCTAGCTGGGATGACTTAATGAAAGAGCTAATTCAATCTGGGTTAGAGTCAGACGACCGGCCATGCTTCGAGTTATACCACAGCTATGACCCACAAACTCACATTGCCGATGTTAGTTTTTGTACAGCCATAAAAAGCTAATATTTCAACACAAACCAGATAGATTGATAGTTAACTGTCTTTATTTCAACAAAACAAATATTACAGTGAGGGATGAGCTAGTTTAAACTATCTATTTTTTTATAATCTACATTCTGGTGGTTAAAACTTCCCAAGAAAAAGGAAATGGTTTTTATGTGGTTGCACTATGCAGTAATAGGTTTAGCAGTACTCGCGCTTCTGGGTGTTGTTCTAGAAGAAGTAATACACGTAAACAAAGCCAAAATCACCCTTTTTCTTGGAGCCCTCGCCTGGATTTTACTCTTTGTATCTAGTCATGGCGGGCCTGAAAACCAGGAAGCAATTATTCATGGCCTAGAAAGCAACATCGCTGAAATAGCCAGCCTTTGGCTTTTCTTGCTATCAGCAATGACCTTTGTTGCTTACCTTAACAAAAAGGGGATGATTGAAAACCTAATCTATCTATTCCTCCCAAAGCAGATTTCAGAACGTAAACTGTTATTTTTAACTGGCCTATTCTGTTTTATTTTTTCGTCCCTAGCCGACAATATCACTGCAACCTTAGTATCCGTTACACTTATTCTTTCCTTACGCATGGATACAGCCAAAACTCTTCGGTTTGCTGCTCTACTGGTTTTCGCCGTCAACTCAGGTGGCGTAGCGCTAATCACTGGTGATGTGACTACTTTGATGATATTCCTGCAGAATAAAGTAGATATTTTAGACTTGTTGATGTTAAGTCTTCCATCCTTTGTTGCAGTTATGTTTATGGCAACAATTTTAAGCCTAGGGCTGTCAGGCAACGTTACCATACAACAACATCGTACAGGTGTGCGCAGGGTAGATATTGCTATTGCCTGTGTATTTCTCAGCACAATTTTAGGGACAATTATCCTGAACGTTATCTATCAGATTCCACCTGTACTGACCTTTCTATTTGGACTGTCAACTATGTTTCTGGTCGCTCGATTTTTTAATGACGATATTGAAAATGACCCTATTCTCGAATATATACGCTCCATTGAGTTTGAAGCCCTACTATTTTTCTTGGGTATTCTTTTGCTCGTTGGAGCGCTAAAAGAAATAAATGTATTAGAATCACTCTTATCAATGTACACGCTAGTGTCGCCTTTGGTGGCAAACTATCTAATGGGATTATTATCTGCCTGTATTGATAACGTACCTCTAACAGCCGCACTACTTAAATCCGGTATTACCATGAGTAGAGCTGAGTGGCTGGGGTTAACCTATGCTGTCGGTGTTGGCGGATCGCTACTTATTATTGGCTCCGCTGCAGGTATAGTAGCAATGTCAAAAGTGCCAGGGCTTACCTTTGGCAAATATGCTCGTTATGGATTCGCCCTTTTGTCAGCTTATTCTGTTGGCTATATTGGCGTATATTTACTTGCAAATTATGTAATGTAGCCTGCCTTTAAACTAAACCCTTTTTGGTTTTGGCAAATTTTCTGGCATACCACTCAGCTCCAGGTACAGCTGTCATACCATGGAGCAGAGCACTCATCCACACTGCATTAATTGAAAGTACTAATACTGAATGAGCAAACTCTTGCTGCAATTCCTCAGTTACGATTAATGCAAATAACGCTGTGGCCAAACCACGAGGTCCAAACCAACCAAAAAATAGCCGGGTTAGTTGCTGAGTTTGCGTGCCTAAAAGTGATAGATAAATTGCCAGTGGGCGAACAACAAATAGACTCATCATGATGTAGATTGCCATTGGCAAAGTCAGTAATTCGATAGCGTTTGGTAACAGTCCAAGGCCAATAAAAACAAATGAAGCCCACACCAGCATCTGTCCTTCGCTTTCGGTAAATTCATAGATAAATCGGCAACGGCCTTTCACAAAATGGCCAAAAAAGAGCCCAGCGACAAATGCAGCTATAAACCCATTGCCACCAATTAAGCTTGCAATAAGGTAAGATGAGCCAGCAAGCGCAAGCGCCGCAACACCCTCATAGGTTGGTGCTGTTAGTTTGCGAGATTCAACGAAAAGAAATACTTGAGCGCCCACCCACCCCAATAAACCACCAGCAATTGGTCCTAGAGTAATTTGCTGTAAGCCAAATAGTAGCCAATTAGTCTGGTCTGCATCGCTGGCACTAAGCCCTGTTACCATACAAGCCAACATTAAAATAACAGGTAATGCTAAACCATCATTAAGTCCGCTTTCTACTGTTAGCGTTAGTCGTTCACGTTCGGGAACATGAGGATGGGTGATCACAGCCTGACCCAATGCCGCATCAGTAGGTGCCATTATTGCCGCTACTAACGCAATGAGAGGCAATGGCCAGTCAGGGAAAAAAGGAATACCCAGCAAAAACCCCAAGCCAATAGTAAGTGGTAAACCAATCAACAACATTCGCATTGGCCAAAGACTTTGCCTGCGCAGTGCATCAAAATTTGTTCTGGCAGCATCAATAAAAAGTAAGATAATTAGTGATATTTCCGCCACTAAATGTAATAAGTACTGTACATGATCAACATGCATTAAATTTGAGTAGGCCATCATTAAACCTACCGTCAGAAATACCATTGGTGCAGTGATGACTGTATTTGAAACTCGTCGTGCTACCATTGCATAAGCAATTGCACTGATCAGTATTGCCAAAATACCTAGTTCCACACCTTTCTCCTTTGGCAACCCCTCATACGGCCATCATCTGTTTGCAGTGGTTAATCACAGGGAAAGGGCAATTCATACCCCTTCCCCAAAAACAACAGAAAGTTTTATGTTAATGTTGTGAAAATAACGGATACGCTTGTGTAATTTACTCTGTTATCAGGGAATGTCATATCCTTAATAAGCGTACCATTAGTGTTGTAGTTATAAATATGATTTGCAGAAGTCACATACAAGTCATTTTCTGGCCCTGCAGCAATACCACTAATGTTAAAGCCAGTGTTTGTATAGGACAACTGATTTAGGTTTAAGTCACGAATGGTAAAGCCTTCTTGCGAGCCATTATATGATGCATAAACCCGATCACCAATAACAGTAACATCAGTGTAATTAATAGAACTGACAGGAAAGTTCATATCTTTTATCAATGTACCATCTGTCCTGTAATGATAAATATGATTAGCCGCTGTCACATACACATCATTATCAGGGCCTGCAGCAATACCACTGGCTTTAACGCCAGTATTAAAATAAGACTGTTGATTCAAGTTTAAATCACGAACTGTTACACCCAACTGGGAGCCTTCATAAGCAGCATAGACTTTATTCCCCTTTACAATAACACTGGTATAGACAATACCACCATCTGGAAAGGTCATATCTTTAATTAACTTCCCATTGTTATCATAGTGAAATATATGATTATTTGATGTCAAATATACGTCATTATTGGGCCCTGCAGCAATGCCACTAAAGTTAAAATCCGTACCAACAAAAGACAATTGATTTAGCTGAAAATCACGGATAGTAAATCCTCTTTGTGATCCATTATAAGACGCATAGACATTGTTATTACTCATGATTGATATCCTTATTAGTTTTTTCCATTACCCTATATTAATGATGACTTGCCATCAGAGGATATTAACGAACAAAGTACCGAATATGACAACACTGAATGCATGCCCTTGTATTAACTAAAATAAGGTTTACATTCAGTTTGGAAATCTCTTGCGTAAACGTAGAAATACCCTCTACTTATTACGCAATTGAAATTTTCCTACCAAGTGTAGTAGAAAGAATATTTATGAGACAAAAATCAACATAGCAGTATTCTCTAAAAGCTAGAGTTTAATATTTTAACTGAAAAGCAATAATAATGAAATATAGCAATTGCTACTCTTGAAGAACTACAGCAATAGAATATTCCCAAAAGTCATGCTCCCCACCAAATATCATGTTCGCTTCCATAACTTTTTCGTTCAAAATAAACTCAGGTTGAAACGAATATCCTCCACAAGTTACTTTCGATCTAACTAATAATGTTTTTTAAAAGCTTAGTTACAATTGCAGCATAATTGCAATCACTATTTTGGGCAGTTTTCCAGTTACCTTCTGATAGTTTCACCTCAAATGAAGAAAACAAATTATCATTATGTTTTATTTTAGAGCTTACTATATACTCTTGAGTTGCCTTAACATTCATACTTAAAAACAAAGCAAATAAAATAACTATTTTTTTAATCACTTTACATACTACCTCTTTCCATGGCTAACACACATCAAACTGATATACAATTGCATACCTAGTGCTCCAACAAAAACCAACCAACAAATTTAAATCTCAAATAGCTTATATAGTTATTTATGTAATTATCGCTAGCATGTTTACCCTATCGCAACATCATAACCGAAATCATACTACACTAACTTCACAGGCTTATTCTAGTTATCTTGAAAACAAAAAATAGCACCGCAGTACATTATATTAAATACAAAAAATAACAAAAAATTCTTTGATTTCATCATTTTTTTATTAGTATGCTGACCTCAAAATAATAAAAACCTATGACTGATGTAAAACTACGCTCATTACCAAGTTAGTAGCAATTTACTGAGAATGCAAAATGTCAGAAGAAATGAACACTATTACAACAAATGCATTTCAATACTCTAATCACTTAAGTAGCACGGTAGACCCACGAACAGGCATGTATCGCCTACAAATACAGCTATCCCATCTACTTGGCAGTTTATTAATGGGTCCTGAATTTAGTTTTTTTATTCAGTATCATTTTTTAACCAATGAAAACCTAGGATTTGGCGAAGGCTGGTTACATAATTTATCCCGATATGACCGTAAAAACCGCCAACTTCATTTAGGACAAGGTCAAAGCTATCATGTATTACCATTCCATATCACTGATGACAATGAAATCGAGCTAGAGTTACTTTATGCAAACTCTCATGAGTTTAAAGCCTATGCACTTGCTAGTGGCGGTATCAAAATACAGTACAAAGCAGGAACATGTGAATTCTTAAATCCAGAAGGTTTTTTAGAAAACATTCAACAGTTAGACGGCAGAAGACTTTTAATTAACTATTATTCACCTATCAGAAGAGGAAGAATCAAATCAATCACTGATGATCATGGCCAAGCACTTGCTTTTACTTATGATGAAAGCGGCGTTAAAATCGCTAAAAACAGTCAAACAGTAATCTCATTACATATTCATCATAATGAATTAATAGGTGCTGTACTTGCAGATAATGCTAGTTATCAGCTGGAATATACCACCATCAGTAATTGTCGAGTAATAAAACAACTCACTCATCCACTAGGAGCCATTGAATCATTAACCTACGATTCTGAAGGGCTAAGAACTCCAATAGAGAGCCCATTGCCTACCTTGCCCGCAGTGATTCACCATCGTATTTTCGGAAATGACATTACTACTATAAATACAACATATGAATATAGTCGTCACAATTACCTTGGCTTTGCCTCAGGAGCAAAATTCGTTAAACACAAAGATAATTTGTACGAGCGCACCCACAACTACCGTTATCAGTCTATAGAAAAACGTGGTGATCAAGCAGTGACTCGGATTTACAATCGCTTTCATTTACTTATCATAGAAGAAATACTTGATACTAATGAGAATATTATTATAGCTCGCCGCCAAATAGAGTATACAGCAGATTGCACCAAACCCTTTGATGAACAGCCAGCAGCCTATGCACTACCAATCAGAGATGTTACTACTTATTTTAATGATAATGGCGAACAACGATCAGAAACTTACCATTATGAATATGACAAATATGGCAATTTAGTATCTTCAATAGACCCTTTTGGTATTACTCAACGTTACGAGTATTATTCAGCACAAGGTGAAAATGGCTGCCCACCCTCTCCTACTCGAACCCCAATTTACTTAAAACAAAAGCATATCTTCCCATCAGAAAAATATGCGATAGGAACGGAAGAAATTCTAATTCATAAATACAGTTATACTCCATTCCCAAGCATTACTGTTATTGACGAAAACCCTATTTCCAGTGCCTTTTTATCAAAGCCGTTACCATTTGCATTATTAGCCTCAGAAACAGTTTTTACTAATAAAGGCCTACCAATATATCAACGCTCTATTACTTATTTTAATACACCAAATAATCACTTACTCCATGGGCGTATTGAAAAAGAAAATTTACTAGTAGGAAGTCGCAATGCTGTTGATCAATATACTTATCAAAAAACAGGTGAGAGTATTCAAACTATTTTGCACTGTTTTATTGATGGAGAATCACAATACCAAGAAACTATTTTCAAACACATAAGTAGTGGTAGAAAAATAGTCACTATTGATAAATATGGCGTTACCACAAAATTTACGTACGACTCTTTATCACGACTAAGTAAAGAAATAACTCGTGTTAACAGCCCTTATCAATCAGAATGCAACTATATTTACAAATTAGAAGAAAATAAAAAATACTATACGATTACAAACACTTCAGCTCATATAGAAAAATTTCTTGTTGATGGACTTGGTCGAATCAAGCAAGTGATGAAAACGGATGCTTCAGGCATCCTACAAATTTATGAAAGCAGGACCTATAATTCACAAGGCCAATTATCTTCTATTACGTTATACGATACAAATAGTGAACAACAAGAGCAGCAGTATACAACCCATTTTAAATATGATATTTGGGGAGAAGTATATAAGGAAATACTGCCAACAGGACTATCACAGGTAAAGAAAATTGACAAAGTTACAAACACGCTAACTCAATACTTAGAATCCGTAAAGGGAAAAAGAATACAGTTAAAAACTACTCAATTAAATGAATCACAACAACCCACTGAAATTAACATCAATGAACAAACTATAAAGCAATTTTATGATGGGTTCGGAAGACTGATTGAAGAACAAGGCCGCTATGATGTTCCTGTATATTACAAGTATGATGTACAAGGGCGGCTAATTCAAGAATCAATCAATGATATATTAACTATCGATAAACACTACGACCCAAACTCTCTAGATGAGTGGCTGATTGAAATAGTAGTGAATAACACTACGGTAGGTAAGCGCACTTACGACAAATTAGGTAGAATTAGCTCAGAAACAAAATTGGGATTATCGCCCACCTATTTTACATACGCACACCAATGGCCAGAACCAACCCGAACTGAATACCCAAACCAAGTTATCATTGAAAAAGAGTTAGATATTACTCTTGGGTTACCACTAAAAGAACTCAGTTCAGATCAATCTATCAATAACATATTTAAGTATACAAAGCCAACAGGTGAGTTAGCGTCAGTCACAAATCCCAATTTGCAAAGATGTATGGAATATCAAACAGACGGTTTGCTCAAAGCTGAAAAACAAGGTGAGCATCAAGTAAATTATCAGTATTCACGGCAAGGAAATATTCTATCAATAACAGACTTTTTTAAAAATACAGAGCAACGAGCATATGACAAAAATGGTCGCTTATCAAAAATCATTCAAGATCAAAGTATCGTTGAGTTCTACTATGATGAGTTTGACCAAGTTAACAAGGAAGTACTGTTCACTCAATCAGGACAATTAGTTATTCATCAATATTTTTACGATGAGTATACTCGACTTACTCAAAAAATATCGCTCATCGATCATGTCATTGTTTGTCGACAGTCATTCACCTATAACACACAAAATAAATTAATTAAAAAGCAACTAACCGATGAAAATGGCAAGACAACAACTGAACAATATCACTATGACTCACTAGGTAGACTAAGTGAATACCACTCACATGGGCCAAATGCTCCTCGATATAAAGACAACAACGATCCCAATGACACTAAAGATGGTTTGATTCAAAAACAAATTTATCACTACAACCGTTTAGGAGATACTGATCAGTTTATCGTAGAGTATCTAAAAAATGGTTGTACATATATCAAAACTCAGCATTTTTCTTACCACGATAATTGCTTGGGGCAATTACAATCTATTACTAGCAATACAACTATAACAAACCTTCACGATATAGCTAACAACAGTGAACGACTCACTAACTTCGCAGAAAAACTCGCTATCAGTTATGATAACAATGGCAACATCATTAAAGATGAGCAAGGTGTACAATATCAATATAATGCGCTTAATCAAGTTACCAAGCTATTTAATGCTGATGGTCAACAGGTTGTGAACTATTTATATGATGGATTAGGGCAACAAGTCACCTGTGTTATACCTAATCAACCACCTCACCAGCAATTCTTTTCCCAGCATCAACCAATTAATGAGTCTCAAGGCGACTGGACTAGTCGTAGATTAAATGGGAATCATGGAATTCTACAAAGAACAGTTCAAAGTCAAACTGGGCAAATTGCAGATATTATGGTTACTGACCACCAAAAAAGCGCTATTTATTCAATTCAAGGAAATATTCTCAATAAAATAAGTTACCAGCCATTTGGTAATAGCTATTAATAACAATAAATGAAGTAAAAAACTCATATTTAAAAAAAGGTAATATTATGGCTTATATAAAACCAATTAACATCCTATCAATAGCAATTAGTAATATAATCATTGGAGCGGCTTTTGCAGGATCATTAGATGCCGACCACTATGAAATTCAAGATATTCGGGTAGAAACAGACCTTACTCATGGCCAAGCTTATCAAATTTATGCTAATGGTAAAATGCAAGCACCCGTTTATATAAAAGTCAAAGCTATTAACCCTACAACAAGAAAACCTATTACTATACCAACCGATGAATTAATTTCAGCTACATATTTATTTGGCAAACAATCAGGACTAAATTTTACTTATAATCAGTATTTTTCTGATTCATATGATAAACATTGGTTTTATACTGTAACAGAAAATCAATACCAACATACAGTACCCCGTTCAGCAGGTATTATTCGTAGATCTGTTAGCTCATCTGAGACAACTATTCGTAATAATCCTCGGCTAACTAGCGGTTGGTCACAACTAACCTACTGGGTATCAACAAACGAAACACACTACAGTAAACATGTATGTGCTGAGGTTTCTATTAATAATGGTGTAACAGTTAGTAGTTGCGACATGTTGTATGATGAGTATGCAACTATCAGCTCTATAGACCCTTTACAATACCGTGCTGAAGACTTTAGTTTTGACTTTCATTACTTAAAAAATACTGACACGTGGTATGTTGGCTATTGGCAGCTCACTCCCAAAGATAAACAAATTAAAATTTATGGCTTAGAATGGGAAAACCCTCTGCAAGAAGGTAACCATTTTTTTAGAGCAATGGACTACTTTCGGCCTGGAGGTAGTTTACTAAGATACAACAGCAACATAACTGCTTACTCTTTAATCCTTTATCCCTATAAACCCTCTATTGAACCTCAAACAATTAGTGACTATGTACGTATCTGGAATATTGAAGATAAAAAACGAGAAGACTACCACTTTGAGCTACCTATCTCGACTAGCAATGTAAAGTTTGTGCAAGGAAAAGGTAATTATGATGACTATAAAACATGTATTTACATAACACGAAATCATTGCAGTCATACACGACAAAATGGGCATTATGTAAACTTGACCAGTAATGACTCTTATCACTATGACCTTCGTCCAAAATTCAAAGTATTTGATCAATTTGGTAATGCTGCTCAACTGAAGTTAGTGGATAGCAATACTATTGCGGGCTTGGGATGGGATAATTATCAAATTAAAGATGATGAGTAATAACAGTGAAGTTAACTAACATTTTTTTTAACCAGAAGTTGCCAAGTACATCATTGGAAGATTTACCCAATTTATCACGACGGGGATTTTTGATTAAATCTTCCCTATTTGTTACTTCAGCTTCGTTATTTACTACCAGCATTCCTGTTCATGGCGCACTCAGCCTAGCTAATAACCGTGAACTACCAAAGCTAATTATTTTACAAAACCCCATTCGCTTTACTGGTGAGCACTATGATTCCATTGCCCAAGTTTACCATTTAGGCAATGGCTATCGTATATTTAACCCTCGGCTAATGCGGTTTCACTCAATTGACTCTTTGAGTCCTTTTAATGATGGTGGGTTTAATTGTTATTCTTACTGCCTCAATGACCCAATTAATTTAGTTGATCCAACCGGACATTTAAGCTGGCAGGCAGGTGTTTCCATTGGCCTAGGCGTTTTAGCTTTGGTGATTGGCGTCGTTACCCTTGGTGCTGGAATAGCAGCATCAGCAGGCTTAATGACTGGAGCCGCTGCTATTACAACAGCTGCCGCATTCAAAGCGGGCTTAGCAGTTACATCAGGCGTAACAGGCATGATTAGTGGTGGATTAGGTATTGCCTCTGGCGCAATTGAAGAAGCAAACCCTACAGTTTCATCACAATTAGGCTATGCAGCTCTAGCATTTGGAATTACATCTGCTGTTTCCGGTATTGGCTCACTTATTGCCGGCGCAAAAGTGGCAGCAAATGCTAGCGGTCAACTCATTAGAAGTCCACTAAATCCCAGTTTAATTACCTCCCCTAATTCTGGGCAAGTCACCTTAAAATTAACAGATAGCATCGCCCGCTATAACCCAAGGTTTGTTGCAAAATCTCTTCATCGAGCATTTCATAGTAGCGAACCCTTCCAACGTATTGCCATCACAGGTGATAGAGCGCCCGCTTTATTCAGAGGAACAAACTTTTTAGCAAACTCATATGCTCAGCAATTATCTAACCAAACAGGAAAACAGGTTATCGAACTTGCCCGCAAAGGAAGCGCTGCTATACCACAGTCGAGAAGAGCCAGCAGTGTACCAAGCATTATTAATGCATCCACAGCCATTACCAAAAGTCCAATGTGGACACCCGCTCGTTTTTTTGGCGTATCCCGGGTAATGTACTCAAGTGGCATGATCGGTAGATCATTATTGGTAGAATAAACAAATCTCCCTGTGGTGAGCGTGATATTTGGGTAAATACTACATTTCAATTATCACAGGGTTCAACAAAACACTTGCTGCTAATTTCATGTAATTAATAACCGACTTTAGTTGTATTGTGGAGTCAGAAAATAAACGATCTAATTGCGGCAGCTAATACAATCAGCTTATGTCATATTATTGGATCAATTAAGCATCTGCCTATTTTGATTGATCAATGCTTATTGTTGTAAAACTTTGTTAATAACCTAAGGAATTATTTACTATTTTGTAATTTTAAACACAGTGTAAGTTGAGTTCATGCTTCATTAACCAGTTTAACACCACTTATTTTCAATAAGACCATTAACTTATTTAATTACAAAAAGCTTTCTAACTATCCAAATAAAGCCTTTACCAAGATAACCTAAAGGACCATATATGGTTTCTTGGTTTAGAGTTATATCAACTCTTGAAAAAGCTACTCAGTTTTTCAAACTCTTACGACGGCCTTCAATTGAATCTAACTCAGTCTGGATTCGATTCAGCTCTTTTTCAATTTTTAGAATATCGTTTGCTTCTGTGGCTTTATTTAATAGAGACCAAAATCTTTCTCTAAGTGCTGATAAGTTAGCTATATTAGCTTCTATATTAATCATCTCTTCTGTTACATCTTCAGAGTTAAATGATTTTGAAGTAACGTTACCTAATGAAGAAATTTGCTCTAC
This sequence comes from Spartinivicinus ruber, assembly GCF_011009015.1. Taxonomy (NCBI): domain Bacteria; kingdom Pseudomonadati; phylum Pseudomonadota; class Gammaproteobacteria; order Oceanospirillales; family Zooshikellaceae; genus Spartinivicinus; species Spartinivicinus ruber. Next base: position 5,479,167 of record NZ_CP048878.1, read on the forward strand.
AAACAACTCTAGCTTCCTTTCAGGAACCTTCACAACCATCGAGATATCTTCTTGATTGTAATCTCGAATATTATCAGTATAACCAGATTCCTGTGCTACCATTTCTTTCACCTTTTCGGCAGCAGTAGCAGGCTCTTTTACATCAAATTCAATATCAGCAGACTTAATAATAAACCTATCCCTCTGGCTACTACTATCATCAAAACTAGAAACAGAAGCTCTTTTATATGCTCCTGTGTTTGCACACCCTACTAACTAATAGTGCAAATAATACAACACTCAATAATGCTCTAAATATACACCAATATCTGTCAATCCAAAATTTTTAAATAACTATTAGCAGATTATGCTTTCAATCTTTCACGTGTTTCAACCAAAATTTTACCTAACATGTTTTTACCACTACCATCGCCACCATCCCCCCAATATGCATCATTTTCAGTATGCTCAATGATGTGAGCATCACCAGTCGATAACAACAATGACTTTAAGTCCTCATGCTGAGAAAATTTTGCCATTACAGCTTCTCGCATGATATTATCTTTCATTGATTCCCAGTTTTTTCATAGATTTTTCTTCCTATCCCGCCCTTTTCGAGCAGCTTCCATAGGCGCTTTGGCTTTTGCTACCAGCAAAGACTCATAAAACTGAGTAATTAATAAGCTTGATACAAACTCTTAGTTAGTTTTCACACTTATTAACTCAGAAGGTTTATTCAATACAAAGTGTGACCAAATATGATCATAAACTGCTCGCTGCAAAGAAAAACAATTTTTTCTCTAAAGTCACCAAACAGCATGATATTGTCATAGAGCTTTTTATTAGCCGTTATGAGCTTGGGCTTTACAAGTATGAGAGTAGGCACACTAATGAGATACTACCTATTTGACAGTTAGATGACACACCCTATTCTTAAGGGGTTTTACTTGCATTTTAATCAGAATATACAAGGCTTAAAAGAAAATAACTACATTGGATATTTTGATGAATCTTGCCATCCTCTCCTGTGGGCCAAAATGCTATAGCACCCGTCGATTAAAAGAGTCAGCTTTGGATCGTGGGCATGATGTTAAAGTGATGAACACCCTGAAATTTGCGATTGATCTGGAAAGAGGCTCACCCAGCCTCTACTACAGACAACGTGAGTTAACTGGCATTGATGCCGTACTACCACGCATTGGAGCCTCTATTACTTATTTCGGCACAGCTGTTGTACGACAGTTTCAGGAGATGAACGTTTTCTGCGCAAATACAGCACATGGTATCCTTAATTCACGAGATAAACTGCGCAGCCTTCAATTGCTAAGCCGACATCATATCGGCATTCCAAAAACTAACTATGTGCGAGATAAAAAGGATGTGTTGCCAGCCATTTCACGGGTGGGTAATGCACCTGTCATTATTAAGCTTATCGAGGGTACTCAAGGCATTGGCGTCTTATTGGCAGAGAGTACCAAATCTGCAGAAGCTTTAATCGAATTGCTACAGAGCCAGAAACAAAACGTTCTTGTGCAAAAATTTGTAGCAGAAAGCAAAGGCAAGGATATTCGCGCTTTCGTGGTAGGTAACCAAGTTGTGGCTGCCATGCGCCGGGTAGCCCAAGGACAAGAATTTCGCAGTAACGTTCACCGTGGTGGTATTACCGAAGCAGTCGAATTGAATGACCATTATAAAGAAGCAGCCGTTCGCGCTGCACAAATTATGGGGTTACAGGTGGCTGGCGTAGATATGCTTGAAGGTGCCGATGGACCTCAAATAATGGAGGTTAATTCTTCCCCCGGCTTAGAAGGGATTGAAACCTGTACCAAACTGGATATTGCAGGTTCAATTATCGACTATATATCTGCCCAGGTAGATTTCCCCGAGATTGATATACGCCAACGCCTAACCGTGAGCAAAGGCTACGGTGTGAGTGAGCTTTATATTCCAGAAGGCTCACAATATATTGGGCAGACCATATCAGAATCAGGTTTACCCGAGCAGGATATTAACGTACTGACTCTATACCGAGGCAATAAAGTTATTCCTAACCCTAAATCCAGTCGTCAACTTGAGGCAGACGACAAGTTGTTATGTTTTGGTAAATTGGAATCAATGCGCTCAATGATTCCAGTAAAAAACCAACGTAAACAGAAGGCCAAACCTAAAAAGTTACCCAAAGAGGCTTTGGATATTGCTGAAGAGGTTCATCATCATCAGCAAGCAGGATAGCTATATCAGGTCATTGATAATTCACTGAAGAAAATAAGGGTGGCATGAATCAGGAAGAGTTATTTACCCTACTCAATGGTAGCCTGAATAAAGTCATTGATACGGTCTCGCGGATTGAAACCTATAGCGAAATCGCCGTTATTATCTTGGTCTATACACTAGCTTACATGCTTGCCAGTAGGCTTCGCAAACATATCCCTATCTTTAAACAGAGGCCAACACCCCCTGAAAGTTTCCCAATCCATGACCTGTTTTTCCGCTTTGGGAAACTACTATTTCCGTTATTTGCAATATTACTATTACGATTGACATTAGAGTTCAGCCAACTGGTACTGGAAGACGGCTGGGTAATGAAGTTCGCCTTAGTTGCAGCCATATTGTTGCTATTCAACTCATTCGTAAATCTTGTTATCACTCACAAACTTGTAGCACAGATATTCCGTTGGATTGGTCTACCCATTTTATTTCTACACTTGATTGGCATTTTGGATGATATTGTTCAGGTTCTTGAGTCCATTGCTATTAAAGTTGGAAATATCAATCTGTCAGCCTATGGGGTGGTAAGAGTTATCCTATTTGGCTCACTGTTATTTTGGTTAGGGCGGGTTTCTAATTCCACAGGCCAGACGCTTATTCGCAAACAACAATCGTTAGATTTTCGTACGCGTGAAGTACTGGCCAAACTATTCGAAATTTCTCTTTTCTTCATAATATTCCTGTTAATGCTACAGGTCATGGGTATTAATCTTACGGCTCTGGCAGTATTTGGTGGAGCGGTTGGGGTTGGCTTGGGATTTGGGCTGCAGGCAATTGCCTCCAACTTTATCTCCGGAGTGATTATTCTGCTGGATCGCTCAGTATCAGTTGGTGATTATATAGAACTAGAGGACGGCCGAACCGGTATCGTTACCCAGTTGAACATGCGCTCGACCACATTGGAGACCTTCGATGGAAAAGATATCGTTGTACCCAATGAAAAATTTATTACTAGTTCATTCACCAACTGGACTCACAAAAACACTAAGCAGCGTTACCGTGTTGATTTTTCAGTTGCCTATAAAACCGATGTTCGTAATATGGTCGAGCTGGTTAAAACTGCTGTAGCAGGGCATCCTCAGGTAATCAGTGGAGATAATATTCCCTTTGAAGAACGCCCCGATTGTGAAATCGATAGTTTTGGTGATTCTGGCATCAATATGTTTGTTGAGTTCTGGATGGAGGGGATTGATGATGGCCGTAATCGAGTGGGCGGCGATCTGCTGCTAATTATCCTCGAAACCCTTCAAGAAAATGGTATTGAAATACCATTTCCCCAGCGCGAAGTGCGGATACTTGATGATAAAAACTCTAAACTGCCGACAGATTAATTATTGCTTTCATGATATCTCCCCCCTACATAAATTCTCAGGAGTTATACACTTGAACCCAAACTTCAAATTACCTGAATTTAAATTTTTAGCGTTCTTCGTAATTGTGTAAGCTGCATTACTTATCAGGCTCAATAATTTTCTCAACTAATAATTTACCAATACGGTGTCCATCAACAGTTTTGACTGTAAATCGATAATTGTATTTTTCAACAACATCATCCACTACAGGCATCCTTCCTAGCTCAAGAATACATAGCCCTGATAGCGTATTCGCATCCAATTCATCAGGAACCTCCACACCAATAAGCCTGGAAGCATCAGAGATAGATAATAATCCGTCAACCTCCCATAGATTGTCACTCAATTGAACAATCTCATTACCAACATTATTTGTGTCAGTCTCGTCTTCAATATCACCAACGATTTCCTCTAACAGGTCTTCTAGTGTTACTAACCCAGCAAGTTTTCCATATTCATCAACCACTATTGAAATATGCGCTCGACGTTCTCGCATTGCATCAAAAATATCAGCTACCCTTTGCATTTCTGGAACAACCAAGGCTTCCCTAGCAAACTTATGAAGATCTTTCCAAGGGGATGATTCACCTTCTAAAATTTTTGCATAGAGGTCTTTCACCAGGATAATTCCAACAATTTCATCTTTACTATTTTTACTATCAATTAAAGGAAATCGAGAGTGACCACTGTCTTTAATTACTTTTAGATTTTCTTCAGGGCTAAGCGAAACATCAAGTACTTTCAATTCCGTTCTAGGAATCATAACCCGCCCAACTAAGCGCTGGTCAAAATCAAAAAGATTTCTCAGCATAGTAGCCCGGTCTGTTTCTAGTTCTCCATGTTCTTCAGAAGTTGTTACCAAACCTCTCAATTCATCGCCAGTATAAATATCTTCAAGCGATGCTTCTTCAACCTTAAACCAAGATAAAATCGCTCTGGAAGCATTATTCAGCAGCCAATTTAATGGGTAGGATAAAAGATAAGTTATATGCAGTGGATATGCCACCCATAGAGAAACTGGCTCAGATTTTCTGATCGCAAAGGTTTTAGGAACTTGCTCGCCAACAACAATATGCAATGAAGAAAAAAATAGAAAACCAATTATAAATGCACTAGTGTGTATCATTGGATCAGGTATTCCAATGTAATTAAACAACGGTAGCAACAAAGCTTCAACAGCAGGCTCTCCAACCCAACCAAGCCCAAGAGATGCCATCGTAATACCTAATTGGCAAGCAGCTAAATAGGCTTCAAGATTATCTTGGATCCTGACAACTAGTTTTGCAGAAGATATGCTTTCACTAGCCATTGATTCAATTCGAAAGGCTTTAGCCTTCACAAGTGCAAACTCTGCAGCAACAAAAAAAGCCATTAGCCGCCAGTAATAAAATAATGGATAGCAAACTAAGCGTATGACTTCCCATTTTTTACCCCCTATGTATATCAGGAAGTGCTGAAGTCACTGTAGTTTAGCACTTTATTCCACGTCTATTCGGAGTAAATGATCTAGTGCTATACGAAATAAGTGCTTAAATTTCCTGCCATGTTTTTCAGTTTCAGTAGTTTAAGGGAGTTTTGCAACTGGTTAAAATCATCTATTTGACAGGTCAGTGCATTGACTTGTTAACTATAAGACATCAGAAGTATCAAGCTCTTTTTCACTTTTTTTATAAACAGCTAGTATAAGGCGCTCATGATCAAAGCGTGCAAGGAACCTCTCGGCTCTTTCAAGAGCGTTATGCAAATAAGGCTATTTTCATTTATCTTTAAAGATTTTTTGCGCTCTCTTATTTCTTGATGCATATTCTGAAGGGAACCGACTGAAGATTCTAACAATAATTGTCGTCTATTATTCTACTCAACCAACCGATTAATAATCCCACATTCTGGCTGATCATCACCTGCACAACTTGCCAGCATTTGTTCCAGCGAGTCAGCCAATTGCTCAAGTTCTTTAATTTTAGTTCTGACTTGCTCCAACCTAGTTGTTACTTTGGCTTTTATATCTCGGCTTTGCCTGTCTGGCTTTTTATATAAGGCAAACAGATCCTCGCATTCTGCTAACGAAAAGCCAAACTCTCGCAACTGATGGATAAATTTCAAACTACCAACATCTTCCTGTGTATATGATCGATAGCCATTATGTAAACGTCGGGCTGGCTTTATCAGCCCAATACTTTCATAGTAACGAATGGTTTTTGCTGTTAAACCTGAAGCTTTAGCTACTTCACTGATATTCATACACCTGACACTCCTACCTTATTAGCTGGTCTCCATTGCTGCAAGAACAACGAGTTTGTGACTACAAACAAGCTGCTAAATGCCATTGCGGCACCAGCAACTGCCGGGTTTAAATAACCCAGTGCAGCCACAGGAATTGCCAGGCTATTAAAGAAAAAAGCCCAAAATAGATTTTGGCGGATCTTCCAATAGGTTTTTCGGGCAATTTCCAAGGTAGCTGGTACCAGGATTGGATCTGGTCTTAATAACGTCACTGCGGCAGTTTCTTTCGCTACATCAGTCCCGCTCCCCATCGCAATGCCAATATCAGCAGCTGCTAATGCAGGTGCATCATTAACGCCATCACCTACCATGGCCACACAATTGCCTGATTCTCTTAGAGCAGTGACTCGCAGGGCTTTTTGCTCAGGCGATACTTCCGCCTGCCATTCATTGATCGCTAATTCTTTTGCGACATTAGCAACCACCCGCTTACCATCTCCGCTTAACAATTCAGACTGGCAGCCTAGCTGTTGTAGTTGGCTAACAGCTTGGTTGGCACTTAGTTGTATTGGGTCGGTTAGCAGATAAGCACCTATTATTTGATCATCAACAGCAACATAAGCCACTGAAGCGCTCTCTTGACTCACTTGATTAACTAGCTGTTCTGGGCACGTCAACCCAAACCGATCAAGCAACTTGCTGTTACCTACAATCACTTGCTGCCCCTCTACAGCTGCAGCAATGCCTTCTCCTGGATAATTATCTAGCTGCTCAACTGGCTTAAAGGCTAAATCATGTTTTTTTGCATATTCAATGGTCGCTTTTGCAAGCAAATGCTCACTAGCTTGCTGGGCGCTTGCAGCGATACCCATCACTTGTTGTTGAGTGATTTCACCTTCTTTGTAAAAGTTAACAATCACTTTTGATACAGCAGGCCTACCTTGGGTTAATGTGCCAGTTTTATCAAACACTACCTTATTTACTTGGCGACTTTGCTCCAGCACGGCAATATCCTTAATTAATATCCCTGCTTTTGCCGCTGCTCCGGTACCTGACATTATGGCAACAGGGGTAGCTAATCCTAACGCACACGGGCAAGCAATTACTAATACGGCAACCAGCGCTAAAATGGCTTGATTAACATCTCCAGCGCCAAGCCACCAAACTAGTCCAGCTGTTATCGCTATTACACAAACTACCGGCACAAAATACTGACTGACTTTATCAACCAATCGCTGCACAGGAGCTTTATTCGATTGCACTTGCTCAATCCAATTTATAATTTTTGCCAGAGTAGTATCATCACCTACTCTCGTTGCCTGCATGGTTAGTGCTTGTCCACCATTAATACTGCCAGTAATGAGTTCATCTCCAGCCTGCTTTACCACTGGCATACTTTCACCAGTAACTATTGACTCATCCAGTTCACTGGTACCACTCACTACTTCTCCATCAACAGGTACTTTCTCACCTGGTTTAACCAGCAATAAATCCCCTACTCTGACACTGATTAATGGCTGCTCTGTTACTTGCTGATTTGCATCCAGTTTGTTGACTGTTTCTGGCTGTAATTCCAGTAAACGAGTTAAGGCAGAAGTAGTTTTTATAGTTGCACGGCTTTCCAACCAATTGCCTAATAAAACAAAGCTAATAACCAAAGCTGCCCCTTCAAAATAAACCGGCTGTTCTAAGCCACCCAATAACACCACTAAACTGTAGCTGTAGGCTGTTGCCGTACCTAAGGTGATTAACACATCCATATTGGTGTAACGGGCTTTGGCTGCTTTAATTGCTCCCAAATAAAACTGGCGACCAAACCACCATTGCACTGGAGTAGCCAAAAACAGCTGCCACCACTCTGAAAACAGAGGCTGTTCAAAAAGCAACATAGATATCATGTTGATTAATAGTGGAAATGCTAAAATCCAGCTGCCCAGCAGATTAATTCGCTGTTGCTGTTGTTCATTCTTGGTTTGCTGTTGTTGTGCCTGCTGTCGCTGCCGATTGCTAGCAAAATCCGATAGTACTGCTTGATAACCAAGCCCCTTCACCTTATCTACAACCTGAGATAACGCCTCTTCCGTTACAGCGACAGACAATAGCCCACTTGCAAAGTTAACAGCTGCATGATCCACTTGAGGCAATTGTTGAATTTCCCTCTGGACTTTATTTGCGCACCCCTGGCAACGCATGCCAATAACAGCAATTTGGTATTCATTTAATGCAGCTTCAGTCATGTATCATCCCTCTTAGGTCTGACAATATTTACTTGAAGTGAGCTTCTATGAAACAGACTATAAAGGTTCCAGTCGCTAGAATGTAAAGCCTATGTGTCATTACCAGTTAACCAATTAGAGACTAGCCAGCTATATTAGTATCCAGCGGCTTTACCAGGACAATAAAAAGGATAAAACCAGGTGTCTAAACTTCAACTTACAACCATGTTGACCAATTTGATAGAAGTCCCCTCTATCAGCTGTACTAATCCTAAGCTAGACCAAAGTAACAAACCGGTTATTGATTTATTAGCCAGTTGGCTAACTGACCTTGGTTTTAGTATTGAAATTCTTCCCTTACCCAATCAACCCAATAAAGCCAATTTAATCGCCACATTAGGTAGTGGCCCAGGCGGTTTAGTGCTTGCTGGTCATACAGATACTGTCCCCTATGATGAACAGCGCTGGCAATATGATCCTTTTAAACTAACCGAAGCAGGGAACAAATGGTTTGGCCTTGGCATTTGCGATATGAAAGGTTTTTTTGCCTTAGCCATTGAAGCTATTAAACCTTTTCTGGATAAAGAACTAAAACAACCACTAATTATTCTTGCCACAGCAGATGAAGAATCTTCGATGGATGGTGCTCGCGCATTAGTAGAAGCAGCTAAGCCTAAAGCCCGTTATGCAGTCATTGGTGAGCCAACCGGCTTAAAGCCTATTTATATGCATAAAGGCATTATGATGGAGAAGGTCCGCATTAAGGGAAAGTCAGGGCACTCAAGCAACCCTGCTCTCGGAGTAAATGCCATTGAAGTCATGCATCAAGTTATTGATACAATTTTAAGTTTTCGCAGTGAGTTGGCTACTCGCTACAATAACCCAATATTTGAAGTACCTGTACCTACGCTTAATTTAGGCTGTATTCACGGTGGAGATAATCCCAACCGAATTTGTGGTGAGTGTACTTTAGAATATGATTTACGCCCACTACCAGGCCTTTATTGTGATGAGCTACGTGAAATGCTAAGAGCCAGAGTCGCACCTATCAGCCATGACTACCAGGTACCGATTAGCGTTGAGGCAATTTTTCCAGGTGTAGAGGCATTTTCAACAGGTAAAGACAGTACATTAATAAAAACAGTTGAAACATTAACCGGGCATCATGCAGAATCAGTTGCCTTTGCCACTGAAGCACCTTTTTTGCAACAACTAGGAATGGAAACAGTGGTACTAGGACCTGGTAATATTGATCAAGCCCATCAGCCCGATGAGTATTTATCAATGGATACCGTAAAACCAACTGTTAAGTTACTTCAACAGTTAATTAGTAAATTTTGTTGTTAGCGTAGATGTAGTGACATGGTTGACTTTTCTTCCCCTGAATATGTAAGTTTTTTTCGCCACTCCTCACCCTATATTAATGCCCACCGAGGCCGCACTTTTGTGCTAATGATTGGTGGCGAAGCCATTGCTGATAGTAATTTTGGCAATATTATTCATGACATTGCCTTGCTGAATAGTTTAGGGGTTAGACTGGTTGTTGTATTTGGTGCTAGACCACAAATAGACCAATACCTTAAAGAACGACAAATAACATGTGAATATCATCAGCATCAACGCATCACTGATAAAGTTGTACTTGAAAGCGTTAAAGATGCAGTAGGTAATTTAAGAATTAAAATCGAATCCATGCTGTCTATGGGGCTGGCTAATTCTCCTATGTATAACGCTAGAATTCGGGTAATTGGAGGTAACTTTGTTACTGCCAAGCCCATTGGCGTAGTAGATGGCGTAGACTTTTTACATTCGGGCGAAGTACGCCGTGTCGACCGCAAGGCTGTTGCTCAACAACTGGATGACGGTTATGTTGTATTGTTGTCTTGTCTTGGCTCTTCGCCAACAGGTGAAGTATTTAACTTGGCTACCGAAGATGTCGCTACCCAGACGGCTATTGCCCTTGGTGCAGAAAAACTGATTATTTTTGGCTCTCAGCCTGGCATCAAAAATAAAAGTAATCAGCTGATCAGAACCATGAAGCCATCAGAAGCACTACGCATTTTAAAACAAACCCAATCCCATGAAACCAAACGCTTATTATTAGCCGCTTTGACCGCTTGTAAAAATGGCACTCCACGAGCTCATATTATTAGCCACCAACAAGATGGGGCTTTATTACAAGAACTGTTCACCCGAGACGGTTCTGGCACCTTGATTACTCATGCTGGTTATGAAGAAATCCGCCAAGGTACGATCGAAGACGTTGGTGGTATTTTAAAATTAATTCAACCGTTAGAAAAACAAGGGGTATTAGTACGACGGTCAAGAAAACAAATTGAACAGGAAATTAATCTATTTACAATAATAGAGCGAGACGGAACAATTATTGGGTGTGCAGCATTCCATCCTTACCCAGATAGCGACAGTGCTGAGCTGGCCTGCGTTGCAGTTCAGCAAGATTATCGGGGCAGTGAACGAGGGGATTTATTGCTTCAACACAACGAAGAAGCCGCTAGAAAGCAAGGGATTAAGGCACTTTTTGTGCTTACCACCAAAACCGCTCACTGGTTTTTAGAAAGGGGGTTTGAAGAAACCACCCTTGAGGCATTACCTGCTACTAAAAAAAATACATATAATCCTAAACGAGGATCTAAGGTATTTGTTAAGCAACTATAGTCAAACACAATGTATACTTATTTGTTAGAGCATTAACTAATTGAGTAAGTATCTTGCACTGTTAAATTAGGTCAAGCTACTTACTCAATATCTACAAAAAGTATAACTTTAGTGATATGAATACTTATCTATTAAAACATTGGCTCATTTTGCCAAGTTGCCTGTACTTACTCTTCACACCTATCAACACTTGGTCCAAAAGCCTAAAAGCGGGTTATTTTAATTTAGTACCTCATATAGAAGAAAGTACAAATGATACTCCAGCAACAGGACCAGCCATTAGCTACCTTCAGGAAGTAATGAAGAAATCAGGAGTATCTAAGCTTAATATACCTGCAAAACCCTACCCTCTTTCTCGTTTATTGCATGCACTTGAATCGGGTAAAATTGACATAGCCGTTGCGTTAGGTAAAAGTCCTGAAAGAGCAAAAAAATTTTCCTATCCATCAAAAGCTTTTCTGCTTATGCAACCTTCGTTTATGGTTTTAAGAACTTCTCATTATAGTTATTTTCATTCTGTTCAAGATATATTATTAATGAACATAGGTATATATAAAAAAGGCTTTTTATCACCATTAATGAGAGATAAACGTCTAACAACTAAATCTCTTAGTGGTAACAATGTTATTTTTCGCAACTACAAAATAATGAAGAGACAAAGGCTCGATGCGGTATACTCTCCCGATAGTTATGAGCTTATTTATACAGCAAGAGTGTATGATTTTTATAACGATATAAAAATCATACCTTTACCTGAGCCCAAAGTTGGGCTTTATACTGTATTTTCAAAAAAAATAGATTCTAAGTACATTAAAAATTATGAGCAAGTACTTTCTAACGCTGAGCCTTACGAGAGCTACCTACGAGCATATATCAATAGAAAGTTTTAAAAAAATAAACTTGACAGCAAATAATCACAAACATAAAAATTGTCTTATAACATATTGATTAGTATGTATTTTTAGATTACCTTCTCAATTGGTTATTCATAATAACAACTACAACTAGTGAGGGAATACCCATGCTATTTAAAAAAGCTCGTTTAATGTTCTCTGCTCTTTGCTTAGCTACTGTTAGTACTGCAACATTTGCAAGTGAATTAATTACAGAAGTAAATGTTGATGAACGTATGTATCCTGACTCAAACACTCATTTTAGCAAAACTATTGATCTTGGCACTGAGCAATTAGTTTCATCTGTTGGCTTTTTAACAGACTGGTGGCAAAAGCGTCCAACAGAAATTCGTGTTTATGAGGCAAATAATGGAGAAAAAGGACGGCTGATTGGTTACAAACAGTTTTTCACCTATCTTGATAAAGTCTGTGGAAGTAACTACGCTTCAAAGTGCAAACACCCACAAAACCCTGTTGGCCGTTTAAGTGTACCTGTTTATAGCACTGTATCTTCAATTGTTGTAGAAGCTGATGGGTTATTAAGTAAACCAAATGAATTTGCTATATTAAAATCGATTCAGGTTTATCATTAATATATTTTCTATTAGCAACTGTTTTCGATAGTACCTATTAGGTACTATCGAGCAAAATATCTTAAAGCAAAACTTGTTTTCACTATCGATTATTTGATCTTATACTCTCCTCGTCTAGACTCGTTATAGTACTTATCAAATTTACCACTTTGTTTCAATACAGTTAGTCCTTTGTTGAATAACTTTAATATTTGTGGACTTTTTTTAACCACTTTAGCCATTAGTAGATGAAAAGGGGTAGCAGGTTTAACTTCTTTAGGATGATGCGTAACTAAACTTGCCTCAGCTGGAGGAAAATTTGTTAAAATTTGCTCATAACCAGCATCAATATCTTGTGGAAAAATCTGAATACGCTTATTAATAAGCATTCCGATATTTTGCTTATCCTTAGGCAGCCAATTGACCTTAATTTCTCCTGCCTTTTCTGCAGCAAAAAAAGTAGGCCCATAATTATAACCTAATGTTGCTCCAATTTGTATTCCTTTCAAGTCACCCCAGTTTTTCCAATCAAATTTATTTCCACGAATAACCAGATCTTTACGATGAAAAAACCAGTAACCACTAGCCCCCAGTGGCTCAGAATAATAAAAGTCTTTTTCCCTTTCAGGTTTTCGACTCCATATAAACGTTCCATCCGCTTTTCCTTCACGCGCAGTCTCCATTGATCGTTTCCACGGCTGAAAATCAAATTTAACTACAACCCCTACTTCAGCAAATGCTTCCTTAACAATACGAGCTATGACACCTTGATGTTTCAATTTTGATTTAGATACATATGGTGGCCAGTCGCCTGTTGTTAAAGTAACTATTTCTCCTGATTTTTTTACTTCTTCTGCATATAAAATGCTAGAAAATACAAAATTAAAAAATAGCGATACTATATTATTTTTCATAAGGAACCCAAGATAACAGTGATAAGAACATATTATTTCTGTTTATCTCTAGTGTAGCTCCTAATAGCAAACTATCATCTTTTCATAAAGATGATGCATTTCAATTATTCGCTTTTACCCTATACCAAACTAACACAGCATTAACAATTATTACATATTATTTAAATAAATATTTAACTTAATAATATCTCAGAATAAAAAACACAGCCCCCCTGACTAATTATTTAACACTTTCCGCTGACTCTTCTAGTAATCAGCTGAAAAATAAGGGTTATTTTTTTGGCATTAAGGTTGCGTAAGATAATCAAGCTGATCAAAACCATTAAATTAACTATGTGCTTTTAATAAAACAATATATCAAAAGTGAATGATATTGATCGACGAAAATAAATCCCAAAAGTCATTCACGAAAGGTATACATTAAATAATCAATATCAAAGGTATTAGCCTTCGATAGGAGATTCTTATGTTAGCAAGAACATCTTTAGTCAATAAGGAGCAGAAAAACTTTTACTATGCACTTGTAGAATACGTTGGTTGTATAGCATGCCGCCAAGCAGGTACATTTTCAAACTGGGTAACTATTCACCATATTAATAGTAAGAAGTCAAATAATGGCCATTGGTATGTATTACCACTATGCTCAGGTCATCATAAACATGGTGAGGGACATGAAAGCCTGAAATGGTTTGCTGTTCACCCATTTAAAGAAAACTTCGAAAGACGCTATGGCACTCAACATGAACTATATATTCAAAGTTTAACAATTCTTGATCATTTTGAAGTACAATTGCCTTACGGTTTAAAACAATGGCTAAATAGAGTTACCCATCGGGACTAATGCTAATCAGCACTACTTAGTGGATCAAACCACAAACTCTTTTTATCAAGAGGAATGTAGTAGGTAGTAATGGATTATGTAGCTTAAACAAGCGGCGGCCATGTAAATTTGCTCAATCTATGGCCGCTTTGTTATGTTTTAAAAACCATTTTTCATATTCACCATTTTCCATGAGTTTTTCAAATCTATGTTTAACTCTCTCAGCGATTTTCTTATTAGTTGGCGAAACATAGAAAACTTTGGCCACGGATAATATAAAAGCAGCTTCTGCTCAATATGTAAATTTGGATATTTATGCTTTCTTGCCTCATATTCTATTGGGGCTTCATTAAAGCCACGAGAAAAATAGTCAAACCTCCCTTCAGAGAGCATTCCGAATAAACCTTCATAATTTGATCCAGTCACAACCTTAATACCATTAGCCTTAAAAACCTTTACGTCATTCCAGAAATGCCCCTGGCCTACTTTCATTTTTTTTAGTTGATTCAAGTTGGATATAGCTTCAAATTTATCTTTATCTTGCACTCTAATTAAAAATATACGATAACCTAATATACCTTTTCTAACTGGAATACGAATTGGCAGCAATTGTTTTTCTATATCTTCTGTAACACTAGTCCAAATTAGAGTAAGCAACTTCCCTTCTACTAAAAGCTCAGTATACCTTGCTTCATTCATTCTAGTTGCTGACGCATTTTATATTTTCCATAATCATTTTCAGTTACTTTCAATATTTTTTCTAAAAAGCTTACAATATCATTATCACGAGTATCATTTGTTGACTCGCGAGGAGGATAAATAATTTCTGTTATTTCTTCAGCCTGTAATCCTAAAAAAATAAAGCACAAACAAAATGTAAAAAGGTGCATTCAAGCCACACCCTACTTAGTATATTTTTCTATCAGTTTATCTATTTCACCACTGTCTCTCATTACTTTTAACTGATTATGATATTGCTCTTTAAATTTTTCCAAATAAGGGTATTTATCTGCTTTTTTGGTAAATCCCAGGTAACCAAACTCACCACTAATAGTTGCTCCTCTAACAATACCAGAACCTTTGTATTTTCCTTTCTGCTTAAGACGATTTAGCTCCCACTCAATTGATAAAGCATCGTTTATATAACAATCAATTCTTCCATTAATTAGTTTTAATAAATTTTTATCATTTCCTTTTGCTTCACTAACTTTGATCAAGCCATCCTTAACAGCCCTATCAAAAACAGCCCCTCCCACTGCAAACCCAGAGTTGTTACCTATATTTAGACCATAATAATCGTCAGGCCACTTAGGTCTTGATTTTGATAGTATTTTTTCTGTACAGTAAGCAGCAGACTCTTCTGCTAAAATGGGGGCAGTATAGTCCATATAAGGCCTATCTTCACGTTTATATGGCGGATAAAGTGCAAAGCCATCCCCTGCTTCCATAGCTTTTAGGCCTCTTTTCCAAGGAACACTCTCTATTTTTACCTCAAAATCAGGCATTTTAGAAAAAATCATAGATAGCACATCTGTATAAATGCCTGTCATTTTACCATCTTTTTTGTAAGAGTAAGGAGGATAGGCTTCATCAGCCATAACATTTACAGTCTGTGCTGCGCTTACGACTGTTGAGAATAATAACGATAACCCAACATTCATCGCCAGTATGAACTTATACATAACAACTCCTTATTACCAGTTTTGAATAATTATCTATAAAGTATATCTACAATTAACTTACACCACATATTGCTTGTATATAACTTTGTTATAATAGAAAAATAGTAATTACTGTATTGAAGTAGACATTAATATATTATTAATGGTGAATATACTCGTATAAACTGAATAAATATTCATATACCTATCAGTCCATCATGTATAATCACCCTATGACTAGTTTTCGGTTACAGGTCTAATGCCTAGATTACTCAACATTTTTATTCTTGTAGGCTTACTCATAAGCCTGGTAAGTGAAGCCAGATCGCAACAAGAAGAAAAAATAGTCTCAGTTGCAGGTAGCCCGTGGCAACCTTTTTATGGTGAAGAGTTACCTGACTATGGACTGGTTTCCAAAATTGTTGTTGAAGCATATAAACGATCTGGCTACAAAGTTAAATTTCACTTTCATACCTGGGCCAGATGTATGATTGAAATTGAAGCAGGTAGAATAGATGCAACACCAATTGCTTATTATACAGAAGAAAGAGCAAAAAAATATTATTATTCCGATGCATTTATGGATAGCACTATAGTATTTTTTAAACATGTAAAAAACAATATAAGCTGGCGCTCTTTACGAGATTTACAGTCCTATAGAATAGGAATAGGAATTAACATTGCCTACTCACCAGCATTTGATAAAGCTAAATTTCTTTATAAAATAGAAATACCTGATGAAACAACAAATCTTCAAAAAATAGCACTAAAAAGAATTGACCTTGCCCCATTAGACAAATATGTAGGCATTTACTACATAAATACGAAATACCCACACTTAAAAGAAAAACTTGAATTTATGCTCCCCCCACTGTATGTTCACAAATTGTATGTTATGTTCAGTCGTAAAATTCCCAATGTAAAACAAAAAATTGATGCTTTTAATAAAGGATATCAAGCCATTTTAAAGGATGGAACATATCAGTCAATCTTAAAAAACTACCGTAGCATCCAACTTAAAAATAACCCTTAATCTCAATACTTTATTAAACAGACCTCTACTTGTAATCGAAATAACTTTTTTGAATATATCTTATATTTTTATGATAAATTATGACAATGAATATGACCCTATACTCTATTCTACTAGTGAATATCTATAATACACTGAAGAGCCATGTCATGGTACATCGGTTAATACAATCTTTACTGATAGTATCATTGCTATATTCTCTCCAGCCATCTGCTGACAGTAGAGATATATTAATCATTGAAAGCTATCATTCAGGTTTTAAATGGAGCCGTGATTATGTCAAGGCTATCTCTGAAAGCCTTCCTGAATTCACAGTCCAACACTTTCAAATGGATACCAAAAGACTTCCTCCTGTCATATACCCAGCAAGAGCAGATAAAGCCTGGAAGGTAATACAAGCTATTGACCCTATTTTAATTTTTTTAGGAGATGATAATGCTCTCCAATATTTATCTCATAAAATAAGTGAGACAAATTATCCAGCTGTCTATTTGGGTATTAACTCCAACCCTAGAAATACTGGTATTTATAAATATAAAAACATCACAGGTGTTTTAGAAAGGCCCTTATTAAAGCGTTCGCTAATTACTGCCAAAAGAATTTTGCCTAACTTGAAGAAAGTACTTTTGTTATTCGATGACAGCACAACATCTCACCATACTATGCAGGATTTTTTTCAAAACAAACCCGTACAAACTATAGGCAATATAGAAACTCATTTATTAATATCCAATAATTTTGAATACTGGCAAGAAAGTATAAGGCAAGCCAAACAAAAAGGTTATCAAGCTATCTGGCCCGGTCTTTATTTTACACTGAATGATGAAAGTGGAAAGCATGTCAATAGTAATGATGTTATACATTGGATTTCAACCCATTCAACATTACCATTATTTGCTTTTTGGGATTTTGCAGTAGGCAAAGAAAAAGCTATTGGCGGTTTAGTAATGACAGGTAGGTCTCAAGGGTATGCAGCAGCAAAAATTGCAAAAGATATATTAAATGGTACTAAACCTGAAAATATTCTTCCTCAAATACCCAAGAAAGGTGAATTAATTTATAGTAAAACCCAACTAAAAAAATGGAAAATAACTCTTCCTGAAACAATAAAATTAAACTCAATTCTACTTAAATAGGGCTTTCGTTATGAAAAAAATAAATTCTTTTTCACTATACATCACCTCAGCTTTACTATCATTCAATGTTTCAATAGCAGCTGAAACTGACTTACTGATTATTGAAAGTTATCATGCTGAATACCCTTGGGATGCCAGTTATGTTAATGGTATTAGTAAGAACTTTGAAGGCAGCGAATATAAAGTTCACCGCTTTCAAATGGATACGAAACGTATTCCAAAGTCAGACTATCAGAAAAAAGCAGACGAAGCCTGGCAATTTTATCAAAGCATAAAACCAAAACTCGTGTTTCTGGGTGATGACAATGCTTTAAAGTTCCTAGCAGATAAATTTGCAACCACAGATACACCTGTAGTGTACTTAGGCATCAATTCCAATCCTCGTAGGATGAAGCTCAGTAAAAATATAACAGGTGTTTTGGAAAGACCTTTGTTTAAAAAATCAGTAGTGGAAATCAAAAAAATAATGCCTAAAGCTAAGCAAATATTAGTTTTGTTTGACAGTGGTAATACTTCTATGCACGCAGTTGAAGAAGCTTTTAAAGGAAAAACATCACTAAAAATATCTGGTTTAAAAGTTGAATTAAAACAGATAGGTAAAAAAGACTTATGGGAGTCAACTATTCATTCAGCGAAAAATGATGGTTTTGATGCAATTATCATTGGCTTATACCATACTCTCATTGATAATGATAACAAGAGCGTCAATGCTGAAACGCTGATCAAGTGGACTTCTCAAAATACGCCTGTTCCATTATTTGCCTTTTGGAGTTTTACTGTCGGAACAGATAAAGCCATAGGTGGCATGGTATTAGAAGGGTATAGTCAAGGTGAAAAAGCTGCAGGCATTGCCAAACGTATTTTAAAGGGAGATAACCCTACTGATATTAGACCTGTTATTGGTGAAAAAGGTAAATTTTTATTCAGTAAAGCACTACTTGATAAGTGGAAGCTTACATTACCACCAGATATTGCAGATAAAACAGAATATATTGACTAATAAGATACTGATACTGCACCTTATGGGAGTTTTCGATATACTTATGATTACTCCCTATTATTTTAACTAAAACTATAACACTTGCTATTTACAGCAGATGCATTACATTAGCCTCCAGTAGTTACCAATATACGAGAAACAGATCTTTCATAAAATTTTAAGCATGTCAAACTTTCTTATTAATAGTTATTCAAAATTACCTATTAAAACCATACAAGCCTAGTTTGCAACGTTCAAATAATTCCTTGCTTTATTGCCAGCATTACTGCTTCTGTTCTATTAGAAGCATTAAGAACTTTTAGCAACTCACATATGATATCAGTTACTGTGTAATGAGATAGCTTCATAAAAGAAGCTATTTCTTTATTCGTATATCCATTAGACAAATAATGTAAACAATCTATCTGCCGCTTATTTAACTTAGGTAAATCAAAAAATTCTGTCGAGAAGCTATTAAGTAATTTCCACTGAAAAGTTTGAGTCAACCCTATTAAGGTAAGAATAGACTTTGAAATAAAATATCTAAAATCTATATTTTTCCCATCATAGCAAATACTTAATACACTTCGGTTACTATTAGCAACCACTGGAATAGATAGTCCGTTTCTCAAGCCAAAACTCTCTGCTTCATTAAGAATTTTTTTAGCTGTAATAGTTGCTTGAGGCATATCGTAAGCTTCTTGCCATATAATTGGTGTAATAGATTTGAAGCAATGCTGAGCTGGGGCATCCTGATATATGTAGTCTTTTTTTGCAAAGCGCTGCATCCATTCATCAGGAAAGTTAGTTATCATTCCTGATCCTGGGTTAGATAAGTTCCCAAACAGCAATAATGGAAACCCATATTGTTCTAACTGTTTGAATAACCAGCCTTCAATTTCAGAGTACTCATTAATAGCAGCTAACTCATCAAACCATGATAGAGGATGTAATTCACTCATAGACTCATTCTTTATTAATGATCAGTTTTGTAAAGTTGATAAATATTTAGATAAATTTTATAACACCCAGCAGATTCTTGGCCTTAGACAAAAGTATATGTCAGTAGATCTTCTATTAAATTTTTATGAATTTTATGATCAATTAACATAGTACAAATAAAACAAAAACTTTATCATATATAAACATTAACAAACCAAAGTCAGCTTCACTGCTTGATACAAACTCATTGAATTCGTCAACCCACAGATGTGGGTTTTTCTTTTTAGAAACTTCACTACACTTCCAAATTAAAGGCAAGAATGAAATAGTATTGCAAGTAGTAGTAAGATACATATTTGTACAAATTGTAGAAATTAATTAGCTATAACTTATAGTATCAGTGATATTAGAGTAATCTACTAAGGCCTTTTATTGTAAATAATTGAATTAAGCTAAACACCGTAATTAATAATTTAACTTAACAAGAGAAAATAATATGAAAAAGCTACCCCTATTATTTGCAGCTGTAAGCTTATCTTTAGCAGCAGTTCAAAGTGTAAGTGCCAGCTCTCTATCTGAAGAAGATACTCTCTCTGAAAACCTAAATGAAATTACTGAAAATAATAATTTAAGCACACCAACACCAACTGGGCGTTACTTTGTATTGTCTCATGTTGCCTTTCAAGGAAAGCCAGATAAACGTTTTGGTTGGCCAGCTTATGTAGGTAATTTTGATGATGCTATTAGATTAGCTCGTCAAAATAACATTGCTGCTTTTCACTACTATGTAAATGGTGATAGCAGTGCAACTGGCGCAATGTATCCTTTTTATTCAGTTACCGGTTATGAGGCACGAGAGGGAGACCGTCAAACTGTTGGTGTAATTATGGAGCACAAAACTGTTCATTAATTGGAAATCAGAGTTATTTCTTAATAAGTATTAAATACCCCATTCATCTTTGCTGTGTCATGAATGGGGTAAAGGCAACAGAGTGCTCCTATATATACTACATTTCGACTATCCTTGATGGTCAATGACAACAAACTCTAAAAACGATATTAAGTATAACCCTTTGTTTTCTGTATTTTATAGTCAGCATAAAAAGTTTACTAACCAGTCAAACCAGAGGAAGCAACTATGTCGTGATTTACCAACTCACTATTACTTGCTAAAAAGCTACTACTTGCCCCATCCGTTGACATTTGACTTGCCGTTTGAATTAACAAATCAATATTAAGCTGATGGCTCTCACCTGATTTATCTTGAATGGTGACTTGCTCAGATTTTAGCTCATTTGCATTAGCCAATACTATTGCCTGGTCTTCAGTAGCCGTATTAAGTAAGGATAATTGT
The DNA here is from genome assembly GCF_011009015.1 of Spartinivicinus ruber. Taxonomy (NCBI): domain Bacteria; kingdom Pseudomonadati; phylum Pseudomonadota; class Gammaproteobacteria; order Oceanospirillales; family Zooshikellaceae; genus Spartinivicinus; species Spartinivicinus ruber. The sequence continues at coordinate 5,500,185 of NZ_CP048878.1, forward strand.
CCCCCCTTGTAAAGCACTTTAAGCTTTTGCCACTCAAGCCCTCGCCAGTTCACTCTTAAACCATTACCAGCCTGATGGGTTAAATGCACAATAGAGCTATTTCCTTGAATATCTAATACATTCAGACCACCACCTAAATTGGCTTGAGTGACTTCCTTATTGGCACCAATGACTAGTGTATCGTTACCATTTCCAGTTTGAACACGATGAACAGATTGATGTTTACTAATTATTTCAGCACTTCCTTCTGCCCATTGATATCGATTGGTATTTAAATTAATTTGGTAATTAGTTTCATCATTATGACTAAAATCGATTTCTGTTAGTGATAGCTTTCCTTGCTGACTAAGTACACCATACTGATGACCAAGCTTAGTATTTTTATTATCATAAAAAACGAGAGCTAATCTCTTAGCTAAATCTTGTTGATAAACACCACCAAAAACAATTTGTGTTCCTTGATAGCTAGCACTAATACTTCCTCCATTAATTTGACTACTGAATCCTTGATAACCTGCATTCAACTCAAGAGTATCCCGTAAGTCATCTTTTGCTATCTCAACACCTTTTCTATTAGTGGTTTCGAAACCCGTTAACACGACTTGGTTTTGGTTAGCACCGACAATATAAGTGTCTTTGCCCCGCCCACCAGATAATAAACCACCATCTTCACCAGCAATTAAAATATCATTACCATCACCACCAGAAAGATGATCAAACCCAGCACCACCATCAATGACATTATCTAGCTCATTACCATAAATACTATCATCTGCTTTGGAGCCCACTACGTTAAGCAGCTTTTTTGACAATAAACTAACTAAGCTAAAAGGAGTACTGTCACTGGAACCTAAAACTCTGATCCGTCTTTTATCTAACTCTACTTTATGAACACCTGAATCAGGTGTTTTCAATACCATAGTATCAAGCTCAACTTGATTACCTTTGGCTGTTGCTATATAAGCATTGCCCAATAAGTCTCTAAACTGTAAGTGCTGGTAAAGTTCAGATTTATAATAGTTCTCGATTTTTAATACATCGACTCGTTCAGGCAGGGTATTTTCCAGCTGATTTAAAACTGTTTTATAAGCATCTGAATGCAGTAGATCCCAATGAGAACTACTGTTATCTAACACTTCAGTTAAGTTATTGAGTGGATTACTCCTTCCTTGTGGCAAACCGAACTCCTGAGCAAACGAAGCTAACTTTTCACTAGTAAATTCATCTTTGCTGGTAAAAAGTTTTTTAGCCAGCCGTAAACTATTTAGCCAACCCCGGCTAACTGACAGCATTAAGTGGCCACCATCTTGATAACCTGAGAAATCACCAAAGTTAGTAATTAACTGATCAACTGAAAGCTCATCACTCGTATTACTCATACTATAACGAATTGCTTCATCATCGGTTGCACCAGGGTTATTAGCTAAATACTCAAGTCTTGTTCGGTAAGTTTTTAAACCTAAATCTGAGTAGTTATTAATGGTATCCAGATCATCTGATACTAACCAGTCATCAGCAGTAACTGTATAGCTATCAGATCCTTCACTGCCTTCTAAATAATCACTGCCTGTTCCACCAACTAAATGGTCATCACCATAAGAGCCATTTAATGTATCGTTACCTTCTGAACCCTGTAAAAAATTTGAGTGACGATTACCATAAATTTCATCATTCTTTTCACTACCAATAATATTTTCAATATTATCAATTAAAAACGTATGCTCACGACCATCACGCATTTTAATTGTTGCTTTATTATTGAGATATTCTGTGGGTTCTAAATTAACTTTTACTCCATTCTGACCATACATAGAACGGAACGACACGGTATCAATCCCTGCTCCACCATCAATTCTAACCGTATCATTGACATCTAAATGTGGAAACGCATCCGGTGAGCGAATTTCAAAAGTATCGGCTTTATTACCACCAAAATATCGACGCCCAAAATTACCCTGGTTATGGCCAACCAAAAATATGTTTCTTCGATTAGCATCCCCTCTGGCCCAATCAAAACCTTTGCCTAGCTGAATTAAGGTAACACCATTTTCTTCATCATAGCTATCCAGTTTTTTCACTTCAGCCGCTTTTGGCTCCTGGCGGAACATCCAACCACTATCCACTTCACCTGGATTTTTTCGTTGATATTCTCTTAATTCTGCTGGCGTTAAATTATAGTAATCATAGCCTTCACTGACACCACCAATATTTCCATAGGCAGTAAATACCTTAGGTGAACTATAAACCAACTTGTCTACACCTAATTTAGCGTATGCTTCTAGACGCTGTTGTTGAGCAGCCTCCCATTGGCGTGTACCGATGTTCGTTGCTGCTTTATTGGCAATTCGTGTTGGTACTGGAAAACCAAAAAATACCGCAGCACCTGCCAGGTCTAAATCAGACCCACTAATACCTGCTTCAGACAGTTGTTGCCTAACTTTAACCGCATTATAAATACCTTGGGCAATTCCAATAGCCAGTCCAATAGCTGCACCAATGGGTCCAGCGACTGCTGTTACCAATGATGCTATCCCCGTTGCTACTGCAACCACTACACCAGCTACAGCGAAAGAGCCATTTATAATATGGTCAACTTTTTCAGCATGCGTAGTTGCATTACCTGCTGCTTTAAAGCTATCAACTGCAGCCCAAATACCTAAGCCAGCTCCAACAAAATTGGTTGCAGCGCCTAATTTGCCTGCAACACTGGCTAAGCGACTGGATACAGCTTGCACACGGGTACTATTGGCTAATACATCTAACGCAATATCCAGATTATCCGTTAAAGTATCAGCCAAACTTTGCACACCCTGCTTAATTTCACCTTTAGCAAAGGCATCAACTGTCTGATAAACATTACCTGGCAAACGGCTAAGGCTCATCAGGGTGTTAACACCATTTAAGATTTTGGCTAATTTGTTAAGCCGGGTATTCGGCGCTTGCTGGGTACCAAATAAACGTTGCTGCCTGGCATTAAGCTCATCTATTGCATGGTTTGTTTTACTTAAATTTTGATCTAACTCTGTTAATAATGGCAATTGTTGATCAAGCAATACAACTGCTTCAGCTCGTTGACGCAATACTTCAGCTTTAGTATTAGCACCATTATCACTACCTTGCGATAACAGATTAGGCTGTGCTTCCAACCATCGATGCAACTTGGCTAACGCAGTATATGCATTATCACCCGATAAGCCACTTAGCCAGTTATCAATTTGGTGAGCATCTAATTGAATAGAACGGTCCAGCTGGTTTAATGATACCAGTTGATCAACATCCAGCTTTTGTCCTTGTAAAGAAGCACCTACCAGCCAAAGTTCTGCTCTACTAATTTTTTGATTACCGAGATTTAATAACCCTTGATCACGATCAGCTCTGATTAACAAATCAAGGTCAGTAATATAACGTCGACTTAATTGAATTAATTGGCTCTCATTGAGGGACTGACTAATATCCAGTGAAGAGAGCTGCCAGCTTTGCTGTTTTAGCTTTAGCTGGTTTAAATAGGCAACTGTATCTTTAATTGAGTTTATTTCCAGTACATTACCACTTATTGAGTCATAAAGATGTATTACAGTCTCATTACCAAGATGGATAGCAAACAGCCGATCACCCACTTGTAGCTGTAAATTAAATACACCTTGTGCTTTGGCGCTTTGTAGCTGCTGCCTAAGCGGTGTTGCGCCTTGACCATTTGCCAGGGTGGTTAACGTACTATTTGGTAAACCATTAATAAGCTCAGCAAAAGAATTGACTTGAAGGTTAGTTGCATCCGGCTGCAACCAACGCATATAGCTTAAAGCCAGCTGATTGCGCGCATAACCTGTAGCAGCTGATACCCCTTGATAATGAAGAAGCTGTAAAAACCCCGCAACGAGTTTACTGTCTTCTACGCCTAACGCCTTATTAAGTGCCTGGCTGTTAATTTCTGCATCAGTTGGTTTTGGTAATATAGAGTGATCTTGCAAAGCACGAGTGACATTATTTTGTAAATCATCACCTAACCTTTTCAAGCTGTTTTTAAATGTTTCAGCAAATGGTTGCTTGTCGCTAAAAGTTAAACTGGTCCATTTACTTTGGTGTGCATCCCACCACGGTTTTACCTGGTCAGAAAGAAACTGATTAAAAATATTTTTTGCATTATCAAAAGCTTCCGCATCATCAGGATGATCACTCACTCTACTCATTACCTGATTAAAATCAGACTTGAGCTTTTCTGCTTTTACACGCTCTTCATCTGTTTTAGCAATATCAACCAGCTCATTTAGCCAATGTTGGGACTCTTTATATACATCAGAATTAATATTACCTAAATTACTAAATAAATTCTTCAACCCACCATTATGTTTATCCAGAAACTCTAGCCACTCGCCTTTTAACTCTTTATTACGGGCAAATCGATTATGTCGAGTCATGACATAGCTAAGCGTATTAGCATATAGTATTTCTTTTAATACTCGAGTATCTGAGTATGAAGCACCTAGGCTAAAACCAACATTACCACCGGCTCCAACTGGCAAGCTTGTGCCACCATTAATTGAGGCTGATCCTGTCAATAAATAACGAGTAAACTGATGGTGATATTCATTATCACCATAAGCCTGCTGATAACTTGGCTTGATAAAACGATCAACCCGTCGTATTGCACCCGCCCCTGAAGCTTCTATATTATTTTGAAAAAAGTTGCTGACTTCACTTTTAAATGTGTTTGCATCAATAAGCCCTGGATAATTGTCTGCCAATTTAGCAGTAACCGTATCCATTAAGCCAGTAATATCACCTACACTGCCATTGCCTTGTAGTTTCAGCTCAACATCAATGTAATCACCATCACGCAGTCTACTAGGGTGAACTCGATGGCGTTTTAACACTGTCACTTCAGCTGAAACCGGGCCTACAGCAACAGTAAAAGATGCTTTAGTATCAGAAATACTCAGTCTTATTAGCTGCCGAAATGACGCGACATCTTCTAATTGTTGGCGCGAATGTTTTATAGGCGGTGCTTCCAATTGTACTGCAAGTTTTTCCATCTGCTCCGTAACTGCAGTGAGTTCAGTATCGGAAGTAGCTGCCTGTCTAGCTTCATTACCAAATAATGCAAATGATGCATACACAGCCCTTAAGAGCACATGACGACCACTTACTCCCCAACGCGATTCAATTGCATGTTTAACCTGACGTTGAGTTTGATCTCCAGCATCATACTTTTGTACGGCAGTGATATAATCTGAAAAATCTTGATTTAATGTATCTATAGCAGCAACAGCTCGTTCATAAGCAGGTTGCTCAGCACTATTACGATTTAATAAATTACGACCGTGAGCAATAAGCCCTTCTGGTAACTCATTCAGGCGTTCGGCATTGTCTTTAACTACCTGCCAAAAATGGGTAGGTACAAACTCAAAAATTTCTGTTTTGGTTTTGGATATTTTAAAACCAGCTGATGCCGATAAATTGGTATCCCCCAGTCCTACTACAGCAGAGCCATCTATACTACCAGAGTTACTATAAATGTAGCCTCTTAAGGTTTCAGGTAACTGTGGTGGATTAACAACAACTTTAGCTTCAATACCAAGTTGATTAGCAAGTAATTCATTGAGCTGGTGCTGGTTATTCACCGCTTTTTGCAACTGTTTATGGTATAATTTTAACTCTGAACCCGCATTACCAGGAAAATGATTGGATAAAAACCGGGAAATAGCTCCCCAAGAGAACTTTCGAGATGCTTTCTTTAATTCATAGTCACTGCGCTTTAATGTGGTTAAGTTATGTGCTTCCATATTCACATATGCTTTCACATTATTATATTCTTCAAAGGTAAATCTGGAGTGTGAACCTTTAAGTCTAGCACCTATTTTGGCAAGACCGGCATTAAGTCCACCATTTAAGCCAGCGGCTAATGTTTTTATTTTAGTACGAAAGAACAACCCTTCATCATCTGCATCTAAAATATCTTGATACTCGCCACCAACACTTCCTTGTAAATCAGCACCATAAACATTGGCTCCACCTTTTACTTCTACCTTAATGGATTTTACTTTTGATGCCCCAACTTCACCTAATGGCTTAAGCTCATCATAAATTTTATTTTCAATATCAGTACGAGCACGGGATAACCAATCAGCAAATACATGATCAGCTAGCAGTTGGCTTAATTTTTTAACTTCAGAGTTATCAACATTTTTTGTAATATAAGCTAACTGTTTTGAAACTCTTGCCGTTTCAGCAATTGATAATATACTTTTATCACCGTCAGCTCTTAGTCGATTATCTACTGTAACTTTTATTTGCTCTAATGTATCAATCGCGCGTTCATAGCCACGCTTAATTTTTGTTTTTTCTGTACCCACAGCTGAAAAGCCAGCCTGTAAATTGCGTAACCGATCTGCTAAGCCAGCAAGTATTGTATTGAGATCAGTTGCAAGAGTTTGATGCTTTTGATTACTTAAGGTCAGAGCAGCACTAACAGCTGCACTATTCTCTAAAGAATTAGGGTTGATCATAATTAAAATGCTCTTTTATTCAGGGTACCCTTCAGATAATAAAAGGTTGTCTTCTATAGCTGTGTTAAGACAGCTATTAAAGTGGAATCCAACCCTTTAAACTGAATAAAAAACCATCATCTTTACGAATACAAACTACAGTACTAATAGTAAACAATGTTAAGACTCCAGAAATTATAGTTATATTTTTATACCCTCTTTTTGGGGTATATGTAGTAAGGTCTAAACCGAGTGTAATGTATTTCACAAAAAACTATTTTTTATATTTGGTCGAAATTTTATAGATTTTGCCTTAGTGTGACATAATTAAAACAAAATATTGACGTTTTTTTGTCCAGTAGTTAGATTGGTTATCTATTATGTCAGCAAAATTTAAATTAGAATTTTGTAGATATAGCTGGGATTTATCGCATAAATGTATATATAAATTAACAGTAACATCCTGCTAATTTAGAACCATCTTATTTTTATTGGCATATATGCCATCCCAAATTAACTCTCATTCGCGATAATTGTCCAATAGTTTAGCCTGAACCAACTATAGTCCTAAGTGGGATAGCAGACATCTCCACATATAAAAAGGGTAAAACATTAAATATTCAACTATATATTCTAATATACTGTACCCCTAAGGATAAGATGCTGTGCAACTAGATATTAAGCATGTTCTCTTAACGTTAGCTCTACTACAAATGGCATTTTTTACACAAGCACGTAAGTTAGTTATAGTGGGAATTCCTGCCCCTCCAATGAGATATCTTGACACAAACAACCAACCTAAAGGGTTTGATATTGATGTACTCAACCATATTTTGAATAAACTAGGCCACAAATATGTTGTTGTACTCATAGACTCGTCTCCAAGAGTCGAAATAATGTGGAAAAAAGGAGATATGGATATTCTGATGACTTACTCATATAAAAAAGAACGAACAAAATATCTTTTATATCCTAAAGAATCTCACGTAACAGTTGCATGGAATTTTTTTATTAGAAAGGAAGATATAGGTAAAATCAGCTTCCAAAAATACAGTGACCTAAAAAAATGGCGTGTAGGTGCCTCATCAGGTAAGTCTTATACTAAAGAGTTTTGGGAAGCTAGTAAGTCATATCCTTATATACAAATAATTCCTAGGGATGACCTACAACTAAACAAGTTAGTCAACAAACGATTGGATGTTGTACCATTAGAAACAATGTCAGCACTATATAAAGCTCATCAAAAAGGTATTTCAGAAAAAATAACATATTTAAAAAAACCTTTAAAGGTTAAACCTTATTATAACCTTTTTGTCAAGGCCTCTTCTTACCCATCATTAAATAAGCTTATTAAAAATTATGATGAAGAACTTTTAAAAATGAAGCAAAATGGAATATTAAAAAAAATAAAACGTAAATACCATTTTGTTGAATAGCTGATTAAAGTATAGAAAATGGTTATGGGATTGAATGTAAATAACGCTTAAGTATAAATTGATATTCAGACGATTCTCTAATAACAGTTAGTTCATCCCATATTTTTTCAGAAAGTACAGGGTTCTCCTGATAGAACTGATAAGAAATCAACATATAGTAGCTTTGTGAAACAAGAGCAGGTGTCAACTGGATAACTTTCTTAAACTCTATAGGGTATTGATTCAAAAAATAAGTTGCAGGATATTCTTGAGCTGCAACAGCAGAAAGTTTGCCTTGAATGAGTTTTCTCAAATCTACTTCCGTTCCCCTACTTTCCTCAACTTGCTTGACACCCCACTGCTTTAATTTACCTACAATTGAATAGCCCAAAGGAGCTCCTACAGGTTTAGTTAAATTGATAATACGCTGGGTATTAGGGTTCCAACTCACCTTACTCCCCTTCATTGTGTAAAGATAATAGCTGATCTTTGTAATATAACGGCTTTTATCTAGTTTATCTCCACTCATTGGATAACGCCCATACTGGAATCGCTCTACCTTAAAACTTGCCTTAAAAAGTAGGTCGATTCGTCCCCTTTGTAATGATTTTAAACTTCGCTTCCAGGGTTCTGCTATAAATTGAGCCTTTAGCCCAAGGCGTGCTGCCATCATTCTTGTCATATCAATAAGTATGCCAGGATTAGCACTATTGAGTTCATTAGCCGTATAGTTATAAGGAAAGCTTGCCCTATCTTCTAAACCGACCAATAATAATCGGTCTAGTTGTTTAGAAAAAACCTGTATAGGGAATAAAATCAGAAATAGTAACAGTTTGCTCATTGGCCTATGCTGTTATTGAAACATCACCATTTTGAAGACTTTTTAGAGAACCAAGCCACTTCCCCTCACTTGATGTCCTCTTCTGAATATAGAGTATGGTTAAGTGTATGCATAGCGAAGGTAATTACTTTATATTACAGATAAGTTTTTTAATTTAAAGGTACAGTTAAAGATTATATTTACATTACAAGTTATCTCCATTATCTAACCAGCTTTTTCTATGTGCTTTTATTTATGACAATTATTAATATATTGGCACAAGTTTAGTTGAAGAAAGCATAAATATAACTAATAAACCCTTGCTAAAAGAAAAACAATAGATAACTGCAAATTTATTCCATAAAAAATAGTTTTTAGATTTCATAACAAGTAAATATAATTTCATGAATAATTAAGAAAAATTACTTAATGAATAAGCAACTTATTGCCAATCAGTTTAGTCCTCTTATCTGTCTATACCAACACCAAGCTTATTGCTGAATATACAACTAGTGCCACTACAATTGTAAATATCAGTAGCTGTATAAGTCATGTAGCTAAACCACCATCAGGATTGGTTGAAACCAGTGATGAACAATTCTTAAAAAGAGTCATTGGTGAAGAAAAGGGGGAAGGTAAATTATGCAAAGGTAAAGTGTTTGTAGTCAAAGAGCCTGTTAAGGTTTACCAAGAATCGAGTAGTGATCCCTATACGATTGCTCCAATGGAGTTACTTGGCCCTAGAAGACCTACCCCGAATACTTTAATGAAATACCTGGGGCCGATATAGTGGATTAGTTTGCCAAGCAGCAGCATGAAGCTGATCTAATGGGTCATTCCGCACACTTGGCTTAATGTTGTCTACATCTATACCAACAGCCTGCTTAAACAGCCTACTAGCACTATCATTGGCAGGCTTTAAGTTCACTAAGCGCCCCTGCAACACATGACCTATATGATTAATTTGAGCTAACAGGTTAGTACCAATATTTTTCAAATTCGCTTTCAAGCGGTCAGTCAATGAGCTGCCATCGCTATAAGGTAAGCTAGTCCAATTACTTTGATGTTCATCCCACCAAGGTTTTACTTGATCAGTCAAAAACTGACTAAACACTTCTTTGGCTTTATCTACAAATTCTGGGTTATCTGGGTGATTATTGACTTGAAGCATGGCCTCGTTAAAACTTTCTTTTAATGCTATCGCTTTTGATTTAGCCTCAAAAGAGTTTGCTTTTGTCACCAGCTCGCTAAGCCAATGCTGGGCTTCTTTATGTACATCAGAAGAAGTATTACCTAAATTACGAAATAAATCTTTAATTTCACCCTCATGAGCCTTAAGAAAATCTTGCCAACCACTGTTTATTTCATTATTGCGAAAAAAACGGTTATGTCGCGTCATCACATAACTTAAGGTGTTATCAGCAATACGCTCTCCTAATACCCGCGTATCATAATGAGTGGCTTTTATCTTCCCTCCTACATCTGCACCAGAAGCAACAGGAATACTTCCACCTACACCAACAGAACCAGATTTACTAAACAAATATCGGGTAAGTTGTTGATGGTAATGGGAGTCGCCTATAGCCTGTTGATAACCAGGTTTAAAAAAACGAACCATCATCCGTAATGCCCCTGTACCAGCAAGATCAACATTATTTTGGAAAAAAGTACTGACTTCCCCTTTAAAGGTTTCTGGATCAACCAAACCGGGGTATCCCTCAGCTAGTTTGGCTGTTACGGTATCCATTAAACCAGTAACATCCCCAACACTTGCCGTACCTTGTATTTTTAGCTCAAGATCTATGTAATCCCCCTGGCGTAGCCGACTTGGATGAACACGATGTCGTTTCAATATAGATGTTTCTATAGATGCAGGGCCAGCAGACACATTAAAAGCTGCTTTTGTATCTGCAATACTTAGACGAATTAATTGTTTAAATGAGGCTATATTTTCTAGTTTTTGTCGTGAATGCTCAATAGGTGGTGACTCCAATTGAGGTGCTAATTGCTCCATCTCCGTGGTCGCTTTTGCTAATTTGGCATTTGCCTCTACTGGGTCTATTTCACTCTGTGCACTTTTTTTCAGCTCAGCACCAAATAAAGCAAATGCTCCATGCATTGCTCTTAACAGTTCATGACGACCATTTGCACCCCACTGGGATTCAATCTGATGTTTATAATTATGCAGGCTTGTATCACCTGCATCGTATTTTTGGACAGTTGTTATATAATCATCAAATTCAGTTTTCAGCTTTTCCAGGGCACCTAATGCTTTGTCGAAGGCAGGTAATGTCGTATCCTCTTGTGCCAACAACTGCTTACCATATTTTACTAGCGATTCAGGCAGCTCTTTTACTCGTTCTGCATTCGTCTGAATAACACGCCAGAAATGGCTGGGTACAAACTCAAAAATTTCGGTTTGCTCTTTAGCTATTGTTAATCCTGCAGCTGCCGAAAAGTTTGTTGAAGGAATACCAATAGAAGCAGTACCATCAATACTGCCTGCATTTTTATAGATATACCCCCTCAGTGTTTCTGGCAACTGTGGTGGAGTTGCTACTACTTTAGCAGATAAGCCTAGTTGACTTTTTAGCAAATCATTTAGTTCATGCTGGTTATTCACAGCCTTTTGTAACTGTTTTTGGTAAAGTTTTAACTCTGAGCCCACCTGACCCGGCAAGTGATTAGAAATAAAACGACCAATTGTTCTCCAAGAAAAGTGCTTTGCTGTCTGTTTAAGTTCATAATCACTACGATTAAGGCTGGTTAAATTATGTGCTTCCATATGCACATAGGCTTTAATGTTATTATATTCTTCAAAAGTAAATCGAGAGTGTGCACCTTTAACGCCTCCACCCACTTTAGCAATACCAACATTTGCGCCCGCATTTAAACCAATATCCACTGTTTTAATTTTGGTGCGAAAAAATAACCCCTCATCATCAGCATCCAGAATATCTTGATACTCGCCACCAATGCTGCCCTTTAAATTTGCTCCGTAAACGTTACCACCACCTTTTACTTCAACTCTTAACGACTTGACTTTGGCAGCGCCTACTTCACCAAGGGGTTTTAACTGATTATATAAGCTTGCTTCAATATCTACACGTGCTTGTGATAACCAATCAGCAAATAAGTGGCCCGCTAACAAACCTGTGACTTTATGTAAATCAGGGTTGTTAATTTGTTTAGCCACTTTAGACAATTGTTTTGATATTACTGCTACTTCAGTAATAGAAAGTAAATTATCGCCGCCATTGCTTTCTAACCTAGCATCAACTGTAGTCTGGATCTTTTTCAGTGTACCTTGCACTGCCTCAAGCTTACTTGGCTTGACATTTGCCAAAATCCGATTATTAAGTGCAGCCACTACTTTGCTCATATCAGCAGCCAAAGTATGGTGTGTTGTGTTACTTAATTGAATTGGACTATAAGTTGAGACGTTTGCTAACCCCATCGGCACTCCAGACTAATTATTTGTATTGACTATATCTAATAGACAAAATAAGTCGTCTATTTTTTGCTCATTCAGTTATTGTTTATTAATAGAGCAGAATCAGTCTAATCTATTTCGGTAAATACTTATTTTTATAATTAGTCGAAAATTTATAACTTTCTGAAAAAAGTGATGAATTTAACACAAACAAATTATAAAAAATTACAAAAACAGTCAGACAATTAAGCAATTCAATTTATAATTATTAAAAAATGCTCTGTAATTAACCAATTTTAGGAAACAATAATATTCTAATATATGAAAATAGCCTTATGTAATTACAATTAATGATAATAATTATCATTTAAACCACATAAAAAACAGTTTCACTTTCTGATATGTTTTATATCTTGATTAGAGTTCACAGTAATTTCATCAAAGTAACATAGCAAATATGCTATGTTGAACCTATCAGTAAAGCAGGTTTTTTACTTCACGTAACCTATGCACCAACTCACCATAACCATAATGAGTGATAACCATTGTTATTCTGCCAGAGATTATGAATTCTTAAGAAGGCTGGAAATTGAAACAAGTAATCATTACAATATTTTCTTAACCAGTTTGTCTTTTTGCAGTAAAGATTCAGACCAGGTGAGCTTTGATTGTTACAGTATTCTAATTAATCAAATCACTCTACATTCTCAACTCTATTCAAACCTTCAACAGATGTGTACCCCTTACTTGGTTGTCTATTTACAAAATGGACTTGCCAAACCACTTAAACTAAGCAACGGCATTAAAATACTTAAGCTTTTACCTTGGACTACCGTCAAGGATATCAGTCAAACCTTTAACGAACTTGCCACTTAGTCAATACCAATAAAATATTAGCTAAGGGTATATATTGTGCTATTTTGATAATTATTAGTTAATTATATGGAAGGTAATACTGCTATGGATGCTGGAGCAATTGCTGGTTTAGCTACCGGTTAGTAAAGTATTATTCTCTTACTAACATAAAGGAGAGTTTAGGTCAGTACTATCTCTCCTTTATTTCTATCTCTCAGTTTCTCAAAACTGCCATCCTTTTTATTGGTTACATTTTTTTAGTCCTATTTTTAATCCATACCCAAGTACATAAATCGCCACCATTTGAATAAGGTGAAATAAGCCATTGTGATCAAATGGCACAACCAGTGTTATAGATAATGAGCTTTGCTGAATCATAGCAGCAACCATGTTTAACCCAACTGCTGATGCTATAATGCCAGCCCCATGTAGCTGCTTGCGAATGGCTAGGATTAAATAAGCAGTTATCACACCAAACATAACAACAGCCTGATAAACAACAAAAGCAATAAAGCCTTTAGCCAGCAAGAGGGTTAATAGAAAAAAAGCTATCCCAATACCTAAAGCAACTAGTAATAGTTTTTGTGCAGATTCTTTTCCATAAAAATCATATATTGCCCCTAACCCTGTGATAGCTACAGCTAACCCAAGGGCTAAGTTAATAGGCAACCACAGCATCTGGCGGCTATCAGCTGACAATTCAAAAGTATGCACAAAACCACCAAATAGAGCTGCAATAGCAATTAAACCTACTACTGAACACCATAGTGCTACTTTCCAATGGTTTAAACTATGTAGTCGCCACAATTGAATTACCACCATTACAGCAACAATAGCCAGCGTAAAATCCGTAACGCCTGTAGTTACTTCAACTAGTTTATTATTTAAATCCATAGATTTGTAAGCGTTATAGCCGAAACGAGTGATTTTTGAAGGGCGATGACAACAAACCTTAAAAGTTTTTCTTGAAGGATATAGGTTTGTATCGGTAATGACCTGTTATTTCATAACTAAACAACATATCTTCTAACACAGGTCCTGCGCCTATATTATGAACCACTAAAGGACGCTTACCATCAGCCGACTTTTGATTAGATACAATACCAATATGCGGTAAGTTTCCAGGCAACATCCAGGTAACTAATTCACCTGGTTTATAATCATTGCCATTTTCTGAAACTGACAATTTTTTACCATTTCGAGTAAAAAAAGTTTGTAAGTTGGGTACTCTTCGGTGATCAATATTTTTATCTGGTTTAGATAAACCCCAAATGCGCTTGGATGGGTATGCATTAAATTGCTTTTTAATATCTACATGTACAGCTTGCTGTAAATCAATATCAAACTTTCGATAACTTCTAATAACAACATCAGTACAAACACCAATATTCTCAGGTACATCACCATTGGGGTAATCAATTACATGATATGAGCCATCATAAGTGATATTATATTGAGTGCGCTCTTCAGCTGCTTTGGCCAATAATTTATAAAAGCCTTCCGCAGTTGTATTAACTGATACTAACAATAGTAATAATATACATCTTCTCATTCTTAACTTCCTTTCTACTTAGTGTCAGTATCATAGTCATAATGACACTCTAATAAATCACCTGGCTGACAATTCAAATGCTTACAGATTAGATAGAGTGTTGAAAAACGAATTCCCCTCGCCTTTCCTGTTTTTATCAAGGATAAATTTTGTTCAGATAGCCCAGTAAGTTCAGCAAGTTTTTTTAAGCGCATTTTTCGCATTGCGAGCATAACGTCAAGCTTTATAGTGACCTCATCCATTATCCATTCTACCTGCTTACCTCAAACAATTAGGGTATTAATGCTTGGTCTTCAGATACTTTCTGAGCTTCAACCAATACCCAGGATATCAAAATAATAATACTACCAACAACAAAGGGTAAAATACTATCAGAGCCAATAGTTACTTGAAGTATTTTTTCCCCTGGTGAATTTTGAAAAGTTAAAACCAATATAAATAGTGTTGAAAAAATAACCTGACATATAATCCACAGGTAAAATAATAACCCAATCTTACGCATGATAATGGCGTTCATTAAGGTAAAAATTTCTCCACGTTCATAGTTTTTAAACAATTTAATCAATAAAAACAATCCATAAAAGATAATACTGAGGGGGATAAATGAAACAAGTAGACCTAATCCTTTAGTTAAAGGAGTAATTGTTACTGGATAAGTAACACCAAACATTCCGGCCAGGTCTGGCGTGATGAATGCCCAAGTAGATAATGTAAAAACCAACATTACCACACCAAGAATAGAGAACAAAACTCGGCAACGTCGCGCGATTGTTGCAATCTTGTCCATAAAAACCCCTTCTCTGTAATGAAATCAACACTAAATCAGACCAAGTTAAACTTGATAAATTCAAATAAGACTTGATTTATTATGTTGAGGTATACTGAGAGAAGTCAAGTAAAATTTTAAATGATTCCTTTAAATAATATTCCCATTAAAGAAAGGTCAAAAAACAAACAAGAAGAGGCTAGGAGGAAAAAGAAAAAGCTGCATCTATTGGGTACTACATATAAGCCCCTCATTATAGAAACAAGGGGCTTTAATTAAAGCAATTTTATCTTGTTGGTGGAGTCGGAGGCTCAGGTGGCTCTACTGGAGGACAGCGCTGCAAAATGGTATAGCATACCTCAATATCCTCTGCTGATTGCATTATAACTGTTTCCATTGTCACTGTATCGGTAAATGTACAAACTCCATTTGCTATATCAGCAGTTGCAGTCCCCCCTTCAAATGACACCATAATAAAGTTTTCATCATCTTCCTGAGTGGTACATACCTCTGGTAAGCCTTCAGCTAAATGGCAACAAGGACACTCTGGTTCAGGCTCAGGTTCATTATTATCTAGACAAGGCATGTCAGGATCATTTTCAGTTTTTTTCTTATTGTAATTACTCAACAGCTGCTCCATTGAGTTTTTATCAGAATCAGGTCCTAAGTCCTGAGCCTCACAATAAGCGTTACATAAGCCAAATAAACCAGGTGTAGCATCTATTAAGACGTCACAAACCGTCTCTTCAGCTGGTGTCATACCGTCAGGGGTTTTTGCATGAGCATTTAAGCCCACAACCGAGAACATGGCGGCAAATACCGCTGTATACCATAAACTGCGCATAATTACTCCTCATTAATATTTACTGCTTGATATAGCACTTATTCAAAAGCAGGTTTCAAGCCAGTGAGAAGCAACTATATATGATATATTTTTTTTGTTTTTAATATAAACTAACTACAGTCATCAGATAATTTTTTTAAGACAGTATCTTTTAATTATTTATCATCAAGAGACACTAGCAATAATGGAATTTCATCCTGTTAAAGGTTGATGATACGGTTGCAGCAGTTAAAGAAGCACTAGATATAGTATTGGTGATCCCTCTTACAATGCTTTCACTAATAGTAGTATTATAAGACACTTAGCGAGTAGAAATGGCACCTATTTCTCTTTGTATTTTGGCTCTATCCAATGCCACACTAATAGAATCTGCCTCAGAAGTATCGTTTTAGAGATAGGGTTTACTTCTAATGTAGTGCTAATTTCAAACATTTCATTTCTCTTAATTGAGATTAGTTTGATTAATATTACTGTCGTAATTAGACTGAAATTTACTTGAAATGAAATCTTCAAATACTCTAATGCATCATTCGTTTACAGCCTGTTTTATGTAAAAATCAGCATTTTTTTCTTTGATGTCTTTCATGTCATATATTTTTAAATGTCTTCTTCTTTTGCCTTTACCTTCTAACAACCCTGATGGGTCAGCCAAGTTTACACCATTACTAAATTCAATCGATATATGTTGTTTATAAGGGAAAATACCTCCTACCAATGAGCCTGATTTAACAAAAACTAATCCTCCATACTTGATTTCATCAGTCAGTTCCCGGCTAGCTTTATTAAATAGTCTTCGAATAGACTTAATAATATCCAATTGATTAGAGGAAACTAATGCAACATCATTAAGAAATTCACTAACTTTCTGATCTTCAATCATATTTAAAACCACTCAATTATAACTATTTGATGCAAATCACTTATTGGATACTCTATAACCAACAATCAGATAATGACCAACAGGACTCAATATAAAAGGCTCCTTTAACAGAGCCTTTTTGTCAATAAAAATACCGAATTTATATACTAGAACTCATTGTCATCCCAACTACCTTTTGTACCAATATTACTTGGAGCATTTTGATCTTGACTGTAGAAGTAAGAAAATAATGAACTACCAACTATCCCTGCTAAAGAATTACCAATAAAAGGCCCAAAGAAATCTACTGCAACCTTTCTCGCCTGGTTAACAGACATTCTTGCTTCTTTTGTAGGCCCCCATCTAAATTCCAGCTCAGCCCAATCAGCCTGTTCGTAGTTTACAACATAAAAGTTATCAGTTTTATAAGCATTAAAACGATTACCTTTATCTGTATAATTAAGCAAATCAACATCTAGATGTCCTGTGCATTGCCCTAAAATTCTTCCTGTACATTTGTGGAGAACACGATGGGAATTTTTTCCTTCACTAGAATAACTAGCATGCCCATTTTTAGAAGAGTACATAACCAGATGGTTTCCATCCCAATCAACTTGATTAGCTAGCTTAACTTCACCATAATTATGCTGAGCAAAGTAAACTGAGGTTACTTTTTTAGACGAATTTTCAAATCGAAGTGTTACATGCTCCCAATCAGCAGTGTGTTCACCAAATGGTTTCAGCTCACCCATATTACTATATACTTCTCCTAACCTAACTTTTGCTGTGCCAGGTCCATTGTAAGAATAAAAAAACCAAAACTGGATATCAGTATAACCAGGCAAAACATTCTTAACATGTACTATTGTTTTAGCTCTATTAATATTACCTGACTTTACTGCAGATGAGTTATTGGGCTTAAGCCAAATACTATTAACAGCACGCCCACTAATATTACCAGCAGACTTTATATAATCATAGTCATTCTTAAACGTAGCAAAGGATGTCTGAATTTTATTTCCTTTTTCATTAACTAACCAAGCATTATCCATATAGTAAAATGGAGAGTCTAACTTGTATTTCTCTTTTGGATGGAGATATAAAATGGGACCATGCTTTTTAATTAAATTAATAACTTCATTTTTTGAAAGCTGTTGATCAGCCACAATATTTCTATTTAAAACATTAAACAAAGGGCTTGATGATGGAGCTGAATGGCTTGAATAACCTATAAATAAATTCATGCTCAAACCATCAGGATGGTTTGGTACTATTTTCCATGATCCAAAGTTATCTTTAGCGCCTGTTTTTTTATCATTCCAGGTCATTTTGCCTGCTTTCCCTGCAACGACAAGGCTTGACTTTACACACCTCACTTCATCCGTGGAAGGCTCATGATACCCACGTTGAGATACAACTCCAAGACACTTGTATCCAGTAGGTGGATTGGGCTTCCAAAATGAACCATTCCACTTTGCTCCAGAACCAGAGTCTTTCCAAATTCGAGTATATCCTACAGGCTTAGCTAAAGAACCAGCCTTTAACTCCTTTACAACAACAACAGATTCAGTTGGAGCACTATACCCTGATTTAGCATAATGTCCTAATCGATAATAGCCGGCAGAAAGCTTAGGACGATAGTAGCTACCATTGTATTTCCCACCTGACTTCTTATCCCACCAAACCAAGTCATATTGATTAACATATTTGACTTCCAGGGAGTTTTCCGTTGCGTTAGCAGTTACACTAAGTGCGCCTGTTACTAATACCGCAAGTGTTGATATTATTTTCTTCATGAATAAACTACTCCAAAATAGTTGATTATATACAGCTAATTATATCTACTATCAGCTTTGAGTAAAAATCAAACACCCATATATTGATGGGCTGGTTTATTGTAGTTTATTGGTATAACTTTAGGAAAACATTTCAAAAAACTCGCCAAATATAAGTATATATTCACTTATGCTTGACGTTATTTACTTCTTCTAACTTAACTTTAATATTTTCCGGTTTATACTTATGGTATGAATATTTATAATAGTGAAAGCTATATGTTCTAGGAGAGATTAGTTTACTTTGACGTTCTTCTATAAAACTATTCTCGTTATTTTCTGGTGTAAAAATAGAAATAACTATCAAAGCACGCTTTTTTACATTTGCTCGACTTAAGATATTGTATTTAACTCGACAACTATTTTCAGTACACTGATAAGATTGTCGAGTTAAAATTACTTCTGCGATTTCTCGTTCTGACCTGTAAAACAACAAAGCAATTATCAATAAAATAAGGCAACCAATAACTAATAAAACAATTATGATATTGCCTTTTATTTTATTCAATGCAGAAAATACTGTTCAGATAATTGTTGGTGAATTTCAGCCAAATCCACTTGTAGTTCATCAATGTAAAGATGTAAAACATCTGCCTTTAATTTGGCTGCATCCTGCGCGCGCAACTCCTGAATACTATGTTCTACCCTATCTATTATATCTCTATTATTAGGCATATCCTCACTAAGATGTCTCAAAGTATTTAAGCAAAATAAAACTGAACGAGGAAAAACTATATCTTGTAGCATAAACTCTAATACTTCCTTAGGACTTACTCTCACGCCCATTTGCTGGCGGTACATTTGATAAGCACTTAATGAACGCAAAACGCTCATCCACTGAATATTTTCAAAAGGGCGGGAGGTTTGATTATGAACTAGCCGGGCTGTACGGACATCTATAATACGAGAAGTCATATCCGCCCGCTCTAATAGTGAACCAAAACGGATAAATGTATAACCTAAGTCGTGGTTTAAAGTTGCTTCTAGTGCGCCAAATGTTAAATGAGCAAACTCTACCACATGCTTCATAAAGAAAAAACGACCACGCTTGCTTAATGCCCCCTGAGCATTTTCTTTCACAAAATAATAGCTGCGGTTAATTGACTCCCACACCTGACGAGGCACTACTTCTCTTACAGTTCGAGTATTATCCCGTGCAGCCAATAATGAACGGAGAATAGAAGACGGGTTATTTTTATCAATAACCAGGTATTCAAGCACATTATTTTCAGAAAAGTCATCATATAATTCAAGAAAAGGTTCTCGATTACCAATAATGTCAATCAATGGCTCCCAACCTGCGGAAACCCCTTTAGGTAAGTCCATTAATAGTAAATTGTTAACATTAATTAACCGGGCAATATTTTCGGCGCGCTCAACATAACGAGCCATCCAATACAAAGTTTCAGCGACTCGCGACAGCATTTACACACCCTCCTCTTCTACAATCCAGGTATCTTTACTCCCACCTCCTTGAGAGGAGTTCACTACCAAAGAACCTTTTACCAACGCAACCCGTGTTAAACCACCAGTTGTCACATAGGTTTGCTCTCCAGAAGATAAAATAAAAGGCCTTAAATCCACATGTCGTCCTTCCACTTGCTCTTCGTCCAAAGTAGGAACAGTTGATAAACTTAAGGTTGGCTGGGCAATAAAATTACGTGGATCAGCCTTTATTCGTTCAATACACTGCTGCTGTTGTTCTCGAGTGGATTTGGGGCCAATTAACAAGCCATAGCCTCCCGACTCATTAGCTGGTTTCACCACCAGTTTATCTATATTTTCTACAACATAATTAAAGTCATCAGACTCATAACAACGATAAGACTCTACATTAGGTAAAATTGCTGGCTCACCTAAATAGTACTGAATCATTTCAGGTACATAAGTGTATACCACTTTATCATCAGCAACCCCTGCTCCAGGTGCATTGACCAATGATACTTTACCCTTTTTCCAGGCTCTTAACAGGCCGGCAACTCCCAACTGTGAGTCGGGATTAAAAGCTTCTGGGTCAAGAAATAAATCATCAATTCGCCGGTAAATGACATCAACCCGCCTCAATCCAGCAACAGTTTTCATATACACACAGTCGTCATCATTTACGACCAGGTCGCGGCCTTCCACCAATTCGCAGCCCATTTCCTGGGCCAGATAACAGTGCTCAAAATACGCCGAGTTATACATACCAGGCGTTAAAACCACCACTTCTGGTGTATTTAATGGCCTTGGTGACATCGCGGTCAACATATCAAATAATTGAGAGGGGTAATCATTAACTGGCAACACTGAGATTTGCTCAAATAATTCAGGAAAAACCCGCTTCATTACCGAGCGGTTTTCAATCATGTAGGAAACCCCAGAAGGTACTCGTAAATTATCTTCCAGCACATAAAAAGTACCATCTTTATCCCTGACCAAATCAGTACCACAGATGTGAGCCCAAACTCCTTTTGGGGGGCTAATCCCTACACATTGGGGGCGAAAATTAACAGATTTTTTTATTAACTCCTGTGGAAATACACCATCCTTGATGATGTTTTGTTCATGGTAAATATCGTCAATGAACAAGTTTAACGCTTGTACGCGTTGTACTAAGCCTGCTTCAACCTTTTGCCACTCCTCATTGCTTATAATACGAGGAATAATATCAATGGGCCAGGCTCGGTCAATAGAACTTCCATCGCCATAAACTGTAAATGTAATCCCCATTTCTTTCACAGCAAGCTCAGCTGCTACACGAGCAGCGTCCATTTCTTCGACAGTTAATTCTGATAAAAAACGAACCAGGGCCTGACCAGACTGGCGAGGTTGACCACCAGCATCAATCAATTCATCAAAAAAACCACTATTTTGGTAGGCATCCCAGTCAATCATCATTAACAAATCCTCTCCTTGAAAAGTTAAAGCCTTGATAATTAAGTAATAGCAGTGATTTAGCTGGTTTTCACTAGAGAGTGTATACTGATAAAGTACTGAGTTAAAGGTAAATAGTTACAGGCTATTTTGATTAGATACCAATAATTATCCCACAAAGATCCAATTAATTACTTTACAAATATTTAGTTTTTTTTTATTTTTTATTGCATATTTCTTAAGAACCTTATCCAAATTTAGGGGCTTCAGGAAAAGTTTATAGGCCATTTTTTGTCTAAAACAACATAATAAGCCCTATACATTACCAACTAAAATTTAACATCACTAGGTTTTTACTTCTAAAAACTTAACTACTCCATTACCTATACTATCAATTGCTTTTCTCAAATAATTATCTTTAAAGAGGTTGTATTTTTTTAATGTATCTATTTCACCAAATTCAATTATAACAGAAGGAACATCCATTGATTTTAAGATTATAAAGTTTTCATTCATCATTTTTTCACTGTCAATGTTTCCATCAAAAACTAATGAATCAAAAATAGAACTCTCTAATTCACAACTTTTTTTATTTCTCTTAGTAGAGCAGTATATATTTATGCAAAATGGCTTATTGCCTTTACAGGCCTTTTCGCTAGTATGAACCGAGATCATTAATGATGCCTTATAATCATCAACTGTTTTAACCCTACTCCTTAAACCTACATATCCATTATTTTCTCTTGTTAGAAATACTTTTAATTTATCTCCACTACTCAATTTTTCTTTTATTTTTCTAGCAACACTAAGAGTAATATCCTTTTCAACCATACCTCCTGAACTAATATACCCTGAATCTTCCCCACCATGCCCGGGATCAATAAAAACTACATGCGTATTATTTCCTGCACAAGCAACTATAGCAGTAAAAAATAAAACAAAACCAATAAATCTATTACACATAAGTAACTCTTAATAATATTATTTACATTAAAATTAACAACGCGGATTAGTTTTGTGTAGTTTGAAAATTTGTTAAGCCTCACTTCTATAAAAATATATTAAACAGCAAAATTGTAAGTATATTTACTTATTTATCAGATTAACACCAAGCATTTATACTAAAGTATAATAATACTGTATTATTATCTTTGTAAATGATTGAGAACAATATCACACTATTTTATTGAGCCTATATTCCCAGTACAGTTACCTATATAAAATCCAATACCAATAAAACTTGTTAGGTATAGCTTACTAATGAAACACAAAATAGTTCCTTTTTTATTAACACCTACTATTATTCAGGTTAATTCAAGTAGTCTATCTGAATCTAATGCTACGCAAAGAAAAAATGCAGTATATAAAGGCCCCCCATTAGATCATCCAAAAAAAACAAATCGTTATTTGCTGCAATCAAAAAACAATGGAAACAAAGGATGTTCAATACAAAAAAATAGCATCACAAATATTTTTCAATAATAAAATAGAATCTATCTTATAACTCACATATTAATTAAAAAGATATTCTAAATTTTGCTTCCCCATTTTTTGGGGATTGATCCTCAAATGGATATGATGTATTTATATCATCATTACTTACAGGAAATTTTTTTTCTGTTCGTTTTTCATAATTCTCTATATTTTTTTCTTCTTCAATAATGATACCACTTTTTGGGTTATACCCTGGTTTCAATTCAATAATCTCTATGCTTGGCTTTTCTAGAGAAGTAAGTGAGGGTTTTGTTTGACTACACCCTTGACTTGAAAGTAGTAATGAGCATACAAATATTAAATACGATTTTTTAATCACAAAAACTCTCCTGATAGAATGTTACTACTTATATAAAAAGACTTCATATTTTTTTCAAAATTATAAAATAAGTTTAAAATATTGCTTTTGATATTTCCAATATTTAACTACAAACTATACCTTACTATTCTTCTTTTAATACATAACTGATAATTTCTCCAGGAGTACAATCAAGTACTTCACAAAGCTTTTCTAGTGTAGAAAATCTAATACCTTTAGCTTTATTATTCGCCAGTATTGATAGATTTTGAGGAGTTATGCCAATTTTTTCTGCAAGTTCTTTTGACTTCAACTTACGTTTTGCAAGTAATTCTTGTATATTGCATTCAATAGGCATATAAATTTCCTTTTATATATACTTATCTAACTCTGACTTGACTAAACTAGCATGCCTTAATATATATGCAATAGGTAATAAAATTATACCGAAAATAATATGTTGACTATATGCTAGTGGCAAAATAACTAAATTTATAGCGATCGTAAAATCTACATTATTTAGTGACTGTCCTATATTAAGTAAATAATCAAAGCCTTGAGAATATACGGGATAAAGCAAAAATATCCATCCTATACAGAATATATAATTTATATTTTTACAGCAAAGTGCTTCTCCCTTATAAAATCTAATAAATAATAAAACTATCAGTAAAACTACTATTGTTTGATAGACTAATTCTATTCCAATAAAACAATATATATACCATAGCTCATTGCTAGAAACTTTATCACTGACAGTAAATGGCTCTCCAAAAATATAAATAATAAAATTATGTAAGAGAAAATACAGTAAGCATATAACTGCTAAAGCACTAGTTATTTTAATCTTATTAAGAGAATGCATACTATTTAACCAAAATTATTGTGCGATGAGAAGATCTTATCGTAAAACATTAAGTAACGTCAATTCATATTTTTACAATAACTAAGATTAATAATAGTATGTAAATAATCGATTTACTTATCAATAAGAAACTCAGCTATAAAAAACCATAATAACCTACTAATTATTATATTTTTCTTAGTAGTGCTTATTTTTTACTCAGTAAACTTTGTAAAGAATATGTAAATATCATTGCATCCTATTTAATTATGTATACTATATCCCGGGCTTGCAATCTGAGTCTTTTATGAGTTCATACAACAAATGAGCTTGTTATGTCATTAACCGTATCACTAACCATACTTGCTGAGAAGATATACTGAATAGCCCAACTCTGATCGAGTACTCTCAGATAATATAATTTCCTACAATAGCGCTTAGCAACAAACTGGGTATTTCCTAACTTTTATATTAAAAGATTCCGGTTTGCTATTTAAACAAGTGTTATCTAAAACTTTGTTTATATGCTTAACTAGACTTAAATTATTAGACCCAAGTAGTACTATAATGAAAATTTTACTTTTTTGTTTTATATTCTTATTAACTTCTGCTTTAACAGGTTGTATAATTACAAGCGAAACATTGGAAGTAGCAAATCAAGCTAGAGCAAAGTGGAATTATTCTTACTCTTCACCTCAAATAAATTATGTGAAAATAGCAAGCTTAAAAAATAACAATCAACTCTCAGTATGTTTTACACTTAAAAATAGTAATGACTTTACCCAGAAAGAATACACTTATTCTATAGATTTAAGTCCTGAAAATATATCCAAAAACTCAAGCATCAAAAGCGATTTTTTTATAGTTCATGAAATGGATAATCTAAGCTTCTCACTAGGATGTCAAAGCAAAGCAAAGGATGAGAATTTAATACCAGTTATAGAAACAAAACCTAAAAAATTTAGTGAACTTACTAAAAGTATCAAAAAGTCAGCTTTGTACATAGTAAATAAAGAAAATCCGGTTAACAACTATTTAATTTTAACATCTCCAGATCCTATTATCTATGAAAATAAAGTAGTAATTCTAAAACCAAAAAAAGTTAAAAAGATAAATGGAGTTTCTATTGACAAAGAACTTTTATTGTACGCAGCTGTGCCTTTTACTATTGTTGCAGATGCTGCATTTAATACAGTAGTTGTAGTCATGGCATTATTGATGGGTAATTGCTCTAGTAGTAACTCAAGTAAAAAGTCATCTACAAAAGATGATGTTAGAATAAAAGATAAGTCTAACCGTAATAGCGGGTGTTCCGGTGGATTTTAAATAGAAATACTAGTCGGTCATGAGAGAGTTACAACTTCCGTCAGAAAAACTTTTAGTCATTCGCCAGTACTAATATTTACATATCTAATCCACCAAAATAATGATGATACAAGATGACTATTTCTCTGTTACTACCGCTTTAGAAAGTCTATTACTAAGTTACTTATCTGGATAATCTATATTTATTATTAAGGTAAACTTTAAATGAAGAAAAGAAGAAGAAATAAATCTGCCACAATAATATACTTATTGTTTTTTACACTATTTTCAGAGATATTATCTGCAGAACCTTTACATACCGTTGACATCATGGTGCTTTACCCAAAAAGTATAAAAAGCCATTTTGATCAACAATCATCTTCTATAGAAGATGAAATACTTGGCTATATTGATTTTTCAAATCAAGTATTTATTAATAGTAAAGTGAATATTCGATTTAATTTGGTATACCAAGCTTATGCTCCCTGGTTAAAAGAAACAAAAGATAAAAAGCAGCTTACCTATGAAGAAATTCTTAATGAATTGATTTCTAACCAGCGTACGCATCAATTACGTAGTTATTATGGGGCAGACTTAGGAGTAGTTCTTTATGCTGGTTCGGAAGGCATAGCCTCATCATCAGTCAAAAATTCTAGCATAAACCAACAACTATATAGCATTGCTGATAATCTAAACTCTTTCGCTTCAGTTGGATTAAGTATCAACACATCAAGTGCTACCAACAGTTTAAAGATTAATCCAAAATATGTGTTTTTACATGAGTTAGGTCATCTTATGGGTTTACACCACGGTCTTACATCAGACATATCAATTATTACCCGTGAGTATTACTCTTACTATGCTAATTCCATTGATGATGAAGACAACTTGCAGCCTTATCCTTTGTTGAGCTTCGATGAGTTTGTACAACAGCAGAAAAATGATTTCATCAATAAAAAGAAAAAAGAAAGTCTTTATCAAAATTATTTGAAAGAGAATGGGCTTTTATCCCTTGATGACTACTTGAATGAGGCCATCGATGTAGAAAACTATGGCCATAAAAAAGATGATGTTCCTTTTGATTACTCTTATGGCTATATGGATTGGCAATCAGAAAAACCATATGGCACGATCATGTCTTATGCACAACAACTCGGAGGTAAAACACTTCCTTATTTCTCTAATCCAAACATTGATTGTATGAATGAGTCTGGTAGTCGTTTGTACTTACGATGTGGTTCATCTGTAGAAAATGCATCTAGATCCCTAAACCAAATGGCAGCAAAAATAGCTAATCTTTGTTCTCCCAGCAAACGAAGCATCTCTGAACTAGCCCTTCATTATACTCCACTAACAACTATGGCACATGAAAAGTTTCCTAACTCAGGATCTTTGGACAACATATGGTCTCTATACAACAGAAGTACAGGCTACGGAAAAGACGATTTTGATAGTGATCCTGACAACTTTAATGGCCTTTTTGGATGGAATGACAGTAGTGAGTTGTCAATAATAGAAAATACAGATACAAAGTTGTCTACTTTAAATCTTCTAAAAGTAACAGATAATCAATATTTTCCAACAGTAGGGCTTGACTTAAGCTGTGCTATTGAAGCCCAGCAAGTCTATAAGGTTGCATCTCAAGTAAGAGTAGCAAAACCAGGCAAAGTTACATTATGGTTGTATTATGAATTAGCCGCTATTAATCCAGATACAGGTAAGCAAGTTAAGCGCTGGTTGAAGTTGTCAGAGCGTAATATCAATGACCAAGGTTTCGTATGGCTGGATAATGATATTCATGTTCCAGAACATATTACAACCTTACGGTTGGCAATTTCGAGCAATACTGATAACGAGCTGTATATTGCTAAACTAATTGTTGCAAAAAAAAGGGATTAAGGTAATACATCACTTAACGTAGACTTGGGGCAAAAAAAAGTCAGTCCCAAGCTTCTAATTGGTAGAAATCACCTTTTAGCTGCACTTTGTGTAGCTAAATAAACTGTTTAATGGCTCATTTATCGGAAAAGAATGAGATTAACTCAATGTAATTGCCATTATTAGTATACTGTGGGGTAATTGTCTCCCCAGCCGCTACTCAAGGCTTTTAGCTCATACTCTGCTTCCTCTGCGTTAAATTTCTTGTTTGATATCAAGCACTAGAATATTCCTCTGCCACTACTGAAGTGCCCTCCATGGCGCGTCAAGAGCTAAAAAGGTTTCTATGCCTGTCTACTAATATTCTATTACTCCATATCATCAGGCCTTTGTTACAGCTTCTTAAATCACTTATCAATCACTATTTTTATGTCCTCAGCAGTACCAGTTCCGCCAGCTTTTCCATCAGCTCCATAACTAATAACCTCAAAAGTTATTCCACTTTTCAAACGTCGATATATGTATTTATTTCCCCAAGGATCTACAGGAATATTATTAACTAAACCAATACCTGTGGAAAAATCACCAAGTCCTTTTTTACTTTTTAAGGCTAAATACCACCCATCTTCATTTGGAAAATTATTTACCAACCTTTTATATTGAAGCAACTTTTCACTAATAATTTTTACATCACTCTCAGCAACCTTAACTTTTGCAAGTTCTTTTTTACTCGGGCTAACTACTATTTTAGTAGCCAACCCAACAATAATTAGAGCAACAAGAAACGTACATACTCTAATAACTGTTTTTTTCATTTTTTACCTCAAGCTATTTTTTGTACACTGTCGTTGTGCTACTTTGTTGCATACCGGCCTAAGATTATTTGTCCAATGAGTACAGTTATTTGTAATCGTATTATACGGAGACCACTGGCCTGCAGTTCCTATGTACTCCAAAGCACATTGATCAAAAGCTTTCTTTTCGCACTCGCGATTCCCACCTTCATCCTCTGTGCAAAATAATGTATCTTCTTTCTCATCGAGAAGTGTAATCCCACCTAGAGAACAACTTCTATTAGGGTTGTCTTTCTGCCAAGGCCAATTCCCTACACATTTATCTTGAGCACATATAAACTTGTGAGTGAAGTTACCATTATGTCTCCAGCATATCTCGGCTAAACCTAAAGGATCTTTATAAATTAAAGGGTTTGAAGAGACATACCCATAAGTATTTAACCCACCTTTTAAGCCAATAGGATCACTTTCAATATAACGCCCTAGGGTTGGGTCATAATCACGATAATAGTTGTAAAACAAACCACTCTCTTGATCAGCTAATTGCCCTGGGAAACGTAAGGTGACAACTGTCTTCTGGCCATTACCATCAACATCTTCATTGGCTTCACCTACACCAAATGCATCAGATTCCCATACCCAGGTGGTTTGCTGCTGTTGGTTTGTAGCCAGTCTTGGGGTATTTAGATGATCACTGTGTAGATACGTGACTTGTGGTGCACTTAAGCCAGCACCATTAGTGGTTTGTTCCATCATTGCCAATGGCAGGCTGCCTAGCCACACATATTGACGTGTTAACTGTTGTTGCCAGTTTTTGTTGTACTTGGTTTCCGCAAGGATTTGGCCAGACTCATTATAGGTGTAAATCCAGTGGGTAGGTTGATCTTCGCCATAATGAATAGTTTTATGAATCCGTTCACCAATAGCGTTGTATTGATAACTGGCTAGTAAAAAGTCCATTTCTTTAACTTTGCTTAAACGGTTATTAGCTGCATATTCAAAGTTTAATGGGCCAATGCCAGTGCTATTGCCTGCTTCGTCTATCCGAACAGGCCCCATAAAAGTTGTAGCCAGACGGTTACTGTCTTTTGCGTAAGAAAACTCCTGTAAGCCTATTTGGTCTTGCAGCAATTTTTTTTTGGTAAGGCGATTTCCTACTGTATCATAACTATATTGCGTGGTTTTTAAGTCATTAATTTCCTTTAAAAGACGATCTAAAGCATCATATTCAAACGCCCTTTTATCTGATTCACTTTTAGCTATTTCGGTGATATTACCATTAGGATCATACTGATAATTCAGCTGTTGTAATCCTGCAATGGTTTGCTGAGTAAGCTGGCCATCTAAATTAAACTGGCGAGTTAACATCAAACCATTACCCCAAGTGAGTGAACTCAATAGACCAAATGCTTGATAGCTGATGTCTTTAGCTAATTCAATAGCTTGGATAGTCTGTGTTTGAGCATTTTCCCCTGCTCCCCATTGGACAGTAACACTAATAACTTGCCCTTCATTATTGCGTTGGTAACTAATTTTCAAATTACTAGGATAAGTTACTTGTGTGAGCTGATTACTGATATTGTATTGATAGCCAACACTTTGCTGGATGCTCTGACTACCTGTTTCAATAGTGCGACTTAAATTAACGATATTGCCACGGTCGTCATATTGGTAAGCAATCACACCTTTAGCATCTTTAATCCCAGTGAGCTTACCAACCCCAGGATGACCATCACTGGTATCATCGTATAAATATTCAATAGTTAATTCAGGCGTACTTGGATAATCTTTTCTGGTTAATCGGTTTAAAGCATCATAAGTATACTCAGTGACTTTACCTCGAGCATCAATGCGCTTAATAATATTATCCGTCGCATCATACTCGTAATTTGTATAACCTGTGTCAGCGCTGATTTGCTTGGTTAAACGCCCAAACGCATCGTATTCATATTCTGTAGTAGTGCCCTTAGGGTCAACCACCTTGGTGACCTGATCATGCTGGTTATATTCCAGATGGGTAACACCTTGTAACGCATTAGTAGTTTGAGTTAACCGATTTAATGCATCAAAGCCGTAAGTGGTTTGGTTTTCGTTAGGATCAGTAAAACCAGTTAAATTACTGTTAAAATCATAGTCATGCTGAGTCGTTTGCTCATTAGCCCCTACACTACGCAATAACCGGCTTAACTCATCGAAAACCCAACTTTGCTGACCAACAATTTCACCGGTGGCTGATTTAACCGTTTGCTTGGTTTTATTACCGGCATTATCGTATTCATACTCAATACGTTCACTCAAACTATTTTCAATCGCCATTAAATAGCGAGCAGGGCTATATTCATACTTAATAAAGCTACCGTTGGGTAAATCAATTTTAGTCAACTGCCCAACATTGTCATAAGTAAAGCGAGTGGTGATATCACCAACACGGCTTTTAACCGTTACCGTTTCAGCAGCTCCATCACCATTATAAATAATTTTGGTAACCGTACCATTAGCATTAATTAAAGTTTGCGGGCTACCAAGATAATTATGATCTTTTAATTCAGTAGTATGACCAAGTGCATTAATGGTTTTAATTAGTTGGCCTTTCTCATTGTAATCATAGCGGGTAATATCTTGTACATCCGTCCGAGGGCCATCAATTTGGGTGAGATTACCTTGGTCATCATACTGATAATGCCATGCTTGTTCGAGTTGAGCCTGAACAGAAAATGCCAATCCAGCCGCTAATAGCCCAGAAAAAATCCGATTAAATTTCATACTTCTAAGTGCCGTGTTTTAGATTTAATTTTGTTTGAATTTTCTTAAAAAACTATTTCCTCTTACCATAGAAGACACACGCAAGAGGATGAAAATAAAACTTGGTGTATGATATGGAATAACCTATTACCCCATATCCACTAACACATATGACAAATAGAGCTATTTTCCAAAGCTCTGCTGAGTTTTCTGAATCAACTGCCCCTTATCATCGTATTGATAAAGAGTATTCAACTGACCGTCAGAGGTTTTTATCGGTAGGCGTTTATCAACATCCCATTCGGTGGTAACAGTGCGCGCTTGTGATGTACCCACAGCTTCTGTCTTCTCAGTTTGTAAGCCCTGGTCGTTATATTTGTACTCAGTGACATTACCTTTCCAATCAGTTTTAGTTTTTAGCAAACCATTAGGGTAGTAACTGTATTCCTTATTTGCAGCAGCACAACTTTGGGACTGATGCCCTTCTACCTTAACCACTTTATTTACACCATTAAATTTCTGGAAATAATAAGTGGTTTTCTTCCCTAAAGGGTTGGTGACAGTAGTGGAGTTATTATCGTGAAATTCCAAAGTGACCTTTTCTTTACCACCCGCATGTTCACTGGTGATAGCACGGCCTTGGTCGTCATAAGTCCAGGTGGCAAAACGAACACCGTTTTCGTCAGTGATGCCGGTCAGGTGATAGGGAAACTTTTCGTTTTCGTAGTGGTATTGGCGAACTCCCTTTGATTGAGAATGAACACTTTCTAGTCGACCAAGTGAATCATAATTGTATAAAAATTTAGTAATATTATTTAATTCAGCAACCACAAGTTTATCTTTTACATAGGAAAGATTTAACACATTTCCTAGTTCATCCCTAATTAGAGTCGCTCCTTTGTTATAGCTAACTTGTATATAGCGTCCATTTTTCCAGTCTTTTTTTAGCAGTCGACCTTCTGTACTAAAATACTCTTTACTTTGATCATCTAGTTTAACTACCCAACCAAAGCTATTTACATTTTCAGTCAATTCAATATAGCTTTTACTATTTGATACCCATTTATCAGTTACTTTTGAAAAACTATAAGCTCTACCATCTGGTCGAAACAAATAAATTAGCTGAGAATTACTATTACTCTTAATAACCCTTGAACTAAATGAGTTAGTCCATCGTTCAAGATTACTATTGTAATACCTTTTAAAAGTGATAGGGCCTGTAAACTCCAATTCAATTTGAAATTTATTTCCATTACTAATTGCAATAGGATTACCAGATGAACATGGCTGATAACCATTATTCTCATTAAGGTTTCTACAAGATTTTATTGATTGAAGCCAGTAGTAGTTCCAATCACCAGAATGACAACTATGTAAAACTGAGTGGTCTGAATGAAATGACATAGAGTAACAAGCCTTACAACTAACAGGGTCATCCCTAGTATCGCAAGACTTCATATTTGCATCATAAAGGCCTTGTACAGTACTAATTGATTCAGCCCTTGAGTTGACCAAGAAAGTTTGTTTTTTGTCAGGTAACTGAACTGGCTTTGTATAATAATTACAAACTTCAGTTATAGCCCAGGCTTTACTAAATGAGATAAAGAGTAAAGAATAGATAGGGAATTTTTTTTTCATCAACTGCAACTCAAATACTTCACACCAAAAAATTCCTCCAATTATATGCTATTCAGTTATTGTACGACAGAAAATATATATAACTTGTTGTATAGATTTTGTTAACCAAACTAGTGATACACTTTTTATCTTCAAAATAATAAATACTTACTATCAAAATAAAAACTATCAGGTAGGCATAATGCTAATGGATATGGGATAACAGGTTGTTCTATAGTGCTTGCTGCAATTAATTTTAGAAAATAGTTTGGCTTGGAGTATTTTGCTGCGCTTTCATAGAGAACACTAAAAGCTACTCATCCACTATCCGCTTCATATCCACGGCTACTTTTAAGTGATGGCTGCCACCACCGAACATAATGCCTTTTAATGGGGTTACATCCCAAAAGTCCCGGCCTGTCGCTAAAGTGACATGTTGTTCAGTGGGTTTCAGGTTATTGGTGGGATCAAAATCCAGCCACCCCCAGTTGGGCAGATATAACGCAATCCAGGCATGGGTGGCATCGGCACCTTCCAACTTTTCCTGGCCTGGTGGTGGTAGGGTTTCGATATAGCCACTAACATAACGGGCTGCTAGCCCCAGGCTACGCAAGCAAGTTAAAGCCAAGTGAGCAAAGTCCTGACACACACCCCGTTTATGCTCAAACACCTCACTCACTGGCGTATTAGTGGTAGAAAACTCCGGGTCAAAAGTAAATTCTTTATAAATCCGTGCCATTAAATCTTCACAACCAGTCACAACAGACTGGCCGGGAAAAAAAGACTGACAAGCATAATCTCTTAATTCAGGTACTGGATTAGTAGAAAAAGTCGGTAAAGTGAATTCAGCTGCTTGTAAGCTATTCATATCAATTGGCTGTTTTAGTTGGTCACGCACCTGTTCCCAAGTTAACTGCCGATCAACTTGCTGTTGTGCTGCAAAGATTTCTACTTCACTAACAGCAGTTACCACCATTTGATCGTGCATGGTAGGCACTTCAAATACTGATACCTGATTATTAAAATAATCCTGAAAACAAACTAAATAATCTGCTTTTGGGGAAATTTCTAAATGATGGCTTAAACAACTTTGGCATTGATTTGTTTGTGGAGTAAGCCGAGCATGGTTTTGGCTAAGGCTAACCTTCTCATTATATTGGTAGGTAGTAGTATGCTTAATTTGGTATTTCATACAACACCCACCGTATCGGTTGACCAATTGACCTTGTGAGCTGTTTTCGTGTGAGAGAAATACTGCACCTGTAGAATTTCTTTAAATGCTTCTAAATGGTGCCTAGCCAACTGCATTAAATGTTGTAATTGTGGGCGCCGATTATCCTCTACCTGTCCAAGCTGGTGTCGATCAATTAAGTTACAATCGGCAAATAAACGCAACAACGCTTTTTCAGTAATACTCATAAAACCAGGTTTGCTTTTACTAGGCAACCATTTGCAAAGTGAAGTTAAGCTTTTAACTTGAAATGCAAGTGATCGAGGATATTCAGCATCCAGCAACAACAGCTCAATTCCCGTATCCACCCCCTGATACATACGATAACGCCGCCGATGGGTAATAGAGCTAACCTGTGCAACCAACACCGCCTCTAGCACCCTTTGTTGCTGAGCCTCTGGTAAAACATCGCATAGCAATGCTTCCACCATACTTGTTAGCTGAGTACTCCGCTCTAAACGCCGCCCAATATCTAACACAAACCACCCATTGCTGTTCGAAATGCTATCTACCACCGAACCATTAAATGCCATCAGTAAACCAATCACCCGGTCCAGCATCGACTGCAACATATGGGTAGCAGCAAAAGGCGGGGCCTTTTTCATTCGTCGTACTTCCACTTCTAAGCTTTCGATCGTACGTAAACTGTCGTAAGACAACAACTCTCTTACTTGCATAGCAGAGTCCAACAGCGAACTTAGAGTACTGTGCACACTGCCAGTCAGCTCCTCATCATAGATACAGTCATGAACTAGTTTCTTGCAAGCAGAAGTTGAGGTATCCGTTTCCAGCAATGCATCACTTTTATAAGGGTAAAGCAATATCTGCTGCTCAATTCCTGCTTTAATTTGGGCAATAGCAATCCGGCTTTTAGCATCCGGATAAATGGCTAACTCAGTAAACAAGTCAATAAACAGCCTTAACAGCCGGCAAATATCTTCACAACGTTCCAAGGAGCTGCCCAACCAGAACAAACTTTCTGCCGTGCGGCTGGGAATCAACCCTTCCACTAATGCCAGGTCTGAGGTTTTTCGCAAAGTTTTGGGTAAAACAGGGGGCAACTCTATCGGCGTTTGGGTTTGCACCCAGGTATCTTTAACAAAAATATTAGTGTCAGCCGTTTGTGACATTCCCAATGCCGACGGCAAAATACTGATCTCCCCCTTATTCACCAATGCAAAACAGCGTAAAAACATCGGTTTTGCCTGTAAATGTTTATGCTGCCAAAAAGGCGCATTGGTTAAACAAACCTTGCGCTGAAAAAATACCTGCTCAGGACTGCCAGTAACTAACGTTCTGATTTCATCTTGCTCCAGCTCACCATCGAGTTTGACTGTCGAATCCTTAAAACTATGGAGTTCATATTCAGGCCAAGCACCTTCATCCAAACCAGTTGTAGCTACTATTTCAGGCTCCGCTAATAACAACTGCTCCCCCAACAAATACTGTGCAATCTGCACAGTGCGGGTTCTAATCGCCGGTGTTTTCAAAAGGCTATTACCAAACGGATTAAGCAGCTTGACCGTTTGTGAGCGAACCGCCTGAAGTAAACCAGGAATCCCCAACTGGGAAAACTCAGTCTGCTCAAGCGAATCTAAATACCGATCGTCAATCCAGCGAACAATGACATTCACCTTTTTAAGGCCATCGAGAGACTTCAGCCAAACTTTACCTTTGCGCACCGTAAGATCAGCACTACGAACCAAGGTATACCCTAAGTAAGTGGCTAAAAATGCATGCTCAGAATAATGAGGATCATCCGGCCCACAAGAAAGAATGACTACTCGAGGGTCTTTAAGTGTTTGGGCTGATTGACTGATGGCTTGCTGCAACTGGTGAAAAAAATCGGCAATTCGTTCTACGCTGCAATCAGCAAACTCTTCACTCATAATCCGCCGGGCAATGATTCGATGCTCTAGCAACAGCCCCAGCCCTTCAGGTACCTGGCAGTGATCATTGAGCAAATACAACTGACCGTTGATATCTCGGCCAATATCCATTGCCACTAAAAATAGCCCGGTCTCCCAACCCGGCAGACTATATCGTTCACGTAAATACTCAGGATGTGAAAATAATTGCTCGGCAGCAACCAACCCTTGGGTTAATAAATTTCTTGGCCCCTGCAAGTCCTGCAGAATCGCCTCAAGCAAGCGAATGCGCTGGGTAATGCCCCGTTCCAGTTGACGCCAGTCATCTTCTGATAGCAGGTTAGGTAAAGGGTCCAGTTGCCAAAGCCGTTTACCACGGCTATCCACAAAACCACTGTTAAGCAATAAGCGTTTAATTTCAGTGGCGCGGTGACTTAGGTCCGAGCTATCAAGATGTTTTAAATAACCAAAAACAGCTAAGTTCTGCTGCATAGGATGATGGTTCAGGTATTGCGACAGCCACTCTGGCAAGCCTGATGGTTCTTCCGTTATATGTGCCATTCTGCCTGCTATCTCAATTGGAAGATCGACGTAAATCTAATGTGTTGGGGTAATCTGTATTCACCGTTTCTTCCTGCGGCAGCACAAACTCAGTCCTTGCAGGGTGGGCGCTAAAAACTCGTTTAGGTTTAGCACCATTACCTTCAACCTGTTGGGGACGATGATAAAAAGGCGTATGGCCATGATTCCAAAAACGGGCAATTCGACGCCCTTCTGCTTCAAAAGCATTAACTGGAAATACCTCAAAGGAACGACCGCCAGGATGGGATACATGATAGGTAAAGCCACCTACTGAACGCCCCGACCAACTATCAAACACATCAAACACTAAAGGAGCATGTACCCCAATGGTTGGGTGCAAACCTGATGCTGGCTGCCAGGCCTTGTAACGAATGCCTACCACTGCCTCTCCTTTAGTTTGGGTATGATGCAACGGCACTCGGCGTTGATTGCAGGTAATAATATAGCGGCCTTTCGGCATATTAGTGACTCGTAGCTGTACCCGTTCTAACGATGAGTCTACAAACCGTGCTGTACCTTGTGAGGTGGCTTCTTCCCCAAGCACATGCCAAGGTTCAATAGCCGTACGCAGCTCCAGGTTAATATGGTCAATTTCCCTGGTACCACATAAGGGAAAGCGAAACTCAAAAAATGGCGCAAACCAATCCAGTCGAATATTAAAACCAACTTGCTGTAAATCTCGGCAGATACCCTCAATATCCTGCTTAACAAAGTGGGGCAGCAAAAACTTATCATGTAGCTCAGTACCCCAACGAACCAGAGGCTTGTGATAGGGCTGGTACCAGAACCAGGCTAGCAAAGTGCGTAGCAGCAGCATTTGCATTAAGCTCATTCTAGGGTGAGGAGGCATCTCAAAACCGCGAAATTCAACCAACCCCAACCGGCCACTGGCTGAGTCTGGCGAATAGAGCTTATCAATACAGAACTCAGTACGGTGAGTGTTGCCGGTTAGGTCCACCAGTAAATGGCGCAACAGCCGATCAACCAACCAAGGGGCTGGTACCTCTCCTTTCGGCATATGAGAAAACGCAATTTCCAGCTCATAAAGTAGCTCATCACGAGCTTCATCCACCCTTGGTGCCTGGCTAGTAGGACCAATAAACAGGCTGGAAAAAAGATAGGACAAACCCGGATGATGTTGCCAATAGGTAATAAAGCTGCGCAACACATCGGGCCTACGTAAAAATGGACTTTGTAATGGAGTTGGCCCGCCTAAGGTAACGTGGTTGCCCCCCCCTGTACCCGTGTGCCGACCATCCAACATAAATTTATCCGTACCCAATCGAGACTGCTTAGCTAGCGCATACAGTGTTTCTGTATTGCTCACCAGCTCTCGCCAGTTATAGGCTGGGTGGATGTTCACCTCTATTACACCTGGATCTGGGGTAATGGCAAATTTTTCCAACCGGCTATCTGGTGGTGGTGCGTACCCTTCCAACAAAACCGGTTGTTGGCAGATTTGAGCGGCTTTTTCGATAGCCTGCAATAGCAACAAATAATATTCTGAATGGCTGACTGGCGGCATAAACACATACAATTTTCCATCCCGACATTCAATAGTAAGCGCCGTTTTAAGCAGCTGTTTGCCAATGTAGCCCTTTTGCTCAATAGGGGACTGCTCATAAACTGCCGGAATATCAGTAGGGTCTCTGTCAATTAGGCTTGGCGCTTCCCCCAAACTTGCCAATGGCAGCCGATAGCCGGCAGGGGAATCACCTGGTAACAGAAAACAATCATCTCGTTTAAACTGCCAGACACAACTTTGCCAACCACCAAACTGATTATCCCATTGCAGAGGAATGGCATAGCCAGCTGGAGTATCCAACCCCCGCTCCATTTTTTTTAGAAAGCCCTTGCGAGACATCGCATGAAGCAACTCTGGTTGCTTAGGGGAAATAACATCAGGCAAACAGCCTTCCTGCCATAGGTGATACAACACATCTTCGTAGGCAGTAACCAACACTTGCTCCGTTAGCCCAAGCTGAAGTACTAATGCCTGGGCAAAGGTTTCTGCATCAATAGTGGTATATTCACTCGACTGGTTTAAGTCTGCCAACAGCTTGGGGTTATGCCAAATAGACTCACCATCCTTACGCCAGTAACAAGCATATTGCCAGCGGGGTAATTGCTCTCCCGGATACCATTTGCCCTGGCCATAGTGACGAAAGCCACCTTCGGCAAACGTTTGCTCTAATTTTATAAATAAGTTATGCGCCAACTGCCGCTTTTCTTTACCATCAGCTGCGGTGTTCCACTGAGGGCTTTCCATATCATCAATGGAAATGAAAGTCGGCTCCCCCCCCATTGTTAGCTCAACCCCTAGCTCACTTAGTTGTGCATCAACTATGTCGCCTAGGTCATTAATATCAGTCCACTGCTGGTCTGAATAAGGCTTGGTGACTCGCGGAGTTTCACGAATTCGAGTCACTTTATTGTAAAAAGTTAGCTCCGACTCGCAGGCATCAATCGCACCCGTTACTGGTGCTGCTGAGGCTGGCTCTGGAGTACAAGCCAAAGGAATATGTCCTTCGCTAGCAAATAACCCAGAGGTAGGATCAAGCCCAATCCAACCAGCCCCAGGAACATACACCTCTGCCCAAGCATGTAGGTCAGTAAAGTCCTGCTCTGGGCCACTGGGACCATCCAAGGACTTTTCATCTGCTGTTAGCTGCACCAAATAACCAGAAACAAATCGAGCAGCCAGCCCCATTTGACGAAATAGCTGCACCAGTAACCAGGCAGAATCCCGACAGGAGCCGATCTTTTTTTCTAAGGTTTCATCAACCGTTTGAATACCTGGCTCCAACCGTATGTTGTAACCAATGGATTTAAATATTGCCTGGTTAACTGCGACCAAAAAATCAGCCGTATTTTGCTTTGCTGTTGGCTTGACGGCATTAATCAACTCTTGAAAGGCCTTTGATGCGGGCTCTGCTTTTAGGTAAGGCAACAGATCATGCTTAACCTGAGATTCATATTCGAACGGAAACTTTTCTGCATAGGACTCCAGGAAAAAATCAAACGGGTTAATTACCGTCATATCAGCAATAACATCTACGGTAAACCAGAATTTCCTGGTTTGTTCGGGAAACACCACCCGCGCCAGATAATTTCCAAATGGGTCTTGTTGCCAGTTAATAAAATGATTTTCGGGATAAATTTTTAGTGAGTAGCTTTTTATAGGTGTACGGGTATGAGGGGCTGGACGTAACCTGAAAACATGTGGCGACATGCTAATAGCTTTATCATAATGGTATTCCGTGTGATGGGTTAGTCCTACCGTGATCGTCATAAACACTCATCCTTGCGTATATAATTTTTTACGATAGTTGCCGTACTTAACCTTTTCAAACTGCTGTTAACCAGGATATGGCTCGGAAATATGACGCACTATTCGATGCACAAAAGCAAGCTTTTCCACAACTTTTGGGGCTAATACAAAAGGATAAACATGGCCATGCCCCATACTACGATTGAGGCTATTAAGTGCACAGGTCAGTGGTAGCCAGTGGTCAATAATAGCTTTAAATTCAAGTTGATTGTAAGCATCAAAGGTTGCATCCATTTGCCAGCTATCTCCTTTGCTGACGCGAGGGTTAACCCTAACCCCAAAGTGATGAGCTGTTTCAAGGGTATCCACAATATGTAAATAATGAGCCCAGGTTTCTGCCCAATCTTCCCAGGCATGGCTGCTTGCATAAGCACTTACATAGTTATCTGCCCAACCTACAGGTGGACCACATGTGTAGTGTTGTTCTAATGCTGCGGAGTAATCCAGAGAATCATCACCAAATAGCTGACGAAACGCTTTAAGCCACTTTGTATCACGAATCAAACGGTCCCAATAATAGTGACCCGATTCATGACGAAAATGACCAAGAATAGTGCGATAAGGCTCATCCATCTGATCTCTCATTCGTTCCCGCTCAATAGGGTCCGCCTCAGCAATATTTAGGGTAATAAGTCCTTGGTTATGGCCTGTCATTACTCGATCTCGTTCACTGAAGGTTGGCGTATCTGCAAGAAATTCAAATGCTATTCCTTCTGGATAATCGCTACGTGGTAATACTGGCAACCCCAGCTGTAATAACCCATAAATTAATCGGCGCTTTTCTGTTTCCAGCCGTTGCCAAAGGGTTTTGTTAATTTCAATACTTAAGTCTGGAATAGTTTGATTAAGGCGACAGGCTATACAAAAACCCTCTTCATCATCTGCATCCACCATCCAGTTACATACGGCTTGATCTGTATAATGGACACACATACGATAATGACCTTCACCAGCAACAGGTTGCCATAGACCATTACCAATATCCTCTAATGCCACCAGAGTTGTGGCATTGGGCAAAAAGCCCAAGGATGCCCCACAACCAAGACAGGTGACATTTTCAAAATAGAGGAAATTACCACAACAATTACAGGTAAAGAGCTTCATTTTCTTGGTAACTTTTCTGAAAATAAATAACAAACTGTCTTTTAAATATTATTACTAATAATGACATGATAAAGATGAATTTAATGCTGCTGTTTTTTGAAAGATTTATACCCTTCTTGTTTTTTAGATAGACTTGAGACTTTAAAATCAGGTTGCTCTAATACTACAGTATGTGTCAAATTAAGTCTGCCTCAATGTTCTTACTTAGGGAAAGGTATAAAAACAAAAAATGGAGATCTGTCATGGAAATGTCTAGCAAAAGGAAGTTTGTTTCACGTAAAGTTCTACATCAAGTTAAATCACACCTAAAACAAGGATTTGTTAGCGCACCGTTGGTTGATGATACATCAATTGCCGGTTGGTTCATGGGCACCCAAGGTGCTAATCGTGAGCTTATAAAAAAACTAATAAACACCGTTATTGAGCGCACTCTAGATGGACGAGCATCCCTTTTTCCAGAAGACCCTGAGTATATTACCGATCAAGTCAAAGCTTCAGAACCTTATTTACAAGCAACTCAAGATGTCGAAACTAAAAGTGATCAGCTGCTAAATCTGCTAACACGATACTCCGTGCCTTTTTCCAGCTTACGCTATCAAGGCCACATGGTTTGGGATATCACCTTGCCTTCAATTATTGGCTACCTAGCTGGAATGCTACAAGACCAAAATAATGTTACCCCACAAGCGTCCCCCGCAACTACTTTACTAGAGATTATTGCCGCTAATGATATATCACAAATGGCTGGGTTTAATGTTCGTCCATTAGAAGACAATATTGACTCTGATGAGATATTCTCTTGGTCCCATCTTACTTGTGGCGGTACAGTGGCCAACATCGAAAGTGTATGGGCAGCCCGAGAGCTAAAATATATGCCCTTAAGCATTAAACACTCAATGGAAAATGACCAACAATACACAGCAATTGCTGATAATCTTACCTTGCCTAATGGAAAACTTCTCAAGCAAGCAAGTGCTTGGGAGCTACTGAATTTAAATCAAGATGATGCCTTAGCTCTTCCTGCTAAAATGGCTGAGCTACTGAACATTGATGAAGCCGATGTTTGGAAAACCCTGGGTAATACCTACTCACTTAATGCGAAAGGGATGAGCTTTTTCCATCAAAAATTCCTGGCTGCAGAGCATATTAAAGCTCCTGCAATTGTTGTACCTTCCACTAAACATTATTCCTGGGTTAAATCGACATCCCTTCTAGGTATGGGGGGAGGACAAAAAGGCTTAACAGAAAAACAACTAACAGATATTAATATTATTCAAGATGATGCTGTACTGAATGTTTATGTTGATGCTGAAGGAAAAGTAAAAACCCATTTACTGCAAAAAGTGTTAGATACCTGTAAGCAACATAAGAAGCCTGTCATTATGAATGTTGCTGTGGTTGGTTCAACCGAAGAAGGAGCGGTAGACCCTGTTGAAAAACTGCTTGCAATTCGGGAAAATTATCGTAAACAACCTGACTCATTCGAATACACCATTCATACTGATGCTGCTTGGGGTGGTTATTTTCTTGCGTGTATTCGTAACCCATTTGAAATGGGCGAAGACCCACAATCCAATAAAAAGTCACAAGAAGCTTTATTTGACAATAGAGACACCTGGTTTAGGGGTTCAGTTTATGAAAGTATGTCGCAAATTCATTTATGCGATAGCGTTACCATTGATCCACACAAAATGGGCTACATTCCCTACCCTGCTGGTAGCTTGACCTATCGTAATGAAAAAATAATTAACTTGCTAAGCTTTAGTGCGCCCTATATTAGCTCAGAGGCCGATAGTGAAAGCATTAACACACGTAATATTGGTGAGTCTGGTATAGAAGGATCAAAACCTGGTGCTGCTGCAACTGCCGTCTATTTAAGTCACCAAGCTATACGGCCAGACAAACGCGGCTATGGGAACATCATCAATCAAAGTATGCTGAATTCAAAAATATTTTACTTATATCTAGCTACTTTAGACTTGGCTTTTCCAGATGACTACTTTGATCTTGTTTTACTCAGTCCACTTACCAAAGAACAAACCAAACAACGTAAAACTATCATGGAAATGCTTTGGAAACGTAAAGCATCCAAACATGATTTAATCAATCAACGCGAAGTTATCTCATTTTTACGCAATATTGCAGGTGATCAAAATATTGTGGACTATGTTTTCGTCGACAAGCAAAACCGTTCACCAGAACGCACCCTTCAACTCAATAACGATCTGTTTGAAGAACTGAGTGTCCCACCCGGTGAACCTGTTGCCAAGGACCAAATATTCGTATCCATGACCACATTTAACCGGGAAGATTATGGCGATGAGTTTATGAATGCCCTTGGTGATCAACTCTTTGAAAATGCCGAACAAGTGGACTCTATCCCATGCATACGTTCGGTTATCCTCGATCCATGGGCAATTTATACTCACGAACACACCCCAAAAGGACCATTTAACTTTTTTACCGAAATATTTATTCCAAAGCTTAGAGAAGCAGTTAATAAGCTTTGTCAGCCGTAGAAAATTATTAAACTCATAATCAAAATTTTACTAACTATTTTTAAGTATTAAGCGAAGTGAAAGCTGGTAAACTTTTAAGGATAAGTTTTACCAGCTTATACTTAATGTTAATCGTTTGAGAGCAAGTCGATTGGAAGAACAATTCTCATCGCTCCATCTATCAAGTTACATTGGTCTAAACTTGCTTCAGATCTAATACAGTTTAAGTTATCAAACCAACCCCTATATACAACCCCTGATTAATTTACCCATGTTGAACAGTATGCATTACAAATGTGCAGTAAATATGGATTTTTAAGCCAAGCTGCAAAGTGGGATTACATCCAACATCACAAATTTATAATCAAATACTTTAACTGCTTCACTTTTTAAATATTTACAACACAAACAAAAAAATAACTATACAAGCTTATATGCACTCACTATTTATTAATGTATTTATATATCAAACCATTATCAAATTAAGCCAACTTTGAGCTATATAATTAATATTATACTAAAGTAGCAAAGTTTAGCTTTAAAGCAGTTCCCACCAACACTTCCAGCTATCCAAATAGTTTAACTTAATTAATTTTTAAAATCTTTACACACTTTATTTTTGCAATATTTGTATGTCTTGTTCATCTTTAAAATTAACAAGATTGCGGCCGCTCTTGTTAATTTCCGCTCTTTACAATTGA
The DNA here is from genome assembly GCF_011009015.1 of Spartinivicinus ruber. NCBI lineage: Bacteria > Pseudomonadati > Pseudomonadota > Gammaproteobacteria > Oceanospirillales > Zooshikellaceae > Spartinivicinus > Spartinivicinus ruber. The sequence continues at coordinate 5,544,189 of NZ_CP048878.1, forward strand.
AAGAGAAAAGGATCTAACTTACTCTAATAGGGATATACAATGAAAAACTATAACCTTAAGCCGCTTGCCATCATTATTTCTAGCTTATTCAGCTTTTCATCCAATGCGGCAGATAGAATAAACATAGAAAACAAACAAAGTATTTTAGCAGGTAGTGATGACGTAAATGCGATGTTCGCATTAGACTCAGAATATCACTTTTCCCCGGTCAGTTCATTGACTTTACCAAATGGCATCATAAAGGAGAAATTCCAACAATATTATAAAAACATACCTGTATGGGATGTATCCATTGCAGCTGATCGTTCAGTTATGGGGATATACAGTAATATTACAGGTACCATGCTTGACAATATTATCAATGATAACGTTAGCTCTCAAGCAGCTTTTAATGAAAGCGAGGCTTTAGAAAAAGCAAAAATATTATTAAATGTAACCTCTAATAACAAACCCCGTAATGAACAAGTTAAATTATATATTATGCAAGACAAAGAGGGTGTAGCTCGTTTAGTATACCAAATTTCTCTACTAATAAATGAAGGAAATAAAATAAGCAGACCTTATATAGTTATTGATGCCACTACTGGAAGTATTCTTAGGCAATGGGAAGGTTTAACTAAAGAAAAAGTTGGAACCGGCCCAGGTGGTAATGAAAAAATTGGAAAATATCAATATGGAAAAGATTATGAAAGACTAGATATTACAGTCAATGGTAACACCTGTAGCATGAGTAATGCTAAATTGGGAACTTATAATTTAAATCATCGAACTTCAGGTGGTAATATTCACACATTTAACTGTATCGAAAATACCCATAAAGAAGTAAATGGTGCTTACTCTCCATTAAACGATGCACACTATTTTGGCAACGTTGTGGTGGATATGTTTACTAATTGGTTCGGTATACCACCTTTGAACGATAAAGTAAAATTATGGGTACATTATGGTAGAAGCATTGAAAATGCCTATTGGAGTGGCGGTAAGGTATACTTAGGCGACGGTGCATCTACATTCTACCCTCTAGTAAGTTTAGACGTAGTTGCCCACGAAATTGCCCATGGCTTTACTGAACAAAATTCTTATTTAACTTATTCAGGACAATCTGGAGGGATGAATGAGTCTTTTTCTGATATGGCTGGTGAAGCTGCTGAGTATTTTATGAATACAGATAAACCTGATGAACTTAGAAATGATTGGCTTGTTGGGGAACACATATTTAAAGGCCCTAGAGGTAAATCCCTGCGTTATTTCAAAGACCCTACAGAAGATGGACGCTCTATCAAGCATGCAAAAGACTATTATAATAACATGGATGTACACCACAGCTCAGGAGTATTCAACCGAGCATTTTATGTTCTATCCAATAAGCCTGGATGGAATGTTAAAAAAGCATTCAGTGCTTTTTTAGTCGCTAACAAAACCTATTGGACCCAAGACTCTACCTTTGATGCGGGAGCCTGCGGAGTTAAAAAAGCTGCTGCTGATTTAGAATACAGCGACGCTGATGTAGTAGATGCATTTGCTTCAGTAGGGGTAGATGCATGCGATGATGAAATTCCCGGAAATGAGCTGACAAATGGTAAGGCAAAATCTGGGCTGCAAGGTGATTACAACAAAGCAGAATACTATTATATCGATGTTCCTTCCAAAGCCTCATATCTTGAAATAACTACCTCTGGAGGTACCGGTAATGTTGACTTATATGTATTAAAAGGAGATAGACCCACTGAGTGGCAATATCACTGTCGTTCATATTATTGGGGAAATAATGAAGCTTGTTATTTTTCACAACCTTCTGGTAAGTACCAAATTATGCTAAAAACTTATCAGCCTTATCAAGGAGTAAGTTTAAAAGCAACTTATTGGTAATACAGAAAATAGTTTAGTTGTCAATGATTAGGAAAGGCAGACTAATATGGTATAAGACATACACTTTATTATGTCTGCCTGTACTTAACGAATAAAGCGAATAAATATGTAACACTTCAGTTTACATTATTAAAAATTTACTATGGATTCAACTATTGGTGTGGGGTCAAATTTATAGCCAGTCCCATATATTGACCGTACATAGTTATGCTTATCATTGAGTATAGTTAATTTTTTTCTTAAATTTTTAATATGACTATCGATAGTGCGATCACTAACAATACGACTATCTGAATAAACTAAAGCAATGATGTTTTCTCTAGAATAAATTCGATTAGGATGCATGTAAAGTAGAGATAATATGTTAAATTCAACTTGTGTAAGATCAACTGATTTATCATTTAAGGATACACGAAAATATTTCCTTTCCAATACAATATCTTCAGAAGAGTGGTTTCTGCGATTGTAAAGTGTATGCACATTTTTAATTCTTGCAATGACTTCTTTAGCACTATACGGTTTACAAACATAATCATTTGCTCCTACTTCAAAACCAGCTAACCGATGAACCTCTTCTGTCTTAGCTGTAGTCATAATTACAGGCACATCAGAAAATGACCTCACCTCTTTGCAGATATCAATCCCTGATTTTTCAGGCAACATAATATCCAGTATGATAATATCGGGAGTATTTTTTTTAACCCATTCTATCGCATTTTTTCCACTATTAATAATATATGCATTCATTCCTGAAGCACGTAACATTACAGCCAGTAATTGCGCCATCTCTGCTTCGTCTTCAACAATAAGTACTTGTATCATCATTCATTCTCAAAACTATATTATTAAATTTAACCATGAGGTAGAGATATTTCTACCAAAAGTCCACCCAGGTTTGAATGTTTCAAAGTAATCATTCCTTTATGAGCATCAATAAACGACTTGCATAAGGTGAGGCCTAATCCTGACCCACCAGTTTTTCTATTTCTTGACATTTCTACTCTATATAAACGAGTAAATAATTGTTTAATATCTTTATCATTTACCCCTGGAGCTGAATCTTCAACTTTTATGATAATTTTTTGGTATACTTTCTGTGTTGTTATTTTTATCGAGCCACCAGCATTAGTATACTTTAATGAATTATTAAGTAGATTTGTCAGTACTTGTGACAAGCGTATTCGATCTGCATTTATCGTTACATTTTCAAATGGTTTATTGTCATAAATCAGTTGCTGTTGATTTTGATGGGCCAATACCTCATAAGGTTCAATAACTTCTTGAATAAATTTTTCCCCATTAAATTTTTCATATTTAAGCTTCAGCAAATCAGCATCTCCATCAGAGACCAATGATAAGTCCTCAACTACACGCTCCATTTGCTGAAGTTTCCTTTGGAAAACCTCAAAAGTTAGCTTTTCATCAACCAAGCCTACCTGAAGAGCTTCAAACTGCAACTTCAAGATTGAGAGCGGAGTACGCAACTCATGGGAAATATCGGCCACTAGTTTTTCTTTATTGCTATTAATATCTAGTTCAATTTCCCGAGTATCCTCAAGTTCTCGATAAGCAATACGTAGTTTTTTCTCTTTTTCACTTAGCTCCTTAGTTCGCTCAGCGACTTTCACTTCTAATTCTGATGCATAAGACTGAAGTTGTTTGTGGGAATTTTCAAGCTCTTTTAGCATTGTATCAAAAGCTCTTTTCAGTAATGATATTTCATTATCCTTCGTTGAAAAGGAGATATTGCTGCTAAGCTTTAAACAGTTACTATCAATTTTTTTTACTAGGTTTGTTAGCTCAGTAATCGGCTGACTAATAAAAATTCGTGAAAAAGTAATAAACAATCCCCACAAAGCTGCAGTTTTGATTATGGAATTGAGCACAATTAATGCAAAGCCAAGTTTAACACGTTGAAAAACAATATCAGAATTTGAATATAGTATTAAATTGCCAACATATTTTTCTCCCTCTTTGTGGGTAAATTGTAGTGACGTGCTATGCATATATACATTACTAAATGATATTGATGGATTTAAGTCATTTATTTTATGGTTATGATTTAATGATTCTACTGATCCAGTTTGCATGACTATACTACCAAATTCATCAACCAACAGTATACCTGTAATCACTGGAAGACCTTGTGTACCTTCAATAATAGTGCTAATTTGCTCAATATGCATATTCCAAAGGGAGGTTGCCAGGCCAGACTCAATAGCATTGCTGATTGTATTAAGCTCCGTTTCGATGTGCTTTCTAGTATTAGTAAATTCAATGTATACATGAAAAATAGTTGTTGTTATTGCAACCAGCAGATAGAATAGAAATACATTTCGGAACAGCTCGATACTAACAGAACTTGAGATAGGAAAAGAGGTATCAGCCATCATCAGCTTCTATCTATTAATTTGGTTAATAATATAAACAATATCAAATTAGCTTAACGTATCCAATTTAATCAAATGATTTATTATTTATAACGAAAGTTTTCTTGATAATATCCTTCTTCTAATTTTTTTAAATATAGTTCTACAATACCCTGATTGTATAATTTTTTTAATCCACGATTAAATTTTTTCATTCTTTCAATATTATTTTGATTTTTTTTGTTTAGCATTAACCTCATCTTTGCGTTAATGAGCAGTTTTGGATGATAAGTGATTTTATCTCTATCATATTGGCTAAAATGAGTATTTAAAATAGCTTTGCCAACATTAATATCATGCGGGAACAACTGTATTCTATTATTGATTAATTTTCGAAAGTTAATCTCATCAGAAGGAACATAATGTAGGTTAAACTTTCCTTCTTTTGCTGCTTTTTTAAATTGATTTTCATAGTCATAACCAATAGTAACTCCTATATTCAACCCTGCTAAATCACTCACTGACTCCCAGTTAAAGTCAAAGTCTTTTCGGTGAAAGAAAACAAATCGATGGCTTAGCACATTATCACTAAAATAAAAATATATTTCTCTTTCTGGTTTCTTTTGCCAAATAACGGAGCCATCAAAAATATCTCGTTTTGCAAGCTCATAGCAACGTTTCCATGGAAAATACTTATATTTAACCTGAATACCTTCAAGAGAAAAGGCCTTACTTACAATATGGGAAAACACACCATAATATTTGTACTTTTCCGATGAAAATGGCAGCCATTCCCCGTTTGTTAGCCTTATAGTTTCTTCAGCCCAAACTACCTTTGAGAATATAAAAAACATCAATACTATAAATATCAATAGTTTTTCATAAAATTTCAACATACTTTTAACAATCCAATGTTTTATGCTAACTCTATTAGTAATTCACTCATTAATATTAAGCACTTATTGGTTACAGCTTGATACTTGTGCATTAACAAAAAGCTTGACCCTTATTATTCAGTTTACTAAACAGCCACTACTACATTACAATGAAAGCTTTCACACTCATGATACCTATTTCTTAAAAGATTAAGACATTAACGAACTGCTTGCAAAAGAGTATATTTTGTAATATCGAGCGACTCGAAGAAAACAATACAATATAACAATATATTGTTATACAATACAACAATATTTAAGTATTTATCAGGACTCATAGCAAACAACAAAATAACCACTAGCCACTAGACTGGAAAGCACTTCAACTCTATCAGCACAGCTAAACAGAAAAATGTAAGTGTTCGCAAACTTAAAAAGTTACCTAATTATGTCTAATGACGACGGACTACAATAGAAGATATGCTGTCATTGATTCCCTGTTGAATGAAGCAATACACGTCTAAATCATATACTTTCCTAGGTCCATTAAAATTAACTTCTCTGTGTAGCACTACTTCATATCCAGGCGATACTTTTAAAGAAGAAATGTCATCATTCTTCATACCAAGCTTCGTTAAAAGACTGAGATTATATAAACCTGGCTTTAACTTCACCTCATACCCTTGATATTTGCAGTGTTGATAGACCTTAGCTACAACAGGTCCTAATGGCTCATCAGTTATACTCGCAATTTTCTTCATTTCCAATCCTGAAGAAACTAAAAAGGCTGCCCCAAAAATACATGTCACCCCACTCAAAATATTATAAAGTGATTTATTTCTAGACTGGTTATACTGCTTATTATATTCATATTTAAATAGGGCAATTAATGTAACACCAAAAAAAGCCACGCTCATTGCCATATCTGGTACAGCATCACCATAAATGTAGGAAGCTTCACGAGACTTTTCAGTGCCTCCTCTAGCAGCGCCTGGAAAAATCAGCTCATCATTATTAAAGCTATATCCTGCATATAATAATAGGGCAAGCCCCATAAATAAATAGGAGAATAATGCTCCGCCTTTTTTATGTCTACTCATTTCTGTACAATCATGAAAATAAACTCTTGTAATAAGTGTAGACGCTGTCAATTCTGTTGATGATAAGAACAATAAGAATTTCGGAAAACTTCAATAGCTATTGTAAATATCAATTCGTAATAAGAATATTTATTAAAAAATATATTGAATAAAAAAACAGCTATTTTTATTGAAAAATTTCAGGAGTAGACTTATATTATCATTTCATCCGTTGTTAGAAATTCTATAAGTTCCCTAATTTATATTAGATATAACTACATTAGCATCATTAATAAGCTCCATTGTACTGTTACTTTTTTTACATACCAAACTATCCTCATGAACAGAAACTGGGTTTTCAATATCGTGGGGAAAAGCCTTTAATTCAAGCTGTTCAAATATTTTGTAAGCATCTGGAACATAAGCTATAAATGCATCTAGCCTATTATTTAAAACCATGATAATATTATTTTTAATTGTTGGTAGAAACTTAAATTCAATTCCTGAATTTTCTATTTTTTGTCCATAAGGCATACCACTTCTAGCACCAACACGTAATGTTTTCAACTCCTCTAATGAATTAATTACTTTGGTATTTGGTTTAGTAAAAATATATATTTTTGCCACATTCATTGGTTTGCTCTGTATATAATCTTCTCCTATATATTGATAAAAATCAGTATTTTTATTAACTGGTGAAATACAGCATACTAAACACTTATCAAATAGGCTAAAAGCTCTTTTCGGAGGATATACCCTTATTTCAAAAGGTATTTTCGTGTTTATTAAAGATATAATTTTATCATATCGCCCACCACCATCAGCCTGATGCAAGCCATCAATTTGAACAAAAAAAATATTAACGAACTCAGTACATGATGCACTAAAAGATAATGTACAGTAAAAAAATATAGTTAAGCAAATCCGCCTCATTTTTTTAGCTTTCATGACCATACCTTAGACTAAGTAAGCTATTAAAAATCAACTTGTACTTAATAGAGTAGACGATCAAAGTCCACTCGAGCCATCATATATTAATATTTACTGCCTTTACAGCAACTTTAAATAATCAAAATTACTACTTTACTGTTCGGTTACTTCTACGGTCATTTTACTTATCACCTAGAAGGTATAATATTACTTTCTTTATATTTATAAGCTAACTACAATTTTTAGGGATACCTTAAGCTATTAGTATATTTACCTTTCTGGCACTGTAACTTTACTCTTATACTCACTCACAAGAATTAACTGATATTATATTGTGAAGGGTATGTAACTGCAGCTTCTTATATAGCAAAATTCTAATAACTAATTAGAAGTATAATTGCAATAATTATATCATGAACTCAGGGGTTTTATTATAAAATCAATCGAGTATTCTTACACAAGGCTTGTACTTCGAATTAATTTAGATAACAAACTATCAGGAACCAACTATTGTTTGGCAATCAGTTCACTTATTGTTATATCAAAATTAATTATTATTTCTGCATGATTACAGTGTAATTGTCATATTTAACTTATAGAAAAACTAGTGAGTTATCTTTATAATTCTCTGGCATCACTAACAACCCTAAACCTGATAGTGAATATGGAGATTCATATCATGAATAGATATTTAATTGGTATTTCATTGCTACCAGTAGCTTTCATTTTTTCAGCTTCTTCTACAGCAAATGAAGGTCTAGGAACAATAGAATCAAACATAGAAAGTGTACTTATGGCTCCTAAGAGTGAAACTGATTATCAGATGGCTCTCAAAATTAAAAAAATGATTTCAAACTCTGTTGTTCCTTCAGATGCTGCAATCAGTGCTGCTCGCTCCGTATGCTACAGTTCCTTACCAGGTAGGAACACAAACCAATCTCTAATTATGGTTCCATTACCAGATAATAAAGCAGACTTGGATGCGGTGTGTCATGTTTCTATTAATAGCGCCTGGCATGCAGGCGGTATAGCAAAGGGCAATTATTTCTATCAAAATTGTTCAAGTCTAGACAATAAGAGCTATGGTGGTGGATATACTTCATATGTAAATGAAAAGTACTTTGAAGCCAACCGTTCAAAATATTCTAGTTGCAAACCCACTAATGCTTTTGTATGCTGCTCCCCTCAATTCCCTAATTAGAAATTGTAAATATACCTTCTCTTCATTTGAGAGAAGGTATACTTATTACTATTAAATAAATAAAGACAAGCTTTTCAACGTTAATAAAGCAGGACTAAAGTCTATTTGCATGACAATCATATTTGAACCTGTTAATTCACTAAACCAAAGGCGTGAGAGAATGGATCCCAAGTCGAGTCATTATGCCATTCATATTCAGCATATTTTGCTGTTTGCAACGCTTTATCCTTACCTATCGTCAACTCAATTAGCCTTAACGCCATATCCATTCCAGCCGATACACCTGCAGCAGTAATAAACTTTCCATCCTCCACCCAGCGGGCCTGCTCAATCCAATTTGTTGTACTGCTCTGTGATTGTGGCCAACTGAACGCTGCTTTATTTGTCGTGGCATTACGATTATCCAATAACCCTGTTGCTGCTAAAATACCAGCGCCTGTACACACAGAAGTAATATACTGTGCCTTTTCCTGCTGAGACCGCAGCCAACTCAGAACTGGGGCATCTTTCCTTACCTGTTGTCGAGTCCCATTTCCACCAGGCACTAATACCAAATCATACTGTATAGGCTCATCGAAACTATATTCAGCAACTCCTTTAATACCAGCTGAACTCATAACAAGACCTGTTGATTCAGCTACTTGATAAATATCATAGTAATTGCCTAACATTCCAAACATTTGTAAAGGACCATAATAATCCAGAAGTTCGTACCCTTCAAACAACACAGCAGCAATCTTTATTTTTTTAATCATAATACCTCCTGCCCCCTTCTTAATATTGATGTACAGGTATAGAATAATTTTTGAAGCAGTTTTTATAATCTCATTTTGAGACATCAAAGGTAACTTTTAAGTCATGTTATCAAGAAAAGTGGGTATCTTACTATTTCCGAATAGTCATCTACTTGATTTATCCGGGCCAGCTCAAGCATTACATACAATTAATGAGTATTTCCCCAATACCATTCAAATGGATTATTTAGCGCCAACCGAGATCATACATTCATATCAAGGCCTTCAACTCACTGGTCTACTTACGCTGAAACAGGCTGCAACTAATTATGACTTGCTAATCGTTAATGGTAGTAAATTTAATACAGATATGTTCAGCCAATCTGGCTGTGATCGAGGTATTACTTGGTTGTCGGAACAATTTAAGAAGGGAAAAATACAAACTGTAGCTTCAATATGTACAGGTGCTTTTTTTCTGGCAAAAGCGGGACTGCTTAAACAACGTAGTTGCACCACTCATCATAGCCTAACCGATATTCTACAGACCGTAGAACCAACTGCCGATGTCAAACTAAACCACCTATTTGTTTGGGATGATCAAATACTCACGTCAGCAGGTGTCACTGCTGGCATAGATATGATATTGGAATGGATATCGCAAACCATAGGGCAAAGTATGGCACAACAAATAGCACGTGACTTAGTGGTATATACTCGAACAGCTGATGAACCAACCCATATGTCACCGCAACGACAATTCCGTAATCATATAGATCAACGAATACATCAATTACAAGATGCTATTATGAAAAAACCTGAAAACAATTGGTCTGCCAATAAAGTGGAAGAGACTATTTGTTTAGGTTATCGACAAACTTCTAGGCGCTTTGTAAAAGCAACTGGCATTACAATAAAACAATATCAAATGGGGTTACGCTTAGAACAAGCAAAGAATTTACTTGTAAACAGTGATAAAAGTATCGATCGAATTGCCGAAGAAATTGGTTTTCAGTCTACCCACACTTTTAGGAAAGCCTGGTATACACAATTTGATATATCTCCCTCAGAATATCGAAAAAACTATCAAAACAAGTGAGCAAAAACAATCCTAATTATCACTATACCTAAGCCATTAACTGCTGTATATTTGAACAGCATGGAAACTTAATTGAGAAGGTATAAATAATGGCTATCAACAAAGTTCAATTTCAAAAAGGCCTGAGTTTAAACGAGTTTCTCAAACAATATGGTACAGAAGAACAATGCTTTAATACCTTATACAAATTGCGATGGCCAGAAGGTTTTCAGTGCCCCAATTGTGGATACGACAAATGCTGTCAACTCACTACTAGAAAGCTTCAGCAGTGCTATAAATGTCACCAGCAAACATCTGTAACTGCAGGTACTATCTTTGAATCAACCAAATTACCATTAAAGACTTGGTTCCAAGGGATGTATTTGATCTCCCAAGACAAAAAAGGTATATCAGCCATAGAATTACATCGCCATTTAGGTATTTCCTATCAAGCTGCCTGGAGAATGAAACATAAGCTCATGAAAGTGATGCAAGAAAGAGAAGGCACCAAGCAATTGTCGGGTTTTATTGAAATTGATGATGCCTATCTTGGTGGTGAGCGTACAGGTTGCAAAAGAGGTAGGGGAGCAGATGGGAAAATACCTTTTGTAGCAGCCGTAGAAACAACAAAACAAGGTCAACCGACACGAATTAAACTAAGCATTTTAAAAGGGTTTAATAAAGAAGAGATAACGGCTTGGAGTAGGCAGAATTTGGCCAAGGGCAGTACCGTAATCTCCGATGGACTGGCCTGTTTTAATGGTGTCATAGAAGCAGGTTGTCTTCATGATAAAATTGTATGCGGTGGTGGTCGTGCATCAGTAGAGGAACCTGAATTTTATTGGGTTAACACCATCCTTGGAAACTTAAAAAGTGCTTTACGTAGTACTTATCATGCTATTCGCGCTAAATATGCACAACGTTATCTTGCTGAATTTCAGTATCGATTTAATCGAAGATTTAGCTTAGTAGAATTTATTCCTAGGCTAGCATTTGTAGCACTGAGAACACCTCCACTACCAGGTAAGCTACTAAATATAGCTTAGGTATGATGATAATTAGGTAATATTTTCAATTCCTATTATGAATTAATTTCTTTGGCATTTTGTTTGGTGAATATATATTTTAGCCACATTCATTGGTTTGCTCTCCATATAAACCTCCCATGTTGATAAAAACTAGCTACTTTATTATTAAGATAATTTCATCATATTGGTACTCCAATATAAGAGAATCAGTGAGGTTTGTTGTTATATAGCCAAAGTGAATGGTATATATTCTTAGAATATAGTTTGTCAGTGACAAATGGAGTGTTAAAGTCTGACAATCAGTATGATTTACAATTTACATTGACTATACAAACCTAAAGTTACTAATCATATCAATTTTGTTATTCAAAGTTATTTATTATGGTTTTTAAAGTAAGTCTACAATTCGAATTATAAACTACATAATAAATACCTAAATTAGTTTTTTCACTTTTCGCAATACTATACGACAAATGCGAACTAAAAAATACAAGCTAAGAGTAATAGATTTTACACTGCGCTAATATCAGAATGTATAAGTGTGTAGTTAATCACTTGGATAAAACCATGATTCACCAGCCCCTTTCATACTCACAAAATGTCTATCAAGATCTTAGTATTTTTGTTCGTGAGGCTCTCGCTAAGCTGGGTACACCCAGTGAAAAATTAGAAGATTTTAACGCATTTTCAACTATACAAATTGATTTAGAAGATAATTTATCAATTAATATATCTCTTCAGGATGATAGGCTATGGCTTTGGGCCTTACTTCCTATGAGTGAGGAGCAGCTTGTATCAGAAGCAAGAACTATATTTCCAGTGATCACTGAACCGGTTGAGTATATAGAAACAGGGCAGTTAGTATTTGGAAAGTGTGAAAATGGCTACGAACTAAAGGCATTAATTAACCTTGAGTCACTAAATAATAATAAGTTGAAAGAAATTATTGCTTCCTTTCATTCCTTATTATCAAAAATAAAGAAAGGACTATCAGAACATAATAGCCCAAACCATCATTATATGAAAGCCTGAATATATACTCTTCGCGAATGACCTTTATACCCCCAGGGCAATCGCATATAAAAATACAACAAAATCAGTATAATAGGATAAAAAGCAACTGATATAGAGTGCAACATTGGTAAAAAATAGTACAGTTTTAGATCATTTTGAACAGTTAGATGATCCTCGAATGGAACGCCATCGTCGCCATAAGCTCATTGATATTATTACTATTACGATTTGTGCCGCTTTATGTGGAGCAGATGACTGGGTAGCTATTGAGCGATTTGGTAACGCCAAAGAATCATGGTTTAAAAGCTTTCTAGAACTACCGAATGGAATACCCTCTCATGATACCTTTGGTCGTTTTTTCTCACGCCTTTGCCCTATCTCGTTTCAAAGCTGCTTCATCCAATGGATTCAGTCAATCACTGATAGCTTACCTGGCAAGCTGGTAGCAATTGATGGTAAAACCCTTAGACGATCATTTACTGAACCTGATAAGAAGAACGCTATTCACTTGGTTAACGCATGGTCAATAGAAAATAAGCTGGTGTTAGGCCAACTTAAAACTGATAGGAAATCCAATGAAATCACCGCCATTCCTGAACTATTAGAAGCAATAGCAGTTAAAGGTGCTGTTGTATCAATAGATGCGATGGGATGTCACAAAGCCATTGCTGAAAAAACTCGTGAAAAAGAGGCTCATTACTTGTTGGCAGTTAAAAATAACCAACCTCGTTTATATTCTGCTATTCAAGAACAACTGTATTCTAAAAAAGCCAAAGTGTATCAACGTCCCGCTATAGACTTTCATTCTTCAGAAAAAGAACAGCATGGCCGTCATGAGATACGGCGCTGCTGGGTTTATCACTCAGTGGCTAAACTACCTATAGCAACAGAGTGGATCGATTTAGCGGCTGTCGTTAGGGTTGAAACAGAGCGCACCTTGCAAGGCAAAAAAGCAAAAGAACAACGCTATTATATTTCTAGCCAGCCCTTGTCAGCAAAAGCTGTCAGTGAAATGATTCAGCATCATTGGCAAATTGAGAATAGCCTACATTGGAGTCTGGATGTTGCATTTAGGGAAGATGATAGTCGAATTCGTATAGGCCATTCAGCTGAAAACATGTCCAGGATTAGACAAATAGCCCTTAATATACTTAAACAAGATGACACTTATAAAATTGGTATAAAAAATAAGAGGCTGTCTGCTGGTTGGGATCATGAGTATTTAATGAAGTTGATTTGTTCCGTGTAAATTTATATGCGATTGCCCTGTTTATACCCCTAAGTGGTCCATGCGTAAAGTTAAATAACAGCAGCCCAGCTAAACTATTTGCTTTCACTATAAATAAGGAACTATTATGCCCTTTGAGGTTTCATCACATCGTGTCAATACATTAAATAGTACACCTAATGAAGACAATTCATCAAGCCAACGTTTAAGTGTGAGGCATGTTAGTAATACAGATAAATGTTTAAGCAGCTCACCTACACCCAAACTACCAATAGACCGATTTCGGCAAGCAGCTCAGTTTGTCACTAACTTAATGCCTAATAAGAGTAATGGTGAGGCAGGGGTTAAACCCCAGTATTGGCTGGAAATAAGAGACCCAAAACATCGAGATCGACTTACATTAAATGGTTTTGACATACAATCAGGTGCATTAGCTGCTTGGAAGCAAGATGTAAATACAAAACTGAACCTTTTTGATTGGGTCGATCAGCATCCAGAAAGTAAAATTTCTACACTAAAGGATAATCCAAAATACGTATTATCAGAAAAGCTACAGAATATTAATTATTTAACACCTCAGCAGTCACTCATTTATTCCATAGTTCTATCTGATGGAAAATGGATGCAAAACGATAGTATATTAGATACAACACATTTGGCTGGAAAGGAAGGCATGGAAGGTCATGCGATTATTGTTGTTCATAAAGATAGCAGCATATATGTACACCCTTATGAAAAAGGGAAATGGCAGCATACATCCACAACAAACGGACAACCAGTTTTATCAGCTGGTATGATTAAAATTGAACAAGGTAAAGCCACTTCATTTCATTTGGATTCTGGCCATTATACTCCAAGCTTACCTCAGTTAAAAAACTTGCTTATTTTACTAGCTAAAAAAGGAGTGGATATTCATAGCATAGATATTCATGCTAAAAAAATTGATCAGTTTGATATCATAAATCTACTAAAGATAGCGTCTAATCTAGACTCCTAAATAATTTTTTAACTTAATTTACGGCGAGCCCTACTTATGTCTATCGGTATAAACCCACTTCAACGCTCAAACTCAATCGATACAACTTACTCATTAAATCAAAATGATGCTACTTTTCAAGTAAAGCAAGTACAAAATAATCCAGAACAAAAATTATCCTCTCAAGTAGGTAGAACACTGGATGCCTATGGGATAGATGATAATCGAGATACTTTGAGCCAGTTAAACCAAGATAACTATAATGTGCTTATTAAAAAAAATAAGTCAGGTAGCCCAATTCTCAACCATGGAGTTTATGTTTCGAAGAAGGGAGAAGATGAATATGGGGCTTTCAAGTGGTTGAACCCAATAGGTCTAATTAAATATCAAACCGAAGATGTGGCTGTCGTCAAATTTCATAACCAAGACCAGTTAGATCAACTTAGTTGTACTTATGCTGAGAAACCGCTCCCGAAATTTCTCGTTCAAATACTTAATACGGAGAAATGTCGAGATGTTGAGATGTATCAAAAAAACCCAAAATTAGCTAAGTTTATCTCAGCAGTTGATCCTTCTCAAAATGGATATTTAATTCGACCAAATTCTCCTTACATTAGTGATACTATGATGGATGTCTATATAAATAATCCTGAGTCGTTAAAAGATAGTAAAGAAGGAATAACCTTATGTACTTGGGCTATTCATCCATATATCCAGTCGTCTTTTTTAGGGGAAAAACAGAACCGATCTGATATTAGTCAAATTAAAGTTGACCAAACTACTACGCAGCAATTTATAAATGATAAAACTGGCAATCACTCCTTAGCTAGTATTCTTGATTTAAAAAAGGAGCACGTACCACAACTTATAAAGCTAAGAGATGAAACATTACAACACCTTGCAGACGTATATAAAACAACTGAAAATGATAGTGTTCGTATGTTCTTCCACTTTCCAGTAGCGGAAAAAACTGCCACATTGCATCTGCATACTTGGGTGAATAAAGGCGATCACCCATTAAATGAGCCAAGGAGTTTTGACTTAGATATGATTATTAAGAATCTTCAACAAGGCCGAGAAATAAGTGAGCTAGTATTATCTAGAAATAATGGGGAATTTTATTTGCCTAAATCCGATTCAATTAAAGACATTCCTAATATTCCTTTCCAAGGAATTCAACCAAACAAATTGAACTTACCACTTTAGAGTCACTAGCTACTGGGAACTTCGAGATGAACTCAATTCACGCATTAACACGATCCAACTCTATTGGCATCGCTGATCCAGCTAAAAACACTTGTCAAGCACTTCAAGTAAAACAGGTAAAAAACTCCCAACTTCAAAGTGAGTCATCTCGAATCCGTCGAACACTAGATGCATATGGAATAGATGATAATCGAGAAAATCTCAGCAACTTAAATCAAGCAAAACATAATGTACTTATTCAAAAAAATGAACAAGGTGAGATCAATCCTAAATATGGAGCTTTTGTTTCAAAACAAGGTGTTGATGCTTATGGAAGTTTCCATTGGTTAAACCCAAAAACACTAACTAAATATCAAACTGATAATTTAGTTGAAGTTGCTTTTACCTCTGAAGATTTAGAAGCATTACAATCTACTTATAAAAAAGAAAATACAACAGAGTTTCTCGTTAATCTGTTACGTGGAAATCAATTACAACCTGAAGATGATGTGTATAGCACAACGTTCAAAAAAAATCCTAATGCATTTTATTATTCAAAGCCATTAGAGGCAGGTAATGGATTTTTAATTTACCCAAATATCCCTTACATGTCGGACAACTATACAAATGGAAGTCATGATAACTTGAGAATGAAGAGAGAAGGAATACAACTTACTGCTTGGGCTATTCATCCGGCACTTCCTCATAACTTGATCCAAGAAATTACCAACAAAGAAGTACCAAGGAAGTTTTCTGAAGAGTTAAACCAGCAAGTTGCTGAAGAACAGTCTAACGTTAAGTCACTCACGTCTATCCTAGACTTAAGTGTTGAGGATGTGGGTATGTTAGAAAAATTAAAATCGGATATTATCCAGCATCTTGCAGATACATACGGGGTGGATAAAGAAAGTGATAAAGTTAGTTTGTTTTTCCATTTTCCCGTAGCACCCAAAACAGCTACGATACATTTGCATATTTGGGTGAATAAAGCTGATCATCCACTAAATGAATCACGAGGCTTTGGGCTGGATGAAATTATACAACATTTAAAGTCAGGAAATAACATTGAAAACCTAATCCTTTCTAGAAATAATGGCCATTTTATATTGCCAGCAAAAGATAAATTACACCTTATTACTGGAATGCCAGAAAGCCAACAACCAACAGAGGAAACTCGTAATAAAACCAAACTTCCCATATAGCACAAAATCTGTTAAAGGGTGGCCCCTTAGTCCTCTAAATTATACATCTCAATTTCTAATAGCCTTAACCAAAAAAGGCGATGCTTCAACTCCAAAAAGCATCGCCTTTTAATGATTAGCTAACTGGTAGCTGTATTAGCGTTACACCACATCAACTACCGCCCACTTCATTTAGTCCTCTACTTCAAAACGATCCAGGTTCATAACTTTGGTCCAGGCAGCTATGAAGTCTTTAACAAATTTTTCTTGTGAGTCTGCTGTGGCATAAACCTCTGCTAGTGCACGCAATTGAGAGTTTGAGCCAAAGATTAAATCGACACGAGTACCAGTCCATTTTACGTCACCTGTCTTGCGGTTACGCCCTTCAAACAAAGTGTCGTCTTTTGATATAGATTTCCAAGTGGTTCCCATATCAAGCAGGTTCACAAAGAAGTCATTGGTTAATGTTTCTGGCCGATCAGTGAAAACGCCATGCTTGGTTTGTCCTACATTTGTATTCAAAACGCGCATACCACCTAACAACACTGTCATTTCTGGAGCAGATAAGGTTAATAACTGGGCTTTGTCTACTAACAGTTCTTCGGCTGAAACACTGAAGCTGCCTTTTTGGAAGTTACGAAAGCCATCTGCAATGGGCTCCAGAACAGCGAAGGATTCCACATCAGTTTGTTGCTGAGATGCATCCATTCGACCTGGGGTAAATGGAACAGTGATATTTTGACCTGCATCCTTAGCAGCTTTCTCTACTGCAGCGCAACCACCCAATACAATCAAGTCAGCCAGTGAGACTTTCTTATTGCCAGATTGAGCACTGTTGAATCCACTTTGAATATCTTCAAGTGTATTAATCACTTTAGATAACTGGGCGGGCTCATTTGCTTCCCATTCCTTTTGAGGTGCTAAACGAATTCTTGCGCCATTAGCACCACCACGCATGTCTGAGCCACGAAATGTAGATGCAGAAGCCCACGCCGTAAAAACCAGTTCAGAAACTTTGAGGCCCGAATCTAATATTTTACCTTTTAGGGCAGCGATATCTTTGTCGTCAACCAAATCATGGTCCACTGCAGGAATGGGGTCTTGCCAGATAAGCTCTTCATCTGGCACTTCTGCCCCCAAATAGCGTGCACGAGGCCCCATATCACGGTGAGTCAACTTATACCAAGCTCTAGCAAAAGCATCAGCAAAAGCTTCTGGGTCTTTCTGAAAGCGCCTGGCAATAGGCTCATAAATGGGATCCATTTTTAGAGACAAATCAGCAGTGGTCATGATTGGCGCATGCCGTTTACTAGGATCATGTGCATCTGGTACAAGATCTGCTGCTGCACCACCTTTGGGTATCCATTGCTGAGCACCAGCTGGACTTTTAGTTAGCTCCCAGTCATAACCAAAGAGTATGTTGAAGTAGTCAAAGTCCCACTTGGTTGGGTTGGCTGTCCACGCACCTTCAATACCACTAGTAGTGGTATCGCCGCCCTTCCCTGTGCCATGGCTATTTTTCCAGCCTAGACCTTGCTCTTCAATACTGGCACCTTCTGGTTCTGGGCCAACTAGCGCAGGATCACCTGCACCATGGCATTTACCAAAGGTATGCCCACCAGCAACTAGGGCTACTGTTTCTTCATCATTCATTGCCATACGGCCAAAGGTCTCACGAACATCTACACCAGATGCCACAGGGTCTGGATTTCCATTTGGCCCTTCAGGGTTGACGTAGATCAGACCCATTTGCACTGCAGCTAACGGGTTCTCCAGATCACGTTTACCAGAGTAACGTTTGTCGTCTAACCACTCTGATTCAGTACCCCAGTAGATATCTTGCTCAGGTTCCCATACATCATCACGTCCGCCTGCAAAACCAAAGGTTTTGAAGCCCATAGACTCAAGCGCACAGTTACCTGCTAAGATCATCAGGTCAGCCCAGGAAATTTTCCTGCCGTATTTTTGTTTGATCGGCCATAGCAACATCCGGGCTTTATCTAAGTTGCCATTGTCAGGCCAACTGTTAATTGGGGCAAAACGCTGGTTTCCTGTGCCTGCTCCACCACGACCATCACCAGTACGATAGGTGCCCGCACTATGCCATGCCATACGAATGAATAAAGGACCGTAGTGACCATAGTCAGCAGGCCACCAATCTTGTGAATCGGTCATTAAGGCGTAGAGATCCTTTTTGACCGCTTGCAGATCTAAGCTTTTGAATTCTTTAGCGTAGTCAAAGTCCTTATCCATAGGATCAGATAAAGAGGAATGTTGGCGCAAAATTTCCAAACGTAGTTGATTTGGCCACCAATCCCGATTAGAAGTACCACCTCCCGCAACGTGATTGAAAGGACACTTGCCAGTGTTGTTCATAATTCGCTCCCCACTTTGTCATGTTACTACCTATTACTTGAGTGTTGATGACAATAACCATACTTACAAATTGGGATTAACTTTGGACCCGATATAAGATATCAATCGATCTTTTCCAGAACTTGGCATGTATGTTTCCGCGAGCTTTTTCAAATGAGGAAATAGAGGAAATTGCACTTTTAAAATCAAGTGTAACTTTTGTCATCGTACACTTTTCTCAGATCAAGTATGGTAAATTTGCTGGCATTATAAATCGATAAAAACTTCCTAATTAATAGTAAGATTCTCCCTTGGTAGAGAACATGTACCAACTTTAGTGAAATAACGTGTTAATCTAGTCTACATTGATATATTAATACTAATTTTTTAAGCGCAACTAATTATGTTTAATATAAAGATACAAATCGACATAACTGCACCAGATGAAGTATTAGATCCTGTAGGTGAGTGTTATACCTCCATGACAAGAATGATAAAAATCCCATACATTCCGCATATAGGAATGCTCATACATATTTCTCCAAAAATCGATGATGATACTAGTGAAAGATATGCAAAATTATTTCATAAAATAGAAAATGTTACAGGTATTTTTGAGGTAAGGGATATCTATTATATGGTAGACGGAGATCAGGATGGCAGTACTCATGTTTGGTTAAAAACCATAGGTGAAGAGTCATTGGAAGCTTTTCATAGTTTAAAGCAATTTTTAACATTTTATGGTTTCTCAGAAAATTAACCACCATCAAAATCACAAAAAATTACCACCCAACCACAACGAGACACTTCGTTGGCTTGGTTATAATATTGAGCATACCTCAAAAATATTTATTTTTTGACTTCTCTAAAACCCCATCAAATATTCGTTTAACTTCCTGGCCTTTTAGTGTCTTAGGAAATAGAACATAATAATAAAATACTTTACTTGGTTTATTTTATACCTCAATTTCACTCTGTATACTTTGATCTAGTACAGTTCTTATAGCATCAACCCCAACTTTCAAGTTGGCTTCCAGAATATCAGCTCTATTATTAATAATCATATTTAAAGCTTGTTTTTCTGTTTTTACTCTATAAATTTTCCTAATTATCACTATACCTAAGCCATTAACTGCTGTATATTTGAACAGCATGGAAACTTAATTGAGAAGGTATAAATAATGGCTATCAACAAAGTTCAATTTCAAAAAGGCCTGAGTTTAAACGAGTTTCTCAAACAATATGGTACAGAAGAACAATGCTTTAATACCTTATACAAATTGCGATGGCCAGAAGGTTTTCAGTGCCCCAATTGTGGATACGACAAATGCTGTCAACTCACTACTAGAAAGCTTCAGCAGTGCTATAAATGTCACCAGCAAACATCTGTAACTGCAGGTACTATCTTTGAATCAACCAAATTACCATTAAAGACTTGGTTCCAAGGGATGTATTTGATCTCCCAAGACAAAAAAGGTATATCAGCCATAGAATTACATCGCCATTTAGGTATTTCCTATCAAGCTGCCTGGAGAATGAAACATAAGCTCATGAAAGTGATGCAAGAAAGAGAAGGCACCAAGCAATTGTCGGGTTTTATTGAAATTGATGATGCCTATCTTGGTGGCGAGCGTACAGGTTGCAAAAGAGGTAGGGGAGCAGATGGGAAAATACCTTTTGTAGCAGCCGTAGAAACAACAAAACAAGGTCAACCGACACGAATTAAACTGAGCATTTTAAAAGGGTTTAATAAAGAAGAGATAACGGCTTGGAGTAGGCAGAATTTGGCCAAGGGCAGTACCGTAATCTCCGATGGACTGGCCTGTTTTAATGGTGTCATAGAAGCAGGTTGTCTTCATGATAAAATTGTATGCGGTGGTGGTCGTGCATCAGTAGAGGAACCTGAATTTTATTGGGTTAACACCATCCTTGGAAACTTAAAAAGTGCTTTACGTAGTACTTATCATGCTATTCGCGCTAAATATGCACAACGTTATCTTGCTGAATTTCAGTATCGATTTAATCGAAGATTTAGCTTAGTAGAATTTATTCCTAGGCTAGCATTTGTAGCACTGAGAACACCTCCACTACCAGGTAAGCTACTAAATATAGCTTAGGTATGATGATAATTAGGTAAATTTTTATGCCTTCATTTTCAAGGTACTGATAGTTATACCCTAAAAGTCCCACAAACCTATATTTCTTAAGATCAGCAATTTCATTCCAAGTTATTGTCCTACCTGTTTTGTAAAATAAGTGAGCAGACTCTATAAGTACTGGCTGTTCTGAGAATAAAAAATCTTCCTCCCTCTCTTTATTTCTTGACCAACCAGGAGTCACATCAAGATCACCATTTTTAGTCATGAAAAGTACTCGCTTCCAAGGTATCCATTGAAAGTCCACCTTAACTCCTTTTGAGGAAAAAGCTTCAGCCACAGTTTTACTAATGACTCCATACTCAGGCAACTCTCGACCAACAAATGGTGCCCACTAGTCAACACCAACGAGCACAGTTTTCACTTCACTTGCAAAAATATTAACTGTAAAGGCATAAATTACTAAATATTTTTTTAGTAACATAAATGTAAGCCTAATCGATAGCCATTGAGTTTAGATAGTAATTAACATAGTCTCAAAGCACGTCACTCTCAAATAGCAGCCATTCCAAAAAGGATACACTTAAAACTCGATAAGAAGCCTATTAACATTTCCAGACATAAAAAAGCCAGCTACCCACATAAATTGGTAGCTGGCTTTTAACCACCTATCTATAATTTAACTAATTACAGTCAACTCATTCATTGAAAAGTCTTTTATTCTACCTTCTGTTACTGCGATATAATTATTTAAGTGAGCTGTTTTCATATGTTCCTGAAATAGCACTTCGTTTTCCCAAATTTCATAGAAGAAAAATAATGCAGGATTACTATTGTCTTGATGTAACTGATACTGTACTGAGCCTGGGTCTTGCCGAGAGGGCTCAACTAGTTTCAATAACTCTTGTTTAACAAACGCTGCATGTTCTGGAAAAGCTTCTATTTTGGCAATAATGATCAGTTTATTCACTGGATTTTTCCCTTTTTATATACAAAGGCTATACCCTTGATTTGAAGGCATATATAAATAAAAGAACTATAGGGTACAAAAAATAGACGTCATATAAATATGAGTGCTACATATACAAATAACATACTCCATAGCCATTTTGCAATTTAGTTTACATTCATATTCAAAATATAGAATGATATATTGGTTTGGAATACAGCCGTAAAAACAGTTCTTTTATAAAATAACAGCTAAATAAGATATTTTTGTCATAAAAAGTGCCATAAGTTAGGATCAATCGCATTCTAGCTATAACTTTCATGACTCAAATAACTCATAAATTATCAGACACTAGTTCTAAAGTCGTAAGCACCCAACAAATACAACACACATCATCAGAAAATACATTTAAAGGACGTGAGCTGACATTAGTACAAAACGATGGTACCAAACAGTTATTTGTAGATAAAACTAATAATCAGAATGCTCATAGGCTGAAATCACAAGGTACAGGCACTCACAGCCGTAAACTATCATTACCCATACTTTTTCAAAAAAAGACCAAATTAGTGTTTGATCACTCAATTCAAACTATTGTAAATCAATATAATACTGTTTTAGCTATTCGATCTCCAAATAAGCACTCCATAGGGCTCTTGCTTGAAGGTTATGCTTCAAAGAATTTTCACATCAAAGCCAAGTCCAGTGCTGGTGGTCCCACTGCAGGCTTTATTGTAACCAACCCCAAATTAAGCAAAGTCAGACACCAAGGTGCCAAAGATCTTGAAAAACAACAATTACAAATAACTGATGCCATAGATGAAGGCGCAAAACAAATTCAACTAGAACTATCCAGCGAAAGGATTAAGTATTTAGCAGAAGAAGAACTAGTCGAAATTATTTCCCATAATGGCTCAACCCAAATTATTAAAGGCCTATATGGTGAAAACGACCATGAATATTTTCAATTACAAAAAACAGATGATAATACCTGGGCACTTTTTCATCTGCCAGAATTTAATTCTCTTGAAATTCCAGGCAAACCTACTCCAGTAATGGGGTTAACCAACCCTCCTGTAACAGGAATAACAGAGCCTATTGGAGCCAAAGCAGCTGTTACTGCAGACTATGACCTGTTTGGGATTTGGCCGACCATCAACCAAAGTAATAACCCCAGACCATTGAATACTGCACCACGACTACTTAGGGGAGAAGTAGGTCGTGGTTATGTCACTCATCTGCGACATCATGGTACATCATGCAAAGAAGACCAGCATATGGGTAATATCCATACGTATGGTAAGCATATTATCAAACATCTCAATAAAGCTGTAAAATTAGCTGGCTACCTAGGTGGCAATTTATTCCATCATAATGACGAATCAGGCAATCCTTTCAGCCCCGGCCAGGACTACCCTATTGTTGTATTTATCCCTAAACATCCACACCCTTATCTAGTGAGCAGTGATGATGAATTAAAAGCGGCCTATCAGTTACTGGAGGCACGTGGTTTCTATATTGAGAGAAACCCAGCTTTTATGCTTTTTAATAGGGGCTAGCTTCATCTAAAATAGCTATATCATTATCAAACTTTACGGTGATTACTTAAATATTAAATTGTAAACTCAATAAACAGTACTATTTTTGTAATTAAATGCCAGTATAATTGATCAGTGGCTACATCCACTGCTCAAATATTTCATCAAAGTACGTCAATAGATGTTAAGTTAATTAGTTCTACCAAAAAAACAAGACACAAAATAGCATGTTTTCAATTTTGGAAAATAATAATGCTGCTCAGCAATTGCTCCTGCATTGCTCTAATTGGTGGTTTCCATACCAGATGCATACTACCCATGGAGCTCAAGAACGGTGGTAACAAAATCCCTTGCGCCCTAGGCATATAAAAATCATTCGCGAAAAGTATATATAAGTGCTAAAAGCTACTGCATATCAATTGATAGCTAATTCTTATAAGAACTGGACAGGTAAGATATCCCTCAGGATAGACAACTAACGTTGCCAAATTGAAACTGATCAAATAACAGCCTACTCTAAATAATAGAACGCTTTGCTTTGTTGGAACTGGCCTGTAATAAAAACGAAGCTATACTGTCGTTTTTATTACAGGCCAGTTCATGATTATCTTTGTAAAGGGTAATTACTACTAAACCCATTAGTGCATACAGGCAGTGTAGTATCACATGCAGCAGATTGAAGATAAAAAACAGCTACCTAGATTACCTATAATGGCAATCATCATTCCAATCATTACGATTATTGTCACCTTGCTGCTATTTCTTCAAATTATTGACCACAATAACTCTGATGAAATCGATATAAACACCGGCGAATACTTGTTTTATCCTGGTAATTTACTTGAAAAGATTAAATCTAAAGCCAATGACATTGATGGTGATATTAGCATTATCCAACAAACTAAAAACAACCTTAAGTTTAAAATAAAATATCAAAACCCAGGACTAATTGAAGATTCTATTGTTCTCAATCATGTAAAAACTGTTATCAACACAGCTATTACCATATTAATTGAAAGCCAGATTAACCCTTATAATAACAAAATAACAATTGGTGTAGAGGCAGAGTCTAATGACTCAACAACATCAGCACAAGAGATTAAGCCGCCAAAACCTTATCGATACAACTTTATACGCTACAGCTACTCTCCTCGATTTCCCACTGATTTGCATACTATTATCCAAAAACAAATATCACAACATTATGGCAAATTAAATATTATTGAAATGGCAAAAGACAGGTTAAGCTTTGATTTTTTATTCAATAGCGAAAAAAAGCCAACACCTTATAAAGTAAAAAAAGAAACTAAAAAAATACTAAAAAAAATATTAAAGATACTTAAATTGTATAATATAAACTATGAAGGCGGTATCCATGGCGTGGGAGGTATTCATGTAACAGTTAAATCCCTTGTTCCCCAATACGATGAAAATAGTATTGAAATATCCTCAGCTTACGGAATAGCTTATTACAACCCTAGAAAAAAACGAATTATATGGAGTGATAGTTACCATCTATCTTACATAGAATTCGACCTTCACGAGTAACTTAAGTAACGAAAACTTCTATTTTCCCATGAAACCAATTTTGAAAAAATATTTATTAATATTATTTATGTTTTCAACAGCTCATACAGAACCAAAAATTTCAGTTAATTATAAATTTTATGATATTTACCCTAAGTCTTTCAATGATATCGATAAAGAAATGTACAATAAAACTCCTATTCTAAAGAATGGTGCTCGCTATAGAGGATATACAGACTGGCATGTTAAATGGAGTTATAGCTGGCAAAATAAAGGTAATTACTGCAAACTCACATCTGTTTCAACCAGATTAGATGTCACTTACACTATGCCAAAAATTCCAGATAATTTTAAAGTTAACTCTAAAATTCTTAGTGTTTTCAACAATTACTATAAAGCATTGATCAACCATGAGTACGGCCATAAAGATTCTGGTTTATTTGCAGCCAGAGATATTGAAAAAGAATTAATAAAGCTCAGTAGCTCCAAAGGCTGTAAAAACTTAGCATCTACGGCCAATAGTAAAGCCCAAAAAATAATTAAAAAATATACGCAACGTGATCTATACTACGATAAACACACCCAACATGGCAAAACTCAGGGTGTTGACATTAATAATTTTATATCAAACTAAAATTGGTTAGCTATTAATTGTAAAACACTTTAAACACAACAACTCTAAATTTAGATTACTATTTCACCATTAATTCAATACCATTTTTACTATCCACTCCCATATCCTTTGCAATAAGTATAAATTATTTTCAGCATCAAAAAGGAAATACTACCGTACTGAATTCAAGCCTTTTCATTTACATTTAAATGAAATATTCTAACAACTACTGATGCTTATTATCATAAGCCGATTAGTAGAACTTACTTTAGAAAAAAATAAAAGCAATAACTTTCCAAGGAATGTAAATGAAAACTAACAAAATTAAATTATGTTTAGCATTCTCTCTATTAGCTAGCACAGTCAACGCAGCATCCACTTATACTATGTACGACAAAATGGATTATGGATTTAACGGCTGCGACATTAGCTGGGGAACACTTCAAACAGGTGTTACTGAAGAAGATATGATTACTTTAGCAAAAGAAGTTAATGCTTTTGGTTTCACTTATCATCCTTCTTTAAAATATGGAAAACTAATGGTTGGTCCCTACCCTTCTGGATGTAAGTCACCAGCTAATGAGTCATGGCCACTATATTTATCACGTACCAGGGCATACAAAAAAATGGATTTTGGCTTTAATCGCTGCGACACAGACTGGGGGCCACTACAATCAGGTGTTACTGAAGAAGATATGATTGCTTTAGCATTAGAAACTAATGCCGAAGGTTTCACCTATCACCCAATGCTACGTTACGGTAAGGTATTGGTAGGCACATACCCAGCCGGTTGTGAATCACCAGCTAATGAATCATGGCCATTGTATTTATCCGAAATACGAACTTATAAACAAATGAGTTTTGGTTTTAATCGATGTGATGTTCAGTGGGGGCCTTTACAAAGAAATGTCAGTGAAGCTGATATGATAAAATTAGCTGAAGCAGCAAATGCTGAAGGGTTTACTTATCATTCATCACTTAAATATGGGAAAGTTTTGGTAGGCGCTTACCCAATGGACTGTCAGTCACCAGCAAACGAGTCCTGGCCTCTTTATTTAGCTGAGTAAATTCTCACATGAAGATATGTAGGCTCAACTAATAACTGAAACCCTGTAATCTAAGGGCCTGTTAACCCTATTTAAATGTCACGGTTGTTATTGTAAAAGCACTAATTGAGGCGTGAAAAGAGAAGTTTAATTGCTCTAAATAAACAACGAGTCGTGCTTTTACCGTCACCCCCCTTCGGGCCGTGATTATTTTTCCACCCAGAGGTGTTACAAGTCATTTATGTAAAGTGACTACACGGCATTCCTTATGCTTTGCTGGGTGAAAAAATAGTCGCCAGCAGTTGTGATTCAAATAGGGTTAACAGACCCTAGTTGAATCCGTCAAAAATACTAATGTTTTGACCACCACAAGCTAATGGTTTTTTAAGTAGATTATTCATTCCTTTCATCCACACCCAACTTTGCTCTAGAAATAATGCGAAATAGTTAAATACCTTTCCCGAATGTGCTCAATCAGTAGTTTTACCTTGGTGGGAGGCTGTCTGGAGAAAGGATAAACAGCATAAATACCCAGCTTTTTACCTACCAATTCCGGGAATATATCCACAAGCTGACCATTGCGAATATCGTGGTAAACCAAACAACGAGGGACATAGGCTATACCATGTCCTCCTAGAGCTGCTTTGCGCAGTGCAGCTGCATTATCGGTAGAAAAAGATCCAGCCACTTTAACAATATAATTGCCTTTATCACCTTTGAACTCCCAATCACTGGCACCAGTTGTCTGATAAGCATATTGAAGACAGTTGTGTTTGGTAAGATCTACTGGTTCGATAGGTTTACTGTGTTTGGCAACATAAGAAGGAGATGCACATACTACCCATTGAGAGTTTAGAATATGACGAGCAATTAAACTGGAATCTTCCAAATACCCTGTACGAATAACCAAGTCATAACCTCCTGCTACTAAGTCAACAAAACGGTTATCTAATGACATATCAACTGCCAGCCCAGGGTGCATATTGCAAAATTCAGCCACAGCATCAGCCAATATCAATTCGCCAGAGATGGTAGGTACCGACATTTTAATGTGGCCACTGACGCTTTCTCCAAAACCTGAAACCGCATCCATTGCCTCCTGAGTGGCTTGCTTCACACTTTTAGCACTGCGTAACAATACCTTACCTGCTTCGGTAAGCGCTAGTTTTCGGGTTGTTCGATACAGTAATTGAACGCCAATTTCTTCTTCCAATCGGGCAATTCTCTTACTAACTACCGAATTGGTAAGGTTATTTTCTTCTGCGGCCTTACTAAAACTTCCCAGTTCGATTACCTGAGAAAACAAAATCAGATCGTCTGCTCGCACTTTATTATGTCATTTTTGGAATTAATAATTTTCATTATTTCCCTATATCAGCAAAAAATAAAGGGGTAAATTCATAAAAAATTAACAAAATCATTACAACAAAAAATATTTCCCGATGAAAGCTTATCGGAGAAATACAGTATATTAGGGGGTACCAATGAGTGAAGCACTACTAGCCCTAGTGGCTTTTTCGCCAATTGTAGTGGCAGCCATATTGTTGATTGGCCTTAACTGGCCAGCTAAAAAGGCTATGCCTATAGCGTTTGGACTAACTGTTTTGATTGCTTCTATGTTTTGGGATATGTCTGGCTCTAGGGTGTTAGCTTCTATTTTTCAAGGCCTGGGGATTACTGTATCAGTACTGTGGATCGTATTTGGCGCCATTTTTTTATTGAATACTTTAAAACATACAGGTGCAATTACTACCATTCGAAACGGTTTTACTGATATTTCTCCAGACCGTCGGGTACAAGCCATCATTATTGCCTGGTGTTTTGGTTCTTTTATTGAAGGAGCTTCAGGGTTTGGCACCCCTGCTGCTATTGCAGCCCCTTTACTGGTAGCTATTGGCTTCCCTGCTCTGGCTGCAGTATTAATGGGTATGATGATTCAATCGACTCCAGTTTCTTTTGGTGCAGTGGGAACCCCAATTATTGTTGGTGTAAACAAAGGCCTAGACACCCACAATATTAGCGAAACACTTATTGCTAACGGCTCAAACTGGGAAGTATATCTACAACAAATTACGTCAAGTGTCGCATTGATTCATGCAGCAGTTGGTACCTTAATACCCGTGTTAATGGCGATGATGCTGACTCGCTTTTTTGGTAAAAATAAAAGCTGGGCTGAAGGACTAAGTATTTTACCATTCGCGTTATTCGCAGGCGTAGCTTTTACCATTCCCTATGCGCTAACTGGCGTATTCCTCGGCGCTGAGTTCCCATCCTTAATTGGTGGCCTGATAGGTTTAGCTATTGTAGTAACAGCTGCTAAAAAAGGCTTCTTAGTACCTAAGAACCAATGGGATTTTGAAACAGAAGACAAATGGCCTGCAGAATGGTTAGGCTCTTTAAAAATAGATTTAAGGGAAAACACAACTAAACCAATGAGCTTGACCAAAGCCTGGACACCTTATGTATTGTTAGCAGTCACCCTGGTTATCAGCCGAGTCAGTCCAGAGCTTAAAGGCTTCCTGCAAAGTTTGAGTCTTTCATTTAGTAATATTCTTGGTGAAGTAGGCATCAATACAGCATTTCAGCCTCTTTATTTGCCTGGAGGTATTCTGGTATTTGTCGCTTTATTAGCTGCCATTCTTCAAGCTGGAAATGCAAAGCCTTTAGCTAAGGCTTTTTCCGAGTCATGTAAAACACTAGTTGGTGCAGGTTTTGTTCTGATATTCACTATACCCATGGTGCGAGTATTTATTAATTCAGGTGTCAATGGCGCGGACTTAGCAAGTATGCCAGTAACAGCAGCAAATTATGTAGCTGACCTGGTGGGTTCAGCATTTCCCGCTATAAGTGCTAGTGTTGGTGCTCTAGGTGCTTTCATTGCTGGCTCTAACACAGTTTCTAATATGATGTTTAGTCAATTCCAATTTGAAGCAGCACAAGCACTGACAATTTCTAGTACAGTCATTATCGCACTTCAAGCCGTTGGTGCAGCAGCGGGTAATATGATTGCTATCCACAATGTAGTGGCGGCCTCTGCAACGGTAGGACTACTGGGACGAGAAGGTGCAACCTTACGAAAAACAGCTATCCCAACAGCCTACTATTTAGTATTAACTGGTATTATTGGTCTTATTTTGATTTATGGTTTTCAGTTAACTGATGCATTAATGACCCAATAGTAATTTAAATCAACACTGTAAAGTCGACTGTATGTAAGATAAGTGTCGTCAGTCAAACGTAAACAAATCAATCTTTTAATATAGCGTATATGATCATTTCTGCTTCTACAGACTACCGCGCAGCAGCCAAAGCAAAATTACCTCCATTTCTTTTTCACTACATTGATGGTGGTTCATATGATGAGCGAACCTTAAAACGTAATATCGATGACTTGGGTGAAATATCACTTCGTCAACGTGTACTTAGAAATATGGCTGACTTAAGCATTAATACAGAGTTGTTTGGGGAAACGTTAGCAATGCCTATTGCGCTTGCCCCAGTAGGCTTAACTGGCATGTATGCCCGCCGGGGTGAAGTTCAGGCAGCCAAAGCAGCGGAGAAAAAAGGCATTCCATTTACTTTATCAACCGTATCTGTTTGCCCTATTGAAGAAGTAGCACCAACAATTCACAGGCCCATGTGGTTTCAATTGTATGTTTTGAAAGACCGTGGGTTTATGAAAAATGTTCTCGAGAGAGCCAAAGCTGCAGGGGTAACTACACTAGTGTTCACCGTAGATATGCCTGTACCAGGCGCACGTTATCGAGACATGCACTCCGGTATGAGTGGTCCTAATGCCGCAATCCGTCGTATTTTACAAGCAATGTGTCACCCTAGCTGGGCACTAGATGTTGGGCTGTTTGGTAAGCCTCATGATTTGGGAAATATTTCTACCTATCGTGGTACACCCACCAACCTTGAGGATTACATTGGCTGGTTAAGTGCCAATTTCGACCCATCTATTTCATGGAAAGACTTAGAGTGGATTCGTGATATGTGGGAAGGCCCCATGGTACTAAAAGGCATTCTGGATACTGAAGATGCTAAAGATGCCGTGCGTTTTGGTGCTGATGGCATTGTAGTGTCAAATCATGGTGGAAGACAGTTGGATGGTGTTCTATCTACCGCTAAAGCATTACCCGAAATTGCAAATGTAGTGAAAGGCGATCTTAAAATTCTGGTGGACTCTGGTATTCGCACTGGCCTTGATGTAGTCCGTATGATTGCTTTAGGTGCAGATTGTACCCTAATTGGGCGCTCCTTTGTTTATGCGCTTGCAGCACAAGGTAGTGCAGGGGTAGAAAACCTCTTAGATCTTTATGAAAACGAAATACGTGTCGCTATGACCTTGACTGGCGCGAAGAATATTTCGGAGTTATCACAGAGTTCCCTAGTTTCACAGCCCTAGAACTGCATCCTGTAAATAAGGAGTCATAAGATGGTAAATGCAATTTCAACAGCCACTTACCAGCAACTGGAAATGATCCTTGCAACTCAAATAGAAAGCAAGCGCATTATCAACCAAGAGGCCACCTGTCTTGCTTATGGAACCGATGCCAGTTTTTACCGTTTAATTCCAAAGATTATTTTGCAACTTAAAAATCTGGAAGAGGTTATTTTTGCAATCAAAAGCTGTCGCAAATTGGGTATTCACTACACCTTTAGAGCAGCTGGTACTAGTCTATCAGGGCAAGCCATTTCAGACTCGGTTCTCATTACCCTAACCGATGATTGGCGAGACCATAAAATTATTGAAAATGGCAATAAAATAATTTTACAACCTGGAGTGATTGGTGCTGATGCGAATAAATATCTGGCGCCTTTTCAAAGAAAAATAGGGCCTGATCCCGCATCCATTAATACTTGTAAAATCGGTGGCATTGCAGCCAATAACGCCAGCGGCATGTGTTGTGGAACAGCACAAAACTCCTACCAAACAGTAGCCAGCATGAAAATAGTATTCAGTGACGGAGTACTGTTAGATACCAGCAGTACAGAAAGTATAGCCTCATTTAAAAAATCCCATCTTCAATTTATTGAAGAGATAAACAAGCTATGCAAACAGACACAGGATAACAAAGCATTAACAAAGC
Organism: Spartinivicinus ruber; assembly: GCF_011009015.1. NCBI lineage: Bacteria > Pseudomonadati > Pseudomonadota > Gammaproteobacteria > Oceanospirillales > Zooshikellaceae > Spartinivicinus > Spartinivicinus ruber. The sequence goes on from NZ_CP048878.1 coordinate 5,576,150, forward strand.
AAATTCAACATAAATACCGCTTAAAAAACACCACAGGCTACGCCTTAAATGCATTGGTGGATTATCATGATCCAATTAAAGTGATTGAGCATTTAATGATAGGCTCTGAAGGTACGCTCGGATTTATTGCTGAAATTACTTATAACACAATAGTAGAATATCCTAACAAGGCCTCAGCTTTATTAGTTTTCGCTACAATTGAACACGCCTGTCAAGCGGTAACTGTTTTATCAAAAATGTCTGTCGCAGCCTTAGAAATGATGGATGGCCAAGCGCTTCGTTCAGTGGCTGATAAACCGGGTATGCCTGAGTTTATTCAGCACCTTGATTTAGAGGCCACTGCAATATTAATAGAAACCCACGCTAGTAATCAGTACCAGCTAGATTTGCAATGTAAATCAATAATCAACTCGTTAGAACAACACACCATTATTGATTCAACACCATTTACCAGTGATCCGTTGACAGTATCCACTCTTTGGAAAATTCGCAAAGGTATGTTCCCTGCAGTTGGCGCAGTTCGCCAGGTTGGTACCACAGTTATTATTGAAGATGTCGCTTTCCCGATAGAAAATTTAGCTAATGGTGTTCGTGACTTACAGACGCTATTCGATAGATATCAATACCACGAAGCTATTATTTTTGGTCATGCTTTAGAGGGTAATTTACACTTTGTATTTACCCAAAGCTTTGAAAGTCAGAAAGAGATTGAGCGTTATGGCCAGTTTATGGATGAGGTGGCTGAACTGGTAGCCGTTAAATATCAGGGCTCATTAAAAGCTGAACATGGTACCGGCCGAAATATGGCACCCTATGTAGAATTGGAGTGGGGAACAGACGCTTACAAACTAATGCAGCAAATTAAAAAGCTGTTTGACCCCGAAGGCCTACTCAACCCCGGCGTGATTATTAACGACAATCCAAACTCTCATATTGAAAATCTCAAGCCAATGCCAGCGGCTAATGAGTTAGTAGACTGCTGTATTGAGTGTGGCTTTTGCGAGCCAGTATGTCCTTCCCGAAACCTTACTTTATCGCCACGTCAACGTATTGTTTTGTACCGAGAACTGCAGCGAAGAGAGCGTGCGGCTAAAAGTGTAAAAGACTCAGAACTGCAAAAAGTATTTAACTACCAAGGTATTGATACTTGTGCAGCTACGGGCCTATGTGCAGAGCGGTGCCCTGTTGGAATAAATACCGGTAACCTAATTAAGCTGCTTCGAACAGAAAAAAATAAAAAATACACGTTAATTGCTAAGTGGACTGCCAAACACTTCGATACCACAACCAAAGTTGCCAGAACAGGATTTGCAGCCAACCAATTGGCTAGTAAAACACTCGGTAATAACACTGTTGGAAAACTCGTCAATGGACTACGCTCATTAACTAAAGGCACAACGCCAATTTGGCTTGCAGAATATCCACAGCCCAACAAACACAAAGTAAGCACCCAATTAAAACCATATAATTCGAATCAGAAAAAAGTTGTGTACATGCCATCCTGTGCCAGCAGAGTGATGGGACAACAAACAGATGCAATAGATCAACGCCCTTTAACTGAAGTGACCTTATCACTTTTAAATAAAGCGGAATACCAAGTTATTATCCCTGAAAAGCTAGGTGAGCAATGTTGCGGAATGCCATACTACAGTAAAGGTATGAATGAATTTGCCAAGCAAAAAACTCAACAATTAGAAGATACCTTATGGCAAGCCACTGAACAAGGGAAACATCCAGTGCTAATGGATACCAGCCCCTGTGCAAAACAAAGCATCGAACAATTTAATAAACCACTTGAAGTATTAGAACCAACAGGCTTTGTTAGCAAATACCTGCTAGAATACCTGGTAATTGACCCCATTGATGAAACAGTAATGCTACATATAACCTGTAGCTCACGCCGAATGGGGCTGGAAGCAGACATGCTAAAACTTGCAAAAGCCTGTGCTAAAAAAGTAATAATTCCAGAACATATTCAATGCTGCGGCTGGGCAGGCGATAAAGGCTTTACCACACCAGAGCTAAACGAATCAGCCGTCAAACCGCTAAAAGAACAAATTCCAACTAACTGCACCCGAGGCTTCAGTAATAGTAGAACCTGTGAAATAGGACTATCACACCATAGTGGAATACCCTATCAATCTATACTTTATCTGGTGGATGAGGTATCTAAGGGGGGGTTGAAAAATTTTTCAAAAATCGAGGTTGAAGCCTAGCTCTGTGATAACGCATGCTAAGTCTTAAGTACTTATTAAGGCTAGCCCCAAAGAACTTATGGAAAATAAAATATATTTTATCAGTGGTCATTTAGATCTGACTAAAAGTGAGTTTATTGACCATTATCGAAATAAAATTGATGCTGCTTTGTCAGAAAATGCGCACTTTGTTGTGGGTGATGCTAAAGGTGCAGATCTGCTAGCACAGGAATACCTGTGTTCAAAATCGGCTCAAGTGGTTGTATATCATATGTTTGATAGCCCACGAAACAATGTTGGCTTTCCATTAAAAGGTAGCTTCACATCTGATAACTCCAGAGACAAACAAATGACATTAGATTCAACCCACGATATTGGTTGGATTAGGCCTGGCAAAGAAAACTCTGGCACAGCACGTAATTTGCAAAGAAGAAATAAATTAATATATCGTAAAAAGCATACCTAAGCTTCTCGAAAACCCACCTCTTAAACTGTTTAACTTTCAACACAGTTAGTTATAACTAATGTGCAGTAATTAGGTTACAGCATGAATATCAAAATCTTTGTTATCCACACCTACTCTGAAGTTGGAATCAACTGTTGTACTCACTGTATTCAGTTCAGAAAAACCACCCATTGCTTGAATTAGCTCAGCGATATTTTGTACTTGCCCCTGTTGGTCTTCAATAAGTAAATGCTGTTTATCTTTACTTTGCTGCCAGTCTTTAACAATAATTGACTGGTCATTAGTTAAACGATCAAATAATACTAAGTCGTCTTCAGATCGCGCTAAAGCTAATTTAGATAGGTCAAGATTTTGCCAAAGTAACCTGTCCATTTGCAAATCTGTTGCATAATTATCCAACACTAATGTTTCTAACTGGTTAGTCACTGTAATTGTATCCACACCATTACCCCCCGTAAGATATACAAGCTCACCTTGCAACTTAATGTGGTCATTATTATCACCAAGTTGAACCACTAAAGTATGATTAAAATGCTGATAGAGATTTACTGCCCCCATACTAGATAAAGTGGAGGTAGCATTTGCTTGCTGCCATTGATACTGATATTGAGTTAAGTCTACTTGATAACTCACACCTTCACTGGTTAAACGTAAATAGTTTAGTGCCAGGTTGCCCTCAGCAGTTAATATTCCATAGCTAGTCCCAGCCGCTTGTTGAGATTGATTCGTTATTTGTACAGCTAAATGCTGATAAGTTTTATTTTTAAACCAGTGACGAATTTTGATTTGGGTATGTTGATAATGCAGCAATAAGTAATTTTCTTTTGCTTCAACGAGCAAATTGTTAAAACCATTTACTAACATTAATGTATCTAAAGACCGATCAGTTGCTTCATTATTAATGATTATTCGACCTTGATTACCAGCTACCTGATAAATATCAGCCCCATTTCCCCCTTGCATTCTGCCCCCATCATCACCAGCATTTAATAAGTCATCCCCATCACCTCCAATCAACTGGTCAAAGCCCTTTCCTCCAATTAACCAGTTACTTTTTGCATTACCTTGTAGCCAATCATTACCTGCACTACCAACCACATTTAATACATTATTAGAAAGTAAAGTAGTTGGTTTACTATTATTAGCCTGACTGACAATCTGTTGTTTATTCAACAACACTTTATAACCACTATTATCTTTAGTTGCAGCGATTATTACAGTATTTAAATTAACTTTTCTCTGCTTTTCATTAATTGCTAATAAATACTGATGGCCTTGTAAATCCATAATGGTCAGATGCTGCCATGCCCTACCCTTAAAGTATTGATTAACCCTAGCTATTGTAGGTACAGAAGTTTCTCTATTTTGACATTCAGCCCAAATTGTCTGGCCTAAACCTGAACTGATAAAAGCAGGCCCTTTCTCTTCACCGATCTGGTTAACGAGCTCAGTTACACTCACACCCAAGCTGTGTCTGGTAAAGAACTGTATTATCAACTGTTCCATTGCCGATACTAGTGAATCGCTCTTTTGATGTTCCTTTAGCAAAATAGCTGCTCGTTGCCAAAATAATTGCCAGCTCAACCAGCCTCGTTCAACCTGAATTAATAAATCATCATTATCACGCATCATCACTAAGTGATGAATATCCGTGACGAGGATGTCTTCTGCAGGACCAGAAAGAGCAGCGTTATTTTGTTGATTGGCATATTTCACCTGATAGTCTGCATGATGAGTTGCCTGGCTTTCAAGAATAGCTAAATCATCGTCTTCTAAATAACTAATTCCTGACTCTTTTAACGTTAAACCATGCTGGTAATAACTCTGATAATACTCTTGCCAATTTTTCTGATAAAAGTCATCGAAATTATTAATTGTATCCTCATCACTTTCTGCCTCAACAAAATCTGCAAGCTGAATAATATAGCTATCGCTGCCTCGACCACCAGTTAACTGATCAGAACCAGCTCCCCCTGCAAGCCTGTCATTTCCCTGTTGACCAACTATTTTATCATCGCCAGCAAAACCTGTTAGCGTATTGTGATGATTATCACCAGTTAATGTATCTGTTTTAGAAGAGCCTAAAACATGTTCAATACCCTTTAACTCAAAATAATTAGTGCCTGGCGCATAACCAACACCATCAGCTAAATTAATAGAAAATCCTGTTGAGCTACGAGAATCAACGTTAAACAGATAATAATTACGTATTGATAAAGTGTCTTCTCCATCACCACCAAAAAACTGTGATCTACCATTATTTTTATTTCCAACCCCGTGCCGCCAACCATTAAGCTCAAAAATATCAGCTTGTTGACCTCCAAATAAATGTTTACGCCCCCAACCTGTGATACGAAAAATATTTCGCCTAAACTGATCACCCTGTGCAGCATCATAGCCACTCCCTAGCATGAACAGTGTGGTACCCTCATTAGTTATTGTTGGTAGCTGTTTCACTAGTGCCGGCTTAGGCTGATGGCCAAACACTCGCCCAGTTAATTTATCAGGCACATTACTCCAATAATATTGTTGCTGACTTGTTGTTAATCCATAATAATCATGACGACCAACAACCTGTTTAATTGCTAATCTGCCATATGTTGTTTGTACATGTCCCTCACTATAAACGAGTTTATCAATACCAAATTGAGCAAACTGTGCTAATTGCTGGTCCATTTGTTGTTGATAAGCTTTATTCACCTGGTTTTTAATTGCTTGATTCTGGATATCTACCGGGACTGGAAAACCAAAAAATACTGCTGCCCCTGCCCTCCATAAATCAGCTTCACTAATACCTGCTTGACGTAACTGCTGAGTTGTTCTAACTGCTGTATAAATACCTTGTGCAACAGCTAGTGCTAAACCGATGGCTACACCGATGGGTCCCGCAGAAGCAAGTACAAGTGAAGCAATACCTGTTGCAATTGCTACTAGGGTACTAGCTACTGCAATTGAGCCTGCAACAATCGCATCTATTTTTTCATCTCCTTCTAAGCGACTGGCTTGTTGAAATGACTCGACAGCATGCCATGCCGAAAAACCGGCACCAATAAAACTGGTGCCAGCTCCTAATCGACTCGCAGTAACTGCTAATCGAGAAGAAAGCTGTTGTATTCGATGACTGTTTGCAATGATATCAAAAGTTAAATCTAAATGATCAACCCCAATGGCTACACCGCCTTTCACTGCCGTTAGAGTTTCTCCTGCTTGTGTTGCTGACATCACCTGGTAAATAGAACCTGGTAGCTGAGCTAATTGTAACCCCATATTAAAACGACTAGTGTGGTAAGCAAATCGTGTTAGCTTTGGTAGTCGCTGTTGACCTAAATAATTAGTTAAATTTGGATCAACATCCATCGGCAATATAGACGTAGTTGAAAGGTCATCAATAATTTTACTATTTTTCAGTTGCGACCATTTACTTTGTAATGACTGTGCTTTATTTTTTATTAAAATATCACTAAATGATTTTATATCACCTTCTAATTTGTAGCCCTCTAGCTGCCCACTATTATAATTAAATGTTAATTTCCCCAGTTGTCGCTTTAACCCCAAAAATGCCGTACTTTTATACCGAATTCCAACAAAAATACCAAAGCCAGTACCTGTTCGTGTAGCCGCAGCCACTTCAATCGCTTTAATACGGTAGTTGGACTGCTCACTTAGCAGGGCCTCTAGTTGATTATAATATCGTCCTTGAGATACGGCTATTGATGTTTTTGTTAGTTCATCAAGTGTCAACTGTTGCACCTGTGCTCTTGCTCGATCCGTTAGCTCAAATGTAACCTTTAGTTCAGTTGCCTCAGAACGCTTAATTGCAGAGAATAATTGCTTTAATTCTGAATCTCTTTCAACTAATTGTTGCAGTTGATAAACATGGCTTCTATGGTTAGGCATTAACTGCCGCCAAAAGCTTGGTTGATCAAGACGATTTAAATTACTATAGTTTTTACTAAAGCCAACTTTAGCAATTTGACTTAACCCTTGTTCAAATAATTGTTGACGATGTGTTAGCTCTACAATATCAGATTTTATTGCTTGCTCACTGGGAGAGAGTGCTCGATTAAAAGGTGTTGACACGGTATCATTTAATAACTGTAGCCAAGTTTTACTTGATGGCTCCCCCTCATCCAAAATTATTTGTAATTGTCGTAAATAAACTGAATCAAGCCATTTATCCTTTACCGAAAGCAAACGCAGGGTAAGCTCACGCAACTCAACTTCCGTAACCTGTTCTGCTGGTTTTATAGTCCATTCATACTGTTTACTGACTTTATTTTCAACCGCTGCTTCTATTTCAACTCCTGCTTTACCTATTCCTCCTGCCCCCACAGGCTCAGGGTTGGAACCCAATCGTCCAACCACTCCAGCACCTACTTCCGCTGATGCACTATTGATGACTTGTGGTTTATTAGCTGAGTGTGAATATTTTTGTTCCCCTTTTGAATTATATTTACTCGACCACTCTTTACTGGCAGACAAAAGGTTTACCATAAACTTAGTCCGCGCCCGCACCCGGAACAGCTGACTTAATGCATTATTGTGATCTGGCAAAATTTGATCATTTGCGAGGCGAATACCCGCTCCTACACCTGCCTCAACATCCACTGCAGCCTTACGACCACGCTTAATTTCCACTTGCTCACCCAGTTTTAACAAAGATAAGGGGTTAACCTGTTTTTGGGTAAATTGCTGGAAAAATGTTGTCAACTGATCTTGGTTAATCTCTATAGCACATTCATTACTACGTTGAGCACGAAATAAAATAACACCATGCAATGAAGGTAGCCGTAATTCCAAACCCCAACCATGATTAAGCTCAGCGAGATCATGGTCCAAGCCTCGGCTATAGCCAAGAAATAATGGCACAGTGCTGTCTCGACCAAAAACAAATTTATAACCTTGCTCTGTTTTATCAACACGCATTTGATAACGACGATCCATACCACTACCGATTGCTGGAATAGGGTCTAAACCATCTGGTATTCCAGATACCGATACTCGTGTACCGAAACCAATACTATAGTTTCGCTCTAATCCTAACGACTCTCCTGGAGACAGTTGTTGTAATAGGGTTAATAACTCAGGTAAATTCGCTAGCTTGTTCTCATCTTTGCCAAATGCTTTATTGGCAACAACAGTAATAGGGTGATGATCATTATGCAAAGCTTTGCTAAAAAACTTAATTGCATCATACACTGCCTCTAACCGATCAATACTAGCAAAACCTTGAGCAACCGCTTGACGAACCGGATGAGCTTGCAATTCCGATGATAGTTTAGTCAATTGATGGCTAAATTCTGTTTGGGTTAATTGCCTATTACGTAACTGTTTAAGTAGCTGTAGTAATTTTCCGTGGGTCACCGTAGCTAGGTTAATTTCGGCATTAAGTAACCCGGTGCTGTCGCTAATATCTCGACGCTGATAAGGCAGCTTGGTAACCGGTTGCCGCAAAAAAACTTGGGTATTATTAAAATGTGTTAAAAGCTGCTGGGTATTCTGTACATCAGTGCTATTATTGGTAGGATGAGTTTGTTGCCAATATCGATGCCACTGTTCAACTAAATTACGACTTGTTGTAGCAATATTTAACTTAGCAACCAAACCTTGATATTTTTTAGCAGAAAAATGGGGGTTATATTCTCCTTGAGATGACAGTAGTCCTATTTTTTTAGCTAATCTGGTTAAATTCCGGCTAGTAGTTTGATTAACTTCAGCCAAAAGTAAATTAACTTGCTCAATCTGTTCAGTATTCAGTCTATAGTTTTCTGGTTGCCATCCACTTGTTAACTGGCCAATCAGTAGATTAGTATCTTTTGGTGAAGTAACAGTCATCAATGTATTTAAGTCAGCTTGCAACTGATTAATCGCTTTATATATCGGTGTTAACCCTTTTCTGCCTCTAATATGATGTTGAATAAAATAAGCACCATTTTTAAATGGTCTTGGTATACTATGTTTACTGATTGGCTTTTGTCGATTTAACTGTAATAAATGTGCTCGAATATAAGCTGATAAACTGGTTGCTAATTGCTTTGAAGCTGCTACAGGCCAGGGTACTTCACCAGCAACAATTTTATTAGTGACAGAGGCATCTGGCAGTTTACCTGGCAAGGTAATATTAAATTCATGGTCCTTCAAACGCTGCCATAACTGACTAAAGTTTTTACCAGCCCCTTTTGTTTGACTGGTTAACTGCAAAATATTAGCCATATTAGGTAAGTCTGTATCTCCCCAATTGTTAGCAATTAACTGCGCAAGTTGAGTACTTGACAATCGTTTCACTAGCAAATTCAGCTTAGAAAAACTACGTTGCCAGTGAAATTGATTTGCTTCCCAACTAAAGCTATGCAGATAGCCCTGCTGATCAATAGCTAATATTTCAGGCTGATGTGTAGCATGAATGGCAGAAAAAGTTAGCCCTGTCTCATTGACCAAGTTATTAAATAATTGGATGTTTTCAGTATTCTCTGCTGTTTTTTGAATGATAGACAATTTTCCTTGCTGATCAATAACACCATATACTGTCGTATCGTTTCCATCCAACTTTACAGCTGAATTGAGTTGTGTCGGTTCGGTAAAGTCAAGTTCTAATTGCGTTAATTGTGCTAGAGATAGAGATTCAACTGTCCAAGACATACAGACTACAACTCACTTTTTTAATTAAGTTTTTAACAACAAGCCAGGATATAAGCTTCGGGTTACCCATTAGTTTAACTCAGGATGGGTATAGCAACTCATGAAAAAAACTGGATATTATTCACTTCATAAGAAGTTCTATTGTGCAAAAACAACAAAGCACAAAGTCTAATGCAGATATATGACAAATATATTTCACCACAATATAGCCAATATTACTGGATATATCAAATTAGCCGTATCAACCACTAGTATATTTTTCCATGCTTCTATATAGATACCTAGAAGAAAAATATAACACATCAATTGGTGTTTAATGAGGTACTTTTTGATAGACAATGCCTTGATAGAGCATAAAAAGCGAACAACTTATTAGACCTAGTCAGTGACAACCAAGATCAATTTTTACGCTAAAGATGCTGACCAGATAGTGTCAGTTGACTGTACTGTCAATTGCAACAGGGAGCACCTATTGAAAGCGCCATCGTTGCCAAGTATGTTAGAGATGATTTAATCACCTAATAAGCTTAATCCTCTTGTTTGAATAAGCAATACAATGACAAACAGCAATAGTATTGTATCAATCAAACTTTTTTAGGCTTCTTCTCAGCTAATTGACTCTTTTTTTATGACTAGTATTAGGAACACTGTCTGGTAGACAAAGGTATTATTTTCTATTTGTTTTTAGCTCAGTTACCTTTTTCAGGTTTTATACATACCCCCTAATATTTTTCAACATTTTTTGCTGCTAAGAAATAAGCTTATGATCAAATGAAAGCGTTTACTAATAACCATTTTTCCTGTTTGTCATTAATACCATTTTATACAGCACAAGCAAGCCTTATTATACCAGAGTCTGCTACTGTGTCAGGAATGTTTTTTGTCGTAGGCTTTGTTAATGGTTTTATCGACGGTAAGACTAGCAGCCAAAATATCAGCAAAACCAGAATATTTTATCTTGATTAAACCACTTTTTCAGTATCAGCATAGGTTGCTTCGATTAATTTCTGAAAAATGCTAAACCATTTAGGACCAAGTAATTTTTCTTTAATGCTATTCCATTCTTTTCTCTGATGACCAAAGGCAAATTTAAGTGTATCTTTCTCCTGCGCTGATAGCTGATAAATATCGACGCCAATTTGGGAAAAATTTTGTCGGCAGAGGTTATTGGAGCGCTGATATAAGAAAAACTGTTTATGCCTGATTTCTTCAATAGCATCAAGAAAGGCAAGTCGAGTGCTTCTGTCCAATGATTGCATAAAATGATTATTGGCGATGGCCACCCAACCGTCGTGTACTGACTCTATTTCTGTAATCACACCGATTTCCCTATTTAATTCATCCGGGCCAGAATAAAGGCCTATGAATGAAGGATCCAGTGCATCGTAACGATTAAGTCGGGCTGTTTTTGCAGCTAGCCCCCATAGTATGGATGTAGGTTTTGCTCCTGCCATTTGATAGAAATGCAACAGGGATTCCGATGCAGGCACCCGGAATCGCACACCATTAAAATCCTCGGGCGACTTAATGGCTTTACCATAAATGCGAGTAGAGGATGCTGTCCTAGAACCCACTACATAATGAAAGAGTACCGTCACATGAGCCGCCTGGGTTAATACATGCTGCCGCCAAACACTAGAGTTCACCAAACGTTGATACCTTTCTGCACTGGCACACCAAAATGGAATATTGATAACGTCCATAGCAGGTGCTCTAGGCGTGAGGTTAGATATGGATAACAGAGCGCCTTGTACTTGCCCATAAATCACGCTGCTTGATAGAGCGCTACCGATACCGAAACTGCCACCATCATGAATGGCGACATAAATCTGGTTATGAGTATACTGCTCAATGAGTTGTTTTATCTCATGGTGAGCATGAGGCGTTGTTAAATAATGATCGGTAATGTAAGGAGACGCAAAATTAAATATATATTTAGCAAGCTTACCCTTTTTTTGCTCTTCTTTCGAAAATTGCTGATCTGTACTGCTGAGAGCTGCCAGTGCAGGGGGTAAACTGGCACCAATAGAGAGCAGATATTTAATGGCAGTGCGCCTATTCATACATACTAGCCTTAAACATAGTTATGCCCCTTACAGGTTATTACTATATAATAGCTTATTCTATCTGCCTGATAAGATTAAAGACCTCTAGTAATTATTTGTATTTTTTAATGATAATTAATCTAATGAGTATCCACAGTAATTTTCATCTATAAATAGAGAATTGGAACTATAATTTAATGAGAATAAACTAGTGAGTGTTTCAAAGCTTAACTTTGAAGTACCACTTAATAATCCTTTGGGCTTCAGAGGTTAGAGTACAAATATGAACATCCATAATTTTATTGCTTTATTATTGATTATACTCATAACCCTCACAAGCACAACAACCTTTTGCAAAGATATGATTATCTTTGGTTATGACTCTAAACCACCCAAATACTACATTGAAAATGGTGAGCCTAAAGGGATTTTAGTAGATATGATGCGCTGGATAGGCAAAGAGATTCACTATAACTTTGATATACGCTTATACCCATGGAAACGTGCTTACCATCATGCATTAGAAGGTGATGGTGGAATCATTGGATTATCATGGAATGCAAAACGAGAAAAGATTTTTGATTATTCTGATGTAATGTATTTTGATGATGTTGTTCTAGCAGTTAGGAAAGATAACATTTTCAGTTTTAATTTGATTAAAGATCTTAAAGGAAAATCGATAGCACTTGAAAGAGGATCTAGTAAAGGAAATGAATTTGATAATCTTATAAAAACCGGTTTTCTCAAGCCTGTTTGGAGCAACTCTATGCCCCACAGCTTATTATTAGTTCTTTCTGGACATGCAGATATGGCAGTTGCTGGCCCAGGTAAAATAGGATATTTGATGACAATATATAATGAAGCCTCGTCATATCCATCATTAGCAAAAAATAGAGACAAGCTTACAATTATTTCCAAACCTATAGTCCGGGATCCTAATTATCTTGGCATTTCAAAAAAACTAGCAGCTCATGACTTCTTAGCTGAATTTAACAAGGCTTTAAAGAAAGGTGAAGCATCCGGTGCATTTAAATCGATTATTGAGAAATATAGTCAAGCATTTCACCTTCTCTAGGAAAGAGTTCAATTACTCTTTCCTAGATTTAGGCTTCATATAATCAAATAAAACGATTTTTATACCCTTTGTAAGCCTAGCCAGAATATTTCATCAAACCACAGAAAAAATCTATTTATGTTTTAGTACCACCCCCAAGTACTTTAAATAAAGTAACCCGATTACTGTACTCAGTTAATTGCAGTTGAATTAATGCCTGTTGAGCACTATACAGCTGCCGCTGTGAATCTAAAGCATCAAGATAACTATCTAAGCCATTACGGTAGCGAGCATTGGATAAGATATAACTCTGCGAATTGGCTTTAACCAGGGCTTTTTGTGCTTTTAGTCGTTCATCTAATGATCCTCGCACGGCTAAAACATCAGCGACCTCTTTAAATGCAGTTTGAATCGTTTTTTCATATTCAGCCACCGCAATATCACGTTTTACTTTAGATTCTTTTAGTGAAGCACTTAAACTCCCTACATTTAAAATGGGTATACTTATACTCGGCGTAAATGACCAACTGCGATTACTGCTGCTAAATAAGTGATTTAATTGATTGCTGCTACGCCCGGCAGATGCCGTAAGAGAAATAGTAGGGAAAAAAGCCGCACGCGCTGCACCAATATTGGCGTTAGCTCCTTTTAAGCTATGCTCCGCTGCCAATACATCAGGGCGCTGAAATAACACACTTGATTTTAAGTTGGCAGGGATTGGCGCTAGTGCAATTGTTTTTTCCAGTTTTATTGACGGTAAAAGATTATCCTTCAGTTGGGTGCCTACCACTAACTCCAGTGCATTACGATCCTGAGCCACTTGCGCTTTGTATGTAGCAACATCAACGCGGGCAGTTTCCACACTGGACTGTACCTGAGCCAAGTTTAGTTTTGAGGCTATTCCCTGGTTGTACATTTTTTGGGTTAGTTTCAGGGTTTCTAGCTGGCTATTTAGCGTTTGCTGAGCGAGGGCTTGTAATTGCAGGTTGGTCGCCAGCGTTAACCAATTATTTGCCACTTCAGCAATTAAGCTTAAACGGGTGCTGCGCTGGGTTTCCACTGTTGAAAAATAACTTTCAAGCGCCTCGTCTTTCAAACTGCTAATTCGGCCGAATAAATCTAATTCATAACTGCTAAAACCAATTCCAGCCTCATATTGGTGACTGATGGTTGAGCTATCACTACCATTCACTGGGGTGCGTGATGCGGTTTTGCTACTGCTCACCGAAATTGACGGCCATAGTTCAGCTTCTTGAATTCCGTATTTAGCCCGTGCTTGCTCAATATTTAGCAAGGCAATCCGTAGATCACGATTGTTAGTTAACGCCAGATTAATTACCTGGCGTAATTTGGGCTCTTGGAAATAATCTTGCCACTTGATTGCAGCCACAGTTTTATTGGTAGCAATGGCTGATGAGTTTTGCTGAGCTGCTTTTGTATCACGCCACTCTGCAGTTACAGGTGAATCAGGCCGTTGATAATCTGGCGTTAAGCTGACACACCCAGCCATGGTTAACGCAGGTATTAAAACGCAGATTTTTTGCAGTGGTTTCATACTTCAGCCTCTTGGGTATACAACGCTTTTTCCTTGGACTTTCCTGCAAACAATGTACGGATAATGACGTAGAATAGTGGAACAAAGAAAATACCAAACAGCGTCGAAAACAGGGTTCCACCAAGTACCCCAGTGCCCAGCGCATGACGACCACCAGAACCCGCACCAGAACTTAACACCATTGGTAATACACCTAACAAAAAGGCTAAAGACGTCATAATGATTGGACGCAACCGCTGATGCGCTGCTTGTAATACCGCTGATATTAAAGACTCACCTTTTTCTTCCAGGTCTTTAGCAAACTCAACAATCAAAATACCGTTTTTCGCTGCCAGCCCCATGGTGGCTAACAAACCAACCTGGAAATATATATCATTGGATAAATCACGCAGCCAAGTGGCAGCCAGAGCACCTACAATACCGACAGGCACAGCCAGTATGACTGAGACCGGAATTGACCAGCTTTCATAAAGCGCAGCCAAACACAAGAAGACAAACACCAGTGATACGGCATAAAGCAAAATGGCTTGTGACCCTGCCGCTTGCTCCTGATAAGACATATCCGACCAGGAATAACTGATACCATCAGGCAGCTGGCTAACCAAGCTGGCAATTTCATTCATTGCATCACCAGAGCTTACCCCTGTTATTGCACTGCCGGTAATTTCCATGGATTCGGTGCCATTAAAGCGGTTCAGCACTTGTGGCTTGTAATCCCAATGGCCATTAGAGAAGACTGAAAATGGCACCATTTTCCCGTCACTATTTCGCACATACCAGCGGCTGATATCTTGAGGCAGCATTCGCGAAGCAGCCTCCCCCTGCACATACACCTTTTTCACCCGGCTCTTGTTAATGAAGTCATTAACATAGTTACTACCCAGCACCGTTGATAAGGTGTTATTGATATCTGAAGACGAAAGCCCCAGCGCACCCGCTTTTTGATCATTGATATCCAATTGATACACCGGCGAGTCATTAAGCCCGTTGTAGCGAACAGCGGTGAGTTTTGCATTATTGCCTGCCAACTGCAGTAGCTGATTTTTTGCCGCAACCAACGCTTCATGGCCATTACCACCCAGGTCCTGCAACTGCAAAGTAAAACCAGAGCTGGAACCTAAACCCGAAATAGCAGGTGGAGTCAGTGCAAATACCTGAGCATCTTTAATGGTTGCCATCATTGCCCCGGTAATTCGGCCCGCAATTTCCTGAGCAGATGCTTCTCGCTCACTCCAATCCTTGAGCTTAATAAAAGCCATACCCGCGTTTTGGCTACTACCGGCAAAGCTGAAGCCTGCCACATTGAAGATGCCTTCAACCTCTGGCTGCTGCATTACAAATTCGGCCACTTTGTCCATACTTTTCAGAGTCCGCTGCTGAGTGGCGCCGACTGGGGCGTTATACATCACCATCAACATGCCCTGGTCTTCTTCTGGCAAAAATGAGGTAGGCAGGCGCACAAACAATAAGCCCATGATGCCAATAATGCCTAAATAGACCAGCATGCTTGACTTCCGATAGCGAACAACATGCTTTACTCCATTACGATAACGGTTGGCACTACGGTCAAAACAGCGGTTAAACCAGGCAAAGAAGCGACCTAGTGGGCCTTTGGTTGAGGTATGGCCACCTTTCTCAATAGGCTTCAGGAAAGTGGCACACAGCGCTGGGCTTAAGGTCAATGCAACTACCACAGAAAGCAACATAGAAGCAGCAATGGTGACTGAGAACTGACGATAAATAGCACCTGTGGAGCCTTCAAAGAATGCCATCGGGATAAAGACTGCGGTTAACACCATAGCAATACCGATTAACGCCCCGGTAATCTGCCCCATAGATTTGCGAGTAGCCTCTCGTGGGGACAAGCCCTCTTCAGACATTACCCGCTCGACGTTTTCCACCACCACAATCGCGTCGTCTACCAACAGGCCGATGGCGAGTACCATACTGAACATGGTTAAGGTGTTGATGGAATAGCCCAGCAACGCTAGTACGCCAAAAGTACCCAGCAATACCACTGGCACCGCAATGGCTGGAATCAAGGTCGCACGCCAGTTTTGCAGAAACAGAAACATGATCAGCACAACCAGTCCGATCGCTTCCATTAACGTTTGCACTACCTCTTCAATAGAGATTTTCACAAAGGGTGTGGTGTCATAGGCAACGGTATAACTCAAACCATCGGGGAAATAAGGCTCAAGGGTTTTGAGCTTGGCTTTAACGGCTTCAGCAACATCCAGCGCATTAGCACCCGTCGCTAGCTCCAAGCCCATACCAGAAGCTGCTTTACCATTAAACTTGGCAGAAGATGAGTAGCTTTCAGAGCCTAGCTCTATGTTGGCGACATCACTCAAATAAACCGTGGCGCCACTGGTATCAGATTTAAGTACGATTGATTCAAACTGCTCAACTGTTTGCAGCTTACTTCGTGAGGTGACTGTGGCATTAAGCTGCTGACCATTAACCGCTGGTAAGTCACCTAATGCGCCTGAACTCACATCAGTGTTTTGTTGTGAAATAGCGGTAGTGACATCAGAAGGCATCAGTGTATATTTACGCATTTTTTCTGGGTCAAGCCAGATCCGCATGGCGTACTCCGAGCCAAACACTCTAACGTTACCTACACCATTAACCCGACTGATTGAGTCTTGCAGGCTGGATACCATATAGTCAGCAATGTCGGTATCCGTCATACTGCCATCATCAGAGGTAAACGCCAGCACCATAAACATGCTGCCGCCGCCAGATTTGGATACTGTCACCCCTGAGTTTTTCACTGCATCCGGTAACAGCGACTCAGCCTGAGATACTTTGTTTTGCACCTGCACTTGCGCCGTATCTGGGTCTGTACCAGAAGCAAAGGTTAGGGTAATGCTTGCACTGCCTGATGAGCTACTGCTGGATGACATATAAAGCAGGTTATCCAGTCCTGTCATTTGCTGCTCAAGAATTTGGGTAACCGAGTTTTGTACCGTTTCTGCAGAAGCACCGGTATAGGTGGCGCTAACAGAAACCGCCGGTGGTGCGATGTCTGGGTATTGTTGCAGCGGCAAACTGAAAATGGACATCAGGCCACCCAGCATGATGGCAATCGCAATTACCCAGGCAAATATCGGTCGGTCTATAAAAAAACGGGCCATGACTACTCCTCCTGGCTTTGGGCTACAGCGTTAGCTGATTGTCATTGGCTGTATCTGCGGTTATTGCCTTGCTTTCAGCAACATTTAAGTCCTGCTGAAACTCTTCTGCTTTAACCACCTGCCCTGTTCTAACCTTGTGCACGCCTTCCACAATCACCCGCTCACCTGATTTCAGGCCGGAGCTAACTAGCCACCTGTCTTTAACTGCTTTACTGGTTTCCACCACGCGCTGCTCTACTTTATCATCAGCAGAAACCACCCAAACGGTTGCTTCTCCTTTAGAGTTACGAGTAACCGCCTGCATCGGCACCAACAACGCTTGCTCATCAACCCCCACATACAAAGTGGCATCGACGTACATTCCAGGTAACAACTGGTATTTCGGGTTAGCAAAAACGGCTCTTAGCTCCATGGTTCCAGTGGTTTCCTCAACTGAGTTGCCCACAAATTCCAAGGTGCCGGTTTCGCTATAGGCAGTACCATCCTCTAGGGTTAGCTTCACCTGAACCTTTTCTTCTTTTTTTAGCTGGCCGGACTCCAGCTGACGCCGTAGTTTCAGCCCCTCAACACTGGAAAAACTCAGGTCCACATTAATGGGGTCTAATTTGTTAATAGTGGTCAAGGCACTTGTCTGGTCTGCAGTAACCAATGCACCAGGCGTTGCAGTTGACTTACCAATGCGACCAGAAATAGGTGCCTTGATTTGGGCATAATCCAGATTAATTTCTGCTGTTTTTAGCTCAGCTTCATAAGCTACCACAGCTGCTTGAGCCTCTCTTAAGGTGGCAACTGCCTCATCTTTATCTTGCTTGCTCACCCCACCTATTTTGGCCAAACGTTGATAACGCTCCGCCTTCGGCTGGGCTGATTGCACCGCAGCTTTTGCCTGAGCCAGCTTCGCTTTTGCATTGTCATAGGTTGCTTGATAGGTAGCAGGGTTAATTTGATAAAGCACTTGCCCGGCTTCAACATCCTGCCCTTCTTTGAATAAACGCTTTTGCAAAATGCCACCCACTTGTGGGCGAACATCGGACGTTTGATAAGCCTTAGTTCTGCCAGGCAGCTCGACTGTGACAGCATAGGACTGAGCAGCCAAGGTGACTACGCTCACTTCAGTGGTAGGCATTGAGGCTGGCCCAGCAGCTGAAGATGAATCCTGTTTTGAACAACCGCTTAATCCAAGCAGCAATAGAGATAAGAGAAACAATTGGCGGCGAATGCCGGAGCATGAAATAAGACTAAGAGACATGAACATAATCTTCTTTGGTTAAAAATAAAAACATTGCCAAATCGACTTCTAATCAGCACAAACTAAACGCAGCGCTAATCAGCTCAAGCATGACTACCATTGCAGACCTAAATAGTTTTTTTCAGGCTTGCAGTAGCACTGTACAAAATGGTGGGTTAAAGGAGGGTTAATATCTGAGATTCCCTAACAACTTCGCGCAAGACTATTTCATAACATAATTGCATTTGCAATAGTCCCAAATGTAAAAACTGTAAAGATTTCTGCAAGGCTTGGGCTACAGCCTAAAAAACTTATAAATCATTACACAACAAATCATGTACACCACTTACTATTATTTTATATTAGAAGCTGGGAAATTAAGTGTTACATAGTGGCCATTATTTTGTTGTTCATTGCGATAACTCCAGCCTAACCGCTGACACAATCGTTCAGTTAATTGCAAACCCAAACCAAAACCTAGGTCTTCTTTATCTGAGTTAGCATCTTGCTGATTATTTATCTGTACCGTGCCATGCTGCTGCAGAATATCAACTTTTCCTTCCCAGGTATGCTGAAAAGCATTTCGAATAAGGTTACCCAATACAATTCTGGCAGCCGCTTCAGGTAAACAAACAGTATGAGGCTGTGTTTGGATATCAACAGTAACTTGCTTGGATGCCAGCAAATAGCGCATTTCCTCTACTAAGTGTTGAATAATTTCATCCAGCTGACATTTCATCGTCGGTAGATTTTCTGCCCGCCCATGATGTAGCCATAATAACGTTTCCGTCAGGTGCTTCATGGTAAGACTAGCGCGATCAATACGATCAATAGGTGCTTTATAACAAGTTTGATTTTGTTGAGCATCGATCTTTTTCAGCAATTCCACATTACTGCGAATTGTGGTGATAGGTGTGCGCAGCTCGTGGCTGGTATGCCGTAAAAACCGTTGTTCACGATCAGCACTTTCTTGTACCGATTGCATAGTTGTGCGAATTAAATCAGCAAATGTATTCAGCTCTGGGTAACTAAAATCTGGCGTCGGTTTATTAATATTATTAACAGTTAACATGCGAGCCCACTGCCCAAGACGAGTAATCGGTCGACTAACCCGCCAACTTAGTAACAGAATGACCAGCGCAAGGGAAAGTGCACTTAAAACACTAATAACAATCAGCATTTGAAAGTCGCTGGTAATATTCTGAAGCGTCAGAGCTGAAGTGGTATGGCGAGAAATACTGTAAGAAATGTATATTTTTTTACTTTCTTTTATAAGATGCAATAAAAATATTACCCGTGTAGGTTTTTCACCATCATCTTGATGGGATTTATATAACTGATTGGGCTCTATTTCTGATTGAGTAAATAGCTGCCGTATTTCATCAGGTTGTTCCGACCAATAGTTGCTATAATAATAATTATTAAATTTTTTACGTTGACTCGCGTTTGTTTGAGGTGCTTCCTTAAAAAAATATAGCGCAACTTGCTCCATATTATCAGTGACAATATTATCCATTCCCTCTATTAAATAGCGGGCGGTTAGAAATGAATAACCTAAAACCAGAATTAACCCTTGCAGCAGAAAAGCCAATACGACCAACCATTTTAAACTGAAGCCGCGTTTCATTCCGTATCCTGACCTTCGCTTACCTTGATGGCAAAGCCTTGTCGGGCAATTGTATGGAGTAAGGGTGAATCAAAAGGCATATCGATGGCTTTACGTAAATTAAATAGGTGAACCTTAAGGCTATTACTGTCGGGTAATTCGTCTCCCCATAATGCTTGCTCCAATTGCTGGCGTGAAACTACCGAAGGTGATGCCCGCAATAACGTTTCCAGCAAAGTCCAACCTGTTGGTGATAATTTGATGGACTGGCCTTGGCGGGTCAGTGTTTTAGTGGTGAGATCCATCTTTAAATCACCACAGCTCAACACCCTCACTTGCCCACTTCGCCGCTTGGCTAAAGCACGTACACGCACCACTAATTCCTGCATTTCAAAGGGTTTGACCAGATAATCATCCGTACCCGCATCAAACCCTAGCAATTTGTCACTGATTTGATCACGAGCAGTCAACATCAAAATAGGCGTGTCATCTCCACTAGCCCGCAACCGCTGACAAACAGTCAAGCCATCCATACGGGGTAAATTCAAGTCTAATAATAATGTGTCGTAATGGTGTTGAGTCATTAACTCAAGCCCCGCTACACCATTGCTGGCATAATCACAACGGATATCTTCCAGTTCCAAATACTGAATCAGGGTATCGGCTAAATCCCGATCATCTTCGACCAACAATACGCTTAACATACTTACTTTCTTTGCCCTTCTGAATCAGCATACCAATTTATGGACCACTACCAAAAGCATATCACAAGCCCGACCCAGGCAACTGCCCTCTTTGTTTTGATGTAGGACAGAGTAACGCCAAAATACTGTTATTACTTCGATGAGTTTATAGAGAGAAGGGTTAAGAATGGGTTAAGTCAATCAGCACTGTATATATTCAGTAGGATTACCAGGGGAATATCACTGTTGTGCAATAATCGAGGCGCAATGAGAAAAATTTAGTTGTTCTAAATGAACAATGAGCAACAACGAGTCGTGCTTTTATAGTGATATCCCTTCGGGTTATGATTATTTTTCCATCCAGCGGTGACTCAAATAGTGATAACAGGCCCTAAGTAAGCTGAACAGAAAAGCTGACAATTGTAGGACAAACTATTCATATGCATAATGAGAACATTCAGCTATGCGACTGCAAACGTAAGACTTTATTTAGGGGAGAGTTCGCTTGTTTAAATAAACCATAGAAGTTAAGAACAGCCTAATTCTACAACCAAAGATCACAAGTAAACACCTACAAACATAAGCTATTGAGTATTAATTGAATACTTGATTATTCATCATTAGCTTGCTAATGTTTCGGTTTATTCATAAAAGAGTAATATTAATCTCAAACGTTTAATGAAATGGAACTTGATTAATTCAAAATAAATAATATTTTTTGAATTAATCGTCGATGGTGAGTAGATGCTAGCCAGGGAGAACAACTTAAACTTACCTCCCTAACTAAATTAGTACTACTAAATTACAATGAATAACAGTCATTAGGTTTGCTGATCATATTTCTATATATTATTTGCTTGACTATATAGAGCTGTCGATAAAACCTTACTAGCGCTCATCACCGTGTAATAGGAAAATATTTCCCATATTACTCTCCTCCATTTGCAAATGCTTAATGAGTTAAATCAAGTGAAGTATGACATGTTATTTTTTAGCACACAATCTCACTATAACAAGAGAATATGCTTTAACAACTTGATTAAATAAAGAAGCCTTTTTCATGTTTGCTTATGTTTACAAACCTAGAAAAATACAATAACCAGATACTTATAGGCATTTAATTTTAGCACTGCTTAATAGATTTTAGATACTGAGTATATGCTTAGTAGTCATTCAGAAGGAACTAATATGTCCAGCATTTATACAATAAAACTGTTAAAGCAATTTGGCCATACAGATGGATTATTAAGTGGTGGCAACATGGCTACTGGTTTACTTGTCTACTGTATCATTGCTACTACAGAAGGGTTTGGACGAGAAGGGATTGTTTTATCTACTTTTCTTCTGTTTTTCTTATCAGCAGTTTTAGAAATTCCTACAGGATATTTAGGTGACCGTTTTGGATGGAAGTTTTCAGTTAAGCTAGGCTTACTTTGTGATTTTACAGCTACTGTATTTTTTAGTCTGACTGTTTTTTGTGCAATCTACGGTCATTATATTCTGATGCTGTGCTTTTTAGTATTAAGGCAACTTTTTAGTGCACTTAATGGAGCCTTTACTAGTGGCTCCTATCAAGCAGCCTACCAACGATGGTACCAAGAAAAGCTAGAACAAAACAATACTAAAATTAGCAATTCTCCTCCCCTATTTCTTGCAAGTTATAAATATGGCATATGGATTCGGTTGGGACTCCCATTATTTGCGTTAGGGCTTGGGTTAGCATTACAAACAGATCAGTTTGTAAATATTTCAAAAGAATTTGCAGCATTAATACCACTAGGTTTAGTGCTTTACATCTTAATTATTCAAGTAGCAGCCTATTTAAAAATGGCTAAAGATCTGGATTTTAAGTCCATATCTACGAAAGAAGGTAATGTAACAGGGGATATCACTCTAACAAAGTTGTTTCTATCTGCCCAAGCTACTTTACCAGTTTTATGCACTTATGCATTTGCACACCTTTTTTTACAAATCACTTACATGTTCTTAATAGGTGAATCTTATTATTTATTTAAAGAAGCCGACTTGCCCACCATCTTTGTGTGGGGTGGTGGAATGGGAGCCGCTGTCATCAGCAGCTTCTTAGGAATGGGAATCTCTCGACTTTTTATCCCTTGGCTTTCTAAACAACCTAACCTACGCGCTATCCGATGGTTAGGCACTCTTGGATTAAGTATCCTTTCTACTGTCGTAGCAGTCTCTTTTTATAGTGATATGTCAATAACTACTAAATTGGCTTGCATGTTTTCAGTAATCCTGATTGCAGACCCTATTTGTTTTGCCTTACGTGCGGAAATCACTTCTGATAGTCACCGGTTTGTACCTGATGAGTTCAAAGCCAGCTGGTTTAGCGGAGGTTCGCTATTAGCTCGGCTTACCTATGCAATGATTACTGGCTTGATTTTAATTGCAGGTATTCCCCATATGGGTATTTTTGTCATGATGTCAGTGTTGGGGGTTATTGGCGCCTACCTTGCGTTTGTCAATTATAAAAAAGGTGAGAATGTTAGTAAATTTGAGCGAGCAAGCTTAAAAAAGTGTCTAGGCATGGTAATTGGCATCATGTTCTTTATTGCCAGCTTTGTAGTTTTTCTAAGCGAAACCTGGTATTTCGTCAAACATGCCACTGAAGCACAACGTCAACAGAACCAAGCATTAGCTGTGCATTATGCTGGACAGTTTGCCCAAGTAAATAACACCACACAAGCTAACCAGTTGCTTTACTCTCTTAATGAAAAAATAAACGTTGATTGTGTGGATATTAATATAGATATTGTTAAACAAACGCTTTGCGACCCTAGTCAGTCCACCTACTTTGTATCCAAGGTTATTTATCAAAATCCTTTACTGAAACAAGAGCAACTAGGTGCAATTACGATCTATTTTAATGATTCTATCATTCATCAAAAAACCTTACAGCACCTGATGATTGTCGCTGCCATATATATTGCTTTTGTACTATTAGTGTTCAATATCACCTACCGTATTGTAAAACGTATTTGTAGCGAAGCTAAAATGGTGCTGGATGTAGCGATGGATAAATCATCTGACAAGATTAAAAATACAAATGGAGAGGAGCGTTACTTTATTGACGAGTTTGCCACCATGGCTAGTAAGTTTAATACCTTTATTGAAAATGAAAAGCGTATGGCTAATTTGGAAGGAATCAATCAAATGGCTGCTCAAGTTGCCCATGACATACGTTCACCGTTAACTGCTCTTGAACTGATTGCCGAACAATCTATTGATGCTATTCCTGAAAGGAATCGTATTATTTTTCGTTGCGCCATCGAAAGTATCAATGATATTGCCAATGGCCTATTAGTGGTGGAACGAGAACAAAATGTAAATAAAGATCCTGCCAAACAAAAAATCTCTACACAATTGCTATCTACTTTATTAGAAGAAGTTATCTCAGAAAAACGCATTCAATATCGCCGACAACCAGGAGTATCCTTACAACTACATATAGATAATAATGCCTATGGCTTATTTGTGAATGTCCATGCCAATACTTTACGTCGAGTGCTATCGAACTTAATTAACAATGCCGTGGAAGCGAAGGGAGACCAGCCCAGTATCAATATTCAATTAAGACTAAGGGAGCTAAACAAAAAGGCTGCTATTACTATCACCGACAACGGTCAAGGCATTCCTAATGGGTTAATTAACCAGGTACTCAAGCGTGGCGTGAGTGTGGGTAAACAGGGTAATACAGGCTTAGGATTGTCTCACGCAAAAACGACAGTTGAGTCTTGGGATGGCCATTTTGCTTTAGCCTCTGAGCCCAGTGTTGGCACGCAAGTGACTATTGCTTTGCCAATACAAGCAATGCCACAGTGGTTCTTACCCTTATTAGTACTACCTGCTAATACACAAGTCATGATTCTAGATGATGATATCGGTATGCATGGCGTATGGCAAAGTAGACTAGAGGCATTACATTTAGAGGAGTCTCGGATTGAGGTCAACTATTTCCGTGATGAAGTACAAGTTATGGAATTTTTTAGAAAAAAAATTAACCCAATTCGACCGTTCCTTTTTCTATCCGACTATGAATTAATTGGTAGGGAAAAAACCGGATTAGACATTATTAATATTTTACAAATAGCAAAAAATAGCATTTTAGTGACCAGCCATTATAAAAACACTGAAATATTAGAGCGCTGCAAGCTGTTAGGTATTAAAGTCATACCAAAATCCTTGGTTAATTGGATATCTATTGAATCTACTACATTAGCTTCTGTTAATTATGATGCAGTACATGTTGAAGATAATAAAGGCATTCGAACTTGCTGGGAGTTAGATGCAGAAACGCACCCCGCAAAACTTCTGTCATTAAAAAGCCCAAAAGAATTTGAAAAGTATGTGGACCAAATCGCTAAAAATACCCCTATTTACATTGATAATGAATTTATAGGGGAAAATATCACTGGCTGTGAGTGGGCAAAAACTTTATATGAGCGTGGCTTCAAGCATTTAGTTTTAACCTCTGGTTTGATTCCATCCAACGTCAATGAGATGTATTGGTTTGAATCAATTGGAGATAAACGCTCACCATGGGCAATCGAACGAGAAAAAAATAAATTATCTATTACCATTGATTAATAGTTATCAATCAATAGTGGTGTTTCAACGCAGGAATACCATTATTGATTATTTTAAACTTTGTCCTTAAACAAACCACCCTACAGGAAAGGTTCGTATTGGTTGGCCTATAGAGTAATTATTTGTACTCATTTCTTACTTTGTCAATAAACACTAACTTTTAGCTAAAGCATAAGTTTGACCTTGTTTACTACGTCCTTTTACATCTTTCCATAACATGGGTGCTGCTATTAAAAACAACACCATATTCGATAGTGGCAGTGCTAACCATATTCCATTAATACCAAACCACTGAGGTAATAAAATTAAGAATGGTATCTGAACTAGCATATTGCCAACTGATACCATTAACGACTTTGCACCTTGATTTATTGCCAAAAAATAAACCGCGGCAATAACAAAAAAACCATCAAGAAACAGTAATATTAAATGAAGCCTTAAACCATTTTGGGTTTTATTTATTAACTCTATATCAACATCATTAAACACACCAATAATAGTGATAGGAAAAATATTAAGCACCAACAGCCAAATAATTCCACTAATTGTTACAATCTTAAGCGCTAACTTCAGTAAGTTCTCAATATTATTAACTTGATTAGCCCCAAAATAATAGCTGATTGGTGGCTGTATCCCTTCAGCTATTCCTTCAGCCAGCAAATAGTAAAGTGACATTAAATAACCCACTATCGCAAAAGCCCCTACATCCACTGGTGAGCCATACTTCATAAACAACCAGTTATGTAATGCCACAACAAAACTAATATACAAATACATTACTAGTGTAGACAAACCTAGCTTTATTACTTTAACAGCTTTGTTCAAACTGAATGTGATTGATTCTAAAGTTAGTCTCAGCGATGAAAGTGAAGAAAAAAAGTAGAACAAACAAGCAACCATGACTACCAGCTGCGCAATCACTGTTGCAATAGCAGCTCCTTGCAATCCCCATTGCCACTGCACAATAAAAAGATAATCTAAAATGATATTAATAGCAGCCCCTATTATCAACAAGCCAGTTGCAATCTTGGGGCTTTCAAGGTTTCGAATCAATAATGGCATGGCTGCTGCGCAAATAGAAAATACAGCACTTAAAGTACATATCTCAGCATACTGCATACCATATAGTAGTGTTTGTTCAGATGTTCCCTGAATCTTCAGAATTATCGGGCTAATATAATAAGCTACGATGACCGTCAGCAAACCAAGAATAAACAACAAAGCAATTCCAGTGAATAACGTTTGCTTAGCTGTAACTAAGTTACCTTCTCCTCTGTTAATTGAAATTAGGCTGCCACAGCCTAGCCCTATCATGACACCTACTGCAGAAATAAGACAAATAACAGGCCATACGAGATTAATTCCAGCTAGCCCTTCATAACCAATAAAATGACCAATAAAAAAGCCATCTACAATTTGATATAAGCCACTTACTAGCATGGCTACTACAGATGGTATGGTATAACGCAAAAAAGTTTGGCGAATATTGGTATTTGAATAATAACTACTCATGTCTTATTAGATATCTTTGCTGAAAACACTTGTCATTATGCTTTCTTCGGAGATAAGTTAAAGTTATTATCTATCCGCTTTCCGGATACATCTTAAAATGGAGCTCACCCATGCATTGGACCTTAGATCAGTTAGAGGCTTTCATCGCATCAGTAGAAATGGGGTCATTTTCTGCGGCTGCTCGCAAACTGGGTAAAGCACAATCCCGCATCAGCACTGCTATAGCCAACTTAGAAGCAGACCTTGGCTTTGAGTTATTTGACCGCCAGGCTCGACTACCCGTGCTAACCCCATCAGGTAAAGAAATGTATCAAGAAGCCCAAGCGGTGTTAGTGCAATGCCAACGATTACAGGCCCGAGCAATGACAGTACTTGGAGGAAATGAAGCATCACTTACCCTAGCAATGGACGAAGCAATCCCCATCGAACCTTTCGAGCATTTTTTTCAGAACGCGGCTAAACAATTTCCATTATTAAAACTTACTGTACTTAATGGTTCTCAAGATGACATTGCAGAATGGGTAGAAACTAAAAAGGCCGATATAGGTATTTTATTTCACTTAAACCTATTGCCAGACTCACTTGAATTTATGCAAATAGGCCAAATAAAACACTCTCTTATTGTATCTGCTAACCACCCGTTAGCTAAAATTGCTGCACCAACCGTTTCGGAGCTGATCCAATATAGGCAATTGGTTATTCGTGGTCGAATGGGAAAGCGACAAACTAAAACTATCTCTTCTGAATATTGGTATATAGACAGTTACTACCACATTACCTCCCTGGTCATCAAAAGCATTGGCTGGGCCTTGGTACCAGAGCACGTTGCCAACATAGAATGGTATAGCAACGAATCAGTAAAACTTTCCACTAAAAATATTCCCGGCTCTTTTTCTGTGGCAATGGGGATAGTCAAACGGCGAGACAGAGGATGTAGTCAAACCATGGACTGGATGCTTTCAGAAATTAACGCTATATTCTGTGAGTCATGAACCTAATGGCTATTACTATTTAAGTTTAGCCCGTATAAAAATAGCCGAATAAGCATTAGTAACATAATAGACTTCATCATAAAAAATAGGATTTCTAAAGCCTAACTGTATAAGTTTAGGTCGGTTAACGCTGGGCACTGTAATAGAGGTAATTTTTTACCCGGTTATGGCGAAAGTGATACCGAGTTAACAATGAGAGCATGAAGTAGTTTAAGGTTTAAAAAATTAAACTATTACCCATATTTTTATTAGTTATCCTAATCTTATTTCTGTACCTATTGACAGTATTAAGGTTGAAGTAATGAAGCAAAGAGCATTATATACTTTAGGCATTCATACAGGTCATGATGCAGGCGCTTGCTTATTTAAAGGCAAGCAGTTAGTTGCATTTTGTAAGGAAGAACGAATAACAAGAAAAAAACATGATGGCGGGTTTTCTAATCTGAAGTCAATAGAAGAGGTACTAAGAATAGCAGGTATTAGCCATGCTGATATCTATATCTTAGCTTTGTCACGTACTCAGTTGCCACTGCAATGTTTTAAGAAGACATCTAAGCCTTTACGGGATCTATCTCGTAAACTGCGGGGAGTAAAGCGAGATAGAAACCTAATAAAAGAAATTATTTTTTTTAAGGAAAAAGAAGAATCTAGTTTGGTTAGCTTTGATAAAATCAAAGAATTTTATGGACTATCAAAGCAGTGCAAAATTACTTTTACTAACCATCATTACTCTCATACTTTAGGTGCATATAATTTTACTGACTGGAAACAAGATGCATTGTATATATCTTGTGATGGCGGTGGCGATGGTGCTACCTACTCAGCTTATTACTATGATGGTAATGAGTTACACATTCTGTATGGTGGTGATGAAACCTTATTAAACTCACAAAATCATGCTGCATCTATTGGTGTCGCCTATGCTCAGGTGACAGAATTATGTGGATTCACTCCCGTGCGACATGAAGGTAAAATAACGGGTCTTGCTGCTTTTGGCCAACCTGTTGCAGGGGAAGCAATAAAAAAATATTTTTCAGTCAATAATGATGGTAGCATAACCTCTCAGTTAGCCAATGTTTCTGAGCTAAAGCAACATCTCACTTCCTTATTAAAGGATCTTTCACGAGAAGATATGGCAGCTTCCATCCAATATGCTACAGAAGAATTAATTATTGAATGGATAAAGGTGTTAATTGATAAAACATCAGCTAAATACATTGGTATGAGTGGTGGAGTTTTTGCTAATGTACGATTAAACCAGCGAGTAGCTGAGCTTGAAGGGATAAATGAAGTATTTATTTTTCCTGCAATGAGGGATGAAGGATTACCAGTTGGCAATGCCATTAATGCAATCGCTTTACACTACGGTTTTGACCAACTTGAGCGCAACCGCATGGGAAATGTGTATCTTGGCTTTCCTTATACAGGAACAGATTTAATTACAGAAGCACAAGCTTTCAATCTTACTGTAGAATCCAGTAATCCCGCCCAAAAAGCTGCAAAGTTACTTCAGGAGGGTCGAGTTGGTGCTATTTACTCACAGAGAATGGAAATGGGACCAAGAGCTTTAGGCGCACGCACTATTCTTGCCAGTCCTGTTGACCGTGATATCAACGACTCAATTAATAAACGTCTTGAACGAACTGAGTTTATGCCTTTTGTATTGGAAGAAGATGCTAGCAAGGTTTTCGAAGTTAATGAAAAAAATGCCGAAGCTTGTCTTTACATGACCATTACAACTAATGTTAAAAAGGAGTATCATGACAAAATCCCTGCTGTCGTACATGTTGATGGAACAGCTCGCCCGCAGATAATTAAACGAACTACTAATCCACTATATTTTGACATACTTAGCGAATTTAAAACTATTAGCGGTTTGCCATGTTTGGTCAACACTAGTTTTAATGCCCATGAAGAACCTATAATAAATACACCAACTGAAGCACTGAAAGCGCTAAATGACAATCGAGTTGATTTTCTAGTCTGTGAAGATGGGATAATTTTTGGGCCCCACTTTTTAGACCATACTTCAATTTAAAAAGTAAAGTTTAATGCTTTGTAATTCATCAGCTCTTGCATAAAACTTTTTTAAAATAACTTCCTTTAAACAGTCATTTTTTATAGTGTTTACCGCACTATCTAGAGCTGATGCCTGATGATTAATTACTCTTCAAGCTACTCTCCCAGATTTATTGATGCTTTTTTAGTAGTCGCTTGGTTAGTTTAATAGCTTTAAACTCATTCATCTTTTGGCTAAGTAATTGATAGCACTTTCTACAAGGTAATTTTTTAGAAATAGCAATGTACATACCTTCTAACGTTACATATGGTTTTAAAGGTACAATTTGATTTTTTAAGTCAGTTGAGGCTAATGCTGCTAAAGTTGGGCATGGTCTAGATATCCTAGAAAGATATGATTATGCCTTAAAACAGCATGACCTGAACGAAAACTATTTATACATAACCGCATCGCTTAGCGATCAACTAAAAAATCAGTACACAAAGAAAAAATAGTTTAGTTATTAATTAACTCTGCAGACCTGCAACATAGTTTCCGTAATATTAATGGCTACATAATCAATCTTAACTAAGAGTCTGGTTTGCGATATTTACTTTTCAATTCTTGTATTTAAGCACGAATCCCAAAAATCGTTCACAAATCCAAAATTAACATTACCCAATAGATGATGTGCAGAATGATACCTTGGATAACCACTGACTTTTCCTAGCAGAGGATTATTTATGATTAGGTTGTAATTCGAGTGGATAAGAATAGTGAACATCATACCAAAAATATGTAACACCAAAGCAACTCCCAAACTGAGTGGAAATATACTCATAAATATAGGGGCACTCATTGCAATAAATATCGCCTCAACGGGGTGTACACTATATGCACTCCAAGGCGTTACCCGTACCGATTTATGATGAACGTCATGTATTTTTAAAAACGGCTTAGTGTGTAATAGCCGATGAATAAAATAAGAGTAGCTTTCATAAAAAATCATGAATGCTACTAGCTGAATCAATAGACTAATAAAACTAACAGGCCAAACTTGGCTGAATAATTCCCGCGTTATTAAACTACCAACACCAAAGATAACACAAGCAACTATACCGTTTTGGATTTCAATCTTTTTTTGATTGAGTTTCAAAGGACAGTCATCAATATAGCTTCCAAATTTATATTTACTGATTAACCCAGCAATTGCATAATCCAAAATAGTAGCAGTAGAAACAAATACAACAATGTTTACCGCTATTGACATCAACAAGGCAAAATACCAGTCAGTCTCAATCCAAAACTGCAATAGCTGGTTAATATAGGCCATTATTAATTTTTCCTTTTACTCCAAATTGCCATTGAGATTCACGCATATACCATTGTATTGATGTTGAGGTTTCTATTCTTGCTAACAAGTTATAATGCGACCAACTTAATTCGAGAGACACCACCTCCCATTTTTCAAATACCTAATAAAAACGACACATATTTGCCTTTCCAAACTAAAAAGGAGCCTTTCGGCTCCTTCTACATAATCGCTTATCTTAACACTAAGACTTTTATGTCATTCAAAACGGTATATCATCATCAAAATCATCAAAACCACCAGCTGGTGCTCCGCTTGGTGCTGAGTTATTAGCTGGCTGAGATGGCGCTGGTTGTTGAGCAGGTGCTTGTTGGCCACCAAAGTTGTTGTTTGGCATGCCACCTTGTTGCGGCTGAGCTGGTTGTGAATAGCCTTGGTTTTGTGGTGGCTGCTGGCCCATCATGCCAGGTTGCCCTTGGGGTTGTTGCTGTGGCGCACCGTAACCACCGGCATTACCCATTGGGGCACTGCCTTCTTGGCGGGCGTCCAGCATTTGCATTTGGCCGTTGATGTCTACCACGATTTCTGTTGTATAACGGTCTTGGCCATCTTGCCCCTGCCATTTACGGGTTTGTAATTTACCTTCCAAATATACTTTGGAACCTTTACGTAAATATTGCCCGGCGATTTCAGCTAACTTGCCGAATAAAACCACCCGGTGCCATTCAGTGCGGGTTTGTGGCTGGCCAGTTTGCTTGTCTTTCCATTGCTCGCTAGTTGCCACGCTGATGTTGGTGACAGCATTCCCGTTAGGCATATAACGGACTTCTGGGTCTGCTCCCAGGTTACCCAATAAAATTACTTTATTTACGCCACGCATGTTTCTCTCCTCAATCTGTCGTTATACGCCAAAACCGTATGCTTGCAAGGCTTGAGTATCCAAAGCCTTTTTATCAACCTTTAAATAGGCTGCATGTTCTTCAGGGATGACCACCACATCTTCCACCCCCTTTACTGCTGCTAATGTGTTAGACAAGTCAATTGGTGAAACTTTATCCACCTTGGTCAAATCAAGCATAATACTGTTTAAATAAGGCGGTTGCTGCATAGTAACTGAAGCAACCCACCATAATACCAGAATGCTGACTGCTAATAGAGTTAATCCTAACATACCCCAGGTTTGGTACACCCACCCACTGGTTGATGCCCCAATGGCAGCACCTAAAAACTGTGAGGTAGAAAACACCCCCATGGCGGTACCACGACTACCTGCCGGAGCAATTTTGCTAACCAAAGATGGCAGTGATGCTTCCAACCAGTTAAACGCCATAAAGAATACAAATAAGCTCACCATTAACCCGACAACTGACTGCTGATTGAAATAAAGCAATATCACTGCCACGGCAAGCAGAACAATAGCCCCCAGTTTTATTTCCTTCATCTTACGCTTGGCTTCCGCCACAATAATAAACGGCACCATAGCAATAAAAGACAATACCAGAGTAATTAGGTAAACCCACCAGTGTTGATGACGAGATAGCCCAGCTTGCTCCTCTAAAATAACCGGTACGACGACAAATGCCCCCATCAACACAAAATGTAAAGCAAATACACCGATATCCAGCCGCAGCAAACTACCATTACGAATAACCTGGCCTATTTGGCCTAATACGGTATTGGCCTCTCGATGTCGTTTTTGCTCTATTGGCGTAGGCAATATCCAAACCAACGCCAGAGCCACAACAGACAATGCCGCTGTTAAGTAAAATAAACCACTTAAGCTGTAAATATCCGTTACCAATGGACCCAGCACCATTGCCAAGCAAAAGGCTAAACCAATACTAATACCAATCATTGCCATGGCTTTGGTGCGCTGTTCTTCTCGGGTTAAATCCGCTGCCATAGCCATAATGGTACTGGCGATAGCACCCGCCCCCTGCAAACAGCGGCCCAATATCACCTGATAAATATCATTAGCCATGGCAGCTAATACACTACCCGCAATAAACAGTAGTAAGCCGATAATGATGACAGGCTTTCTTCCCAGCCGATCCGACCACATGCCAAATGGAATTTGCAAGCAAGCCTGGGTAAATCCATAAGCGCCTATGGCTAACCCAATTAATGCAGGCGTTGCTCCAATTAGCTCAGTGCCATAAATTGCCAATACAGGCAGCACCATAAATAAGCCAAGCATTCTCATGGCAAAAATAGATGCCAGACACAAAGAGGCTTTCCGCTCATGATGTGTCATGCCACTCAAATTCATTGAACCCTCATTCGCACTTCACTGAAAAAGAATAAATTTTATCAGGTTTGTTACTTCAAGCGTTAGCTCTAAGCAACACAGCAATTTCTGCCCTCTTTTCAAACGCCAAACACACAAGAATGTAGTGATAGGGTGTTCTGCAGCTAAGGAATGGATGCCTTTTTAGTTCTTGCGGGCCATGGATGGCCTTTAAGAACGGAGGAAGAATACCCTGTCACTACATTTTTTACGAAACATGACAGGAGCTTTCAGGGTCCTGCATCTATTTGGTTGTTCATATATAATCGACTCTTTTTCATTCACCCACCGTAAGGGATGCTGTTGTGGATAAGATACTGGTTCGTGGCGCCCGCACTCACAACTTAAAGAACATTAACTTGGAAATACCTCGCGACAAGTTAATTGTTATCACTGGTCTGTCTGGCTCAGGCAAATCTTCATTAGCTTTTGATACGTTATATGCAGAAGGCCAGCGGCGCTATGTGGAATCACTCTCCACTTATGCCCGACAGTTTTTGTCCATGATGGATAAGCCTGATGTCGACCATATTGAGGGTTTATCGCCAGCGATTTCTATTGAACAAAAATCAACCTCTCATAACCCTCGCTCTACCGTCGGCACAATCACCGAAATATACGACTACCTACGGCTACTATTTGCTAGAGCAGGCACCCCTCGTTGCCCAACCCATCAACAACCATTAGAAGCCCAAACCATTTCTCAAATGGTGGACCAAGTATTAGCCCTACCAGAAGGTACTAAGTTAATGCTGTTAGCGCCTGTGGTTAAAGACCGTAAAGGGGAGCACCTGCATATTATTAATGAACTGAAAAGCCAAGGGTTCGTGCGAGCCAGGGTCGATGGCATTGTTACTGACTTAGATGACGTACCCAAACTGGCTAAAACCAAAAAGCACACCATTGAAGTAGTCGTAGATCGATTTAAAGTGCGTGGGGATCTGCAGTTACGACTGGCTGAATCATTCGAAACCGCTATTCAACTAACCGACGGCGTAGCAGAAGTGGCGTTTATGGATGGCGAGCAGGAAGACTTAATCTTTTCAGCACGATTTGCCTGCCCTGAATGTGGTTACAGCATTAATGAATTAGAACCTCGGCTGTTTTCCTTCAACAACCCTGCAGGTGCCTGCCCCACTTGTGATGGCTTAGGTGCACGACAGTTTTTTGATGAAGTAAAAGTCATCACCAGTGATGAGCTAACCCTGGCTGAAGGTGCTATTCGCGGCTGGGACAGACGCAATGTGTATTACTTTCAAATGCTCACCTCTCTTGCTAGCCACTATGGTTTTGATATTGATACGCCTTTTTATAAGCTGGCTAAAAAATACCGCCAGGTTATTTTACATGGCAGTGGTGACGAGCATATTAACTTTAATTATGTCAATGATCGCGGTATGACCATTAAAAAATCCCACCGGTTTGAAGGGATTTTACCCAACATGGAGCGCCGCTATCGCGATACTGATTCGCAAAGTGTTCGGGAAGAATTAGCCAAATATCTAAATACCCAACCTTGCCCAGACTGTAATGGCAGCCGACTGAAAGAATCCGCACGTAATGTGTATGTTGAAGAAAACACCCTGCCAGACATTTCTAAATTACCCGTAGGTAACGCTTTAGCCTATTTTGAACAATTAGCACTGCCTGGGCGCAAAGGTGAAATTGCTGATAAAATATTAAAAGAAATTCGCGAACGACTGCATTTCTTAGTGAATGTTGGCCTTAATTATTTAACTTTAGATAGAAGTGCCGAAACCTTATCCGGCGGTGAGGCACAGCGGATTCGCCTGGCCAGCCAAATTGGCGCTGGATTAGTCGGGGTTATGTATATTTTGGATGAACCTTCTATCGGACTACACCAACGGGATAATGATCGCCTGCTAAACACCCTGACCCGCCTGCGAGATTTAGGCAACACCGTGATTGTTGTCGAACACGATGAAGATGCCATTCGCACCGCTGATCATGTGATTGATATTGGCCCTGGAGCAGGTATCCACGGTGGCCAAATTATTGCTGAGGGCACGCCAGAAAAGGTAATGAAAAATAATTTTTCATTAACAGGACGTTATTTATCTGGCAAAGAGTCAATCGAAGTACCCAGCCAGCGTGCACCCGTTGACAGCAAGAAAATGCTGAAAATATTTGGTGCTACCGGCAATAACCTGAAAAATGTTAATTTAGAAATTCCCTTTGGCTTATTTACTTGTGTGACTGGCGTTTCTGGTTCAGGTAAATCGACTTTAATTAATGGTACTGTTTACCCAATAGCCGCTACTGAGTTAAATAAAGCTACCACGTTAACCCCCGAGCCCTATAAACGGGTAAGTGGTTTAAAGCATTTTGATAAATGTATCGATATTGACCAAAGCCCGATTGGTCGCACCCCCCGCTCCAACCCAGCAACTTATACCGGCATATTTACAGCTATTCGTGAGCTATTTGCAGGTACCCAAGAAGCAAGATCACGCGGTTACAAAGTTGGTCGATTCAGCTTTAACGTAAAAGGCGGCCGCTGTGAAGCCTGCCAAGGTGATGGAGTCATTAAAGTAGAAATGCACTTCCTGCCCGATGTCTACGTACCTTGTGATGTTTGTAAAGGCAAGCGTTATAACCGGGAAACGCTTGAGGTTAAGTACAAAGGTAAAAGTATTCATGAAGTGCTGGAAATGACGGTGGAAGAAGCTCTGGTATTTTTTGAAGCAATTCCTGCAATCAATCGTAAATTACAAACCTTAATGGATGTAGGGCTTTCTTATATTCACCTGGGACAAAATGCCACCACCCTTTCTGGTGGTGAAGCCCAAAGGGTTAAACTGGCTAAAGAACTGTCGAAACGAGATACCGGACAAACCCTGTATATTCTGGACGAACCCACCACCGGCCTGCATTTTCACGATATAAAACAGTTATTAACTGTATTACATCGCCTTCGTGATCATGGCAATACCATTGTGGTGATCGAACATAATCTAGATGTTATTAAAACAGCAGACTGGGTTATTGACTTAGGCCCTGAAGGTGGCGATGGTGGCGGCGAAATTATCGCGACTGGCACACCAGAGGAGGTCGCTAAGGTTAAAAAGTCTCACACAGGACGATTTTTAAAACCGATGCTAAACAACAACAGTAAAAGCCTACTCAATTAGTAGGCTTTGTTTGTCCTACTAGCATCAGAACAGATAAGATAACACTTTTAAAGACCAACTAACGTACAAATACATCAACAGAAAGATGGTAATCTATGTCAAGATATCCCTACAAAAACCTTCCCTTGAAAAAATCTGAGCACAATAACTCTAATTTTAAAGTAAAAAAAACCGTACGCCTAGGTACAGACAAAGCACCTGCTCAAATCACTGTGCAAACAGAAGAACGCAAACAAGAGTTGGCTAATATCTTTGCAGAAAACGGCTGGGTCAGCGTCATCAAGGTAGATCCAGAACAAGATGAAAATATCCGTGATCTAGAAATCCTACAAAACAAGCAAAGCAGCGCAGTTAGCACCAAAAAAGCAAACCGTAATGACCCTTGTCCTTGTAATAGTAGTAAAAAGTATAAAAAGTGTTGTGGGGCCTAGACCAGTAATCCCTTAAGGGATATCTCAGCTGAAGCAATCTCAAAAAATTACACAAAACTAGGCATCAACATGGGTGATGCCTATTACAAGAAAGTATTTTTCTAATTCAGAACTGTTAAAACCTTATCTGCTTCAATATTCCTTACATAGTTTCGCCAATCTTGGTAGTCCTCAGCATTATCAGTCATAACAGCCTGGTCATTAACGATAGCTAAGGATTTTCCTAATTCATTAACTAACTTATCACCCTCCCAGCGCCATTTTTGATTAGCCGCTGCAGTACAACTGCGCACTGTAACAGTATTATCAGTTTCAGCAGTTAAGCAGCGATCTTTACCCACCCGAGATCTATAACGCTGGTAATTATCAAGTCCCCACAGCTGATTATTGCTGTATTGACAGCTATAACCAATCACGCTTGTGCCCTCTGCGGTTGAACTCCCTTCCACATCTAAGCAAATACCTTGGGTGCTGTCTTTGCGAAATGCTTCTATTGACACATTAACTTCTGGTTCAAATACTGGCGCATCCCAATTAACCCGGAAGTTTTTATTAAAGGTATAGGCAGTACCATTATACGACCATGGCGTATAGCCTTGATACCAAATCATATACTGCACTCGCCCACCCAGTGCAGCAACAGTAACTTTATTGCTGATGGTAAAAGTTGATTCACCTGATTTTTCAGCAGGTGCCTGAAATGTCGCACTAAAGCCAGGTTTATAATTGGCGTAAGAAGCTGCACTGAAAGCACTGTCTTTAAAAAACCAATCATCACACCACAGTGCACAAGTGTCATTGGTACGCCAATTTTTACTGTCTTCATCAAATTTGCGGTCCCATAGCCACTTAGCACGATCCTGCGTACCGGCCCTGGACTGATTCGCCACAGTATATTCATGGGCTTTATAGGTAACCCAGCGTTGGCTGTTGTAACTAAAGCTGCCTTTAGCATCCACCCCAACCGTTGGGCCTTTTTCGCCTACATCTGCCTTCCCCCCTGCTTCAACCCCCACAGTAAAACCCGACACTTCACGAATCTCACTCTCTTTAGGTTTGTTATTTGGAATTGTATTAAACAGATGAACATCTGAATCACTAGTCGTTATTTCCACAGTATAATCCATTGCTACTGGACCAAACCAAGTCAGACGGTTTGTCCAACTTTCAAACCAGGTATGTTTGTGGGAAGGTTTATCAACAAGATGCCACCCTGCCCCACCACTGGCTGAGCCACCACTTTCGCCACCACCGGGGTTAAGAGTAATGCGAATATATTTCGCATTATCAGCATTCTGGTCACCACCACCGTTAAAAGGTACCGAGCGAATAAAATCTAAATTATAAAATAACGAGACGCTAGCTTCGCCATTACAAGCATCCTCAATTGTACCACTCCAGTTAGCACTGTTTGACCAGCCATTGCCATCAAACTCTTTACCAACACGACACTTAAAGCCAATATGTCTAAATTCCAAAGGAATTGAAACCTCAGGTCGATAAGGTGTCGATGAGGAAGAGGAAAAAGCAGTTGAGCGATGAACCCTTGACGAACGGGAAGAGCTAGAGGAATTAAGTACAGTACTATCCCACTGTTTAATTACTGCCTCTGTTTCTTTCATTAATCGCGTTAGACGCTCTTGTCCTTTAAGTGCATTACTTACCGATAGCGACTTATATTCTGCTGAATTATTATTTTTCCTAACTGCAATAATTGGATCAGCTAAGCCTACCCCAATAATTTTTGCAGTTATTTTTTTTACTTGCTTAGAATTAGTTGCTTGCGTGCTGTCTAAAATAAGCATCTTACCTTGCCGAAAAGCCTGTTTTGCCAATTTAATTGCTTCATCATTATTATACTCTGCTAAATTAATAATAACTAAGCTCACGTGTGACAAATCACCTGCCTTATAAACCGGCTTCTGCAACCAACTTTTATCAGTCATTAATTGACTAACAATTTCGCTAGGATAAGAAATTAGTCCCACTTGTTTTTTGAAAATTAAATACCCTGGCAAATCACTAGAATAGCCTATTAATGCCACAGGCAAACTTGTTACTAATGCTAGACTCGTTAACCATTTTTTGGACGGACTAACTTTGTTATTTTTCATGGTTTACACCTTTTATTATATTAAGTCCTTAGAAGACGATATAATGCTGACACGATCCATGACTGACTATTTTTTTAAAGAAAATATTTATCAACACCAACATCTTTAGTTGCTGTATTTTTATTATTTATTTTCCCTACATTAAGATAATCTATTGATAGAGCCTGTTAACACTATTTGAATAGGTGGTTAGATACCGACAAGTCAGTCGAAATTACTGCATAAAAATACCTTATTAATAACCCCTCACCTTTATCAACTATTCATATAAGTACACATTATTTCAATAGAGATCAAGTTCTTTTACAAATAGCATGATGTACAACTTAACATCTTAATTTTTAAGAAAATATTTATTTAATATTACTGTATTACTATAAACTTTACATTAATACCTAAAAAACATGGCAGCCACAAAATAAATGTAGCATTTTTTCAATAAAATCTACACAAAAAACAAACCTGCAGACAATTGTCTTACAAAAAAACTATCTAAAAAAATTTAGATTTTTGATATAGGTGCGAAAAGTGGTAAGGTTATTAAGAAGGAAGCCCCCTGATTGCTAGATGATGTTTCATCTGATTCCATTACTTTGATAAAACCGCCTAAAGGGCCAACAACTAAATTATGCACTATATGCATACCTAACCCACTACCACCTTCCCCTCTTCGGGTTGTATAAAATGGTTCAAAAATATGTGACCTTATCTCTAAACTAATTCCTTTACCATCATCTTTATATAATAATTCTATATGACTTGCTCCTTTTTTACTAATATCTAATACTATTTTACCCTGTTGTCCTGGATCAAAGCCATGAGTTAACGAGTTCATTATTAAATTGGTAATTATCTGTGCAAATAGGCCAGGGTAACTATCTAACTCAATAGTATCATCACAATTTATTTCTATAATTATATTAGTTTTCTTAAAACTAGGCCTTAAACTATCAAGTATATCTTCTAGATATGACTTTAGTTTAAAAGCTCTACGTTCAGCATTCGTTTGATCAACAGCAACGGTTTTAAAACTACGAATCAAGTGTGAAGCTCTATTGGCATTTTTTAACAACAGTCTCACTGACTCTTGAATTTTATTCAACTCATCATTAAAGGCTTCTTCTGTTAGCTCTTCACTATTATAATCACTAAGAATTTGATTTATTTTTCCATTAATATGGCTTGCTATGGTAACTGCAATGCCTAATGGTGTATTAACTTCATGGGCAATTCCTGCCACCAATTGGCCTAACGCTGCTAGTTTTTCAGTTTGCACTAAATGATCTTGCATACACTGTAATTTATCTAATGCACTTTCTGCTTGCTGCTTTGCTTCCAATATCTTTAGTTCTTGCTCCTTACGCTCTGAAATATCTTTTAAAATAAGGGTATAATAATTTCCTTTATTAAGTGCAGTTTTCGCCAGACTAACTTCCAATAATAGATTTTTGCCGTCTGCACGCTTACCTTCAATTTCCTCATGCATAGCAATTGCCTTTTGCATCAGCAAATTATTTAATTTTTCTGACGAAACTAAATGAGTAACAGGCTTATTAAGTATTTTTTTCATACTAAAACCAAACAATCGTTCAGTTGCTTTATTAATAGACACAACTGTTAAATCAGAGGGTTTAAATGCGATTATAGGATCAGCAACTGTCTGCAATATGGTATTACTTTGTGCTACAGTTTGCTGTAGCTTGTCTAGTACTTGATTATATTTTTCTGCAATAATGCCAACCTCTGAAAATGGGTCAATATTAGCTCTTAATGATAAATCTTCATGCACTGTCTGCTGGTGTAAAAACTCCAAAAAATCGTATAACTCAGTAGGTGCATCATGCTCAGAAATATTTAACCCCATACGTTCAGCCGCAGGTGTCACCCTCAATGGAGTAAACCGACTAATAACATGCAAAGCAAGGTATGCGACACCAAATGCCCATACTCCACAGGCAATGACACCTGTGCATTGAATAATAAATTGCTCCATAAACTGCCAATGAGCCAATGCAGGCTGAAAAGGACTGATTAAGACCAAGCCTATGGTTCCCCAGCAACCAGCCCCCAAATGAACAGCTATAGCATCTACGGCATCATCAATCTGCTTGCGCACGAGTAAGTGACTACACCACATCATTATATAGCCACCAACCAGCCCCATCAAAAAAGCTCCCCAGCTTGATAAAACATTGGCACCTGCAGTAACGGAAACCAAGCCAGCCAAACATCCATTTAGTAATAAAGTAGGGTGTACCTTTGCATTCTTACTTTTCAATAAGCACGATAAAACAGCAATGCCTCCTGCCGTACCACCTAACAATGTATTGGCTACGGAAATGACTGCTTGCTCATTAAAAGCTAAGTTGCTACCACCATTAAAACCAAACCAACCAAACCACAACAATAATGTACCTAACAATGAAATGGCCAGATTATGCGAAGAAAACTGATTCACTTCACCGTTCTTGTTAAAACGCTGCTGTCTTGGCCCAATCACTATTACCGCAGCTAATGCAACCCAACCACCCAGGCTATGAACAACTGTTGAGCCTGCATAATCATAAAATCCCATTGCTGCTAGCCAGCCTTGTTTTTGATCATAGGTATGCCATGCCCAATGACCAAAAATGGGATAAATAATTAATGAAATAATCATGGCAATAATAATAAAACCACGATATCGAAGACGTTCAGCCACGGCGCCAGACATCAAGGTGACAGCAGTAGCGCAAAACATGGCTTGAAAGAAAAAAAATATAATTTCACTGGAATTGCCATACTCATATAATAAATAAGTATCAAGCCCTACCAATCCATAATAGCTATTTCCATACATCAGGCTGTATCCAACCAACCAAAAAGCAGCAACTGAGATTACTAGGTCAGTTGCATTCTTCATAGCAACATTAATGGTATTTTTTGATCGGGTAATACCTGCTTCAAGTGCAGTAAAACCTAGCTGCATAACAAAAATAAGTGCAGCACAAATAATAACCCAGACTTGATCAATAACCGTGAGTTGGGGCATCAGTATAATTATTGAATGAAATAAAGCTTAATCAA
Organism: Spartinivicinus ruber; assembly: GCF_011009015.1. Classification (NCBI taxonomy): domain Bacteria; kingdom Pseudomonadati; phylum Pseudomonadota; class Gammaproteobacteria; order Oceanospirillales; family Zooshikellaceae; genus Spartinivicinus; species Spartinivicinus ruber. Next base: position 5,618,234 of record NZ_CP048878.1, read on the forward strand.
AAGTTTCATAAACTTGCCTTGCATCAACAGCAGCTGCCACCTCCATAAAAGCGCTTACTACTATAGGATCAAAATGAGAACCACTTTCATCACTAATTTCAATTAATGCTTTATTAAATGGCCAGGCCGGTTTATAAGGACGTTGAGCCCTTAAAGCATCAAACACATCAGCTACAGCAACAATTCTCGCTGGTAAGGGGATATTGTTGCCTGTTAACCCATCGGGATATCCCTTCCCATCCCAATGTTCGTGATGATAATGGGCAATTTCCTTAGCCATGTTTAATAATCCTACTTCCTGTACAAAGTGGCTGGCATCTTCAAGGGTTTGATAGCCTATTTGCGGATGAGTTTTCATAGTTTCAAACTCTTCAACAGTCAACGGTCTTGGCGCATTTAAAATAGAGTCTGGAATTGCTATTTTTCCAGTATCATGAAGTGTGGCTGCAAGCTCAATCAATTCAATAAAACGATCATCTATTTGCTCTACTTTCATTTCCAGCAATTGTTGAGCAATAGCTTTACTCATTGCCGCCACTCGTTGCACATGTGATCCTAGTTGATGATCTCTACTTTCACATAAAGTAGCCATGGCGTACACGGTAGCTTTTTGATTCCAGTCCATAATAGCAAGCAATCTTTTTATTGCCATTATGTCATCATAACCACGCAATCCTGTTATTGTAGAGGTTAATAATCGTTCCGCAGTTAACTCTGATTTATCTTTGTAGTCATTGATATCGTATTCCAAAACTAATTTTTTTTCTGGTGCCTGACCAGGCTGACCTGTCCTTAGTACAACCCGAATATCTCTCGTCTGATTTGTCTGACGCAACCATTCGACAAACTCTAAGCCTGCATTATCGGACTCCATTACCACATCAACAAAGGCTAAAGCGATATCTGGATTTTCTTCAACTTTGTGCCTGGCTTCTGCTGCCGAATAAGCACTAATAAATGATACTCTACGTTCTTTATACACTAGTCCATTCAGTGCGATTTTAGTGGCTGCATGTACATCTTCTTCATCATCAACTAATAATATTTTCCAAGGTTTAAGCTTGTTTTCATCCTGCTTTTCAATATTACTAGCTTTAAATTTTAACTTTGTTCCCTTTCCCATACTATTACCTCGCTTTTCACCACTCGATTCAGCAAGCTTATCTAAAAGGATGGGCACGCAGTATTTTTAAATATAGTTGGTATTATTTGATAGAAAAACTTATAGTAGCAATCAGAAAATTGAGAAGACAAATAAAAGCAACAATAGCATTTAGCAATTAAAAAAAATTAGATGTAGCAATTAGATTTATAGACAAATATTATCACACAATAACAAGCTTGATATAAACCTCATATACTATCAGGCTTATTTAATTCGAGAGCCTAACTTACACCCCCACCAATTCACATAGATAATATTATAAATTTACCAAAAACCATTATAACTTCGAAATTATTTTTCAGGCCATATCAAATATATTATCGCTGATACTTTTTAGATATTTTTTGTAGTTAAAGCTTTAGCCCCACCTAAATTGGTATATACAAACCCTTTTATCTTACGTCAACCACATTTACAATTATTTTCTTATATAATCATTTAGCAACATCTTACACATAGCCATTTCACCAGCACACTTTATTTATACATACCTTTATTATGACAGTATTACAATTACAATCATATAAATAAAGTAGTTTATTGAGAGAAATTCCTATCCACAAAAATATCATAATCATTACAGCAAACAGATTATTTATCGCAACACAGATTTAAAATTTTACTTCCTCTTCACTTATATCATTTTTTCAGCCATCAGCACAAAACCATTAAAAAGACATTGATTATCCATTAAATTTATTATATTAATTTTCACACAAAGATCATTATATAATAAAAACAACTATAGCCATTAAAACAAAAAATAATTTAACCAACTCTAAATTAGGAGCCCGGTTATGCTAAAGAAGTCTATACCTATAGTTTGTGCACTTGCTATTGGCTACGGAGGCAACTTAACTGCTGAAGTTATTCAATACGCAACCACCTCACCAGAAAATCAAAAATTAATAGACACGCTAAACCAAAAAAATTTACCATATTCTATCACTTTTCTTACTCTAGATGAGTTTAATCAGGCTAATATAGAATCTTTTAAACAACAGGGTGGACTTGCTTTAGTCGATCTATCTAACACCATAAATTCTGCAGATACACTCGCTAATTATTTTGGTACCGGCATAAGCACCAAAATGGCTTTGGTTTACGTTACTCCTGGTTTTTCGGGTGTTAAGTCAAATAAAATAGCCCCCATTACAGAAAACGCTGATGATAAAAAAATTGACCAAATTCTCTTATTAGCTGCCCATTTAACTGGTTCCAATACACAGCAATACTCAACACAATCCAGACAAAAACGCTCATTATCACAGTCTGATCCGGGAATCCTAGCTTATAATGACTATATTGTTTTAGAAGGTGATGGACAGGTTTTTGATATTGCTGTAGAAGTTTTTCATAATACACGTGATCATATCAAAATTGCCCGTTTAGTCACCCAAGGTGTAGGTTATACAAGACAGTTTTATCGTGCTAAAACCAATAATGGTGATGGCTTCACTAAAGGCTTTGCCAAATATCAGTTGAAATTTCCAATCAATTATAATTTTAGTTTTGAGCCTATTTCTGGTGGCAGCCCTATTCGAGTTACCGAGTTTTCACCTGATAACCCAGCCCAAGGGGTAACCATGCATGCCAGCACGGATATTTCCTTTTCTATAAAAGCATCTGCCAATTCAGATGGTCCATCTGGCGATGCAGGATTTGGTATATCATGGAACAAAAGAACCAGTTGGAATACTCAGGATTATACGACTCGTGCCTTTATCAATCCTAGTAACACCCGTAAAGTTAGCTGGGATACCAATCTTCATGTGGTCCGAAGCTATAAATGGTCTGACTACGGTAAATGGCTTGGTATTTACCACTACACTAGCTGTTCAGATGATAACCTAGTTTATGAAAATGAGTGGCCTAAGCCTGCCACAGGTTTTTCACCCAAGTATCAATATGTCGTCCGATTAGATAATACTGACCCCAATAGTGCAAGTTTCAATGGTATTACTACTATTAAAGCAAACTCTAAATTTACTATTGCTGATGAAAAATTTTTAAGGGACTGGTGCTCTTGGCATGGAGACGGTAGCAAACGGATCAACAAAGAGGCAAATGTTAATATTCATATTAATTGGGGAGATAACAGGTTAACTCCGTAACCCCTATATTTTTTCAAAAAATCATTTCTATGTAATCAAAGCCTTCCTTTATAATGGAAGGCTTTTTTATACAATTGAATGGCTTTTAAGGGAAGCAAGCAATAATAGCAAACCCTAAAAATTATTTGATAAGGCTATACTAGCTGTTTTAAACATACTTCGTTTAATATAAATACTTCACAATAAAACAATTATATTTAGCTTGCATGCAAGCTGTTAACTAAGCCTGATCTATCTTAATGGCTTTACTTATAAATAAGTATCGCTATATTAGTAATAAAATTAACCTTTCAATTAAAGACTAATAAAAAATTTATTTTTTTCAAATAGTCTTATCAAACATTTTTCGAAGTACTCAACAAAAAATCGGGATAGTATTTTTTTGCATACACTATTTAGAGAGCCATAATATAAAAATAGACAAAAAAAGAATGGCATATAAAAAGGCAGTTCAATTCTACCCAAGTCATTGAACTACCCTTAAAATTATTATAATGATAACTTAAACAGTATTGTATACTAATCAAGCAACAGACTAGTTAAGCTAGCCTGCTGCTTATCAACTACTTAATTAGCTTTCCTGTTAAAGTAACACCCTTATATTCATCCTTTGGTTGAACCAAAATATGGTAGTAGTGATTTTCCTTCGGTGCTTCAATTAAAATCTGCTCTGTAGTACCATTATTAGTCGATGAATAATGACTTTCAGTAGTAGTAGGCCAACCTTCATTGTTTACGTAAATATCCACGTTGCCCTCACCGCCCGAAGTTGTCAACTTCAACTGTTTTGTACCAGCAGGCACATACATGTAATAGTAGCTAGGTGTTGCTCCCGAGATAGTTTTAGGTTTACAGCTATCTAGTTCATCCTCACGACCACTTGTACTTGACTCACAGTCGTTAGGTGGGTTGGGTGTATTTGTATCAACATCATTACCCAAATTTGCAGTTAATGAAAGCCCAGAATAAGCCTCTACAGCCTCGATCATTAAATGATAATAACCCGCCTCTGGTGCTTGTAAGATAATTTGCTCCGCATTACCAGGCTGTTTTGACATCTGATCGTACTCAGTGGCATTTGGCCAACCTTCTTTTTTTAGATACAGGTTCGCATCGCCACTCCCTCCTGATAGCTTCACAGTTATTTGCTTAGCACAATCTGGTACGTAAACAAAGTAATACCCATTAGCAGCTGCCGACAAATCCTGTTTGCTTTGCCCAAGAATTAGTTCATCACTCCTGTCTGTTGAAGTATTGCCTTTGCAGTTACCATCTGGCTTCGGATCTGGATCCGGAGTTGGATCGGGATCAGGTGTTGGGTTTGGATCAGGGTCGGGTTTAGGATCTGGCTTACCGTCCTTTAACTCGTCCAACCAACGGTGAAACTCCTGATTATAACTATTCCGCATGCCATTTAAGTATTCTTCATAGGCTTTGTATTCACCTTTGCGGAAATGTGATGTCATTTTATATACATCATTGCTGTGCTTTTCATGCATAAACCGAACAGCTAAATATCCCCAATCGTAAATTCGATCAACACCTTTGCTATAGTCATTAGCGAATAGCTCACCTAAATGAAATGCTTTGGTTTTTGCAAGACGAATAGCTTCAGGGTTGACATCTTTTTTAGCAATATACTCGCCTAAACCTTCTATCCACCAAACTGTTGATGATAAAGGATAATCATTAAAGCCTCCTTTCATATCAAAACGACCATCCAGATAGTGAACAAATTCGTGGCGTAAGTTCCATACCTCATTGCCTTGTTCATAAGCAACAAAGCGAGCTTGGTTGTTAGGTTTAGATGGATCTCCTTCTAAATACATGCCCCCATTGTTAGTATCCATATCAAATAATACACCCGCATAAGTGGAGTAATCGTCCTTTGAATTAAATGCGACCACTTCTATATTGTCGTTATTATCGTTTGCAACTGGTGTATAATTAGTATTTAACTTATTATGAAAATAAGTTGATTGTTTTGCTAAGGTTTTACATATTCCTGCTAACTCATTTGCTGACAATTGTTGAGCGCGAATTGAGATAGCATCATTACATTGGTGCTTTATCGATAAAACCCTGTTTTTAACCCTATCTTTAAAACCACAAATATTGTACTCTTGGCAGTTCTGCTTATCAAAATATTCAGCCATCTCCGCTGCTCCCATCCATAGTGCAGCTCCTTTACCGGTTTCACTATATTGACTTAATATTCTCTTAATGCCTTTTTTGGCCTGGTTTTTCAGCGTTCCTTCATACTGCAAAAATCGCCCAAGCTCTCTCACTGAGTTAGCTAATACATATTGGCTATCCGTTCCTAGTAAATCGGCTTGATCCTTAGTAAATCGATCTAATGATGTGACAATTTGCGGAAACTCTTTTACCTTAGCTTTAAACTCATCAAACTGGTGACCACGGAATAGCACTGTAAACACACTATTCATGGATACAACCATATCCCGATATTTGGTATATTGATAATTAAATTTATCCAGCATACGCTGTAAAGTATCTAAATACTTAGCATTTAACTCAGCACTATCCATTAGTGTCACAACTTCACTTAATACTTCACCATGTTCATTAGAAACATTATTGAAGTTGCGATTATTGATAAAAGCATCAATTGCTCTGGCTACTTGCTGTTTTAAGTGACTGGAGTATTTGGCTATATCATCCTGATAACCCCATTGAGTATAGTAACCTGCACGCAAAAATAATACTGTCTGTAAAACCTTATCTTTATTATTACCTTGATAGTTACGAGATAAGTTTTCAACATCACTAGCTACCGAAAGCATTTGCTCTTCACTGAAGATTGCTTTACTTTGACTCAAACTGGCACTGAATAACTGATAAATACAATTACTCGTCACTGATTTTATCTTAGAAACTAATGCGGCACCTCTTAAATTTTGAAATTCATTAATCTTACAGTTAACTAATTCATATCTTTCCATGCTAGCTTTAATTGGGTTTTGACTACCTAAGATTGGAGGCCTTAAACTAGCAGATAAATTTTTTTGATAAGTATTATGCTGATGATGAGTTTGAACATAATTATTTTTCACCGGCGGCGGCAATTCAGCAACAACTGTACAGGATAAAAGTGGTAAAACTCCCACCAGGATATTCTTTTTCATATCACCTCTCTTAACTGCAAATCTTATTCAATATTCAAATCGCAGATAATTAACAATCTTTCCAGAATTATAAAAACTATTTTTAGATCATTTCCCTGTACACTTTTACTCATTATATTTCTGGACACACCGTCGGATACCTAATGATCTGTTGGCGGAATAGATAATTTACTGTTATTTCTAATTGATCAAGTCATCCAAAATCATCTTTTCAAAATTTGGGATTAAATCTATTTTATATTTGAATATATGATGAGAGATGTTATTGATTAATTCTCAAATAGATGAATAATTGTGACCTTTGTAAATACAAACAACCCTTTTAGTTAAAACTAATATTACAAATTCGTAACACTTTTTATTTAGTCAAATAACTATAATTTACATCACAATATTTAATAACAAATACTTAGTAACAAATACTTACTAAGTATCATTATTCCTCATAAGAGAGATATAAAATGACTAAACTTCAGTTAATACTATGATCAGCGAAAGTCGCCACATTACCAGAAGCTCTCTTCAGCCCTGTCCACCAATATGATGAGACCGAGAGTAGCATATAGTTATACTTTTTCAGTAGAGCTGTCGCTATTCATTCTAATATGTGAAAATACCAGGCAAATAGTCACTATATCACCAATAATTAATTTAAGGCAGATCATACAATGATGGCAATGGCAGAAGACACGCTAATTTATTATCAAGACAATTCGGTTGAAGAACTTATTAATATTGTTAAAAATAATATTAAAGAAGGTGATTTATTATTTATTTCAATAAAAAGTCCGCTATATAAACAAGTCGCTAAGACCACCAATAGCTGGGTATCTCATGTAGGTATTGCTCTATTCGAGGATGGTGAGTGGGTCGTTGCTGAAAGCGCTGTTCCATTATCTAGAAAAACGCCATTAAGAAAATATATTAAAAGAACAGTAGGCACTCAATTCTCTTTATGCCGCCTCAATCAGCCAATCAATGAGGAACAACTACAAAAAATAAAATTAGGTATCAATAACCGGCTTGGCATACTTTATCACCTAGGCTTCAATTACAGTTCCCAACTACAGTTTTGTTCTAAGTTTGTTCATGAAGTATTTTATGAAGCTTTGTCAGTACAACTAGGTAAAGTCGAAACATTCAATGAGTTACTATTAAGCAATCCCAATACCAATTTATTATTTTGGCGACTATGGTATTTTGGTAGAATTCCTTGGCACCGTAAAACAGTAACCCCCTATAGTCAGTTAATAGACGAACAACTCCATACAATCGTGCTTTCTGAATAAGCCCCCATAATCATCATGATGAAAAAATAACGATTAAAAATACTAGACTGAATATTTTTCTGGCATATTTTGACTAGCATAGTTATATATGTTGCCAGAAAATCAATATTTACACTCTTTACGTTACTTATGAATCACCATATGTAATATTATTTATTGTACTCCTTCATCTAAATCACTTAAAGCTAAAATAAATATATCTCGATACCCTCCTTCCGGAGAAATTGTTAAAAAGTCAGTTGTATTGTGATAGAGCTGTTGATCGTTAAACAATAAAAGTTGATTAACAGCTAAAGTTTGCTGCCAAATTGGAGCTTCCTCTTTGCTATTAAATAGTTGGGTCTGCTCACCAGCAATCCCTTGCTTGTTTACCACTACAATAGCTACATATAAACGCTCATCTCGATGAATACCTTCTGGAACTGGCTTTCCATGCAGAGAAAGAGATGCATTAATACGGATCTGGTGAACCCATATGACTTTTTCCTCAGCTGATTCTGGTAAATGACTAATAAATAGCTTTAACAATCCTATAAAACTAGAGTGTGTCTTTATTTCAAAGCTTAGTTCCGCAAACTGTCTAGACAAGCCTCCAAATAACTGGTTATTTTTTTCACTTTGAAACACAGCAACTGAAAGTAAAGAACTTAACTGTCCATTTTGATAATAAAATCGACTGAGACGACGCTGCCTATAACCTTCAACTAAATACGGATCTTGTGGCATATCCCCCCAATAGGGGCGTAGGGGGTTTAACTTTTCATTAGTAATAGTCATTAACTTATGAGTGTTACAGCTATAGTCAACTTTTGCATCAAGTTCAGCAACACTATCTAAGTCAAACATATAAGTCCTATAATAACTTGCTTCCATTACTTTAGTAGCCCTTCATCCTTTTGATAAGCTCAATGTATTGTATCCAATCAGCTCTCTTCTACAAAGTGACTACAACACTAACCTATAAGGCTTGCTTACCCTGCTCAACCAGTTGATATGATATAAGAGTACCAATAACACGAGTGTCTTATGAAAAGATCATATATTGGTTATTGGACGAACAGTTGACTTTAATCAATAATTTAAAATACCAATAAAAACTAATAATGAGAGGAGAGCATTTTATAGCAAGAAAATATATATACACTAAAATAAAGCAATTAAATTATTATAAGCAAAATAATTTTTAGCTAATTGCTTTAGCTGCAGCCTGTCTTTAAGCGGCGTCTTTTAACAGTATCGCCTTTTTCAAGTATTTTACAAAAAAATACTAATTAAATTCATTCAATTCAGGGAAGAATGATCATGAATAGTAAACTATTTTTAGGCTTTTTCGCTCTCTCATCTATGCATAGCTATGCCACAATTTCTCCCACTGCCACAGAGTTAATAATTAACCATAAACCATCAAAGCAACTAACCGCAAACCTCCGCCCCCCTCACCAGCAAAATTTAAGCAACAACTCTCCCAGCTACACCAGTGAGTTACTACAGCTTACTAGCTGTAGCATTAGTGATTTCGAAAACCTCCAAGACAGCTATTTGATATACAAAATAAAGTCGGTAAATAATAGTTGCATCAACCAACTATTTTCCTCAAATCTACAGCAAACAAAAAATATTTTTAGTGAGTCACAAATGGTTGCTGTAGCCAAAGAAATGGCCACTCTTGCTGATAATTATAGTGGAGGCAATCAAAATAAAATTCTTGAAGTAATTTTATTCTTAAGAGCTGGCTATTATGCTAACTGGAATTACCAAGACCAGCTTGGCTCGTATTCTAAAGAGTTAAAAAAACAGGTTGCTTACGCACTTGATAGGTTTATCGCCAACACTCATTTTAAAGATGTTAATGAGAACCATGGCGATATTCTAAATGAAGCCATTATTTTAATTGACAGCTCTGAACTTAATGCCAAATACCTTGATACTTTGGCACTTATGCTTTATCGGTTTAATGATAACCACCTCAAATACTGGGGAATGCGTGCTGCAGTTAATAGTATTTTCACTATTTTATTTAGGGGCCATCAGTTTGATGAATTTCAACAAAAAGTTAAAGATAACCCTCGCATGGCAAACACCCTGAGTGATTTCATTAAAACTAATGAAAAACTTCTAGGTACAGATAATGAATTTTTGTTAGTTAATGCCACCAGGGAAATGGCAAGGTTTTTACAATACAACACGAATAGCAAAAAACAAGTACAAACCTATGTAAAACGTATTCTTGATGACTATAGCATGCTTGGCTCTGGCGCATCTTTATGGATTGGCGCAGCCGAAATGGTTAACTACTATGATCAGGCTAACTGTAGCTACTACAATGTTTGTAACTTTAAAGATAAGCTAGCTGCAGCTGTTTTACCGATTCGCTATCAGTGCGACAAGAGTATTGTTATCCGAGCACAGAATATTTCCAACCAAGACCTGGTCATTACTTGCAATAAACTTGACCAACATAAAACTGTATTTCATAACAAGCTCAATACAAACTACAATCCAGTTGCTGATGACTATAACGAAACCCTGGAAGTTATAGCATTTAACACTCGAAAAGATTATCAAACCTATGCTGGAGCCTTATTTGATATCAGCACTGATAATGGTGGCATGTATTTAGAAGGAAACCCTGCTGATCCTAATAACCAGGCTCGCTTTATTGCTTACGAACGGTCTACTCCAGATAAAACCATTATCTGGAATTTAGAGCATGAATATACTCACTACCTGGATGGTCGCTTTAATATGTGGGGTGGCTTCAATGATTTACCGCTGTATTCCACGGTATGGTGGGTAGAAGGCCTTGGAGAATATATGGCTTATGGTGATAACTACCAAGCAGCTTTGGACTTAGCAAAAACTAAGGCCTTTCAGTTAAGTGACTTGTTTTACAACAACTACAACAGTGGTGTTAACCGAATTTATCGCTGGGGTTATTTAGCTGTTCGCTACATGTTTGAAAAGCAGCAAAATACTTTACAACAAATGTTAATGTACTTTAGAAAAGGCGATTACGATAATTATAATAACTATCTGAATCAAATCCGATATAGCTTTAATACTGACTTCTACAACTGGCTTGATAAAATAACAGACACTGATGGCAATAGTAGCTGTAAAGGTAACACATCAACTGATAGGGATGATGAGTTACTTACCTCGAAGCCAAAGACGTTAGCAAGTAGTTATAGTCAGATGTTTTTTATCTATGTACCAGACTGTACTAGCACGTTTTCTTTGAAGTTATCAGGAGGAACAGGTGATGCTGACTTATATCTTAATCACACTGGCTGGCCAGATACAGACAGTTATGATTACGCATCAAAACAAGCTGGTAATGAAGAAGAGATTTTAATTAATAGTCCTAAGCCTGGTTACTACCATATTATGGTAAATCCAGAAAATGCTTATCAACAAGTTAAACTATCAGCTCACTTTGTCGGTAAAGCCACTTATTAATATAATTCTAACTATTTATAAACAAGTTAAGGGAAATAATTATTTCCCTTAACTTGCACATCATGAGTTTTAACATCAGAAATGCCATTCAAACTCAATAGCCACTTCATCAAGATCATAGTCTGATTTAAACTGTACTGAGCCCAATCCTTTGATACAGGTGGCAGCTTTAAACTGGTTTCTGAGTTTAACTTCTCCACATTGGCCAAAACTAAACTCAGTATTTTCTTTCACATACTCTACCGTATCTTCCAATGGATCAAGCATATCTAGGCTATCCAGCCCTTTGGCCAGTGCTCCGGTTAATAAACGCCTGGAAACCTTAGCTGGATTATCCAAGGTTTGATATAAAGCCTTGGCAACACCCTGCTCAGAAATTCTATCTGACTTAAAAAATCGAATATGACTATAAGGACGGTTTTGGTCACTACCAACAAAATAAGAAGTAGAAGGTTCAGCTGAAACTGATGATATAACCAGTAAGCTGCCCCCACAGATCTTTGTAATTAAGTAACCAGATAAAAACTTTTGTCGATTATTATTAGCTGCCATATCCATAGCACTTACGCATACATTTTTTGAGTTAGAGTTATACCTTCCATAGATAACCCTAATGTTTATTAAAAATAAGGTTTGTACATCTTGAACTAAACCTGTTGTAGAAGTGCCTCGTCATCAACAATGAGTTTAGCTCAAGTTTTCAATATCGCATGCCTCAATTTATACAGTAAAAAAATGTCATAATAAAAACAGAAAAGCCAGGCAAATGCCTGGCTTTTCTTTAATTAAACAACACTACAGAAGCTTAATCTTCAGCGTCTTCTTCTAGCTCTGGTTGAGGGCGGTCCACCAACTCAACATAAGCCATAGGCGCTTGGTCACCTTGGCGGTAGCCACACTTTAAAATGCGAATATAACCACCAGGACGCTCAGCAAAGCGAGGCCCAAGTTCACTGAATAACTTACCAACAGTCGCTTTATTTCTTAGACGATCAAACGCTAAACGACGGTTAGCAACACTATCTTCTTTTGCCAAAGTAATTAAAGGCTCAGCTACACGGCGAAGCTCTTTAGCTTTTGGCAAAGTTGTTTTAATTAACTCATGCTCTACTAGCGAACACGTCATGTTGCGAAACATGGCGTGACGATGAGAGCTGGTACGATTTAACTTTCTACCACTCTTACGATGACGCATTGCGAAAATCCTTAACCAAACTTGATGCTTGGTTACTCGTAATCTTTAAGCTGATACTTTATCGTCGTTTTTTAAACTGGCAGGAGGCCAGTTATCTAAACGCATACCTAACGATAAGCCTCTCGAAGCAAGGACATCTTTAATTTCAGTTAAAGATTTCTTACCTAAGTTTGGCGTTTTCAACAACTCAACTTCAGTACGCTGGATCAAGTCACCAATATAGTAGATATTTTCTGCTTTTAAGCAGTTTGCACTACGAACAGTGAGTTCCAAATCATCAACAGGACGCAGTAGAATTGGATCGATTTCATCCTCTTCTTCTTCTGGCTCAGGCTCTTTGTCACCTTCAAGGTCAACAAATACAGCCAGCTGTTGCTGAAGAATGGTTGCAGCTCGACGAATAGCTTCTTCTGGATCTAATGTTCCATCAGTTTCTAAGTCAAGCACTAACTTATCAAGGTCTGTGCGCTGCTCTACCCGAGCACTTTCAACTACATAAGAAACACGGTAAACCGGGCTGTATGTAGCATCTAATTGCAAACGACCGATTGAGCGACTTTCGTCTTCATCGCCCATACGCATATCAACAGGCTCATAACCACGACCACGAGCAACTTTGAGCTTCATATTAAGCTCACCTGCATCACTCAGGTGGGCAATGACATGGTCTGGGTTAACGATTTCAACATCGTGATCAAGCTGGATATCACCGGCAGTGACAGCTCCAGCTCCCTTTTTCGATAAAGAAAGAATCACTTCATCGCGACCATGCATTTTTACAGCTAGGCCTTTTAGGTTCAGCAGGATCTCAATCACATCCTCCTGGACACCTTCGATCGCACTGTACTCGTGTAATACACCCTCGATTTCCGCTTCAACAACCGCGCAACCAGGCATTGAAGAAAGCAAGATTCGACGAAGCGCATTACCCAAAGTATGTCCAAAGCCACGCTCTAATGGCTCCAGAGTTACTTTTGCGCGGGTAGCGCTGATTTCTTGTACGTCTATATGACGTGGTGTGAGAAATTCAGATACTGAACTCTGCATGGATGTAATACCCTACTTAACCCTGATGCCTATCCTTTACTTGGAGTACAGCTCAACAATCAAGTTTTCGTTGATGTCTGCTGATAATTCACTCCGTTCAGGCTGAGCTTTGAACACACCTTCTTTTTTCTTGGTGTCCACCTCAACCCACTCAACCAAACCACGCTGAGCTGCTAATTCAAGTGCGGCATTAATTCGCAACTGGTTTTTCGATTTTTCACGAATAGCAATAACGTCACCTGGCTTTACTTGGTAAGAAGGAATATTTACCGGCTTACCATTTACCAGAATAGCTTTATGACTAACCAGCTGTCTCGCTTCAGCACGGGTAGAACCGAAGCCCATCCGATATACGACATTATCTAAGCGAGACTCAAGCATCTGCAGCAGGTTTACGCCTGTGGCGCCTTTGCGGCGGTCAGCTTCTTTATAGTAGTTGCGGAACTGTTTTTCCAGCAAACCATACATTCTGCGTACTTTTTGCTTTTCCCGTAACTGTAAACCATAGTCTGAAAGACGACCGCGGCGCTGACCGTGTTGACCAGGAGCTGATTCAGCTCTGCACTTTGAGTCGTGAGGACGTACGCCACTCTTCAGAAATAAGTCGGTACCTTCACGACGAGACAGTTTACACTTAGGACCTAAATATCTAGCCATTTACTGTCTCCCCATTAAACACGACGTTTCTTAGGTGGACGACAACCGTTGTGTGGAATCGGTGTCACGTCTACGATGTTAGTGATCTTGTAGCCACATGCATTTAATGCACGAACGGCAGACTCACGTCCTGGTCCTGGGCCTTTGACACACACATCTAAATTCTTCAGACCGTATTCAGAGGCTGCATTACCAGCTCTTTCTGCTGCAACCTGAGCAGCGAAAGGTGTGCTTTTACGAGAACCACGGAAGCCGGAACCACCTGCAGTTGCCCAAGCTAATGCATTGCCTTGACGATCGGTAATTGTCACGATTGTATTGTTAAAAGACGCATGGATGTGAGCAATGCCATCCACCACGGTCTTTTTCACTTTTTTACGTGAACGAGTACCTGGCTTTGCCATATTAGAACTTTCCTGTAATTGCGACTGCTACAGATTAAAATTCTGTTTGCAGCGATTATTTACGAATTGGCTTGCGTGGACCTTTACGGGTACGAGCGTTAGTTTTAGAACGCTGTCCACGTACTGGTAAACTACGACGGTGGCGTAAACCACGGTAGCAGCCTAAATCCATCAAGCGCTTAATATTCATGCTTACTTCGCGGCGTAAGTCACCTTCTGTTGTATATTTGGCAACTTCACTACGCAGCTGATCAACCTGCTCTTCAGATAGATCTTTAACTTTTGCCTCTGGATTAATGCCAGTTGCTGCACAGATCTTCTGAGCGGTTGGTTTTCCTACACCAAAAATATAGGTGAGGGAGATAACAGCATGTTTGTTATCTGGAATATTGACGCCAGCTATACGGGCCATTCAATTAACTCCATCCTCGAACGAGCACTTAATTATGCTCAACCTTAAAATACACCATTAGCGAAAGGCGCAATAGCATACTGATTACTGATCAATAAATCAACCGCCTGACTAGACTAGCTAGCCAGGCGGTTGTTATCAGTAAAACTGTATCCTTAGCCTTGACGCTGTTTATGGCGTGGTTCGGCACTGCAAATCACTCGCACAGAGCCATTTCGGCGAATGACTTTACAGTTACGACAGATTTTCTTTACAGAAGCTCTTACTTTCATAACTGTCTCCAAATCAATCGGCAGGGAGGTAATAATAGTTAATTCGCTTATTAACGAATTAAACCACCACTTCCATAGCCCTTAAGATTAGATTTTTTCATCAATGACTCATATTGGTGTGACATTAAATGCGATTGCACTTGTGACATGAAATCCATCACTACCACAACTACGATCAAGAGCGAAGTACCACCTAAATAGAAGGGAATATTCCACGCAACATTTAAGAACTGAGGCAGTAAACATACCGCCGCCATATAAATCGCACCAACCATGGTCAAACGTGTGAGCACGCCATCAATATACTTGGCTGAATGTTCTCCAGGACGGATCCCTGGAATATAGGCGCCTGACTTTTTCAAATTATCTGCAACTTCTTTCGGATTAAAGACAAGAGCCGTATAGAAGAAACAGAAGAAGATGATGCCCGCTGCAAATAAAATTAAATTCAGCGGTTGGCCAGGACCTATTGCTTGCGCAAAATCATTCAGCCAACTAAACGCCCAGCTTTCTTCACCTTGCTGGCCTGGAGTACCAAACCATTGAGCAATCGATGCTGGGAAAAGCAAGATACTGCTAGCAAAGATAGCAGGTATTACACCCGCCATGTTCACTTTCAAAGGCAAATGACTTGATTGTGCAGCAAATACTTTTCTACCCTGCTGGCGTTTTGCATAATTCACCGTAATTCTACGCTGACCACGCTCAATAAACACCACAAATGCAATAACGGAAATTGCAATGATTGCAACTGCTAAAATTTTCAGCACAGCTCTTGCGTCTCGCTCACTAGAAGACTCAAAAAGCTGCCCTATCGCACTCGGTAATCCAGCTACAATCCCAGCAAATATTAAAATGGAAATACCATTACCAATCCCCCGCTCAGTCACTTGCTCTCCTAACCACATTAGGAATACAGCACCTGTAACGAAGGTGGTAACCGCCACAAAATAAAAGCTTGGACCTGTATCGTAAGCGATGCCCTGGTTAGCCAAACTAACCGTAATACCAAAGCCTTGTACCAAAGCCAGTAACACCGTGCCATAGCGCGTATACTGACTTATTTTACGTCGGCCGGCTTCGCCTTCTTTTTTCAATTGCTCAAGTTGAGGACTAACAACAGTCATCAACTGCATTATGATGGAAGCTGAAATATACGGCATGATGCCTAGAGCCAATACTGACATTCGCTCTAGTGCACCACCCGAAAACATATTAAAAAGGCCAAGGATTGTTCCCTGATTTTGGTCGAATAAATTCGCCAGCGCATCAGGATTAATTCCTGGAACAGGAATATGTGCACCGATGCGATAAACGATGATCGCCAAAAACACAAAGCGAAGCCGAGACCAAAGCTCGGTCAGCCCACTTTGATTACCTACGGGTAATGATCCTTTCTTAGCCATTTATTCCTCGACTTTACCACCAGCAGCTTCAATTGCAGCACGAGCGCCTTTAGTGGCAGTAATACCTTTTAAGGTAACAGCCTTAGATAGCTCGCCTGAAAGAATGACTTTAGCACGTTGAATGCTGGCATTGATAATATTCGCCTCACGAAGTGCTTGTAAATCAATAATTTCACTATTGACCTTAGCTAACTCACTTAAGCGAATTTCTGCAGTAACCCGGGCAAGACGAGAGGTAAAGCCATATTTAGGAAGACGACGCTGTAATGGCTGTTGACCGCCTTCAAATCCTGGCTTAACAGACCCACCTGAGCGAGATTTCTGACCTTTATGACCACGGCCACCAGTTTTACCGATGCCGCTACCAATCCCACGTCCAACCCGCTTACCTGCTGGACGGCTACCCGGAGCAGAACCAAGAGAATTCAAACGCATGGTTATTCTCCTTCCACTTTAACCAGATAGGATACTTTATTAATCATGCCGCGTACTGAAGGGGTATCTTCCACTTCAACAGTGTGGCCGATGCGCTTTAAGCCTAAGCCTGATACACAGGCTTTGTGGCTGGCAAGACGGCCGCTACTGCTACGGACAAGCGTTACTTTGATTCGTTTCGCTGCTGCCATTGTCTTATCCCAGAATATCTTCTACCGACTTGCCACGCTTAGTCGCTACATCTTCAGGTGAACGCATTTCTTTCAAGCCTTTAAAGGTAGCCTGAACAACGTTCACAGGATTAGTAGAGCCATAGCATTTAGCCAATACGTTTTGTACGCCAGTTACTTCCAATACTGCACGCATCGCACCACCGGCAATTACACCAGTACCTTCAGAGGCTGGCTGCATAAATACTTTGGAAGCACCGTGACGTGCTTTAACTGGATACTGGAGAGTAGTTCCATTCAGGTCGACCTGAATCATGTTACGGCGAGCAGCTTCCATTGCTTTTTGAATAGCAATTGGCACTTCACGCGCTTTACCACGACCAAAGCCTACTTTACCTTTACCATCACCAACAACTGTCAGCGCAGTAAAGCCAAAGATTCGACCACCTTTAACAACTTTCGCAACACGGTTAACTTGAACTAACTTTTCAATGTAACCTTCGTCGCTCTTACGTTCATTATTTGCCATAGTGCAGTACCTTTAGAACTCTAAGCCACCTTCGCGTGCAGCATCAGCTAATGCTTTAACGCGACCATGGTATTGGAAACCAGAGCGATCGAACGCTACACTTGTAACGCCAGCAGCTTTAGCACGCTCAGCAATCAACGCACCTACTTTTTTAGCCGCTTCAACGTTGCCTGTTTTGTCATCACGCAACTGCTTATCGAGCGTTGAGGCACTTGCCAATACTTGACTGCCATCCGCCGCAATAACCTGAGCGTAGATGTGACGAGGTGTACGATGTACACACAAACGGGTTTTACCGAGCTCGCGAATTTTCGAACGAGTGCTGCGGGCACGGCGTAACCGAGAATCTCTTTTAATAGACATATCAGTGCCCTACCTTACTTTTTCTTAGCTTCTTTACGACGAACATGCTCATCCGCGTAACGAATTCCCTTACCTTTATAAGGCTCGGGTGGACGGAAGTCGCGAATTTCTGCCGCTACCTGCCCTACCAACTGCTTATCGATACCTTTAATAACGATTTCAGTTTGGCTTGGGGTTTCTGCAGAAATTCCCTCAGGTAACTCATAATCAACTGGATGAGAGAAGCCTAAGGTAAGGTTGATACTTTTACCTTTAGCCTGTGCCCTATAACCAACACCAATCAGCTGTAGCTTTTTCTCAAAGCCACTGTTAACGCCATTTACCATGTTGTTAACTAAAGCACGAGTGGTACCAGCCATCGCACGAGACTGTTTTGCACCATCTTTAGCAGCAAAAGTTAGAACATTCTCTTCCTGAGCGACTTCAACACATGAAGCCAATCCCATAGAAAGGCTACCTTTGCTACCTTTTATAGTGATTTGATCACCAGCCAGGTTAACTTCTACACCATTAGGAAGTTCAATAGGGCTTTTTGCAACACGAGACATATCAAACCCTCCTAGAATACAGTGCAGAGAATTTCACCACCAACCCCTGCAGCGCGAGCTGCGCGGTCAGTCATGACGCCTTTGTTAGTAGAAACGATTGCGATCCCTAGACCACCATTCACTTTTGGCAGCTCTTCTTTACCTGCATAAGCACGTAAGCCAGGACGGCTAACACGTTTCAACTCTTCGATAACAGGCTTGCCTTGGAAGTACTTTAAGCCAATATTTAAAACTGGCTTGGCATCACCTTCTACCTGATAAGTTTCAATATAACCTTCTTCTTTCAGTACATTGGCAACAGCCACTTTGACCTTAGAAGAAGGCATGCTGACAGAAGTTTTTTCTGCCATTTGGGCATTACGGATGCGAGTTAGCATATCAGCTAACGGGTCCTGCATACTCATTTCTAAATTCTCCTCAGAATTTTAGCTACCAGCTCGCTTTCACTAAGCCAGGAATATCTCCACGCATCGCTGCTTCACGTAATTTAATCCGGCTTAAGCCAAATTTACGATAGTAGCCATGAGGACGACCTGTTACACGACAACGGTTGTGCAATCGGCTTGGGCTAGCATCACGAGGAAGCTTTTGAAAAGCCACTTGGGCTTCCCACTTTTCTTCTTCAGATGCATTAATGTCAGCTAAAATTGCTTTAAGCTTAGCGCGCTTTTCAGCGAATTTTTGAACTGTCTTCTGGCGCTTTAATTCGCGCTGTTTCATTCCTATTTTTGCCATAACCCTACCCTAACTCTTAAAAGGGAAATTGAACGCTTTTAATAAAGCGCGCCCTTCTTCGTCAGTTTTAGCAGTGGTGGTAAGCGTAATATCCAACCCACGAAGCACATCGATTTTATCGTAATCGATTTCAGGGAAGATAATTTGCTCTTTCACACCCATGCTGTAATTACCACGACCATCAAATGATTTTGGATTTAAACCACGGAAGTCGCGGACACGGGGTAGTGCCATTGATACCAAGCGATCCAAGAACTCATACATCCGATCACGGCGCAGAGTTACTTTTACACCGATTGGCCAGCCTTGACGAATTTTAAAGCCAGCAACTGACTTACGAGCACGGGTTACGATTGGCTTTTGACCAGCGATTTTTTCCAGGTCAGCCAACGCATTTTGGATTACTTTTTTATCACCAACTGCCTCACCAACACCCATATTTAAGGTGATTTTGGTAATGCTTGGCACTTCATTAATATTGCTGTACCCAAGCTCTTCTTTAAGCTTGGGGGCAATTTCATTGCGGTATGTTTCTAACAAATTTGCCATGATCGTTACCTGCTAGCCTTATGCATCGACCGGCTTACCGGTAGACTTGAAGATACGCTTTTTCTCTTTACCAGCGCCTTCAAAGCCAACGCGATCAGCTTTTTTAGTTTCAGCATTGTAAATTGCAACATTAGAAGCCTGAATAGGTGCTTCTTTTTCTACAATACCACCAGGCTTACCCAGCATAGGATTAGGCTTAACATGGCGTTTAACCATGTTGATACCTGAAATAATAAAACGGCCGTCTTGTTGTACTTTTACAACCTTGCCCGTTTTACCTTTATCTTTGCCGGTAATAACGATGACTTCGTCACCACGTTTAATTTTTTGCATTCTCCAGCCCTCTCTCTATAGCACTTCAGGTGCCAAAGAAATAATTTTCATAAACTGCTCTGAACGCAGCTCACGAGTAACAGGGCCGAAAATACGGGTGCCAATCGGCTGATTCTGGTTGTTTAGCAATACCGCAGCATTGCCATCAAAACGAATCACTGATCCATCCTGACGACGAACACCTTTTCTCGTACGAACAACAACCGCATTCATGACTTGGCCTTTTTTGACCTTGCCACGCGGAATAGCTTCTTTAACTGTTACTTTAATAATATCGCCAACACTAGCGTAGCGACGGTGTGAGCCGCCTAATACCTTTATACACATCACTCGACGCGCACCGCTGTTATCAGCAACGTCAAGCACGGTTTCAGTCTGAATCATCTTTTTTCTCCCACCTCAACTAGGTTTTACCTTGAGGTCAAGAACTACCGTTAAACTTGTGTAGCTCGTTCATCAATAGAAACCAGCTCAAAGGTTTTGCTCTTTGATAATGGTCTAGTTTCCTTGATGGTTACCCAATCACCAATCTGGCATTCGTTGCGTTCATCATGCGCATGCAACTTAGTGGAGCGTTTCACATACTTACCGTATATAGGGTGCTTTACCTTGCGCTCTAGCAATACAGTAACGGTTTTATCCATTTTGTTACTGATTACTCGGCCGCTTAGTGTCCGCACTTGCTTATCTGTGTCTGCCATCTTACTTACCTGCTCTTTCATTCAGCACAGTTTTAACACGGGCAATGTCACGGCGGACTTGTTTGAGCAAATGAGTCTGCCCTAATTGTCCAGTCGCTTTTTGCATCCGATAGTTGAACTGGTCGTGTAACAGCGCTAATAGCTGTTCGTTCAGCTCTTCGACGGATTTTTCACGTAATTCAGTTGCTTTCATTACATCACCGTCCGTTTCACGAAAGTTGTTTCTACAGGTAGCTTAGCTGCCGCAAGCGCAAATGCTTCGCGTGCTAATTCTTCAGAAACACCTTCCATTTCGTAGAGCACACGACCTGGCTGAATCTGGCAAACCCAGTATTCAACGCTACCTTTACCTTTACCTTGACGAACTTCCAAGGGTTTTTGGGTGATTGGTTTGTCTGGGAAAATACGGATCCAGATTTTACCACCACGCTTGATATGACGAGTCATTGCACGACGTGCTGCCTCAATTTGGCGAGCAGTGATACGGCCACGACCAGTCGATTTTAAAGCATATTCACCGAAACTGACTTTAGAGCCACGAATCGCTAGACCGCGATTACGGCCCTTCATTTGCTTACGAAACTTCGTACGCTTTGGTTGTAACATTTGCGTACTCCTTACTTAGCCGCTTTCTTCTTGCTGGCTGGCTTTTTGGCTGGTTTTTCGTCTTCACGAATACCACCAATCACCTCGCCTTTGAAGATCCAAACTTTAACACCCAAGATGCCGTATGTTGTCAGGGCTTCATAGTGGGCATAATCGATATCAGCACGCAGAGTGTGTAGAGGTACACGACCTTCGCGGTACCATTCAGTACGTGCGATTTCTGCACCACCTAAACGGCCACTGATTTGGATTTTGATCCCCTTAGCACCTAAACGCATCGCATTTTGTACCGCACGTTTCATTGCACGACGGAACATTACACGGCGCTCTAGCTGATTACACACACTCTGTGCAACTAGCATGGCATCTAGCTCTGGCTTGCGAATTTCTTCGATATTGATGTGAACTGGCACACCCATTTTTGCAGAAATATCGCGACGTAGTTTTTCAACGTCCTCGCCTTTTTTACCAATCACAATTCCTGGACGGGCAGTGTGAATAGTAATTTTGGCGTTCTGAGCAGGGCGCTGGATTTCTACGCGACTAACAGAAGCATTTTTCAGTTTATCTTGAATATACTTACGAACTTGTAAGTCGGTAATTAGCTTGTCAGCGTATTCCCGTCCTTCTGCAAACCATACAGAAGTGTGGTCTTTTACGATGCCAAGGCGAATACCCGTTGGATGTACTTTCTGGCCCATCTGATCGTCTCCTATTTCTCAGCAACCTTGACCGTAATATGGCAAGATCGCTTCAAAATGCGATCAGCACGGCCTTTAGCACGAGGACGAATTCTTTTCAGGGTTCTACCTTCGTCAACGAAGACTGTAGAAACCCTTAATTCGTCGATATCAGCACCTTCATTGTGCTCAGCATTGGCAATAGCTGATTCCAATACTTTTTTAACCAATACAGCAGCTTTTTTGTTGCTGAAGGTTAAAATATTCAGTGCTTCATCTACCGCTTTTCCGCGAATCTGGTCGGCAACCAAGCGCGCTTTTTGGGCAGATATGTTAGCGCCTTTATGACTAGCGGCTACTTCCATTGTCATTTCCCCTTACTTACGCTTGGCTTTCTTGTCTGCTGCGTGACCACGATAAGTACGTGTTGCAGCAAACTCGCCCAATTTATGACCAACCATGTCTTCAGTAACAAAGACAGGTACATGCTGACGCCCGTTATGAACCGCAATTGTTAAACCAACCATTTGCGGAAGAATCATAGAGCGGCGCGACCAAGTTTTAATGGGACGCTTATCGCTTTTTTCAACAGCGTCCTCAACCTTCTTCAGTAAGTGAAGGTCTATAAATGGACCTTTTTTAAGTGAACGTGGCACTGTCGTTTCCTCTATATCCGGTTAATTACTTGCCGCGGCGACGGACAATAAGTTTGTCTGTACGCTTATTGCTACGAGTTTTACGGCCTTTAGTCGGCATACCCCATGGAGAAACAGGGTGACGACCACCAGAAGTACGACCTTCACCACCACCGTGTGGGTGATCCACTGGGTTCATGGCAACACCACGAACTGTTGGACGAACACCACGCCAGCGTTTTGCACCAGCCTTACCTAAAGAACGTAGGTTATGTTCACTGTTTGATACTTCACCTAAAGTGGCACGACATTCAGCAAGAATTTTACGCATCTCGCCAGAACGAAGCCTTAAGGTAACATAAGCACCTTCACGAGCGACTAACTGTGCAGAAGCTCCTGCACTACGCGCCATTTGAGCACCTTTACCAGGTTTCATCTCAATACAGTGGATTACACTACCAACAGGAATATTGCGAAGTGGTAGGGTATTACCTACTTTGATCGGCGCATCAACACCTGAAACAACTTGATCACCTTGCTTTAGGTTTTTAGGCGCAATGATGTAGCGACGCTCACCATCGGCATACTTAATTAAAGCAATGTTAGCCGTTCTGTTTGGATCGTACTCAAGACGCTCTACAACGCCATTGATACCATCTTTGTTGCGACGAAAATCAATAATCCGGTAGTGTTGCTTGTGACCGCCGCCACGATGGCGAGTAGTAATCCGGCCACTGTTATTACGTCCACCAGATTTAGACTTCTTCTCTACTAAAGGCGCATAAGGAGCACCTTTGTGCAAGTCCTGGTTGACGACTTTAACTACAAAGCGACGCCCCGGAGATGTAGGTTTACATTTTACGATTGCCATACCTTGCTCCTCCGTTACTCAGCGTCAGCAAAATCAATTTCTTGACCTTGCTCAAGACAGACATACGCTTTTTTCCAGTCAGAACGCTTACCAAGGCCGCGTGCAGTACGCTTAGTTTTGCCTTTGACCTTAACGGTTTGAATCGCTTTGACTTTGACTTCAAAAAGCTTTTCTACAGCTTTTTTAATTTCTAGCTTGGTAGCTGTGGTAGCAACTCTAAATACATACTGACCAGCTAAGTCAGCTTGAACAGTTGCCTTCTCGGAAATGTGCGGACCAAGCAGTACTTTAAAGATTCGCTCCTGGTTCATCCTAACATCTCCTCAAACTTTCTTAAGGCAGCGACAGTTGCGACAACTTTTTCATGAGCAACCAGGCTAACTGGATTTGCAGCATTCACATCGCAAACATCAACATGAGGAATGTTGCGGGCACCCAGATACAGGTTTTCTTCAACTGCATCTGTAACGATCAGTGCATTAGTAGCTTCAAGTTCTTTTAGCTTGTTAAGCACTTCTTTAGTTTTTGGTGCAGCAACTGTAAAGTCTTCTACAACTACCAAACGCTCTTGGCGTACCAACTCTGACAAGATGCTCCGCAATGCAGCGCGGTACATTTTCTTGTTCAGCTTTTGTGTGTGATCTTGAGGCTTAGCCGCAAAAGTCACACCACCTGAACGCCAGATTGGACTACGAATAGTACCTGCACGAGCACGACCAGTACCCTTTTGACGCCATGGTTTACGTCCACCGCCACTCACTTCTGAGCGAGTTTTCTGCGCACGAGTACCTTGACGAGCACCAGCTAAATAAGCAACGACTGCCTGATGAACCAGAGTTTCGTTAAAAGCTGCGGTGAAGGTGTGATCAGAAACTTGGACCGTACCGGCACCAGTTACATTCAAATCCATAACTCTCCCCCTTAGCCACACTTAACGGCTGGACGAACGACCACATCAGAACCTGTAGCACCAGGAACTGCACCTTTGATTAACAGCAGGTTGCGTTCGACATCAACACGTACAACTTCAAGGGACTGAACTGTCACCCGCTGGTTACCCATTTGACCGGCCATTTTCTTGCCTTTGAAAACACGGCCTGGGGTTTGACACTGACCAATAGAGCCAGGGGCACGGTGAGACAGAGAGTTACCGTGAGTAGCATCCTGAGTAGAGAAGTTCCAGCGTTTAACTGTGCCGGCAAACCCTTTACCTTTAGAACGTCCAGTAACATCAACTTTTTGACCAGCCTCAAAGAGACCTACATTGATTTGGTCGCCTACTTTGTACTCAGCGTTATCAGCACGAAATTCCCACAACCCACGGCCAGCTGGTGTATCAGCTTTAGCATAGTGGCCAGCTAAAGGCTTGCTCACACGAGAAGCTTTTTTGGCACCAGTGGTAATTTGGATAGCATTGTAGCCATCAGTCGATTCTGTTTTAACCTGGGTAATCCGGTTAGGATCGACTTCGATAACAGTAACAGGTACAGAGGCACCGTCTTCGGTAAAAATGCGCGTCATGCCGCATTTTTTTCCGACTAATCCGATACTCATAATTTACCTCTTTTCGTGTACGGGGCTATAACCCGCTATGGCCGCCCATTTCAGAGCGTTACACAAACAAAAAGCGCAGATCTTTGCTAAGTTCTACGCCCCCAATCACATCAGGCTAAGCTGATTTGAACCTCAACACCCGCAGCCAGATCTAACTTCATCAAAGCATCAACCGTTTTATCGGTAGGCTCGACGATATCCAGCAAGCGCTTGTGAGTGCGAATTTCATACTGATCACGAGCGTCTTTGTTGACGTGAGGTGAAATCAGTACGGTAAACCGCTCTTTTTTGGTAGGCAATGGGATTGGACCACGCACCTGAGCCCCAGTACGCTTTGCAGTTTCTACAATTTCCTGGGTAGACACATCAATCAGGCGGTGATCAAACGCTTTTAAACGGATACGAATCTGCTGATTTTGCATTTGATCAAAACTCCGGATAAAGAACTTAACTAGACAATCAATGTTGTCATAGCAAAAGGAGGCAAGATTCTATAGACGCCTCCCTCCCCTGTCAAGAAATATACAAAAAGAGGCCCATACTCCTAAGAGAGGGCCTCTTTTGTTACAGCCAATTATTAAGTTAGCTTACTCAATAATTTTTGCTACTACACCAGCACCAACGGTACGACCACCTTCACGAATAGCGAAGCGCAAGCCTTCTTCCATTGCGATTGGCGCAATCAGCTCAACTTTCATTTGAATGTTGTCACCAGGCATTACCATTTCAACACCTTCTGGCAATTCTACCGCACCTGTTACGTCAGTCGTACGGAAGTAGAACTGAGGACGATAGCCTTTGAAGAAAGGTGTATGACGCCCACCTTCGTCTTTGCTCAGTACGTATACTTCTGATTCAAACTTAGTGTGTGGCGTGATAGAGCCAGGAATAGCCAATACTTGACCACGCTCTACGTCGTCACGCTTAGTACCACGTAACAATACACCGACGTTCTCACCTGCACGACCTTCGTCAAGCAGCTTACGGAACATCTCTACACCAGTACAGGTCGTTTTTTGCGTGTCGCGGATACCGATGATTTCAATTTCATCACCAACTTTAACAATACCACGCTCTACACGACCAGTTACTACTGTACCACGGCCAGAGATAGAGAATACGTCTTCGATAGGCATTAAGAATGGCTGATCGATAGCACGCTCTGGCTCTGGGATGTACTCGTCTAAAGTCTCGACCAGTTTCTTAACCGCAGAAGTACCCATACCATTATCATCTTTACCTTCTAACGCCATTAGCGCAGAACCTGTGATGATTGGAGTATCGTCGCCCGGGAAGTCATACTGGCTTAACAGCTCACGCACTTCCATTTCGACCAACTCTAGCAGCTCTTCGTCGTCTACCATGTCAGCTTTGTTTAAGAAAACAACGATGTAAGGTACACCTACCTGACGAGACAATAAGATGTGCTCACGAGTCTGAGGCATGGGGCCATCAGCAGCAGAACAAACTAGAATAGCGCCGTCCATTTGAGCCGCACCAGTGATCATGTTTTTCACATAGTCAGCGTGTCCTGGACAGTCAACGTGTGCATAGTGACGAACTGGAGAGTCATACTCAACGTGCGCAGTTGAGATAGTAATACCACGCTCACGCTCTTCAGGGGCATTATCGATTTGATCGAATGCTTTTACTTCACCACCAAAAGCTTCTGCGCATACACGAGTTAATGCTGCAGTTAGCGTTGTTTTACCGTGGTCAACGTGGCCGATAGTACCTACGTTTACGTGGGGCTTATTACGTTCAAATTTTGCTTTTGCCATTTTTAAAATATACCTTATTCAAATATCAGCGATCTGATTAAGCTTGGGTCTTAGTAACTGCTTCAGCAATACTAGCTGGCGCCTCTGCGTAGTCTTCAAACTCCATAGAGTATGTTGCACGGCCTTGTGTTGCTGAGCGCAAATCGGTGGCATAGCCAAACATTTCACCAAGAGGCACTTGAGCACGAACGATTTTGCCAGAAGTGCTATCTTCCATCCCCTGAACAATACCGCGACGGCGGTTCAAGTCACCCATCACATCCCCCATGTAGTCTTCAGGAGTGACCACCTCAACCTTCATCATAGGCTCAAGTAGAACTGGGCTTGCCTGTGGTGCATATTTCTTCAGCGCCTGAGAAGCAGCGATTTTAAATGCCATTTCGTTGGAGTCAACGTCATGGAAAGAGCCATCATACAAACGAGCTTTCAAGCCTAATAGTGGATAGCCAGCTATCACACCATTTTGCATTTGCTCTTCGATACCCTTTTGAATCGCTGGAATGTATTCTTTCGGAATTACACCACCCACGATTTCGTTAACAAACTCCAAGCCCTCTTCTTCAGATGGCGAAAATTCAATAACAACGTGACCATATTGACCACGACCACCGGTTTGACGAGCAAATTTATGGTCGGCAACAACAGAGCTACGTAGACGCTCACGATAAGCTACCTGAGGCTTACCGATGTTCGCCTCTACTTTAAACTCACGCTTCATCCGGTCAACGATGATATCCAGGTGAAGCTCACCCATACCTGCGATGATAGTTTGACCAGACTCTTCATCTGTCCAAACACGGAATGAAGGGTCTTCTTGAGCCAGCTTACCTAAAGCAATACCCATTTTTTCCTGGTCTGCTTTTGATTTTGGCTCAACCGCTACAGAGATAACAGGCTCAGGGAACTCCATCCGCTCAAGCGTAATGATGCTGTCATGAGCACATAAAGTATCACCTGTAGTTACATCTTTAAGGCCAATCAATGCCACGATGTCACCCGCTAATACCTCTTTTAACTCTTCACGGTTATTAGAGTGCATTTGCACCATCCGACCAATACGCTCTTTCTTGTGCTTAACCGGATTGAAAACAGAGTCACCAGAAGAAACTTTACCTGAGTAAACTCGAACGAATGTCAGTGTACCTACGAACGGGTCAGTAGCAATTTTAAATGCCAGCGCAGCAAAAGGTGCATTGTCGTCAGCCTCACGGGTTTCGACAGTCTCTTCATCTTCAAGCACACCTTCAATTGCTTTTACATCTGTTGGAGATGGTAAGTACTCAACAACCGCATCCAGTACCGCCTGAACACCTTTGTTTTTGAAAGCCGAGCCACAAGCAACCAAGACAACTTCGTTATCCAGAGTACGCTTACGCAAGCCTTGCTTAATTTCTTCGGCTGACAGATCGCCTTCTTCCAGGTATTTCTCCATCAGCTCTTCAGTTGCTTCTGCAGCAGCTTCAAGCATTTTTTCACGCCACTCATCTGCAACATCTTGCAAGTCAGCTGGAATATCTTCCAACTCATAGGTCATGCCCTGATCAGCCTCATTCCACATGATGGCTTTCATTCGAATCAGGTCAACTACCCCTTTAAACTCATCTTCAGCACCGATATTGATTTGGATCGGCACGGCATTAGCGCCCAAACGATCAACCAACTGATCGACAACCATAAAGAAGTCTGCACCAGCCCGGTCCATTTTGTTTACGAATACCATACGAGGTACTTCGTATTTGTTTGCCTGACGCCAAACAGTTTCTGTTTGCGGCTGCACACCAGAAGACCCACAAAGAACAACTACAGCACCATCAAGCACACGCAGTGAACGCTCTACCTCAATAGTAAAGTCAACGTGTCCTGGAGTATCGATGATATTGATACGATGCTCATCAAACTGCTGATTCATACCACTCCAGAAACAAGTGGTTGCAGCAGAAGTGATGGTGATACCACGCTCCTGTTCCTGTTCCATCCAGTCCATAGTGGCGGCGCCGTCGTGTACCTCACCAATTTTATGAGATACCCCGGTATAGAACAGAACACGCTCAGTTGTCGTGGTTTTACCAGCATCAACGTGAGCACAGATACCGATATTGCGGTAACGGCTAATGGGAGTTTTACGAGCCACGATACTATCCCCTGGTCATTAGAAACGGTAATGAGAGAAGGCTTTGTTGGCCTCAGCCATACGATGGACATCTTCACGTTTCTTAACAGCGGCACCTTTACCTTCTGCTGCATCTAGCATTTCACCAGCCAGACGTAAAGCCATCGATTTTTCGCCACGCTTACGAGCAGCGTCAACCAGCCAGCGCATTGCTAACGCTGTACGACGAGAAGGACGCACTTCTACAGGTACCTGATAAGTAGCACCACCCACACGACGTGATTTAACCTCAACCATCGGAGCAATAGCTTCTAGTGCTTTTTCAAATAAATCTATTGGTTCGCCTTTACCGCGCTCTTGCACTTTATCTAAAGCACCATAAACAATCCGCTCAGCAACGGATTTTTTACCACTGATCATTACGTGGTTAATAAACTTCGCTAACGTCTGATTTCCAAACTTGGGATCAGGTAGGATTTCTCTTTTTGCGACGACTCGTCTTCTTGGCATGATAAGCTCTCAAAAAATCTGGTCTTCAGGATAGCCTAAGACACATTACCTTGCGCAGTAACTCAGTTACTGACACAACAGGAACGCACTTAGCCTTACTCTTATCTAAAATTCAGTCTATTAAGACTTAGGACGCTTGGTACCATACTTAGAACGACCTTGTTTACGATCGTTAACACCTTGAGTATCCAAGCTGCCACGTACTGTGTGATAGCGCACACCTGGCAAATCTTTTACCCGTCCACCACGAATCAGTACCACACTGTGCTCTTGCAAGTTGTGGCCTTCACCGCCGATGTAAGAAGTAACCTCAAAGCCATTCGTTAAGCGCACACGGCAAACTTTACGAAGCGCTGAGTTAGGCTTCTTAGGGGTAGTAGTATAAACCCGGGTACAAACGCCACGCCGCTGAGGACAGCTCTGCAAAGCAGGCACGTCACTTTTAGCTACTTTGCGTTTGCGAGGCTTGCGTACCAACTGGTTAATGGTAGCCATTTAAGCAAACTCCAATTTACTTTCATTTTTTGATGAAGAGACAACAAAATTCGGCAGGTATATAAACCTGCCGAAAAAGACGCGAAATTTTAATGAGTGTACAAATCTGAGTCAAGTAAATGACTATAATCCACACACTCTAAAAGTTGATTTCGCTTATGAACTGCTTGAGTTCAGTGCTTCACTTAGTGCTTGCTCAACATCACTAGCACTCACTTTAGCACTGGCCTTCAGTTCTTCCAGTTCACGTTTACGGCGGCGTTCAGAGTGGTAAGCCAAGCCCGTTCCTGCAGGAATCAAACGTCCAACTACAACGTTTTCTTTCAGACCACGCAAGAAGTCTTGTTTACCCGTAACCGCTGCTTCTGTTAGCACCCGCGTTGTTTCCTGGAAGGATGCAGCAGAAATAAAGGACTCTGTTGCCAGCGATGCTTTAGTAATACCCAACAATACTCGCTCACACTTGGCTGGGAATTTATTATCCGAGCCTAAGCTTTCATTTTCTTCAAGAATTGACGTGTATTCTAACTGTTCGCCTTTAATAAAGTTTGAGTCACCAGATTCGGTAATCTCAGCTTTACGTAACATCTGCCGTAAAATAACTTCAATATGCTTATCGTTAATTTTTACCCCTTGGAGACGGTATACGTCTTGAATTTCATTAACGATATATTTAGCTAACTCACTCACACCCAATAGGCGCAAGATGTCGTGAGGGTTAGATGGGCCATCAGAAACAACCTCACCTTTTGTAACCTGTTCACCCTCGAATACGTTGAGATGACGCCATTTTGGAATCAACTCTTCGTAATTATCACCATCAGGCGAAGTAATTACTAAGCGCTTTTTACCCTTAGTTTCTTTACCGAAACTGATAGTACCGCTGATTTCTGCCAAAATTGCAGACTCTTTTGGCTTACGCGCTTCAAACAAGTCAGCTACTCGAGGCAGACCACCCGTAATATCCTTGTTACCTGAAGTCGCTTGCGGAATCCGCGCGATTACATCACCGACCTCCACTTTAGCGTTGTCAGTCAGGGTAACTAGCGCATTTGCTGGCAAGAAGTATTGCGCCGGCATATCGCTACCAGGCATTTTCAGCTCTTTACCATTACTATCCAATAATTGAATAGCTGGACGGATGTCTTTACCTGAAGTTGGACGATCTTTAGGATCGATTACTTCAATGTTGGATAAGCCAGTAAACTCATCAGTTTGACGCTTGATGGTAATACCGTCGTCCATGCCTGAGAACGAAACAGTACCAGCTAGCTCAGCAACAATTGGGTGAGTGTGTGGATCCCACTTAGCCACCACTTGGCCTGCGTCTACCTTAGTGCCATCTTTAACTGACAGTACCGCACCATATGGCAGCTTGTAGCGCTCACGCTCACGACCAAACTCATCAGCCAACGCCAACTCACCTGAACGAGAGGTCGCAACAATGTTGCCATCCTTACGCTCAACAAATTTCATGTTGTGTAGACGGATAGTACCGGCGTTTTTCACCTGTACGTTATCGGTTGCAGATGTTCTTGAAGCCGCACCACCAATGTGGAAGGTACGCATCGTCAACTGTGTTCCTGGCTCACCGATCGACTGAGCAGCGATTACTCCAATTGCCTCACCCACGTTAACTAAGTGGCCACGGCCAAGGTCACGACCATAACAGCTTGAGCAGATACCAAAACGAGTGTCACAAGTAATCGGAGAGCGAACGACCATCTCGTCTACGTTCATCGCTTCCAGCTTTTCAACCCAGGCCTCATCAATCAAAGTCCCTGCTGGAATAGCGATTTCACCATCAGAGCCAGGCTTCGGTACATCGGCAGCTACTACTCGACCCAAGATACGCTCACCCAGTGGTTCAACTACATCACCACCTTCAATATGCGGAGTCATGGTCAAGCCATTATCAGTACCACAATCAGGTTCTGTAACTACCAAATCTTGAGCAACATCCACTAAACGACGGGTTAGATAACCAGAGTTTGCTGTTTTAAGCGCTGTATCCGCTAAACCTTTCCGCGCACCGTGGGTAGAGATAAAGTACTGTAGTACGTTCAAACCTTCACGGAAGTTTGCAGTAATTGGTGTCTCGATGATTGAGCCATCTGGCTTCGCCATCAAACCACGCATCCCCGCTAACTGACGAATCTGTGCAGCACTACCCCGAGCACCTGAGTCTGCCATCATGTAAACAGAGTTGAACGACTCTTGTTGCACAGTTTTACCTTCACGGTTAACTACGTCATCAGAGCCCAAGTTTTCCATCATTTTCTTGGCAACTAACTCGTTGGCACGAGACCAGATATCAATCACCTTGTTGTACTTCTCACCCTGGGTTACCAGACCAGAAGCAAACTGGCTTTCAATTTCTTTTACTTCATCAGAAGCAGCATCAATGATTTCCAGCTTTTCATCTGGAATTACGAAGTCATTTACCCCAATAGACGCGCCAGATTTAGTCGCATAAGAAAAGCCCATATACATCAGCTGGTCAGCAAAGATAACGCTCTCTTTCAAGCCAACATTGCGGTAGCAAGTATTAATCAGCTTAGAAATAGACTTTTTCTTCATTGCCTGGTTAACCAGGTCAAAGGGCATACCCTCTGGGCAAATTTCGAAAAGCAAGGCCCGACCTACAGTAGTATCGACAATCCGAGTTGCTTTAGAAACATTGCCTTGCAGATCTTTAATAGTTTCCTTAATTCGCACTTTAACTTTGGCATGCAACTCTGCCTGACCTGCACCATAAGCACGGCTGACTTCTTTTATGTCTTTAAATGCCATGCCCTCGCCTTTTGCATTGATGCGGTCACGAGTCATGTAGTAAAGACCAAGAACCACGTCTTGCGATGGCACGATAATTGGCTCACCATTAGCTGGTGCCAACACGTTGTTGGTTGACATCATCAAGGCGCGAGACTCAAGCTGGGCCTCAATTGTTAAAGGCACGTGAACAGCCATTTGGTCGCCATCAAAGTCTGCGTTGTAAGCCGCACACACTAATGGGTGCAATTGAATTGCTTTACCTTCAATTAGAACTGGCTCAAACGCTTGGATACCCAAACGGTGTAGGGTTGGCGCCCGGTTAAGCAATACTGGGTGTTCACGAATGACTTCAGCTAGGATATCCCATACTTCTGGCGTTTCCCGCTCTACCATTTTCTTGGCAGCTTTAATCGTTGTCGCCAGGCCACGGTGCTCTAACTTACCGAAGATAAAAGGCTTGAATAACTCAAGCGCCATTTTCTTAGGCAAACCACACTGATGCAGACGCAAAGTTGGGCCAACCACGATTACCGAACGACCCGAGTAGTCAACACGCTTACCTAGCAGGTTCTGACGGAAACGACCCTGCTTACCTTTGATCATATCAGCCAACGATTTCAGTGGGCGCTTGTTAGAGCCTGTAATAGCACGACCGCGACGACCGTTATCCAACAATGCATCAACAGACTCTTGCAGCATCCGCTTTTCGTTACGAACGATAATATCCGGCGCACTTAAGTCCAATAGACGCTTAAGACGGTTGTTTCGGTTGATTACCCGACGATACAGGTCGTTAAGATCTGATGTAGCAAAGCGACCGCCATCAAGTGGTACCAGTGGTCGTAAGTCAGGTGGCAATACAGGCAGAACCTTCAGAATCATCCACTCTGGGTTGTTATCTGACTTATGGAAAGCTTCTAACAGTTTCAGACGCTTAGATAGTTTCTTAATCTTGGTCTCAGAGTTGGTGTTAGGAATTTCTTCACGTAACTCTTGCACTTCTTGCTCAAGGTCAATATCCAGAAGTAATGCTTGAATAGCTTCTGCCCCCATTTTGGCATCGAAGTCATCACCAAACTCTTCTAACGAGTCATAGTATTCTTCATCATTCAGCAGCTGGCCACGCTCAAGCGTAGTCATACCTGGATCGATAACCACATATGACTCAAAATAGAGTACTCGTTCAATGTCACGCAGAGTCATATCCAGCATTAAGCCAATTCTGGATGGCAGAGACTTCAAGAACCAGATATGCGCAACAGGGCTAGCTAACTCAATATGACCCATCCGGTCACGACGCACTTTAGAAAGTGCAACTTCTACCCCACACTTCTCACAAATCACACCACGATGCTTTAAGCGCTTGTACTTACCACACAAGCACTCATAATCTTTAACTGGGCCAAAAATCTTGGCACAGAAAAGACCATCACGCTCAGGTTTGAAGGTACGATAGTTAATGGTTTCAGGCTTTTTCACCTCACCATATGACCAGGACCGAATCATTTCTGGTGAAGCCAAACCAATGCGAATGGAGTCAAATTCTTCTGACTGCCCTTGAGACTTCAGCAGGTTTAATAAATCTTTCAAGGCTATCTCTCCCAGCGGAGTTATTGATTCCGGGAGCCCTCAGGCTCCCGCGCCGCAATTAGGTTTTGGTCACGTGGACTATTCGCTTTCCAGCTCAATATCAATACCTAGCGAACGAATCTCTTTCACCAACACATTGAATGACTCTGGCATGCCCGCTTCCATTCGGTGGTCGCCGTCAACAATGTTTTTGTACATTTTGGTCCGACCCGCTACGTCATCAGACTTAACTGTCAGCATCTCTTGCAGAGTATATGCAGCACCGTATGCTTCCAGCGCCCATACCTCCATCTCACCGAAACGCTGGCCACCAAACTGGGCTTTACCACCAAGCGGTTGCTGCGTTACTAGACTGTATGATCCAGTTGAACGTGCATGCATCTTATCGTCAACCAAGTGGTTGAGTTTTAGCATGTACATATAACCAACCGTTACTGGTCGATCAAACTGATCACCCGTCCGACCATCGTGAAGCACCATCTGACCAGAATCAGGCATATCCGCTAATCTTAGCAACGCCTTGATTTCCTCTTCTCTAGCACCGTCGAACACCTGTGTAGCCATTGGCACACCTCCACGAAGGTTGCGTGCTAGCTCAAGTATTTCTTCGTCTGAGAAATTGTCGAGATCTTCGTAACGCCCTTCACCTACTTCGTTGTAAACCTTCTTCAAGAAGTTTCTCAGTTCAGCGATCGACTGCTGGGCTTTGACCATCTGATCAATTTTTTCACCCAAGCCCTTGGCTGCCAAACCAAGGTGAGTTTCAAGAATCTGCCCAACGTTCATCCGCGACGGTACACCCAGTGGGTTAAGTACGATGTCTACTGGATTGCCTTGCTCGTCATAGGGCATATCCTCAATCGGCATAATGACCGAGATAACCCCCTTGTTACCATGACGACCAGCCATCTTGTCACCAGGCTGAATACGGCGTTTGATAGCCAGATAAACTTTAACGATTTTTAGTACGCCTGGAGCCAGATCATCGCCACACTGAAGCTTTTTCTTCTTGTCTTCAAAGCGCTGATCTAACTGGTCACGACGCTCTTGCAATTGTTCCTGAGCTGCTTCTAGCTGATCGTTAAGGGCATCATTAACCATCCGCAGCTTAAACCAGTTACGATGCTCAAGCTCATCCAGATACTCGTTGGTGATTTCATCGCCTTTCTTAAGGTTTGTTCCACCTTCTGCTTTTTGCCCAACCAAAGCAGCCCTTAAGCGCTCAAAAGTAGCAGTCTCGACAATACGAAATTCTTCGTTTAAGTCTTTACGCACTTCATCAAGTTGAGCTTTTTCTATAGCAAGGGCACGAGGATCTTTTTCAACGCCATCACGAGTAAAGACTTGTACGTCAATTACTGTGCCTTTTACGCTGGTAGGAACTCGTAAAGAAGTATCTTTAACGTCAGAAGCTTTTTCACCAAAAATTGCACGCAATAACTTCTCTTCTGGTGTTAGCTGAGTTTCACCTTTAGGTGTCACTTTACCAACCAGAATATCGCCTGCACCGACTTCAGCACCGACATAAACAATGCCTGATTCATCCAGTTTAGACAGCGCACCCTCACCAACATTAGGAATATCTGAAGTAATTTCCTCAGAACCAAGCTTGGTATCTCGAGCTACACAGGTCATTTCTTGAATGTGAATAGTAGTGAAACGGTCTTCTTGAACCACACGCTCAGAAACTAAGATCGAGTCCTCGAAGTTGTAGCCATTCCAAGGCATGAAAGCCACACGCATATTCTGACCAAGTGCTAGCTCACCCATATCAACAGATGGACCATCAGCCAAAATATCACCACGGGTCACCTGATCACCAGTGCTCACCAATGGACGCTGGTTAATACAAGTGTTTTGGTTAGAACGGGTGTATTTAGTCAGGTTGTAGATTTCCACCCCTGCCTCACCAGTGATCAACTCGTCTTCATTAACCCGAACAACAATCCGTGCCGCATCAACAGATTCAATCACCCCACCACGCTTAGCAACCACGCAAACACCAGAGTCGCTAGCTACATTGCGCTCCATGCCTGTACCAACCAATGGCTTCTCTGAGATCAAAGTAGGCACAGCTTGACGTTGCATGTTTGATCCCATCAATGCCCGGTTAGCATCATCGTGCTCCAGGAACGGAATCAATGAAGCTGCCACAGAAACCACCTGACGTGGAGAGACGTCCATATACTGAACGTTTTCTGGGGGCATC
Organism: Spartinivicinus ruber; assembly: GCF_011009015.1. Taxonomy (NCBI): domain Bacteria; kingdom Pseudomonadati; phylum Pseudomonadota; class Gammaproteobacteria; order Oceanospirillales; family Zooshikellaceae; genus Spartinivicinus; species Spartinivicinus ruber. The sequence continues at coordinate 5,654,979 of NZ_CP048878.1, forward strand.
AGGGTAAACTCATTCTTATGACGAACGTTTACCAGCTCATTTACCAGCCTACGGTCTTCATCTAAAGGCGCATTAGCCTGGGCTATTACATATTCACTTTCTTCAATAGCAGAAAGGTAGTCAATTTCATCTGTAACCACACCATCAACTACTTTTCGATAAGGCGACTCAAGGAAACCGAAGGCATTGGTTCTGGCATAAGTAGCCAAAGAGTTGATCAAACCAATATTTGGACCTTCAGGCGTTTCGATAGGACAAACCCGACCATAGTGAGTTGGGTGTACGTCACGCACCTCAAAGCCTGCGCGCTCACGAGTCAAACCACCTGGGCCAAGCGCAGAAACACGACGCTTGTGAGTGACCTCAGACAATGGGTTGTTTTGGTCCATAAACTGAGACAGCTGGCTAGAGCCAAAAAACTCTTTAATAGCAGCTGCTACAGGCTTAGCATTAATCAAATCTTGAGGCATTAGGCCTTCAGACTCAGCCATGCTTAGACGCTCTTTTACGGCACGCTCTACCCGAACCAAACCAACACGGAATTGGTTTTCAGCCATCTCCCCAACGCTACGAATCCGACGGTTGCCTAAGTGGTCAATATCATCCACCTGACCTTTACCATTACGGATGTCTACCAAGGTCTTCATAACATCAATAATGTCACTGTTATCAAGCACACCCTGGCCTTGGTCATCTTTGCGACCCAACCGGCGATTAAATTTCATCCGACCTACGCCAGATAAGTCATAACGCTCAGGAGAGAAAAACAGGTTTTCAAATAATGCTTCTGCCGCCTCTTTGGTTGGTGGCTCACCAGGACGCATCATTCGATAAATTTCAACTAAAGCTTCAAGCTGACTTGTCGTATTATCAGCTTTTACGGTATCTGAAATATAAGGACCACAATCAAGGTCATTAATGTATAACGTCTCAATTGTTTTTATGCCTTTAGCAATTAACTTCTCCAGCACTTCCAGGGTAATTTCAGCATTACAATTAAATAATACTTCTCCTGTTGCTGAGTCGAAAATATCAGTGGCAATAGTTTTACCAAGCAAATATTCAGTCGGCGCATCAAGTGTCTTCAAGTTAGACTTTTGCATCTGACGAATATGACGAGCAGTAATCCTGCGGCCTTGCTCAACAATAACACTACCGTCGACGTCTTTAATATCAAAGCTAGCTGCTTCACCACGCAAGCGCTCAGGTACCAGTTCCATCGATACGCCATCATCACTGATGTGGAATTTATTGGTATCGAAGAACATATCCAGGATTTGCTCTGACGAATATCCTAAAGCTCTCAGCAATATTGATGCTGGCAACTTACGGCGACGGTCGATACGCACATAAAGCAAATCTTTTGGATCAAATTCATAATCCAACCAAGAGCCACGATAAGGAATAATCCGTGCGGAGTAGAGCAATTTACCTGAAGAGTGGGTTTTACCACGGTCATGATCAAAGAAGACCCCAGGCGAACGATGCAGCTGGGACACGATCACCCGCTCAGTACCGTTAATTACAAAGGTACCGTTTTCAGTCATTAATGGGATTTCTCCCATGTAAACTTCTTGCTCTTTAATGTCTTTGATTGCTTTGTTTGCCGAATCCTTATCGTAAATAATCAGGCGGACCTTAACTCGAAGCGGAACAGCATAAGTGACGCCACGGAGCTGACACTCTTTAACATCAAAAGCCGGTTCACCCAGCTTGTAACCTACGTACTCAAGTGCCGCACTACCTGAGTAACTTACGATTGGAAAAACTGACTTAAAGGCGGCATGTAAACCAAAGTCGTTACGTTGATTCGAGCTGACTCCTGCCTGAAGAAACTTGCGGTAAGAATCAAGCTGAATTGCCAGGAGATAAGGAATATCCATAACATGCGGCAGTTTGCCGAAGTCCTTACGGATACGTTTTTTCTCAGTATATGAGTAAGCCATTAGCGTTCCCCAGCTTGGTCACCTGCTAACCAGCACATTTACCTATGTCGTAAATAAGCGCGCAGTGAAAATAAGAACTAAAGTATTGTCCTTTTAAGCAGCATCTGTATGCTGTAGTTGTGCAACGCCAGCTGTATATTGCTGAGCTTGCAACAGCAAAAGGCCGGCACCACCTGGTACCAGCCAAATTGGAAAAGAATTTATGCAATCTTTGGAATTACTTAACTTCCACAGTTGCACCAGCTTCTTCCAGCTGTTTCTTAGCGTCTTCAGCTTCTTCTTTAGTAGCACCTTCTTTAACAGGAGCAGGTGCACCGTCAACTAAAGCTTTAGCTTCTTTCAAGCCAAGACCAGTGATACCGCGAACAGCTTTGATTACGTTCACTTTCTTGTCACCAGCGCTAGCTAGAATTACGTCAAATTCAGTTTGCTCTTCAGCGGCTGGAGCATCGCCAGCAGCTACAGGAGCAGCAGCAACTGCAGCAGCAGCAGAAACACCGAATTTGTCTTCCATTGCTTCAACAAGCTCAACAACTTCCATTACGCTCATTTCAGCAATTGCATTTAAGATATCTTCTTTAGACAGAGCCATTACTCTAATCTCCTAAAAATCTGTAGGTAAAACCAAACTTGTAAAAAACAGCTAATTAATAAAATTAAGCTGCTTCTTTCTTCTGGTCGCGAACCGCTGCCACTGCACGGGTAATCTTCGCTGGGAACTCGTTTAGAGTACGTGCCAGCTTGGTTACTGGTGCAATCATTACACTCATCAGCATTGCGCGAGCCTGATCCAAAGTAGGCATCTTCGCCAGCACATCAATTTGCTCTGGGCCAAGTAATTGACCACCAATTGATAATGCTTTTACTTCCAGTTCTTTGTTTTCTTTAGCGAAGTCTTGAATTACACGTGCAGCTGCACCTGGATCTTCGTTAGAGAAAGCAATTACTGTTGGACCAGTTAACGCTTCTTGCAGACACTCATAATCAGTGCCTTCAACTGCGCGGCGAGCAAGTGTGTTACGGACAACTTTTAAATAAACGCTGCCTTCACGAGCTTGCTTGCGGAGTGCAGTCATCTGATCAACCGTTAAACCACGGTAATCAGCGATTACTGCTGATAAAGCGCTTTTGGCAGCCTCGTTGACCTCAGCGACAATCGCTTTCTTGTCTTCGAGTTTTAATGCCATTGGCTTTACTCCTAAAAAAGGAATTTCTGTTTTAGTAAGAAACAATTGTATAAAACAACTGTCTTTTACTTAAGAATACGGTGAAGGGCTCATTGGATAATGAAGCTACACCGTCTGCGTAGGAGAATTAAGCTGATTTTTTAAAAATAAAAAGTCAGCACCTACGGTCTTTGACGGCTCCTGTCTTATCTTAAAAATTAATTAATATTCAAGATAAGCAAGAGCCCCAAAGTCTGTTACGCGTCTAAGCTTGATATATCTATTGTCAAGCCAGGCCCCATCGTTGTAGATAGGGTCACTTTCTTCATGTAGACGCCTTTAGCAGAAGCAGGCTTGGCTTTTTTCAAATCAGCCAATAAAGCTTCAATATTTTGCTTAACTGCATCTGCTGCAAAACCTACTTTACCAACGCCACAGTGGATAATTCCGTTTTTGTCTGTGCGGTATCTGACCTGACCAGCTTTAGCATTTTTTACTGCCTCAGCTACGTTAGGGGTTACAGTACCCACTTTCGGGTTTGGCATCAGGCCACGCGGGCCAAGAATTTGTCCTAACTGACCAACAACACGCATTGCATCAGGAGAGGCAATAACAACATCAAAGTTTAAGTTGCCGCCTTTTACTTCAGCTGCCAAATCATCCATACCAACGATATCAGCACCGGCTTCTTTAGCTGCATCAGCATTTGGGCCTTGGGTAAATACTGCAACACGCACGTCTTTACCCGTACCGTTAGGCAGTACAGTAGAACCACGAACAACTTGATCAGATTTGCGAGGATCGACACCTAAGTTAACGGAAACATCAAAAGATTCAGTAAACTTAACTGTAGAGATTTCAGCTAATAACTGAGCAGCTTCTTGAATAGGGTAAGCTTTTGTACGATCAATCTTCTCAGCAATGGCTTTTGCGCGCTTAGATAACTTGGCCATTACACACCCTCCACATTTAAGCCCATGCTGCGAGCACTACCAGCGATTGTTCTAACCGCTGCATCAAGATCAGCTGCCGTTAAGTCAGGCTCTTTAGTTTTAGCGATCTCTTCTAGTTGCTCACGAGTCACAGTACCCACTTTTTCAGTGTTAGGGCGGCCACTGCCTTTTTTCAACTTAGCTGCTTTTTTCAATAACACAGAAGCTGGTGGAGTTTTAGTCTCAAAGGTAAAGCTGCGATCGCTATAAACTGTGATCACAACCGGAATTGGCATGCCCTGTTCCATGCTTTGAGTTTTGGCATTAAATGCTTTACAAAACTCCATAATATTAACGCCATGCTGACCCAATGCTGGACCAACTGGTGGACTTGGGTTAGCTTGACCAGCTGCTACCTGCAGCTTGATATAAGCTTCTACTTTCTTAGCCATTATTCACCTCTTTATGGGTTAAACGCTTAATTACTTAGACGCTTCAATTAAAAGAAAACTATGTCTAACTAACCAAGCTCCCCTGTTTGACAGTCATGTTTTTGACAGACAATAAAGACCCACACTGTTAGCACAGTGCGGGCCTTTGAAAAAATAATTGTTAGCCTTTTTCTACTTGGACAAATTCTAGTTCAACTGGTGTTGAACGGCCAAATATTAATACGGCAACTTGTAACCTGTTTTTCTCGTAGTTAACTTCTTCAACTACACCATTAAAATCTGCAAATGGGCCATCGATAACCCGAACAACCTCACCAGGTTCAAATAAGGTTTTTGGTTTGGGCTTATCTGAGCCATCTTCCACTCGTTTCAAGATAGCTTGAGCTTCACGCTCTGTAATAGGTGCAGGACGATCTGCCGTACCACCAATAAAGCCCATTACTCTTGGGGTATCTTTAATTAAGTGCCAGCTGTCATCGTTCATTTCCATCTGTACTAAGACATAACCAGGAAAAAACTTACGCTCACTTTTGCGCTTCTGGCCACTTTTGATTTCTACTACTTCTTCAGTGGGGACTAAAACCTCACCAAATGAGTCTTGCATGTCGTGCAACTCAATACGCTCTTTAATAGAACGCATAACCTGCTTTTCATATCCTGAATATGCATGCACAACATACCAACGCTTAGCCATGAGCGATTACCCAATCAAACCATTAATAATTGAATTCAATGCCCAATCAATTAGCCACAAAACAATTCCCATCAAAATAACTACAGCTACAACAATTATGGTAGTTTGAACGGTTTCTTGCTTAGTTGGCCAAACAACTTTTCGTACTTCAACCTTAGCATCTTTTACTAAAGTCCAGAACTTATGACCTTTAACAGTAGTTAAGGCAATGTAGCCAGCTACTAAGCCTATAATGAGGAGGGCTATTACACGATAAAGCAAAGATTCACTTTGATAAAAGTAATTACCGTAGGCGCCCGTAGCTACAACAGCAAATACCACAAACCACTTTAGACCATCTAGACGGCCTTGGTTTTCAACTTCAATCTTTGCATTCATGATTAGGTGCTCTAAAAAATGGCAGGCCAGGAGGGAATCGAACCCCCAACCCCCGGTTTTGGAGACCGGTGCTCTACCAATTGAACTACTGGCCTATAACCATGATGCTAGCTAAAAGCTAGCATCATATTTCAACTTTACTCAATAATTTTTGCTACTACACCAGCACCTACAGTACGACCACCTTCACGGATAGCGAAACGCAAGCCTTCTTCCATAGCGATTGGTGCAATCAAAGTCACTTTCATTTGAATATTGTCACCAGGCATTACCATTTCAACACCTTCTGGTAACTCTACCGCACCTGTTACGTCAGTCGTACGGAAGTAGAACTGAGGACGATAGCCTTTGAAGAAAGGTGTGTGACGTCCACCTTCGTCTTTGCTCAGTACGTATACTTCTGATTCAAACTTAGTGTGTGGCGTGATAGAGCCAGGAATAGCCAATACTTGACCACGCTCTACGTCGTCACGCTTAGTACCACGTAACAATACACCTACGTTCTCACCTGCACGACCTTCGTCAAGCAGCTTACGAAACATCTCTACACCAGTACAGGTCGTTTTTTGCGTGTCGCGGATACCGATGATTTCAATTTCATCACCAACTTTAACAATACCACGCTCTACACGACCAGTTACTACTGTACCACGGCCAGAGATAGAGAATACGTCTTCGATAGGCATTAAGAATGGCTGATCGATAGCGCGCTCTGGCTCTGGGATGTACTCGTCTAAAGTCTCAACCAGTTTCTTAACCGCAGAAGTACCCATACCATTATCATCTTTACCTTCTAACGCCATTAGCGCAGAACCTGTGATGATTGGAGTATCGTCGCCTGGGAAGTCATACTGGCTTAACAGCTCACGTACTTCCATTTCGACCAACTCTAGTAGCTCTTCGTCGTCTACCATGTCAGCTTTGTTTAAGAAAACAACGATGTAAGGTACACCTACCTGACGAGACAATAAGATGTGCTCACGAGTCTGAGGCATGGGGCCATCAGCAGCAGAACAAACTAGGATAGCGCCGTCCATTTGAGCCGCACCAGTGATCATGTTTTTCACATAGTCAGCGTGTCCTGGACAATCAACGTGTGCATAGTGACGAATTGGAGAGTCATACTCAACGTGTGCAGTTGAGATAGTAATACCACGCTCACGTTCTTCTGGGGCATTATCGATTTGATCGAATGCTTTTACTTCACCACCAAAAGCTTCTGCGCATACACGAGTTAATGCTGCAGTTAGCGTTGTTTTACCGTGGTCAACGTGGCCGATAGTACCCACGTTAACATGCGGCTTGGTACGTTCAAATTTTGCTTTAGCCATCGAGACCAACTCCCATTAAGAGATTCGCCACCTTACACAAAAAAGCAGATGATTTTTTATTTATCATCTGCCAACTCTGGAGCTCATAACCGGATTTGAACCGGTGACCTCTTCCTTACCAAGGAAGTGCTCTACCGACTGAGCTATATGAGCTTTTTTAAATACTGTATTGTATAAATCTGGAGCGGGTGGCGGGAATCGAACCCGCATCATCAGCTTGGAAGGCTGAGGTAATAGCCATTATACGACACCCGCTTGAATTTGGTGGTGGGGGCTGGATTCGAACCAGCGAAGCTTACGCGTCAGATTTACAGTCTGATCCCTTTGGCCGCTCGGGAACCCCACCAAGGAGACGCTTATAATATTGAGAGAATTTGCTTTGTCAAGCTTAATTTGGTGCCGGCACTAGGAGTCGAACCCAGGACCTACTGATTACAAGTCAGTTGCTCTACCAGCTGAGCTATACCGGCAACACTCTCCCTTAAACGCGGGCGCAATTCTACGGGAAGAGCTAATAAGATGCAACGTCTTTACAACGAATTCTTCTTTTTTCTATAAAAGGATAATTATTAGCCAAACTCACCCATACTTGGCCTGCAATTAAATCCAGCTCTGATGGCGAAAAATTTAACCAGGTTTCATCTTTAAAACGCTCTACCGTTTTAACAGCAACATTATAGCCTGCTGAAGCCATTTCATTTTGTAAATTCAGTGCTGAGCTTTGCTTAGTAAACAGCCCTAACGATAAGCCATTTTTTAATTCACCATCGGTGATAATAAAGCTGTCGCGCCCTTGTGCTTTTAACTCTTTTAATTTTCTGAGTGCCGCGCGTCTTGAAATAAGCGGTTTAATATACACCCAGTAGTCAGGCTCAGTATTCACCTGCACATTATTTCGAGCAGGCTTAATACCTATGGCTAGAAATCGCTGCTCAATTTGCTTAAGTATTTTTGACTCTGTAATAGGACCAATACTGGCACAGAACTGCCCTTTCTCTTTATCAGCAATCGAGTTGCCTGTAGCTGTGTTGATATCAGCTGCACTGCCAGCATCTGTTGGATTATCATTTTTCCGTTTACGAGGCTTTAAATTAGACTCTGCTAACAAAGTAAGTGAGGCGACTTTACTGCTAGCATGAGTCGGTAAACTTGTATCTTTTGTAGGTGTAGTCTGGTTACCTTGATGCCAGTGGTAACCTGCCACAATTAAGTTTGCTATCACTAAGCAAATAAATATCCAACGCATATTTATAGCGAGACCAATGACAGACCATCGAGCACCAACTCAGGCTTATGTAGATAGTCGACTGTTAAAGAAGAAGCAATGGTGGCTGCATCACCACCTGTTATTACCACAACAGTTTGGTCATTTTGCAGTTTTATTGGAGCAGCCACCGACTCAATAAAAGCTATGACCATTTTTAACATGCCATGTTCTACAGCTTCAGCCGTATTTTTACCTAAATCAATTCGTTGTTGATCAGTCTTATCAACTTGTACTTGAGCAGTATTCACTCGCAGGCTTTCTCTCATCAGTCGAAAGCCTGGCACTATATAACCACCCTCATGTCTACCATTACTCTTAATGACATCAATGGTTATTGCTGAACCTAAACTAACAACCACTTTGTTATAGTCAGGATATAAGTGATGACACCCCAACATAGCCAACCAGCGGTCAACCCCCAGCTTTGACACATCAGCATAGGCCACCTCGATGCCATAAGCATTCTTTTGGGTTTTTACAAAATGAGGCTCAACCCCCCAACCCTGCTGGCAGCTAACACAAAGCTGAGATTGAACTTTATCACCCGCTACATTGGCTACCACTATTTGCTGCGGCACCAACCCTTGCATTTGTAAATTACTAACAAGTTCAGCAGTTTTAGCTAAAGCTAGAGCACCCTTGGATATAAAACTACCTTTTTCCAAGTAGCGCCATTTAATTCGAGTATTACCTACATCAATTTCTAATCGATTCATAAAGGTCGCAAGCTTACTTCACCACCACTAAATGTTTGTCTCTGACCATCAGCCATTTCAACAATAAGTGCACCGCTATTTCCTACCCCCCTAGCAACACCAAAAAGCTCATTATCACCAGCTATCACTTTTACAGGTTGGTTTAGACAAGCATCATAGACTGACCAATCTTCTTGAAAGTCAGCAAACCCTGTTTTAGTAAAGCGATCGAGAGCAGTAAAAATACTATCCAGTACGGCCAAGGCGATTTCATTTCGATCTATTCGATCTTTTATTATTGATGCAAGATCAATAAATTGCTGGCTCACTTTACCCTGCCAAGTTGCAGGCATCATTACATTCAAGCCAACACCAATAATGACTGTACAGCAACCATACAAGTCACCAACAATTTCTATTAATATTCCAGCCAATTTCTGGCCTCGCCAATACAAATCATTTGGCCATTTAACTTTTAAGTCATCAATGCCTAATTTGCTTAGTCCTTTAGCCAATGCCAAGCCTACGACTAAGCTCAGTCCTTCCAGCGTATGCATTCCTTTGCTGACTGGCCAACTAAGGGTCATATATAAATTACTAGCAAATGGACTCACCCATTGCTTACCCTGCCTACCACGACCACTGGCTTGATACTCTGCCATGCAAATGAGTTTTTTTCCTGGGTTTTGCTTAAGGAACTGCTGAACCTCATCATTAGTCGATGCAGAGGTAGCCAATAGCTTTAACTGATACTCTCCACTACAAACTTGGGGTATTTGCTCTAATTTTTCATGGGTAAGCAGGCTCACACCAGGGCCTAAGCGATACCCTTTGCCTCTAACTGAATGCAGCTCAAGCCCCCACTCTTGAAGCTTCTGTAGTTTTTTCCAAACAGCAGCACGACTAACCCCCAACGCTTTTCCAAGGGCATCACCAGAATGAAATTGTCCATCAGCCAACAGCTTTAATAAGGCATCCATAGTGTTCAGTTCAAATGAAATAATTGGGCAGCTTAATGAAAAGCCAATATGATGCAAGCTAGGTTTATGATTTATTTTTTAGCTAAGCACCTTTATACAGGACTGGAGATCAGGGTATTTAAACTGATAACCACTTTTAACTATTTTTGAGGGTACAACTCTTTGTCCTGTTAGCAGCACTTCTGTCGCCATTTCGCCAACCAATATTTTTAGCAAAGTTGCAGGTATTCTGAATTTAAACCAAGTTTTCTCGACAACAGCTAAACTAGCTGCAAATTGCTCATTGGTAACGGGCTGAGGCGCGGTTATATTTACAGCTCCTTCAATATTGCTCTGAGCGACCAAATAAAAAATCATGGCTATTACATCATCTAGATGAACCCAAGACATCCATTGCTTACCTTCTCCCAATTGAGTCGCCACCTTTAACTTAAATGGAAGCTGTAACTGCGCCATAGGACCACCATGCTTCCCCAGCACAATACCTATTCTTAGCAGACAAACCCTTACGCTGTGCTCTTCAAATTTCAATGCAGCTTGTTCCCACTGATGACATAACTGATGAGAAAATCCATCCACAAAACATGCCTGTTCATCTAGCTCTTCATCTGCATTAGGCCCGTAGTAGCCAATAGCTGAACCATTAATCAGTAACTGAGGTTTTTGTTCAAGCCGCTGCACCAATGTTAGCAATTCACTCGTTATATTTATTCGACTGGATAAAAAATTTGCTTTCTTCTTTTTATTCCAACGGCCACTAGCAAGCGGTTCACCAGCTAAATTGATAATGACGTCAATTTGCTCTTCGTTAGACAAATAGTCTAGTGCAGTGACATAGGTTACTTTGCCTTCAATACCTCTTGCTCCAGGAGCAATATTCCTGGTTAGTACTACTACTTCATGTCCTTGATCAACCAAGGTTTGCACCAATGGTTTACCAATAAAGCCTGTTCCACCAGTAATAAGAAATTTCTTTTTATCTTTCAGCTTACAAGCATGTTGTAGCACAACCCCATAACTAATTCTTTGAGGCTTAAGCAACAGCATTGGAAGCAGCATAGCGAGCCCTACTGGTATATTTAAATAGGCATGGGCCGTTATCCCCCAATACAAAGAAATGGCAGTATCAAGGCTCAGCCAAATAATAATTGCTAAACAAATAGCTTTCTTAACTTGAGGGCCTCCATTATGCCAATACTGATGTACAGCTAACGCGAAAAGCACACCCCAACTTGAGACAGTGACTCCAAATAGCTGCAACATAGTCCCAAGTAAATCACTCTGACTAACCGTTCGGGTCACCTCAAACTGCTCAAATAAATACTGAGTGTAAGAAGCAAAAATCTGGGTATTTGCCAACACAGCAAATAAAAGACCTAACAATACATGGGAAACACCAAGAAAAAGTAACCAGCGATAGATTAGTTGCTGCATTCAAAAATACCCTGTTAACTCACTTATTTTATTTACTTAGAAAATAAAAAAGGGCTAGTAACTATAAGCCACTAACCCCTTTTAATAACCTTGGTAGTTCAGAGCATTAGCCCCAGCTCAATACAACTTTTCCTGACTGGCCTGAACGCATGACATCGAAGCCCTGTTGAAAATCATCAACATGAAAACGATGGGTTATCATTGGAGTCAGATCCAGTCCAGACTGAATTAAACTGGCCATTTTATACCAGGTTTCGAACATTTCCCGGCCGTAAATACCTTTAATATCAAGCCCTTTAAAAATGACCTCACTCCAGTCAATAGCCATTTCCCCTGGCGGAATCCCCAGCATAGCGATCTTGCCACCATGATTCATATTTTTCAGCATGGATTTAAAGGCAACCGGCACACCAGACATTTCCAGCCCCACATCAAAGCCTTCTTCCATTTTCAGCTGTTTCATTACATCTTCAAGCTGCTCCTTAGCTACATTAACTGTACGGGTAGCACCCATTTGCTTGGCCAAACTCAACCGATAATCGTTTATATCAGTGATTACTACATGCCGGGCCCCCACATGCCTAGCTACAGCTGCCGCCATAATACCAATAGGGCCAGCGCCAGTGATAAGTACATCTTCCCCTACTAAGTCAAAGGCAAGTGCCGTATGTACTGCGTTACCAAAAGGGTCAAAGATAGCCGCTAACTCATCACTAACTTCATCAGGTAGCTTGAAAGCATTAAATGCAGGAATGACTAAGTACTCTGCAAAAGCACCATCACGATTAACCCCAACACCTACAGTATTTCGGCATAAATGACGGCGTCCAGCCCGACAGTTACGACAGTGCCCACAGGTAATATGACCTTCACCAGAAACCCGATCTCCTATTTCAAAGCCAGCAACTTCTTCGCCGATACCAACTACTTCTCCCACATATTCATGGCCTGTCACCATTGGCACAGGAATAGTTTTTTGTGACCACTCATCCCAGTTATAGATATGAATATCAGTCCCACAAATAGCAGTTTTCTTAATTTTTATCAGCAAATCATTATGACCCACCTCTGGTCGAGGTACATCAGTCATCCAAATGCCTTCTTCCCGCTTGAGCTTGGCTAATGCTTTCATGCCATCCTCTTAAATTAAATAATGTTAAGAGCCTTGCCTACTTCTATAAAGGCTGCAACTGCTTTATCAATATGCTGCTTAGTGTGCCCAGCACTAATTTGAGTTCGAATTCGCGCCTGGCCTTTGGGTACTACAGGATAACTAAAGCCAACTACATAAATGCCTTTTTCTAACATCATATCCGCCATTTTGGCAGCTAGAGCAGCATCACCAATCATCACTGGGATAATCGCATGATCTTTACCAGCCAAAGTAAAGCCTGCTTTCTCCATTTCCGCACGAAAATAGGCAGCGTTTTCCCATAGTCTATCACGCAGATCATCACTTTCTTTCAGCATACCCAATACTTCAATAGACGCTGCTGCAATTGATGGTGCAAGCGAGTTAGAAAATAAATAAGGACGCGAGCGTTGACGCAAAAGATCAATAATTTCTTTTCGACCTGATGTATAACCACCGGAAGCACCGCCTAAAGCTTTACCTAACGTGCCAGTAATAATATCAACCCGATCAATTACTCCAGCATATTCATGACTACCTCTCCCATGCGCACCAACAAAACCCACCGCATGAGAGTCATCAACCATGACTAAAGCATCGTATTTATCTGCTAAATCACAAACTGATTTAAGATCAGCAATAATGCCATCCATGGAAAACACACCATCAGTGACAATCAGTTTAAAGCGAACCCCAGCCTCATCAGCTGCTTTTAACTGAGCCTCCAAATCAGCCATATCATTATTGGCATAGCGATAACGCTTTGCTTTACAGAGACGAACCCCATCAATAATAGACGCATGATTTAATGCATCTGAAATAACCGCATCTTCTGGCCCTAAAATAGTCTCAAACAAACCACCATTTGCATCAAAACAGGAGGAGTAAAGAATGGTATCCTCCATCCCTAAAAACTCACTTAATTTAGCTTCTAAGCTTTTATGAACATCTTGGGTACCACAAATAAAACGAACTGAAGCCACACCAAAGCCATAACGATCCAGCCCTTTTTGTGCTGCCTCAATTAAACGCGGATGGTTGGCCAAACCTAAGTAATTATTGGCACAAAAATTAAGAACATGCTCACCACTGGTTACTTCAATATCAGCTTGCTGCTGAGAGGTAATTACCCGCTCCCCTTTAAACAAACCTTCTGACTTGATACTGTCTAGCTCACTACTTAAATGCTCTAAAAATGTTTGATTCATCCTTCTATCCTCTGCTCCACTTTTTCAAATAACTCTAACTACAAAAGATAAATATCAATAATTTTAAACCAACCAGAATCACAACCTTCTATAGTCACCCTCACTGTTTGCCCAGAAGACTTAGCTGTTAAAATAGCTGATTTTAATGCTGGATCTGCTGATGTGTTACCGGCATACGCATTTGACGAAGGACATTGATTGGTGCTAATTGCATTTGCAAACGGCCTATCCAACAAAATAGCGATAGCACCACCATAGCTAACGTACACCTCTTTAATTTTGCCTGTATCCTGTGAATACTTAGCCAGCGCATTGGCACTACATAAAAGCATGCAAATCAATAACGTAAGCTTTTTTATATACATAAGACAACTGAATCCCACTCTCATCAAAATACAACAACTAGTTTATTAAAAAGAGAAACAGCCTAACAAATCAAGCAAGAGTTAAAAAAGATAAATACGGAATTTTTCCGAACAAAGCAAAAAACCCCCAACACGAAGTGCTGAGGGTTCTCTTAAATAAGGCGCTTGACGATGACCTACTCTCACATGGGGAGACCCCACACTACCATCGGCGCGGAGCGGTTTCACTACTGAGTTCGGGATGGATTCAGGTGGTTCACACTCGCTATAGTCGTCAAGCAAAACTGGCATTTGGAACTGTTTTGCTTAGCTTGTTTTGTAATCTGAATTCTGCTTTGTCTTGATTGTAATACTCTATTACGTTCGATGTATTTCTTCGTTGTGCTTGCCTGTTTCGCTTTGATTTGTGTTTCCCAAATCATTTTGGCGTTATATGGTCAAGCCTCACGAGCAATTAGTACGGGTTAGCTCAATGCCTCACAACACTTACACACCCCGCCTATCAACGTCGTCGTCTTCAACGGCTCTTCAGGACCCTCAAGGGGTCAGGGAAGTCTCATCTTGAAGGGGGCTTCCCGCTTAGATGCTTTCAGCGGTTATCCCGTCCGAACTTAGCTACCGGGCAATGCGTCTGGCGACACAACCCGAACACCAGTGGTTCGTCCACTCCGGTCCTCTCGTACTAGGAGCAGCTCTCCTCAAACTTCCAACGTCCACGGCAGATAGGGACCGAACTGTCTCACGACGTTCTAAACCCAGCTCGCGTACCACTTTAAATGGCGAACAGCCATACCCTTGGGACCGGCTTCAGCCCCAGGATGTGATGAGCCGACATCGAGGTGCCAAACACCGCCGTCGATGTGAACTCTTGGGCGGTATCAGCCTGTTATCCCCGGAGTACCTTTTATCCGTTGAGCGATGGCCCTTCCATTCAGAACCACCGGATCACTAAGACCTACTTTCGTACCTGCTCGACATGTACGTCTCGCAGTCAAGCGCGCTTATACCTTTACACTAACCGCATGATGTCCGACCATGCTTAGCGCACCTTCGTGCTCCTCCGTTACTCTTTGGGAGGAGACCGCCCCAGTCAAACTACCCACCACACACTGTCCTCGATCCCGATCAGGGACCAGAGTTAGAACCTCAAACATACCAGGCTGGTATTTCAAGATTGGCTCCACGATGACTAGCGTCACCGCTTCAAAGCCTCCCAGCTATCCTACACAAGTAGGCTCAAAGTCCAGTGTGAAGCTGTAGTAAAGGTTCACGGGGTCTTTCCGTCTAGCCGCGGATACACTGCATCTTCACAGCGATTTCAATTTCACTGAGTCTCGGGTGGAGACAGCGTGGCCATCGTTACGCCATTCGTGCAGGTCGGAACTTACCCGACAAGGAATTTCGCTACCTTAGGACCGTTATAGTTACGGCCGCCGTTTACCGGGGCTTCGATCAAGAGCTTCGCCGAAGCTAACCCCATCAATTAACCTTCCGGCACCGGGCAGGCGTCACACCCTATACGTCCACTTACGTGTTTGCAGAGTGCTGTGTTTTTAATAAACAGTCGCAGCCACCTGGTATCTTCGACCGGCTCCAGCTCCATTCGCAAGGAATTTCACCAGCTCCGGCGCACCTTCTCCCGAAGTTACGGTGCCATTTTGCCTAGTTCCTTCACCCGAGTTCTCTCAAGCGCCTTGGTATTCTCTACCTGACCACCTGTGTCGGTTTGGGGTACGGTTAATAATGACCTGAAGCTTAGAAGCTTTTCCTGGAAGCATGGCATCAATTACTTCCTCATCCGAAGATGAGTTCGATATCGGCTCTCAGTATTAGCACCCCGGATTTGCCTAAGATGCCTACCTACAACCTTAAACCTGGACAACCATCGCCAGGCTAACCTAGCCTTCTCCGTCCCTTCATCGCAGTCATTACTAGTACAGGAATATTAACCTGTTTCCCATCGACTACCACTTTCGTGCTCGCCTTAGGGGCCGACTCACCCTGCGCCGATTAGCGTTGCGCAGGAAACCTTGGTCTTCCGGCGAGGGAGCTTCTCACTCCCTTTATCGTTACTCATGTCAGCATTCGCACTTCTGATACCTCCAGCAGACCTCCCGATCTACCTTCGCAGGCGTACAGAACGCTCCTCTACCACCCTAACCTAAGTTAGGATCCGCAGCTTCGGTGTCTAGTTTGAGCCCCGTTACATCTTCCGCGCGAGCCGACTCGACCAGTGAGCTATTACGCTTTCTTTAAAGGGTGGCTGCTTCTAAGCCAACCTCCTGGCTGTCTGGGCCTTCTCACATCGTTTCCCACTTAACTAGAACTTTGGGACCTTAGCTGGCGGTCTGGGTTGTTTCCCTTTCCACGACGGACGTTAGCACCCGCCGTGTGTCTCCCGGATAGCACTCTACGGTATTCGGAGTTTGCATGGGGTTGGTAAGTCGGGATGACCCCCTAGCCCAAACAGTGCTCTACCCCCGTAGGTGTTCGTCCGAGGCGCTACCTAAATAGCTTTCGAGGAGAACCAGCTATCTCCGGGCTTGATTAGCCTTTCACTCCGATCCACAAGTCATCCCCTGGCTTTTCAACGACAGTGGGTTCGGGCCTCCAGTCAGTGTTACCTAACCTTCACCCTGCTCATGGATAGATCGCCCGGTTTCGGGTCTATTCCCAGCGACTATTCGCCCTATTAAGACTCGGTTTCCCTACGCCTTCCCTATTCGGTTAAGCTTGCCACTGAAAATAAGTCGCTGACCCATTATACAAAAGGTACGCAGTCACAGAACAAGTCTGCTCCCACTGCTTGTACGCATACGGTTTCAGGTTCTATTTCACTCCCCTCAACGGGGTTCTTTTCGCCTTTCCCTCACGGTACTGGTTCACTATCGGTCAGCTGGGAGTATTTAGCCTTGGAGGATGGTCCCCCCATATTCAGTCAAGATATCACGTGTCCCGACCTACTCGATTTCACTTAAAATGGCCTTTCGTGTACGGGGCTATCACCCTGTATCGCGGAACTTTCCAGATCCTTCCACTAAACCATAACAAGCTTAAGGGCTAGTCCGCTTTCGATCGCCTCTACTCACGGAATCTCGGTTGATTTCTTTTCCTCCGGGTACTTAGATGTTTCAGTTCCCCGGGTTCGCCTCATACACCTATGTATTCAGTGCATGATAACCACCTAAGTGGTTGGGTTTCCCCATTCGGACATCGACGGATCAAAGCTCGTTTGCCAGCTCCCCGTCGCTTTTCGCAGGCTCCTACGTCCTTCATCGCCTCCAGCTGCCAAGGCATCCACCGTATGCGCTTAATCACTTGACCATATAACCCAAAATAATCTGAGTCATACTTACAAACAATTACAACGATATTTTACGCCGAACGCTTGAGTATCACATTTCTGTATACTCAGCAGTTGTTTTCAAATTACTACAGTTCCAAATTGTTAAAGAGCAAGTGGCTTAAAAAAAGCCATGGATAAAAAGCTATCTTCCCAACCTTTTATCGATGACTTCTTGTTCCCCGTTGTAGTCCCAGTC